>JAWKVC010000011.1:0-136621 GCA_041398245.1 Hyphomonadaceae bacterium
CAGGTCATTCCCACGGCCCTGCTTGAGCGCGTCGACATCGTGACGGGCGGCGCCTCGGCGACCTACGGTTCGGACGCTATGTCCGGCGCGGTGAACTTCATCACGAAGCGCGACTTCGAGGGTGTTGAACTCAACTTTGATCGCTCGATCACGGGCGAAGACGACGGCGAAATCGTTTCGACCTCGCTGACTCTCGGCGCCAACATCGACGATGGCCGCGGCAACGTTGTGTTGAGCTTCAACTATTCGGATCGTGACGGCGTTCAGGGCGGCGCACGCCCGCTTGGTCAGCTCGGCATCGTGACCGCCGACGGTTCGGGTTACTCTAACTTCCTGAACGGCGTTGCTCCGACCCCGCCGGCCGACCCGCTCTGCCAAGGTGAAAACGCTGTCGCCGCTGGCGGTTCGACGACGACGACCCCGACCCGCCTTGCCATTTTTGGCGCGTCCGCGCTTGGCCAGGTGCGCACGGACGGAACGCTGGGCTCCAACTGCTCGGTGTTCAACTTCAACCCTTACAACTACTACCAGACACCGCAGGAGCGTTTCGGCGCAACCGCGCTGGGCCACTACACGATCGACGAACACTTCGAAGCCTATGGCCGCGCCAGCTTCAGCCAGGTCAACGTGACCCAGCAGGTCGCTCCGTCGGGCATCTTCGCGAACTCGTTCTGGACGCCGCTGAGCAACCCGTTCATCTCCGCGTCCCAGCTCAGCACGATCATCGCGACAGCCACGACCGACCTTGGCAACGGCGCCCTGATCGAAGGCACCAATTGGCGCGACCTCGACAGCAGCGGGACGGTTACCGCAGCCGACGACCTTAACCTTGTCTACCGTCGCCGGACGACTGAATTCGGACCGCGTTCCACGACCTACGACAATGCCTGGTTCCAGCTGGTCGCTGGTCTGCGCGGCGAAATCGTGCCCGACTGGAGCTATGATGTAAGCTTGTCCCACGGTGAGTCGCACCAGACGCGTACGTCTGCCGGCTACACCAACCTTGCGAACATCGCGAACGCGCTCGACGCTGTTTCGACAACGGAGTGCCGCAATGGCGATGCGACATGCGTCCCGCTGAACCTGTTCGGCACGGGTGCGGGCATCACGCCGGAAATGGCGCGCTACTCCAGCGCGACGGCTCTGGAAGACCGCGTCTACACGCAAGACATCGTGCAGGCGAACGTCAGCGGCTACTTCCCGCAGGTGCAGATGCCCTGGGCGTCGTCGGGTCTCGCGGTCAGCCTCGGCGCGGAATACCGCGAAGAGACTGGCGGTACGACCCCGGACGAGTGCCTCAAACTTGCTCCCACGAGCTGCCTCGGCGGCGCCGGCGGCAACACGCTTCCGATCTCGGGCGGCTTCTCGGCCTACGAGTACTACGGCGAAGCGATCCTCCCGATCGCGTCGGACATGCCGTTCGCCAAGTCGCTCGATCTTGAAGTCGGCTACCGTTACGCGGATTACGATCCGTCGGGCGGCACCGACACCTACAAGTACGGCATCAGCTGGTCGCCGGTCGAAAACCTCCGCTTCCGCGCCATGAAGCAGCAGGCCGTTCGCGCTCCGAACGTCGGCGAGATTGCTTCGCCGCGCACCTCCGGTCTCGACAATGCGGTGAGCGATCCCTGCTCGATCACGAACGCCGCCAACATCGACGCCACGCTGCGTGCGCTCTGCATCTCGACAGGGATGACGAATGCTCAGGTCGGTACGGTCGAGGATATCACGGCGGGTCAGATCAACGCATTCTTCGGAACGAACCTGACGGCGCTGCCCCAGCCGGAAACGGCCGACACCACGACCTTCGGCATGGTGTGGACCCCGGATCTTGGCTTCGACATGATCCAGAACGCCACGCTGGCGATCGACTACTACGACATCACGATCGACGACTACATCAACTCGGCTCCCGCCCAGGGCGTCCTCGACGGTTGCTACGTTCTCGGCCTCACTGACCAGTGCGCCAAGATCGTGCGCGTCGGCGGCAACCTGACGAACGATGGTTCGGGCGTCGTGTTGCTTTACGAAAACCTGCAGTACATCACGGCTGAAGGCATCGAAATCGCCGCCAGTTTCGATGTTGACCTGGGCGCCATGGGCGACCTCGCGGTGTCCTTCAACGCCAACCACTACCTGACGAACGAGTTCTCCTCGTACTCGAACCTGCCGGTTGTAGACTGCAAGGGTTACTTCTCGTCCAGCTGCGGCGCCAACTTCGGCACGCCGCTGCCGGAAACCCGCTGGATCCAGCGCACACTCTGGAACTTCGGCGCGCTGGGGCAGGACTTCCAGGTCGGCTATCTGTGGCGTCACCTCGGTGAAGTCACATCAGATGTTCCGGTCTTCCCGCAGTTCCAGACCATCGGCTCGATGGACTACATCGATCTGACGGGCGCCTGGAACATCAATGACGCGATGAGACTTTCAGTCGGCGTCACGAACCTGTTCGAGGAAGATCCGCCGGTCGTCGGCAACGAAGCCGCCGATACGTCGAACAACTCGCTCAACACCTTCCCGAGCACCTACGACGCTCTGGGACGCGTGTTCAGCGTTGGTCTCAACGTCCGCTTCTAATCGGACAAGACCCCAAGCATTGGCGGCGGACCCACCGGGTCCGCCGCCTTTGTTTTGGGCGACTATCTTCTTGATCGCGCGCAAGGCGGGGAAGTGCGGCCCGGCGAATGTCGTCTATACGATTGTTGCGCGGGCTGGTTGAGGCCATGATTGTCGAATGAGCGCCATTGACCAGATTGTGGCGGCCGCCGACAGGGCCGTGCAGACCCAGAACTGGGCCGAGGCCGAACGGCTTTGGGGCGATGTCCTGAGGCTGTCGCCGGGCCATCCGCGCGCCCTCTACAGCCTAGGCATGCATGCGTTCGTGCGCAACGATCTGACGGGCGCCTTGCGCCTGCTTGAGCAGGCGCGGGCTGCAGGGCCTGGCTCTCTCTCGACGCTGAACGCGCTCTCTGTGATTTACAGCCGGATGGGGAACGCATCGGCGGAGATCGAGGCGATCGATGCGGCGCTGGCGATCGAGCCGTATTTCCTGCCAGGTCTTGTCTCCAAAGCCGGCTGGCTCGAGCGAAATTCGACGCCGGCCGCAGCGGCTGCGATGTATCGCAATGTCATGCGTGTTGCGCCTGCGGAATCGCAATGGCCGAATACGCTGCGACAGCAATTGCTGCATGCGCGCGAGTTCATTGCACGCCATGCCCGCGCCTATGAGGCCTATCTCATTGAACAGATCGCCCCGCTTGGTCGCGACCTGCCTGCTGCGTCCGCCGAACGTTGGCGCGAGGCTGCGTCAATCATGGCGGGACGGACGAAGCCCTACGTGTCGGACTCCAACCAACTTGGCGTTCCACGACTGCCAGCCATACCCTTCTACCAGCGGTCCATGTTTCCGTGGGCCAGTGCTCTAGAGGCGAGCACAAGCGCCATACGGGATGAACTTGAAAGCGCGCTGGCAAAAGAGCGTGAGGGATTCGCTCCGTACATCGCCTATCGTCCGGGCGACCCGGTCAATCAATGGGCCGAGTTGAATCACTCAAATCGCTGGAGCCACTATTCGCTCTGGCGCGGCGGCGCGCCAGATGAAGCGCATCTTGCGGCTTGCCCCAGGACGCGGGCCGCCCTCGAAGCGGTCGACATGGCTTCAATTGATGGCCTGTGCCCGAACGCGATGTTCTCCGCGTTGGCGCCGCACACGGAAATTCCGCCGCATACTGGCGAAACAAATGCGCGCCTCGTTGTTCACCTGCCACTGATCGTGCCTCCCAACTGCACCTATCGGGTCGGATTCGAGGAGCGGGAATGGCGCGTCGGTGAGATACTTGTGTTTGACGACACGCTCGAACACACTGCGCGTAACGACAGTGACGGGGTCCGTGTCGTTCTGATCTTCGACATCTGGAACCCGATGATTCCCTTAGAAGAGCGCGAAATGGTGCGCCAGTTGGCCACTGCGGCCCGTTCCTTTGCGCAACTGCCAGCGTAGCCCGGTGGGTCACTCCCCGATGGCGTGGAGCGTGCCGCCGCGCTCATGCAGCCAGGTGCGGGCCTCGCGCCAGTCGGGATAGCAGCGCTCGACATGCTTCCAGAAGCGGTTGGAATGGTTCATCTCGCGCAGGTGGGCGACTTCATGCGCGGCGACATAGTCGAGCGCGAAGGGCGGGGCGCAGACGAGACGCCAGGTGAAGTTGAGCCGTCCCTCGGACGAGCAGGAGCCCCAGCGCGAGCGCATGTCCTTGATCGCGATGGACCGTGCCTGGACCTTCAGCGTTTCGGAATGAACCGACACGCGCTCGGCGAAATCGACGCGGGCGGCGGCGCGCAGGAAGGCGCGGACCTTGTCGCCAAACGCCTCGCGCGGACCGGGAACCATGATGAGCGGCGTCGGGCCGACCGTCCTGTCGATCCGGACGGCGCGGCCGCTGTCGGCCTGTTTCAGCCTGTGGATGACGCCACGCAGTGGGATGTAGACGCCCGGCCGGAACACGATGGGTGGCGGCAGGGCGCCGAGTCTTTCAGCGATCCACTCAACACGTTCCTTGGCGAAGGTGATGGCGTCGAGCGCGTGCCGGGGGGCCGGAGCCGTCGCCACGGCCTCGCGGGCCATGGAGTCTATCCTAACGGAAACGCGGCGCGCCCGGCGGTCGATGAGGACGCGCACGGGGATGGAAACTCCTGATTTTGCAATCAGAAAAACCCGAGGATGAGTTTCCGCTATGAGCATGCTAAGGGGTATCGTCCTGGGGACTTTGAAGCAACACGGCCCATCAAGGGGACTACCAATATGAAGCTCAAGTTTGCGTTTGCCAGCTTGCTGGTTCTTTCCGCATGCGGAACGAGCCCCGAAACGCTGGAAGCCCTGGACCTCATGCAATTCCGGGAGAACGCAACCACCCCGGGATTTTCGTATGCGAAACTCTCCGGTTCCGGGAATGACGTGACGCTCGAAGACGTCTCGTTCCTGTCCTCGCCCTTCATGGCGGCGATGATGGGGATGGGCGGCCCCGGGGCGAACGACGAAGACGCGGATGCGGACGCCGACGAGGACAGCGAGGCTTCGGCGGACCCGGTGACCCTCTTCAAGGCCGGAACCGTGGTGATGAACGGCTTGACCATGAAGGACGGCAAGCCCGTCGTTCGCGACATCATCGTCAACGCCATCACGCCGGCGATTCCCACCGGTGGCGTCACCGTGACCATCGGCCAGGTCGGCATGGAAGGTCTCGACGAGAAGACCGGCGCATTCATCGCTGGCGCTTTCACTGAAGCCGGTCCCGGGGAAGCGCCGCCATTCGAACAGTGGGCGTTCGGCCGGGCGGGCGTGAACGACATTGCGCTCAAGGGCGAGTTTGAAGGGCCGAACGGGCTGGCGAACTTCGACGTGAAGATCAGGGAACTCTCGGTGTCCGACCTCAAGGATACGGTGATGGGTCTCATCCGTATCGCCGGCATCGCAGGGGAGGTGAACGTGCCGACCGAGATGGTTCCGGTCGCGGCGACCTTCGACCTTGGAAAGCTCGACATCTCGCGTCTGCAGACCGACTTTTTCGTCAAGCCGCTCATGATGGCGTTCCACAGCGGAATGGATGAGGACGCCGATATCGACATGGCGTCGCTCTATGCCGACTACACCAGCCCGCTGGAAGCCGGCTATGACAAGCTCGACTGGACAGGCATGAGCCTCGATGTCTCGGGCATGAAGCTCAGCACGACGCCGCTCTCGAACACGCTGACGCGTAACGCGGACGGCGTGGTCATCGCATCGGAAACGCCGCGCGCGGCGCTGACGCTGAAGGCGGATTCTTCCGGCGGCATGGTCGGCGCGATGGGCCTCATGTTCCTTGCAATGGGCGGCTATCCGTCCGACACGATCGAGATCTACGCCGGAGGGAATGCCTCGTTCGATCCTGCGAAGGACATCACTCACTTCACCGGCTACAATGTCGGTGTCACGGGTGTGGCTGATGTGAAGATGGATCTTGGCCTTGTCGGCCTGAAGCAAGCGTTGCCTGCGCTGATGTCGGCGGCGTCGAGCGCATCGAGCATGGTCGAGGACATCGCTGAGCCGGAGCTCGATGAGGACGGCGAACCGGTCGAGCCCGATCCGGAGGCCCTGTCCGGCGCCTCCGCCGCCATGGCGATGCAGATGCTGTTCGCGCTGATGCCGTTGCAGCTGACCGATCTTGATCTGTCGATCACCGACGAGACGCTGATGGACCTGATCCTGAACCAGCAGGCTGTCGGCGCAGGCCAGAGCCTCGAGGAGCTGCGCGGCGACCTGGTAGCCATGGTCGAGGGCGCATCGGAATTCATGACGCAGGCCGGCGTCGATGAAGCGATCGCCACCGAGCTGACGACAGCGACGGCGGGCTTCCTGGAAGGTCCGGGAACGATCCGCATCCAGCTGAAGCCGAAACAGCCCTTCGGCATGATGTCGGCGATGATGGCCCCGGTGACCAAGGAAAGCCTCGGCTTCTCGGCGACGTTTACGCCTGCGCCGGAAGCCGTGCCGGGGGCGGCGCCCGAAGCCGCCGCGCCTGAGACGAACTGAGACACTCAGCACACATGACCGGCCGGGCCTCGCATGCGGGGCCCGGCTGTTTTTGGGCATGCGAGACGTTCCGGGTCAGCCCCGGCGGTCGTCGGCGCAGTCCTCGCCCTCGATCTCGACTGTTGCGTGATCGATGCCGTGAGCTGCGTGCAGACGCGCCTTGATCAGCGCCACAACGATTGGGCCTTCCGCGCTGTTGGCGATGCGGGCGTGTAACGTCATCATCGAACGGCGGCCGTCCAGCGACCACAAGTGGGCGTGATGAACGTCGAGCACGCCGTCGATCTGCGTGACGAGATCGTGCGTGACCGTCTCAAGGCTGATGTTGTGCGGCGCGCCTTCCAGCAGGATGTGGGCGCTCTGCATTGTCAGCGACCAGGCCGAGCGCAGGATGATCAGCGCGACCACGATCGACAGGATGGGATCGGCTTCCACCCAACCGGTTGTCATGATGATGACGCCGGCAATGATGGCGGCGACCGAGCCGAGCAGATCGCCCACCACATGAAGCAGGGCGCCGCGGACATTGAGATTGTCGCGCTCGGCGCCATGCAGCACGACGAAGGCGGCGATGTTGACGCCCAGCCCGGCCACAGCCACCCAGGTCATCAGCAGGGGTTCGATCGTATGGGGATTGTTGAGGCGGCCGATGGCCTCGGCCACGATCCACACGGCGATGAAGAAGAGGGTGAGGCCGTTCACGAAGGCGGCCAGTACGGGGAAGCGCCGGAACCCGAAGGTGCGGCGCGAATCCGCCGGCCGGCGCGCCATGCGGAAACCAACCCAGGCGAGGGCGAGACTGCCGAAATCCGACAGCATGTGCCCTGCGTCCGCGAGCAGGGCGAGCGATCCGGCAATAAGGCCGCCGGCGAGTTCAACGCCCATGAAGCCGCCCGTGAGCAGCGCGGCGATGCCGATGCGCGCAGCGTTGCGTTCATCGCCCGCGTGATGCCCGTGCGCATGGTCATGCGAATGACCATGATCATGCGCGTGTGCATGCGCATGGCCGCCAGCCGGATGAACATGAGCGTGATCGTGCGCCATGGACTCCACCTAAGCGGGCCCTACGCGAATATCAAATGAATACAATGCTACGGTATACCGGCGCGGGGATCAGGTAGGGGCGGCCCGCAGGCCGGTCGCGTCGATCATGGCCTGCGCTGGATTTCTTCCTCGCCCGAGATGATCACATCGGCGCCGCGCCCGGCGAGATGCTCGGCTTCGGCGTCCGAATGGCTGCGCGCGAGAATGCGGATGGCCGGGTTCAGCTGCCGCGCCGCTTCGACGACACGCCCGGCTTCGAAACCGTCCGGCACAGTGATGTAGATCAGGGTCGCCTTGTCCAGCGCCGCCGCGCGCAGGACATCGAGCGATGCGGCGTTGCCGGTGACCGTCTTGATGCTGGCTTCCTTGAGGCGCTCGATCACCTCTTCGTGCACCTCGACGACGGTGTACTCGACGCCCCGGGCTTCGAGTTGCCGGCCGATGCGCGAACCGACGCGGCCGAAACCGACAATGACCGCGCGCTGGGTCTTTGCCGGCGCCTGTGCAGGCGCAGGCTCGGGAACGACCGGTTCGGGCGGGGCAGGCGGCGGACGCGGAACGAAACGTTCGAAGATCACGAACGCGAACGGGTTCAGTACGATCGACAGCATGGCTGTCGCGAGAATGAGATCGCGGCCTTCCGGCGGCAGCAGGCCAAGGGCGACGCCAAGGCCAGCCAGGATGAACGAGAACTCGCCGATCTGCGCCAGACTCGCGGCGATCAGCATGGTGGCGTCCCGCCGTTGCTTGAATGTGTGCATGATCGCGAGCGCCGCCAGTGACTTGCCCAGAACCACGATCGTGAGAGCGCCCAGCAGCGGCCAGGGATTGTCGAACATGGTGAACGGGTCGAACAGCATGCCGACGGAGACGAAGAACAGGACGGCGAAGGCGTCGCGCAGGGGCAGGGTCTCGTTGGCCGCCTGTTGCGACAGCTCGCTTTCGCCCATGATCATGCCGGCGAAGAATGCGCCCAGCGCAAAGGAGACGCCGAACAGTTCCGAGGCGCCCAGCGCCACGCCAAGCGCGATCGCCAGCACCGACAGACGGAACAGTTCGCGGGATCCCAGATGCACCACGCGATGCAGCAGCCACGGGATCAGCCGCTTTCCGAACAGCAGCATCACCAGCATGAACGCGCCGACCTTGCCGAGCGTCACCACGATCGCGAGGCCGATCTCCTGCGCCTGCTCGAGGCTGAAGCCGCCGCCGGTTTCGGCCATCTGGGCGCGCAACTCGGCCCAGGTGGGCAGGAGGACCAGCGCCAGCACCATCGCGATGTCCTCGACGATGAGCCAGCCGACAGCGATGCGCCCGCGTTCGGTCTGGACCAGATGCCGCTCCTGCAGGGCCCGCAGCAGCACCACTGTCGAGGCGACCGACAGGGCGAGTCCGAACACGATACCGGCGTCCACGGTCCAGCCCATCAGGAGGCCCATGCCGAGGCCGAGCAGGGTGGCGACAACGATCTGCGACAGGGCGCCGGGCAGCGCGATCGACCGGACCGACAGAAGATCATCCAGCGAGAAGTGCAGGCCGACGCCGAACATCAGCAGGATGACGCCGATTTCCGCCAGTTCGCTGGCCAGTTCCGCATCGGCGACATAGCCGGGGGTGAAGGGGCCGATCAGGACCCCCGCCAGCAGGTATCCGACCAGCGGCGACAGCCGCAGACGGGTCGCGATCATGCCAAAGATGAAGGCCAGGCCGAGGCCAACCGTCAAAAGCGTGATCAGCGGTGTCCCGTGGGGCATCGTGTGGGGTGTGTCCCTCGATTGATTTGAAGCGCACTACCGAGCTAATGCCGAGGGTGACGGAATACAGCCCCGAAATCCAATAATTTCCGCGCAAGGTGGGAGGACCGGTTCTCCTGTTGCATGCAGGACGCGCAATCGCTTGCGCTTTCCCTTTGGCGCCGGGCAGGGCTAACCTCGCATCATGTCTGACACAGCAATCCTGGTTGGCGATGTCGGCGGCACCAATGTGCGGCTGGCTCTGGCGCATGCGGAAGGCGGCCGCCTGTCGCTGTCCGGAATCTGGAAACGCGAGGGCGCGCGTTTCGCCACGTTCGAGGCGGCGCTGGATGCCTATCTGGACGAAACCGCCGTCCGGCCGGACGGCGTTGCGCTGGGGCTGGCGGGTGTGGTGGAGCATGACCGCGTAGAGCTGCTCAACCGGGGCTGGAATGTCGATCTTGGCGCCGTGCGGCGCCGGCTGGGCGGCGTGCGTCTGGTTGCGGTGAATGACTTCATCGCAATGGCCCGCGCGGCGCCGGAACTGAGCGACGCAGAGCTGGAGCCGATCCGGTCAGGCCGGGCCGATCCGGAAGGTTCCGCCGTCGTTGGCGGGCCGGGGACAGGCTTTGGCGTCGCCATCCTGCGCCGGACCTCGTCGGGGTGGGTGGTCATTGGCGGGGAGGGCGGCCATCAGGCCTTCGCGCCGCAGACCCGGCTGGAGTGGGATCTGGCCGAAGCCATGCGCAAGCAGGGCGTCGACGTTTCCAATGAGCTGGTGGCGGCCGGAGCCGGCTTCGAACTGACCCGCGATTGTCTTGCGGAGGTGATGGGCGCGAAGCCCCGGCCACTGTCGCAGGCCGAGGTGATTGCAGCGGCGCTGGAGGGTGATGAATTCGCCATCGCCTTCTGCCGCGTGCGGGTGGCGACGGTGATGACGGCGTTGGGCAATATGGCGCTGGCCTGTAACGCGACCGGCGGCGTCTATGTCGCCGGGGGCGTCGCCAAGCATCTTGCGCCCTGGCTCGACGAACCCGAAGCGCTGGAGCGGTTCCAGCGGCGGGGTCCGCGCACGGCGATGCTGGAAGCGACGCCGATCCATCTGATCGAGTCGGAGGAAGCGCCCCTGCTGGGCGCGGCGCGCCTGTGGCTGGACGAACGCGAACGCGGCTGGATCTAGGGGCCTACTTGCAGCCGCAGCCGCCCTTGCCGCCGCCATGCCCCCTGCCACCGCCAAAAGAAATGGCCGAGGCGCTGGCATAGGCGAAGGCCGCCGCCGAGGCCGAAGCCTGGGCGCTGGCCGAGCTGTTGGCGATGACGATCATGCGGCCACCGCCGCCACCCCCGCCGGAAATGTTGATGCCGACGCCGCCTGTGCCGAAATCGGACGGCAGGACGATGGGCGTCGGACCCGGAATAGGCGCCGGAGGCGGTGCAATCGGCGTGGGCGGCGGAACATTGAGGGGAGGCGGAACCGGCGCGGTCACTGGCGGTGGACGGCGATTGCGCCCATCGGCGAAGGCCGGGCTGGCCAGCGACGAAGCAATCAGGCCAGCGGCCAGGATGCGGAAGATCGGTTTCATGCCTGACTCCGATGCAGCCCCCATGCCGTGGGCCGGCGGTCGGCCCAAAAAGTTAACACCCGTTGGCCGGCCGACGCCAAGCCGTGGAGCCTGCAAGCGATATCGGGTTAATCAGAAATCGACCGCAAGGCCCTTCTTCTCCCAGTCGCCATAGCGGGTCGGTTCCTCGCCCTCGCGGCGGCCGTCGATTTCGGGCGGCAGGTCGAGCGGCGGCGCGGCCTGGCGTCGCGCTTCGGCTTCCAGAAGCGCCCTTACGGCCTCCGGCGAGAGGGTCTTGCCGGGCGCGGCGCCCGGAATGGCGGCGGTTTCCGCCGCAGGATCGGGCTCGCCACATGTGTTGTCAGAAGGTGAATTCGTCTCGGCCATGACAGCAGGTTCACCAATTTTTTGGAGTTTGGAAAGAAAGCATTCACCAAGACGGTCAAACCTTCGCGCAAGGGGATCACCCTCCGTGAGAGAGCTGAGATGAGCTATTTCAAGGCTGCTGGACTGATGTTGCTGATCCACCTCGCGTTTGCGGGCGTGGGCTGGTGGATTGCCGGCAAGGATGGCGCGCTGATCGCGACGGTGATCGCACTGGGCTTCCATATCCTGGTCTTCTGGTATGCCGAGAAGATCGTGCTCAGCCTGCACAACGCCCGCGAGGTCGGGTCCGACGATCCTTCGCCGATGATCCGCGCCTTCGTGGCCGACTGTGACCGGCTGGCGATGCGGGCCAACATGCCGCGTCCGCGCACCTACATCATCGACGCATTCCAGCCGAACGCCTTCGTGGCGGGACGCGACACCAATCACGCCTCGATCGCCGTGACGGACGGCCTGCTCAAGACGCTGACGCGCGCCGAGGTCTCGGCCGTCGTGGCGCATGAACTGGCGCACGTGAAGCGCGGCGACGCGCTGGCGATGGGGATCAGCTCCGCGCTCGCGGCGGTGTTTACTACCATTCTTGGCGCCATCGCCTGGCCGATCGGGCAGCGCAAGCGCGTCCAGCGGATCGTCGCGGGCCTGATCGCGCGCCTGAGCCAGAGCCACGCCCGCGAATATGCCGCCGACAAGCAGGCCGGCGAGATCTGCGGCGCACCGGTCAACCTCGCCAACGCGTTGCTCAAGCTGGAGCGTCACACGGCGTCGCTGCTCAATCCGCTGGCCGAGCGCAGCCCGGCCACCGCGCAGATGTTCGTCATCGATCCGCTGCACGGGCCGCGGCGCGGGCCTTCCGCATCGCATCCGCCGACCGAACGCCGCATCGCCCGTCTGCATCGCCAGGCGGCCGAGATGGAAGGCGTCGAGTAGGGCGCAAGCCTCGCACAGATATGGAAAGCGCGCCTCGCGGCGCGCTTTCTGTTTTCTGGCCGGACGATCCGGTCAGGCCGGATCGTTGCGTCCCGGCTGGCATTTGCGGATCTCGTGACGGCTGACCACCATGTGATGGACTTCGTCCGGACCGTCCGCGAAGCGCAGGTGGCGCACATCGGCATAGAGTTCGGCCAGCGGCGTCCATTGCGAGATGCCGGTTGCGCCGTGAATCTGGATCGCCTCGTCGATGATGCGGCAGGTGATCTCCGGGATCATGGACTTGACCATCGAGACCCAGACACGCGCTTCCTTGTTGCCCAGTACGTCCATCGCCTTGGCGGCTTTCAGCACCATCAGGCGCATCTGCTCGATATCGTAACGGGCGCGGGAGACGACTTCCGGATTCTTGCCAAGCTTGATGAGCGGCTGGCCAAACGCCTCGCGCGAGATGCCGCGCTTGATCATCATTTCCAGCGCGCGCTCCGCCTTGCCGATGGTGCGCATGCAGTGGTGGATGCGGCCGGGGCCGAGGCGGACCTGGCTGATCTCGAAGCCGCGCCCTTCGCCGAGCAGGATATTCTCCTTCGGCACGCGGACATTGGTGAACTTGATGTGCATGTGGCCGCGCGGCGCATGATCGGCGCCGAACACGTGCATGGGGCCGACCACCTTCACGCCGGGCGTGTCCATGGGCACGAGGATCTGCGACTGCTGCAGGTGCGCCGGGGCGTCGGGGCTGGTCTTGACCATGGTGATCATGATCTTGCAGCGCGGGTCGCCCGCATTCGAGATGTAGTACTTCTCGCCGTTGATGACCCACTCATTGCCGTCGAGCACGGCGGTGGTGGAGATGTTCTTGGCGTCGGATGAGGCGACGTTCGGCTCGGTCATCGCGTAGGCCGAGCGGATCTCGCCGTTGAGAAGGGGTTCAAGCCATTTTTTCTTCTGCTCGGCCGTGCCGACGCGCTCGAGCACTTCCATATTGCCCGTGTCGGGCGCGGAGCAGTTGAGCGTTTCCGACGCGAGTGGCTGCTTGCCCAGCTCGGCGGCGATATAGGCGTAGTCGAGATTGGACAGGCCTTCGCCGGTTTCCGCGTTGGGCAGGAAGAAGTTCCAGAGCCCGGCGGCTTTCGCCTTCTTCTTCGCGCCATCGAGCAGTTCCAGCTGGCGCGGATGCCAGCTCCAGCGGTCTTCCTTTTCGCGATCCAGCTCCTCGAATTCCTCCATGATCGGCGCGACATTCTCGGCGATGTGACGCTTGACGGCGTCGAATAGCGGGCGGGCCTTGTCCGACATCCTGAGGTCGTTGAGAGCGTGTTCGCGTTCGGCGTCGGTCATGTTCTTCCCCGTCTTATGTTTTCAAGGCGCTTCGGAAGCAGCGCAGACCACGTGCGCCTGTTCCGGCGAGCGCACCTTAGAGCCTCTCGGCGGAATTGGAACGGGTAGGGAGACGCAGGCGGATCGATCCTGCGCGGCTATTCGGACGGCTTGTCGTCCGGCCCGTTCGCGACGCTGCCCGTGAGGCCATCCAGTGTCGCGCCCTTCAGGCCGAGTTCGCCCATGAGCGCATCGAGCAGCGGCGCCTGCGCCCGATATCGAAGGGCGGCGTTGACGGCCTGATCGGCAAGGCCCGTGCTGGACGATGTGCTTGCGCCGCCGCCAGGGCCGCTGAGACCTTCCACATGCAGGATCTTGATGCCGTCGATGGCCTCCATCGGCTTCACCGACTGCTCGATGATTTTCGGCAGCGCCTCAATCAGCGCCTTGCGGATCTGCATGGCGATCTGTTCGGCGGAGAGCAGGTTAGCCGCCTCGTTGACCTTGCGCTGGCCTTCCGCTTCCGCATCGTAGACTTGCCGCAAGGCGGCTGCACGCAGCTTTTCGGCTTCAGCGCCGCCTTCGGCGATGATGCGTTCGCGCGCCGCATCGGCTTCGGCGGCGATACGGACAGCTTCCGCGTGATCGGTGGCGGCGGCCTTTTCAGCCTCCGCAGCGACCTTGATCGCGATGGCCTGTTGTTCGGCGGCCTTCCGCGCCTCGATCAGTTCGATCGCTTTCAAGCGCTCGGCGACTTCGGTCTCGCGCGCCGTTGCGACGGCCTCGGCGGCCTTGGCGGCGATCGCGCGGGCTTCATCCGCGACGGCTTCGGCTTCGGATTTGGCGCGGGACTTTTCTGCGACGAGAATGTCGCTGTCCTGCTGGGCGAGGGCGATCAGCTTGACCTTCTCGACCCGCGCCGCTTCGACGGCGCGTTCCTTGTCGATGTCGCGTTCGGCGACCGCGCGATCGGACAGGATGCCGGCTTCCTTCACCTTCTGGGTCGCGCTGATCTTGGCTTCCTCGGCTTCGCGCTCGCGGTCGGCCCGTTCGCGCGCGATGAGCGCGAGCTGTCCTGCGCGACGCACCTCGACCTCGCGCTCCTGTTCGAGGCGGGCGTATTCGACATCGCGGGCGATGGTCAGGCGCCGGGCTTCGGCGTCGAGATTCTTCATCTGGATCTCGACCTCGGTCTCCTGCTCGATGTCGTTGCGCAGTTTGCGGCGAGACTGAATGGCCTGGGTGAGACGCGTCAGGCCTTCAGCGTCAAACGCGTTGTCGGGATTGAAGTATTCGCGCCCCGTCTGATCGAGACCTGTGAGCGATACGGACTCGAGTTCGAGGCCGTTCTTGAGAATGTCTTCCGAGACGGCGGCCTGCACCTTCTGGACGAACGACACGCGCTGCTCGTGCAGTTCTTCCATCGCCATTTCGGCGGCGACAGCGCGCAGAGCGTCAACGAACTTGCCTTCGACCAGTTCCTTCAGCGACGTCGGTTGCATGGTGCGCTGGCCGAGCGTCTGTGCGGCGTTGGCGATCGATTCGACGACGGGCTGCACGCGCACATAGAACTCGGCCTGCACATCAACGCGCATGCGGTCTTTCGTGATCAGGGCCTGTTCGTTGGCCCGGCGCACTTCGAGGCGCAGCGTGTTCATGTTGACCGGGATGATCTCGTGCAACACGGGGAAGACCAGCGCGCCGCCATTCATGATCACCTTCTGGCCGCCAAAGCCGGTGCGCACGAAAGAAACTTCTTTCGAGGAGCGCCGGTAGAGGCGGGCGAACACAAGGCCGCAGATCAGCAGGAAGACCAGGATCGCGCCTGCGATGGCCAGATAGAGCGTCATTTCGTCGGTCATGTGGTCCCCAACTGTCAGTCGCGACTAGCCCGCCGTCAGCGCCGCGCTTGGATTGGCGATCGCCTTGAAGACGACGCCCGCCCGGGCAACGATCAGCACCTCGTTTCCGGCCAGAAAGCGCGCATCGCCATCGTCCGGCTCCACCAAGAGATAATGGGTGGCGCCGTGCTGGTCCTTCAGTTTCGCCTCAGCGGGGCGTCCTGCTGCGGCTTCGCCCCTGAGGATAATTGCAACCCTGCCGATGAAGGTGTCCTTCGAGACGGCTTCGCTCTCCTCCTTGGGGAAGAGACGCCCGACGACGCGGCCGATCCAGCGTGTCGGGAAAAGCGAGAGAGGCGCGGCGGCGATGGCGGGGAGCAGGGCCGGAAGGTAGGCGCCGGATATCGCGCGCCACAGGCTTTGCAGCAGTATGCCGGTGAGACCGAAACTGGCGAGCAAAGCGGCGAGAAGGATAAGCGCAGGCACACGGCCGACGCCCAGCCAGCCGAAGAAACTGTCGAGGACGCCCACGTGCGACAGCTCGGGGCCCGCGATCTCGGTGTCGGGCAGGGCGTTGTCGATCATGCCGGAAACGGAAGCGCCGAGGGCGAGCGAGGCGAGTTCCACAACAGCGATCAGCGCCATGACCAGGAGGGCGATGGTGAAAGGCGCAAATGCGGGATCGAGCAGAAACATCTATCCCTTCCTCTCATTGTCCGGTGTCTGGGCCTGCAGCAAGCGATCGAGCTCTGCGAGTTGCGCCGCGATCAGGCTGGCGCCCGTTGCGCCTTCGTGAGGATGGTTCAGCGACGCTGCTGTTTCTTCCAGCGTGGCGATGCCGGCGCGGATCTGCTGCTGTTCCTGTTCAAGCTCGGCCAGCTGTCTTTCCAGCCTATCGCGATGCAGGAGAGCGGCGCGCGCGAGATCCTCGCGTGCTTCGGCGACGGCGAAAGTCGCCTTGCCGAGCAGTGTCTCCAGTTCGTTCGCTGACGCTGCGCGATCCTTCTCGATCCGGCGCTGTTCGACAAACAGAAGCCCAAGCTCGTCCTGGATGGCGGAACGCGCTTTCGCGAGCCGCGCGGCATCGCGCGATGAACCATCGCCACGCTCGACAAACTCCTCGGCGAGACTTCCGAGAAGCCGTCTCACCTGACCGAGGAAGCCGTTCTTCACGTGTCCCATCCCTTCCGTCCAAATGTGGGAAAGGAAGGTCGCCGCCGCAACAAAAATCGGACGAAAGGCGAGCCTATCCGGCCAGCGGATAGACCGCTTCCTCGACATAGTGGCTGCCGGAACGCGTCGCGCGGGAGGAATAGAGACAGAAATGGTCGACGAGGAAGGGGGCCGTCCGGAATTCGGCGGCGTCCGACAGGAAGTGGGCGACCTCCACGTCGCGCGTGCCGGTGAGATAGGCGACGGTCACGTGAGGTTTGTACCTGCGCGATTCGGCCGCTAGGCCGGCGTTGCGGATGGCGGTTTCGCAGGCGCCGGCAAGTTGCATCAGGGCGGGGGAGGCGCTGACGCCGGCCCACAGCGCGGTTGGTTCGCGTCCGCCAAAACTGCCGACGCCTTCAAGCGCGATCTCGAACGGCGCGGCATGAATGCGGCCGACCTCCGTGTCGATATCGCGCGCGATTGCTTCGTCCACCTCGCCGATGAAGCGAAGCGTCAGGTGGTACTGGTCGGCCGTACGCCATGCAGCGCCCGGCACGTCGGCCTCGAGCGTCTCCAGCCGCTCGGCGGCTGCGGCCGGGACGGGTATGGCAAGAAAAAGGCGGAGGCTCATGTTCATGATCCGGTGTTCGTCCGGCGGCGCATGCGCCTGCGGGCGCTGTAACAAGCCTTACAAGCAGGCCGCGGTCTGTTGCCGGGTGGAATCAAGGGTTAGCGCCGGCTTTACGCTCTTCACAGACTCGCCAGAAGCCTTTGTAACGCCCGGTTTTACTTGCATAGACGCGGCCGCATGACCATTATTAAAGGCGGTAGGCGAGGCATGTCCTCGCTGTAGACAGAGGGTTGAAACAGAGAACCATGGCTGACTTCCAATATGCCCAGACGCGCAGTGGCGCGCAGACGGGCGACATGTCCGTGGACGCCGGCCTCCGCAAGTTCATGCTGGGCGTCTACAACAAACTTTTCCTTGGTATCCTTGTGGCTGGCGTGCTGGCCTACGTCGCCGGCACGGTCGAGCCAGTCTCGCAACTGGTGTTCGGAACGCCGCTCTACTTCGTCGTCCAGTGGGGACCGATCGTCCTCCTGCTCGGTTCGATGTTCTTCATGAAGAACCCGTCCCCGCTCGGAACGGGCATCATGTACTGGGCCATCGTCGCCATGATGGGCCTTGGCCTGGGCATCTGGGTCGCGGCGGCTCAGGCTGCGTCGTCGGGCGTTCCGCTGGATCTCTCGACGCGCGGCGGCATCCCGATCTCGAACCTGACCTATGTCACGATCGCCAAGGCCTTCCTGATTACGGCCTCGTGCTTCGGCGCGCTGTCCCTGTTCGGCTACACGACCAAGCGCGACCTTTCCGGCATCGGTTCCTTCGCCATCATGGCGCTGTGGGGCGTTGTGGCGATGTCGCTGCTCAACTTCATCCTGCCGCCGTCCTCGATGATGGAATGGATCATCATGGGCGCCGTGTTCGCCCTGTCGGCGGTGCTGGTGGCGGTTGAAACGCAACAGCTGAAGAATGGCTATTACGCGTTCGGAGGCGATGCCCGCAGCCTAGCTGTGATGACAAACTGGGGGGCGCTGAACTTCTTCATCTCCTTCATCAACATGTTCCGCATCGTCCTGATGTTCCTGTCCTCGCGCGACTAGCGCCCGCGGCAGACGGAAACAGCGAGAGCCCCGGATCGTGAGGTCCGGGGCTTTTCGTTTCGCGAGCGTGTCGGCTAGTCCGCGAATGATAGAGTCCACAGCTGTGGATGGCGCCCTGTGGACCTGCTGTGGAGCAATCCGGTGGGTTCAGTCGATGACGCTGAAGCGGCGTTTGTCGAAGAGCCGCAATACTTGTTCGAGGTCGTGGCCGCGCTTGAGGACCTGGCCCGTGGCGTTCGTTATCGAATAGGCGCCCTGCCGGCGCGCCAGCTCGGGCCACTTTTCAACAGTCCACGTAGGGGCTTCCGACGCGCGCTTGTACATGCAGAAAACAGCGTGGTCCTTGTGAGCGCCGATCGCGTAATCGCGGCATTCGCCCTCGGCGACGAGCTTCCCATAGGCCCAGAGAATGAGATCGAGCTCGCGCCGGTCGAACCAGATTTGCCGTACAGCGCCCGAGGAAAATGAAGGCGGACCCGGCTGGCTCGTCTGAGTCATATTGCTTCCTGTGGAGATCTCGCGTCCCGGAAACCGATGCTGCGATCCTTACGAAGATTTCGCAATATCTCCTCATTTTGGACTAGCCAAAGCCACCGATCACGGTCAGGTTAACGTTGTCGGGCGGATGGTTAAGACGCCGACCTTGGACCCAACAGCCCCCCAGCCCCCCAGGGTTGCGACTGGACGGTTCGCCCGACACTCACTCCCCCAAAATTCAGAATGATGCCAAGGCCATAGCGTGATTGCGTCTGGCTGACCCTTGCGTTGTTTCAGCGGGCTCTGGCAGCGTTCTTCGGGGTCGAAATCGTTAACAAGGCGGTTAATTCAAGCGGCTGATTCGCATTGGGCGAATCTTCATCAAGTCTTGGCTTCCTTCGCCGTTGTCCCGGGCCTAGCAACAGGTCCGGACGCAAGCCGAAGACGCTCCAGCCAGCGGACAGATATGGACGCGCTCAAGGTCGAAAGCCTTTCCCGATCCTTCGGGCCACGACAGGCGGTAAGGAGGATCAGCCTCTCCGTCGCGCAGGGCGAGACCGTCGCTTTCCTCGGTCCGAACGGAGCCGGCAAGTCGACAACGCTGCGGATGATCGCCGGCTATCTTGAGCCTGACGAAGGCGATGCGTGGATCAATGGCGCGTCGATCCAGTCGGAACGGACACAGGCGCAGCTGGCGCTGGGCTATCTTGCCGAAGGCGCGCCGCTTTATCTCGACCTGTCGGTGAAGGACTTCCTCGCCTTCCTTGCGCGTACGCACGGCCTGCGTGGCGGCGAAGCGAAAGACGCGATCACGCGCGCCGCGGAAGATGCGGCCGTCGCTGACGTGCTGTCGCGTCCGATCGAGACGTTGTCCAAGGGCTATCGGCGGCGCGTGGCGCTGGCCGGGGCCATCGTCCATGATCCGCCAGTGCTGATCCTGGACGAGCCCACTGATGGTCTCGATCCCAACCAGAAGATCGCCATGCGCGCGCTGATCAAGCGGATGGGGCAGGCGAAGGCAATCCTCATCTCGACGCACCAGCTCGATGAAGTCGAAGCGATGTGCGCGCGCGCGATCCTGATCGATCGCGGCGAGATCATCGCGGATGCAACCCCGGCGGACCTTGCTGCCCGCGCGCCCAGCGGGCGGCTAGAGGATGCGTTCCATGCGCTGACGCGGCGCGAGGCGGCGGCATGAACGAAGCCATCAGTTCTCCTTTGAAGGACTCTGCGCGGCAGGCGCTCAACGCCATGCGCGCGGTCTACCTGCGCGAGCTGGCGGCGTACTTCCTGACCCCGCTGGCCTATGTCTTCATCGCGATCTTCCTGATCTCGCTGGGCGCCTTCACTTTCGAGATCGGACGCTTCTTCCAGACCAATCAAGCGGATCTTGCGCCCTTCTTCCTCTTTCATCCCTGGCTCTATCTCGTCTTCCTGCCCGCGATCGCCATGCGCCTGTGGGCCGACGAGGCGCGGGGAGGGACGCTGGAGCTGTTGCTTTCATTGCCGGCGCCGGTGTGGTCGCTTGTGCTCGGCAAGTTCCTCGCGGCGTGGACGGTTGCGGGCGCTGCGCTTCTCTTCACCGCGCCGATGTGGATTTCGGTCAACTGGCTCGGCAGTCCGGACAATGCCGCGATCCTTCTTACCTACGCGATGAGCTTCCTGATGGCTGGCGGCTATCTGGCGATTGCGTGCGCCATGTCGGCGGCGGCGCGCAACCAGGTGGTGGCGTTCGTGCTGTCGGTCGCCGTGGGCTTCCTCTTTACGGCGGCCGGCCTGCCGGTTGTCACGTCCGGTCTGTCGGGAATGTTCGGGCCGGGCGTGGCGGATGCGCTGGCGTCCTTCTCCCTGCTGACGCACTTTGAAGCGGCGCAGCGGGGCGTGCTCGAACTGCGGGCGATCACTTTCTATATCGGCTTCATCGCCCTGTGGCTGACGCTGAACGCGATCTGGGTCAGTGCAAGGAAGGGCGGGTGATGCGCAGGGCTCACTACGCCATCCTCGCCAGTCTGGCCGTCATTGCGATGTTCGCCGGGCTCAATCTCGCAGCGTGGAAATGGCTGGCGCCGGCGCGCGCCGATTTCACGGCCAACCAGCTCTACACGCTCTCGGCGTCAGCGCGGCAGGTTGTTGAGCGGCTGATCGAACCTGTCGAACTCGAATTCGTCTATTCGCGTACGCTTGGGTCCGATTTTCCGGCGATCCGGGCGCATGCAGATCGCGTGCGCCAGTTGTTGGCGGAAATCGCGGCCTATTCGGGCGGCAAGGTCAAACTGCGCGAGACCGAGCCCGAACCCTATTCGGAGGAAGAAGAGCGTATCGCGAGCGCCGGCGTGACGCCGGCGCCCACTGATCGTGGGGACCCGCTCTATATCGGCGTCATCGGTCACAACACGGTCGATGATGCGATCGCCATTCCCTATCTGGCGCCTGAGCGGGATGCGCTGCTTGAGTACGAGATCGTCAGGCTGATCTCGCAGCTTGATGATCCTTCGCCGCCGAAAGTGGCCGTGATTTCCTCGCTGACGCCCTATCAGCTGCATCCGGAAGACCCGCAGGCGGCTTTCGTTTTGCGCGAAGCGCGCCGCGCCTACGACATCGAGGTCCTGCAGCCGGACTTCCAGTCCCTGCCGGATGGAACCGATGTCCTGATGATCATTCATCCCGGACCGTTGAGCGACTGGCAGCAATACCTGATCGACCAGTTCCTGTTGCACAAGGGTACGGCGCTGATCGCGCTGGACCCGGCGGCGCGCGCGGCAGCCGTCCAGAGGGGAGGGCTGGCGCCGACCGCCTCGACGCTTGGCAAGGTGGAGCAGACGCTGGGCGTGTCGCTGGCCCCGGACGTTGTTGCGGATCGCACGCTGGCCTTGCCCGTGAATGTCGATGCGGGCGGCGGACGTATGGTGCAGGCGGCCCAGCCCCTGTTTATCGCGCCGCCGCCAAGCCGCATGTCGAAGTCCGACGTCGTCACGGCTGATCTTTCGCGGCCGATCAACTTCGGCGCTGCGGGCCGCTGGACTTTCGCGGAGCGTCCCGGCGTGACGTTCGAACCCCTGATCGAAGCGAGCCCGGATTCGGCGGCGGTAACGCCGGCGTTCGCCATGAGCGATCCCAGCCCGCGGGCGGTGCTGGAAGACTATCAGCCGACGCTGCAGCGCCCTGTGCTCGCCGCGCGGCTGTCGGGTGATCTGCGATCCGCCTTCGAGCGTCCGCCTTCCCTGCCGACGGATGGCGATCCGGTGCTGATCGAACTGCAACGGCAGGCGATGGAACGTGCGCCGCCCTATGTCTCCTCGTCCGACAAGCCGGCCGAGATCATCCTGATCGCTGATGCCGACATGATGGATGATGGCTTCTATGTGCATCCGCAGACGCGACAGGCGCTTGCCGACAATGCGGTCTTCGTTCTGAACGCGCTGGACAATCTGAGCGGCGACTATGCGCTGACGGAGCTTCGCTCACGCACGCCGGCCTCGCGCCCGATGACGCGCGTGGACGAGATCGAGACGGCGGCGCGCGACAGGCTCTACGCCGAACAGAGCCGGCTCGAAGTCCTGCTGGCTGGCGCCGAGGCGCGGGTGAAGGAGCTGGAAGAGCGCCGGGCCGGCGGCTCGGCTTCAACGGAGCAGGAGCTTGCCGAGATCTCCAGCTATCGCGAACAGGCGATCGAGGCTCGCCGGCAGTTGCGCGCGGTCGAACGGGAGTTTCGCCGCGATGTCGATGCGCTGGCTGCGCAGCTCGCCTTCATCAATATCTGGCTGCCGCCGATCATTGTCGGTCTTATCGGCGCAGGCGTGGTGGTCTGGCGCAACCGCAGACGGGGAGGGGCCGCATGAGCGATGTTGGCGCCCGCCGGCGGCGAAAGACGCTGATCATGCTCGGCGCTGCGGCCGGCGTTTGTGTGCTGCTCGGTGCGGCGTCGTTCCTGCCGCCGGCGCGCGACCTGCCACGCGCAGAGATCGGCCAGCGCGTGCTGCCCGCCTATGAGAGCAAGCAGGATCTGGCGTCGCTGATCATGGTGACGACGCGCGACGAGAGCTATCACATCGTCCGCAATGGCGAGGAATGGGTGCTGGCGGAGAAGGGCTCCTATCCGGTGAGTCCGGCGCGCATCCAGGATCTCAATTTGGCGCTGTCGACGATAACCTATGGTGAAGCGATGACGCGCGACGAGCGCAAGTTCGACCGCATCGGCGTCGGCGATCCGGGTGCAGGCGGAACCGGCGCCTTGCTGGAGGTTGGCGACGGCAATGGCAACAATTTCGCGAAGCTGATCGTCGGCTTTCGCGATGGCCGCAGCTATGTGCGCAGGCCCGATGATCTGCAGGCCTGGGCCGCCGATGGCGCGGTGATTCCGCCATTGCAGCGGGCGGCCTACTGGCTTGATCTCGCCGTGCTGAAACTGGCGCCCGGCGACATTGTCGAAGCGGATATCCGTCCGGCGGAAGGGCCGGCTTATCGCCTCGTGCGGGACGCTGATGGGAATTTCGGGTTCGCGCCGCCGTATCAGAACCGTCTTGTTCTCGCTGCGCTTGGACCCAAGGTTGTAGCCGAAGCCGCCGCGCGCCTTGCCCCAACGGACGTGACGCCGGCGAGCGAGATCGCTGTGGGCCGGCCGGTCGCCGAACACATCACGCGCACCAAGGACGGCGTCGCCGTTGTGATCCGCTCATGGCGGGCGAATGATCGCGGGTGGGTCACGGTAAGCGCCGCGACGGCGGAAGGCGCCAGTGCAGAGGCGCAAGCAATGGCGGCGGAGATCAACGCGCGTGCCGCGCCGTGGGCGTTTGGCCTCAACGAGCTGGACTGGGGCGCCTATTCAACGCCGCTGAACGCGATTGCGGGGTAGGGACCGCGCTACTGCTTCTGCGCGACGCCGATGACCGTGCCTTCAAGGCCGTTCTTCTGCACCATGACGACGCAGCCGGTATTGCATGTCAGGGCATAGCGCCCGGATCCGCCTGTCCACTCGCCCAGGGGCTCGAACTTGGTGACGAGATTCCAGTAGGACATCGACTTGCCCTTGTTCGTGCCGCCGCCCGGCGTGACCTTGGTGAGGCCGGGGCGGAAGTGCACGGCGACAACGCCAGCCTTCTCGATGCCCTGCGGAAGATCACCCGAGATCGACACGGCGCCATCGGCGATCGCGACCGTCACGGGGTAGGGGTTGATGTCGCGGACGGCGAAGCGTTCCTCGATGTCCTTGATGTTCGTGCCGGGCCCGTGCAGGCGGCCGGAATAGACGACCTGCGGCGTATAGGGGCCGCGATACTTGAGCACGCGATTGTAGCGCTTCTGGCGATCGGTGAACTCGGGCTTGGCGAACGTGTCGTCCCAGCCGAGATAATCCCAGATGCCGACAGGGTAGGTAAGCGCAATCACGTCCGACCGTTCGGCCAGTTTTGCGAGGTTCGCGTTGGCGGCCGGACAGTTGCCGCAGCCCTGGCTGGAGAACAGCTCCATCACCACGGGGCGGGAGGCATGCTCGGGCACGTCCATGCCGCCGCGCTGGGCCAGAGCGGCCGGCGCGGCAAGCAGCACGAGCAGTGCGCAGAGGAGGCGGGATGCCGACTTCATTCCGTCCCGTTATCTCGCAGCTGCACAAGACGACGAATCAAGACGCTGTGAAAAACAGCTGGTTCCCGATCACGAAGCCTTGGCCAGCTCCCGAAGCACGTAATGAAGAATGCCGCCGTTCCGGAAGTAATCCAGCTCGTTTTCCGTATCGATGCGCACTTTCGCTTCAAATGTTTGCGTCGTGCCGTTCGGGAAGGCGACCTTCACGGTGACAGTCTGCCGCGGCAGCAGTTCCGTGATGCCGTCAATGGTGACCGTTTCCGCGCCGGTCAGGCCCAGCGACTTCCAGTTAACCCCTTCGGCGAACTGGAGCGGAAGCACGCCCATACCGATCAGGTTTGAGCGGTGGATGCGCTCGAAGCTCTCCGCGATCACAGCGCGAACGCCGAGCAGGCGGGTGCCCTTGGCGGCCCAGTCGCGTGAGGAGCCGGTGCCATATTCCTTGCCGGCGAAGACGACGAGCGGGGTTTTCTCGGCGACGTACTCCATCGCCGCGTCGTAGATCGCTTGCTGCTCGCCATCCTTCAGCGTGACGCCGCCTTCGACGCCGGGAACCATGTGGTTCTTGATCCGGATGTTGGCGAAGGTGCCGCGCATCATGACTTCATGGTTGCCGCGACGCGCGCCGTAGGAGTTGAACTCGGTGACCGGCACCTGGTGATCGCGCAGGTATTTGCCCGCGGGACCCTTGGTCGCGATGTCGCCGGCCGGCGAGATGTGGTCGGTCGTGATCGAGTCGCCGAACAGCGCCAGGATCTTCGCGTCCTTCACGTCGGTGACGGGGTCTGGCGTCATGCTCATGCCGGTGAAGTAGGGCGGGTTCTGGACGTAGGTCGAGGAGATCGGCCAGCCATAGGTGTCGCCGCCTTCGACCTTGATGGCCTGCCATTGCTCGTCGCCCTTGAAGACGTCGGAATAGCGCGAGGCGAACATTTCGGCGGTTACAACCGAGCGCACCGTCTCGGAGACTTCCTTCGACGTCGGCCAGATGTCGGACAGGAAGACGGGCTCGTTCTCGTCATCATAGCCGATGGGATCGGTCGTGATGTCGACATTCATGGATCCCGCCAACGCATAGGCGACGACCAGCGGCGGCGACGCCAGATAGTTCGCCCGCACATCCGGGTTCACGCGGCCTTCGAAGTTGCGGTTGCCGGACAACACGGACGTGGCGACGAGATCGCCCTCCGCGACGGCTTTCGAAATGTTCTCGGGCAGGGGGCCGGAATTGCCGATACAGGTCGTGCAGCCATAGCCCACGAGGTTGAAGCCCAGCGCGTCAAGATCATCCTGCAGGCCGGCCTTGGCGAGGTAGTCGGTAACCACCTGCGAGCCCGGCGCCAGCGAGGTTTTTACCCATGGCTGCGTCGAGATCTTGCGCTGGCGGGCGTTTCGGGCCAGCAGGCCGGCCGCGATCAGCACGCTCGGGTTCGACGTGTTGGTGCAGCTGGTGATCGCGGCGATCACAACATCGCCATGGCCGATGGAATATTCCTCTCCTTCGACTTTGGCGCGGATGTGGGCCTTGTCGAGACGATTGAATTCCTTGTCGAGGCAGACCGCGAAATTATCGGCGGCGTCGCGCAGGGCGATGCGGTCCTGCGGGCGTTTCGGGCCGGCGATGGAGGGCTCCACCGAGGCAAGGTCGAGCGACAGGGTGTCGGTGAAGACCGGGTCCTTCATGTCTGCGCGCCAGAAGCCTTGCGCCTTGGCGTAGGCTTCGACCAGCGCCACACGCTCGGCGAGGCGGCCGGTGGCGGTGAGGAAGTTGATCGTCTCCTGGCTGATCGGGAAGAAGCCGCAGGTCGCGCCGTATTCCGGCGCCATGTTGGAGATCGTGGCCTGGTCCTCGAGCGACAGGTTGTCGATGCCCGGGCCGTAGAACTCGACGAACTTGCCGACCACGCCCTTCTTGCGAAGCATCTGCGTGACGGTGAGCACGAGGTCTGTGGCGGTCGCGCCTTCAGGCAGCTTGCCCGACAGCTTGAAGCCGATCACTTCCGGGATGAGCATGGAGACCGGCTGGCCGAGCATGGCCGCCTCGGCCTCGATGCCGCCCACGCCCCAGCCCAACACGCTGAGGCCGTTGATCATGGTGGTGTGCGAGTCGGTGCCGACGCAGGTGTCGGGGAAGGCGACGGTTTCGCCGTCTTCTTCCTTCGTCCAGACGGTCTGGGCGAGGTATTCGAGGTTCACCTGGTGGCAGATGCCGGTGCCGGGCGGAACGACGCGGAAATTATCGAACGCGCCCTGACCCCACTTCAGGAACTCGTAGCGCTCCATGTTGCGCTCGTACTCGCGCTTCACATTGCGCTTGAACGAGTCGCCGTGGCCGAAATAGTCGACCATCACCGAGTGGTCGATCACGAGGTCGACCGGAACCAGCGGGTTCACCTTCTTGGGGTCGGCGCCCAGCTTGGCGGCGGCGTCGCGCATGGCGGCAAGGTCGACCACCGCCGGAACGCCGGTGAAGTCCTGCATCAGCACCCGGGCCGGGCGGTAGGCGATCTCGACCTCGGCCTTGCCTTTGTCGTTCAGCCAGGCGGCGAAGGCCTGGATATCGGACTTGGTGACCGTCTTGCCGTCCTCGAACCGGAGCAGGTTTTCCAGCAGGACCTTCAGCGACACGGGCAGGCGTGAAATATCGCCAAGGCCGTTTTGCGCTGCAGCCTCAAGGCTGTAATAGGCGTACGTCTTGGCGCCTACCGTGAGGGTCTTGCGGGACTTGAAACTGTCGAGGGACGGCATGTCGGGACCACCCTTTCGGGGTATCGGGTTCTTGTTTTCGGGAGAGGCGCGGGCCCCCCGCTATGGCGGCGTTCCTACAGGACGCCGTTATGGGAAGCAATTGAGCCCGAAGGGGTAAAAGAATTGTCCGCGGCAGGCGCCTCATCCCTGATCCTGGAGGTTCAGAATCTCGCAGCCGCGCGAGGCCTGCGAATCCTGTTCGAAGGCCTGTCGATCCGGGTGTCGGCCGGCGAATCCGTGGAACTGCGCGGCCCCAATGGCTCGGGAAAGTCGACCCTGCTTCGCATTCTCGCGGGATTGACCCGGGCTCATGCCGGAACCGTGAAGCTGGACGGGCCGGGCGAGGACGCCGGATTGCACTATCTGGGACATCTCGACGCGGCAAAGCCGGCCGAAACGGCCGGCGAACAGGCGCGTTTCTGGGCGCGCTATTTCGGGCGGGAGCCGGCTGCGGCCAAGGCGGCGATGAAGCGGGTGGGGCTGGCTTCGCGCGAAGCGGTGCCTGGGCGCGGCCTGTCGGCCGGCCAGAAGCGCCGGCTGGCGCTGACCCGGCTGCTGATTGAACCACGCCCGGTCTGGCTGCTGGATGAGCCGACGGCCGCCCTCGATACCGAGGGCCGGGCGCTGGTGACCGAGCTTGTCGCCGAGCATCGCGCCGGGGGCGGTCTGGTGATCGCCGCCGTGCATGGCGATGGTTTCCCCGATTCGCGCGTGCTGGACCTCTCCGCGCTGAAGGCCAAGGCATGAGCGGATCGTTTGCGGTCTTCGCGCGTGAACTGAAGCTTGCCTGGTCAGGCGGGGGCGGCGCGGCGCTGCCGGTCGGCTTCTTTGCGGCCGCCGCTAGCATGACGCCGTTTGCAGTTGGGTACGACACGGTGGCGCTGCAGACGGCCGGGCCGGGCGTGATCTGGATCGCGCTCGCGCTGTCCAGCCTGTTGCCGATGGAGCGGCTTTTCCAGGCCGACCTCGAGGACGGCACGCTGGACGCTTACGCCAGCTCCGGCATCGCCATGGAGGGCGTGACGCTGGCCAAGACGCTGGCGCACTGGATCGCGACGGGTATTCCGCTCGCCCTGATGTCGCCCATCCTCTGGATCATGCTGCAGGGGCCGGTCGAGGCGTCCGGTCTGGTGGTGGCGGCATCGCTTGTCGGCTCGCTGGCCTTCTTCTTCTTCGGATCCATCGGCGCGGCGCTTGCCGCCGGCATGCGCCGGGGCGGTCTGCTGATCGCGCTGGTGACGCTGCCGCTCTATGTGCCGACGATGATCTTCGGCGCGGCTACGCTTGACGCCGCGGCCAGCGGCGCCGACTGGGTCGGGCCGCTGATGCTGACGGGGTCGGCTGCGTTGTTCGGTCTGGCGACCTCGCCCTTCGGCGCGGCAATGGCGCTAAGGACCGCTTTGGACTAGAGAAATTGCCGCAGCCGGCTTCCTGAGAATGTGAACCCCCGGGTGCGGACTGCGTGAGTAGACTGGCGTTGTAGACGGGAGCGTATGGCCGATGGCCGTCATGTCCTTTTTTGCCAACCCGCACCGCTTCATGGCGGCGTCCAAATGGCCTGCCTGGGGCTTCACGGCGCTCGGCGTTCTGCTTGTGGCGGTTGGCGTCTATTTCGGACTGTTCGTCGTGCCGGAGGATTTCCAGCAGGGCGATGCGGCGCGGATCATGTTCGTGCATGTGCCGGCGATGTGGTTGTCGCTGTTCGTCTATGCCTTCATGGCCGGCGCCAGCCTTGTTTCCTTCGTGTGGCGTCACGCGCTGGCGGATGTCGCCGCCAAGTCCGCGGCGCCGTTCGGCGCAGCCGTCACCGCGCTTGGCCTCGTGACCGGGTCGATCTGGGGCTATCCGACCTGGGGCACATGGTGGGAGTGGGGCGATGCGCGCCTCGTCTCGGTGCTGGTGCTGTTCTTCATCTATCTGGGATACATCGCGATCTGGAGCGCGATGGATACGCCGCAGAAGGCGGCGCGCGCCGCGGCGATCCTCTGTCTGATCGGCGCTGTGAACCTGCCTATCATCCATTTCTCGGTGGAATGGTTCTCGACGCTTCATCAGGTGCAGATGAAGGCGGCGGACGAGTTCAAATACCCGATGTACATTGTTGCGCTGGGATACCTCGCGCTGTTTGGCGGACTGACGCTTCTCAACATGCGCGCGGAAATCATGAACACCCGCGCCGAAATGCTGATCCAGCGCAGACAGGCGGCGGACTGATCCCCATGCTCGACTACGGCAAGTACACTCCCTACGTGCTGACCTCGTATGGCATCGCCATCGCGGTCCTATTGGGCGTCCTCGTGTGGTCGGTGCTGCGCGTTGCGGCTTCGCGCCGGAAGCTTGACGCGGCAGAAGCCGCTGAAAGCAAGTCCGAAGAGGATGCTGACGCGTGAAACGCTGGCTGGCCCTCATTCCGGTTGCGGCGTTTGCCGTACTGATCGTCGTGGCTTTCCAGCGCCTGACGGCGGGCGATCCCGCGCCGGCCTCGTTCGCTTCGCCCGTTCGCGATGCGCCCAAATTCGACGTCCCGGGGCTTCGCGGCGAGCAGGTGAAACTCTCCGACTATGCTGGCCGGCCTGTGCTCGTGAACTTCTGGGCGACCTGGTGCGGCCCGTGCAAGCTCGAACACCCCTTGCTCGTCGAGATGAAGGAAGCCGGCGTCGAGATCGTCGGGATTCTCTACAAGGATCCGACAGGAATCGAGGCGGCCAAGACGTTGCTGCAGGCTCAGGGCGATCCTTATGCCGTCGTGGGTCTCGATCCGACGGGTGACCTGGCGATCGACATGGGTCTTTCTGGCGTGCCCGAGAGCTTCCTGATCGACACGCAGGGCAGGATCGTGAAGACGAAGCGGAACTATTTCGTCGAGTCCGATGTTGCTGACTTCGTCGCGGCCTATCAGGCCGAAGCGGCGAAAGCGAACGCCTCCTAGCGTTTTGCTCTGGCTTTCTTGCGAGCGGCCGTGCGCGCCGCTGGCTTGCGGCCGCTTGCGGCCGATTTCCGGGCAGGCGGCGGCGCCTCGCTTTCCGCATGAAGCCGGTCAGCCGCATCCGCCAGCGACACCAGCAGCGCCCTGAACAGCGTCCGGCTGGCGGCGGGAACGGCGGCGAGCAGCGCCTTGTCGACGTGCTTCATGGCGGGAACCGCATTGTCGAGCCGGCGGCGGCCCTGCGCCGTCAGCCGCACCGACTTGGCGCGGCCATCGTCGCGGGCGGCGGCCCGCGCGATCAGCCCACGGCGCTCCATTCGCGCCATCATCTCCGCCAGCGTCGACCGGTCGACGCCGGTCATGCGCACGAGATCCGACTGGCTGGCGCCTTCCGACTCGGCGATGGCGGCCAGCAGCACGCTCTGGCGCAGCGTGACGCCCTCGCGCAGATCGGATTGCACAAACATCTCGGCTGCGAACTGTTCTGCGCGCCGCAGCAGATGCGAGGGTGATTCGCTCAGCTTGAAGCTGCTGGCGGCTGAGGAGGGGCGGGCCGCCTTCCGGGCTGGCCGTCTCTGGGCTTCCGCACGAATCGTCATGGGCAGACAGGCCTCCATTCCTGATCAGCATACGGATGGGCAAGCGGGGCCGTGAGCCCCTTTCTCATGAAATCTGGGTTTCCCGCTTCCGCTATGCACAGCAAAGGGTCATCATCATGACGTGAGCGACGCGCGGACACCGGTTTCATTCTCAAGCAAGGTTCCTCCCGGCGAGGACCGCGAACGCCGCGTTTGCGACAGTTGCGGCTTCGTCGACTATGTGAACCCCAGGATTGTGACAGGCGTGGTGGCACATGCCGGCAACCTCATCCTGCTATGCCGGCGGGCAATCGAGCCACGAAAGGGCTTCTGGACGCTACCGGCGGGCTTCCTCGAGCTTGGCGAAAGCGTCGAGGACGGGGCGCAACGCGAGGCTCGCGAGGAAGCCTGCGCTGAACTCAGGATCGAAACGCTGCTCGGCGTGTATTCGATCCCGCGTATTGGTCAGGTTCAGATATTTTTCCGCGCCCGTCTCCTGAACGATCCGTCACCCGGGCCGGAAAGCCTCGAAGTCGGGCTCTTCGCCTGGGAAGATATTCCGTGGAAGGAACTTGCCTTTCCGACGGTGCGCTGGGCGCTGGATCATTACAGGGAAACGGCCGGACAGGACGTGTTCGCGCCCTTCGCCAATCCGGATGGAACCGACCATCTCACACGCTGATCACATGCTGGATCAGGCTGCGATCCTCGCGACGCTGGAGCTGGTCGCCGACAGGCATGGCGACCCCACGGATATGATCTATGCGGAACTTTTCGGGCGGCGGCCTGATCTGAAGCAGCTGTTCTGGCTGGATCGTGACGGCAGCGTGCGCGCTGCGATGGCGCAGCAGGCGCTGGAATGCATTCTCGACCTGACGGACGAGGGGCGCTCCGCCGCAATCATCATCGCCGACGAACGGTCCCGCCATGACGGCTATGGGGTTCCGCCGGACCAGTTCGACGATTTCTTCGCGGCTATTCGGGACGCCTGCCGCCGGATCCTTGGAACTGATTGGTCAGATGCAATGGACCGGGCCTGGGATGGGCTTCTCGCGCGTATCGCGGCCATCCGTTCGGCGTGAAGCGCCGTCAGGCCGGATCGCTGGCCTTCTTGTCCGTACCCGTCTCCGGCTCTTCAATCGCGTGCTTCATCAGGAAGGGGAGGTTGATGACCATGAAGATCACCGCCAGCGGGATCGACAGGAACAGCTTGGAGTTGACCCAGAATTCCTTCGGGAAGTTCCGCCAGATGATCTCGTTCACGATGGCGAGCAGGATGTAGAAGGCGGCCCAGCGCAGCGCGAAAATCTTCCAGGCGTGGTCCGGCATCTGGAAGGCGTGCTCGAAAGCCGTCTTCCAGAGATTGCGCCCGATCGCGAGGCTGCCAAGGATGGTTAGGGCAAAAAGGACGTTGATGATCGTCGGCTTGATGAAGGCGAAAGTCTCGTCCTGAAGCCAGATGGTCAGCGCGCCGAATACCATCACCACGGTTCCGGTGATGATTAGCATGGGCGGCAACCGGCGGCCCTTCAGCAGCGTCCAGCCGATGGCGATGGCGACGCCGGCCATGAAGATGCCTGTCGCCCAGAAGATCGCGGTCTCTTTCGAAGCGGGACCGGTTTCCGGTGCAAAATTCTGCATCGCGTTGAAGACGATCACGAAAGCGAGAACCGGACCCAGGTCCGTCCAGATATTGCCGGCTCCCTTGGGAATCGACTTCTTGGGCGCGGGAGCGGGTGTTTCGGTCATCGGCGGTCACTTAGCTGGGCAGGGCGCATGCGGTCAAACCCGATGCGCACGCCGGAGAAGGAATTGCTGCGCAGCCGCACGCGCGCCAGCGGCGTCAAAGACCAGAACCGCAAGGACATAGACGATCGCGCCCGTTGCGGCTTTCAGCGTCAATTCGGCGAGGCCGCCGACAGCGGGCAGCAGACGGACCGCGATGGCCATGGCGGCGCAGGCCCCGGCGATGCGAATGAAATCGGGCAGAGGCCATGACAGCGGCGCAAGCCGTCGGGCGACAAGCCCGAGCAGGATGAGTGCGAGCGCATAGCACGCAACGGTCGCATAGACCGCGCCCATCAATCCGACGGTGGGAAGCAGGATGATGTTGAGCGCGACATTGGCCAGCGCAGGAATCGCCATCAGCGCGGCGCGCAGGCCTGTGCGGCGGGAAAGCTGGAAGGCCTCCGACACGTAGTGCAGCACGAAGCCGTTGATCAGGCCTGAGAGGGCGATCCAGGGAATGATATGCGCGGCCTGCGCGCGCATGTCTTCGCCGATCATCACGTCTGACAGCGGCTGGGCGACAAGGGCGAGGCCTGTCGCGGCGGGCGCTGCGATCAGCATCAGCGTGCCGGCGGCGTGCGCCGAAACCGTGCGCACGGCTTCGGGACCTTCGCGTTCCCATGCCGCCATCATCATGGGCCCGCCGGCTGCCGCAGCCCAGATGCAGAGCAGACCTACCGTCTTGTCGGCGACGCCATAGCCGGCTGCGTAGACGCCGACGGCTTCAGGTCCAAGAAACAGCGCAATCAGGAAACGGTCGCCTGCGTCGAGCGCGATGTTGAGGGCGAGGGCCAGCGCGACCGGAACGCCATAGGCGAGGTACGGCTTCACGCGTTTCGCGTCCACATACCCGTCGCGCGACTCTTGCCATAGTCGCCTGCCTTCGATGATGGCGAGGAGAGTCAGAACGCTGGCGAGACCGACGAAAGGCGCGGCCGGGCCAAGGCCGGTGCGCCAGGCGAGGAAAGTACCGAGCGCGAAGGCGCCGAGATCCTGGATGATGCGCAGGGTTGAGTAACGCGCGACGCGCTGCTGCGCCCGGTTCATTTCCTGCGCGGCGTTGACCAGAGGCGCCACGATCATGGTCGCCATCGCGGCTGTGAGCGCCATCCGCAGAACCGGATTGGCGGTGATGAGGATGGCGCACGCCATCAGCGCTATGGCGAGTGCGGCCGACGCGGCGAGCAGCGCCATGATTGTGCGGATGTGATTGGCCCGGTCCGCTTGCGATCGCGCAGCGCCGGAGAAGCGGTAGGCTGCCGCCTCCGCCCACGTGATCGAGAGCGTGTAGACGATGCCCATGCTGGTGAGCGCCAGCGCGTAGAAGCCGTAGTCAGCCGGCGAGAGCAGGCGCGTCAGCGCATAGACCGCGCCGAAACTGGCGAGGCCGCCGGCCAGACTCGCCGGAAAATAGCTAAAAAGCCGACGCCAGATCATTGAGCCACGGGACGGTTTGTTCATTCCAGTTAAGCAGATTGCCGTTCATGAAGCGTTTCCGGACGGATCACCCAGAAGCTGCCTGGACGCGGCGATACGCGCTTGCGGCGGCGGCCGGGCTTGCCGCCTGCAGCAATCCGCCGGTTCTGGCGCAGGGTGGTCGGGCGAAATCGCTGTGGCCGATGCGGGGACCGCCCGCGTTGCGCGGCGCTGTGATTGCGCAAAGACGCCGGCGCGTCGCGGTCGACGGCGAGAGCTTCGGCGGCGGCGAGGCGGTGCTGCCGGCCTATCGTCGCTCCGATTTCGAAGCGCTGGCCGAGGCGGGCGCCAATCTGGTCGTCATGTCCTTTCCGGAATTCTGGACGGTAGGACCGGCCATGCGCCGCGATCCCGCGATGGCGGACATCCTTGGCCGGCAACTGGATGACGCGCGCGCAGCGGGTCTGTTCGTTGTCCTGGCGCTGCGATCCGGACCCGGGCGATCCGATTTCGTGTTTCATCGGGAGTCGGCAGGCGACTGGTTTCCGGGGGAACTGATCGTCGACTCGATCTGGCGCAAAAAGGATCAGCAGGACGCATGGGCGAGCATGTGCGCCGACGCCGCGCGCCTCGTCGGGGACCGCAGCGAACTTGCCGGTCTCAACATCATGGTCGAGCCGGATCCCAATGTTGGCGGGTTGAACAGGCGCGGTCAGAGGCTCGGCGCCTGGACGCCGGATGCGTATGTCGCGCAGGTGAGCGATGTCTCGGACTGGAGGCGCATCGCTGGCGATGTAGCACGCAAGGTGCGGGCCGCGGCGGCGAACCTGCCGATCCTGATTTCGCCGCCGGCTTTCGGGCGCACCGATTTTCTTCCTGTGATGGGGTCGCCGCCGGTCGCCGGCGTTGTGTGGTGCATTCACGACTATGAGCCGCGCGCATTCACGCATCATCCGGAAGGCGCAGCCGGTATCTCCATTTTCAGCGAAGGCGGAGACCACGCTTTTGCGCCCCGGCTCGACGCCGCGATGACAGGTGACACGCCCGTCTTTCTCGGCGAGTTCGGCGCGTCACGCTGGGCCGCAGGCGTCGATCAGTACTACGCTGCGCGGATTGCCGCGTGCGAGGAGCGAAGCGTCGGCTGGGCCGCCTTTCGCTGGCCAACGCGCGACGCGGCCTACGAGGCTTCCGATTCCATGTTCAATGTGCAGTTGGGCGGACGTGGGGACGATCGGCCTGCGCTCGATGCCTTGCGGTCAGCCTGGAAGGCCAACAGCTTGCGTCCCGCAGGCGCCGGCCTGCGCGGCCGGAACTAGCCGAACTGGAGCAGGCTCAGGCCCGCCGCGAGCAGGATGGCCGCAAATGTGCGCCGCAGGCCGAAGCCTTCGCGCAGGAACCACCAGCCCATCAGGGCGGCGAAAACCACCGCTGTTTCGCGCATAGCCGACATGTAGGCGACCGGCGCGATCGAGAAGCCGTAAAGCGCCATCGAAAACGAAGCCAGCGAGCAGACGCCAGCTCCCATTCCAAGGAAGAGCGCGCGGCGCGTGGACGCGACAAATTCCTTCGCGCCACGCGTCAGCAGCATGATCATCGTGATGCCCATCCAGTCGAGCGCGAAGAGCCAAAGGATGAAGCTCCATTGCGTGCCGGTCGTGTCGAGCGCCGAGCGCACGCCTTGCGCGTCGATGACATTGTAGATTGCGATCCCCGCGCCGGTCGCCAGCGCCCACAGCACGGCGGAATTCCGCACCTGGCGCGAGCCGCCGAAATTCCGCTCGGGAATCGCGAAGATCACGGTGGCGAGGCTGGCGATGGCGAGGCCGAGCAGGGCGACCGCCGATAGCTGCTCGCCAAGCGCCATGGCCGCCGCGAGCGCTGTGAGAAGCGGCGCCGAGCCGCGCATGATCGGAAAAACAAGCGAGAGATCGCCGCGCGACATCGCACGCACTAGCGCGGTCTGGTAGAGCCAGTGCGCCGGCAGGGAAAGCGCGAGGAAGAGCCACGTCGCGGGGCTTGGAAGCGGGACGAAGAACAGGACCGGCAGGACAAGCACCGAGCCGGTGAGCGTCATCACCGTGCGGGCGCCCAGAATGTCCTTCGCCGCCTTCACGAATGTGTTGGCCCCGGCGAGCGTCACCGCCGAGCCCATGCCGAGCGCGAAGGCGAAGAGTGTGGGGTCCACCTAGGTGTCGAGCCCCACCAATGCCCGGGCGAAAGTTTCGGCGCTGAAGGGATGAAGATCTTCCGCCTTCTCGCCAACGCCGACGAAGTGGATCGGAATGTCGTGGCTTTCCGCAATTGCGACGAGCACGCCGCCCTTGGCCGTGCCGTCCAGCTTGGTCATAACGAGGCCGGTGACGCCCGCCGTGTTGCGGAAGGCCTCCACCTGACTGAGTGCGTTCTGGCCCACCGTGGCGTCGAGCACGAGAATAACATCATGCGGCGCGGTGGGCTCGACCTTGCGGATGGCGCGGACGACCTTGGCCAGTTCGTCCATCAGCTGCGCCTTGTTCTGCAGGCGGCCGGCCGTGTCTATCAGGACGAGGTCGCGGTTCTCCTTCCGGGCCGTGTCGACGGCTTCGAAGGCGAGACCGGCCGCATCCGCGCCCTGCGGTTTGGAGATGAAGCGAGCATTGGCGCGCTCGGCCCAGACGCGGAGTTGCTCGACGGCAGCGGCGCGGAAGGTGTCGCCGGCGGCGAGCAGGACATCGGCGCCCTGAGCCGAGAGCTTGGATGCGATCTTGCCGATAGTGGTCGTCTTGCCTGAGCCATTGACGCCGACAAAGAGCACGACGCGCGGCTGGGGGCCGACGCTGAAGTCGACGACTTTCTCGCGGGGCTTCAGGATGGCGGCGATTTCGGTCGCCAGCGCAGTGCGCACTTCGGCCTCGGACACCTCGCGGTCGAAGCGATCCTTCGAGAAGTTCTTCGTGATCCGGGCGGCGACCTTCGTGCCCATGTCGGACGTGATCAGCAGCTCCTCGAGCTCGTCGAGCGAGTCGCGGTCGATCTTCCGTTTGGCGAGGCCGGCAAGGCCCTCCGCGATGCGGGAGGAGGAGCGTCGCAGGCCTTCGGCCAGCTTGTGAAGCACTGATTCCTCGCGGGCCGCCGCTTCGGCGGCGCGCTCGGCCGCGATGCGTTCGGCGGCCTTCCGGAGGCCGATGGGATCATCATCGAGTTCAGGCTCGGGCGTTGCGGCGGGCGCATTGCCGAAGATCTGCTGGTCGAGGCTCGCGACCGGCGTTGCGGGCGTCTCGCCCGGCTGCAGGGGCTCAATGGGCGTCTCGCCGGTCTTGGGATCCGGCTGTTTCTTCTTGCCCCACCAGAGGATCATAGCGGTTGTCCGAGGAGTTCAGTGGCGGTGCGCGAGGCAAGCCGGAAACGGGCGGGCCGGCCTGGCTCGGGGGAAATTCCCTCGATCCGCACGGGAGAGAAGTCGGGCAGGCGTGCGCGATTGCCGGATTCGACAAGCGCCAGGGTCTCGGCGCCAAGATGACGGTCGAGGCGTTGGGCCAGACACTCCGCACCTTTCTCGCGCAGCCGGGCGGCGCGCGCCTTGATCACATCGCGCGCGACCTGCGGCATCCGCGCGGCCGGCGTGCCGGGGCGGGGCGAATAGGGGAAGACGTGCAGGTAGTCGATGCCGCATTCATCGACGCTCGCCAGCGTATTGGCGAACATCTCGTCCGTCTCGGTCGGGAAGCCGGCGATCAGATCAGCGCCGAACGCGATTTCGGGCCGAGCTTCGCGCAGGTGGTTGCATAAGCTGATCGCGTCCTGGCGCGAATGCCGGCGCTTCATGCGCTTCAGGATCATGTCGTCGCCCGACTGGAAGCTGAGATGCAGGTGTGGCGCGATGCGCGGCTCGTGAGCGATCTGGTCGAACAGCGGCGCGTCGATCTCGATGGCGTCGATCGAGGACAGCCGGAGTTGCTTGAGATCAGGCGCAAGCTTGAGGATGCGAGCGACCAGATTGCCGAGTTTCGGCGCGTTGGGCAGGTCGGTGCCCCACGAGGTGAGATCAACGCCGGTCAGCACAATTTCATAGTGCCCGGTCGCGACAAGGCGCTTCACCTGGTCGACGACTTCGCCGGCAGGAACCGAGCGCGAATTTCCGCGACCATAGGGAATGATGCAGAAGGTGCAGCGATGATCGCAGCCGGTCTGCACCTGCACGAAGGCGCGGGCCCGGCCATCAAGGCCGTCGACCAGGTGCGCGGCTGTCTCACGCACCGACATGATGTCGTTGACCTGGACGCGCGGCGTGTCTGCGAGAAGGCCAAGGCCCGCAAACGTTTCGGCTTTCATCTTCTCGGTGTTGCCGATGACGCGCGTCACTTCGGGCATGTCCGCGAAGGAGGCCGGATCGATCTGTGCTGCGCAGCCGGTGACGATGATGGAGGCGCCGGGGCGTTCGCGGCGCGCGCGGCGGATCGTCTGCCGCGCCTGCCGCACGGCTTCGGCGGTGACGGCGCATGTGTTGACGATGACGGCGTCGCTGAGGCCGGCGGCTTCGGCATGGCCGCGCATCACTTCCGACTCATACGCGTTCAACCGGCACCCCAAGGTCAGGATGTCGACATTCGAGGTGGCGGAGGTGGGGGCGCCGTCGGCCATGGCGGGGAAATAGGGGGTTGGGCCCGTATTGTCACGCGCTGACGGCGTTTGCGGGATCAGCCCTTGTCGGCGCAGTCGACGTGTTCGATGCCGCCAAGCTTGTTGAGCAGGCGGGCGAGTTCGAGCGCTTCCTTGTCGTTAACCCGCTTCAGGGCCTCATCCATGGCCGGCGCATAGATCGCCCACATGGCCTTGCGCAAGGCGTAGCCCTTGGCGGTCGGCTCCAGCAGGTGGCCGCGCTTGTCTTCCTTGCAGGCGATCTTCCTGACCAGCCCTTCCTTTTCCATCCGATCGACCAGTCGCGAGAGCTGGTAGGGCAGGATAAACAGGGGAATCGCGAGGTCCTTGGGGCGGGTGGGGGTTCCGGCCCGCTCCAGCTCCCACAGCACCGTGTACCAGGACAGTTCCGGGAACCCCGCGTCCTTCAGGGCCGTTTCCACCTCACATTGGACGGATTGCGACACACGGCCGAGCGCAACCCAGACCCGCTGGACGGGGTCTGAAGGAATTCTAGCCGGTGTCTTTAGTCCTGATTGTTGCATACGCAACGAAATCTCCTATGTTGCATTTGCAACAAAGTGATGGACCAAGCCTCCGTCAAGACAGAGACCTTCAATTCCTTAGCTCTGAAAGGGCAATGACGCCATGACCCGCAAGATCGCCGTACTGGTCGGCTCCCTCCGCGCCAACTCCAACTCCGAACGCCTGGCCCGCGCCATCGCTGCCCAGGCGCCGGCCGGCTATGCCTTTGACATTGTTCCGATCGGCGAACTGCCTTTCTACAGCCCCGATCTCGAAACCGCGACGCCGCCGGCCGCCTGGACCGCCTTCCGTGATCGCGTCGCCGATGCCGACGCCGTCCTGTTTGTTACGCCCGAATACAACCGCTCGGTTCCCGCCGCGCTGAAAAATGCGATCGATGTCGCCTCGCGCCCCTATGGCAAGAGCGTGTTCTCCGGCAAGCCGACGGCGGTTGTCGCTTCGTCGATGGGGCCGATCGGCGGCTTCGGCGCAAACCATCATCTGCGCCAGTCGTTGACCTTCCTCGACATGCCGGTCCTGCAGCAGCCTGAAATGTACATCGGCGGCGTCAACGACGGCTGGTTCGACGCCGAGGGCAAGCTGACGAAGGACGACACGCGCGCCTTCCTCGGCCAGTTCGCCGCCAGGTTCGCCGACTGGATCGAGCGCAACGCGCCGGTCGCTAAAGCATCAAAAGCCGCCTGAGGAGGCGGAGGTCAAACCTGCGGGGCCGATCCTCCGACCGGCCCCGCATATTTTTGCCTAGGCTTTCGTACCCAGCGGCAGTTTCGCATAGGTCTTGCCGGTTGCCGCCAGAAGCGCATTGGCGACGGCCGGCCCGATGGGCGGAACGCCCGGCTCGCCCACGCCCGTCGGCGCCTCGGTCGATGGCACGACATAGACTTCGACCTTCGGCATGCTCGCCATGCGCAGCACATTGTAGTCGTAGAAATTCGTCTGCACCGGCGCACCATCCTTCAGCGTCAGCGCCTCGCCCAGAATGGCGGAGAGGCCATAGCCGATGCCGCCTTCCATCTGCGCGCGGACGATGTCGGGGTTGATGACGACGCCGCAGTCGACGGCGCAGACGACGCGATCGACGTGGAAGGTTCCGTCATCCTTCACGGACACTTCGGCCACTTCCGCGACATAGGACGAGAATGAGTGGTGCACCGCCACGCCGCGGAATGTGCCCGCGGGCAGGGGCGAGCCCCAACCGGCTTTCTCGGCGGCAAGGTTCAGCACGCCCAGCAGGCGCGGATGGCCAGCCAGCAATTCACGCCGGTAGTCGACCGGGTCCTTGCCCAGCTTCTTCGCCAGCACATCGAGGAAGTGCTCCTTGGCGTAGGCCGTGTGGGTATGACCCACCGAGCGCCACCACAGCACGCTGACGGGCGATGTCGGCCAGTGGACATCGACGCTGATGTTCGGGATCGCATAGGGAATGTCGAACCCGCCCTCGATGGAGGATTCGTCAGGTGCGCCGGCCGGAAGGAAGGGCGTTCCTGCCATGATCGACTGGATCGCGGTGCGGTCACCCCACGCCTCGATCTTTCCGCCATTGAGGCGCGCCGTCATGCGATGAAGCGCCATCGGGCGATACTTGCCGGAGCGGATATCGTCCTCGCGCGTCCACATCAGCTTGACCGGCGCCTTGCCGTTCAGCGCCTTCGCGACCAACACGGCTTCCGTCATGAGGTCGGCATCCTGCGTCGCGCGGCGGCCAAACGAGCCGCCCGCCAGCATGGTGTTGACGGTTACCTGCGCCGGCTGAAGGCCCAGCACGGCCGCTGCGACGCCCTGATCCGCCGTCGGCATTTGCGAGCCGGAGTGGATCACGGCGGATTCACCCGGTTTGTAGTCGACGACGCAATTCAACGGTTCCATCGGCGCATGGACGAGGTAGGGAAATTCGAAGTCAGCCGTGACGACTTCGCCGGCGCCGCGAAGCGCGGCTACGCCCGAGCCTTCCTTGCGCGCCTCGTGACCCATCTTGCCGAGCGACTTCCTGTAGTCAGCGAAGATGGCGTCTGTGGAGCGTGTCTCGGCGCCCGAGTCGTCCCACGTGATCTTCAGGGCGTCGCGGCCTTTCTTGGCCGCCCAGAAATTGGTGGCGACGACGGCGACGCCGTTCGCGATCTGGACGATGTCGGTAACGCCGCTGACAGCCTTCGCGGCACCGTCATCAAAGCTTGCGACCTTGCCGCCGAATTTCGGGCTGCGGGCGACCAGCGCCGTCAATACGCCATCAGGCTGGTAGTCCAGCGCATAGGTCGCCCGGGCGTGGACCTTGTCCGGCGTATCCAGACGGCCAAAGGACTGGGACCTGTCGCGTTCCTTGCCGATGAAGGCGTAGGCCGATGCGTCCTTGTAGGTCAGGCTTTCAGGCTTCGGTGGCTCGATGGCTGCGGCTTCCGCGGCGAGTTCGCCGAACGTCGCCTTGTTGTTGCCGGACTGGACCACGCCCTTCACGACCGTCACGTCGGCGGGATCAACGCCCCACTTCTTGGCGGCCGCCTGGCGCAGCATTTCGCGCGCCGAGGCGCCGGCCGCACGCAGCTGTTGCCAGGACGAGAAGATCGCCGTCGATCCGCCGGTGCCCATCATGCCGCCGAAGGCCGGGTTGCCGTATTTGGCGTCGTTGGCGGGCGAGTGCTCGAAGCGCATCTGGCTCCAGTCGGCGTCGATCTCCTCAGCCACGATCGTGGTGAGGCCGGTGGAGACGCCCTGTCCGAATTCGAGGTGCCGCAGATAGACGGTGACGGTGTTGTCGGAGCCGACGCGGACATAGTCGCCCAGCGTGGACTGCGTGACCGGCCCGGTGGCTTCCGCGGAGGTGCACCCGACCGCGAACCCGGCCACGCCAAGACCGATGGCGCCGAGCACGAAGCGGCGGGACGGCGAGAAGACTGCTGTATCGGCCATGGCGATTACCCCATGATCTCTGACGCGCGCGCGACAGCGCCGCGGATGCGGTGATAGGTGGCGCAACGGCAGATGTTGGAATTCATGCCATCGACGATCTGTTGTTCGGTCGGCTTGGGCGTCGATTTGAGCAGAGCCGTGGCCGCCAGCATCTGGCCCGACTGGCACCAGCCGCACTGGACAACATCGAGTTCTTCCCACGCTTTCTGAACGGCCTTACCGGCCGGCGTATCCAGCCCTTCGATGGTTGTAATGGTCTTGCCCTCGAGCGAAGCGGCCGGCGTCACGCAGGCCCGCGTCGGCTGGCCGTCGATCAGCACCGTGCAGGCGCCGCAGGCAGCAACCCCGCAGCCAAACTTCGTGCCCGTCATCTTGAGGTCTTCACGCAGATACCAGAGCAGGGGGCGGTCTTCCTCCCCTGAATACTCGTGCTCTTTGCCGTTGATCGTCAGCTTCATGGCTACCCTCCGCCTTCAGCCAGTCTCTGTGTTGCGCCGCCTGAACCTGCGGGCGCCGTGCGCTATGTGAGCATTCGCTCACGTGTTTGGAAGCGCCGCAACCCAACAGATCACGCCTGTGGCGCGAAAGCGATATTCGTCGAAAACTACAACGCCTGTTCAGTGCGGAGGCTGGGAGTCTTCTTTGCCCGGAGCGTCGCTCTTCTTCCGCTTTCGCGAAACCAGGTTCAGCGCCTCCACGAAGGCCGAGAAGGCCATGGCCGCATAGACGTATTCCTTGGGCACATGCATGCCGAACCCGTCGGCGATCAGCACCATGCCGATCATCAGCAGGAAGCCCAGCGCCAGCATGACGACAGTGGGGTTGGCGTGGATGAAGTGCGCCAGCGGCCCCGCCGCCAGCAACATGACCGACACCGCGACCAGAACCGCAACGATCATGATCGGCAAATGATCCGTCATGCCGACGGCCGTGAGGATCGAGTCGATCGAAAAGACGATGTCGAGCAGGATGATCTGGAAGATCGCAGCGCCGATGTTGAGCGCCGCACGGCCAGCCACCGGCGCGCCCTCCTGCGAGTCGCTGTGCGGGTCGATATTGTGGTGGATCTCCATTGTGGCCTTCCAGACCAGGAAGAGGCCGCCGGCGATGAGAATGAGATCGCGCCAGGAGAAACAGGAATCCCAGCCGGCCGTGTGCGTGACGACCGCGCCGTGGCCCACAGCGGCTTCGAGATCGACCGGGCATTCCGTGCCCAGCGGGTTCCAGATGGTTGTCTTCAGCCCCACGATCCACGTGATTGTGAACAGCAGCGCCAGCCGCATGATCAGCGCCAGCCCGATGCCGATGGTTCGCGCCCGCCCGCGCTGGTCTTCGGGGAGCTTGTTGGTGAGGATCGAGATGAAGATCAGGTTGTCGATGCCGAGCACGACTTCCATGACAATAAGCGATACAAGCGCCGCCCACGCTGCCGGATCCGACAGAAGCGGCGTGATATCGAGGTCCATGCCGAGAGGTCTCCCTTGTCCCGTGACAATCTAGGGCGCTGCAACGCGGCAGTTAAGTGCATTCGTTGATGTACGGGACATTACGCCAGCCGTAGCCGCATGATGAATTCGTCATCAAGCGTGTCGCCGACCTTGAACTTGTAGGCGCCGACCTTTTCGAAGCCCCGGCTTTCGTAGAGGGCTATGGCGCGGTGATTGGAGTCCCACACGCCAAGGAAGAGATTCTTCGCGCCCCTTTGGCGGGCGCGTTCGATCGCCCAGGCCAGCAGGATGCGTCCCACGCCGACGCCCTGTCCGTCGCGATAGACGTAGACCCTGTGCAGTTCGAGTGCGGGTTCGGGGCCCGTATCAAAAGGCAGCTTGCAGGGGCCGATCTTGCAGTAGGCCAGCATCTTCCGGCCCGAGAAGGCGATGCGGACCTCGACGTCTGGGTCGTTGATATCGGCAAGCATCTTCTCGACAGAATAGGTTTCATCGAGGAACTGGCGCAGATCGCCCGGGGGATAGAGATCGCCAAAGGTTTCGACGAAGGTCTCGCGGCCGATCTCCGCAAGACCGGCGGCGTCCTTCAACTGGGCGTCGCGAAAGGTCAGATCGCGGTTCACTCGCTGCTCCGGCCGTGTGCTCAGGCGCCGCTTTCGGCGCGAACAGCATAAACGAATTCCCGGACGGCGTCGCCCAGCAGGACCAGTTTTGCAAGAGACCAGCCGCCTTGCCGGTCGAACGTGCTCATTGGCTGGCTCAGCCGGTCGGCCATTGCGCGGCGCGGCGCAATCCAGTTCGCAGCAATGCGCGAGGCCGTCTCCCGGTCGACGCCTCCTGGCGACTGGCCTCCCTGTTGCGCGACACGGATCGCGGCTATCGTGATCTCGGTCTGCCGGCGGGGCAGGTCGTCAGCCACCTTGTGCAGGGCAACGCGGTCCCACTGGTCGCGTGGCTGCAGATCGCGGGCGGCAGACCGCAGCCGGTCGATTCCGAGCATTTCGCCGATCTGATGCTGGACGAACAATGCGGACTCGAGCGGCCAGCCTGTCTGAGCGGAGATGTCGACGGTCTCGCGAGCCGATGCAAGGGCGCGAACAAGGGCTACATCGTGCGCGACATCGGCGGGCGCACCGGCGCTGCAATAGACATTGGCGCGGGTTTCGACACGGCCAAGGACAAGCGGCGACAGCGCATCCGGCAGGATCGAACGGATCTCGCCGACCGCGTCGCGATAGCGTTTGACGATGGCGGCGACGGACGAGCGGCCCAGTTCGGGATCAGAGCCAAAGGCGCCGGTCAGCATGCGGAGGTTGGCGGCCGTTTCGACCATCATCATGGTCTGAGCGCCGGCGGGGATCTGCCCGTCCAGCGCATCAATCCGCTTCACGAGCGTTTCAAGGTCAAAAGCGCCGAAGGCGGCCTCGAACGCCCGGGCGATCTGGCCGGCGTCCATTCCTTCTGCGTCACGCTTCTGAACGGCAAAGCTCGCGCCGGTCATGTTGACGAGCCGGTTGGAGAGTCGCGTGCCGATGATTTCACGGCGCAGACGGTGGCGGCGGCGGGCGCTTTCGTAGGCGGCAAGTTCCTTTGGGAAATAGCCCACCAGCAGATCCTCGAAAGCCGGATCATCCGGCGCGGGCGAGGCGACAATCGAGCCAAAGAGATCGAGCTTTGAATAGGCCATGATCACGGCCAGCTCCGGCCGGGTCAGACCCTGTCCCGCTTCACGCAGGCGGCGGAAGGCATCGGTTGACGGCAGACCCTCGACCACCCGGTCAAGCTTGCCCTGCGCTTCCAGAGAATCGATCAGCGCCTCGTGGCTGTCGAGATCGGCCGCAGCCGTCGCCTGCATGACGGTCAGCGCGCCGGTCTGGTCGTAATTGTTCTCGAGCACAAGATGGCCGACCTCGTCGGTCATCGAGGCGAGCAGGGCGTCCCGCTCGCTCGCCTTCAGCGTTCCCTGGTTGATCGCTTCCGTGGTCAGGATCTTGATGTTGACCTCATGGTCGGAGGAATCGACGCCGGCCGAATTGTCGATGGCGTCGGTGTTGATCCGCCCGCCTTTGCGGGCGAATTCGATGCGGCCCGCCTGCGTGACGCCGAGATTGGCGCCTTCCGCGATAACCTTGGCGCGGACATCGACCGCATCCACCCGCAGGACGTCGTTGGTCTTGTCGCCGACATCGGCGTGCGCTTGCGTCGACGCCTTGATGTAGGCGCCGATGCCGCCGAACCAGAGCAGATCGATTTCTGACGCCAGCAGCGCCTTGATAAGCGCATCGGGCGTCACGGCATCGTCGCCGATGCCGGTCATGGCCTTTACTTCCGGAGACAGTGAAATCGATTTGGCGGATCGCTCGAACACCCCGCCGCCCTTCGAGATGAGCGACCGGTCATAGTCAGCCCAGGAGGATCGCGGCAGATCGAACATGCGCTTGCGTTCGTTCCACGTCGCTTCGAGATCGGCCGGGTTGGGATCAAGGAAGATGTGGCGGTGATCGAAGGCGGCGCGCAGGTTGATGAACTTCGACAGCAGCATGCCGTTGCCGAAGACGTCGCCCGACATGTCGCCGATGCCGATGACGGAGAAGGGCTGGCTTTGCGTGTCGTGGCCCATCTCGCGGAAGTGCCGCTTCACGGCCTCCCATGCGCCACGCGCTGTAATGCCCATCTTTTTGTGGTCGTAACCGGCCGATCCGCCCGAAGCGAACGCATCGCCCAACCAGAAGCCGCGTTCGGCTGAAAGCCCGTTGGCGATATCGGAGAAGGTGGCCGTGCCCTTGTCGGCGGCGACAACGAGATAAGGGTCCTCGCCATCCCACGGAACAACGCCGGTCGGATGGACGGTCTTGCCGTCCACAATATTGTCCGTGATCTGGAGCAGGGCGCCGACGAAGGTCTTGTAGGCCGCAATGCCGACCGCCTGTATCTCCTCTCGCGTGCCGTGGACAGGAAGCGTCTTGGGATAGAAGCCCCCCTTTGATCCGACGGGAACGATCACGGCGTTCTTCACCTGCTGCGCCTTCACAAGGCCCAGCACCTCGGTGCGGAAGTCATCGCGCCGGTCCGACCAGCGCAGGCCGCCGCGCGCCACCGGTCCGAAACGCAGGTGGACGCCTTCAACATCCGGCGACCAGACAAAGATCTCGCGATAGGGGCGCGGCGCCGGAAGCGGATCGGCTTCACGACTGGCGATCTTGACCGCGATATGGCGGAAGGGCCGCCCGTCTTCGTCACGCAGATAGAAGTTGGTGCGCTGACACGCCTTGATCAGCGACAGCAGTCGGCGCAGCGCCCGGTCGGCGTCCAGCGTTGCAACGCCGTCCAGCTGTTTCTCGATCTCGGCGATCAGCGGCACTATGGATTTCCTGCGCGCATCGAGATCGCTTCTGACGGCGGGATCGAATTTCAGCCCAAACAGTTTGAGCAGGTTGTTCGAAATGTCGGGATGCTCGGCCAAGGCGCGCACCTGAACGATTTCCGACGGATCAAGGCCCGACTGGGTGCGGAACCGGCACAGCGTCCGTAGCAGCGCCGCCGAACGCCAGTCAGTTCCCAGCGCGACCACGAGGCCGTTGAAACGGTCGTTTTCGGTCTCGCGGCTCCAGATCGCTTCGAACGCGTGCTCAAAGCGCGAGTCGAGTCGCTTGTGTCCGGGCGGACGGTCGATCCGCAGGTCGTGAACATAAACTGTTCCGGCTGGACGGCCGTCAGCGGTGAAGCGAATAGGGTAGGCAAATTCCGCCTGCACCCGCAGGCCCATGCGCTCCAGAACCGGCACGATGTCCGCCAGATCCAGCGGTTGATCGCGGTGGTAGATCTTGACGTGGCTAACGCCAGCCGCGAGTTCGGGCCCCCAGACGCGGGCCCGCAGCGCCTTGCCCGGAGCGAGCGCCGCAATCGCGAGAAGATCGGCAAGACCTTCCTCCGGCTCGAAGGCTTCCTTGTACGCAACCGAGAAGCTGGCGTGGGCTGCCAGCGTCTGGTCCGACCGCGTGGCGCGCGCAACGCGCGTCAGGGCGTCCTCCCATGTTTCGAACAACTGGCGTAACTGCAGATCGAGCGCATCCTCGTCCGGCTCGGGATGGCCGCGATCGACGCCGATGACCAGGTGGACGCGCGCAAGCGGTCCTTCGCCGAAGGAGGGATAAAATGCCGTTGTCCGTCCTCCGTAGGCTTCGGCCAGAAGCCTGTGCGCGCGCGTGCGCAGTTCGGAATTGTAGCTGTCGCGCGGGGTGTAAAGCAGGGCGGACACATAGCGATCGAAACGGTCGCGGCGAATGAACAGGCTGGTGCGCGGCCGTAGAAGAAGGCGCAACACGCCGGCGGATATGCGCTGCAGATCGGCTTCGGAAATCTGGAAGAGTTCGTCGCGCGGATAGGTCTTGAGCACGGCGTCCAGCTGCTTGGCGGAGAAGCGCGATCCCTGCGGTGCGGCGGCCTTCACGTTCTCGATCTTGCGACGGATAAGCGGCACTTCATCCGCCGCCCGCGTATAGGCCTCCGATGTAAACAGGCCCACGAAGCGGGTTTCGCCGATCACTTCGCCACGGGCGTCGTAACGCTTGACCCCGACATAGTCGGCATGGCTGCGCCGGTGAACGCGCGAAACGAAGCTCGCTTTGGCCACCAGGATCGGCAAGGGCTCGTTGATGAAGGCGCGGATGGTCGGGGCCAGCATGGTCGGTTCGGCGCCGCGCGTCAGGACATTCCGGGAGGGGTCGCGCAGGATTCCGAGGCCGGACGTTTCCTCGACGACAGGCTCTTCCGCCGCAAGGTGGCCATCCTTGTCGAGCGGGAAGACATAGTCGCGGGCGCCGAGGTAGGTGAAGTTTTCGTCGGCCAGCCACGCGAGGAAGGCGCGGGCTTCGTTGATGTCGCCGGCGCTGCGTTCGCCTGCGGCCTCTATGCTGGCCAGCGCCTTGGATGCCGCTTCCATCTTGGAGCGCATGGCGTGGAAATCGGCGTTGACGACGTCAACATCGGCAAATGTCAGCTCCAGCTGTTTCTGCAGCTCTGCCCGCAAGCCGTCGTCGAGCGCGGGCAGATGGATCTGGATGGTCGAGCGCCTGCCATGTGGGCCGGTCACGACCGGATGCAGGACGGCGCGAACCTCGACCTTCGCGTCCTGGCAGGCGTTGATCGCGCTATCCACCAGGAAGGCCATGTCCGGACCAACGATCTCCGCGACGTCGAGGCTCAGGGGCCTGCCGTCGGGGCCGGTCGCGCGGCGCGTGCGGATGACGCGCTTGCCGCTGATTTCATTGTCCTTGTTCAGCTTCCAGAGATCGGCCGCCAACATCGCGGTCTCATCGACCGAAAGCGTCAGGAAATCGTCGATGAAAGCATCGGACCGGTACTGGTCGAGGAAAGCGATGCAGTCGTCCGACAGCGCCTTGCCGCCTTTCAGCACCGCTTCAGCCGCCGCCAGCAACTCGTCACGAGAGAATGCAAGATCGTTCGACAGGCTGGGAGTCTCCGGTTTCGCGGTTCGCCGCTGGAATAGCTTGAGGAGGATCGACAAGGGAATCGCCGTCGCTGAGTGCTAGACCCGCCCGATATGAGCCGGCAAGGGCCAAGATATGCCCCAGAATTGCTGCGGTGCGGTGAAACCCGCCCGTGCAACGGAGTCAGCAGAGTCGGCCGAGTCGTTTGGGGCGTGGCGTCCCGGGGGCGGGACGGCGCCGGCGGAGATCAGGTCACACGTCGGTCATGTGCGGGTGACGATCGACTTCCTGTGCATCCAGTACGTCGTCAATCGGATTGTCGCCCGGCTTTCCGTCGGCAGACATCAGCACGGCGATCCAGCGGGCGCCGGGGACCTGCGCCAGCACGATCATCACCAGCACCGTAAGTGGAGCCGACAGGAACATGCCGACGGGTCCCCACAGGGCGCCCCAGATGGCAAGTGACAGCAGGACAACAAGCGGCGACAGGTTCAGGCTGTGCGCCTGCATGCGCGGGGCCACGAAGTTGCCGATCAGGAACTGCCAGAAGCTGACGCCGGCGAAGACAACCAACGCGCAGAGGATGGCGTTATCCGGCATCCATCCGGGCCATGTTGTTTCCGGCTGCACGATCGCGAACAGCGTCGGCAGTACGGTCGCGATGATCGATCCGATGGTCGGAATATAGTTGAGGACGAAGATCACGAACGACCAGAACAGGGCGTTGTCGAGGCCGATCACCAGCAGCGTCACATAAGTCAGAGACGTCGAGATAATCGACAGGGACGTCTGCACCCAGAGATACTGTTCCATGGTGCGACGGATCTGGTCGCCGAGCTGGCGCGATCGGGCCCGGTCCGCCGGTCGGACGAAAACCCTGTCGAGCTTGCGGGAGAAGGCCCCGGCAGAGACATAGAGGAAGGCCACATAGATCAGGATCAGCAGCATGTCGGTGATCAGGCCGGAAACGAATCCGGCTGCTATGGGTGCAATGCTGCCGGCATACTCCGTCACCAGATTGGAGAGGGTCGGCGTCGTATCCGCGGCTTGAGCGGCCGGCGGCGCAGGCTCTGGCGTAGGTTCATCGAAAGGAGCGAGCAGGGCGTCGCCGGGCGTCAGCGGCGGCGGGGTCGCAGGCTGGGCCGGGTTGATCTGTGGAGAAGAAGCGACCGGCGGCTCGTCCGGTTGGAGCGGCTGGGGCAGCATATTGTAGATGTCGCGGATCACAGTGTTGATCCGCGCTTCATAGTCTTCCGACTTGGCCTGGAATTCGGTGATGGCGCCGCTCACGACACTGACAAAGGTCAATACGCTGAGGGCGACGACGGTCACGGCGAACAGGTTCGCCAACCATCCGGGAATGTCGGGAAAAGGCCGCCGTATAGCGCGCGCGAACCCCTCCATGATCAGCCAGACAAAGACCGCCATCGCGAAAGGCGCGAGAATGCGCGCGCCCTGATGCAGCACGAAGCCGGTTGCAACCGTCGCGATAAGCCAGACGCCCGCCGTCAACCAGGTTCTGTTGTCTGTCCCGCCCGGCGCTTCCATCTCGGAAAAGATATTGTGTGTTTCGGTTGCTGCAAAGCTTAACGCGAATGATTGTGTGCAGCTTCCGGAAACAATCGCACATCAAGGCGGCCCCTTATCATTTCATCGATGTCATGTGCGGCCCGGCGCGCCTGATCGCGCGCCCTCAGGACCTTGCGGCTTGGCGTTGGCGGATGGGCCTTCTAGTGTGCTCCGACGCAAGACCGGGACGGCACAATGACGGATTCGATATTCCTTGGCGGCGGCGGGCCAGACCACAAACTGCCCCAGAACCTGCTTCTGTCCCGCGCCAACCGGCATGGGCTGGTCGCGGGTGCCACAGGAACCGGCAAGACGGTGACCCTGCAGGTGATGGCCGAGCAGTTTTCCGCGGCCGGCGTGCCTGTCTTCTGCGCCGACGTGAAGGGCGATCTTTCCGGCATCTGCGTACCCGGCGCGCCCGAGGGGAAGATGCTCGAGAAGTTCAACGAGCGCGCGGCGCAGATCGGGCTCGAGAGCCTCACCTATTCGGCCGCCCCCTGCATCTTCTGGGACCTCTATGGCCAGCGCGGACATCCAATCCGGGCGACCGTTTCGGAAATGGGGCCGCAGCTATTGTCACGCCTGCTCAACTGCAACGAGACGCAGGAAGGCGTGATCACGATCGCCTTCCAGTACGCGGACGACAACGATCTGCTGTTGCTGGATTTCAAGGACCTGCGCAGCCTGCTTGCGCACATCTCCAGCATTTCCTCGGAGATCCAGCGCACCTACGGCAACGTGGCGCCCGCCTCGATCGGCGCTGTGCAGCGTTCCCTTCTGCTGCTGGAGCGGGAGGGGGCGGAACAGTTCTTTGGCGAGCCGGCGCTGGAGCTGGCGGACTTCATGCGCGTGGACACGCAGGGCCGCGGATACATCAGCGTGCTCGATGCGACCACGCTGATCAATTCGCCGCGGCTCTATTCCACCTTCCTTCTCTGGCTGCTGGCCGAGCTGTTCGAGCAGCTGCCGGAGGTCGGTGATCCGGAGAAGCCGAAACTGGTGTTCTTCTTCGATGAGGCCCATCTGCTGTTCGATGGCGCCCCCAAGGCGCTGGTCGACAAGATCGAGCAGGTCGTCCGGCTGATCCGGTCCAAGGGAGTCGGCGTCTATTTCGTGACGCAGAACCCGAAGGACCTTCCTGAAAGCGTGCTGGCGCAGCTTGGTTGTCGTATCCAGCATGCCCTGCGGGCTTATACGCCGACCGAGCGCAAGGCGGTGAAGGCGGCGGCCCAGAGCTTCCGGCCAAATCCCGACATCGACACGGAGGCGGCGATCACGGAACTCGGCACCGGCGAAGCGCTGGTTTCTTCCCTCGACGCCAAGGGCGCCCCGACCGTCGTCCAGCGCACGATCATTCGTCCGCCGATGTCGCGGCTTGGCCCGGCGCCGGAGGAAGGCCGGGCGGCTGTCCAGGCGCAAAGCCCTGTCGCGATGAAGTACGACACGGTGATCGATCGCGAGTCGGCCTATGAAATCCTCACCGGCCGTGAGGCGAAGGCCGCGAAGGAGAAGGAGGCGCTGAAACGCGCTGAAGCCGCCGAGGCGGAAGCGGCACGCGCCCGGCGGGAAGCCTCCAAGGCGGCTGCAACCAGCCGGTCGCAGGCTTCCTCCCGCGCGTCTTCGACGCGCAAGTCCAGCCGCCAGACCCCCACGGAAGCCGCCACCAATACCTTTGTGCGAACAGCCGCGCGTGAGCTTTCGAAGTTTGTGTTCCGCGGTATTTTCGGGAACCGGAAGCGCTAGACAATGTGCGGGAAGTTCACGCAGGTCGAATGGTGGAGCGACATCGAAGCGTTTTCACAACCGGTCGATGAAATCCCGGACAATGTGCCCGTCACTGTCTCGACGCCGATGCGTCTGGCGAAGGTTGTGCGTCTTGGGGAGGACGGAAAGCGGGAGCTGGTCGCAATGCGATGGGGCTTCTCGAGGCCGGAAAACCCTGCTTTCAAGCCGGACCATATGCACGCCCGTGCGGAAACGGTGGATACGCGGCCAACATTCGCCGAATCGTTCACGGAGCGCCGTGGCATCGTTGTTATCGAGACCTTCAACGAGGGTGAGGCCATGCCGTCGGGCAAGACGAAGCAGTGGGTCATCCGGTCGAAGAGCCGAAAGCCCATCGCGATCGCGGTCATCTGGGAAGAGTGGGCGGGCGATACTGGCTCCGAGCCTACCTTTGTCATGATAACCGTTCCGCCAAACCCACTGATTGCGCGCATCACTGATCGCATGCCGGCAATCCTGCGTCAGGAAGACTGGCCCATGTGGCTCGGCGAGGCCGATGCGCCGCTTTCCGATGTGAAGGCGCTGCTGAAGACGTTCGACGATGAAGGCGCGTGGGAGATGACCGAGCAGGCGTCGACCAAGGCGGCGAAGACTGCGAAGCCAAAGTCGCAAATCGATCTCTTCTGATCGTTCCCACACGGATGATCGCGCGCTTCGCGCGTTCAAAAATTTCTGCAGAAAATTTTCGGCGACGAGTCGCGCAGGCGATTTTGGAAACTTCGCGTTCAGTTTCTCGCGGCAGTTTGCGCGGCATCAGATCGATACGGCGCATGCGCAGTGCATCGCCGCAGCAAGTTGAGAACCTGGAGAGCAGAATGCCCACGAAGACCAAGACCTCGAAGAAGACCAAAGCCAAAGTCGTCGCCATGCCGTCGCCCATGCCGACCGCGCCAATGCCCGCTGTGGTTGCTGTCGCTCCGGTTGCGACCGTGATCCCGATGCCGAAGAGGCCGGTTGCGAAGAAGCCCGCCGCCAGGAAGCCGGTGGTGAAAGCTTCCGCCAAGAAGCCGGCTGCGAAGAAGCCGGTGGCCGCGAAGGCTGTCGCCAAGAAGCCCGCGCCGAAGATGAGGGTCGCCGCTGCGTCGGTGAAGCCGGCCCGCAAGGTCGCCCGCAAGAAGAAGTAAGCGCTCTACGCCAATCCGAAACCAACGCCGGCGCGATCCTTCAGGGTCGCGCCGGTTGCTTTTGAGGCCCGTGAATCAAGGCTGATTGGCCAATGCGTACCAGAGTCCGGCGGCCGAGGCCGCCGCGATCAGGAAGCCGGTCAGCGCCCAGCCCCAGCCGGTCGTGCGTTTGACGACGACGGGAGACGCGGTCGGCGCTGCAGCGCGATTGAGGGCTGCGTCCAGCTTCTCGAGGGTTTCTGGCAGGCGTCGCAGACGGGCGATCGCTTCGCGGGCCGTATCAACCGCCAACCGGCGCAGGCCCTCCGGGCCGAACTCCCGGCGCGTCCAGCGTTCGACGATTGGTTTGGCGGCTTGCCAGATATTGTGTGCCGGATCGATGGAGCGCGCGACGCCTTCGACCTGAACCATCGTCTTCTGCAACAGGATGAGTTCCGGCCGCAGGTGCATGCCAAACTGGCGCGTGATGTCGAACAGCTGCAACAGCACGCGTGCCATCGACACCTCGGTCGCGTCCTTGCCGAAGATGGGCTCGCCGACGGAACGCAACGCTTGCGCAAACTCGTCCGCCGAATGCTCGGCCGGAACATAGCCCGCCTCGAAGTGAACCTCGGAAACGCGCTTGTAGTCGCGCTCAAGGAAGCCCTTGATGATCTGGGCGAGGAACAGGCGCTCGTTCATGCCGATGCGGCCCATGATGCCGTAGTCGACCAGCACGAGCCGTCCATCCGGCGCCAGGATCATGTTTCCTTCGTGCAGGTCGGCATGGAAGAAACCATGATCAAGCGCACAGGCGAGGAAGCCGCGCGTGACGCGATTGGCGAGATCGATGCGCTGGTCGGGCGAGAGCGGGCCCGGATTCGTCAGCGAGCGTCCCTCGATCCATTCGGTGGTCAGCACGCGCTGGCTTGTACGCTCCCAGTCCACCTCGGGCGCGTGAACATAGCCGTCAATCGCCGCGATCTCGGCAAATTCGGACGCGGCGCCGGCTTCGAACCTCAAATCCATCTCGCGGGTCAATGAACGCGCCATGGTGTCGATGAAGGCGGCCGGCTCCATGCGCTTTACTTCGGCGTTGCCGTGTTTCTGCGCAGAATAGGCGATGCGGCGCATGGCCCGCAGTTCCAGCTCCATCGAGCGCTCGATGTTCGGCCGCAGAATCTTCACGGCGCGCGGGCCGTTCGGCGTCTCCATCCGGTGAACCTGCGCGACCGAGGCGGCTGCCACAGGATCGGACAGGTTGGGGAAGAGGCGACCAGCCTCCTCGCCGAACTGCTGGCGCAGGATTTTCTGGGCTTGCGATTTGGGGAAGGCCGGTAGCGCATCCTTGAGTCGCGACAGGTCCGTTGCGGCCTCGACGCCGATCACGTCAGGCCGCGTCGCCATGAACTGGCCGAGCTTGATCCAGGCCGGCCCCAGTTTTTCCAGCGCGCGTGCAAAGCGCTGGCCCGGCCGCCCCTTGCCGCCGCCGCCCGGAAGGATGCGCAGCACGGCGCCGGCGGCTTTCGCGGCGAAGGGAATGCGGGCGCGATAGGCGTCCGGGATGATGATGTCATTCAGCACCATGACGGCGCCGGCGCGGGCAAGGCGCATATAGTCGGAAAGCGCGGTGAACATGCCCTAGACCGCCCATCCCGTATGCAGGCTGGCGATGCCGCCCGAATAGTTCTGATAACCGACCTGCGAAAAGCCGGCGGCGCGGATCCGTGTCGCAAAGTCGTCCTGGTTGGGAAAGCGCCGGATCGATTCGACAAGATACTGGTAGGACGCACGGTCGCCCGTCACCAGCTCTCCCATCGCCGGGATCACGTTGAACGAATACTTGTCGTACGCGTCCTGCAGCACGCGGTGCGTCATGTGCGAGAATTCGAGACAGGCGAAGCGGCCGCCCGGCTTCAGCACCCGGCGGAATTCGGACAGCGCCCTGTCGATCTCCACCACATTGCGGATGCCGAAGGAGATGGTGACTGCATCGGCGCTGCGGTCCGGAAAGGGCAACGCTGCGGCATCGCACGCCACGCGCGGCATGTTCCGGTCCGTCGGCTTGATGCCTGCAACCAGCATCGCTTCATTGATGTCCGAGACGACGGTGAAGGTCCCTTCCGTCGCATTGCGTCGCCGCGCGACCTCATTGGCCCGCTTCTGGAAGGCGCGCGCCACATCGCCCGTGCCGCCCGCCACGTCGATCAGCGTTTCGCCCGGCTGCGGGTTCAGCCAGGCGATCATGTTGGCCTTCCAGATCCTGTGGACCCCGGCCGACATGAGATCGTTCATCAGGTCGTATTTCGAGGCGACGGATGCAAACACGTCTTTGACGCGGCGGGATTTTTCATCCCGGCTGACATCCTCGAACCCGAAGGAGACCTTGTCCTCGTCCATGGTTGGAGAGCATAGGCGAAGGGCCTTCCCACGGCTATATGCCGGGCGATGCCAGAGTTGCCCGAAGTCGAGACCGTTCGTCGCGGACTGGCCCCCGCGATGGAAGGCAAGCGAATCCTGCGTGTCGAAACGCGCAGGAAGGACCTGCGCTTCCCGTTCCCGGAGAACTTTAACCAACGAATCGAGGGCGCCCGGCTCACGCGCATGGGTCGCCGGGCAAAGTATCTGGTGGGGGAACTTTCCAGCGGCGAAGCCCTGATCATGCACCTTGGCATGACCGGGCGGTTCACCGTCTCTGAAAAGCGGCCGGGGAATTTCCATCACAAGGCGGGCGGGGACGAGAAGCACGACCATGTCGTCTTCGTCCTGCAGGGCGGCGGGCGCGTCGTATTCAACGATGCGCGCCGGTTCGGCTTCATGGACCTGTGGCCGTCTGCGAGCCTCGAAACCTATGCGCCGTTCGCCGGCATGGGCCCCGAGCCGATCTCCAACGCTTTCTCCGGCGCTTATCTGGAAGAAGCCTTCGCGGGCAAGAAGACGCCGGTGAAATCCGCACTGCTGGACCAGAATGTCGTGGCGGGGCTTGGCAACATCTATGTCTGCGAGGCGCTTTACCGTTCGGGCATCAGTCCGAAGCGGCTGGCCGGCGCGATCCGGCGCGACCGAGTCGAACGACTGGCCATCGAGGTCCGCAAGGTGATCGAGGAGGCCATTGAGGCGGGCGGCTCCACCATATCGGACTACAAGAGCACCGGCGGCGAGCTTGGCTACTTCCAGCATTCCTTCCGCATCTATGACCGGGAAGGCGAGCCTTGCCTTACGTGCGGGCGGCCGGTGAAGCGTCTGGTGCAGTCAGGCCGCTCCACCTTCTATTGCGCTGCCTGTCAGAAGTGACGACAAGGCCGGCATGAGCGATCGTCCGCAACCGACACAGCAGCGCCACCGCCTCTATGGCCGCGCCGCGGGCAAGCCGCTGTCGAAGCGCCAGCAGGGCCTGATCGATGACCTTCTGCCGAAACTGGCTATTCCGGAAACGGCGCAGCATGCGCTGGCGCCGCTAGCCCTGTTCGGCGCGTTGAATAATGCCGAAGGCGCGCGCGAAGTCTGGCTGGAGATCGGTTTCGGCGGCGGCGAGCATCTCGCCGGGCAGGCCGCCCGCAATCCGCATGTTGGCATTGTCGGCGTGGAGCCCTTCATCGACGGCGTCGCCAAACTACTCACGGCGGTGGAGGAGGGCGGACTTGGCAATGTGCGCGTCCGGCGCGGGGATGCGCGCGATCTGGTGGCGCAGTTCCCGGACGCCTCGCTAGATCGCGTCTTTATCCTCTTCCCCGATCCTTGGCCCAAGACGCGCCATCGCAAACGTCGCCTGATCCAGCCCGACTTCGTCGCGGAATTGGCGCGCGTAATGAAGCCCGGCGCGAAGCTGCGTTTCGCTACCGACTGGGCCGATTACGCCAACCGCGCGTTGGCCGACGTGTCGCGCGACGGACGTTTTGTCTGGCAGGCTGAACGCGCTGATGATTGGCGCGTCCCACCCGCCGATCACGTCACCACCCGCTATCAGGAAAAGCGTCTGGGCGATTGCGCGCCGGTGTTTCTGGATTTCGTGCGAACCTATTGCGCCGGATTCCCGTCGAACGGCTTCTCGAACACCAGGAAATAGCGGTCCGTGCGTCCGCGCACATTCGGCCAGAACACGTTCATTTTGCGATCATCGTAGCGGCTCTCGATCTCCGCTTCTGCCGCCAGCGTGAAGCCCGCTTCAAGAAAGTGACCGATCACATCGCCCTTGCTGATCCGGTGCAGATTCACCTGCTGCGCCAGCGGCATGGTTGCGATGGCGTCGTGATCTTCGATGATCACGCGTCCGCCTGGCGTCAGCATGTCGAAGAAGCGCTGGTTCAGGGCAACGACGTCGCCGCCTTCGAGAACGATGTCGTGATAGACCTGCCCCAGCAGGATGATGTCATAGCTCTGCGGCGGCGCATCGAGGTCGTTCCACGGCTCGATCTTCCAGCCGATGCTCGCGCGTTTGATCCAGCCTTGCTGCCGCTCCGGATCCATCGACGGAAACTGCGCGATCCAGCCGGGCGTGTTGTGGATGTCGACATGCCCGGTCTCGCCGACGAGTGACGAGAAGACCAGGGCGAGATAGCCGCCGCCCGAGGCGACATCCAGCACACGGCTGCCGACGACCATGCGTTGTGCTGGCCACACCGTCTCAATGAGGCGCCGTATCTGGCGGCCGTCGTCCCGCAGGCGATGCTCCATCGGGCGGTCCGGCGCCTTGAGCGCGGCATCAATCTTCTGCTGGATGAGGCGACTTTCCGCGATGCAGGCTTGGCACGGTTCGGCCTGCGCATCAGGCTCTTCTGAAATCACAACGCTGCTGGGCGGCTGGGCGATGGCTGGCGCGGCGGCGGCCGTCGCCAGCAGGATCGCCGCCAGCCGGGCCCGCATCATTGGCGGATCAGCCAAGTGTAGGGACGGACGGTTGTTTCGGCCCAGAGTCCGGCGAGGGCGTAGGGGTCCTGTGCGAACAGCGCCCTTGCTTCGTCCAGTGTCTCGGCTTCGACGACCAGCATCGAGCCGACCGGCGTTGCGCCGTCCTCCGCCAGCATCGGGCCGCCGATCTTCACGCGCGGATCAAGCGTCTCGATCCAGGCGAGATGCGCCGGCCGGGTCGCCTTGCGCACCTCCAGCGCGCCGGGCCTGTCGAGGCCGTGAAACATGTAGAGCGCCATCAGCCTTCGCCTTTCATCGGTCTGTTGAGCAGGCGGTCGACCGCTGCTGCCGCATCGAGCCGTCCTTCAATCATGCCCAGCACGACCTCGCAGATCGGAAGATCAACACCGAGCTTGCGGCCAAGGTCGATCACCGCAGGCGCCGTCTCGACGCCCTCGGTCACGGCCGTACGGGCGGCGAGGATGTCCTTCGCCGGTTTGCCGCGGCCCAGCTCCATGCCGAAACTCATATTGCGCGATTGCGGAGACGAGCAGGTCAGGACGAGGTCGCCCAGACCGCAGAGACCGGCGAGCGTTTCCGCCCGTCCGCCGAGCGCTACGCCAAGCCGCGTCATCTCGACAAAGCCGCGTGCGATCAGGGCGGCATGCGCCGAACGGCCAAGCCCCATGCCCTCGCAGACGCCACACGCGATGGCGAGCACGTTCTTGATCGCGCCGCCCGCCTCGGCGCCGACAAGATCATCGCTCCAGTAGATCCGGAAGTGCGGTCGCCCGATCGAACGCACCAGCGCTTCGCCCATGTTCCGGTCGGAGCAGGCGAGGGTTACGGCGGTGGGCAGTCCCTTCGCAACATCGCTTGCGAAAGACGGACCCGAGAGCACGGCGGGCGAGGCCGCCGGCGCTTCTTCGGTCAGCACCTCGGTCATCAGTTTCAGTGTGCCGCGCTCGATCCCCTTCGAGCACAGCGCGATCGGCGTGCCGGCTTTGACGTGAGGCGCAAGCGTTCGCAGCGTTGCGCGCAGGTGCTGGGCCGGCGCGACCAGCAGGATCGCGTCGCACGCCGAAAGCGCTGCGAGATCGGTTGAAGCCGGCATGGCCGGAATCGGAATTCCGGGAAGGAAGGCGGGATTACCCCCGCCGCTGGACAGGGCCTCCGCCACATCCGGCTCGCGCGCCCAGATGGTGACATCGCGGCCCGCTGCGCGGGCGCAGACAGCCAGAGCTGTTCCCCACGCGCCAGCACCCGCCACGCCGACTTTCTGGAACAAGAGGTCGCGCCCCGCGTTTTCGGCTGAAGATTTCATTGAACGTTCAGCGTTTTGTTGTTACAGTATTCAAATGACCTCGACCCAGACGACTGAATCCCCAGCCGACAAGGCCGATCCGCGCCTCGCCATCCTTCAAGCCGCCGCCGAACGTATCCTTCACTATGGATACAACAAGACCACCATGTCCGAGATCGCGTCCGATTGCGGCATGTCGGCCGGGAATATCTACCGGTTTTATCCCTCCAAGATCGACATCGCCGAGGCGATGACCCGGAAATTCGATGCGGAAACGTCCGCCGGATACGCGGATATTCTGAGGGATTCCGGCAGGTCTCCCTCACGTAAGCTGCGGGATTTCTTCGCTTTTCGTCTGGAGCGGACCTTCAAGACGTTCGAGAAGCATCCCAAGCTGATGGAACTGGCCGACATCATGGCCCGCGAGCGGCCTGAGTTTCTGGCTGAAGAGCATGCCCAGGAGCGCATCGAGATCGAGAAAATCCTCGATGAAGGCCAGCGATCCGGCGATTTCGCCCTGGCTGAGGGCCTCACGATCACGGCCGACCTTGTCCAGTGCGCGATGATGAAATTCAGGATCCCGCAACTGTGGACGACGGAGCAGCTCGACGCGCTCCAGGAAGAGATGGACGGCCTGCTTCGCCTTATTTTCACAGGTCTTTCCGCGCGCCGCTAACGCGAACGCCAAACCCCTCCAAAATCGAAAGCCTGCCTGGCTGACCGCTGTCGCCCCAGCTTCTGTTGTCCTGGCTCATTCGCGCATGCAGCAGCCGATCGCGGGCTCGTGATCGCACGTGCAGCAGAAATAATGAACGTTTAGAGTTTTGTTCATTGCATTCCGATCAGGGCTCCGCTATATGGAGAGCGTGGACGGGACAAAGAGCCTGCCCAACGCCAAACCCCAGGGGCCGCAAGAGACCCCACGAATAACGGAGCTGCACATGACCTTCCTCCCCCGCAAAGCCGATATCGGCCCGGCCTTCATGGCCGTTCTCATCGCGTTCCCGCTGTCCTTCGCTGGCGTCAGCGCGATCATCTACATGCTGGAACTTGGCGGCCGTCTCGCCGCCTGATCCAACGAAAGCGCGGCCGGCGCCTTCCTCCCCCTGCGCCGGCCGCCGCTTCCCTTGAGTTTCTATCGGCGCCGCGAGGCGCCTCGCGCGGAACGATCTCTCTCCTCCCCAAAATCGTTCCATACGCTGCCTGACGCCGGTCTCCCCAAGAGGCCGGCGTCCTCTTTTTTCGCCGCCGCCCCCGCGTCAATTTGTTCTTGCGAGGCACTTGCAATCGCAGGGGAGCAGTGTACGACCGCTGCTCTGCAAATCATTCGCAATCGCAGTGGTCTCGGGGATAGTGGTAATGTCGAACGAAACGGAACGTCCTGACCTGGTTCTGGCCGGGAGGCTGCGCGCAGGCGCAGCGATGGCCCTCGTTCTGGCGGCCGCTTCGAGTCTTCCAGCCTATGCCCAGCTCGCAGCCGACCCCGCGCCGGCCGGCCCGTCCGCCGATGAACCTCTCCCGGAAGAGCCAGCCGCCGAAGACGAACAGGACAGCGAGCGTGATCGCGTCTACGTGCTCGGCCGCCGCGTGCAGTCCTCCGTTGCAACCGTCGATGTCGAAGACGCCACGCAGGTCGTGAACATCATTTCCGGCGAGACGCTTCAGGAGCAGGGCGTCGCCTCGCTTGAGCAGGCGTTGCGCAACGTGCCGGGCATCACCACCCAGATCGGTGAAGGCGGCACGATGAGCGGCGACCAGTTCTTCATCCGCGGGCTGTCGGCCAAGAACGACATCTTCACCGACGGCCTGCGCGACTTCGGTGTCTACACGCGTGACTCCTTCAACTACGGCCAGGTCGAGGTCTTCAAGGGGCCGTCGGCGTTGGCCTTCGGCCGTGGCGCGGCCGGCGGCGGGATCAACACCTCGTCCAAGACGCCTTTCGTGGATGTCGACGGCGCAACGGATTCGGCGGCCGTCGCCATCGGCGATTCGGACTATGCGCGCTTCACGGGCGACTGGAACCAGCCGCTGGGCAATGGCGTGGGCGCCCGTCTCGCCGTCATGGCCCACCACAATGAAGTGAATGGCCGCGACCGGATCTATTCCGATCGCTGGGGTGTTGCTCCCTCCATCGGCTTCGGGCTCGATGGCAATACATCGCTGACCATCGCCTATCTCCACCAGTATGAGGAGAAGGTTCCCGACTACGGCATTCCGGTCGCCAACGGCGTGCCGGTGACCGAGTTCGGCGTGCCGGCGTCCAACTTCTATGGCTATGAGGCGGACGTCGATGAAACGGTGGTGGACACGGTCACCGCCCGCCTGCGCCACCAGGTCAATGACTGGCTGACCCTGACCAGCGATCTGCGCTACGGCTATTACCAGCGTTATTCGCGGTTCACGCCCGTGACGTGCAACACGGCTTGCGCCGGTGCGCTGACCGATGGTGATCCGGCGACCGCGCCGACGGGCAATGTCGGCGGACCGGGCCCTTATGATCAGGATACGCAGGGCATCCAGAATATCTCGACGGTGCACATCACGGCTCCGCTCGGTGGTCTGCGGAACGAAATGGTGGTCGGCTTCGACGCCTCCTGGCAGCAGAATGACCGCGACCAGTACAATTACGACTCGACCACGCGTCCGCCGAAGGACCTGTTCGATCCGGCCTGGACGCCGAATCCCGTTCTGCTGGATGGGCTGAACAATGTCCGCGACACGACGGCGAAAGATGTTTCGGTCTTCCTCAATGACCGGCTCTGGCTCAACGACCAGTGGTCGGTGACAGCCGGCGTGCGCGCGTCATGGTATGAAGTGGATCAGGAACAGATATCGTCCTCGACGACGGTGTCCTGTCGTGGCTTCACCGGGTTGGCCTGCTTCTCCTCGAACACCGACTTCGTGACGCCGCAGGTTGGCGTGATCTGGGAGCCGACGCCGTCCCAGATGTGGTACATTTCCTATTCGTCTTCAGCCAAGCCGTCAGGCGTATCTGTCAACAATGGCGACACGCTGAACGCCAACAACAGCCTGCTCGAGCCGGAAGAGAACACCAACATCGAAGCCGGCGGCCGCCTTGGCCTGTTCGATGACCGGCTGCAGTTGCAGGGTGCTGTTTTCCAGACGAAGAAGGAGAACTCCCAGCTCTTCGACACGAACGGCGACTTCGTCGATTCGTCGGGCGACAGCCAGGAGGTGACAGGCGTCGAGATCGGCATCGCCGGCGCGATCACCGACCAGTGGTCGGTCAATGCCGGGGCTACGTGGCTGGATACGGAAACGACATTCTCGGAGACGGCGACAAATGTGGGCAATTCCATCGCCTTCTCGCCTGAGACGTCAGCCACCCTGTGGACGACCTACAATTTCATCGGCGATCTGGTCGGTCTCGAGATCGGCGGCGGCCTGACCTATCAGGGCGAGGTCTATCTCAATGCGGCCAACAGCTCATCGGTCCCGAGCTACACCTCGGTCGATGGCTATGTCTCGTATGGCTGGGATCGTTTCCGCGTCTCGCTCAACGCCTACAACCTGACCGATGAGCTTTATTTCAGTCAGGTCCACGGCAACCGCGTGACGCCGGCGCAGGGCCGCACCTTCATAGCAACCCTCGGCGTGGTCTATTAGTCCTCCCCAGACCACGTCTGTTTGACTGGGGCCGGACTCGCCAGAGTCCGGCCCTTTTTGTAGAGGGCGGATACGCCCCTGCAGAACGCCGAGAAGGGTAGGCGAGCATGCTTGTCAGAGTTGAATCGGTGCTGACCAAGGACGAGGTCGCGCAATGCCGTTCTGTCCTTGAAGGCACGCAATGGGTCGACGGCAAGGTCACGGCGGGCGCGCAATCGGCGCTGGCCAAGCACAACCTGCAGGTTCCCGAGGATGCGCCACAGGCGCGCCAGCTCGGCGAGGCCATTCTTCGCGCGCTGGCCCGGTCACAGGGCTTCAATTCGGCCGCGGTCCCGTTCCGCGTCTTCCCGCCGCTTTTTAACCGCTATGACGTGGGCATGAGTTTCGGCGCTCATGTCGACAATGCGATCCGCTTCATTCCCGGGCCCAATATCCGCGTGCGCACGGACCTTTCCGCAACGCTGTTCCTGACCGAGCCGGAAGACTATGACGGCGGCGAACTGGTGATCGAGGACACTTACGGTACGCAGAGCGTGAAGTTTGCGGCCGGCGACATGGTGCTCTATCCGGCGACCAGCCTGCACCGCGTGGAAGAGATCACGCGCGGATCGCGCTGGGCGTCTTTCTTCTGGATCCAGTCGATGGTGAAGGATGATGGCGCGCGCACGCTGCTCTACCAGCTCGACCAGTCAATCATCCGTACGCGCGTTGAGCTGGGCGACAAGCATGAGGCCGTGCTTGGCCTGACAGCTGTTTATCATAACCTTCTGAGGAAGTGGGCGGAGGTCTAGGGCGGGCGCCTGGCGCTACTGCACGCGCTCGGCCTTGATGCCCTTGGCCTCCAGCATGGCAATCACGCTGTCAGGCCCGATCAGGTGCCCGGCGCCAACTGCGATGAAGGTCGTGCCTGAACCCTTCAGCATCTCCTCGATCTGCACGACCCAATTGGCGTTGCGGTTGGTGAGGATAGCTTCGTAGAGCGCCTCGTCCTGGTCCTTCATTTCCGTGACGAACATCTCTTCCATGGCGGCGGTGTTGCCGCTGGCCCAGTTGGTCACCATGGCGTCGAGCTGCGTCGGCGCCTCCTCGTAGTCCTTGATCGTCTGGCGCAGGTAGTCGAGTTCCTCCTCGCGCGACATGCCGGCGAAGACCTTGATCTGCTGCTCGGCCGTCTCGAGGCCCTTGGGCGTGATGTTGCGTTCGCCGAAAATCGCCTCGATGCGGCTGTCGACGCCGGACATCGGATCATAACCCGCGTGCGTCATGGCTGAGGTCGAGATTGTGATGGCGGCGAACCAGGGGCGGAAGATGTCCAGCTGGGTTGCGGTCATCCCGGCGAGCCGCGCCGCCTCGTCGAGCGTCTTGAGTTCGTCAGCCGTCAGGTCCTTGGAAAGACGCTGCGACGGCGACAGGCCATAGCGCGCCACAAGGCCCATCATCTCGCCGGCCATCTTATCGGGGTTGGTGGTCGGCAGTTCGAGCCAGAGTTCGTCAGCCTCGTTGATCGCGGCGTCGAGCTTCTCCGTACGCCAGACTGTGTCCGGCCTTAGCAGATGAACCGTTCCCAGGAGATAGATGGTCGAGTCCGCATCCTTGACCGCCCAGAAGGCCGGCTGCGCGACGGCGGGACCTGCTGCGACCGCCAGCGCCAGCAAACCGGCTGCCGCCGAGGCCAGCCCGCGAAGCAGTGTCGTCAGACCTGACAGTCGTTTCATGAGGATATCCCGGGTGAGGCGGCAGGGAGGGGCGTTCGGCGAGGACTATACCGAAGCCGGCGGGCGAGAAAACCGGCGCCGTACAGCCCGGAAGGAGAATGCCCCATCGCTCCAGTGCGTGATCTGCGATAATCAGACCTTCAACGTGGGGCGCACGCGGGGAAGAAGCGTGCGGGGGGGACATCATGAATCAGCAGACGGGTGAGAAGCCTGCCGTCGCCGCAGTCGCGGCGGCAAAGCCGGCTGGCGATGCACGCATTGGCATGTCGTTCTGGAACACGGCGACCTTCATCACCGCCGGAGCGAGCGATCTGATCAAGCCGGTGGCGGATCTCGCGCTCTTCTTCCTCATTGGCTGCCTGATCGGCGCAGGCATCTGTGTCTATCTCACCTTCTTCCGGAAGCCGCCCCTGCCTTATGCGCGGACCGCGCTCGGCACGCTGGGGCTTGGCGTGGCCGTGTTCGGTTTCTTTATCCTGGCGCGGCTGGCGACGCCGGAAGGCATCGGCAACGAGCGCGGCGTCATCGCCGCCTATGTTCCACCGATCGCCGACGTGCAGACGGCGGTGTTGCCGCTGACCCCGGTTGAGAAGGAGCTGCTTACGCTGAGCACCCGGCTGTCTTCGGGCGATCCGGAAGCCCGGTCCGCGGCGGCGCGCGCTGCGCTGACCGAAACGGAGGACAAGGCCACGCGGCGGGCGATGCTGGAGCGTATCCTGCGGAATTCGGATCCGAACGTGAAACAGGCCGGACTGGTTCAGGCCCTGAAGGAGCGTGGCGCGGCGGAGCTGCCGATCCTGCCCGACAGGTCCGCGACCGGCCCGCTGGCGGCGTCGCTCACCGGGGCGCAGCTTCGACTCACGTCTGTCAATCTCACGACCGGCGGCGTTGGCGGCGCGCTGGTTGCCGCCGGAAATTCCCGCGTCATGTCGGGATCGATCGCCAACGGGCGGCTGGTCGTGGCGGGCGAACTGAATGTGGGCGGCAAGCTTCTGCCGAACGCTTCAATCGACGTGGCGGTCGACGACCGGCTGCAGCTCGTTGGCGAGGCGCGCCTGCCGAGCGGCGAAAGCGTGAAGCTGGAAATTCCCTTCCTCTAGGGCGCAGCCAGATCGCTTGCAGGCGCGGCGGCGGGGGCTATAAGCGCGCATCCGCAAATCCCCCGTGGCCGGGAGTTCGCCCATGTCCGCCGCCAAGTCCGCCCCGAAGAAAGTCGTGCTCGCCTATTCCGGCGGCCTCGACACCTCGATCATCCTGAAATGGCTGCAGACCGAGTATGGCTGCGAAGTTGTCACATTCACCGCCGATCTCGGGCAGGGCGAAGAACTCTCACCCGCCCGCAAGAAGGCGGAGATGCTGGGCATCAAGCCCGAGAACATCTTTATCGAGGACCTGCGCGAGGAGTTCGTGCGCGACTTCGTCTTCCCGATGTTCCGCGCCAATGCACAGTATGAAGGGCTCTACCTGCTGGGCACATCGATCGCGCGTCCGTTGATCGCCAAGCATCTGGTCGAGATCGCGAAGAAGACCGGTGCGGATGCGATCGCGCATGGCGCGACGGGCAAGGGTAACGATCAGGTCCGTTTTGAGCTGTCAGCGTACGCGCTCAACCCGTCGATCAAGGTGATCGCGCCGTGGCGCACCTGGGCGTTCAAGTCGCGCACCGATCTCATCGAGTTCGCCGAGAAGCACCAGATTCCGGTCGCCAAGGACAAGCGTGGCGAGGCCCCGTTCTCGGTTGACGCCAACCTGCTGCACTCGTCCTCGGAAGGCAAAGTGCTGGAGGATCCGGCGGTCGAACCGCCGCCCTACGTCTACCAGCGCACTATCTCCCCCATGGAAGCGCCCGACGTAGCCACCGAAATCGAGATCGGCTTCGAACAGGGCGATGCGGTGTCGCTCAATGGCGAGACGCTGTCTCCGGCGACGCTTCTGGCGAAGCTCAACGATCTTGGCCGGGACAATGGCATCGGCCGCCTTGATCTGGTCGAGAACCGTTTCGTCGGCATGAAGTCGCGCGGCGTCTATGAGACCCCGGGCGGCACGATCCTGCTCTACGCGCATCGCGCCATCGAGAGCATCACGCTCGATCGCGGCGCTGCGCACCTCAAGGACGAGCTGATGCCGCGCTATGCCGAGTTGATCTACAATGGCTTCTGGTATGCGCCCGAGCGCGAGATGCTGCAGGCCGCGATCGACAAGTCGCAGGCAAACGTCTCCGGCGCGGTCACGCTCAAGCTCTACAAGGGCAATGTGATCGTTACCGGTCGGTCCTCGCCCAACTCCCTTTACTCTGCCGCGCACGTCACCTTCGAGGACGATGCCGGGGCCTACGACCAGAAGGATGCAGAGGGCTTTATCCGGCTCAACGCCTTGCGCCTGCGCCTGCTTGGACAGGCCGGCAAGCGATAGGTCGGTAGTAAGCTAAGGGATTGCCCCGATACGGCTATCCCGTTAGGCTGCTTTTCGTCTCGCAGGCGAGCTGGCGGGCTTGCACGGTCAACAAGACGCTATTTATGCTGCCAGCACATAGCGACGGCCTGTTCCGGATGGCCGTTCTGGCGAAGCTGACGGAGGCGCGGAGCCCATGCCGGGATCCAGGCTCCCCATTCGCGATTCAGGGATCTGCGCCGGCCGGGGCGCGGGCCAGTCCTTTGTTCCACAAGACGATGGTCGTCAGGCCGCCAGCTGGATCCGGGTCGCCGATCCGCGGACGATCCTTATCGTGGACGACAATGACCGGCATCTCGACATACTGGCCGCGATCCTGAGCGGGGTCGGGCACGATGTCGAAACCTGCGGATCCGGGGCCGAAGCACTGAGGCGCATGTCGTCGCGGCTCTATGAAATTGTCGTGCTTGATCTGGTCATGCCGGAAGTCGGGGGTGTGACCGTAGCGCGGGAGATGCGGCACGGCGGATACAACCAGTCCACACCCGTTATTGTCTGCACAGCAAATGCCCTTCTGGCGAAGCGTCAGCTTGCCAACGTCAAGGGAATCCATGCCATCGTGCCGAAGCCGATCGACACGGCCGCTCTCGTTGTTGCTGTCGCGAATGCGCCAGCGCGGCAGGGGCGGACGGACGAGTTGCGGATTTAGGGCTGATGACCCATCTGGACGATTTCAGCGGCTCGGCTTGCCGCGCGGACGCGACTGAGGATGTCCAAGCGATGCCCGCATCGGATTCGGACAAGGTTCAGCGGCGTGTCGCCGTCCTGCGTGATCTTGATGTTCTGCGCGAAGGCGACGCCCATCCGGGCCTCGACCGGCTGATCGCGCTGGCCTCCGATGTCTGCGACGCCAATATCGCTGCATTCGTCGTTCAGGACGAAACAACATCCTACCAGCTCTCCACGAGCTACGGTCACGCCGAGGCGATGCCGAACGCAGAGTGTCTGTGCACCAGCACGATGATGTCGGGCAAGACACAGGTGGTCGCCGACACGCTGAAAGATCCAGGCTATGACCGCGCGCGCTATGCCAAGAGCTCGCCATTCATCCGCAGTTTTGTCGGCGTCCCTGTTGGCGCCGATCCGGAATTGCCGCTTGGCGTGCTGGCGATAGGCCACACCGAACCCGGCAGGTTCGGGCCGACACAGGTGCAGCGCCTGGAACGCATAGCAGAGCTTGTGACGTCCTTCATCGTGGCGCGCATCGAGGGGATCGCGGCTGTAAGGGCGGCTGCGAAAACGGAAGCGGAGCGCAAGCGCCAGCACCTCTATGAACTGATCTTCAATGCGATCCGCGAAGGCGTGAATGTGGCCGCGCCCGGGCAGGGCATCGTCGAGGTGAACCCGGCGTGCCTCGATCTCATGGGCATGACGCGGGATGAAATCGGAACACGCTCCCACAAGGATCCGCGCTGGCGCGCGCTCCGGCCGGATGGCTCGCTGTTCAGGCCCGAAGAATATCCCTTGGTCACCACCTTGCGCACCGGGCAGGCGCTGCAGGACGTTCCGATGGGGGTCGAGCTAGCCGACGGCAGCACGCGCTGGCTATCCGTCAACACGGTTCCCATCGCGCATCCGGACACTGGCGAAGTCGAATACGCCGTCGTGACCATGAAGGACGTGACGGCCCAGAACGAAGCCGAGCACAAGATCGCCGCCCACAACGCCGCCCTTGCCGACGCGCTGGCGGAGGCTGAACGCGCAAGCCAGGCCAAGTCGGACTTTCTGGGCGTGATGAGTCACGAATTGCGCACGCCCATGAACGCCATGTTGAGCTGCGCCTCGCTTCTATCGCAGTCGAAACTCGATCCTGTGCAGCGCCGCACGCTTGGCGTGCTGGAAGACGCCGGCAAGCAGATGCTCGTGTTGCTCAACGACCTCCTGGATCTCTCGAGCCTTAATGCCGATAAGGTGCGGATCGAGCCCGAGCCTGTGTCCCTGATACGTCTGATCGAGGATGCGGCCGTCATCTGGGCTGCGGATGTGCGGGCCAAGAGCCTGTCTCTGTCGGTGATGATCGATCCGGATCTTGTGGCCCCGCGCATGGTCGATTCCGCGCGGTTGCTGCAGGTGATCGGCAATCTGATGGCCAACGCCATCAAGTTCACGACCGTCGGTTCAATCTCCCTGCAGGCCTGGCCCGAGCGGGAACGAAACGGCGTCGAACGCGTCGCCATCGAGGTGGAGGATACCGGGCCCGGCGTTCCACGCGAGGCGGCCGAGCGCATCTTCTCGCCATTCGAACAGGCCGACGTTTCGTCCAAGCGCAAGCATGGCGGGCTTGGTCTCGGACTCCACATCGCACGCCGGCTTGCTGTCGCGATGGGCGGCGATATCGAGCTGGAGACGCGGCCCGGTCTTGGCTCGTGCTTCACGGTGAGGATCAACGCGCCGCTGGCGGCGCCGAGCATTGCGCCGGTCGAGCCGGCTTTGGCCAAGGCGACGGATACCGAGAAGCAGCTCGAGATTCTCTGCGTCGATGACAATGCACGGAACCTCTATGTGATTTCCGCAATGCTGCGCGCGGCCGGGCACCGGACGGTCGAGTGCGCATCTGGCGCCGACGCGCTGGAGATGCTGCGCCGGCGCAAGGTCGACCTTGTGCTGCTGGATATGGTCATGCCGGACATGGACGGTTTCGATGTTATCGCGCGGCTGCGCGAGACCGACGGCCCCAATGTCGGAACGCCGATCATCGCCTGCACCGCAAACGTGCTGCCGGACCAGATCGAAGCCTACAGGCGCGCCGGAACGGCGGGGGTTCTGGCCAAGCCGATCAACCCGCGCGCCATGCTGGAGGCTGTGGCCGCCGCCGCGTGAAACCGCCGCGCCCTGCGCTTTAACCTTGAAGTTGCGACGGGCCTCGATATTGCAGGCGCCGTCACGGCAGCTCCCGAATGCGCACAGACGCAGGATCCAGAGAACACGCATGGACCTTTCGAAGATTTCCACCGGCCAGAACCCACCTTCGGACGTGAATGTCGTCATCGAAGTGCCGCTGGGCGGCGAGCCGATCAAATACGAGATCGACAAGGCGTCGGGCGCGATGTTCGTGGATCGCTTCCTGTACACGTCGATGCGTTATCCCTGCAATTACGGCTTCGTTCCGCACACGCTGTCGCTGGACGGCGATCCGATTGACGTGATGGTGGTGGGCAATCGCGCGCTGGTGCCGGGCTGCGTCGTGCGCGTGCGGCCGGTCGGCGTCCTGATGATGACGGACGACAAGGGGCAGGACGAGAAGATCCTCGCCGTGCCGCATCCCAAGCTGACCCGCTACTATGAGAAAGTGCATCACTACACGGACCTGCCGGACATTCTGGTCGAGCGCATCGTGCACTTCTTCGAGCACTACAAGGACCTCGAACCCGGCAAGTGGGTGAAGGTCGAAGGCCTGCATGGCCCCGAGCGCGCGCAGGAACTGATCCGCGACGCCATCGAGCGGGCGAAGGCTGAAGGCTAGACGGTCAGCGGACCTTCTTCACGAACTCGGATTTGAGTTTCATCGGGCCGAGGCCGTCGATGCGGCAGTCGATGTCGTGATCCTCGTCGACGAGCCGGATGTTCTTGACCTTGGTGCCTTGCTTCACGACGCCTGACCCGCCCCGCAGCTTCAGGTCCTTGATGACGGTGACGGTGTCGCCATCCTCCAGCACATTGCCGTTGGCGTCCTTGTAGACGCGCGGACCGTCAGCTGCCGGCGCGGCGGCCGGTGACCATTCGTGCGCGCATTCCGGACAGACAAGCATGGTTCCGTCCTCATAGGTGAGGGCGGAGCCGCAGGCCGGGCAGGGCGGAAGCGCCTCCACCGTCAGGCCTCAGCCACCTGCTTGGCGAAGCGCTTGCGGTCGTTGGGGTCGAGGAAGGTCTTGCGCAGGCGGATGTTCTCCGGCGTCACTTCCACCAGCTCATCGTCCTGGATGTAGGCGAGAGCCTTTTCCAGCGTCATTCGGATCGGCGGCGTAAGACGAACGGCCTCATCGGCGCCGGAGGCGCGGACGTTGGTGAGCTTCTTGCCCTTGAGCACGTTCACTTCAAGGTCGTTGCCGCGTGTGTGCTCGCCGATGATCATGCCTTCATAGACCTTGACGCCCGGGTCGATCATCATCGGGCCACGGTCCTCGAGGTTCCACAGCGCGAAGGCGACCGACTCGCCCGCGCCGTTCGAGATCAGCACGCCGGTGTGACGGCCTTTGATCTCGCCCTTGTGCGGTGCGTATTCGTGGAAGATGCGGTTCATGATGGCGGTGCCACGCGTGTCCGACAGCAGTTCGCCCTGATAGCCGATCAGGCCGCGCGTCGGCGCGTGGAACACAAGACGCTGGCGGCCGGCGCCGGACGAGCGCATGTCCATCAGGTCGGCGCGGCGTTCGGACAGTTTCTGCACGACAACGCCCGAATGCTCTTCATCCACGTCGATGACGACTTCCTCGATGGGCTCGAGCGTTTCGCCTGTGACGCTGTCCTTCTGCATCACGACCTTCGGACGCGACACGCCAAGCTCGAAGCCTTCACGGCGCATCGTCTCGATGAGAACGGCGAGCTGGAGTTCGCCACGGCCGGCGACTTCGAAGCTTTCCGATTCGGCCGAGCGGGAAATCTTCAGCGCAACGTTGCCCTCGGCTTCCTTCTGCAGGCGATCCCAGATCACGCGGCTGGTGACCTTCTTGCCTTCGGTGCCGGCAAGCGGCGAGTCATTGACGCGGAAGGTCATGGCCAGCGTCGGCGGATCGATCGGCTGGGCTTCCATCGGCGTGGTGACGGAAGGATCGCAGACCGTGTCGGCGACGGTGGCCTTGAGCAGGCCGGCGATGGAGACGATGTCGCCCGCCTTGCCCTCATCGATCGGCGCGCGTTCGAGGCCGCGGAAGGCGAGCACTTTCGAGACGCGACCCTGTTCGACCAGCTCGCCCGTGCGCGAGAGCACTTTCACGGTCTGGTTGGGTTTGACGGAACCGGAGGCGACGCGGCCGGTGAGGATACGGCCGAGGAACGGGTCGGAGCCAATGGTCGTGCCGAGGAGGCGGAAGGGGCCTGTGTCGACCGTTGGCGGCGGCACGTGATGGATGACCGTCTCGAACAGGGCCGACATGTCGGTGGTTTTCACCGCCGGGTCCTTGCTCATCCAGCCATTCTTGGCCGAGCCGTAGATGATCGGGAAGTCGAGCTGTTCGTCGGTGGCGTCGAGATTGGCGAAGAGGTCAAACACCTCGTTGACGACTTCGACATGGCGCTCTTCCGGTTTGTCGATCTTGTTGACGCAGACGATGGGACGCAGGCCGACTTTCAACGCCTTGGAGACCACGAACTTGGTCTGCGGCATCGGGCCTTCGGCGGCGTCGACCAGCACGATGGCGCCGTCGACCATGTTGAGGATGCGCTCAACCTCGCCGCCGAAATCGGCGTGGCCAGGCGTGTCGACGATGTTGATGCGCACGTCATTCCAGACGACCGAGGTCGCCTTGGCGAGGATGGTGATGCCGCGCTCGCGCTCGAGGTCGTTGGAATCCATCATCCGCTCGCCGGTGGCCTGGTTCTCGCGGAAGACGCCGGACTGCTTCAGCAGGCAGTCGACCAGCGTGGTCTTGCCGTGGTCGACGTGGGCGATGATGGCGATGTTGCGCAGTTGCATGACGAAGCTTCTTGGGCGTGTGTTTTGCCGGGGAGGGGCTGTTTGCGCGCCGCAATACAGGGGTTTTGTGAAGAAAGCGAGCTTTCCGGGCGCCGTGAGGGAATTTGCCGCCTCTGTTGCGTCAATTGCGCTCGTCGATCCTGATTTCCGAAGGTTCCCCAGGTCGCTGTGTGATGCCTGGGCCGTCAGATCAACCGGGGAAAAGCTGTAGCCCGACTTCCTCGGCCATACCGTCGCGCAGGGCGATGCATTGCAGGCTCTCCATCCCTTGCGGGAAACAGTACATCGGGAAATTCCCGGCCTTGAGTTCGCTGTAGCCGGCCTTGTCCATCCATTCCGGCGGCATGAAGGGGAATTCGGCGCGCATGGGCTGGCCTTCGGTTTCTTCCCAGGGCGGCAGGGTGGAGGTCGATTCCGGACCGGTCGACATGATCCATTCGGCCAGCGCGGCTTTCATCTCGGCTGCATCCGTCGCGTAGGACAGACCGAAGAGATAGGACGGCTGACCAGACCAGACATAAACGGGGGCGCCATCGGCCGCACGGATGGTCAGGAACACCACCGACTTCTCGCAGGATGGCCCATCGGTGCGCGCATTGACGTTGAAGGTTGAACCGTTCGCGGCCCACGACGTCGTGGCGTCGGCTTCGCATCCTGTGGCGGCGGTCTCGACGGGAGCTGCGCTTTCAGGCGTGGGGGCGGCCTGTTCGGGCGGCTGGCCTTCCGGTTCGGGCGATGCGGCGGGCTGGCAGGCGGCAAGCGCCAGCAGGCCTGCGGCGAATGCCGCTGAAACTTTCATGGCTGTGTCCCCTCGGAATTTCTCCCCGCCCTTCACCTAGCATTGCGGACACGACGCGGCCAGCGGCGGGGGAGAGACCGCCGCTGGCCGGGCTGGATCGGATCTGGTGCTCCCAACGAACCCGATCCCGGCGTCCCCCACGCCTGTCGGAGAGGCTAGTGGTTGCCGGTGCGCTGTTTGACTTCGTCTTCCTTCGCGGCGGCGCGATCCTCGTCATTCCATTCCACCGTCGGGGCTGCGCCGCGGGCGTAGTCCTTCGATTTCTGGGCGAGGCGATCCATTGAGTCGGAGAGCTGGTCCTTGCTCACCGCCATGTTGCGCGAGGTGGTCTGGCCGACCCCTTCAGCGTCGTCGAAGTTCGAGAATTCGGCGCCGAGAAAGACGACCTCCCAGCCCTTGGCGCGCACGCGGTCGAGCGCGGCCTTGGCTGACGTCTTGGTCATCTCGGTCGAGGAGTTTTCTTCGCCATCTGTCATGATGACGATGATCGCCTTTTCCGGCTTGTTGGTTTCGGCCAGCGAGACGATGCGGCCGATGGCGTCGTAGAGCGGGGTCATGCCGCGGGGGGAGACCTCATCGGCCGTGACGGTCTTCCAGTCGTGCGCGTCGATGCCTTCGCGCAGCACGTCGAACTGCAGGCCGCTCTGGGCATCGAACACGGCGAGCGTGATGTCGGCGTCGACGCGCGGGCCGCCGTCGAGCGCGTTGAGGCCGCTGGCGTAGGCGTTCACCGAGGAGAGGGCTTCGGACCAGATCGGCTCCATCGAGCCGGTGCGGTCGAGCAGGATGTAGGAATGGATCGCCGGCTGGAGGGGCGGTTTGGCGAAGGCGGCCGTCGTGGTGGCCGCGCCGGCCGTGGCCAAGGCGAGGATGGCGGCGAGTGCGGTGCGGGCTTTCATGGCTGTGTCCCCAGGCAGGAAGTTGAATCGGTACGCTACGGCGTGTGGAGGGCGAGCATCGCCGGCGCCGGCTGGGCCGTGTCGGCATGGGCGGATGTGGGGGAGGCGGGTGCGCCGGCCGCCGCATACGTCACGCCGCTGATGATCAGGGCTGCGAGCAGGAGGCGGATCGAGTTCGTCACGTGTGTCCCCTTGGTCTGCGAGCGGCTGCGTGCCGTCGCCCGCAGTGTCAGCTTGTCGCAGGCGAATGGGGCCGTGACGCGGCGTGAATTGGGGCGAAACGGGGTCTTGCGCGGGAAATGTCAGGGCGGCGTACCAACGCGCTGCTTCCCGCGCGGCATCTCGCGCGCGCCGGGGCGGGGCGTTAGGCTGGCCCCAGCACGAGGGAGCAGACGATGAAATTCGAGGGCGGATGCTATTGCGGCGCGGTGCGCTACGAGGCCGACGGCGAGCCGGTGATGAAGGCGCAATGCCACTGCCGCCAGTGCCAGACCTTCACGGGCGGGGCGCCCAACATGTTCATGGCGGTTCCCGAGGCGGCGTTCCGCTGGACGAAGGGCAGGCCCAAATCCTTCACCCGCACCGATATCGAGAATGCGGTGACGCGCGAGTTCTGCCCCGACTGCGGCACGCAGCTGACGGCGCGCCGTCCCGGCTTTCCGGCTGTGATCCTGAAAGTCGGCACGCTGGATGATCCGACGCTGTTCGGCGGGCCGCAGGTGGCGATTTACACGGAAGACAAGCAGGCCTTCCACATGATCGCCGAGGGCGTGATGGCGTTCGAGAAGCTGCCGCCGCGCCGCTAGGGCTGCTGCATGTGATTGACGGCGCGGCCGGCTTCTCGCGATAGTCGCGCGGGACTGGCGGGAGGCCTCACATGAAAACCGGGTTGGTTGCTGCGGCGGCGATGGCGCTTGCGCCCTTTATGGCTGCGCAGGCGCATGCGCAAAGCGGCTGCGATAACATGAAGCGCATTGTCGCCGAGGCGCTGGATGCGTTCCCGACGCTGCGCGGCGATGAGATCGACGACGACTGGTTCGATTCGACGCTGTACCTGCAGGGCGCAGCCGAGTGCACGATCGACCTTTCGATCGCCAGTGTGTTTTCGTGCGCGTGGGATTTCGATGCGGCGGCCCCGGCCGATGCGCGCGCCGGGGTGCTGGCGCAGGCGGCGCAGCAATGCCTTCCCGGCTGGCAATGGGAAGCGATCGAGCCGGGCGCGAAGTCGGCCAACAACCTGCCGATCACGCGCGGCTTCCGGATGATCGGCAACGGCGACAACGCAGACACGTTGATCCAGATCTATGCCGAGGCGTTTCCCGATTCGGCTGAACGCACCGTCTGGCTGGAAGTGACGCAGCCCTGACAGGTGGCGAGCGCGCGCACACTGGCCTAGCATTGCCCGCACAAGCATTGCGAGGTCTGTCATGGCGTTACTGGTTCTGAGCGTTGCCGGCAGCGACCGTCCCGGTCTCACCAAGGCGCTGGCGGCGGCCGTCCTGTCGGCCGGCGGCAACTGGCTGGAGAGCCATCTTTCGCGCCTCGGCGGGCTCTATGTCGGATCGGTTCTGGTGGAGCTCGATCAGGCCAGAGTCGGCGCCCTGCGCGCCGCCGTGGCCGCCGTCGACGGGCAGGGGCTGGAGGTGCGCATCGCGCCGGCGGTGGAAAGCGCGGCGTCGGGCGAGACGCTGCAGTTCTCGCTGGTTGGGCAGGACCGGCCCGGCATCGTCAACCAGGTGACGGCGGCCGTCAGCGCGCTCGGCGCCAATATCGAGACATTCGAGACGTGGCTGTCTGCAGAGGCTCACTCCGGCGCGCCGCTGTTCAACATGTCAGCCAACCTGCGCCTGCCGGAGGGCCTCCCGGCGGCGAAGGTCCAGTCCGCACTGGAAGCGATCTCGGGCGAGATCATGGTGGATGTTGCGGTGGGGAGTTCCTAGCGGCCTTGTAGTCGCCTGCGCGCCATTGCGTGACGGACAGCATCGCTCTTCCGAATCCGATAGGTGAGGAGCGACGGGCTAACGCCAAAGAAGCGTGCTGCTTCCATGTGGCTGACAAAGTTCTCGACTGCTCTAAGAGCTGCGGGCTTTGGCACAAGAACGATGTTCCCAAGTTCTTTGGCTTCGAGTTCAAGAACGGGATCAAAGTGGCGACAGCCGTCCTCGCGAACCGGTGGGCGCGCAGGATGCCTCAAAATGATGTGCGCTAGTTCGTGAACGATACTGGAGTGCTGCCGATTGCGGTGATGGGAGTCGTTCAACAATATCTCTGCGTAGATGCCGTCGAATAGTGTCGTCGCGGAGAACTTATTCTGTCCTTCGCTGGAGAAATAGTTACGGACCTCTTCGGGAATACCCGCGTCCTGCAAAATGGGTCGAATGGGAACGGCTAGATGATCAGCTAGAGCAAAAGGGCAGATGGGATCCGAATCGGAAAGGCCGAGTTCGCTGCGGAACTCGGCGGCCATGTCTTCGGCTTGCGTGATGAAGCCGCGTCGGAGTTTGCTCTTAGCCACGTCCCTTTCTCATCGTCTTGTAGGCGGACTCCAACATCGATTCGAGCATCTTGGCCGCTTGGCCGTCGAGATTCTTATCTGCACGCAGTAGCGCGCTAATTTGGGCAAGCGTTTCCGGTGAGCGCTTCTTCTTTGTGTCGTCGACGTAGAAATCCCGGACATCAATCGCCGCCCATAATGCCAGCGATGCTAACGTATCAACATCAGGGCGCTTCCCCTGTCCCATCCGGGTCAAGGTCGATGCGGAAACCCCGGTCTGATTAGCAACCTCTTTCCAAGAAATTCGCTTCGCCTCACGCGTCAAATTAAGGGCTGCGAAGAATCCCTCCGCGTCGAAACCGGTGTTCGACATATGACCTCCAGTTGCTATGTTGCAATTAACGCCCGGGCGTGGCATCAAAACGGCGGTTGCAGATTCGCAATCGTCACGCAGGCTGGCAATAGGATACGTTACAATGTCCCGAAAAAATCAGCATGTAGTGCCGCACCCGGATGGTTGGGCAGTCAAATCCGAAGGTGCCAGTCGAGCGGCATCTGTCCATGACAGACAGTCCGATGCTGTATCAGCGGCACGGAAGACCGCTGTGGAACACAAGTCTGAAATGTTCATCCATGGCCGGGATGGGCGGATTCGTGAGCGCAACACCTACGGCCGCGATCCTAACCCCCCGAAAGGATAGAACGATGGCTCGATACTACGTTAACAAGAATGCCCAGTCGTCGGGCGAGCATGAGGTGCATGAGTTTTCGTGCTCGTTTTTGCCTCAGCCGGAAAACCGCATCTACCTCGGCGAGTTCTCCAGCTGCGGGCCGGCGATTCAGGAGGCGCGTCGCCACTACAGCAACGTCGATGGCTGCTATTACTGCTGCCCGGCCTGCCATAAAAAGTGACCTGAGGAGGTTTGATGGCAGACGTACGGGTGGAATGTATCAACAAGCAGCCGCGTTACGATCCATACGAGGGCATTACGCATCTCGGCGGGTCGGGAGGCGGAGGGTGGAAGTGGACACGTCAGCAGGTGATCGATTCGATCAATGCTAAGACGAATTCCTTCTACACACTCGTTGATGGAAATAGAGCCGATATCGGTGTCGTGAACGGTCCGAACGGGCAGTATGTTCGGACATATGCTGACGGAAAATGGAACGACAATCTTTTGTCGTTAAACGAGTGTCCTTAGGCCAAGACAGAGAGACTCCTACCCCTCGCTCACATACTCCAGCTCGATGGGGCCGGTCATGATCACGTGGTCGGTGGCTTCGGACCATTCGATCTCGATGTCGCCGCCGTCATTGTGGACGAGCGCCTTGCGCCCGGTGAGCCCGCGCCGCGCCGCCGCGACAATCGCTGCGCAATTGTTCGAGCCGCACGCCAGCGTCTGGCCCGCATTGCGCTCCCACGTCCGGAGACGCGTCTCGGTCGGCGAGAGCACCTGCAGGAAGCCGACATTGACGCCCTGCGGGAAGAGCGGGTGCCATTCGACCAGCGAGCCCACAGCCTTGACGTCGACGCTGTCGAGATCAGGCACGAAGAAGATGACGTGCGGATTGCCCATGTTCACCGCGCCGGGCATCGCGAGATAGGGCGCCTCGATCGGCCCGACCTTGAGGTCGATGCCGCGCGTGTCCATCCGCTCGGCCAGCGGGATCTCCTCCCACTTGAGCAGGGGCGAGCCCATGTCGACGGAAATCTTGGTGGGGCCGATGCGCTCCGACTTCAGCTTGCCGGCGACCGTCTCGACCACGATCCTGTCCTTGCCGGTCTCCTCCATGATGAGCCAGGCGACGCAGCGCGTGGCGTTGCCGCACGCCTCGGCGGAGGAGCCGTCCTTGTTCCAGATGCGCATGAAGACGTCGCCGCGCAGCGTCTGCTCCATGGCGATGACCTGATCGGCGCCGACGCCCGTGGCGGGATCGGCGAGGGCCTTCACTTCTTCCGGCTTGAGATTGAGCGCACCTTTCCTGTCGTCAAAAATGACGAAGGAGTTCCCGGCGCCGTTCATCTTCCAGAACTTCATCCGGCGAGATTTAAGGGCTTGCGGGCCCCCGCGCTAGCCTGGGGTTTCGGCGGCCTTGGCGGCGGCGCGCAGGGCCGCGAAATAGGCGAACAGGTCGTCCTGCGTCATCTCCGGGATGATCAGGTTCGGCATGTTGGGGTGGCTGGTCGAGAACCAGACATTGAGCGCCATGGAGGTCATGCCCGGGGTCGCGGCCACATCGCTGAAGCTGGGGGCCTTGGCATAGGGCGGGGTGACGATGCCGGGCTCGACGGTGTGGCATTCGGCGCAGGTTTCGCGGGCATAGGCCAGACCGCGCTGGGCCGCGCGGTCCATCTGGCTGGCCGGTGGGGCCGGGGTCGGGGTCTGGGATTGGGCGGGCAGGCTGGCGGCGGCGAGCGCAAGGCCCGCCAGACAGGCCAGCACGAGACGGGGGCGGGACGCGGACATGGCTTGGCTCCATCCGGATACGCCTGAAGTGTTGGCCAATCATCTGCCCCGGCCTTGATGCGCGTCAACCGGGTTGCGGCAGCGGCCCGGGTTGCTAACCATTCGCGGGCAAACGAGAGGTAGGTCGATGCGGTTGATACTGGCGGGCGTGGCGGCGGCGGCTCTGGCAACCGCCGTGGCGGCTTGCGCGACGCAGGAGGAAACACAGGTGACGACAACTCCAGTGGCGGGCCCGGCAGCGGGACCCTCGGCGGCGGCAAACCCGCTCGATCCCGATTCCAACGCGCATCTCTGGCTGGAAGAGGTGGAGGGCGATCAGGCGCTGGCGTGGGTGCGCCAGCAGAACGAGCGCTCGCTGGCGGTGCTGGAGAATGATCCGCGCTTCAAGGGCTATTATGATGCCGCGCTGACGATCGCGACCTCGAAGGAACGCATTCCCTACGGCTCAATCCGCAAGGGACAGGTCTACAATTTCTGGCAGGACGATGCGCATGAGCGCGGCATCTGGCGGCGCACCAGCCTCGGCGATTACGCCAGCGCAAGCCCGGCGTGGGAGACGCTGCTGGATGTCGATGCGCTGGCGAAGGCTGAAGGCGCCAACTGGGTCTACAAGGGCGTCAGCTGCCGCCCGCCGGAAAAGACCGACTGCCTCGTCTCGCTGTCGAATGGCGGCAAGGACGCGGTGCGCGTGCGCGAATTTTCGATCGCGGACGGCGCGGCGAAGGCGGGCTTTGTCGCGGGCGGGTTTGATCTTCCCGAGGCCAAGCAGGGCTTTGTGTGGGAAGGCAAGGACTCACTCCTGCTCGCGACCGACTGGGGCGGCGATACCGTCACCGAGAGCGGCTATCCTTTCGTGGTGAAGCGGCTGAAGCGCGGACAAGCGCTGTCCGACGCACAGGAGCTGTTCCGGGGCGCGAAGGAAAATGTCGGCGTGTGGCCGATGTCGCTTCAGGACGAGAACGGAAAGGAATGGTTCGGCGTCAGCCAGGCCGAGACCTTCTTCACGTCCAACACCTATGTGTTCGGCGCCGACGGCAAGGCGATGCAGCTGCCGATCCCGAAGAAGGCAACCCCGCAGGGCGTATTCGCCGACACGCTGCTGCTGACGCTGGAAGAGGACTGGGCGCCGATGGGTCAGGGCCAGTTCGTCGCCGGCGATCTGGTCGGCTTCAACTGGAGCGGGTTCCTCGCTGACGGCAAGCTGCCGCGCGTCGAACTCGTGTTCCGGCCAACCCCGAAGCAGGCGCTGCAGGGCGTCGGCATCACCAAGAACAATGTGCTGGTCAACATTTCGGACAATGTCGCCGTGAAGGTGATGGCCTACACCAAGAGCGGCATGAACTGGACCGCGAAGGAAGTCCCGCTGCCGCCCAACGGATCGGCCGGCGTGATTTTCGCGGACAGCGAGGAAGCGACGGCGTTCCTCGGCTATGAGGGCTATCTCTCTCCCGACACGCTCTATCAGTACGATTCAGCGTCCGGCGACGTGAAGCAGCTGCGCCAGCTGCCGGCGTGGTTCGATGCATCGCCGTACGAAGTGCATCAGCGCGAGGCGACGTCGAAGGACGGCACCAAGGTTCCGTACTTTGTGGTTCACAAGAAGGGCGTTGCGCACGACGGCTCCAATCCCACGTTGGTCTACGGCTATGGCGGCTTCCAGGTCAGCCAGACGCCGAACTATTCCGGTACGGTCGGCAAGCTGTGGCTGGAGCAGGGCGGCGTCTATGTGATGGCCAATATTCGCGGTGGCGGCGAGTTCGGCCCCGCCTGGCACCAGGCCGGCCTCAAGACCAAGCGGCAGGTTGTCTATGACGATTTCATCGCCGTGGCCGAGGACCTGATCGACCATGGCATCACGTCGAAGGACAAGCTCGGCGCAATGGGCGGCTCGAATGGCGGGCTCCTGATGGGCGTGATGTACACGCAGCGCCCGGACCTGTTCAAAGCCATTGTCTGTCAGGTGCCGCTGCTCGACATGCTGCGTTACAATCTGCTGCTCGCAGGCGCGTCGTGGATGGACGAGTACGGCGATCCGGATGTGCCGGAAGAGCGGGCATGGCTTGAGAAGCTGTCGCCCTATCACAATGTCGACCCGGCGAAGACGTATCCCGAAATCTATTTCGAGACGTCGACCAAGGATGACCGGGTGCATCCGGGCCATGCGCGCAAGATGGCCAAGCGCCTCGAAGAACTGGGCAAGCCGTTCCTCTATTACGAGAACATCGATGGCGGTCATTCGGCGGCGGCGAACCAGCGCGAGGCGGCGCGGCGTTCGGCGCTGGAGTTCACCTATCTCGCGCGCAAGCTGATCGACGGCAAGTAGGCGCGTTCGCGCGCCTCATGCCCCATCGGCCAGCTGCTGGATCACGGGGGCGAGAAGCTTCTGCAGCGTGGCGGGCGAGGTTTTCGCCAGCGGTGTCAGATGAATCATCTGACGCATCACCTGAACGCCGGCGATCAGCGACAGGATGAGTGCGGCGCGTTCAGCTGCGTTGTCGCCCCCGAGCGCGGCGGCCAGCGTCTTCAGATGCATCTTCTCGATCTGCTTGCGGCCGATCTCGATCACGCGCGGGTTTGTGGTCGATCCCGAGCGGACCATCATCAATGAGCCGTCGAGCGGAGTGACGTCAGGGCGCGTTGTTTCGAGCACGCCAGCGGCGAGATAGGCGCCAAGTGAGTCGAGGTCCGGCATGCCCTTGCGGATCACGCTGGCGTCGGACATCGCGTCGTCGATCGCCGCTTCGAACAGACCCTCTTTTGAACCGAAATAGCGGTTGACCAGCATGGCCGTGACGCCCGCATTGGCGGCGATCTCGCGAAGGCCTGCGCCGTCATAGCCGTGCGCGGCAAACGCCTTGCGGGCGGAATTGAGGATTGCTTGTCGCGTGGCGGCGGCGTCGCGACGGCGTGGCTCTACCGGCGTTTTTGCTGGCTTCGGCTTTGCAACACGGGGCATCGGCGGACCATTGTATACGGTTGTAGACTTGTGGGCCTCCCTGATGTATACGATCGTATACTTATGAGGCAAGGCCGGAGACGACAATGGCGGACAGGGTTCTGGTGACGGGCGGCACCGGCTATGTCGCCGGCTGGGTGATCGTCGAGCTCCTGAAGCGCGGCTATGAGGTGCGGGCGAGCGTGCGTAGTGCGGCGAAGCAGGCCGCCGTGCAGGCCATGGCCGAGACGGGCGGGGCGCCGACCGACCGGCTGTCCTTCGCGATCGCCGACCTGACGCAGGATGACGGCTGGACCGACGCCGCCGAGGGATGCCGGTATGTCCTCCATGTCGCCTCTCCGCTCGGCGCGGGCAGCGAGAAGGACAAGGATGCGCTGGTGAGGCCGGCGCGCGACGGGGCGCTGCGCGTTCTCAAGGCGGCGGTAAAGGCCGGCGCGAAAAGGGTCGTCCTGACCTCGTCCTGCGGCGCGGCGGCGCCGGTGAAGATGGGCGTCAACACCATAAGCGGCGAGGAAGTCTGGAGCGATCCCGACCGTCAGGATCCCTATCGCCGCTCCAAGACGCTGGCGGAGAGGGCGGCATGGGATTTCATGCGCGACCATGGCGGCGCAACCGAATTGGTGACCGTGTTGCCGAGCGGCGTGTTCGGGCCGATCCTGACAAAGGAGGGGCTTGGCTCCGTGCAGTTCATCCAGCGGCTGGTGGACGGCCGCATGCCGCGCATCCCCAATGTCGGGCTCAACATCATTGATGTGCGCGATCTCGCGATCGCGCACGTGCAGGCGATGGAGGCGCCTGAAGCTGCGGGCCAGCGTCTGATCATCAATGGCGATTTCATGTGGATGAACGAGATCGCCGGACTTCTGCGCGCGCGGCTGGGCGAACGCGGCGCGAAGGTTCCAACCAGGGAATTGCCGGACTGGATCGTGAAACTCGGTTCAGGGTTCAGCCCCGCGCTGAACACGCTCAAGCCGCTACTGCGCCGCAGCCATCGCTTTTCGTCAGACAAGGCGCGGCGGCTGATCGGGCTGAAGACGCGACCCGCGGAAGAGACCGTCGTGGACTGCGCCGAGAGCCTGCTCGAAGGCGCTGCATAGAACGGCCTAGTTTCTGAAGCGCAGCGACAGCGTGGCGTTGCGGCCCTCTTCCGGAAAGCCGTCCGTCAGGACGATGTTTTCGTCGGTCAGATTCCGCACGGCAAACAACAGCGACACGTTGGGTGAGACCGTCCAGTCGGCCGCGATGTTGAACAGCGCGTACTCTCCCGTTTCGTAGAACGTCAGCGGCGCTGCGGAGGTGACCATCCAGCGCGCGGAAGCGATTTCGATGCTGGGCGTCAGCGCGAGGCCATCGACAGGCGACAGCGACGCATAGAGGAATGCCTTGAAGTCGGGCACGCCTTGCGGCTGGAAGGCAGGGTTGGTGGGGTCGACGCCGGTGGTTGGCGGCGTCACGCCGGGCACATCGCTGACCGGAGCGATCTGGCCGTAGGAACGATCCATCCAGGTGACATTGCCGCCGACGTCGAAACCATCGACGATCGTGGCGGCCAGGGACAATTCGACGCCCGTATATTCCGCGCTGGCGGCGTTGCGCGTCTGGTTGACCGTGCCGAACGGCGGCGCCAGTGCGACCGGGATCTGAACCAGCGCGTCCTGAAGATCGGTGTAGAAGACCGCGCCTTCGAGCGTCACATTCGGACCGAAATCGATCGCGCCGCCGATCTCGTAGTTCGTGGCGCGTTCGGGCGCCACATCCGGATTTGGAATGGCCGCGCCAAAGCGCGCGGAGAACCGCTCGAACAGGGTCGGGAAGCGCGTGCGCGAGGACACGCTGGCATGCAGATGCATATCGCTGCTGGCATCCCACAGCAGTGCGAGCTGGCCGTTGACGGCGTCCATGTCGTTCAGCGGATAGGTAACCGGCAGGAAGGCGATGACCGGCGCCGCCGCTGTGCCGCTGCCCGAGACGCTGACGTCTGTTGCGGATTTGAGATTGGTCCAGTCGTAGGACAGCCCGGCGACAAGATCGACGGTATCGGCAAGCGACCAGACATCCTCAAGCGCGACCGAGAAGGTCTCTTCTTCCGTGCCTTGCCACGGCTCGGCGTAGGCCGCGTTGAACGGCGCGCCGGTCGTGGGCGTGATCCGCGTGAAGCCGAACTGCCGCTCGTTGTGCTCGTCATTGCGATAATGAAAGGCGGTGCTGAGCCTGTTGCCGTCCCAGGGCTTCCATTCAAGCGTGGCGTTCGCCCCCCAGGCGGTGTCGGCATAATAACTGTCGAAGGCGCGGGGCAGGGTCTGCGTGCTTTGTGTGGCGTCGTCGAAGGCCGACAGCAGGTTGTCGAACGTGTTGTAGTAGACGCGCCCGCGCAGCTGGAGATTGGGCGCGAGCTGCGTACGCGTGAGCAGGTAGACGCTTTCGATGTCCCAATAGGGCCAGGTCCAGTAGCGCGCATTGGCCGTATCGCTCACGTGATAGGGCGCATTCTTCGAGCCTGACTGCTTCAGGTAGCTGATGGCGTATTCGTCGGTGGCGTTGGGCGTCCAGCCCAGCCTGGCGTTGACGCGCCAGTCATCGCTGGCGGAGTTGACGCGTTGTCCGCCATCCTCCAGCGCAGGAACAACCGGATGGAAATCTCCCGACAACGACCACGAATCGCGTTCCGTCGTTGCGCCGGACAGCTGGGCGTAGAACTGGTCTTGCCGCGTGCCCACAAGGGCGGAGACGGTGCTGCCGTTGACGTTAAGATTGGCGTCTGCCGTGAGCGAAGCGACCAATTCGGCTTCAGACGCGCGCGAAGGCTTGCGCGTGACGAGGTTCACAGCGCCGCCAAGGCTGCCCGGACCGTTGAGGACGGAAACATAGCCTTTCGAGACCTGCACCTCGGCGAGATCCGCCGTCAGGAACCGGGCGAAGTCGATACGATTGTCGGCTGGAAGGAAGACACGTACGCCGTCAATGGACAGCGTCGTCTGGAAGCGGTCGAAGCCGCGGATGAAGATGAGGCGCTCGTTGCGTGAGCCGCCGGTCGGCGCCGCATTGGCGCCGGGGATCAAGTCCATCGCTTCATCAACGCTGGTGCGGTCGAACGTGCGCATCTTCTCTCCGGACACCGTGGAGGCGCTGATGGTTTCGCCATCACTGTTGGCGATGCCGCTGTCGATTCGGCCGAGGACGAAAACGGTATCGCGATCCGTGTCGGCCTGCGCCCATGCCGCTGGCGAGGAAAGCGAAACGAATCCCGCCAGCAGGGCCGCCGCGCCGGCGCCCGTTTTCAGCATCGCCTTCATGTGCGTTTCCCGTCCTGTCCGTCGTATCGCTATAGTTTTCGGGATACAGCGGTAAGGCAGCCGCTATCTTTGGTCAACTATAACGAATCGGACGGGTCTTTGAGACAAAGAAAAGAGCGCCGGAGCGAGCGGCGCCCTTCAGTTTGCGCTGCCGGTGATCTCGGGAGCCCCGGAGCGATTGTGTTACTCGCCGGACTTCGGGCTCCGTCCCTGGCGTTCGAGTTCGCGCGCGCCTTCAAGAATTCCGAGCATACCGTGATTGCCTTCGTGGCAGGCGTATTCGTAGATGCCCTCGGACGCCCAGAACTCGTATTCGCCGCCCCATGGTGCGTCCCACGTGACGGGGTCGTCGATCGTGAACTGGTAGAGCAGGCGATTGTCGGCGACGCGCGTGAAGCGTTCGGTGACCTTCACCTTGTCCGACGCGCCATAAAGTTCCTGATAGGGGTGGTAGTTGATCGTCTCCACGACCAGCGAGTTTCCATCATACCAGCCGATGGCGTCGCCACCCCACGGCCGGATGGTTTCGGATGCGGGATTGTGCTTGCCGCCGATGCGGATGATGCGGATGTCATGGATCATCTCGACCCAGATGGCGACGGAATCGCTGCCCTGAGCGATCTGGTAGTTGTTGTTGTAGAGAACGGGGCGCATCACGGCGCCGGCCGTCGTCGGCATGAAGATGCAGCGCTCGGGGAGCCCGCGTGATTCCGGCCCGTCATTGGCGCCCGCCTCTGCGCTGAACTCGCTGGTGACGGCGACGCGGCGATTGGGGCGGGGCGGCGCGCCTTCCTTGCGCGGTGGCACGCGGCCGTCTGGCGTGGTCAAGAGCGACGAGCGCGGCTTGCCGTTGACGCGCATCACCTGCGTGCCCGGGTCGGTCCAGAAGCGGTTGTAGCCAAGGTTTGTGTTGCGGTCGGTGGGCGCGCCGACACTGGGGTCGGTGGGCGCATCGCCTGCGCGACGGTAATCCTCGGCTCGCCCCTGAACGCGTGAGGCCTGTTCCTCGGTGAGGATCAGGCTGGTGTATTCTTTGGGGCGCTCAACCGGGGTTGTGGTGGCGTTGCTCCACACGCCGGCAATGTCTGGCTGGCCGAAACCATTCTTCGGCGGGACATACCCCTCATACGCGGGTTCGGCGTAGGCGTCGGCCGAGTAGCTGTTGACCTGCGCCAGCGCCGGCGAAGCCAAGAGGGCGAGGCCGACCGCAATCATCGAAACACGAAGTCTCATTGCTCTTCCTCCTGTGGGAACAAGCGCCGCGCCGCATGTTCGCGGTCGCGGCGCCCTCTCCCCGTCACTTTTTATCTGTCGGCGCCAGGCCGACTTTCACATAGCGCGCGAGCGCGTCGATCTGTTCGGCCGTCAGCGTCGCGCCAAAGCCCGGCATTTCCGGAGCCCCGCGTGTGATGAAGCTCGTGACGTCCGCGAGCGAACCCGTGGACGTCAGCGCTGGGGCGCTGCCGCCGCGCACGCCCTGGCCCTCGGGGCCGTGGCACACGGCGCAATTGCGCGCGAACAGATCGCGACCCGCAGCAAGTTGCGCTGGCGTTGCGCTGACCGTCTCAGCTGGCGCGGTTGCCGCCGCAGGCGCCTTTGTTTCCGCAAGTCCTGCAGCCGACGGCATGCGCGCGCCCGGCAGGGAGAGCGCGACAAGCTGGGCCGGTTCATCGCGGGCTGACAGCGCGACGGCGATGTATTGCCGTCCGCGATGCGCGTAGGTCATCGGCGCGCCGGAGGTGAGCCCGGGCAATTCGAACTCGGCAATCACTGCGCCCGTCTTCTTGTCGTAGGCGCGGAACATGCGCTCGCCGGGGTCGCCGCCGATATTGCCGGACTCGGCGAGGAACATCAGTGACCTGGTGACCAGCGGCGAGGGCCGCACGGATATCTGGCCCATATTATCCCAGTCGAGATCGAGGTCCTTGATCGCCGGGTTGTTGCGGATCTCCTTCGAGGCTCCACCGATGGAGCGCGACCAGATGTGATCGCCGCTGTTCATGTCCGTCGCTGTGACCAGCGCCCATGGCGGCTTGTTCAGCGGCAGACCATTGGGCATGCGCAGCACGCCGCCGGACACTGCCGTATAGGCCCATTCCGTCTTGGACAGGTCTGACTTTCGCAGCCCAAGGCCCATGAAGGTGTTGCGGGTCGGAACGAACAGTGTGTTCGTCTCAAGGTCGGCTGCGCCGCCATTCCAGTTCGAACCGCCGCCATAGTTCGGATAGACGATCGTGCCCTTGTTGGTGGCGGTGACCATCGTCGGCGGCGAGTACATCGGCCCTTTGGTATATTGCGAGAGGATCTGCATCGCTTCCGCCTTCAGTTCGGGCGTGAAATCGATGACGTCTTCTTCATGAAAGCCGAGACGGGAGTAGGGCGCGGGCTTGGTCGGGAAAGGCTGGGTCGGCGAGAGCTTCTCGCCCGGCACGGCGCCTTCGGTCGGAACCTTGCGTTCCTCGATCGGCCAGACGGGCTCGCCTGTCACGCGGTCGAACACGAAAGCCATGCCCTGCTTGGTGAGCACGGTGATCGCCTTGATCGTCCTGCCGTCCTTGTTGATGTTGTGAAGGATCGGCGCGGCGGGCAGATCATAATCCCAGACGCCGTGATGCAGGATCTGGAAGTGCCATTTGCGTTCGCCTGTGTTGGCATCGAGCGCGACGATGGTTTCGCCGAACAGGCCGTCGCCCGGCTTGTCGCCGCCCCAGAAATTGTTGGTGGCGCTTTCGACCGGCAGGTAGACCATGCCAAGCTCAGGGTCGGCCGACATCATGGTCCAGACGGACGCGGCGCCGAAATCCTTCCAGCTGCCATTCTCCCACGTGTCGTTGCCGAACTCGCCAGGGCGCGGGATGGTGTGGAAACGCCACAGCAGCTTGCCGGTGCGCGTGTCGAAGCCGCGCACATAGCCGGGCGTACCGCCCTTTCTCTGGATCGTGTCGTCGCCGATCATCTGGATCACGATGACATTGCCAACGACGACGCCCGGCGCCGTCGAGTTCATGTCCTGAAGCTCGCGACCATCACCCGGCGGCAGCAGCTCCTTCATGAGATCAATCTGGCCGTTGTCGCCGAAATCCGGATCCGGCAGACCGGTGACGGCGTCGATCGAGATCAGGCGGCCGTCGATCGTGTTGTTGAGAATCCGCTTCGCTGTCCCGTCAGTCCACCAGGAGACCGCGCGGGTGGAGCCGGAGAAGGCGCGGGTTGATGGCTTGCGATAAGGGTCTGGCTCGAACGTCCAGAGCGTTGTGCCGGTCGAAGGGTCGATGGCCGAAACGCGCGTGCCGCCGTGGGGCACATAGAGCACCCCGTCGACCATGATGGGCGTCGCCTTCCAGTTTGGATCGGGCCGGCCATCCACATCGGAGGCTTTCCAGCGCCAGGCAATCTCAAGCTGGCCGACATTCTGCGCGTTTATCTGATCGAGTGTGGAGTAGCGGGAATTGCCCGCATCTGCGCCCCACGTGATCCATTCGCCGGGCTTGCGGGCAAGGGGGTCGGCCGCCATCGCGTGCGGAGGGGTCACGGGATCGCTGGTCGCCATCTGGGTGCAGCCGATCGCAAACGCGGCGACGGCCGCCATTGCACCCAGCCCAAGGCTTGCCTTGCGCCACATCCTGTTTTCCTCCCCGAACGCCGTTGACCCAGCGTCTTTACAGTCTTTATGGACGGCAAAATTCACTGATCAGGGCCAAAAGTAAAGCCCGGGCGCACAAATGGCCGGTGGATTTGCCTGCCGGCAGGTGGTCTGGACGGGAAATTGCCGTCCGGGTGTCCAAAGCCGCGGGAGCGGATATCTGGCGCAACCTTACTCGGCGCGATGACGCGCTGTCCTGCCGCAGGGCCTCCGCGATGTCCGGCCTGCGCTGCGCGACACCAACGCCGACCATGACGGAAGAGTCACGCGCGCCTCGTTGCGCGGCGGATTCCCCTTTGAATCTGAATTGTCCGCATCCGGATGAACTGGGCGTAATCAGAAATCATCCGTCTGCGTCCCTCTGTGCGCGAGTCGCCCGCGCGGCAATCCGTGGAAGACGCGAAGGCTTGCAGTCATTTCACTTGCCGGACGTCCCGACTGATCCATGTTGACTGCTGGTGATGGAGGTTCCTGTATGCAGTTCAAAATTCTCGCGGCCGTGGGCGCCATGGTTCTCGCCACAACCGCTTGCCAGCAGATCCCTGAGGACATGACGGTCGCGCAGTTCTGCGCGCAGCCGGACAAGGCCAACACGGATGTGTGCAAGATCAATGTCGAGATCGACGGGCAGAAGCGCGCACTCGCCGACACCGACATGCGTCTGAGCCAGGCGCGCCAGATTGCCGATAGCGCGCTGACGCGCGCCAACTCGGCCCAGGCTTCGGCCGACGCGGCGAAGATGGCCGCCGACCAGGCGAACGCCGCCGTCGCGACGCAGGCGCAATTCAACTGTGAGACCAAGACGGTGCAACGGTCGAAGACCGGCACGTGCGGTGAAGGCTACAAGGTGCAGTCCTGCGTGCAGACGCGCTTCACCTATCGCGCGGGCGCTCCGTCTATCCTGCGCGAGATCAACGATGAGGGCTGTCGCTTCCAGGATCAGGTGCTCGAAATGCAGATTCGCTGCTGCACGACGGGCCCGGCTCCGGTGATGACGGATGTTGCCGCTCCGGTCGAGCCGCAGCCGACCGCGCCAACCCAGCCGACGCCGTCCTCGTAATGCCGATACCCGTAGCTTAGACGCTCACGGAAAAACTATGAAATCATCCCGCCGCTTCCCCTTGGGAAGCGGCGTTTTTCGTCGCGATGCAATGTTGGCGCTTGATATCGCTCAATATCGCTCATTTAGGAGCGCGCCAAAGTCTGCCCTCTGGAGAAGGGTCGGCTATGGACTCGAAGCATCGCGAACGATTCGGGCCAGTTGCGAGGTTGTGCGGCGGTATCGGCGCTTGCCGCCATATTGGCAGGGTGCAGCACGACTCAGCTGTCGACCTCAGTAACGCAGGCTGGCTCCGGTCTGCGTGAGGGCGACTGCTATCGACTGGAGATGCCTCAAAAGCTTGGGAGTCGATCGTCGCGACCTGCCAGCGCGCCGCCGTAAACCCGCGGGCACGACGGGTGACTTCGCAATCGCCAACTATCACGTTGGGCGCGCTCGCACCGAGATGAAGGATTACGGGGAGGCCATAACGGCGCTCGATCTCGCATTGGCCATGCCAGGGGTGCAGAAGGAGTTGCGCCGCCGTATTTTGCTGACATCAGGCGAGGCGCGATTGGGTCAGAGGGATTTTCCGGCGGCGATCGAGGCGCTTGAGCAAGCGCTTGTGCTTGGCCCGAACGACCTCGACGCCACCATGAATCTGGGCGAGGCCCATCTGGGCGCGGGCCACTCCGATCTTGCCATTCGGGATTTCGAGAAGGTTGTCGCGCTGGCTGCCGCCGATGCTGTCGGCCATGCGAGCGCTGCGGCTGTTGCCGAAACCCGGCTTGGCGCAATCGCCATTGCTTCGCCCGGACCGGGTGCGCTCGAGAACGCGATGCGGCACTATGATGCCGCGCGCAAACTGGATGACGACAACGTTGACGCCTGGCTCGGCGCGGGCGCCGCCGGCGTGCAGCTCGCGGGGTTACGCGGAGGCGCAGAGGCGCATGCGCTATATGAACAGGCGGCCAATGCTTACCGTCATGCCATGCGGCTGGCTCCGTCAGCGGTCGATGCACAGACAGGCATGGGGGCGGCGCTGTTCGGTCTCGACAGGCCTGATGAAGCCGTCACCTATTATGCACGTGCGGTCGAACTGGCGCCGGGCAGCGCAACACGCCGGCTGGATCTGGCTCGCGCTCTGCGACGGGCTGGGCAACTCGCCGAGGCCGAGCGCACCTATGATCAGGTGAGCCAGCTCGAAGCGAGCGCGCGGACCTATTTCGAAACGGCAGAGGTTCAGATCGATCTGGGCGCCACGGACCGTGCGCGCGAGAGCCTGCTTGCGGCGCAGCGGCTGGACCCTGCTTTCTCCGGCGCGTTCCTTGGGCTTGGCAGGCTACTGTTCCATCAGGGCCCGCAGCATTTCCCGGCAGCGGCTGATCAATTCCGCGAAGCGGAACGCCTGACCCGGACCGGCGACAACACGATGCGCGCCGAGGCGCTTTATTATCTCAGCCGGATCGAAACTGAAGGCGGTGGCAAGGATGCTCGCCTCGCTGTGAAATATGCCGAGGACGCGATTGCACTCGATCCGGGTCCTGGGGCTTATCGCGCGCAGGCATGCCTTGTGCGCATTCGCTTCCTCACGAAGGACGATGTCCGCCGCGCGACCGGCTCGGGCCCCTGCACGGTCGCGGAGGAGTCAGCGGGAGCCTACCTGCTTTCAGGCATGTACCAGCTCCGTGTCGCTCATTTCGCCATCGGGGATGATCGCAAACGCAACTGGGAAAACGCCTATCTCGCTTTCTCGACCGGTCAGCAGAAAATCGATGCAGCGCCGGAAGCTGAACGCGCCGGGCTTCGCGAGCGCCTCGCTTTCGGGCAGGGGCTGGCGCTCTACTGCGTCGGCTTCGCGGATGTCGGTCGGCAGTCGATCAATCAGGCCAGCACCGATGTCCGATCCTACTTCGACATGTTCCACGTCGCGCGCTGTGAATCCTATTAGGCCCAGAGGAGATTGGTAATGGCTGGACGGGCAGGCGCAGGCGAGGGGCTCATCCGCGCGCTCGAGATCGAGGTCAGGGTGCTGGCCGAGGAGGGGCGGCCGCCAAGCTGGCTGTCGCATCCTGACGAGGCGAGTCTATGGATCTATGAGATCGCGCAGCGCATCGCGAAAGACTCTCTTGACGGCACAGTTCAGGTCGAGCGGCATTTCGCTGAGCCGCATTCCTTCCTGCAGGTTATGAGCGTCTTTGCGTCGCCTTCGCCGAAAAACCTGGCGGCGCTGCAGGGCGACCTGCGGCAGATGACCGACAAGCTGCAACATGATCTTTCGGTGAAATTCGGAATTGAACGTACGCAGCCCTATGTACGTATCGAGCCCGATCCACATTTCGAAACGCCTGACCGAGAGAGCGCACTGGCGGTCATACATCCGCAGGTCGAATCCCCTAATCATTCCGTTTATGTCGTTCAACCGCAAAGCGCCGAGGAGCCGGCCGTGGACCACACACCCCAGCGTGCAGCAGCAGGCGCCGCTCTCATCTGGATGGGCGCGCTGCTTGGCGCGGCTGTCATCGGCAACATCTTCCTGTTTGCCCGCGTGAACGAGTTGCAGGCCGAGGCCGCTGCGGTAGGCGATCTCCGTGTGCAGACGACGAAGTTGACGATGGAGCTTGCTCTGGCAAAGAACGCCCGTTCGTTCGAGCAGGCCCAGTGCAGCGCGTCGATCGCGCAGCATCGTGAGATGATCAACGATCTGGCGCAGAAGTGCTCGCCCAAACAGCCGGCGCCAAAGCCTCCTCCCGCGCCGCTACCCTATCCGGAAAGCCCCGATCCATTCGCCCCACCCAAAAGCTAGTCAGACCGCAGACGCTTGCGCCGCCCCTTGTCGGGCGGCGCTTTTGCTTTTGGGGCGAAGCGTGCGCAGGATGGCCCCGAAAGTGGAGAGGGGTATGATCCTGATTACGGGCACGGTCGTTATCGCGGATGAGAACCGCGAGGCCTTCCTGAAAGCGGCCACGCATCACGTCGCGCTGTCGCGACAGGAGCCGGGCTGTATCAGCCATGGCGTGTTCGAGGATGCGATGGCGCCGGGAACCTTTACCTTTGTCGAGCGATGGCGCGACATGAATGCGGTGAAAGAGCATTTCGCCAAGGACTACAGCCAGGACACCGCGCACATGATCCGCCGGCTGGCCAAGGAGTCGACCGGCGTCGAGATCCACGAGATCGCCGCGACACGCGTGGTCTAGCACGCAAGAAAAGGCCGCCCCGGTATCCCAGAGCGGCCCCTGCCTTTGAAGTCCTGTCAGATCAGTTCGTGACCTTGAACGACACGCCCCAGATCTGCGGGTCGTTCACAAACGCCGTGTTGTTGTTGAAGTCGATGGCGCCCTTGATGTTGTCCTCGTCCGTGATGTTGCGGGCGAAGAGGGCGACTTCCATCGAGCCGTCGAGTTTCGTCCAGCCGACCTTGAGGCCGCCCTCGAACTGGTCGTCGGTCTGGAATTCGACCGACTCGTAGAGGAACAGATTGGTGGCGCCCTGATAGGCCCAGTCGGTGAAGACGAAGAACTCGGAGTCCGCATCGACAGGCATCGACCAGCGGGCGGTCAGGTTGGCGATCGTTTCCGGCGCGTTGGGGAAGGGATTGCCGTCCACCAGCGCGCGGGTCTGGCCTCCGATCACGACGGTCGGATCGGTGATCGTGCACTGGGCGCAGATGCCGACGGCGAGGTTGGGATCGTCGATCTCGGAGTCGACGTAGGAGACGCCGCCGGTGAACACGAGGTTGTCGAACGGCGCCCATTCGGCGTCGACCTCAAGACCCCAGGCCTTGCCCTTGTCGGCATTGATCAGTTGCACAAGGTTGCCGCCGCCGCCCACCGCGGTGAGCTGGATGTCGTCGACCTGGTAGGTGTAGGCCGCCGCGTTAAGGCGCAGCTGGTCGCCGATGGTCGATTTGAAGCCGGCTTCATAGGACAGCACGGTTTCGGACGTTGCGATCGAAGGCGGGTTGAAGAAGGCCACATCGCGGCCCTGGATCGAGGGGCCGCGGAAGCCTTCTGCAATGCGGCCATAGACCGAGAAGTCCGGCGTCATGTCGTACATGGCGCTGACATCCCAGCTGACATGGTCATCCGAGATGCTGACATTGTTGGCCGGCGCGGCGGGCACGGTCAGGTCCTTGTCGTCTTCGGTGTAGCGGACGCCGCCAGTGACCGAGAACGCCTCGGTGATGTCGTAGGTCGCCTGACCGAAGACCGCCCAGGACTGGTTGGCGTGGGTCAGCGTCGCCGGAGGCGGGAAGCCGGAAGGACCCACGGTGGTGACGGTGAATTCGGAGTCGAAATAGTAGGCGCCGACCTGCCAGGACAGCGGACCGGACGTGTCGCTCGCGAGCCGGATTTCCTGCGTCGTCTGATCGAGATCGTCGATCGAGTCCTTTGTGTCGGAGTCGAACGGGATGAAACCCGGACCAACCCCGGCGACGCCGCCGTCGATGTCGCCGCGGCTGGAGCCGCTGGCGGATTCATAGGCGGTGATGGAGGTCAGTTCGACATCGCCGAAATCGTAGACGATGTTGGCCGATGCGCCCCAGCCCGAATAGGATTGCGGGTTGCCGCCGCCCTGATTGTACGTGACGCGGTCGCGCGTGTAATTGCCATTGAGGCCGTTGGTTCCCGGCGTGATCACATTGGCGCGGAAGATCGCGGCCGTGCCATCAAGATCGCGGGCGTGCAGGTTGAACAGCATGTCGAGCTGGTCGGTTGGATTGTAGGCAAGCTGCAAACGGCCGGCGAATTCGTCATAGCCGCCCATGTCCTCGCCGCCGGGCGTCAGCGTGTTGTCGATCCAGTCGTCCCGATGCTGCCAGAGCATGGAGGCGCGGGCCGCCATGTTCGGACCGATCGCGCCGCCGACGGCGGCGTCGAGGGTCGCAGAGCCGTATGAACCGTAGGAGCCCTGGGCGCGCGCCTCGAATTCCTCGCTGGGCTTGACGGAGGTGAAGCGCACGATGCCGGCGGTCGTGTTGCGACCGAACAGCGTGCCCTGTGGGCCGCGATAGACCTCGATGCGTTCGACATCGAAGATCGGCGTCGATTTGAGAACCACATTCTCCATCACGACATCGTCCATGATGATCGAGACGGGCTGCGAGGCGGCGAGATCGAAGTCGGTGTTGCCGAGACCGCGAATGTAGAAGCGGGGGGCAACGCGTCCGTTGGAGCTTTCCGCGTAAAGCGCAGGAACGCGCGTCGCCAGCGCCAGCACATCCTCGCCGGAGGAGAAGATCGCGCCGATCTGGTCTTCAGACACAGTCGTCGCCGAAACAGGAACTTCCTGCAGGTTCTCCTCACGCTGCGTCGCCGTGATGATCACGACGTCCAGCCTGTCCCCGGTTTCCTGCGCGTTGGCCGGAACGGCCATCAGCGCCACGGCCGAAACGGCGGACATCAAACCAAGCAGCGCGTTGCGAGCTGATCGCACTTTGCCCAACATCATGGTCGTCACCCCTTGTCATGTGAAAGCCCGGTGAAGGCTTGCCTCGCGACGTCGCGCTTGTCTTGTGGCAGCCGGAGCTTTCGCGCTGCGCGGAAGCGATATGTCGGAAATAGATGCAGATGCGACACGCTTGGGCGCTGCATGACGACGACGGATTCGTGCGCCGCACGAAATGTGACGGGCGCCCCAACGGCGCCTTTCCGTATACGAAGAATGTCAGACGATGACGTCAGGCGATGATGTCGGGCGTGATGCGCGAGGACAGCCAGACGATCTTGTCCTTCACCCGAAGCTTCTCGCGTTTCAGCGCCATGATGCGGATGTCGTCGGCGCCTGACTTCTCAAGCTCGTCGATCGTCGTGTCGAGCTCGCGGTGGCGCGAACGCAGCTCTTCCAGCCGCGTCAGCATCGCGTCGATGTCCGAGGTGTCGAAACCGTTGTCGCTCAAATTGCCGCTTCCGGATCCCTCCAGCGCCGGGCATTTCCGAATCGGGAAAGACTCCCCGGATTCCAGAAACGATTCAGGGCGCTGGAACAACTGGTCGCGCAGCGGACGCGTTGTCCGCATGCCCTCCCACCGGCGGGCGGCATACCAAATCCGGGCCCAGGGTGGAAGCCGCGCTCGCGTTCCCGGCGCCCGCCAACTGCCCATGTTGCAACGCACGATGCGTTAACGTTGCATTTTTTTCATTGAGAGATCGCTTTTGCCGTTTTCAAGCCGTGACGAGCGAAATTCTTCGTGGTTCACTTCATCCTGCGGCTGTTCAGCGAGCCGCATCGGTCTCCTCGAAATCTCCATCGAGACCGTAGCGGACGCCGCACCGTCCGCTTGCGATCGGGGTTGTTGATCGCCTTGACGGGCTCCCCGTCGGCGACGCGACAGAGAAGGAGATGCCTCTCGATGAGCCTGGAATCACGCATCAAGGAACTGAGTGAACGTCACAAGCGCCTTGAGGCGGCCATAGCCGCCGAACTGAAACACCCGGCCGGTGACGACGTGCGTATCCATGAGCTCAAACGAAAGAAACTCCGGATAAAGGACGAGATCGCGTTATTGCGGACGAACTGATCGTCTGACCATCTCCCGAGAGCTGCTTCCCGGCGGGGCGTGCGCTAGCCGGCCATGTTGTGATTGACCTCCGGCGCAATGCCGCGAATCCTGCCGCCAAGGGGCGTGTCAGGATGGAAGAGGGTCAAACCCGATGCGAGGCCTGTGGGACACTGAACAATCCCTGTCGCCAGCCCTGCTGAGATCGGCGCTTGCGCTGGTCGGCGTGTTTCTCGGGCTGACGGCCGCCGTGATGCTGATCATTTCGGTCGCCAGTGTCGCCAACGGCAACTATGCCGCCGCCGCCATGCAGCTGGCTGCGGGTATCGCCCTGCCATTCGGCATCTGGCTCGGCCTGCGCATGCTGGCCGACATGCTCGTGGTGATGCACCGGGCGCGCGAACGGCTGGAGGCCATCGAGGAGACGCTTGGCGGCAGCCCTGCGGCGACAACCGCTGCGCCGGTGTTCCAGACCAACGGTCCAGCGACCCGCGCGGGCGATGACGGCCCTGCCTATCCGGCGGAGGAGTAGGCGAGGATTACTCCTCGCCGTCAGCCTTCTTCGGGAAGTTGGCGAACAGCTGTTCAGCGGAAATGTCGCGCGGACGCTCGCCGTCTTCTGATGCGGCTTCGGGCGTGGCTTCGGATGGCGCGGGCGCAACTACCTTGCGCAGGGTGGGGCCGGCAAGCCGCGCATCTTTCTCATCGCGCGTGGCCGCGCGTTTGGCGGCGGCTTTCGAGACGACAGCGTCCAGCTCGATCTGCGAGCACAGGCCCAGCGTCACCGGGTCAACCGGCTTGATGTTCGACGTGTTCCAGTGCTGGCGCGAGCGCACGGATTCAATGGTCGACTTGGTGGTGCCGATCAGTTTCGAGATCTGTGCGTCGGTAACTTCCGGGTGGTGGCGCAGGAACCAGGCGATAGCGTCGGGGCGATCCTTGCGGCGCGAAACCGGCGTAAAGCGTGCGCCTTTCTTCTTCGGTTGAGGCACCTCGGCGTATTTCGGCGCGGGCTGGTGCAGGCGATAAGCCTTGTCGGCTTCGCCCTTCTCGATCTCCTCGCGGGTCAGTTCGCCCGAGGCGACGGGGTCGGCGCCGCGCATGTTCTCGGCCACCTCGCCATCGGCAATGCCTTTGACCTCGAGCGGGTGCAGTTCGCAGAAGTCCGCAATCTGTTCGAACGTCAGCGTCGTGTTGTCGATCAGCCAGACGGCTGTCGCTTTCGGCATGAGGATCTTGGCCATGGGCGCCTCGGTTGGTCCTGAAAACGAAAAACCCGGCGCTTAGGGCCGGGTTTCTCGGAATTGTCGAGAAGGGAAGTAAGTCCTAGCGGCGCTGATATAGTTTGGTTTTTTGCGCTTGTGAACCACCCGTGACGGAATCCGGGAGGCCAAGAATCAGGGGCTTAGGGCACAATCTGAAGAATTATTTTGCCCGCATGGTCCGCGCTTTCCATTTTGGCGTGCGCAGCCTCGGCTTCCGCCAGCGGAAATACCCCGCTGACCAGTGGCTTCGAGCTTGCCCTGGGCGATCCATGGCCAGGCGTGTTTCACCACCTCGGCCGCCAGCATGCCCTTGTGGGCGTCGGTCCTGATCCGCAACGTCGACCCCGACACCGAGATCCGCTTCAGCATCAGGCGCGTGAAATCGCCCTCGATGCGCGAGCCCTGCAGGAAGGCGATATACGACAGCCGCCCAAGGTCCTTCAGGATGGTGAGGTTCTTCTCGAAGTAGGGCTTGCCCACCATGTCGAGGATGACGTCGACGCCGCCCGCATCGCGCAGCACTGTCTCGAAATCTTCCGTGCGATAGTTGATGGCCTGCTTTGCGCCAAGACTCTCGCACAGCCGGCACTTCTCGTCCGTGCCGGCGGTTGCATAGACGGTCGCGCCCCACGCCGACGCCAGCTGGACCGCCGTGGTGCCGATGCCGCTGGCGCCGCCATGAACCAGGAAGGCTTCTCCCGGCTGCAGGCGGCTCATGTAGAAGACGTTATTCCACACCGTCAGCATGGTCTCCGGCAGGCCCGCCGCCTCTACGAAGCTCAGCGCCTCAGGCAGCGGCATGGCGGAGCCTTCGTGTGCGATGGCGTATTCGGCATAGCCGCCGCCGGGCACGAGCGCGCAGACTTTCTCGCCGCCCTTCCATCGCGTGACGTCGGGACCGGTCGCCTCGATCACGCCCGCGACTTCAAGCCCCAGCGTATCGGGCGCGCCGGGCGGCGGCGGATATTTGCCCGCGCGCTGCACAAGGTCGGGACGATTTACGCCTGCCGCGTGCACCTTGATCAGCACCTGACCCGGTCCGGGCGAAGGCTTCTCGATCTCGTGCAGCACCAGCGGTTGGCCCACAACGGACTTCACGGCCTTCATCATCGGTTTGGACATTTTCCACGTCCCGCGCTTTAATCATGAACAGGCAAGCCGGATTGTCTTGGGGGCGTTGCGCCCCGGCGGTCAAGCATGCCGTGCGAGGGGATGGGGGCGAACAGGGCTAGAACCCGATGGCGAGCAAAGGGGAGAAACGGCCATGACGTTCGATGAAGAGCCGGTACGCGTGGTTAAGCGCACGCTGGACGACATGTCGATCCAGGATCTCAAGGAACGCATCGAGGCGCTGAGGGGCGAGATTGCGGCGTGCGAGCAGATGATCGAGAAGAAGGAAGCCACACGGAAGGCCGCCGAAGCCGCCTTCTTCAAGTCGTGAGGATGGATCGTGTCGATCCGGCATCATGTTTCGGCAAGGGTCTTGCGTGATACCAGTCCGAACCGGGGGAAGAACGGAATCAAGGCGCGGGCAGAGTCTCAGTCAGAGACGGCTTCGCCGGGTGAATGTATTTTGAGGAACTGATGCGCGACGCCATGTATTCTGCCGACCCTGCGCGCGATGAATGGAAACAGCGGGTGACCGAGTTCGCCGGCTCGGAGATGTTCGATCGCCTGTTCAAGGAAGGCATGGCTCTGGTCGAGGAAGCGGCCAGCTATCTCGACGGCCCCGGCCGTACGGATTCGCGCAAGCTGAATCGCGAGTTGGCCCTCGTCTACGCCGCCGAAAGCATGGAAGTCACCACGCGCCTGATGCAGGCCGCGTCCTGGCTGGTTGTCCAGCGCGCTGTCCGCGAAAAGGACATGAAGGTGGAAGAGGCGGGCGACGAGAAGTATCGCCTGGCCCGGCCGGGTGAACCCCATCCCATCGACCGCGCCGTCATGCCCGCATTGCTGATGTCGCTGGTGGACCGTTCGCGCGCTCTCTACGAGCGCGTCTGGCGTTTTGACGCCGCCCTCTATTCGGAAACGCCCCAGCCGACCGAAAACCACGTGATGAAGCAGATCGACCGCCTGCGCGCTGCAGCCGAAGGCGGCGCCTTCGATCCGCTCAGCGTCTGGCGGAAATAGACCGCGTCGCGCGCTGAATTGGCTTCAGCTCGTGTTGCGTTGTGTCCGCCGCAACGCCGTTTCGACTGTCCTGTCATAGTGGATCAGCGGCGGCTTGAGCCCGTGCGCGAACAGTTCCTGCCGCATGGCGTGCGTGGTGCCAGTCAGATAGACGGGCAGGCCCCTGCGGTGGGCCTTGCCGGCCAGAAGTTCGATCGTGTGCGCCCCGCTGGAATCGAGGAACGGCACGGCTGAAAGATCAATGATCAGGGCGTGCTGCCGGTCGGCCACCCGATCGAAAGCCGATCCGATTGTCGCGGCGGCGCCGAAGAAGAACGCGCCCGATATCCGCAGGATCACGACGTCTGCGTTGGTGGCGGCCGCCGGATCATAGGGTGTGCGGTTCTCGCCCTGGCTGTCCGGCTCGTCTTCCGTAACGAAGGGCGTGTGCGTTTCGATCGCCGTCGTCTTCGACATGCGATGAATGAACAGGACGGATCCGATCGCAAAGCCGACGATGATCGCCTCGGTGAGGCCGCGGAAAATCGTCAGCAGGAAAGTCGACAGCAGCACGAGAGCGTCGCCCCGCGACACGCGGAGCAGCGTCGTGAAGGCGCGCTTTTCCGCCATGTTCCAGCAGACGACCATCAGCACGCCGGCAAGGCTGGCAAGCGGGATGTAGCTGGCCAGCGGCGCCGCAACCAGGATGAACAGCAGGAGGAAGACCGAGTGCAACATGCCCGAGACCGGGCCATGCGCGCCGGCGCGGACGTTGGTTGCGGTCCGGGCGATCGTGCCGGTCACGCAGATGCCGCCGAACAGGCCTGAACCGATATTCGCCACGCCCTGGGCGACGAGCTCGCAGTTGGAGCGATGGCGGCGGCCCGTCATCCCATCGGCGACAACCGCCGAGAGCAGGGATTCGATGGAGCCCAGCAGCGCGAAGGAGATCGCGCTGGGAAGCACGGCCTGCACTTTATCGATTGTGATGGCGGGCAGGGAAGGCAGGGGCACCGTGCCGGGTATGCCGCCGAATTGGGTTCCGATCGTCTCGACCGGCAGACTCATTGCTGCGCTGACCGCCGCTGCGCCGGCCACGGCGATCAGCATGCCCGGCCAGCCGGGGTGGAATTTTCGAAGCGTCAGGATCACCGCGATCACGCCGATGGCGATCAACAGGGCCGGAAGCTGGAAGGTCGGAAGGGCGCTCCACAACGCCTGAAGCTTGTCGACCAGTTCAACGGGTTCGGCCTCGGTGAGCGACAGGCCGAACATGTCCTTGATCTGGCTGGCTGCGATGATCACCGCAATGCCGGCGGTGAAGCCCACCGTAACGGGGTACGGGATGAACTTGATGTAGGAGCCAAGCTGCAGGAACCCGATCGCAATCAGGATGAAACCAGCGAGAATGATTGCGAGCAGGAGGCCGTCCATGCCATGCGCCTGAACGGTCGCCGCAACGAGGACGATGAACGCCCCGGCCGGTCCGCCGATCTGGAAGCGGCTGCCGCCCAGCAGCGAAACCAGAAAGCCGCCAACGATTGCCGTGTAGAGCCCCTGTGCCGGGGTTGCGCCGGAGGCGATGGCGATCGCCATCGAGAGCGGCAGCGCGACGATCGCCACCGTGAGCCCGGCCATGGCGTCGGCCCTGAGCTGGTGAAGGCCATAGCCTTCGCGCAGCACGGTGACGAGTTTTGGCGTGAAGAGTTCGCGAAAGCCCGGCGCCGCCGGCTTGATGGGATCACCTGTGGTTGCGCCCGTCATGTCCGTTGTCCGCGACTTCCCTCGGGGTCCTTACTTCCTTGCCGGCTGTCTGAGGCGGACCCCGCGCCCCTGGCCGGCGCTGGGCGCGTTCTCGCCAAGCAGTTCGAGTCCGGCGCGCTCCAGCGCCTCGACGACCTTGGTGAGCGACTCCACCGTTCCGCGGACGGGACCGACACTCGCTTCCATTCGCTGGATCGTCGGCAGGGACAGGCTGGACATCGCGGCGAGCTCGCGCTGGTCAATTCCGAGGAGCGCGCGCGCCGCACGCATCTGGTGACTTGAGATCATCCCTCAACTCATGTTTCATACATCATTATAGATGTACAGTATAGGCATAAGAATGTCTCATGCCAACCTTCTACTGGTTGGTACATCTGGAAATCACCGATGCGGTGCTATCCGCCCAGTGCAAGGGAGTAGAAAACGCCGCAGCGGCGGGCGGCGGCGCTGCCTGGCGGCGTGCAACTGACCGAGCGGGTGAGATTTCCCGCGTCGCGCTTCGGGACCGACAGGCGATAGACGATGACCGGCTCATCGGTGTTGGAGAATTCCGGAGCATCGCGCCGCTCGACTTCTGTCGCCGTAATCCCTTCCGCCGCCAGAGCGGCGAGAACGTCAGCGGCTTCGTCGGCGCCTCGCCTCCAGCTGTTGACCTCGAAGTCGAGCGCGGAAACGGTTTCGCCCTCTCCGGAAGCCATCACAGCGATCTGCTGGCCTGCTGCCGAGATCCAGCCCCTGCGCGTGATCAGGTCCGCATCGGGATCATCCGGCCCCGCGAGGTGCCAGTGAAGATTGCTCGAAATGCGGATGCTGACGGCGTCCCAGTTGTAGCGCCAGTCGCCATAGCTCTCGGGCGCGAGCGCGTTGCGGATCACGATGGCCATGGCCCGTTCCGGCTTCAGCTCTTCCGCCATGGGCTGGTCTTGCGCGCTGGCGGGCAAGGCCGCGACGGCGGCGGCAAACAGGATGAACAGGCTGCGCGGCATCGGGTCCCCTCCGGCTGCCGGTTAGCCTCGGCGTAGAGCCCGGCGAAAATGGGGCGGGGGTCCTCCGGAAAGCAGAAGGCCCGCCATCGCTGGCGGGCCTTCCGTGTCCCCATCGTGCAAAGCAGGTTACTGCTTCACGAAGCCCTTGAACTTGTCCTTGAAGCGCGACAGACGGCCGCCGCGATCCATCAGGGTCTGCTGGCCGCCGGTCCAGGCCGGGTGCGTTTTCGGGTCGATGTCGAGCGAGATGACATGGCCTTCCTTGCCCGCCGTCGAACGGGTCTTGAACCGGGTGCCGTCGGTCATCACCACCTCGATGAAGTGGTAGTCGGGATGGCCTTCTTTCTTCATGGCGCAGTCTCTTGGCGTCAAAGCGGGCTCGGCTGGCGGTCAACGCCCGTAGAGCCTTGCTGAATTCGGGAGCGGGGCTCATACCCGAACGGGCCCGCGCTGGCAAGCTTGGGCGTTGAATCCCGCTGAATCAGGGGTCTGGAAGCTGAAATGAGCGATGGAGCAGGCCAGGCGGCAGTCCCGGCAGAGGCCGGAGACGCCCGTTTCGACCGCACGGCGGGAGCCCAGCGGTGGGGCGAGGGAACGCCCCAGCGCGGCAAGGCCCGGTCGCTCAGGCCGCTGCTGCGGCTGATGCCCTATATCGCGCGCCAGCGCGTCACGGCGGCGATGGGCGTGGTCTTCCTGTTTCTTGCTGCGGCGCTGAACCTCGCCATCACCTTCCCGGTGCAATGGCTGGGCAACAATGCCTTCCAGAGCTTCGATCCGGCGCTGATCAACGCCGGCTTCTCGGCGATGATCGCCATCGCGCTGGCGCTCGGTGTAGCGTCCGCCGTCCGTTTCTATTTCTTCTCGCGCTTCGGCGAGCGGCTGGCTGCCGATCTGCGCGGCGATGTCTATGCGCGGCTGATGTCGCTCTCCCCGGCCTACTTCTCTCGGCTGAAGACAGGCGAGGCGGTCTCGCGCCTTACGGCCGACGTGACGCTGATCGAGACGTTCTTCGGCTCCACCTTCTCGATGGCCGTGCGCTCCTTCGTGACGTCCATCGGCGCGCTGATCCTGATGCTGATCACATCATGGAAGCTGACGCTGATCCTCTTTGTTCTTGCGCCGGTGCTGATCCTGCCGATCCTGGCGATGGGCCGGCGCGTGCGCAAACTCTCCGTCAACGCGCAGGACCGCATCGCTGACGCCGCCGCCGAGGCGACGGAGACGATCGACGCCATCGATCTCGTGCAGGCCTATGGCATGGAAAAAGAGCGCGAGGCGCGCTTCCGGTCGGCGATCGAGATTGCCTTCCGGGCGGCGCTGGCCCGTATCGGCGCCCGCGCCTGGCTCACCGGCATCATCATTGCGCTGATGTTCGCCGGCGTGACCGGCGTCGTCTGGATCGGCGCGCTGGAAGTGCAATCCGGCGCGATGAGCGTTGGTTCGTTCATGCAGTTCGTGCTGCTCGCCATGTTCGGCGTGGGCGGCTTTGCGACGGTGGCCGAAGTGATGGGCGATGCGATGCGCGCCTCGGGCGCGGCCCAGCGGGCGGTGGAAATCCTCGAACAGACGCCGGACATCGCAGCTCCGCCGCATCCAAAAGCCATGCCCGCCGTGATCGCGGGGCATGTGAAGCTGGAGAATGTCTCCTTCTCCTATCCGGAGGCGCAGGTCCCCTCGCTGCAGGACGTCACGCTGGAAGCCAAGCCTGGCGAGATGGTCGCGCTGGTCGGTCCCTCCGGTGCGGGCAAGTCGACCGTCTTCCGCATGTTGCTGCGCTTCTTCGATCCGCAGACCGGCGCCGTCATGCTCGACGGGATGAATGCGCGCGAGGCCGATCCCGGCGAATGGCGTGCGCGCTTCGCCTATGTGCCGCAGGAAGCGCCCATCTTTTCGGGCGACGCGGCGGGCAATGTCCGCTTCGGACGAACAGACGCGAGCGAAGAAGAGGTGCGCGAGGCCCTGCGCAAGGCGGAAGCCTTCGCCTTTCTGGAAGGCCGCGGCGGGCTGACGGCGGAAGTCGGCGCCAAGGGCCGCCAGCTCTCGGGCGGCGAACGTCAGCGCATCGCCATCGCCCGCGCGCTGGTCCGCGGCGCGCCGGTGATGCTGCTGGATGAAGCGACGTCGGCGCTCGACGCCGCCAACGAAAGACTGGTGCAGAAGGCGCTGGATCAGGCCGCGCATGGCCGGACCACGCTGGTGATTGCCCACCGGCTGGCCACCGTGCGCAAGGCCAACCGCATCGTCGTCTTCGATCAGGGCCGCGTGGTGGAGCAGGGCGATCACGACAGCCTGGTCCGCGCCGGTGGCCTCTATGCGCGTCTGGCGGAGATGCAATTCACGAGTGGATAGACAAGAACAATGACAAAGCCCGACCCCGCCATCGTCAATCTTGGCCCGCTCAACGGCCACAGCGTCGGCCGCATCCTGAAGGAGGCGGTGCGTCGCGCCGCGACCGAAATCCGCAAGCAGCGCCAGAGTTTCGAGGCGCATGTGAAGGAGGGCTATGGCGGCTCGATGAACGACGTCTTCACGTCGGCCGACAAGGCGGCGCAGGAAGTCTACCTGCGCACATTCACCGAATGCTTTCCCGGCTGCGGCGCCATCGGCGAGGAGGGATCGCTCTCGATTCCGGCGACTCCGCCGATCACGGCCTACTTCACGGTCGATCCCATCGATGGCACGCGCGCCTTCATCCGCCGCCAGAGCCACGGCATCACGACAATGGTGGCCCTGGTCGATCAGGGCGAAGTGATCTCCGCCTATGTCGGCGATATCTCGTCGGATGAGGTCTATGGCTACCGGCCCGGGTCATCACGCGTGCACCGGATCACCAATCTCGATTCATTCGACACGCTGAATCCAGCGGATGCCGCGCCGGAATCGATCGGTGAGATCAATGGCCTGCTGCGTGATCCGGTCGAGGCCTATGGACCCGAGACGGGCGCACTGGTCCGGCGCTTCAAGAATTACGAGATCATGGGTTCGTCCATTGGCGCCTGGGCGGCGCGCCTATGGAAGGGCGAGGTCTCGGCGCTTCTCATGCCGCCGGGATTCGAGACGCCCTGGGACTCAACGCCGGTGATCGGCATCTCGAAGAAGCTGGATATCGCCTGGCTCCGGCCTGAGGGCGGGAAATGGATCGTCTACGAGCCGCAGCTTCCGCTCAAGCCTTACCGGCGCGAGCACGACATCCTCATGGTGCACGCCAATTGTGTGAAGGACGGACAGCTGGCGCTCTAGGCCTCAGGCCTTCGCGGCGGGCTTGCGGATCTTGCCTTCGACTGATTCGGCCAGTTTCTGTGCAAGGCTTGTGTTCGCCGCCGTGAAGGATCCCGTGCGCGCGTCCTTCTTGTCGAGGCCGACCACCATGCCGCCGGCTTCCTGAACCAGCACGAAGCCCGCGGCGATATCCCACGGCGAAAGATTGCGTTCCCAGAATCCATCAAACCGGCCGGCCGCCACCCAGGCAAGATCAAGCGCTGCCGATCCGAAGCGGCGCACAGCGGCGACTTCCGAGCGGACGCGCACAAGCTCGTCGATGAATTTCTCCGCGCCGTTGACGCCGAGCTGCGGGATGCCCGTCGTCACAACCGCTTCGGACAGCTTGCGCCGTCCGCCCACGCGCAGACGCTTGTTCTCCAGCCAGGCGCCTTGGCCTTCCTCGGCCCAGAACAGTTCATTGCGCATTGGATCGAAAACGACGCCGGCGCGAAGTTTGCCATCGCGCTCGAGTCCGATGGAAACGGCGAAGTGCGGAATGCCATGCAGGAAGTTCAGCGTGCCATCGAGCGGATCGACGATGAAGCGGTGGGTCTTGTCGGAGCCGACGATCTCGCCGCCTTCCTCCATCAGGAAGCCGTAACCCGGACGGGTCTTCTCCAGGTTCTTGCGGATGATCTCCTCGGCCTTCTTGTCGGCGGCGGAGACGAAATCGGCCGGCCCTTTGCGCGAGACCTGGAGGTTCTCGACCTCCCCGAAATCGCGAACGAGCCTGCGGCCTGCCGCGCGCGCGGCATCCATCATCACACTGACGGTGGGGGAAGGACGGGACATGTCAAACAGCCTTGGCTAGGGCGCTCCCAATAAAGGGAAAGCCCCAAATTACAAGCATTGATCGCCTCGCCGGGGTGCGGCCGATCAGGCTTGCGCAGCGAGGTTGTCAAAAATGGCGTTGAACTGGCGCACAGCCTCGCCCGGACCGCCAGCGGCGCGCCAGACGCCTGCGGAAACGGCGAGGAAATCCGCCCCGGATTCCACTAGCGGGCTGGCGTTCTCGGCCGTGATTCCGCCGATCGCAACACAGGGCAGTTCCATCATCTGCTGCCACCAGGTCAGCAGCTCCGGTTCAGCATGCGCCGCAGGGGTCTTGGTTTCCGTGGGATAGAACGCGCCGAAGCCGACATAGTCCGCGCCTGACTCGCCGGCTTCCATCGCGAGATGGCGGCTGTCGTGACAGGTGACGCCGACAATGGCGTCCGGCCCCACAAGCTTGCGCGCCTTGGCGTAGGGGATATCGCCCTGACCGATATGCACGCCGTCCGCGCCCAGTTCGACGGCGAGATCCGGCCGGTCATTCACCAGAACGGCGACGCCGCGTTCCTGCGCGCGCGGAACGATATGCCGGCCGAGTTCGAGAATGTGGCTGTCGGGCGCGGAAATTCCCGCGCGTGATTTCAGACGGATCTGGAGCGAGGCCACGTCGCCAGCATCCAGCGCCTCATCCAGTGCGCGGGAGAATGCTGCGATATCCGCGACTTCCGGCGGCGTGATGAGATAGAGGCGGCATCGGCGTAGCGGGGGTGTAGGCATGCGCGAGGCGTACGCCTGTGCGCCGGGCCGGGCAAGCCACCGGGCCAACCTCTAGGCGGCGCAGCCGCCGGTCTTCACGACCCTGCGCGCGGATGCGGGAAACCGCGCCAGTTTCTCGGCAGGGCGGGCAGGGCGCGCAACAAGATCGCCGCCGCAGTTCGGACATTTTCCCTTCAGCGTCTGTTCGGCGCAGCGCGCGCAGAACGTGCATTCGAATGAGCAGATGCGGGCGTCCGGCCCCGACGGATCAAGATCGCGATCACAGCATTCGCAATTGGGGCGCATCTCAAGCATGGCGACGACGTTATCGGGGGCACGCGCCCGAGCGCAATCCAGCTTGCGGACAAAGACTCCTCCAAAGCTGCCATAGACAGAAAATGGCGCGATCCGGCCGGACCGCGCCATTCGATTCTGTTTGCACAGGGATGATTACTCGGCGGCGACCTTGGCCGTGGCTGTGATCTTCGGATCGAGTTTTCCGGCCGCGTAGTCCTTGGCCATCACGGCGAGCGAGATCGGCTTGATCTTGCCGGCCTGACCTTCGCAGCCGAACTCCTGATAGCGCTGGATGCAGACCTTGCGCATCGCTTCCTTGGCGGGCTTCAGATAGCCGCGCGGATCGAACTCGCCGGGCTTCTCGGCGAACACCTTGCGGATCGCGCCGGTGATCGCCATGCGGTTGTCTGTGTCGATATTGATCTTGCGCACGCCGTGCTTGATGCCACGCTGGATTTCCTCGACCGGAACGCCCCAGGTCTGCGGCATCTTCCCGCCATACTGGTTGATGATGTCCTGCAGGTCCTGCGGCACCGACGACGAGCCGTGCATCACAAGGTGCGTGTTCGGCAGGCGGCGGTGGATTTCCTCAATGACGTTCATCGCCAGAACGGCGCCGTCGGGCTTGCGCGAGAACTTGTAGGCGCCGTGCGAGGTGCCCATGGCGATCGCCAGCGCATCGACCTTGGTGGCCTTGACGAAGTCGACCGCCTGGTCCGGGTCTGTGAGCAGCTGCGAGTGGTCGAGTTTGCCGTCAAAGCCGTGACCGTCTTCCTTCTCGCCCATGCCGGTTTCCAGCGAGCCGAGCACGCCAAGCTCGCCTTCGACCGAAACGCCGCAGGCATGCGCCATCTCGACGACCCTGCGGGTGACATCGACGTTGTAGTCGTAGTCGGCCGGCGTCTTGGCGTCTTCCTTGAGCGAGCCGTCCATCATCACCGACGTGAAACCGAACTGGATGGCTGTCGCGCAGGTGGCTGGGCCGTTGCCGTGGTCCTGGTGCATGCAGATCGGAATGTGCGGATACATCTCGGAGCAGGCGTCGATGATGTGTTTCAGCACGATGTCGTTGGCGTAGGAGCGGGCGCCACGAGACGCCTGCATGATGACCGGCGCACTAACCGCATCCGCCGCCTCCATGATGGCCAGCGCCTGTTCCATGTTGTTGATGTTGAACGCCGGCAGGCCATAGCCGTGCTCCGCAGCGTGATCCAGAAGCTGCCGCAGCGTGATACGCGCCATCGAAAATTCCCCTAAGAGCTGTAATCCGCCTTGTGGCGGCACAGCGAAAAACGGTCAACAGCATCACAGCAACCCGTAGGCCAGAACGCGGAAAACAAGGTGTTTCGGATTGCCGGAATCCCGTGTCGGGACCGGACCCGCCGGCGCGTCCTCGGTATGACAGGGCCGTAAGCGCTCTTACAAACCGGAAGGCGTTGCGGTCGGCTCCTTGCGGTTGCCTGATCCGTCGCCTGCCGAGATCGCGCGCCGCAAGCGGATGACACACTAGTTGCGGCGATCTCTGAGCGTCATGCCGCCAGAAGATGCGCCGGCCGGCGCAGGTCTTCGGGCAGCGCACGTCCCATCATGTCGATGAAATTGCCCGCATAGAACGCATCCACCGCCTCCGGCGTGCATCCTTCCATCGCGGCATCGAACCGCTTCAGCGGGTTCCGTCCGCCTTCCACATGCGGATAGTCGGACGAGAACATGCAGACCTCCGCGCCGGCCTCGCGCGCGATCCATCCGGCGTCTTCGTGCGGATAGGGCGTCACACGCAGCTGGCGCCGCACGATCTCGCTGGGCTTCGCCGAGAGGTTCTGCAGCCGCGTCTCGTTCTTGATGAAGGCGCTCGCCGCTGAATCCATGGACCGCATCCAGCCCGGAACCCACGCCGCGCCCAGCTCGATCGCGCCGAATTTCAGATCGGGGAAACGGTCGAACACACCATCGAAGATCATCGTCGCCAGCGTCTGCATCGCAGCGTTGGGAATCGGCATGTAGCTGACCGATGTGAAGTTGTCGTCGCCGCCATGGAAGTCCGGCACGGGCGGAAGACCATTTATCTTGTAGGCCGGGTCCAGCTTCTCTTCGCCGCCGACATGGAACAGGATCGGCACGCCTGCTTCCCGCGCCATCGCCCAGACCCGATCCAGGCCCACATGGCTGGGCGAATGATGCTGCGGACATTTCGACGGAACCATCAGACCCTTCGCGCCAAGATCGATGGCTTCCGTCGCGCAGGCGACCGCCCGGTCAATGTCCTCCAGCGGGATCTGAGCCGTCGGCAGCAGACGGCGGTCGATCTTGCAGAAGTCGGCCATCATCCGGTTGTGAGCTGAGGCTGCGGCGTAGCACAGCTCCATGTCGTCGCCCTGATCGAGCCCGAAATTGCCGAGGCACCAGGTGGTGAATACGAGCTGGCTGGCGAAGCCGAGCGCGTTCAGGGCGGCGGGTCTATCGTCCGCGATGAAGGCGCCCTGTGCGTCATAGTTCTTGCGCAGGAGAATGTTCGCCTCGGCGCCGGCGCGGAATGCGGCGTCCGCCTGTGCGGCTCTTGCCTGTTCGGCCTTCACCTGTCGCGCCTTGCGGGTCACGAAGCCCGGCAGCGCGTGATACCGCGTCAGCAGCCGCGCCTCGAAATAGGGATCGAGACAGTCGGACAGCTCCATAAGATGGCTGTCCGCATCGTGAATGATCCGCCCCTCGACATAGGCCATGGCGTTCTCCCGCTGGTCGTTTCTGACGTTTTCCAAAGTCAGTCACGCAACGCAGCAGGAGGCAAGAGGCGGCTTGATACTCGCCGGTTTGGTCGCCCCGGGGGCTAGCCGAGTTTGACGCCCAGCGCCTCTGCGGCAGCGGCGACGAACTTGTTCGTCTGCGCGAAGGCCGCATCCAGCGGTTCTTCGCCGGCCGGGCTGGATATCTTCTCCCAGTTGGCGGCGACGTCATCGACCGTGGCGTTGGCGCCACCGAGGAACACGGCCGGCGTCTCGTAGATGTGCACCACGGAGAAGCAGCCCGCGCCCGCGCCAAGGATGGTCTTCGAGGGGGCGTTCTCGGAAACGAGATAGAGCACGCCCGGCGTCACCAGTTCGGGCTGCATCAGGTTGGCGACCTGATCCGGGATCAGGCCTTCCAGCATGCGCGTGGCGGCGGTGGGCGCCAGCGTGTTGACGCGGATGTTGTTCTTCTGGCCCTCATGGTGAAGCACATTCATCAGGCCGACCATGGCCGCTTTGGCCGCGCCATAGTTCGACTGGCCGAAATTGCCGTAGATGCCCGACGCCGACGAGGTCAGCATGATGCGGCCGTAGTTCTGCTCACGCATCGTCTCCCACACCGCCTTGGTGCAGTTCGCCGTACCGAACAGGTGGACGTCCACCACCTTCTTGAAGTCGTCCATCGTCATCTTGGCGAATGTCTTGTCGCGCAGGATGCCGGCATTGTTGATCAGGATGTCGACGCGACCCCATTTGGCCTTGGCGTCCGCAACCATGGCCTCGACCTGGTCGAGCTTGGTGATGTCGGCGCCGTTGGAGATCGCCTCTCCGCCGCCGTCGCGGATTTCCTTGGCGACGCCCTCGGCCGCCGAGATCGAACCGCCCGATCCGTCCACCGATCCGCCGAGATCGTTGACGACGACTTTCGCCCCACGCGCCGCGAGCTGCAGGCAGTGATGCCGGCCCAGACCGTTGCCGCCGCCCGTCACAATGGCGACCTTGCCGTCAAATCGGATTGTCATGGATGTCCTCGTCCTTCACACGCGTGCGAAGGTCGGATGGCAAAGCAATGGCCGGATGGCAAGTGCGCGTGCGGTCGCGCCGCTCCTGTGAGGGTCTACCTGCCTACATTCTGCTGCAGCGCTGCCGGATAGCGGTCTCCCAGCACCTTGATCCCGGCGAGCGCCTGCTCAATCAGCTTCAGTTCATCCGCGCCGAGCTTCAGCGAGACGGCGCCAATGTTTTCCTCCAGCCGCGACAGCTTCGTGGTGCCGGGGATGGGCACGATCCAGGGCTTCTGCGCCAACAGCCATGCCAGCGCCACCTGCGCCCGCGTTGCTTTCAGCCGCGTCGCGATCTCGCCCAGGCGGTCGACCAGAACCTGGTTGGCATTGCGCGCCTCGTCTGCAAATCGCGGCAAGGAACTGCGGAAGTCCTTCGCGCCGAACGTCGTCGAGGCGTCGATCGCGCCCGTGAGGAAGCCTCGCCCGAGCGGACTGAACGGGACGAAGCCGATGCCCAGTTCTTCCAGTGTCGGCAGGATCTCGGTCTCGGGTTCGCGCCACCAAAGCGAATATTCGCTCTGCAAAGCCGCGACCGGCTGTAGGGCATGCGCCTTCCGGATCGTTGCGGCGCTGGCCTCCGACATGCCGAAATGCTTCACCTTGCCGGCGGCGATCAGGTCTTTGACGGTGCCCGCGACGTCTTCGATCGGCACTTTCGGATCGACGCGGTGCTGGTAGAGCAGGTCAATGTGGTCCGTGCGCAGCCGCTTCAGCGCCGCCTCCGTCACCGCGCGGATGTTCTCCGGCCGGCTGTCCACGCCCGCGCGCGCCATACCGTTCGGAAAGCCAAACTTGGTCGCGATCACGACCTTGTCGCGCACAGGCTGCAGGGCCTCACCCAGCAGGTCTTCGTTCGTGAAAGGACCATACGCTTCAGCCGTGTCGAAGAACGTCACGCCCCTGTCGACTGCCGCGCGCAGCAGGGAGATTGAAGCGCCTCGCTCGGGAGCCTCGCCATAGGCGTAACTCAGCCCCATGCACCCAAGCCCGATGGCTGAGACTTCAAGCCCACTCTTTCCGAGGACGCGCGTCTGCATGGCTGAACTCCGTGGCTGACGGCGTTCAATGTAAGGCGGCGAAGCGGCCGGGGTAACCCGTCAGCGAAAAGAGCTAGACCTTCAGCGCTTCGACGCCTGGCAATTCCTTGCCTTCCATCCATTCGAGGAAGGCGCCGCCGGCCGTCGAAATGAAGGTGAGGTCGTTCGCAACGCCAGCGTGGTGCATGGCCGAAACCGTGTCGCCGCCGCCGGCGACCGCGATCAGCTTGCCTTCCTTCGCCAGTTTCGCGGCTTCCTTCGCGGCTTCCAACGTGCCCCTGTCGAAGGGCGGGATTTCGAACACGCCCAGCGGGCCGTTCCAGATCAGCGTTTTGGAGTTCGCCATCGCGCGCTTGAGACGTGCGACCGTTTCCGGGCCGGCGTCGAGAATACGTTCATGCTCGTCGATCGAGCCAAGCGCACGCACGCGCGTGGGCACGCCCTTGGCCATCTGTTCGGCCACCACGATGTCGATCGGCAGGAACAGCTTGCAGTTGTTCTGGCCGGCAAGGCGAATGATCTCGCGCGCTGTCTCGGCAAGGTCCTTCTCGCAGTAGGACGAGCCGACATCATGGCCCTGGGCATAGAGGAACGTGTTCGCCATGCCGCCGCCGATGGCCAGCTTGTCGAGCTTGGTCACGAGGTTCTTGAGCAGGTCCAGCTTGGTCGAGACTCGAGCCGCCGACAATGCCGATCACGGGCCGCTCCGGATTGCCTAGCGCCGCATTCAGCGCGTGGAGCTCACGCTCCATCGACAGACCGGGATAGGCCGGCAGCTTCGCGACGCCTTCGGTCGAGGTGCGGTGCGCGGCCGAGAAGGCGTCGTTGACATAGATGTCGCCCAGCTTCGCCAGTTCCGCCGCGAAGACCGGATCGTCGCTTCTCGCCCGCGTGATAGCGGAGGTTTTCGAGCAGGGCGATGCCGCCGGCGGGCAGGGCGTCGATCGCTGTCTTGCCGTTTCGCCGATGCAGTCGTCCGCTCCAGGTGATCGGCTTCTTGAACCAGCGCTGCCAGCGGATCGACCACCGGCTTGAGGCTCATCTCCGGCACGCGCTTGCCTTCGGCCGGTCGAAGTGGGCCAACAGCACGACCTGCTGCCTGGCCACAGAAGGTCGATCGTCGGCAGGGCGGCGCGGTATCGTCCAACCGCCTGGTACCATCACGTTGAAGTCGACGCGGACAAGCGCGGTCTTGCCCTTGAGGTCTGCGCCCTGAAGCGTGCGGAAGGTCATCGTGTCAGGTCCCGGATGGTTAAGGCTGGAAATCTATCAGAGGAGAGAGGCTGCGCCAGCGCCTGCATACTCCGGGCCGCGCTGCCGGGGTCGGGAAGAGCTCAGCTTACCGGATCGCCCCAGGGATGGGGCAGGTCCTTGACGTTCTTCAGAAGTTCAAAACCGATGCGTCGCGGCTCCTCCGTCTGCTTGGGCACGGCGACCAGCAGGACGCTGACCTGGCTGTAGTGCTGCAGCAGTTCGAATTTCCGTCCGTCGGCGTACTGGCCCATGAACACGATCATGTCCGGCGCCCAGCTGGCGACGTTGTTGATGTGCAGCACCTCGGCGTTCGGGCCTTCGACGAAGCGGCCGCCGACCTCGTGATCCGGCCCGAGATTCTTCTCGAACTCCAGGATCTGGTGAACCAGCCGCTGGTGCATCCAGGTCGCAGGATCCGGCGGTCGCTGTTCCACAGCCTGAGGCGGCTGGCCGCTCTCATCGCCATCCTCGACCACGCCTTCCTTCACCACATAGGGCGGCGAAGCCGTGGCGTGGATGTGGGCGTCTTCCTCGGCGGGCGTGTCGGTGTCGGCTTTTGGGTCTTGCATGACCCGACCAATGGCGGCCCGGGCTGGCCACGTCAACAATTGCGACTGCGCGCCAAACGAAAACGCCTCCAGCGAGGGCTGGAGGCGTTCACACGCTGTTTGAAGCGCAGGTCCTAGATCAGTTTCGCCCACGCGATGGCGGTGTCGCTCATGCGGGTCGAGAAGCCCCACTCATTGTCGTACCAGCTCATGATCGAGACCATGTTGCCGTCCATGACCTTGGTCTGGTCCATGTGGAAGATCGACGAGTGCGGGTTGTGGTTGAAGTCCGACGAAACGAGCTTCTCGTTCGTGTAGCCGAGAATGCCTTTCAGCGGGCCGTCCGCCGCCGCCTTGATCGCGTCGTTGACTTCCTTGGCCGTGGTCGCGCGCTTGGCGATGAACTTCAGGTCGACCAGGGACACGTTCGGCGTCGGCACGCGCACTGAAATGCCGTCAAGCTTGCCGTTGAGATCGGGCAGGACAAGGCCGACAGCCTTCGCCGCGCCGGTCGAGGTCGGGATCATCGACAGGCCGGCGGCGCGGGCGCGATAGAGATCCTTGTGCATCGTGTCCAGCGTCGGCTGGTCGCCGGTGTAGGAGTGGATGGTCGTCATCATGCCCTTCTCGATGCCGATGGCGTCGTGAAGCACATGGGCCACCGGCGCGAGGCAGTTGGTGGTGCACGAGGCGTTCGAGACGATCATGTGCTCCTTGGTGAGCTTCTGATGGTTCACGCCATAGACGACCGTGAGGTCGGCGTTCTCGCCCGGAGCGGAGATCAGCACGCGCTTGGCGCCGGCCTGAAGGTGGGCGGCCGCCTTGTCCTTCGCCGTGAAGATGCCGGTGCACTCGAACGCGATGTCGACGTTGAGATCCTTGTGCGGCAGTTCGGCGGGGTTGCGGATCGCCGTGACCTTGAAGCGCTGATTGCCGACCGCGACCATGTCGCCGTCGACCGTGACGTCCATGTTCAGCGGGCCATGCACTGAGTCGTACTTCAGCAGGTGGACATTGGTTTCCACCGGGCCGAGATCGTTCACGGCCACGACTTCGATGTCCGTGCGCTTGTGTTCCAGAATGGAACGCAGGACGAGACGCCCGATCCTGCCGAAACCGTTGATCGCCACACGCACAGCCATTGCGAATCCCTCAAGTGTTCAATGCGGCCTTGCGGGTGCAAGAATAATGCAGGCCGAGGCCGCTCAACCTGCGTCGGTATGGCGGCCTAATAGCTGATTTTTGGTGTGAAGCGAGGGGCAAGCGCGGTGAAAATCGCGCAATTCCCCGCAGCACTTCGTGAGAAGCCGGAAACCGCCGGTTACACGCGCGCTTTCGCGGCCTGCACCACGGCTTCTGCCGTAATGCCGAAATGCTTGAACAGCGTCTTGGCCGGGGCCGAGGCGCCGAAGCCGGTCATGCCGACAAAGCCGCCATCCGGGCCGATCCAGCGGTCCCAGCCGTCGCGCACCCCGGCTTCCACCGCCACCTTGGGCAGCTTCTTGCCAAGTGTTTCCGCCCGATACTTGTCCGGCTGCGCCGCGAACAGTTCGAAGCACGGCATCGAAACGACGCGCGCGCCGATGCCTTCGGCCTCCAGCAGTTTCTGGGCGGCAAGCGCCACTTCCACTTCTGAACCCGTCGCCAGCAGCACGACCTTCTCCTTCGCCGTGGCGGGCGAGAGCACATAGCCGCCCTTGGCGACGAGATTCTCGTCGGTGTGCGTCTTGCGGGCCGGCGCAACGTTCTGCCGGGTCAGCGCGATCAGGGAGGGGCCGGTTGTCGTGGTGAGCGCGATCTCCCACGCCTCGGCCGTCTCGACGCCGTCGGCCGGGCGGAAGACGAGGAGGTTCGGGATCGTGCGCAAGCTGGCGACATGCTCCACCGGCTGGTGGGTCGGGCCATCTTCGCCAACGCCGATCGAGTCGTGCGTCATCACGTGGACGATGCGCTGGTTCATCAGCGCGCCGAGACGGATGGCCGGGCGCGAATAGTCCGAGAACACCAGGAAGGTGCCCGAATAGGGGATGACGCCGCCATGCAGCGCCATGCCGTTCATGGCCGCCGCCATCGCGTGTTCGCGGATGCCCCAGTGCACGAAGCGCCCGCCATAGTTCTCCGGCGTCATCGGCGTCTTCGCTGCGGCGGTGCGTGTATTGTTGGAGCCGGTGAGGTCGGCGGAGCCGCCCACCATCTCCGGCACAAGCTGGGTCAGCACTTCAAGCGCCGCGCCCGACCATTTGCGGGTCGCGTCCGCCTTCTGGCCCTCGACGACTGCCTTCTTGTGCGCATTCAGCGCCGCGCCAAGTTCTTCGGGCAGGTTGCCCGACAGCGTGGTCTCGAACGCGGCGCGCTTGTCGGAAGCTTCCAGCCGTTTCAGCCACGCCTCGCGATGGCGCGCGCCCTGTCTGCCGATCTTGCGCCACTCGGCAAGGATTTCCTCGGGAATGACAAACGGCTCGTGCGGCCAGTTGATCGCCTTGCGGATGCCGGCGATCTCTTCAGCGCCATAGGGCCCGCCATGCGCCGGGCCCGTACCCGCCAGCTTGGGCGCGCCAAAGCCGATGATGGTCTTGCAGGCGATCAGGCTGGGCCTGTCGGCGGTCTGCGCGGCCAGCAGCGCGCCGCGCACGGCATCCATGTTGTGGCCATCGACGCGGGCGACATTCCAGCCCGAGGCCTTGAAGCGCTTCACCTGATCGGTGTCGTCCGACAGCGAGGTCGAGCCGTCGATGGTGACGGCGTTGTCGTCGAACAGGACGATCAGGTTGCGAAGGCGCAGATGCCCGGCCAGCGTGATCGCTTCCTGGCTGATCCCTTCCATCAGGCAGCCATCGCCCGCGACCACATAGGTCTTGTGATTGACCAGATCGTCGCCAAAGCGCGCATTGAGATGGCGCTCGGCCATCGCCATGCCGACCGCATTGGCGATGCCCTGGCCCAGCGGGCCGGTGGTGGTTTCAACGCCCGGCGTATGGCCGAACTCCGGATGGCCCGGCGTCTTCGAACCGAGCTGGCGGAAATTGCGGATCTCGTCGAGGCTCACCTCCGGATAGCCGGTCAGGTAGAGCAGGGAATAGAGCAGCATCGAGCCATGGCCCGCCGACAGGACAAGCCGGTCGCGGTCGGGCCATTCCGGGGCCGAAGCATCGAACCGGATGAATTCCTGGAACAGCAGGGTCGCAACGTCGGCAAAGCCGAGCGGCAGGCCGCAATGGCCGCTCTGGGCCTTTTCGACTGCATCCATGCTGAGCGCGCGGATCGCATTGGCGAGCGGCAGGTTCGTGGCCATCGGGCTCCTCCGGTGGGAACGAGCGCTGGTTAACGGCAATGCGCTCCGCCTCAAAGGGGATTTGCCGCCGCATGCCGCCATTGCGCCGTTTGCTCACAGGCATCACATTGCCGTGCCAGGATCGTGGGGATGACAGAGACACCTGAGAACGAGGCTTCCGTGGACGAGGCCCTCCGTCAGCTGGAGGGCGCGATCGACCGGCTGGAAGGCCGGCTCGACGGCTTGTTCGCGCGCCTCGACGCCCAGCGCGCCCAGATGCGTGAGGCGGAGGCCCTGCGGCTCGACCGGGCTCGCCTGGCAAGCGATCTCGACGCCGCCAAGGCCCGGGAGCGGGAACTCCAGAAACTGGCGGATGAGGCCTCGGAGGCCCTTGGCGCAGCGATTTCAGAGGTCCGGGAGGCCCTGGGCAAGGTCTAGGGCGGATTCCTCAGCGGCAGGATTCGTCCTGGTCCGGACCCGAAACTGTTGCAGCCGTGCTGCGCTCGCCGGCCGATGCGGGGCCACTCTGGTACAAAAGGGCCTTCCGGCGCTACATTGGTGGTTAAGGGGAGGACGGGAGAGGCGGGACTTCGTCGTGGCCAAGGCTGAGATCACAATTGGCGGCAAGCGGTACGCGCTGAGTTGCGCGCCGGGTCAGGAGGCGCGGCTCGAGGAGCTGGGCGCGCGCTTTGACCAGCGCGTGAAGGAACTTGTCGAGGCGCTGGGGGATCTCGGCGCCGAGCGGCTTTTCCTCGCCGCCGGCATTTCCATTCTCGACGAACTCGATGCCCAGGCTGTGGGCGCCGGCGCCAAGGCGCTGGATGACCGGATCCGCAGCCTCGAGAACCGCGCCGCCACCATGCTGTCGGACGCCGCCGCGCGGATCGAGATGCTCTCGCGCCGCGTCGACGAAGCCAGCTAGGCGCGCGCCCTCAGCCGCGTCACATGCCCCATCTTGCGGCCGTTCACGGCGTGGCGCTTGCCGTAGAGATGCAGCTTCGCGCCTTCGGTCAGATACGCCTCCCAGCCGAGCGCATCCTCGCCGAGCAGGTTGATCATCTCGCCATCGCTATGGCGTGCGGGATCGCCCAGCGGCCAGCCGCAGACGGCGCGGATGTGCTGCTCGAACTGGCCGGTGGCGCAGGCGTCCTGTGTCCAGTGGCCTGAATTGTGGACGCGCGGAGCGAACTCGTTGGCGAGCAATCTGCCGTCCCTGGTCAGGAACAGTTCCAGCGCCAGCACGCCGACATAGTCCAGCGCATCCGCAAGCCTGCGCGTCAGGCGCGCGGCCTCCTCCAGCACCGGCTTCGGCGCGGTTGATGGGAAGGCCGAGCGGCGCAGGATCCCGCCCGAATGGTCGTTCTCCGGCGGATCGAAGGCGACAAACTCGCCGGAAGCTGACCGCGCCGCGACGACCGAGATTTCGCGGTCATGCTCAATCCATGCCTCGATGAGGGACGGGCCGGCGCCGGCATCCGCCCACGCGCTGGCTGGCGCTTGACCCTTGAGCCGCACCTGACCCTTGCCATCATAACCCGAGAAACGCGACTTCAGGACGCCATTGCCGCCCAGCCTGTCGAGCGCCTTCTGGATATCGTCCGGCCCATCCACGCGTTCAAACGGCGCCGGCTCGATGCCGATCTCCCGGAAGAAGGTTTTTTCCGCCAGCCGGTCCTGCGCGCGCGCCAGCGTGCGGCCGTTGGGGCGAATTGGCTTGCCCTCGGCCTCGATCAGATCCGCGGCGACGACCGGCACATTCTCGAACTCCAGCGTCGCGACGGCGATGCTGGCTGCGAATTCCTTCAGCGCGGCTTCGTCGTTCCAGCCGGCGACCCATGTCCGCTTGCTCACCCGCGCAGCGGGGCTGTCCGCCTCCGGCGTGAAGATATGGACGTCGAGGCCCATTTCAGCCGCCGCCATGGCCAGCATCCGGCCAAGCTGTCCGCCGCCCAGAATGCCGATGGCGTCGCCCGGCCGGGCGATCACGCCGCTTGGACCCGGGCTCATTTTTTGTCGTCTCCGGAGTCGGTCACCGTCTCGGCGACTGAATCGGTCTGCGCCTTCCTGAAGGCGTCGAGCCGCTTGAGCAGCGCGTCGTCGCCGCCGGCGAGGATCGAGGCCGCGAGGATGCCTGCATTGGCCGCGCCGGCTTCGCCGATCGCCAGCGTTCCCACCGGCACGCCCTTCGGCATCTGCACGATGGAGAGGAGGCTATCGAGGCCGTTGAGCGTCGAGGATTTCACCGGCACGCCCAGCACGGGCAGTGAGGTCATGGAGGCGACCATCCCTGGCAGGTGAGCAGCGCCGCCGGCCCCCGCGATGATGACCTTAATCCCCCGGTCCCGGGCGGATTTGGAATACGTCACCAGCCGATCCGGCGTCCGGTGGGCGGAAACCACCTTTGCCTCAAACGGAACGCCGAGTTCTGTCAGGATATCCGCAGCCTTCTCAAGGGTCGGCCAGTCGGACCGGCTGCCCATCACAATCCCCACCAGGGGGTTTTTTGTCGCCGCGCTCATAAGGCTCTCCGGCCCGCGAAAGGGGCCTTCTACAGGCATAATCCGCTTATTCGCAACGGCCGTCCGGAACTCGGTTAATCAGCCGCTAACGGCCTTGCGGTGGAATGCCGGAAGGAGTTCCGCGTCCGACATGAAGTTCTTCTCCATCTTCGCCCCGCGATCCCGCCAGGCGGATGTCGCCGTGCCTGAACAGCCGGTCGACCTTGCCATGCGCGTAGCGGGCATATTCGGCGTGCCGGAAAGCCACCTGACGCCGCAGGTCCGCACGGCGTTCAACGTGATGATCGGCGAGATCGACGGCCTGCGCCTCGACGTCGAACAGCTCAAGCTGTCGCTGGCGGAAGCTGAAGCCTCTGCCGACCACGATCCGCTGGCCCCGGTCTACAATCGCCGTGCTTTTGTGCGGGAAGCCTCGCGCATTCTCGCCATGGTGAAGCGTCACGAGATCGAGGCGAGTCTCGTTTATTTCGACCTCAACAACTTCAAGGCCATCAACGACGCGCATGGCCACCCGGCGGGCGATGCCGTCATCCGCGCGATCGGCGAAGTACTGGTGCGTCAGACGCGGGAGACCGACGTGGTCGGTCGCATCGGCGGCGACGAGTTCGCCGTGGTGCTCACCCATATCGGTCCCGAAGCTGCGGCGGCGAAGGCGGAGACGCTGGTCGCTGCGCTGGCGACCGAAAAGGTCCTGCACGAAGGCGTGCCGCACTACGTGTCGGCGGCCTACGGCATCGCGCACATCACGCCGGAGGATACGGCCGAAGGCGCGCTCGCGCGCGCTGACGAGGCGATGTATGCCGACAAGGCGCTCTACCGCCGCGCCGCGCAGGCCTAGCCAACTACGAAAACCTATTGGCGGAAGCGGCCATATCCACGGCCGCCGCCCCATACCTGTTCGCCGACCGTGCAATCGGTCTTTTCCGAGGGCAGGCGCAGCTGGGCGCGATAGAGGCCAGGTTGTCCTGGAGGCGGGGCTGGCTCGGGCGCATCCGCGAACTGGATCGGCGCCATGTCGGGTTCGACATCCAGTGCGGCGATCTCCAGCACCAGCTTCCGTCTGATCGTGGCCGCCAGGTGGCGCAGGTCGAAGACCGGGGCAATGAAGGCGCCGGTCCCGCCGATCACGCAGTCCTTGTAGTACCGGTCGAGGTGATCGATGTCGTAGAATTCCTTCGGCTTGTTCAGCATGATCGGCAGGCCGTTGATGATGATGCCGTTCTTCACCACCTCGTCACGCACGGGCTCGACCAGACGACCGGCATTGTTGGCGCCGTCGCCCGACACATCGATCACCTGCCGGTGTGAAGCGATGTCGTTGTGCATGATGTAGTCCTGCGCCGCGAGCAGGGCTGTCGATATCGATGTGCGCTGCTCGTAGTAGATCGGTTCATTCTCAAGCGTATCGGCGAAGGCGTGGGCCGACTCCTCGCTGTCGATAATGGTCCACGGAATGGTCGGGATCGGATCGAAATCCCCGGCCCATTCCATGTACATGACGGCGATGCGGCCTTCGGGACCGGACATCAGGGCGTTGATGACGTCGGCGTGGCGGAATGCATCGACGTATCCGCGGCGCTGGATCTCGTGCTCATCGTAATCCATGGACTGCGAGATATCGACGGCCAGCATGAGCTCGAGATCGACCCTGCGCATCGCGCCCTGCTGAGCGGTGACGGGCGCGGAAAGCCCAACCAATCCAGCCACTGCCAAGGCTGCGGCTGCACGCAGTCGAGACAGTATCGCCATAGTCCGCTCCGCCGCTGTTCCGGGCATTCCTGTTCTCCAGCTTGCAGGCCAAGCCGGGCGCAGGCAAGCTGCGTAACATCACGAACTCACGACCTTGCGTGCGCGCCGCGGTGTGGATGCGAATTAGACGGGGTGGAGTTCGGGTCGGGAGGAGACGATGCGGAAGCGGAGCGTGCTGATCGCCGCAGCGCTGGTCTGCGCAGCAATGCAGGCTGCGCTGGCGCAGGAAGTCTATCAGCCGCCCCGGACCCCGGATGGCAAACCCGACCTGCAGGGTACGTGGACCAACGCGTCGATCACCACGCTTGAGCGCTCGGATCGTTACGCATCGACCGTTTTGGCGCCCGAAGACGTCGACAAGGCCACGTTCGAGCATCCCCAACTCGTGCGCCTGCGAACCGAGGATATCGCCAACACCCCAGCTACCGGGCTGCTGACCGGGAAGGATCTGCTGTTGGGGCGCGGCTACAACGCCTTCTGGATCGATCCGGGCACGCGATTCGGCGTGGTCCGCGGTCAGGTCCGCACGGCCTGGATCACCGATCCGCCTGACGGGAAGATTCCCTACAGCGAAGTTGGCCGGAAGCTTGCGCGCGCAGGCGACGAGCGCCTTGGCTATTCCGACCCTGAAGCGCGCCCGCTGGCGGACCGTTGTCTGGCGACAGGAGGCCGTACCGGCCCGCCGATGGTGAACGGGCTCTACAACAACCACTATCAGATCGTGCAGACGCCTGGGTATGTGCTGATCCATACGGAAATGATCAGTCATGCGCGGGTGATCCCGATTGGCGGGCGCCATCAGCCGGCCGCCATCGCTCCTTTGTTCGGCGATTCGATTGGCAGATGGGAAGGCGACACGCTGGTAATCGAGACGACGAACTTCAACGCCTACCATGCATGGCAGGATCACCCCGCCTATCTGTCAGCCGATGCGAAGGTCACCGAACGCTTCACGCGCGTCGCCGAAGCCCAGCTTCTCTATCAGTTCACTGTCGAGGATCCGGCCTTCTACTCGCAACCCTGGTCGGGCGAGATCGCCTTCTGGAACGATGGCGAGGACATCTATGAATATGCCTGCCATGAAGGCAATTACGCCATGGAGGGTATTCTACAGGGCGCTCGCCATCGCGAGGCGTTGGGCCTGCCCTTGGATCAGGCGAACGAGGAGTAGGGCTTACGCCAGCGCGAAATCCACCAGCGCCGCGGCGTGGAGCTCGAGCGTGTCATAGCCCGGCAGGCCGGCCTCGGTCGGTGGGAACAGCATGCCGATTTCAGTGCAGCCGAAAATGACGCTGTCGGCCTCGCGCTCATAGGAGCGCCGGATCATGGCGCGCACCGTCTCGCGCGCCTTGTCCGTCACGATCCCCTTGATCAGTTCATCATAGATGATGGCGTGCAGCGCGTCGCGATCCGGCTTCTCGGGCGTAAGGGCGCCGATGCCCTTCCGTTCGAGATGATCGATGAGGAAGGGGTCCTCCATCGTGTAGCGGGTGCCCAGCAGCAGGGGCCGCGTGCGGGCGTCGCGCCGGAGTTCAGCCGCCAGCGTGTCGCCGATATGGATCAGCGGGATCGCCACCGAGGCTTTCACCTGCTCGGCCACCTTGTGCATGGTGTTCGCGCCGATCGCGATGCAGTCCGCGCCGGCCCGCTCCAGCGCCTGCGCTGAATTGGCGAGCAGGGCGCCGGCCTCGCGCCACTGTCCGGCGGTCTGCATCCGGGCGATCGGGTCGAAATCGAGCGAATTCAGGATGATCCGCGCCGAATGGGCGCCGCCCAGCCTGTCGGCCGTCATCTGGTTGATCCGGTCATAGTAAAGCCGGCTCGACTGCCAGCTCATTCCCCCGATCAGGCCGATTGTACGCATCTTCGCCGGAACCCCCGAAAAACTTGACCTTCTCCACAGGCGGGAGTAGGGAGCCCGTCTTTCCGCGCAGATGTCAGTCTGCGCCTTGACCGGCACGACCCCGTTTAAACGCAAACGGACGAGGCTGGCGAGGTCCCCCGCCCGGCGCGTTGCGCTCAGCGGGGCGTTCGCCGTTTTGGCGGCGCGTTTGACCGCGGGAAGGAGACGACCCACGTCGGAGATGGTCTCCGGCAGGCAAGGGAACGGCGATGTTCGACGCGCTGACAGACAGGCTTGGCAAGGTATTCGACGGCCTGACCGGCCGCGGCGCCCTGTCCGAGAAGGACGTCAACGAGGCCCTGCGTGAAATCCGCGTGGCGCTGCTCGAAGCCGACGTCGCCCTGCCGGTGGTCAAGAAATTCGTCGAGGACGTTCGCCCCCGCGCGGTCGGCGAGAATGTCATCAAGTCGATCAAGCCGGGCCAGCTCGTCGTCAAGATCGTGCACGATGTGCTGGTCGAGACCCTCGGCGGCGAGGAAGAGCCTGAGCCGCTGAAGATCGACAGCCCGCCCGCGGTCATCATGATGGCTGGTCTGCAGGGCTCGGGCAAAACCACCACGACCGGCAAGGTCGCCAAGCGCCTGAAGGAACAGGAGCGCAAGAAGGTTCTTGTCGCCTCGCTCGACACCCGCCGTCCGGCGGCCATGGAGCAGCTGACGATCCTTGCAGGACAGGCCGGCGTCGATGCGCTGCCGATCGTGGCCGGACAGCTGCCGGCCGATATCGCCCGCCGCGCCATCCAGGCCGCGAAATTCGGCGGCTATGACGTGCTGATGCTCGACACGGCGGGCCGGACGACGCTCGACGACCAGATGATGAACGAGGCGGCCGAGATCGCCGCCATCGCCGATCCCTCCGAAACGCTTCTCGTCGCCGATGCGCTCACGGGTCAGGATGCGGTCGAGACAGCCAAGCGCTTCCACGAACGCCTGCCGCTTACCGGTCTGGTGCTGACCCGGATGGATGGCGACGGCCGCGGCGGCGCTGCGCTGTCGATGCGGGCTGTCACGGGTCTTCCGATCCGCTTCATCGGCATGGGCGAAAAGCTCGACGGGCTCGACGTGTTCGACGCCCGCCGGATCGCCGGCCGTATCCTCGGGCAGGGCGACATCGTCAGCCTGGTCGAGAAAGCCAAGGCGGAACTCGATCAGGCCGAGGCCGAGCGTGTCGCCAAGAAGATGGCGAAAGGCCAGTTCGATCTTGAGGATCTCGCCGGCCAGCTGCGCCAGATGCAGCGCATGGGCGGCCTTGGCGGCCTGATGGACCTGATGCCTGGCGTGAAGAACGCCAAGCAGCAGATGGCCGCCGCCGGCGTCGATGATCGCATGCTCAAGCGTCAGGAAGCGATCATCATGTCGATGACGCCGAAGGAGCGCCGCAAGCCGGACGTGCTGCAGGCCTCGCGCAAGCGCCGCATCGCTGCGGGCGCGGGCGTCGATGTGGCCGAGGTCAACAAGGTGCTGAAGATGCACCGCAACATGGCCGACATGATGAAACGCATGGGCAAGGGCGGCATGAAGGGCCTTGCCGGCATGCTGGGCAATATGGGCGGAGCCGGCGGAATGGGCGGCGGCGGACCGCAGGTGAACCAGGCGGCGCTGAACCAGCTCAAGAATCTTGGCGCCGGTCCCGGCGGGCCGAAACTGCCGGACCTCGGCGGCGGTCTTCCCGGTCTTGGGGGAGACAAGAAGAAATGACGCTGGATCCCGCCGCCGAACTCAAACGTTTGCGCGCGTCGATCGACAACATCGATGCGGCGGTCGTTCATATGCTGGCCGAGCGCTTCAAGGCGACCAAGGCCGTGGGCGAACTCAAGGCGGCGCACGCCATGCCGCCGGCCGACAAGTCGCGCGAGGCCGAACAGATCGCGCGTTTGCGCCAGCTGGCGAAGGACGCCGATCTCGATCCCGACTTCGCCGAGAAATTCCTCACCTTCATCGTGACGGAAGTGATCCGCCATCACGAGAAACTACAGGGGAAGGGCTGACGCCCGACCCACAGATCGCAAACAACCTTACCTGGAAATAGAAAGAAGAGAGTAGACCATGTCCCTGAAAATCCGTCTGGCCCGCGGCGGCTCCACCCACCGCCCGTACTACAACGTCGTGATCGCCGACTCGCGTTCGGCCCGCGATGGCCGCTTCATCGAGAAGATCGGCGCCTACAACCCGCTGCTCGGCAAGGAAGACGAGAAGCGCTTCTCGGTCGACATCGAGAAGGCCAAGGCCTGGCTCGCCAAAGGCGCCCAGCCGACCGATCGCGTCGCCCGCTATCTCGCGAAAGCCGGCCTTGTGAAGTGGGAGCACGGCAACAACCCGAAAGCCGCAGAGCCGGGCGAGAAAGCCAAGGAACGCGCCAAGGAGCGCGCCGAGCGTGAAGAAGCCCGCCGCGCCGCCGCTGAGGCTCCGGCGGAAGCTCCGACCGAAGAAGCCGCCGCCGAGTAGTGTCGGCCATAACGGTCCGCGATGCAGGCGAGGGGGACGAGGATTTCATCCTCGCCCTCAATGCCGCCTGCACGCCGGCCGTCGGCGACATGACCCGCCAGAAATACCGGCAGCTCGCCGGCTGGTCATGGCGCACCCTGGTTGCGGAAGCCCACGGCAAGCCCGTGGGCTTCATGATTCTGGTCCGGCCCGGCTCATCCTATCCAAGCGACAACTATGGCTGGTTCGAGACGACGTTTGCGCGTCACCTCTATGTCGACCGGATCGCCGTGGCTGAGTCTGCGCGGGGCCTTGGCGTCGGCCGGGCGCTCTACGAAGAGGCCCTGCGGCTCGCCGCCGAACTGGGCGAAGAACGCGTGACGGCGGAGGTCAACGAGGATCCGCCAAATCCGGAAAGCATGGCGTTCCACATGAAGCTGGGTTTCCGTCATCTGCTCTCGCGCATGTCAGGGTCGGGCAAGCGCGTCGCCATGCTGGAGCGTCCCTTGAACGCGCTTGCCTGAATTGGGCTCCTCGTGTCCATTTCGACCTCATCAGATTTGGTTGGGGAGGGATGTGTGAAGGCGTCGCTGAAGTTCGTCGTCATCGGAAGTCTGGGCCTGTTGGCTTCGGTGCTCGTCCCGGAGGCTGCCGCACAGAACCCCAAGTGCAAGAAAGTGGTCACGGCCGTTGATTTCGATTGGGTTTCAAGCCCGGAGTTCGAACAATGCGCGGCGGACGGCGATGCGGACGCCGAAGCGCTCTTGGGGATGATGTATTGGGCTGCGTCGGAAGACGGGGGATGGCCGGAGGAGTATGGCTTCGATCCGGACCTGACGGTCGAGGAGTTGCGCGCCCGGGGTTTTGCATCGTTGAGAAGCGCCGCTGAGAAAGGGCAGGCTGCGGCGATGAATGAAATCGGACTGGCCTATCTCGACGCAGAGTACGGCTTTGAGCGGGATGCGGCGGCGGCGCATGAATGGCTGACGCGCGGGTCCGACGCCGGAGACGTCATCGCGCCTTACAATCTGGCGCGTATCTATGTTCAGGGAATTGGGGTCCCGCCGTCGGCGGAGACGGCGGAAAGGTTTCTGAAGCTGTCAGCCGAACGGAACTATCGCCCCGCGATCTGTTCACTGCGTGTGCTGTTGGAACAGCGCCTTTCATTTCCTTCGGCGATACATCAGACCTATTACGCAGTAGCGCGCGGGTTCCAGCCCGATGCGCGGTGCTGGCCATTCGAGATCATGCCGGAATTGCGTGAAACTGAAACGCTGGCTGGCGCCGATTGAACGAATGGCGAATAACTCAAATCTCGTGGTTGTCGCCCAGATCGCAGGCGCCTTTGGCGTCAAAGGCGAAGCACGCGTGCGATCCTTCACGGATGATCCGGCCGCCGCGTTCACCTATGGGCCCCTGCTGGATGCGGATGGCCGGGTGGTGATGACACCGGTGAAGCATCGGCCGCTGAACGAGGGCTTCGGCGTCATCACGGCCGAGAAGAAGCAGCGCGAGGAATGGGAGGCGATGCGTGGCACGCTTCTTCATGTCGCGCGCGAAGCGCTGCCGGAGCCGGTCGAGGAGGAAGGCGAAGTCTATGTCGCCGATCTCATCGGCGCCGATGTCGTCCATGTCGACGGCCGCCGGCTGGGCCGGGTAAAGGCCGTGCATGATTTCGGCGCGGGCGATCTTGTCGAAGTGCAGCCCGAAACCGGCCAGACCTATTTCCTGCCCTTCACTGAAGAGGTCTTCGTCGTCCTCGATGTCGAGGGCCGCACGCTGCGCGTCGATCCTGATCCGGCGTTGTTGCCCGAAGGGCTGTCGGTGAAGCGCGAGGACGGCTGACCGTCAGCCGCAATCGCCGGTCGGGCTGATCAGCTGATAGTAGAGCGTCGCCGCCTTGTCTTCCGACTGCAGGAGATTGCGGCGGATGGCGCCGCGCGCGCCCTTGTCGCGCAGGCGCACATGCAGCTGTTTCTCGATATACTCCGACAGCTCCTGCGGCATGATCGCGATGTTGCGGGTCTCGTTGAAGGTCGTATCGCGCCAGACGATCAGACAGGCTGAGCGCGTCCGTCGCGGCGGATAGGCGTCCGGGGCCGCCGTCGCATCCAGAACGCGGGCGCGCGGGAAAGCGGCGCGCAGATTGCCGGTCAGATGGATATCCGCACCGACGATGGTGCCGTCAGAGAAACCCGCTTCCCTTAGCGCCGCGGCCCAGTCGGAGATCGGGGCGTAGGGCCTGCAGCCGCCCTCCCGGCACATCGCGATTTCCATCTGCGCCTCGACGAACCGGCCGCCGATCACAAGAAGGGCGAAGGCCACCACGATGGCTCCGAAGGCGCGGATCGCGACCGGGAAATCGCCGGCCCTTTTCACATGTGCGAACAGCCATATCGGCAGCGTGAACAGCACCGGCATCATCCAGTGCGGCTTGTAGGCCTGTACGCCGAGAACGACGCTCACCAGATAGATCAGCGCCGCAAACAATGCCGAGCGCAGGAACAGCCGGCGCCAGGCGAGCTCATGCGGTTCCTCGTCCGTGTTGCGGCGGGGGAAGAGCGGATAGATCACCGGCAGCCAAAGCGTCCAGAACAGCATCATCCAGAACAGCAGCAGCGGCAGGCTGAACTCCAGAAGGGCGCGCCCCAGCTGCGCGGCCGCATTCCCCACGCGCTCCAGCCAGGCGGAGTCGATCTCCCAAGAGGCGGCATATTCACGCGCCGCCTCGCCGATGGAGCCGATATGGGTTCCGACCCAGACAGCGTAGGGCGAATAGATCGCCGCCGCGATCAGCATCGCCGTCAGCAGACGCCCCACACTCATCGCATCGCGGAAGAAGGGCGATAGCGCGATCCCGAGCAGCAGCGCAGCAGGGAAGGCGGCGAACAGATGGTGGGTCAGAAGCCCGATCCCCATCGCAAAGCCGAGATAGACCCAGTCACGCCGCCGCCGCCAGGTAAGGATGCGGGTGAAGGCATGCAGGCAGATCGCGAGCACAGCCATGAGGCCGACACCGCCCAGCAGGTCTTCATGCGCCGCCCAGCCGATCTGGAAGGTCAGCGCCCAGGCCCCAAGCGCCGCCGCCGAAACGCCCGGCCGGATCAGCACATTGCGCGCGGAGAGGTAGTAGAAGGCCAGACCGATGAACAGCAGCACGTATTTGACGCCGAAGATCAGCGGCGGGGAGATCGGGCCCGTGCGTGTCGCCAGCCAGTGCAGCCAGGCCAGCATGGGCGGCTGCCGGGCTTCGTATCCAAGCTGGAACGATTGCGAGAAGAGGAGCTGGTCGGCCTCCTCGAAGGTGTAAACCGGCGCCACGAAGACGCGGATCATCCAGTGGATGACGCAATAGACCAGGATGGTCATCATCACGGCCGAGCGGTCGAGCCGGACAAACGCCTCAAGGGACGAGCCGGCTTCCCGTTGGGGCTGGCGCTGGCGTTTCGCCGCCCGGGCCGCCTCCCGCTGGGCCTTCCTGCTCTGCCTGGGCTGACGGATCGGCTGCTTCACGCGCTTCTTCCACTCTACTGGCGCCGCCGGAGCGGGAGCGATCTAGCGCGGCTTGCGCGGATCATCCCATTCGGCGGCGATGCCATAGCCTGCCCGCCGCACAAGCCATATCATGCCGAAGAGGTCTACAAGTCCGGCGCCGAAACGACCCAGAAATCCGTATTTGGAAACGCCGTGGCGCCTCTGCCTGTCTGCGACAGGCTCCTCGCGCACCTGCCAGCCCGCCCGTTTCACCAGCGCCGGAAGAAAGCGGTGCATCGAGGCGAAGTAGGGCAGGTCCTGGAAGGCGCGGGTCCGGATCAGCTTGAAGCCGCAACCCGTGTCGGTCGCATCATCCCGCAGGCAGAAGCGCCGGACGCCGTTGGCGATGCGCGACTGCAGCCACTTGAAACCGCTGTCATTCCGGCTGGTGCGACGCCCGCAGATGATGCCCAGCGCCGGCTCCTCGTTCTTCAGCACCACAGTGTCCCAGATCCGGCGGGAATCGGCCGGATCGTTCTGGCCGTCGCCGTCCAGCAATTGAACCCAGTCGCCGGCGCAATGACGCAGGCCCGTGAACAGGGCGGCCGATTTGCCCCGCCTCTGGATGTGGGTCAGCGTCTTGATCCGGTCGGGCCGCTTCGCCTGTTCGGCGGCGAGTTCGGAACCGGTCGCATCTGACGAACAGTCGTTGACGCAGACAATCTCGTAGTCGACGCCATCAAGCGCGGCATGAACCTCGTCCAGCAGGGGCTGGATATTGCCGGCCTCGTTGTAGAAGGGGATCAGCACGGACAGGGCGCGGCGCTGGGATTGCAGCGTGTCTGGACCCAAGGCGGCTTGTCCTTCGAAACTGTTGCTTGCGAAGCATCGGAAGGGTTGGACCTCTAGCACATCCTTGGGTCGCCGGAAGGCGCATCGCCTCTTGGGCGCGCGCCTCATGCCGGGCTGCGGCAAGAAAATGCGACAACGCGGTTATGAAACTTGCCCCTAGGACAGGACTGCACTTGCCGCTAGCGTCTGCTAGACTGTGTCAAGCAGAGTCCAGTCCACCGCGAACCAGACGCAGGAGCCTCGCCATGGCCGATACGGCGACACCACCGACCCCCACAAAAGCGGGCGCGGAGGCCTTCCGGGTAAATGGTCTGGCGAAGGATGCAACGCCGCCCAAGGCCAGCGAGATCGATCTCGCGAATTTCGACATCACCGATCCGGAGCTGTGGCGGCAGGAAGCCTTCTGGGACTATTTCACGCGGATGCGGAAGGAAGCCCCGGTCAACTACACGCCGGACAGCCCGTTCGGTCCCTACTGGAACATCACGACCTACAAGGACATCATGACCGTGGACACGAGCCACGGCGTGTTCTCGTCCGAAGGCGGCATCACCGTCGTCGATCAGGACGAGGACTTCCAGCTGCCGATGTTCATCGCAATGGATCCTCCCAAGCACGACCTGCAGCGCAAGACGGTGCAGTCGATCGTCGGGCCGGAGAATCTCAAATCCTTCGAGACGCTGATCCGCTCGCGCACCAAGAAACTGTTCGACGAGCTACCTGTCGGCGAGACATTCGACTGGGTCGACCGCGTCTCGATCGAACTGACCACCATGATGCTCGCGACCCTGTTCGACTTTCCGTTCGAGGATCGCCGCAAGCTGACACGCTGGTCCGATGTCGCGACCGGCCGCAATAATCCCGAGATCGTCACCAGCGAAGAACAATGGCGAGGCGAGCTGCTCGAATGCCTCGGCTACTTCACGCGGCTGTGGAACGAGCGTGTCAACGCCGAACCGAAGGGCGACCTTGTCTCCATGCTCGCGCACGGCGAGCACACGCGGAACATGAACCCGCAGGAATATCTCGGAAACCTGCTGCTGCTGATCGTTGGCGGCAACGACACCACCCGCAACTCGATGACGGGCGGCGTCTACGCCATGATGAAGCTGTGGCCGGACCAGTGGGAGAAGCTGAAAGCCAATCCCGACCTGCTGCCCTCGGCTGTCTCGGAAATCATCCGCTGGCAGACGCCGCTGGCCCACATGCGCCGCACGGCCCTCGAGGACTACGAGCTCGGCGGCAAGACGATCCGCAAGGGCGACAAGGTGCTGATGTGGTATGTCTCGGGCAACCGCGACGAAACCCAGTTCAACAAGCCGGAAGTCGTCAACATCGAACGCCCGATGGTGCGCCGTCACCTGTCCTTCGGCTTTGGTATCCACCGCTGCGTCGGCAACCGTCTGGCGGAGCTGCAGCTGCAGATCCTGTGGGAGGAAATCCTCGCGCGCTTCGACCGCATCGAGGTTCTGGCCGATCCGGAACGCGTGCCCAGCTCCTTCGTGAAGGGCTATGTGTCGATGCCGGTGCGCCTGCATCCGAAGAAGACATAGGCCGGAGCGCGGAAGCTACGGGCTGCAGCTTGCCGCCGGCGGCTGGACGCGCGAATAGCTGCGCCCAACCCACGCGTTATGATCGCCTTCCCATGTCGCCTTGGCGTAGTTGTCGCTGAGACCGGAAGCGGTCGCCGCCCACGCGCCCACATCGATCATGTAGTCCTCGCCCGCCAGATTCATCGGCTTGGTGCGCGTGAAATATTCGATGTGGCGGTAAAGCGGCGCGCAGGGGTGGTTTTGCGCAACGTCCTCCATGGCAAAGGCGACGGCGCGGTGATCCGGATGATCGCCCGGGTTCAGCGCTTCATCCAGCTCGGCGATATGAAACGTCAGGCCCGAGCCGGCGACCTGTTCGGCCTTCACGATCGCATTCAGCGTCGCGACAAGCTCCGCCCAGCTCTGATAGCGCGCGGCGCCGTCGATCGTCTCGGTCGCCTCCGTCTCGCCGGCGCGCAAGCGAGTCAGCGATTGCGGATGCGGCGTGTAGACCGTTCCGTTGACGATGTTGCCGTCCGGAATGCGCAGGAAATAGACCACGGCGTTGGCATAGGCGTAGCGCTGCACCTTGTGCCCCGCATACTCCACGACCGCGCCGGCCATCGCCACGCCCTTGCCTGCCGTAGGGCCCGCGGCATTGGCCATGAAGCGCACCGCCCGTAGCGCGCCTTCCTCGCGCGCGAGATAGTAGGGAACAGGCTCGCCGCCCACGCCTGCGCCGGCGTCGCCCGCTGTCACATGGATAAACACCGCCTTCTCCTGCGGTTCGTCCATCGCGTGATACGCCTCGGGATTCATGAACAGCTGCCAGTCATCCTGGTGCGCAACGGCAAAAACGCTGACCATTGGCGGCGAGGGCGCTTGCGCCTGCTGTTCGCCAGGCGCCGAGACACAGGCGGACGCCAGAAGCGCCAGCGAAACGATGTGGACCGGTTTCAGGTGCGCCTCCCCGGTCAGGCCAGCTTCGGCTTGTAGCTGCGCCAGGGCATCGCTTCCTCGAAGAGGTAGGCGACTTCCAGCAGCAGGCCGTCCGCGCCCACCGCGCCCGAGACCTGCACGCCGGTCGGCAGACCGGAGCTGGTGCGGCCCAGCGGCAGGCTGATCGCCGGCGCGCCGGAGACATTGTGGATCAGCGTATAGCCCACCTGCTGCAGCAGCCGCTCGCGCAAGGTGTCGAACGGCACATCGCCGCGCAGGTAGCCAAGCGGCGAGGGCGGCGAGGAGAACACCGGCGACAGCACGATATCGAAGCCCTTGATCCACTCATTGTAGGCGGCCGTGGCCGCCATCAGACGCTGGATCGTCGCATTGGTGTCCGCTTCGGACATGCCGGCGGCGTTCTCCGCCATGCGCAGGCTGAACGGCTCGAACCAGTCCGGCGTCGCCGGCCGGTTGTACTCCTTCGTCGCGCCGGCGATGTCCTGCGCCGCGCCCAGCGACCAGAAGGCGAGAAAGTCGTCCTGGAATGTCGCCGGCAACGGCCATTCGGTGTGCGTGACGGTATGGCCCATGCCTTCCAGCATCAGCGCTGCATTGTGAACCCCGGCGAGGACTTCCTTGTCCGCCTCATTGCCCGCGAATCCCTTGGTGATCATGCCGACGCGCAGCTTGCGCCGCACCGGAGCGTCGACATAGCCGACCGGCGCATGCACGGCGTCCGCGCCCTTGCGTTCGGTCAGCGACAGCAGCTTCGCCGTGTCGCGCACCGTGTGCGACACGCAGCCCTGCACGGCGATGTCCAGCGGCCCGGGTTTGGTCTCCGACACCATCCGGCCGCGCGAAGGCTTCAGGCCGACAAGTCCGCAGTTGGAAGCCGGGAAGCGGATCGATCCACCGCCATCGTTTGCGTGCGCCATCGGCACGACGCCGGCCGCGACTGCGGCTGCCGCGCCGCCGGACGATCCGCCGGTCGAGCGGGTCGTGTCCCACGGATTGCGCGTCGGGCCGAACGCCAGCGGCTCGGTGGTCGGCAGATAGCCGCTCTCCGGCGTCGCCGACTTGCCGATGCAGATCAGGCCGGTGCCCAGCGTCGCTGTCACATAGACGTCCTGCTCCGTCGCCGGCGGCGCGCCTGCGGTCGCGCGCGATCCCATGCGTGTAACGGCGCCTTTGACGCTGTTCAGGTCCTTGATCAGGTAGGGCACGCCAGCGAAGGGCCCCGAGCCGGGATTGGTGGCCTGCGCCGCCGTGGCGAACGTGTCGGACACCATGAAATTGATCTCGGCCGAACCGCCTGCGCACGTGCGATGGCGGCTTCAATCGCCTCCGTCGCCGACATCTGTCCGGGCCTTGATCAGGCCCGCGAGTTCGGTCGCGTTTCGCCCGTGGCCAGCGATGTTCGGGGTGTTGGCGCAGGTATGACGCCTGTCGCCCACACCTGTTGCGAGAGAAGTGTCCGCCGTCAGCCGCATGTTCCCCAAGTCTTCTTGTGTTGGGTGAATCCTTTGCAGCTGGACAGCGTCAGGCGTAAAGCGGCGACGTTGCGTCAGTCCATGCGGACTTCCGGCCCAGCGGTTGGCTCGATCAGATCCCACGGATTGCCAGAGATTCCTCGAACACTCACGACCTCATATAGGTCGGCAAGGCGGAAGGTACCGTTTCTGTCATGTGCTGATAGGTTGCATCGAAGTCTTCGGTTTCCAGAAACATGAAAGACCCGTCCGCCGGCCTGCCCGCTGCTGACTGTCCTGCTGGTCGCCGACAGCCTTCGCGAGCAGACGCTGCGCTCTGCGCCGCCGGGCGGCTTCAACGACAACCCAGCGCTTGCCGCCGTTCGCGTCGACATCGTCCGGGCGATCGAAGCTGAGGCAGCGCGTGAACCACGCAATCGCCTCTGGCTGGGCGGACCACGCATCGAGAACGCGCTGTCGCGACGCATTCCAGGACAGTCGGGCGAATGGCGCCATCGACATCAACCGACATCACCCGCTGCCGGCTGTCGCGGCAAGCCGGCATAGTCATCAGGTCGCCGCAGATGGCGACGACAAGCCCGCGCCCGGGCCGACAGGCGCACTTCGCGCACATCGAGCATACGTGGCCTGCTTCCCGCTACCGCCGGATCGGTCGAGAAGGAATACTGCGTCTTGGCGATGCAGACGGGCAGGCGGCCGAAGCCCGCCTCCTCCCAGCGCTTCAGTTGCGCCACGACCTTTGTCGGCGCATCGACGCGCGCGGCGCGATAGATGCGTTTCGCTGTCGCTTCGATCTTGTCGAGCAGGGGCAGGGCGTCGTCATAGAGAACGTGGAAGTCATCCTGCTTCTTCGCCAGCTGCGCCACCACGGCGTGCGCCAGTTCTTCCGCGCCCTTGCCGCCCTCGGCCCAGTGGCGGCACACGATCGCTTCAACGCCCATCCCGGCGAAGATCCGCTTTGCCGTATCGACTTCCGCCTGCGTGTCGCTGGTGAAGTGATTGAGCGCCACGATCACGGGCAGGCCATAGCCCTTCAGGTTCTCGATATGACGCTGCACATTCACCGCGCCGCGCTGCAGCGCCTCGATATCCTCCCGTCCAAGATCGCCCTTGGCGACGCCGCCATTCATCTTCATGGACCGTATGGTCGCCACCAGAACGGCCATGCGCGGCTTCAGGCTCGCCAGCCGGCATTTGATGTCGAAGAATTTCTGCGCGCCGAGGTCCGCGCCGAAGCCCGCCTCGGTCACGACAATGTCGCCCAGCTTCAGCGCGGCGCGCGTCGCCGTCACGGAATTGCAGCCATGCGCGATATTCGCGAAGGGGCCCAGGTGAACAATCGCCGGCGTGTTCTCCATCGTCTGGACGAGGTTGGGCAGCAGCGCGTCCTTCAGCAGGACGGCCATTGCGCCATCGGCCTTGAGATCACCCGCGGTCACCGGCTTCCGCTCGCGCGTCTCCGCCACGATGATGCGCGCCAGCCGGGCCTTGAGATCGGCCAGATCGTTCGCAAGACACAGGATCGCCATCACTTCGGACGCAACCGTGATGTCGAAGCCGCCTTCGCTCGGTGTCCCGTTGGCCGGCCCGCCGAGACCGGTGACGATGGCGCGGAGGTTGCGGTCGTTGACGTCCAGCGCGCGGCGCCAACGGATGCGCCGCACATCAATGCCCAGCGCATTGCCCCAGTGGATGTGATTGTCCAGCATGGCGGCAAGCAGGTTGTGCGCCGCCGTGATGGCGTGGAAATCGCCGGTGAAATGCAGGTTGATGTCGTCCATCGGAACGACCTGTGCGTAGCCGCCGCCGGTTGCGCCGCCCTTCTGTC
>JAWKVC010000012.1:0-124061 GCA_041398245.1 Hyphomonadaceae bacterium
CGATTGGGCCGGGTTGTCTTTAAGGCCTTCGCCTATTTCCTGTTTTTCTCGTCGCTCGCCTTGTTGGTCGGTTTGATCGTCGGGAACGTCGTGCAGCCTGGCGCAGGAATGAACGTCGACATCGCGACACTCTCAGCGGGCGATGTCTCGCGCGTGCACGGATATGAGGAGGCAAGCCACACCTATACACTGGTCAGCTTCCTTCTCGGCATCATTCCGGACGCATTCGCCGGCGCCTTTACCGGCGGCAATATCCTGCAGGTGCTTTTCCTCTCGATCGTGTTCGGCGTCTCGATGGCGCTGGTCGGCGACAAGGCGGAACCGCTGCTGAACGTGCTGAATTCCGTTGCCGCCGTCATTTTCCGGATGGTTGGCCTTCTGATGCGCGCAGCGCCGATTGGCGCCTTCGGCGCCTTTGCGTTCGTGGTCTCGAGCCAGGGCACAGAGGCGATCCAGAAACTCGCCCTGCTGATCGGCACGGTCTACCTGACTTCGTTCCTGTTCATCGCCTTCGTGCTTGGCGCAGTTGCGGCCTGGGCCGGCTTCAACATCTTCAGCCTCATTCGCTACCTGAAAGAGGAACTATTCCTTGTTCTCGGGACATCGTCGTCGGAATCGGCGCTTCCCGCACTTATGGAAAAGATGGAGAGGGCAGGGTGCGCACGGCCCGTCGTCGGGCTGGTGGTCCCGACCGGCTATTCATTCAATCTCGATGGCACCAACATCTATATGACGATGGCCGCGCTGTTCATCGCGCAGGCCACAAACACCAATCTGAGCATCGGCGACCAGCTGATCCTGCTAGCTGTGGCGATGCTGAGCTCCAAAGGCGCCGCTGGAGTAACGGGGGCTGGCTTCATCACGCTGGTGGCGACGCTCCAGGTTGTGCCGAGCATTCCAGTGACCGGCGTTGCGATTATCCTTGGCGTCGACAGATTCCTGTCCGAGTGCCGCGCCCTGACCAACTTCATCGGCAACGCCGTCGCCACTGTCGTGGTCAGCAAATGGGAGGGCGCGCTTGACCAGGGCAGGCTTCGCGCCGCTCTGCGCGCCAGACCAGCGCCGCTGGCAGCGCCGCCCATCGAAGAAGACGAGGACTAGCACACGCGAGCTGCCGCAAAACAAAACACCCCGGGCTTTCGCCCGGGGTGTCTGTATTGTGGCGCTCAGGACAGAGCCTAGAGCTTGCAGTCCTTGGTGAGGAAGTCCTCGATCGCCTTAAGCGAGTCGCGGTGGTTTTCCGTGGTCCACTTGTCGAGCTGGTGGCCCATGTCCTTGAGGATCAGGAGCTTCGCCATGCCCGTGTCTTTCACAGCGTTATAGAAGTCCGTGGCGTGGAACAGGGGAACGCGCACGTCGCGGTCGCCGTGGTAGATGAGGATCGGGATCGCGAGCTTGGACGTGTTCTGCTGCGGATCCATGCCGCTGACAGTACGTCCCTGAACCGCGCGCTGCAGACGGTTCTCACCCCAGTTGTTGCTGATGCGGGTGAGGTTCGACACGCCAGCGCCGGCGATCGCGCATTTGAACGGGCCGCCTTCGCGAACGGACGCCGCGAAAGCCGCGAAGCCGCCATAGGAGTAGCCGAAGATGGCGATACGGCCCTTGGCGGCATAGCCCTCCTGGACCATCCAGTTGGCGCCGTCGTCCTTGTCGTCCTGCATCTTCTGTCCCCACTCGCCGTCGCCGGCGAGCCAGAGATTGTGGCCCCAGCCGTCGCTGCCGCGATACTGAGGCTGAAGCACCGCATAGCCACGCGTGGCAAGGAACTGCGTCCAGCCGGAGCGATCCCAACCGATGAAATCACGCGCCCACGGTCCGCCGTGCGGAAGCACAATGGCGGGTGGGGCGGGGTCGCCCTTCTTGAAGTTCGGGGGCAGGGTAAGGAAGGCCGGAATCTTCAGGCCATCGCGAGCGTCGTAATAAACGAGCGACCGATCGCCCAGCGTCTCGGGTTTGACCCAAGGACGTTCGCTGCCGATGCCCAGGACCTTCGTCTTGTTGAGCAGCAGGTAGTAGGTTGGCGGATTGCGGGGCTTTCGATGCTGAACAGGATCTTGCTGTTTGCATCTTCGCCGGCGCCCGACATGATCGTGACGATCTGGCCTTTGAAGGATGCCTCGAGGCCTTTCTGAATCGAAACGATATCCGGGTCGGTCAATAGGTCGTCACTTCCGGACCTGCATAGCGGAAGCCAGAATCTTGCCGAAATTATCCTTGCTGCGACCGAGCACGACGTTAGTCGCGTTGAAATCCTTGTGCGCGAACAGGGGCTGTTCGTCGAATTTGTCGGTGCGAGGATCGTACAGATAGATGGCGGCCTTGTCGGAGAACTTGTCCGTCACGACGAAGTATTTGCCGGTCTGTTCGTCGTAGCTGAGTACATCCATCTGGTTGCGGTTGTTCGCATCAACGGTGAGCGGGGCTTCGAGGTCGAAATTGCCCGTTGCCTTGTCGAGGATGTAGGTCTCGAAATCGTAGTTCAGGTTCCCGCGCGTCTGGACCTTCTGCTTGACGAGCACCTCGCCATCGCGCGGGTCGATCAGCGCGATCGAGAGCTCCCCAACGTCCTTATAGAGTGAGGTGCTCTGACCAGTCCGCAGGTTCACTTTGGAATAGCGCGAGACGAAATTCTCATCGAGCTGCTGAACGATGACGTTCTCGGGGTCGAGCGGCAGGTCGATAATGCTGGGGTTCGTGCCGATCTCCAGGCAGCGCATGGTCTCTTCGCTGACGCCGATCGAGCGTCCCGCCTTGAACGGGTCGTCGAGAGTCCTTGAGCGTCTTGTCCGAGAGATAGGCCTTGTAGAGGTAGGTCTTGGTGGCCCCGGTCGTACGGCCCTCGCCACAACCGCTGAGGCTGCCGGTCCAGGCCTGGCTTGCAATCGCAAAGAGACCTTGCCCTGCTTGAGCGCCCGCGCGCTGACAAAGCTCATTCGGCCGCTAGGCGTCGCCACCCAGTTCAGGGGTTTGGTTCCATCGACCTTCGAAACATCAGCAGACGCAATAATACGTTTGCTTGGATCCCTTGGGTCGGCCCGGATGGCGACAATGAAGTCCCCCTCGGGCGACATCGAAACGCCCGTTGTGTCCGGCATGCGAGCAAGGTCTTCCACATCCAGCTTCTGCGCGAATGCTTGACCCGCCCCCATGACCGCTACGGCCAATGCAAGTCCGGTTAGGCTTCGAAACAACGTAAACCCCTGATTTTTCTTGATGAACCCAGTGAAACGCTGGGTGTAATGCTGCGGCGTTTGACGCGTTCCCGCAAGGGGATTCACACATGCGTGTCTGCTTTGGAAAATCATGCCTCAGACGGCGGCTTTCTTTGTGGCCAAGGCGCCACAATCAGGACTCAATGACGTCTTGGGAGCGTCACGTGGCGTCACGGTGATTGATGTTTCGAAATTACCCGTGCCAGAAAGCCCGAATGCCCGAGTCAGGACGGGCTGTATCTTTTTCGTCGGCATTCTGGGGTCAATCATGTCCAACTCAAGCGCATCCCTGCGCAGGCTTTTCCGTGGCAGCGCCGCTTTTGGCGTTCTTTCTCTGGCGATGGGCGCTGCGTTTGCCCAACCGCCGGCGCAACCGGTCGATACGGTCGTCGACTGCGACCCAAACACCCCCGGCGTTCAGACGAACTGCCCTGAGGGCCAGCGGGATCGGGTGGTCATCACCGGTTCGCGCATTGCGCGCGACGCCTTCACCTCGACGGCGCCAATTCAGGTCATCACGGCCGAACAGTCGACCCTCGAAGGTCTGGTCGACACTGCTGAAATCCTGCAGGGGTCGTCGATCGCACAGGGTTCGCTGCAGCTCAATAACCAGTTCGGCGGTTTCGTGGTCGAAGGCGGCTCCGGCATCAACTCGATCTCGCTCCGCGGTCTCGGCGCACAGCGCTCACTGGTGCTTCTGAACGGCCAGCGCCCCGGCCCGGCCGGCACACGTGGTCAGGTCGCAGCGTTCGACCTGCAGGTTATCCCGGACTCCATCATCTCCCGCGTGGAAATCCTGAAGGACGGCGCCTCGTCGATCTACGGTTCTGACGCCGTCGCCGGCGTCGCCAACATCATTACCCGCACTTCTGTCGACAAACCCGAGTTGAACGCCCAGGCGAACGTCACCGAAGACGGCGGCGGAAACTCCTACTCGATCAATGGTGCGATTGGTTTCGACCTGTTCGGGGGCAACGTCATGTTGGCCGGCGAATACGAAACCCGCGAACCGCTGAAGTTCGGCGACCGCAAGTTCCTGGCGTGCGCACAGGATCTGGCTTTCGACGCGACCACCGGCAAACGCATCGATCGCATCGATGAGTCGATCCTCAAAGGCACGTCTCTCGCAAACTGCAACAATATCTATTTCAACACCGTGATCGTCGGCGCCAATCGCTACATTCCGTCCCCGGATGGCGTCACCATCGGCCCGATCGCCGGCTATCGCCCGCGTACGAACCGGACGTTCGATTGCAACACACTGGTGACCGGAACGCAGCGTCCGCCGAACTGTGGCGGCACTCTACCGGCAGTTTATGTCGCCAACGGCTTCAACGCTTACTACGAAGACGTCCTGAACGATCAGCGCTTCCTTGATACGGACGCCATTGCCGGCGCTGATCGTTGGAGCCTCTATGGCCGTGCCGACTTCCAGCTTGATGTCCTTGGCGGCATCGACTGGACAACCGAGGCGCTCTTCACTCGCCGCGAGTATGAAAGCCACCGGGTCCGTCAGTTCTTCCCGGTCATCGCGCCAAACTTCGCCTATGACACGCCGGGCACCTTCGGCACGGCCGGCGACAGCGCCTTCCCGACCGCACTGGCGCAGCCCGTGACGATCTGGCCGTCCGATCAGTCGGTCGATGTCGACTACTTCTACATCAACAGCGGCATGACCGGCGATTTCGTCCTGCCCGGCTGGACCTGGTCGCTGAACGCGTCCTACAGCGACTCTGATGGCGACTATTCACGCAACCAGATCCTGATCGAGACAGCGGGCGACTGGAACTATGCGCGGCCGTCCGACGGGCTCTACGCGGGTCCCAACTACAACCCGTTCGATCCCGCATTCCTTTCGGGGAACTACTCGGACGCCGTTTACGACATGCTGACGGCAATCGACCACGGCAATACGACCTACACGCAGACGGTGGTTCAGGGCGTGATTTCGGGCGATCTCTTCGAACTTCCTGCTGGTCCGGTCGGCATCGCGGTCGGCGCGGAATGGCGGAACTTCGAAATCGACGACAACCCCGATCCGCGTGGGGCCAACAACGAGTTCTGGGGCACGACGTCGGCTGGACGCACTGCGGGTGAGGACACTGTCTCGGAAGCCTTTGTCGAAACCAACGTGCCGCTGCTGAAGGGTCTGCCTCTGGTCGAGGAACTGACATTCGACGCTTCGGCTCGGGTGTTCGATTATGACTCGTACGGCTCGGACAGCGTCTGGAAAGCCGGCCTGAATTGGCAGATCATACCGAGCGTCCGCGTTCGCGGCACGAAAGGCACCTCTTACCGCGCGCCGGCGCTGTACGAACTGTTCCTGGGCAACCAGACGGGCTTCCTCAGCCAGACCTCTATCGACCCATGCATTGATTGGGGACTGTCCTCGAACCCGAATATCCAAGCCAACTGCGCTGCCGCCGGCGTTCCGTCGAACTATAACGGCGTCGGCTCTTCGGCGCTGGTCGTAACGGGCGGTGGCGCAGGCGTTCTGTCGGCCGAAACATCGGAAGCCAGCACGCTGGGCCTGATCTGGACGCCTGACTTCATCGACTTCAGCCTGGCGATCGACTACTTCGACATCACGATCAACGATCAGGTGTCGCAGCTGGGCGCCGGCTCGATCCTGGGCGGTTGCTATGGTTCGCCGAACTATCCGAACGCATTCTGCAACCTGTTCACGCGGGCGCCGAACACGGATCCGCTGCGTCCGAACCAGATCATCCAAGTCAATGACAGCTATATCAACGTCAACCAGCAATCGACGGCCGGTATCGACGTCACGGCTCGCTATAAGCATGAGCTCGACTTCGGCACCCTGGTGTTTGACTTGTCGGCGACCTATACCAGCGAAGACGTTGTGAACCTGTTCGACCCGAACCTCGCTTCGGGCTTTGACACCAGCGACTTCAATGGCTCGCTTGGCGATCCGGAGTGGGTCGGCGACGCCTCGGTCCAACTGCGTACTGGCGATTGGACCTACTCGTGGTTCGTCGACTACATCGGCGAGATGGACCACGAGCCGTTCGCCGCTGCCAACGTGACCTACAATGGTCTTCCGGCGACACGCATCAACTCGACTGAAGCGTTCTTCACGCACGATGTCTCGGTCCGCTATCGTGGCGACAACTTTGTTGTTACCGGCGGCATCCAGAACATCTTTGAAGCGACCCCGCCGTCGGTGACCACGGGTGTTTCCAGCCGCTTCGGCAATACGCCCGCGTTCGCGTCGCAGTTTGCCAGCGCCTACTACGGCCGGACCTTCTTCCTCCGTCTCGGCTACGAGTTCTAAGGAAGCCAGCTTGGACTTTGGGAAGGGCGCGCTGCAAGGCGCGCCCTTTTCTTTGGCGGTCCGCCTTCGCAGCGTCTCGCAGAATCGGATCTTCAGATCTCGACTATTTGTCGTGTGATTTCCGCAATGCAGGCGACGCCTGTCAGCGCCATCGCAACACGCATCTCGGCTTCGATCAGGTTCAGCATGTGTGCGACGCCCGCCTCGCCACGCGAAGCCAACGCGTAGATCCACGCGCGCCCCAACAACACGCCTGACGCGCCTAGCGCCAGCAGCCGGACAACGTCCAAACCGGACCGGACGCCACCATCGGCCAGGATCGGCAGAGCGTCACCCATTGCGTCAGCGATCCGGGGCAGGGCGATTGCAGTCGAGACGACTCCGTCCAGCTGTCGGCCGCCATGGTTGGATACAACAACCGCGTCTGCGCCAATCGCAGCGGCATGGCGCGCGTCGTCCGGCTCCATGACGCCTTTGAGGATCAGTGGGCCTTTCCATGTATCGCGGACCCACTCGAGATCACGCCAGGTGATGGACGGGTCAAAGTTCTCCCGCATCCAGCGGAAGAAATCCTCCAGACCGCTGCGCCGGCCAAGGACGGGAGCGACATTACCCAGCTTGTGAGGCCGGCCGAATACGCCAACATCCCACGCCCATGATGGATGCTGAACCACCTGCGCGATCCGACGGAGATCCCCCAGCAAACCGCTCGCGCCCGCTAACCCCGAGCGATAGTCGCGATAGCGGGAGCCCGGCACCGGCATGTCCACAGTGAAGACCAGCGCGCTGCAGCCGAGGTCCTGAGCGCGCTGCAACAGGTCGCGCATGAAAGCGCGATCGCGGATCATGTAAAGCTGGAACCAGAATGGCTTTGCGGCGGCGTTGGAAACCTCCTCAAGGCTGCAAACGGACACCGTCGACAAGGTGAAGGGCACGCCTTTTGTCTGCGCTGCACGCATTGCCGGGATTTCACCGCGCCGGGCCATCATGCCAGCGAGACCAATCGGGGCGAGCGCGACAGGCAGGGAATGCCTCTGTCCGAATAATTCGGTCGACAGGTCGATGTTCGAGACATCATTGAGGACACGCTGCCGAAGCGCGACGCTGCGAAGATCGGACTCGTTGCGTCTCAACGTGATCTCGTCGAACGCGCCGCCGTCGATGTATTCGAACAGGAATTTCGGAAGCCGCCGCTTGGCGAGCAAGCGATAGTCGGAGACCGACGCCGCCTTCATTGCGCGCTTGCCGAGTGGCGAGTCGATTGACGGTCGCCCATCAGATGCTCTTGGACCGTCCGACCCAGTAGGGCGCCCGGACCTGCGCGCGGAGCACCTTGCCGGCGGCATTGCGGGGTAGGGCGTCGACAAAATCGATTGTCCGCGGACGCTGGAAGCCGGGCAGGCGCTCTTTCGCGAAGTCGAGGATGGACTGGATCGTATCTGGCCCGGGCTGGACCCCCGCCTTCAGTTCCACCACAGCCTTGATCTCTTCGCCCCAGTCTTCGTTCGGAACGCCGACCACAGCCGCATCAGCGATGTCCGGGTGCCGGATAAGCACTTCGTCGATCTCGACCGGATAGATGTTGACGCCGCCCGAGATGATCAACTCGGCCGTGCGACCGGTGAGAAAGAGATCGCCGTCAGCGTCGAACCGGCCCATATCGCCGAGCGTGAACCAGTCGCCACGATAGCTTGCATCGGTCTTGCCCGGCTCCTTGTAATATTCGAACCGGCCGGTTGTGGGCGCCTTCACGTAGATGAGGCCCTCCTGGCCCTGAGGCACAGGATTGCCATCGGCATCCAGCAGCTTCACCTCAACGCCCGGAACTGGCTTGCCGACCGTACCGGGCTTGTTGAGCCACTCATGCGGCCCGACGAAAACACCGCCGCCTTCGGTCGAGGAATAGTACTCGTAAATCACAGGTCCGAACCATTCCATCATGGCCTGCTTCACATGAGCCGGGCAGGGCGCAGCGCCGTGAATGATCCATCGCATGGAGCTCACGTCGTATTTCTTTCGCACTGCGTCCGGCAGTTGAAGCATACGGTGCATCATCGTCGGCACGAGATGGGTGTGCGTCGCCTTGTGCTGCTCGATCAGTCGTAGCGTTTCCTCGGCATCCCACTTGTCCATCAGGAGAACGCCAACGCCGGCATTGATCGGGATCACGAAGTTTATGCCCAGCGGCGCGGCGTGGTAGAGCGGCCCCGTCAACAGCGACAGATCTGTTTCCGGGTTCCACTTCGCGGTCTCGTTGCAGATCGTTGTGAGCTGGGACACGACAGGCCGCGTACGGCGGTAGACGCCTTTGGGGCGTCCTGTCGTTCCGGACGTGTAGAGCATGGTCGAGCCGGGCTCAGGATCCTCGATGTTGGAATCATCTTCAGCTGCCAGCGCCGCCTCGTAGTCGTCGAAGCCCTCGATCGTCCCGGCGAAGGCCAGCTTCACGGTGAGCTTGTCCGATGCCGTCAGCGCCGCACTCGCGGCAGCGGCGAAGCGGCCGGACGCGACGAGCGCACGCGCATCGCAATTGTCGCCGATGTAGGCGACGACGTCCGGCGACTGGTGCCAGTTCACGGCCGTCAGGCGAAACCCGGCGCGCTGGGTTGCCGCCCAGACCTCGGCGAACTCGGGGCCGTTGTGAGCAAGCAACGCCACAGCGTCACCCGGCTTGAGGCCGCGCTTGCGAAGCAGACGGACGAGCTGGTTGGCGCGTGCGTTGAGTTCACGCCAGGTGCGATTGCCCGAAGGCGAGATGATCGCCAGCCTGTTTGGCGATCGCCGGGCATGAACGGCGACGGTCATGCCCTGGGCCACAAGCTGCTCGTCGGTAAGCGAGTCGGTCTCAGTCATTGGCTTTCAGCGCATCCATCCCGCGGGGCGGCTACTCGGCCGCCATCTCTGGGCCGGACAATAGGACCGCTCCGCCGACATAGGCAATGTGTTGGCCCACGCCGGGCGGGCGGCCGCAGAACATCAGGCAGGCGGCCTGAACTCATCCCGGAGTTGGCGCTTCAGCACTTTCCCGATGGATGAACGGGGCAGGGAAGGAACGATAGAGGCGAAGCTCAGCCGCTGTGTCTTCCCGACGCGGGAATTCATCCATTGCCGAAGGTCCTCGGCCTCTGCCGATGCGCCCTCGCGCAGGACGATAAAGGCCGCCGGCGTCTCGCCCCATTCGCGTGAGGGAACGCCGATGACGGCCGCCTCCGCAATGGCGGGATGTTTGGCGAGTTCGGCTTCCAGATCGCTTGGATAGACGTTGAAACCGCCGCTGATGATCATGTCCTTCTTGCGATCGCCTAGAACCAGAAACCCGTCCTCGTCGAAACGACCGACGTCGCCGGTGCGGATAAAACGCTCGCCCTCCGGGCTACACCATTCCGCTTCGGCGGTTTTCTTTGGCTGGTTGTGATAGCCGGTCATGATCGACATGGATCGCCCGACGACCTCGCCAGTCTCGCCGCGAGGCAACTCCCGTCCATCCTCACCGATGATGCGAATATCGTGGCCAGGAGCTGGTTGGCCGACTGTGTGGAGCTTATCGGGAAACTCGTGCGCCCGGAGCAGACAAGAGCCGCCGCCTTCCGTCATGCCGTAGATTTCCACGAGGCCGCCGGGCCAGCGTTTCAGAATGTCCGCCTTGAGATCTGCTGCGAAAGGGGCGCTCGTGCACGTCTTCATGCGATACGACGACAGGTCGAAGCTATCGAACTCCGGGAGGTCCATCAGTCGCCGGTATTGCACGGGAACCAGCATGGCGTGTGTCGCGCGATGTTGTTGCGACAGTTCCAGAAAGCCGCCCGCGTCGAACTTCCGCATCAACACAACCGTTCCGCCGCGAACCAACGCCGGAATAAGACTGACAAGCGTGGTATTGGAATAGAGCGGCGTGGAAACGATTGTGATTGCGTCTGGCCCATAGCCCAGAGCCTCGGCCCGGCGAATGTGACCCCAGCGCATGCGATGGGCCTGAACGATGCCCTTGGGCGTGCCCGTGGTGCCAGACGAATAGATGATATTGAATGGCTGGTCGGGTTCGATCGTCACGGGCGTTGGCGTCATGCTATCCGGCGCCAGCCACGACTCAAACGGCGTATTCGCCACTCCTTCGAGCGAGATGCGCTTGGCCGCGGGCTTGTCGGATACGCCATCGAGCGCGGTCGAGACAGCATCGTCGATGAATAGCAGGCCAGCGCCGCAATCCTTCATCATCGTGGCGAGTTGTTCCGGCGTAGACGATGGCGCCAGCGGGCAGGCGGCCGCACCGACACGCAATGCAGCAACATAGACGGCGACATATTCAATCGATGATGGCGCGCAGATCGCAACGGCGCCGCGATTGCCGACGCCGTCACGCTGCATTGCTGCGGCCGCTCTATCGACAAGGCGATCGAAGGCGGCAAAGTCGATCTTGCGATCGCGATCGATGATCGCGATGTGACTGGGCCGCTCTGCCGCATGAACCCGGATCAGGTCCGGCATCGCGGCGAAGTCGCTGGCCAAGAGTTCCGACGATGTTGTCATCGTGCTTTGTCCTGCCGATCTACTGACCATTGAACACGGGCTGGCGCCTCTGGTGGAACGCGGCGCGACCTTCCGCGAAGTCCGCACTGTCGAAGCAACGATCGATTGCCTGTTGAGCCGTTTCCCTGAGTGAGGGATCAACCGCGACGCGGCTTGCCAGCTTGGCGGCGGCAAACGTCAGCGGCGCCGTCGCCATCATCATGGTGACAAGCTGGCTCGCGGCTTCTTCAAGCTTGGCGACCGGAACCACGCTGTTCACGAGGCCCATCCGAAGCGCCTCTGCGGCGCCGTAGTGTCTGGCGGTCGCCAGCATTTCCATGGCCATGCCACGACCGACGAGAGATTGCAGGCGGATGAGGTTATCGAGCTCAAAGGCCAATCCGAGGCGTCCGGCCGGCACGCTGAAGCGCGCGTTGTCGGCGCAGATCCGGATGTCGCAGGCGCTGGAGACAACAATGCCGCCGCCGATGCAGACCCCCTGGATCATGGCGACGGTTGGAACCGGCGCGTGGATCAGGGATCCCGTTGCAGCAGAGACGGCTGCGGTGAAGCTGCGATTGCTGGCGGCGTCGAAGCGCTGGACGTCGAATTCGGCGATATCGGCACCCGAGATGAAAGCCTTGTCGCCAGCACCCTTCAGAACGATGGCGCGGACCCCGCCTTCCAGCAGGCTCGAGACCGCCTCCGGTAGCGCATCCCACATGTCCCTGCGAACGGCGTTCAGCCGGTCCGGCTGGTTGAACGTGATCCAGCCAATCGCGCCATCCTGATTGGCCAGCAATCTGCCTTCCGCAAACTCCACCGAACGACCTCCGACTATCCTGTTCCACTCACCCGATCCCGGCACATGGCCAAAGCCCTTGCCCGGCGTAGCGCACAAGGCTAGCGGCCTTCTGCTGGCCTGTCGCGCCTTCCGGCTGCGGCATCCTGCGGCGTGGCAACCCCTCGGCGCGTTGACCCGCTTGGCCTCGAACTGTACCACTCGGAGCATCTCGGTCGGACGGAGACTTTTTTGGGGGTAGCTCGCCGACTGAGCAAGGGCAGGGAAATCGGGAAGACAGGCGGCGCTCCGCAACCCGTCGACTCCCGAGGACTTTCGGGCCCGGCGGAGACTGTGTTTGAGTGAGACTTCCCCCATATCCGCCAACGGTCCCCATGGGGACATCATGCGGACCTATTCGAGAGCCGTTCGGCCTCAATGACCCAATCGCGCGCCCCCGGCCTTACAGGCGATCTGGACGTGCTCGTCTTTGCCGAGGCCGAACTCGCCGCGGGCAAGCAGGTTGCCCTGATCACAATCGTTGGCCTCGACGGTCCGTTCTCGCGTCCGCTCGGCGCGCAACTGGCCGTCTCCGATGACAAACGCTTTGTCGGCAGTATTTCTGGCGGATGCCTTGAGCAGGCTTTGACGGAAGAGTCCCTGCTGGCCATCGCGGCTAGCGAGAACCGTGTGGTTCGATATGGGCGCGGATCTCCGTATCTGGATGTGCGCCTGCCGTGCGGCGGCGGCATCGATCTTCATATCGACGTCAATCCGAGCCGAAAGGTACTGCAGGCGGCAATTGCGCTCGGACGCGAACGCCGTAGCTTCGATCTTGCGTTCGATCCAACGTCCAAGCAATCGGGCTTACGCCTGTTGCAGGACAAGAATGATGCGAAGCCGGAGGAATTCGTCCGGCGGTTCGAACCGAAGTTGAGACTCGTGCTGGCGGGGCGCGGATGGGAGATCGTGGCGATGAGCCAACTTGCCCAGACTGCCGATGTCGATCTGGTGGTCGCCAGCCAGGAAACCGCGACGCTGGAATTCTGTCGGCCATACGCCGATCAGCTGATCGCACTGACTGTTCCAGCCGCGCCTCCGCATCTGCCGCTTGATGCGCACACAGCCGTGGCGTGCCTGTTCCACGAGCATGAGTGGGAGGCGCCGCTCTTGCTGGACGCCTTGCGTAGCCCGGCCTTCTATGTTGGGGCGCTTGGATCCCGTCAGACCCACGAACGTCGCGTGGAGACGCTCCGCGCGCTTGGAGCAGGCGCTGAAGACATCGCGCGCCTCAAAGGACCAATTGGTCTGTTTGCCTCGCGCGATCCGCGCTCGCTGGCCGTCTCGGCGCTGGCCGAAATCGTGAAGCTGCGCAGCGAAGGGCGCGCGGCGTCATGATCTCTCCGATCCATACGACTGCCATTGTCCTTGTGGCGTCGGGCCTGTCCCGGCGGTTCGGACGGCAGGACAAGATGCTCGCGAGCCTCGGCGGGCGGGGGTTGATCGATCATGCCGCGCAGACCATCAACAGCCTGCATCCGCTCGCGCGTGTTGCGGTGTGTCCGGCGAACCGTCCGGCGGTCGCCGAACGGCTGACGAGCCGCTTCGTCATCGCGGTGAACAAGAAGCCGAAGCAGGGCCTTGGCCATTCCATCGCCCTAGGCGCGCAGGTTGCGCTTCAGTTCAAGCCCAAGGCGATCATGGTCTGCATGGGGGACATGCCGTTCGTGGAGCCGTGGCTTCTGGATGCGATCGCGCGCCGGCTGTCAGAGGGCGACGCTGATGTCATTCATGCGGGTACATCTGGCCGACCGCACCCACCAACGATTTTCGGGCCGGCGGCCTTCGATCGGCTTGCGGCGCTCGACGGCGATGATGGCGCAAGGACGTTGTTGCGCGCCACAGACTTGCGTGTTGCCGCTTTCGCAGCGCCGACGCCACTGCTGCTGGACGTGGATACCCGCGACGATCTCGATCTGGCCCAACGCCAGCTGACGATCCGCACCCGCTGCTATGCGAAGACGCACCCGGATGACGAAGATGGAGCAGGGCCAACAATAGCGCCTGTGCCCCATGGCCGTGCGCAAGGACGCATCGACGTGCGCCTACACGCCTCGACCTGATCGCTCGATCTTCTTGACCTCGACCCAGAGCGCTTCCTGCTCCTCAAGAGACAGGCTCGCGAAGTCGACGCCGCGTTGGCGGGCGAGCGCTTCCATACCATCGAAGCGTTTTACAAACTTTGAATTCGCGCCGCGAAGCGCAACTTCCGGATCGACACTTAACTTGCGGCACAGGTTGGCGACCACGAACAGGATGTCGCCGAGCTCCTCCTGAACGTGCGCCTGATCCGGCGCGGGACTGGCGATCGCCTCCTGCAGTTCGCCGATCTCTTCCGCCAGCTTGTCCAGCACCGGTCCGGGACCCGGCCAGTCAAACCCGACCCTGCCGGCGCGCTTCGTCAGCTTCTCGGCTCGCATCAGCGCCGGCAAACCCAGCGCGACGCCGTCCAGCGCGCTCACGGGCCCATCCTTGGCCTTCCTGGCTCGCTCGGCCGCCTTCATAACCTCCCAGGCGCCAGTCTGGGCCTCCGCGCTTTCAATCGCCACATCGCCGAACACGTGGGGATGCCGGTCGATCATCTTGTCGACCAGACCTCGCACCACGTCGTCGATGTCGAAGTGCCCGGCTTCCTCGGCCATGCGTGCGTGAAAGACGGACTGGAACAGCAGGTCGCCCAGCTCGCTCTTGAGTTCACCCATATCCCCACGCTCGATGGCGTCAGCGACCTCATAGGCTTCCTCAATGGTGTAAGGCGCGATGGTCTCGAAGGTCTGCTCGATATCCCACGGACAGCCCGTGCCGGGCGCCCGCAGCCGCGCCATTAACGCCACCAGATCGCGCCAGGCGTTCCCGCTGGAGGGGAGGGCACGGGTGCTGGCGTCCGTTGCCGCGCCCGCCTTCTTGCCGGCGGCCTTGTCACTCATCCCTGCAACCCCTCAATACGTAAGTCGCATAATCAACATTATGGGCAATTTGATATGTAGCTAAATCAGGCATTTGGCGGCATTTCCAGCTCCATGCCGTCGAATGCGGGCTCTACGCCCTCCGGCAGCTCCGTGCGCAGCTTCTGGTAATCCAGATCGACATGCAGGTTCGTCAGCACGGCGCGGCGCGGCTTCAGTCGCTCGATCCAGGTCAGCGCCACGGCGACGGATGCATGGGTCGGATGCGGCTTGTAGCGCAGCGCATCGACCACCAGCGTGTCCAGCCCGGCCAGCAGATCGAGCGTCTCGTCCGGCAGCCTCACCACGTCATTGCAGTAGGCAAAATTCCCTATGCGGAAGCCGAGCGACGGGCCGCCGCCATGATCCTGCGCCAACGGAATAACCGGCATGGCGCCGCCTGCCCCGCCGATCGCTATGGCCTTGCCCGGAATGAGGTCCACCAGCTTCTCCAGGATCGCGGGATAGCCGCCCGCGCCCTCGAAGCAGTAGGCAAACCGCTTGCCCAGGATGCCTGCCGTCGGCTGGTCCATATGTGTCGGGATCCGCTTCATGGCGCGTAGGACGAGCGCCCGCAGATCGTCGATGCCGTGGCACTGGTCGGCATGCTCATGGCTCATCAAGACGGCGTCGAGCCGGTCGACATTGGCCGCCAGAAGCTGGTCACGCATGTCCGGCGACGTATCCACAAGCACCAGAGTCGGCTGAGCTGAGCTGGCAGACCACCAACGCAGCAAGATCGAACAGCGGGACCGGCGGTTACGCGGCTCGGCTGGATCACAGACGCCCCAGTCATTGCCAATCCGCGGTACGCCGCCTGAGGACCCGCAGCCGAGGATGCGAACCTGCAACCTGCCCGCCATCACTGCACCCTCGTGAACAGGTTCAGCGCGTTGGCTGTCGTCAGCCTGGCGGCTTCGTCGAACGTCAGGCGGCGCTGCTCGGCGAAGGCGCGGCAGACATCGACGAGAAAGGCTGGCTCGTTGCGCCGGCCGCGATGCGGCACGGGCGCCAGATACGGACAATCGGTTTCAAGGATGATGCGCTCCAGAGGAACCAGTCCGGTGACAGCGCGAACATCGGTCGCGCTCTTGAATGACAGAATGCCTGAGACGGAGAAATAGGCATCGAGTTCCATGGCCCGCCGCGCGAGCCGCTCGCCGGCGGTATAGCAATGCATCAACAACCTGAACGGCCCGCGTGCGTACTCGCGCTCAAGAATGTCGCCCGTAAGGTCATCCGCCTCGCGCGTATGAACGACAACCGGCAGGCCTGTCTCGCGCGCGGCGTGGATATGCTCCACGAACGAGCGCTCCTGAAGCGTGATGTCGCTGTAGCCGTAGTGCTGATCGAGGCCGGTTTCGCCAATGCCGCAGACTCTTGGGTCAGCCGCTTCGCGGACAAGCGTCTCCGCCTCAAGCGTCCAGAAGTCCTTTGCATAGTGCGGATGCACGCCAACGCTGCACCAGATGTCCGGATTGGCGTGCGCGATCGCTTTCACGGCCGGATAGCGGTCAAGGCGATCACAAATGGACACAAAACGGCTGACGCCCGCAGCTCGCGCACGCGCGAGCACATCCGCCAGATCCGATGCGAACTGCTCAGCATGCAGATTGACATGCGTGTCGAACAGCATGTCCGTCAGCCTCCCGTCGCCTGGAGGAGCGGCGCAGCAATGGCAAGAGCCGTAGCGACGGTTTGAGCGCGATCCTGATTGATCGCGCGAGCCTCGGCCTCGAGCCGCGCGATCTGCAGCGATGCGTCAGCCCAACCGCCAGCAAGAACCGGATCAAGCTCCCGCTTCGCGCGCGTCTGCAAGCCGTTCCGGATAGCCTCCAGCGCCGCGGTCAATGCGGCGTCGCTTTTGCCGGATTGCGTGAGCGCGGCGTGAAGCGCACGCCCATCACCGGACCCCAGTTGTCTCAAGGCATCGACCGCGGCGCTGGCAGCGCCAGACGTTTCGTCGCCTTCCAGTTGCGCGGCGCGCCCTGGACGACCGGGCGCGAGCCGCGCCATTTTCTCGGCATCGGAAGCGGAGCGGCCGCCGAGAACGAGCGCCGACATTGTCTCACGCTCGCTAAGCGCGCCAAGCCGCACTTCATGGCATCGGCTCCGGATGGTTGGCAGCAACAGCTGCTCGCCATGGGAGATAAGGAAAAGGACAGTCCGCGCCGGTGGCTCCTCAAGCGTCTTCAGCAATGCGTTCGCGCCGAAGCGGTTCAGCTCATCCAGCGCATCGATGATTGCAATCCGCCATCCGCCCATCGCCGGCCGCAACGAAAAGAATTCCGACAATGTCCGTACACTGTCGACTGGAATCTCCGCCTTCTGCTTTCCGGAGTCATCGACCGGGCGGCGGATGACTCGCAGATCGGGATGGCTGCCGGCCACCACAAGCTGTCCGACGCCCGTCGTCTCGCCGGACGACAACGAGCCGTCGCCCTTGCCCAGCAAGTGCATCGCGAACTGAAGCGCCAGCCGCGCTTTTCCGATGCCGCGCGAGCCTCGCAACAACCATCCATGATGCAGACGATCGGACGCCGCAGCATCCAGGAATTCCTGCTTGGCTACCCCGTGACCGATAACCGGTCCAAGCTCTGACGCGTCGACCGGCATCAGCCCACTCCGCCCAGCCGGGTGCGGATCGCATCCATCGCCGCGTCGGCAACGCGCTCCGCCTCCGCAGAAGCATCCAGCACGACGCATCGTTGCGGATTGGCGTGGGCGATCTCGAGAAAGGCATGGTGGACCGCCTCGTGATAACTCAGCAGGCGGGACTCAATCGCATCGGCCGACCCCTTGCGCGCGACCATTCGCTGACGCGCCGTGCCGATCGGCAGGTCAAGCACAAGGGTCAGGTCCGGAACCGTGTCGCCAACACAGATCCGATCGATCGCTTCCACGTCAGAGCTGGATACACCGCCGGCCGCAGCCTGATAGGCCCGCGTTGGATCCGAGAACCGGTCGCAGATCACCCAGCTGCCGCGTTCCAGCGTCGGACGAATAAGCTTGTCGAGATGATCGCGCCGGGCGGCATAGAACAGGAGCGTCTCGGCCATGGCCTGCCAACCGCCGACTTCCACAGACGGTGTAAGGATCAGATTACGGATCGCCTCGGCGCCGGGCGTGCCGCCGGGCTCGCGCGTCCGGACAACGTCGATCCCGGACGCAGAAAGCCGCTTCGCCAGTTCGGCCGCCAGCGTCGATTTCCCAACGCCCTCGCCTCCTCAAGCGTGATGAAGCGGCCTCTGCCTGGCGTCACTATTCGCCCCTCAGACCCATCATGGCCTTGCCAAAGAAGCCAAGCTCGTTGACCGCCTTTCCGGCTGCAACCTTGATGCGTTTGTCGGCAGTTCCGGGTGCCTTCATCACCAGCTCGCCGACGATGTCGCCTTCCTTGATCGGCGCCATCAGGGGCGATTTGTAGACGACCGTGCCGCTGATGCCCTTGATCGCATCCGCGTGCAGACCGGCGATGTAGTCTTCGGTCGCAATGAGCGGGACTGTTTCGTCCTCACCCATCCACACGTCCGCGACGGCGACTTGCGCGCCTTTGCGCACCATGGCCGTGGTCTCGAAATCAAGGAAAGCAGAGCGCATGATGCGCGGCGCTTCCTTCTTGCGGTCCGTCTCTGTCGGAAGACCATTGAGCACAATGATGCGGCGCTTGCCGTCGCGGGTCGCCGATCCCACCAGCCCATAGCCTGAAACACTGAGGTGGCCGGTCTTCACGCCGTCTGCGCCGTCCAGTTCCCGCAACAGAGGATTGCGGTTGTACTGGCGCGTACGGTTGAAGGTGAACTCAGGCTCCCTGAACAGCGGATAGTATTCCGGGAAGTCATGGATGATCCGGTAGGAGAGAAGCGCGATGTCGTGCGCGCTCATACGATGGCCCGGATCATCGAGCCCGGTCGCGTTCGCAAATTTGGATGCGGTCATCCCGAGTTCCTCGGCGCGCGCGGTCGCGGCGCGGGCGAAGGCTTCCTCGCTGCCCCAGACACCTTCGGCCAACACGATGCAGGCGTCATTGCCCGACACGATGATCGCGCCTTTCAGCAGATCCTCGACCGTCACTTTCGAGTGGATCGGTAGGAACATCGTCGAGCCATCGGTGCCCGCACCGCCTGTTCGCCAGGCGTGCTCGCTGACCGTGAATTCCTCGCTCATGCTGAGGCGGCCAGCCTTCAGCCGTTCGAACACCATGTAGTAGAGCATCAGCTTCGACATGGACGCCGGGATCATCGGCTCATATCCGCGCTTGGAGTAGAGCGGCACGCCTGTGTCGCCATCCATGATGAAGGCGTAAGGCGCGTTGGTGTTCAGCGGATCGGCGGCCAACTGCGCCGCCGCGTCAGCGGGAGGCGTCGGCGTGGGTTGCTGGGCGATAGCCGCGGCAGCAAGAACGGCGGAAAGCAGGGCTCCGGCGAGAAGTCGCATGTGGACAGACTCCGTTGGGAATCTGGTCACATGAAGGCGGTTCGGGCGCTCCCGTCAACCGCCTCCGATGTCATTGATGATCAACGGTTTCCCGCGACCACAAGGGTCTGAATGCCGGACGCGCCGAGGTTCTGGCGGGCGCGGTCGGCGGCGTCCCGGCTCGGCCACGGACCCAGCATGACCCGGTAGTATTCCGAGCCATTGACCATCACGGCCTTGATGGTCGTCAATCCAACCGGGCGGAGCCGGTCACGCAGCTTGTTGGCGTTGCCAAGATCGGCAAACGAGCCTGCCTGCAGGAAGAACACCTCGCCGGACGGCTGCATCATCGGAGTCGAAGCCGCTGCGGGCGCCGGAGCGGCCAGCGGGGCGAGCTGGCGACCAACGATGTCTTGCGAGGTTTGCGGGGTCGCCAAAACGGGCTCGGACGGCGCAGCGTTGGGCGTTGAGGGGGCAGGCCCGACATACTGGACGCGAACGCGAGCTGTGCCGGGGCCGTGCATGTCCAGAGCGCCCGCGGCGGCGCGCGACAGGTCAATGATGCGATCATCCACGAACGGGCCGCGATCATTCAGGCGGACGACGACCGAACGGCCATTGTCGAGGTTGGTGACGCGGACGAGCGAAGGGATCGGCAGGGTCGGATGCGCCGCCGTCATCGCATTCTCGTCGAAGGGTTCACCTGAGGCCGACGCCTTGCCGTGGAAGTTCGGCCCATACCAGGAGGCGATGCCCACCTCGTCATAGTTCGGCTCGTGCGCCGGTACGTACCATTTGCCATCGACCTGATAGGGAGGTCCGGCATAGGGCGCCGCCAGAGCCGACGAGGCCGGCGGAGCGACGGTGCGGAGAGCAGAAGACTGTTCCTCGCCAGCCGCGCCTACAGGAGGCACTGGTCCGAGGCTGGCCGCCAGCGGCGCCGGCGCGGCGAGAGACGGGCTTGAGAAGGTGGGGATCGGCGCGTGCGGCGCCACGTAGAGGCTCATGCCGTCGCGCGGAACGTCCAGCGAGGCGGTCATGACGGGAGCGGTAGGGGCCGAGGACTTGTAGACGATCGGGGCGCCGGTCTGCGCGTGCGCGGGATCGGCGGCGCTGCCGACGACGAAAGCCGCCAGAACGCAGATTCCCGCAAGCAAATTGGGGGCTCCATGAAGAGCCGCCTTGACCCCTGTCATCACCATCATCCCTTACGAGGACCGGCCGCCATTTTGGCGTTCCGCACCGCTCATTCTGCGGTTTCGCTAACCCTAGCGCGGCGTGGCTTTCAGACGGTCAAACCTGATCGTTTGATTTTCAACGAATTCTGCCGGATGCCGCCCGTGGTTAGCGGCGCGGCCCATATTCCCGGAAAATCCGGGCGGACAGCTCTGAAATCCCCCAAAAATGCGGCATTGCGTCCATTCGGGCGCCCTCCCCCACATCGCGGGCTGTAAACCATTTTCTTTGCAGCCAACCCCGCATAGATGTCGGTTCGCTGGAAAGGTGGCCGAGTGGTTTAAGGCACCGGTCTTGAAAACCGGCGTGGGGGCAACTCCACCGTGGGTTCGAATCCCACCCTTTCCGCCAGGACGCCGGCGTCCGTCTCCAAGGCGCCGCAGACAATCCGGGGACGGCGCAGGCGATGTGGTTCGAAAATGTCGGCGCATTCATCGACTTTGGCTTCCAGCACATCATCCCTGATGGCCTCGACCACGTCCTTTTCGTTGTTGCGCTGTACCTGAACGCCAGGAACTGGGGCTCGCTGCTGCTTCAGGTGACAACGTTCACACTGGCTCATACCGTGACGCTGGCGCTGGCGGCGACGTCGGTGGTGTCAGTGGATCCGGCAATCGTCGAGCCGCTGATCGCGCTTTCCATCGTCGTGCTGGCCTAGAGGCGATCCTGCTGCCGGACGCCCGCAAGGCCTGGCGGCTGCCGGTCATCTTCGCATTCGGCCTGCTGCACGGGCTGGGTTTCGGCTCGCTGATGGCGCCCGCGCTCCAGACGGCCGACCTCTCCGCCGGGCTGGCCGGCATCACGATCGGCGTCGAACTCGGCCATCTCAGCGTGCTGGTCGCCACGGGCGCGATCTCGGTGCTGGTCCAGCTGGCGCTCAAGGCCACGAACACGTCGCGGCTCTATCGCCCGGCATTCGTCCTGCCGGTGGCGGGATTGATTGCACTGGTTGGCGCCTATTGGACGCTGCAGCGGGTCGGCCTGCTGCCAGGATAATGGTTGGAAGGATGATGGTGCCCAGGGCCGGAATCGAACCAGCGACACGCGGATTTTCAATCCGCTGCTCTACCAACTGAGCTACCTGGGCTTACCGCCGGACGGCGATGAGGCGGGATGTATAGGGAAAGCGCTATTCCCTGTCCATGCCTTTGTCCGCCTACCCAATCCCCTTGTTTTCAGACTGATTTGACGGCCCCGGAGCCGGCGGCGCTCCGCCCTCATCCCCATCGCCCGGAGCGCCCGGAATGGCATAGCCGCCCTTCAGCCACCGCGAGAGATCGATATCTGCGCACCGGCGGCTGCAGAAGGGACGGAAGGCCTCTTCCGTGGGCTTTTCGCGGATGGGGCAGTTCATGTGGCGCTCCACACTTCGGGCCGGCTCAGGGATTGTCGGATACCTCGATCAACCAGCGCTGACCAATCCGGTCGCCAAGCGCCGCCTGCCACCAGATGGTATCAGCGTCGAGCCAGTGCTTGGCGGCAGCTGAAATCCGCGCCTTGATCCGGACGCCGCGATCCGTGAGCCCCGCCGTCTCGATCTCTCGCAGTGCGTTGAGCGCTTCCCGTTCGGCAGGCGCCGCCGATCGCTTCGGCCAGCGGCCAGGCGCGCCGGGCGATTGCCGCCTCGCAGACGCCGAGCGGCGACAGCTCCAGCACTTCGCTGGCGCGCATCAATGCTCCGCCAAGGTCTGACGGAACCTTTCGGCGACCGTGCGCTGGTCCCGCCGGGACTCCATGCGGACGAAGTCGATTGCCAACAAGCCAGCCAGGTTGCGCAGTCAATCTGCCGGGCTGCTTCAGCGCCGCCGCTAGGTGAGATCGAGGGCGAACGCTGCGGCATCCTGCGACCCAAGCCTTGCGCCGGCGTCCACATCGATAACAGCAAGACCGCGCGTCATCTCGATCGAGATATCGCCAGCGCCCGGAAGCGGCGCGATCGGCGTTGTCGCCTGGCGATTGCTGCGTCAATCTCGCGACGCGCCGGCAAGCCGGTGCGGGTTTCGATGACCTCCGCACCTTTGAGAAAGGCGTCTTCCGCAGCCTCCTTGTGAAGTTGCGGTTTGTCCGGGGCGGCAATCGTTGGGGAGATATCCGCAAGGCTCAGCGCCGGACCCTTGTCGCTCCATGCCTCGGACTTGACGCGAAACGCCAGCATCGCGCCCTCGGTTACGATGGCGGCGCGCGTGGGCTCGACGATGCCGTAGCGCTCCAGCCCCAGATCCACGAACCAGCCGCGATTACCAGGCATGCGGGCTTTCACGCGGCCCCACCACACATCGTCGAGCCGCGCACGGCGCCCGCGTTCGCTCCAGCGGTCAATCGCAAGCCGGAATGGCCGGCCATCTGCATCCAGAAGCGTGCGACGGCGTTCGCCCACCGCCTCATCGATGCAGAGGACCGCCTTCATGGCGAGGCGCTCCAGCGGGAGGTGATCGGATAGCCCAGCCCCTCCAGCACGCCGCTGTCTCGTGCAGCGGCAGACCGACGATGGCGGGTATGAGCCGGTGATATGGCAGATGAGGGCGCTGGCGCGGCCCTGGATAGCATAGCCGCCGGCCTTGCCCTCCCATTCGCCGTTGGAGATGTAGGCTTCCGCCTCTACATGCGACAGACGCTTGAATGTGACGCGGCTCTCGACAAGACGCTGCGCTGTCCGGCCATCCGGCGCGCGGACGGCGATGGCGGTCAGCACATCGTGACTGCGACCCGACAAGCGCGCCAGGCAGGCCCGCGCTTCTGCTTCGGTCTCCGCCTTCGGCAGCATGCGCCGCCCGACAGCGACGACCGTGTCGGCGGACAAGATGTAAGCATCGGGAAACCGGCCGGAGACTGCCCTGCCCTTATCCACAGCCAGCCGGACGGCCAGCAGACGCGGGCGCTCGTCCCGCAGGGGGTCTCGTCCATCTCAGCGGGGACGATCTGGTCGGGCTGGACGCCGATCTGCTCCAGAAGAGCGAGGCGGCGCGGGCTGGCGCTGGCCAGCACCAGCCTGGGCGGCGCGTTCTGATCGCTCACTTGAACCGGTAGGTGATACGCCCTTTGGTCAGGTCGTAGGGGTCATCTCGACCAGGACCTTGTCGCCGGTGAGAACGCGGATGCGGTTCTTGCGCATCTTCCGGCGGTATGGGCAATGATCTCGTGATCGTTCGCAAGCTTCACCCGGAACGTCGCGTTGGGCAGAAGCTCCACGATAGAGCCTTCAAACTCGATAAGTTCTTCCTTCGCCATGAAACTCCCTTTTCGGCGGCGGCCGGACCTGGCGGCGCCCATACACGGTTTCCGTAGGATTCGTCGATGCCGGAATCAGCTTCTTGCATGCAGGGCGCAGACAAGGGTGAACAGCCGCCGGGCGGTGTCGAAATCGACCTCGGCCTTGTCGGCCAGCCGGTCGGTCAGCACCTGCGAGCCTTCGTTGTGCAACCCCCGGCGGCCCCATATCGATGGCCTCGATCTGGGAAGGCGTCGAGGTGCGGATCGCGTCATAATAGCTGTCGCAGATCATGAAATGTCCTTGATCACCCGCCGCAACGCGGTCAGCGAGAGCAGCAGCTTCCGGACCGGGGTTCCGTCAGCCTCCGTGATGTCGAAGACCAGCCGGTTGTCCGCCAGCGATAACACGACGTGATACGGGCCGCCGTCATGGCCGACGACTTTGAAGCGGTTGTCCTCCAATAGATCGAAGATCGCGACCTTGCGTTCGTGGTCCGCGTCAGGCCCGGCTGGCGCAAGGCTTTTCTCGTCGATTTCGATCGACGCGATACGCGCGTGGCTGGCGTCGCCGCCGCTCATGCCTCGCCGCCCCGGCGCATGCGGACAGATAGACCGTGCGCTGGCAGACCCTCGCACGCGGCGAGAGTCTCGGCAGCTTCAGCGAGATGCCTGAACCCGGCCTCTGAAATGCGTTGGACTGACGTGCGCTTCATGAAGTCGGGCTCACTGATACAGACCGGACGCAAAACGCGCCGCGCCGGACGTAGGCAGCACGTGGTTGGACCCGGTGACATAGTCGCCAAGCGCTTCGGGCGCCCAGCGGCCCAGAAAGATCGCTCCGGAATGGCGTATGTTCGCCGCCAACGCATCCAGGTCCGCGACGGCCAGTTCGACGTGCTCCGGCGCGATCTGATTCACGATGTCGGCAGCCCGCGTCATTGGCGCAATGACGATGGCGGCATATGTGTTCCAGGATTGTGGCGTCGCATTCGCTGTCGACAGTTTCGGTATCTGGTATTCTGCCGCAGCTTCGACGCGGGAGGCAAAGTCTGCATCGTCCGTGATGAGAATGGATTGCGCCAGCGGATCGTGCTCGGCCTGACTCAGGAGATCCGCTGCGATCCACGCTGGATCGTTCTGGTTGTCGGCGACAACCGTGATCTCGGACGGCCCCGCGATGGTGTCGATGCCGACATCCCCGAAGACGATGCGTTTCGCCGCCGCAACCCACGCATTGCCCGGCCCGACAATCTTGTCGACCGGGCGCATGCGCCCCGCTCCATAGGCCAGCGCGGCAACCGCCTGAGCCCCGCCGATGGGATAGAATTCCGTGACGCCAGCCCGGCGCGCAGCATAGGCCACCGCCGGATTGAGATCACCGCCGGGCGCGGGCGCGGCCATGACAATCCGCGACACGCCAGCCGCGCGCGCCGGCACGACATTCATAAGGACCGAGCTGGGATAGCTGGCGCGCCCGCCGGGAACATAGACGCCAACGGCATCGACCGGGGTCCAGCGCCAGCCAAGTTCGAGGCCATGGCCATCGTCGAACAGGTGATCCTGCGGCCTCTGCTTCGCGTGATAGGTCTCGATGCGCGCGGCGGCGAAATCCAGCGCGTCCTGAACCTCCTTCGGGCATTCAGCGGCCAGTTTTTCGAGGTCAACGCCATCAGCCTGCAGGGTCGACTGATCGATCTGCAGCCTGTCAAACCGGAAGGTGTAAGATGCGACGGCCTCGCCGCCGCGTTCGCGGACATCCCGAACGATGGAGGATGCTCCAGCGTGCACATCCTCGGACCCCTGCGCGCGTCGCTGGGCGAGAAATCTGCCGAACGCTTCGGAAAAGCCAGGCACGGAAGCATCAAAGCGGCGCATGGTCATGGCCGTTTCTTTTCGTGATCGGGCCTGCGACGGGTTGGCCACGACTGACCAAAGTCAGCCAGAGTGATGTCGATGCATTCGACCTTCAGCTGAATCTGCGTCTCTCCGGCGAATACCAGCGTGACAACGCCGCCGGGCGGTTCCGCATCCGGGACGAACTGCAGATCCATCAGCGAATGCACAGCGTCGACGCTGCGTGAGACGTTCCGGCTGCGCACGCTTTCCACAGCGGCGACCGCGAGAACCGACCGCGACCGGAAATACGGCATGCGCTTGCCGGCGCGCTCCCATTGGAAGCGGTTGATCTCAAGCCCGAACGTCCGCGAGCGGGCGTCGTATTTAATGTCCTGCGGCTTGACGAGGCTGTCCTGAACGGCGGCGGCAATGATGGCGAGACCCTCGCCATCGTCCGCCAGCAGCTTCAGGGCGTTTGCCGCCATCTGTTCTTCCACAGCCATAGGACGCCTTTCAGGCTGCCCCGTCGGGGCAGCTCTCAACTAGACCAGAATCCGCCGAGGCTCCAGCACGCTGGTTGCCTCAGCAGAAGCGATAAATCAGGCTGAATCGCCCTGGCGGCTGATCTTGGCCCCGCAGCGGCCAAGCTTCTCTTCGAGGCGCTCGAAGCCCCGGTCGAGGTGGTAGATGCGGTTAACCGTGGTCTCGCCCTCGGCGACCAGCGCCGCGATCACGAGACTTACCGAGGCCCGCAGGTCGGTGGCCATCACCGGGGCGCCGTGGAGCTTCGCGACACCCTTCACGATGGCCTCGTTGCCGCGGACCGCGATGTGCGCGCCCAGTCGGCTCAGTTCCGGCGCGTGCATGAAGCGGTTCTCGAAGATGTTCTCGCGGATTGTGCTTGTGCCCTCCGCAATGGTCATCAGGGCCATGAACTGCGCCTGCAGGTCCGTCGGGAAGCCGGGGTGCGGGCGCGTATCGATATCGACCGCGTGCAGGGGCTTGGACGGATCGCGCTTGATGCGGAGGCCCTTGGGTTCGATCTCGACCGTGACGCCGGCCTGTCGCAGGCCATCGATGAGCGCGCCGAGGTCTTCGGCCCGCGCGCCGTCCAGAAACACGTTGCCCCCGGTGGCTGCGGCGGCGATAGCGAAGGTCCCGGCCTCAATCCTGTCCGCGATGACCTGATGGCGCGCTCCAGTCAGCTTGGGCACGCCCTGAATCCGGATCGTCGGCGTTCCATATCCGCTGATCTTTGCGCCACAGGCGTTGAGGCAGATCGCAAGATCGCCGATCTCCGGCTCGCAGGCGGCATTCTCCAGAATGGTCTCGCCTTCGGCCAGCGTCGCCGCCAGCATGGCATGCTCGGTGGCGCCGACGGACACGAAGGGGAAGTTGATGTGTGCGCCCTTCAAGCCGCGCAGCGCCGCCGCCTTTACATAGCCCTGCTCGATGACGATATCGGCGCCCATCGCCTCGAACGCCTTGAGGTGAAGGTCGACAGGCCGGGCGCCGATGGCGCATCCGCCCGGCAGCGACACGGTCGCGTGACCCACACGGGCCAGCAGCGGCCCAAGCACGTTGAACGTCGCCCGCATCTTCCGGACGAGATCGTAGGGCGCGATGGTCGAGGATATCGTCTCGGCATGCATCCGGCAGAGGGACTCGCCGGTGGGCCATTCGACGACGACGCCAAGGCTTTGCAGCAGCTTCGCCATGAAGCGTGTGTCGGCCAGGTTCGGCATGGACGTCAGCACCAGCGGCTGCTCGCACAGGAGCGACGCCGCCATCAGCTTCAGGGCCGAGTTCTTTGCGCCGGAGATGGGGATCGTGCCCTCAAGGGGGCCGTTCCCGAGAATCGAAAGCTTGTCCATGGACCACCGTTATGGAGCCGATTTCGGCGGCGACAAGGCGCAGGCAGGACTATTCCCCGTCGGCATCGGGCTTTCCCGAAGGCGAGCCTGTTCCGGCCGTCCTGGCGGCCTTGCGGCGACGCAGATTCGCCCGAAGGGCCTCGGCCAGCCGGGCTTCCCGCTCCTCGGCCGGCGTCCTTGGTTTTCGGGGTTTTTCCGGGGGATTCTGCGACATTCCTGCCTGTATCCTGCCTGACCCTGCGATGGCCCTTCCCATGCCACAGGGTTTCCGTTATGCGGACGCCTTCCTCAAGCCGGTTGCTGCCGTAGCTCAGTGGTAGAGCGCATCCTTGGTAAGGCTGAGGTCGGGAGTTCAATCCTCCCCGGCAGCACCATCCCGGCTAAACCTCTCGCACCGTCACCTCACCGGACATGGCGTTGAGCCGCGCCACATCCTCGTCCGTCATGAACACCTCAAGCGCAACCTGATCCTCGCCCTCGAGCATTTCGGAGGTCACTTCGCAGTTCTTGTGGAGCCAGGCATGCAGCCGCCCATCCGCCGCCGGCAGGGTTACCCGGCGCAAGCGCCGGTTCCGGAACAGGCTGGCCTCGATCGCGAAGAGCAATTCGTCGACACCCTGCCCTGTCAGCGCTGAAACCATGATCGCGGGCGGGCTCATGCCGCGGGCGCGGGCCGCCAGAACCTCCCGCGTTGCAGCGTCCAGCGCATCTGCCTTGTTCCAGACCTCAAGCGTGGGCGGCACGTCCAGCCGGGTTTCCTGGGACAGCTGTTCGAGGATCGCGTGCACGTCGTTGGCCTGATACTCGGTGTCCGGATGGGAAATATCGCGGACATGCACCAGCAGGTCCGCCTCCATCGCCTCCTCCAGCGTCGCACGGAAAGCCGCAACCAGCGTCGTTGGCAGGTCTGTAATGAAGCCCACCGTGTCCACGAGCGCGATGCGCCGGCCAGAGGCGGCGACGATCTCTCGCGCCGTGGGATCGAGCGTCGCGAACGGCATGTCGGCCGCCAGCACGTCGGACGATGTCAGACGGTTGAACAGGGTGGACTTGCCGGCATTCGTGTAACCGACAATCGCTACGACGGGCGCGCCGCGCCGCGCCCTGCCCTCTCGCTGCAGCCGCCGCGTGCGGCGCACGTCATCCAGTTCCCGCTTGAAGCCAGCGATCCGCTTGTCCAGCAAGCGACGGTCGGTTTCGAGCTGGGATTCACCGGGCCCGCCGAGGAAGCCGAAACCGCCGCGCTGACGTTCAAGGTGGGTCCATGTCCGCACAAGACGAGACCGCTCATAAAGCGACCGGGCCATTTCCACCTGGAGGCGACCTTCGGCTGTCCGGGCCCTGAGGCCGAATATCTCGAGGATCAGGCCCGTCCGGTCGACCACCTTGAGCCGAAGTTCCGTCTCGAGATTCCGCTGCTGCACAGGCGTCAGGGCAGCATCCACGATGAACAGCGTCACCCCTTCAGCCTTGAACCGTTGTGCGAGAGCATCGAGTTGGCCCGAACCGAAGAGCCGGGCGGGATTGGGCTCACGGATGTTCAACTGTTCGGCAAAGGCCAGCTTCACGCCCAAGGCTTCCGCCAGCCCCTGACTCTCCTCGAGTCTGGACCTGGCGACTTCAGCCCCACCGATCACGGGCAGCACGACGGCGGCAATATCCTCGGCCGGCCGGCGATCGATCAGATCTCTGGGCAATCAGTCCTCGTCTTCGTTCTCGAAGAGATTGACCGGCGCATTTGGCGCGATGGTCGAGATCGCATGCTTGTAAACAAGCTGCGGCGGGCGCCCTTCCCCCTTGAGCAACACGCAGAAATTGTCGAACCAGGTCACGATGCCCTGGAGTTTGACGCCGTTCACAAGGAACACGGTTAAGGGAGTTTTCCCCTTCCGTACGGCGTTGAGGAAGATGTCCTGCAGGTTCTGTTTCTTGTCAGCCGACATGGTGTACCGAGCCTTCTTTGCTGGGGCCTTGCCCAACCTTTAGCGCCTCGGAGGCGGAATGAGCAATGGTTCACCGGCCCGGGGGTAAACCCCGGTGGCGGCCGCCGGAACTGGCGTCATCGGAGGCAGGATCAGCCCGCCCGGGCGGCGCCCGGACAATCAGCCCTGCGGCTCCTTGACGCCGAGGCTGGTGTCGACCCCCAGCGCCTTCAGTTTCCGGTGCAGGGCTGAGCGCTCCATGCCGATAAATGCGGCTGTACGCGAGACGTTTCCGCCAAACCGCGTGATCTGCATCGCGAGGTATTCCCGCTCGAAATGCTCCCGCGCGTCCCGAAGGGACATCGAGATCATCTGCATGGAACCCGCCGCAGCCGATCCGCCTGACTGGGCCTCGCTCGGCAGGTGCTGGGCCGTGATCGGCCCGGGCGGTTCGCCATTCGCCAGGATCAGCAGGCGTTCGACCACATTGCGCAGCTGCCGCACATTCCCCGGCCACTCGCTGGCCTGAAGAACGGCAATCGCGTCATCCGAGAAGCTGCGCGGCTGCAGGCCGGTCGCACTGGCGACATGGCGCACGAAGTAATTCACGAGCTCCGGAATATCCTCGCGGCGGCGGTCAAGCGCCGGCACATCCACGGGGACAACGTTCAACCGGTAGTAGAGGTCCTCCCGGAAGCGGCCGGCGGCGATTTCGGCGCGAAGATCGCGCGCGCTGGACGAGACGACGCGAACGTCGACTGACACGTCTTCCCGGCCATTGCGGCGGCGGAAGCGCTGGTCGACCAGCACGCGCAGGATGCGGCTCTGCGCCGTCATCGGCAGGTCTGAAATCTCATCCAGCAGGAGCGTGCCGCCGTGCGCCTGTTCGAACAGCCCGATCTTCGGCGCTTTGCCATCGCCAAGCTCCTCGCCGAACAACTCGACGTCGAGGCGCTCAGAGTCCAGGGATGCGGCATTGACGACAACGAACGGTCCGGTCGCGCGCGCCGACCGTTCGTGGATCATCCGCGCTACGAGATCCTTGCCCGAACCCGGCGGGCCCGAAATCAGGATGCGGCTGTTGGTCGGCGCGACCTTGTCGATTGAGCCCATCAACTGGATCATCGCGCTCGAACGGCCGATCAGTTCGTGTGACGAGACTGACCGCGTCCGCAAGGCGGAATTTTCACGCTTGAGCGCGGCATTCTCCAGGGCGCGCTGAACGGTCACGATCAGCTTTTCGGCCTTGAACGGCTTTTCAAGATAATCGTAGGCCCCGCGCCGGATCGCCTCGACAGCGGTCTCCACAGTGCCGTGACCGGAGATCACCACCACCGGCAGCAGCGGATCCATCTCCTTCAGGACCGACAGGATGCCGAGTCCGTCCAGCTCGGACCCTTTCAGCCACACATCGAGCACCACAAGCCTTGGCGCCCGTGTTCGCACCGCCGCCAGCGCGTCGGCCGAATTGGCCGCCGTTCGCACGATGAACCCTTCATCCTGGAGGATACCGCCAACAAGTTCGCGAATATCCGCTTCATCATCGACAACAAGGATCTCAGCCGCCATCAGGCTACTCCTTCACCAACATACGCTACAGGTTCTTCAACAAGCTTGGGCTGCAGGGGCACACGAATGTCGACGCGAGCGCCTCGCTGCGCCTGTTCGTTGTCGCCCAGCCAGATGCGGCCGCCATGGTCTTCGACAATGCGTGAAACGATGGCGAGGCCGAGACCGACACCATTCTTTCGCGTCGTCACATAGGGTTCCAGCAACCGGTCACGGTCTTCGACGGGGAAGCCGGGACCGTTGTCGCGGACAGTAACCTGCGCCTCGTCGCCGTCCGCAAATACCTCGATTGAAACCGAACCCGCCTTGATGTCGCCCGCCTCTAGGGCGCGCTCCACCGCTTCGGCCGAATTCTTGACGATGTTGGTAAGAGCCTGCGCCAGCAGCCGTTCGTCACCCATGCTTTCGATCGGCGCATCGGGTCCGTGCACTGTAACGGCGATGGACGGCGACGCCATACGCTGGGAAAACGCAACCGACTGAACCATGTCGCCAAGATTGAACCTGCCGAAAGTCGGCTTGGGCATGCGTGCGAAGCCGGAGAACTCCTCGACCATTCGCCCGATGTCCGCCACCTGACGCGTGATCGTGTCAGTGCAGCGCTCGAACGTCTCGCGATCGCTTGTGATCTGGTTCGAGAAGCGGCGGCGCAGCCTTTCCGCCGACAGCTGGATCGGCGTCAGGGGATTCCGGATCTCGTGCGCGATACGCCGGGCGACATCGCGCCATGCCGCCTGCCGCTGCCCCAGCACCAGACGCGTTGTGTCGTGGAAGGTGATGACGGCGCCCGCGCCCTCGATCTCGGGCGCGACGCGGACCTGCAGATGGGCGGCCCCGCCCTCCATCGGCCTACGGAAGCTGGTGTCGACCGACTGTCCGGTCTCGATGGCGCGGCGCGTCGCAGCCACGAACTCGGGGGCAATATCGCCCAGCGCCGGCGCCTCGCCGGGACGATGGATGAAGCCCAGCAGGTTCTGCGCGAAAGCGTTCGCGATCGTAACGTTGAGATCTGTGTCGACCCGGATCACGCCAGCCTCGACGCCCGCCAGAACGGCCTCGATGAAGTGGGATCGGGTTTCCGCATCGATGCGCGCGCGATCGAGCGCGCCAGTCTGCCGCGCCAACCGGTCTGTCATCTCGTTGAAAGCGTCGGCGAGGTCAGCAATCTCGTCGCGAACCGTCGGACTAAGCATCCGCACGGAAAGATCGCCGTCGCGGACCGCTCGGGCGGCCCCTGCAAGGGCGCCGATCGGCATCGCGATCCGCGCCGAGGCCGTCATGCCGAGCCAGCCTGTGCCGAGCAGCATCAGCGCGGCCGCCTCGACATAGGACAGGACCAGCACGGCGCTCAGCGCCTGTCGCCGCGTCTGCGCCTCTTCAAAGGCCTTGAGCGACGCGTCCGCCTGCGCGAAACGCGCGCTCACCTGCGAGGGAATTGTCCGCGCGACCTGAACATAGGCATCGTCAAAATGCGGCACCTTGAAGAAGCCGCGAATGGCGCCGTCGGAATCCTCTCGCACGTTGATCTGGCCCGCATTGGCTGCCGACCAATCGCCGTCGGTTGGCTTTGCCTGTGGCGGCGCTTCGTCGGGATCGGCAACCTGGAAGAGCGGCGCGCCCGTGCTGTCGAGCAATTCAACGCGGCTGAACAGGCCACGCGCTTCGCTGCGATCGCGCAGATAGACCGCAACATCGTTCAGTGAAATCTGGGTTGTGACGCCTGCGAGGTCGGAGTGAATCCCCAAGGCTTCCTTCTGCGCTTCGATGCGAAGGTCATCGAGCGCGGCGCGCGCGGCCTCCTTGCCGCCCTGCACGATGTTGGTCACAGGGGTCGAGAACCACTGATCGACGGAGCGGTTGATCGCCACCGCAAGAAAGCCCGCCACAATCACCGTAGGAACCGCGGCGGTGAGAGAGAACAGAAAGATGATACGAAGGCGCAGACGCGCGCCGCCATTCGTCTCACGGTTTTCGCGGACGAGCTGATAGACCCGCATGCCGAGCACGCCGGCGACGCCCGCAATGAGAAAGAGGTTTGCGATCAGCAGCCAGAACAAGCCAGGCTGGGCCGCAGCATTTGGGCTGTTGTCGGTGACGGCAAGGTAGGTCGCGCCGGCAGCGATAACGACCGACAGACCGAACAGAAGTTTGAACAGGTTGGAGGTGGCCCGACCGAGCCAGCCCTTCGTCTCGGATGTGGCGTCAGTCGACTGCGCCATACACTCTACCCACCGGCCGGATCGCCCGCCCTCCCCTGCCTGGGCGGCCTGATCCGGAACTCACCTTTGTGACGTTGCTGGTCGGCCACATGAGGCAGAGCCGCAACACTATGTTGCGAACAAAGCACACTGTGATGTGCCAAGGCAACACAATTTGCAGCGTGGTCGCCTGGCTGGCGAGTTCCGGGACCAAGGTCCGTGGACGCTAAGGATCTAAAGACCGAGCTTGCGGCTGAGGATCTCGTTCACCGCAGCCGGATTCGCCTTGCCCTGGCTGGCCTTCATGATCTGGCCGACCATCCAGCCAAGTGTCTTTGGCTTCTCATGGCCGGCGGCGCGCTGGGCCTTGATCTCTTCGACCTGCTTGGGATTGGCAGCCAGAACCTCGTCGATCACCTTTTCGATCGCTCCGGCGTCGGTGACCTGCTTCAGACCCTCGCGATCCACGATCAGGGCGGCGGCATCGCCCGTGGCGATCATCTTCTGGAACACGTCCTTGGCGATCTTGCCGCTGATCGTGTTGTTGCCGATCAGGTCGATCAGTCCCCCGAGTTGGTCGGCTGATATCGGGGATTGGGCCAGCTCAAGGCCTTCCTTGTTGAGATAGCCGAACAGTTCCTGCGTCACCCAGTTGGCGGCAAGGCGCGCATCCCGCCCCTTCGCCACAGCTTCGAAATAGGCCGCCTTCTCAGCGTCGCCCGCGAGCACGCCGGCATCGTATTCCTTGAGACCGTAGTCCTTGACGAAGCGCGCGCGCTTCTGGTCCGGCAGTTCCGGCAACTGCGCCCGGATCCGTTCGACGTAGTCGCCGGTGAGTTCAAGCGGCAGAAGATCAGGATCGGGGAAGTAGCGATAGTCGTGCGCATCTTCCTTCGAGCGCATCGACCGCGTCTCGCCGGTGTTGGCGTTGTAGAGACGTGTTTCCTGATCGATCTTCCCGCCGTCTTCAAGAATCTCGATCTGGCGCCGCGCTTCATACTCGGCGGCCTGCTGGATGAACTTGAACGAGTTGACGTTCTTGATCTCGCACCGCGTGCCGTACTGGTCACCCGGTTTGCGAACGGACACGTTGACGTCAGCACGGAGATTGCCCTTCTCCATATCGCCATCACACGTTCCAAGAGCGATCAGGATCGAACGCAGCTTCTTGACGTAGGCAGCAGCTTCCGCAGGCGAACGGATATCCGGCTTCGACACGATTTCCATCAACGCAACACCCGACCGGTTGAGGTCGACATAGGTCGCATTCGGATCGAGGTCGTGAATCGACTTGCCGGCGTCCTGTTCAAGGTGAAGACGCTCGATGCCGACTGTGAAGGAATAGCCGTCGTCGGCGTCAACCTCGATTTCCCCTTCGCCGACGATCGGGAACTGGTACTGCGAGATCTGATAGCCCTGCGGCAGGTCCGGATAGAAATAATTCTTCCGGTCAAAACGGGACCATTTGTTGATCGCCGCGTTGAGCCCAAGCCCCGTCTTCACGGCCTGCTCGACGCAGAACTTGTTGATCACCGGCAGCATGCCCGGCATGGCCGCATCCACAAGCGAGACATTGGTGTTCGGGTCCGCTCCGAAAGCCGTCGAGGCGCCCGAGAACAGCTTGGAATTGGAAGCGACCTGCGCATGGACTTCGAGCCCCATGACGACTTCCCAGTCGCCGGTGCGGCCTGAAATCAGATAGGGCTTGCGGTCTGCCATTGTGGTCCTCAGTTCGGGGTATCCGGGCTTCTAGCGCGGCGACGCTTCGAACGCCACCGCGATGTCTGGTCCGCGCAGGGGCAGATCGTAGACATAGCCCTGCACATAGTCGCACCCGATGGCGTGTAGTTCCTCGGCGACCGCCTTGTCCTCCACGCCTTCCGCGGTCACGGACATGCCGAGGCTGCGGATCAGACCGGTCAGAGCGGTTACGATCCGGCAGGCGCGCGGCTGCAGGATCATCCGGCAGAGTCGAGGGTCGAGCTTCACGCCATCCGCCGGTATCTCCGCCAGCCAGGCGAACGATGAGTGCCCTGCCCCGAAATCATCCAGCACGATGCCGGCCCCGGCGGCGCGGAAAGCCGCGAGCGCGCCCAGCGCTCCTTCGAAGTCACGAAGGGCGGCCTGCTCGGTAAGCTCGACCCGCAGAACGCCGTGCGGCAGGCGGGCGTCGCGAATGATTGCGGCCGCTTCCTCCACCAGCATGGGCCGGGCAATCTCTGCGGCGGAAAGGTTGACCTGCATGAACACGTCTCGCCCGGCGGCGCGAAGCTGAGCCAGCGCTTCAGCCGACTTGGCCAGCATGACCGGCGCAATTGCCGACCAGTCAGTGTCGCCGCCCATGCCGACAAGCGTATCCGGGCCAACAAGCTGACCATCCGGCGCACGGAAGCGCGCGAGCGCCTCGAACCCGGCTACCTCCAGCGTCCCCAACCTACGGATTGGCTGGAACACGGGCTCGACATTGCTCTCACCGTGCACAAGCCGCGCGCCAGACTCCGCCGGAACGATCAGCCCCCTCGCCACGCCGACATCGTGGAATGCGCCGAAGAAGTGCGCTGGCTGGCCGTCAATGAGCGTCACACGGATATCGATGGGATCGCCCGCTCGTCCCTGGCGCAGGGGCGTTGCGATACGCACGCGCGCCAAGCCATCAAACTGCTCCAGCAGAGACTGAAGCGCCCAGCTTCCATCCAGACGCGAAAGCGAGCCGCCCGGATCAGCGCGAATGGTCAGCACGCCGTCAGCCGCGTTCCACGACCACAGCGCCGCCCGCGCGGACACACCTGACTTGTCAGCCGCAAGATAGCTCATCGGATCCCAGCGAATCAGCCGGACGAGACAAACGCCTCGGCGGCGGTAAGTCCAGCCTTGGGGCCAACCGCGCTGGCCTGCGCCGGGTTGGCCAGCGTCTCCCGACCCGCCGCACGAACGTCATCGATTGTTACGGCGGCAATATGGCCGAGCGTTTCCTCGACGCTGATGGTCCGGCCAAAGGTCAGGAGTTCGTAGGCGGCAGAGGAAGCGCGGGCGGCCGGCGCTTCCGCGGCCATCGCGAACTGAGCAGCGGCGATTGCTTTCGCACGGTCGAGTTCAGCTTGCGTCGGGCCTTTGATGGCCAGATCGGCCCAGATGTCCTGAGTCAGCTGCGCGACATCCTTCGCGTCCGCTGCATCACAACCCGCATAGACCGACACGCGTCCGCAATCGCTGTGCTGATCGCAGGATGCGTCGATGGTGTAGGCCAGACCTCTTGCCTCGCGCACCTTCTGGAACAGCCGCGACGCCATGCCTCCACCGAGAATTTCGGCGAAGATCCGGGCTGCAAACCGGCCGGGCGACGTCGCCGAGACCGTGCGACGCGCCATCACCAGGTGGCACTGCTCAAGCTTGCGGACTTCGCCGCGGGCATCGGCTTTCGGCGTAGGAGGCGCATAAGTGACCTGAGCCGGCTGATCGACGCGCCCGCCGAGCCAGTGCTCGGCCTTCGCGAGAATGGCTTCCCGGTCGAATGCGCCGGCGACTGAAATCACGGTCCGGCGTGGCGAATAGTTTCCGGTTGCGAAACTGATGAGATCATCCCGGCTGATGGCCTTCAGCGTATCCTTTTCGCCAAGGATCGGGCGGCCGAGCGGATGACCAGGATAGCTCGCCTGCTGGATCAGTTCGAACACGAGATCGTCCGGCTGATCGGCCGCCTCGCCCATTTCCTGCAGGACAACGCCCTTCTCGCGCTCGATCTCGCCCTCCGGATGATCCGGGGCAAAGACCATGGACAACGCAAGATCCAGCATATCGGGCGCATCCGGCGACAAGCAACGCACGAAGTAGTTGGTCATCTCGTAGCCGGTTGCGGCATTGATCACGCCGCCCCGCGCCTCGACCGCCTCAGCGATCTGCTGCGCCGATAGCCCAGCAGCGCCCTTGAAGGCCATGTGCTCGAGGAAGTGCGCCAGACCGCTGACAGCATCAGCCTCGTGTCGCGCGCCGGCGGCGAGGAAGACGCCCACGGCCGATGTGCGAAGCCCCGGCATCGGATCGAACACGATGCGGGCGCCATTGTTCAGGGTTATGACTTCACGGCCATCCATGTCAGCGCTTCGCCGCAAGGGCCTCGATCCGCTTGCGGACAAAGTCAGCGCTCATGGGACCTGTTTCAAACTTCTCGGGCCGGCTCGTGAATCCGGCGGCGCGCTCCGGCAGACGAACGTCCTTGCCGAGAGCCCGCGCGACGGTTTCGGGAAACTTAGCGGCATGTGCCGTCGCCAGCGTGACGATCGGGCCTTCGGCCGTTGAACGGCGGGAGGCGGCAAGCCCCACAGCCGTGTGCGGACAGACGATCCAACCGGTTTCGGCGAGCGTGCGCTGCATTTCGTCGATGGTTTCTGTGTCGCTGACGCGTTCTGCGCTCAAGCCCTGCGCCGCAAACCACGCGCCCGCCCCCTTGGGAAGTGGCGCTTCCCCACGTTCGGCCAGCTGGGCATAGGCCGTTGCAATGGCCCCGCCGTCCCGGCCCGTTGCTTCAAATAATAGTCTCTCGAAGTTGGACGGCAGCTGGATATCCATGGCCGGGCTCAACGTCGCAGCCGTGCGCCCTTTGGTCAGCGCATCGCCAGCCAGCAGCCGCGCCATGGCGTCGTTGGCGTTGACGGCCGCAACGATGTCGAGATTGGCCACCAACCCGCAGCGCCACGCCACATAGCAAGCCAGCGCGTCACCGAAATTTCCTGTCGGCACAACAAAGCGGACAGGCCGGCCAGCGCCAAGTTGCGCCTGCGCCTGCGCGAAGTAGACGCTCTGGGCGGCGACCCGCGTCCAGTTGATCGAGTTGACCGCCGCCAGCCCCGCACTCCGGCGGAACTGATCGTCTGCAAGGAGCTGCTTGAGGATTGCCTGCGTCCCGTCGAAGTCGCCCTCCAGCGCGAGATTGACCACATTGTCCGCGCCAGTTGCGGTCATGAACAGGCGCTGTGTGGGCGAAACACGGTCGAGCGGATGGAGAATGACGATGTCGACATTCTTTGACCCGGCAAAGGCAGACGCTGCCGCGCCGCCGGTATCGCCCGATGTCGCACACAGGATGGTCATGCGCTCGCCGCGCTGTTCAAGGAGATGATCGTACAGCTGCGCAATCAGGCGCATCGCGATATCCTTGAACGCCAGCGTCGGGCCATGATGCAGTTCGAGCATCCACCGTCCGGGGCCGACCTCCACCAGCGGCGCAACCGACTGGTGGGCAAAAGGCGCATAAGCGCGCTCGCACAGGCCGCGGATCGTCTGCTCGTCCAGAGCCTCACCTGCAAACGCTGACAGCACGCGCGTGGCGGTATCGACATAAGAAGCGACTGGAACAGGTTTCAGCTGCGGATAGGATTCCGGACTGAACAGACCGCCATCAGGGGCGAGCCCGGTCAGACTTGCCGACACAAAGTCGACAGGCGCCGTGTTCCCGCGAGTTGAAACGTACTTCATGCCTTCGCCTTGCCGAAGCGCAGGCGACCGGCCCGCACATGAAACACCGCGTATATCACCAGGAAGGCAATCGCCATCCCGAACCATGTCACGGAATAGCCGATGTGGGTGGCTGGCGGCGTGCGCGACAGGAAGTCCGGCACGCCAGAGAATGGCGTCACGATAAGCCGCGTGTCTGCTTCGTCCACGCCGGCCGCTTGAACCATGGCGGCCGCGTCGAACCAGTGCCATTCGTTCCGCTCGGGCGAGTTTGACGCGGCCATTACCGGCTTCTCGGGCCACGGCTCGACGATGTAGCGGTCAATCACGGGCGCGTCCTTTGCGCCCGATGGCAGAACGCCTCCCGGCCCGCCAATCGCGAGCGCTTCGAACCCGCTTTCGAGAAAGATAGGACGTCCGCACAGAACAGCCGTCTGAAAGAGACGCCACCCAGCAACGCCGCCCGCATCGTGGCCGAACATGCGCAGGGCAGCGCCCTGCCCCGTCGGCGGCTCGATCACCTGCCCCTGAGCCAGACCATGGCTGCAGGCGGTTTCCATCGACAGAGGGGGCGCAGAAGCCGTCGCCTCGAATTGCGCGATCAGGTCGGTCTTCCATCCGGCCCGCTGCGCCTGCCAGACGCCCAGCGCAATCAGCGCCGCCAAAATGGGTACGGCGACCAGCGTCAGGATTGGCAGCGGCCGGAAATACATGCGGTGGGTTTATCCCGGCGGCAGCCCGAGGGCTACTCGGAGCCGCCGTCCTGAAGCCGCGCCTCACCGGCCTTGTGCTTCCATTGCAGCGCGAACAGCAGCGATTTGATGGGCCGCAGCAGCGCCAGACAGAAGCCGATCGTGACCGGCGGCCAGATCAGGATGTGCACCCAGCCGGGCGGACGGAAGGCGAACTCGAAGAACATTGCCGACGGCACGATGCAGATCAGCGCGGCGAACATGACGAAGAAGGCCGGGCCATCGCCAGCATCTGCGATTGTCAGGTCTGCGTCGCAAGCCTCGCAACGCTCCTTGAAGCGGAGAAACCCCGCGAAGACCTGCCCCTCGCCGCAGTTCGGGCAGCGGCAGCGCAGGCCGGCGGAAAGCGCGCTCACAGCCATGGCGTGATCCTTCAGATCGGTTTCCAGCCCTCGTCGCCGAACGGAAATGGCGCAACAAAGCAGGCCACGTAGAAAGCGATCCACACGGCTGCGACTATGATCCAGTTAAGAGCGGCGAAGCGGAATCCCAACGGTCGTTCCTGCGTCACAACGCCCGCAATCGCGAGCACCGAAGGACCAACCAGAAATACGAAACCAAGGGCGACCTGCAGGAGAAAAGCGCGTGTAAGCGCGTTCAGCAGGTAAGCATTGAGATAGCCTGGCGGAAACGCCGTGTCGCCGAGCCACTGCATCGCGATGAATGCACACCCGCCGAGCCCGGCAAGAAGTCCGGCAATCGCCGCTCCCGTCGCAATCAGCAATCTCGACCGAAACAAAAGGGTTGCGGCGACAGCGCAAAGCCCCGCCAGCACCATGAGCGCCGTACCGGCCAGCAATGGCGCGGGATCGAACTGGCCAAGATCGCCAACCGGATGGAAACGACCGACGCCAACGACGCTTCTGCCGGACCGGAAATCCGTCTCGAGGACAGAATGGCCGCCGCCGCTCCAGATCTGCTGGGCGCTTTCAACCAGCGGGTCAGCGTCAGGACCGATGTTCGGCAGCAACGCCGATAACCAGAACGCCAGCCCCAGCACCTGCACAGCCAGGAAGGCGATCAATCCCGCCCTTCTGGCCAGCAGGTTCCGAACTGCCATTGTTCCCGTCCGTTAGTGACCGGCGCCCGGCGGGCCCGAACCCCATACGAGGTGCGGCGTCACGTAGACGAAGGCGAAGAGGAACAGCCACACCACATCGACGAAGTGCCAGTACCAGGCAGCGAATTCGAAGCCGAGGTGCTTGTCCGGCTTCATGCCGCCGGCCACGAGACGGCCCAGGCACACCATCAGGAACAGCGTGCCGATCACGACGTGCGCGCCGTGGAAGCCCGTGGCCATGAAGAAGGCCGAGCCATAGAGCGAGCCGCCGTAGGAGAAGCCGGCTTCCATGTATTCGACAACCTGCAGCGATGTGAACGCCATGCCGAGGACGATCGTCAGGATGAGGCCCGTAATGGCCGCCTTGCGGTCGCCGACCTGCAAGCCGTGGTGCGCCCACGTCACGGTCGTGCCTGAGAGCAGCAGGATAAGCGTGTTGATCAGCGGCAGGTGGAACGGATCGAACGGCTTCACCTGATGCCCATCGACCTGCTGGACCGGCCACTCATTCCATTTGAGCAGAGGTTCCAGAGCCGGATTGGCGAGGTCCGCGTGCGCGGGATTGGCACGCAGCGTGTGGAAAATCGCCATCTCGAAGAATTCCCAGAACCAGGCGACGAAGAACATCACCTCGGAGGCAATGAACAACACCATGCCGTAGCGCAGGGAGATCTGGACGACTTCGCTGTGGTCGCCGCCGCGGCTTTCCTTGAGGACATCGCCCCACCAGCCGATCAGGACGAACACGAGCGCGACGAAGCCCGGCACCGGTCCCCACCAGTTGCCCTGCTGGACGAACCACAGGCCCTTCATCGCGCCGGCCGCGCCGAGCACCATGAGCAGCATCGAGATCGAAGCCAGCAGCGGCCACGGGCTCGGCTTCACAAGGTGATAGTCGTGCTTGACGTCGCCCGCCATGGCTTCAGTCCCTCGCTTTGCGGTCAGGGGCCTGACCCCGTTTCCGCCGTCTCCAGTCTCCTATCCGCCGCCTAGTTGACTGCGGATGCGTCCTCGCGCCGCGCGTCGGCCTGCGGACCGGTCGAGCGGTAGTACGTATACGAAAGCGTGATTCCCTTCACGTCGTCCGCCTGCCAGTCCTTGGCCATATCGGGCGACACGAAGAATACCACCGGAATCTCGACCGTCACGCCGGGCTCATAGGTCTGCTCGACGAAACAGAAGCATTGGATTTTGTTGAAGTACCGGCCGACCTTGTGCGGCACCACGTTGAACGTAGCCATCGCCCGCACCGGCTCAGACGAGGTGTTGGTGACCTCGTAGAAAGCCATCATGGTCTCGCCCAGCTTCACATCGACATGAGGCTGCTTGGCTCGGAATTTCAGCGGCGCACCCGGATCGACGTTCGCGTCAAAGGAGACACGCACCTGCCGGTCGAGCACCTCGGTTGGCCGCTCGACGGCAACCCGGGTTGTGCCGCCGAACCCCGTGACGCGGCAAAAGGTCGAATACAGCGGCTCGGCCGCAAAGCTCAGGCCCAGCATGCCGATGGCGACGCCGACGATGATCCCCGTGGTGAGCCTGGCGCGCTTGTTCACATCCGCTCCGGTATGCCGCCGCCGACCTTCGCCATGGTCAGCACGAAAACGAGGATGACGAATGCAAACAGGGCCAGCGCAATCCACTGCCCCCGCCGCTTGCGGGCGGTCACCTGCTCTGGCGTCAGCGTTACGCGTTCGCCGGTCGGAATGGCTTCGCGGGCGCCAAGGAGTTGCTCAACGGCGTCCTTGCCACGCGGAGCATTGGGAACCGGCGCCTCAGGCTCGCCATCCCAGTCGGTGATCTGACCCTTGTCCAGCATCATGCTCCTCCCACCAGCGGGAAGTGCAGCGGCAGGACGCGTTCGACCAGAAGCGCGGCGAACAGGGCGAAGAGATAAAGGATCGAAACGCCGAACATGGCCTTCGCTCGGCCGATATCCTGCGGCGCATCAGCATCACCGGCGCGGCTGAAATAGACACGGCAGGCATGCCAGATGAAGGCCCCGCCACCGATAACGGCGACGGCGGCGTAGATCGCTCCGCCGAGCCCGGTCGCGACCGGCAGAAGCGCGAACGGCGTCACAACTAGCGTGTAGAGGAAAATCTGGCGGCGGGTTTCAGCCGCGCCATGCGTCACCGGCAGCATCGGCACGCCAGCGCGTGCATATTCCTTTGAGGTCCACAGCGACAGCGCCCAGAAGTGCGGCGGGGTCCACAGGAAGATCAGACCGAAGAGCAGCCAGGCGTCGACCGGCGCATTGCCCATGGCCGCCGCCCAGCCGATCACGGGCGGGAAAGCGCCAGCGGCGCCCCCGATCACGATGTTCTGCGCCGTCGAGCGCTTGAGCCACATCGTGTAGACGACAGCATAGAAGAAGATCGAAAACGCCAGCAGGGCCGCCGCAAGCGGGGTCGCGGCCAGCGCCATCAGCGTCACCGACAGCACCGACATGATCAGGCCGAAGCTCAGCGCTTCATCGGCCCGCACCAGCCCGGCCGGAACCGGCCGGCTCACTGTGCGAGCCATCTTCGCGTCGATGTCGGCGTCGAACCACATGTTCAGCGCGCCGGCGGCGCCCGAGCCGATCGCCACGGCGAGCACGGCGCAAGCCGCCGCCACCGGGTTCATAGCCACCGGCGCTGTAACCAGCCCGACGAAGGCCGTGAACACGACGAGCGACATCACGCGCGGCTTCATCAGGCGCACATAGTCCATCGCACTCGCGGGAGCGGCGGCAGAAGACGTGCTGACGAAGGTCGCGTCGGACATCTTGTCTTGCGCGACAGCCCGGACCCTGGGTCCGGGCCGCCTTGCGCCCTGTTACCTGACCCTTGGGAGGTCGTTGTACTGGTGGAACGGCGGCGGAGAGGAAAGGGTCCACTCCAGCGTCGTCGCCCCCTCGCCCCACGGATTGGCCTCGGCCTTGCGGCGGCGGATCATCGCCTCGAGGAGGCCGATGAAGAACACGATCGTGGCCGCGGCCGCGACCCAGTAGCCGATCGTCGACTTCAGTGGTGCCATTCCTGGAATGCGTCGGCGTAGTTGACGTACCGGCGCGGCATGCCCTGCAGGCGAAATTGCTGCGGAAGAAGATCATGTTCGAGCCGATGAACATCAGCCAAGTGCGGAAGCCCGCGATGAAGCCGTTGTACTTCACGCCCCACACATTTCTCGAACCAGTGACACCAGCCGCAGAAAGCGTGAAGACCGCGCTAACGGCGGGCATGAAGCGGAAGTGCGCCACGACGTAGTAGGTGTCGTGCAGGCTGTGGTCGACGCCCGCGTTGGCGAGCACAACGCCTGTCACGCCGCCGACGGTGAACAGGAAGATGAAGCCGATCGCCCAGCATCGGCACCTTGAACTCGATGGAACCGCCCCACATCGTTTGCGATCCACGAGAAGATCTTCCGCCTGTTGGAACCGCGATCACCATCGTGGCCGCCACGAAGTAGGCCTTCCGGTTCTGTCCATGCCCGCTGTGTACATGGAACGCGCCCAGACGATGAAGCCAGTGACCGATCGCGACCATGGCGTAGGCAATGCGAGATAACCGAACGGCTTCTTCGAGAACGTCGGATATCGCTGATGATGCCGAAGCCCGGCAGGATCATGATGTACGCCCGCCCGGGGTGCCCGAAGAACCAGAACAGGTGCTGGAACATGATCGGGTGCCACCTGCCGGCGACATCGAAGGCTGATCCGAAGTGCAGTCAGTCAGCAACGTGGTCGCGCGCCAGCGAGAACCGGCAGCCGCCAGAACGAGCAGAACTGCGTGACCAGCACCGACCATACGCGAAGAGCGGCATCTTGGCTGGCGTCATGCAGCCGCGCTGTTGAGGATCGTGACGATGAAGTTGATGGCGCCGAGGATCGACGGACCTGCAACGTGGCGAGAGATCCACGAGATCCGTCACGGAGCCCGGTGGCCGTGGTGCTCGAGAGCGGCGGATAAACGCAGCCGCCGCCGAAGGCGGAGCCCGGCGGCAGGCGGCACAAACATCGACAGGATCAGCAGGAAGAACGACACCGGCGGCAGCCAGAACAAGATGGCTGTTCATCGCAGCATCGCCATGTCCGGCGCGCCGATCATCAGCGGTACGAACCGTTGCCGAACCGCCGATCAGCGCGAACGCGCTGACCATGAAGAGATCATGATCAGACCGTGCATGGTGGTGACGGTACCGGTGTTCATTCGCGAAGAACCCGCCGAGCAGTGGTCGAACAGCTGAAGGCCGGGTTCAGCGAGCTCGGCCCGCATGGAAACCGGAGAACACAGAAACCGACGACCCCGCGCATCGCGAATCGGATACAGCGTCCCGATAACGCTTGGACGATCGAGAACAGCCAGCGCCGGGCTGTACCGCCCAGGATCGTGGTGATCGCCATGCGCGTAGTGGCCGGTAGCCCGCCGCGGTAATTCGCGCTCGCCATCGAACGACTCCCTGATCCTCACCAGGCCCGAGGCGACCTGCGTCGGACGTCCGGGCAGGCTGTGAAGAATGAGCGCGACCACCGCTGGCGGATCGGCCTGGGCGGCGGCAAGCCACGCGGTCGTATTGTTCCTGCGGGGATGCGCAGCTCGATCGGCATGTTGCGCTATGATCTGCCACGGTTCGAGCACTGGCCGTAATAGATCCCCGGCTGGTCAACCTTGAACCAGAGCTGGTTCAAGCGCCCCGGCCTGGCGTCGACCCGCGAGAGCGGGCGGCATCGCCAGGCGTGGATGACGTCCTTGGCCGAAATCTTGGAGACGCACATAGCGGCCCGCCGGCGCCATCGGATTGTCGACAGAGAGCTGCGCGAGGTCGCCGCGCTCCGGCAGCGGACGGGCTTCGTCGCCAGCTTTCAGCATACAGAAGTTCGACGGTGAATTCCTTGTCGGTGTTCTGGTTGTACGTGTAATCCCAGTACCACATGTTGCCGTAGACCTTGATGTCCACGGCCTGCTTCCTCGGCAACGTCGCCATTGGTGGTACGTCCCTGAACATGTTCGTACAGCAGCGGGAACGAGCTCTTGGCGATCCACACGAGGATAAGAACCGGCGCCACCGTCCAGATGATCTCGATCATCGTGTTGTGGCTGAACTTCTTCGGCGTGGGGTTCGCTTTTTTGTTGTACCGGATCATCACCCACAGCAGCAGCGCCGTGACGAAGATCACGATCGCCGTGATGATGACGAGCACCTCGGTGTGGAAGGCATGGACCTTCTTCGCCGTCTCTGTGACCGGCGTCTGGAAGTCGATGCCTCCGGGAACCGGCGTCGCCCAAGCGGTTCCGCCGGCCATCAGGCTGGCGGCGCCGAGCGCCCAGTGTTTCCAAGCCCCTCTGCGCATGTTTGACCACATCCTCCAGCCAGATGCGTGAAATCGCGGCTTTACCGTGATACGCTGCAAGTCGCCACCGCTCCGTATCGCCCTGCCGGGTGCATAGTGTCGCAGGCGGGCCGATTCGTACCGGTTGGCGCGTGGTCGCTACCAGAGGCTCACGGAGTTGGAAAGATGAACACCCGGTTTGGATTGGGGATTTCAGCGCTCGTTGTTGCCGCAGGCGTCGCCCTCCCCGCCTCGGCGCAAGGAGCCGTCACGGTCGTTGGCGGCGGCCTGGGACAGGCCTGCTATGAGGCCGTGGAATACGGCCAGGGATCGGCGACGCGGGCGATAGACCTTTGCACAAAGGCGCTGGAGGTCGAGACGCTGAAAAGGCGCGACAGGGCGGCCACCTACACCAACCGCGGCATCCTGTTCATGCGGCAGGGAAATAATACGCGTGCGATGTGGGACTATCAGCGCGGCCTCGACCTCATGCCTGACCTTCAGGAAACGAAGATCAACCTCGGCGCAGCCCTCTACAACCTGAAGCGCTATCCGGAGGCCATGACCGCCCTGAATGAGGGCATCGTCACGGATGACACGGACGCGAAGGCGGTCGCCCACTACAACAGGGGTCTGACGCACGAGAAGCTTGGCGATCTCCAGTCAGCCTACGAAGACTTCCGGGAAGCGCTTTATCTCGACCCGGATTTCGAACTGGCGGCCCAGCAAATGCAGCGTTTCACGGTGGTTCCGGCAGGCAGCTGACCCCAGCCCTGCCTCAGCGCTGTCAATCAGCTCTGTCTGCCCCTATCTAGAGGGCTGATGCAGAACACCTTTGATGGAGGCCGGTCATGACCGAACACAGCTTGCTCGAACAGGCTGGCGTCGGGATTTCCCGCGCCGCGGGCATCCTCGACGAAGCGCTGAATGGCGCCGAGGACGGCGAGATCTTCGCCGAGTCTGTGTGCTCTGAGAGCTTCCTGTTCGACGATGGCCGCCTCAAGTCAGCCTCTTACGACACGGGCCAGGGCTTTGGGCTGCGCGTCGTCGCGGGCGAAACGACAGGTTATGCGCATGCTAGCGAATTGTCGGAGGCTGCACTGCGCCGGGCCGCCACCGCTGCGGCAACTGCGAAGCGCGGGCATGGCGGCATTCTGGCCGTGGGGCCGACACCGGTAAACCGCCGCCTCTACGACGATGTGGATCCGACGGCCGCCCCCGACTTCGGAACCAAGACCAACCTTTTGGCCGAAATCGACGCGTGGTGCCGCGCGCGTGATCCGCGCGTCGTTCAGGTATCAGCTTCGCTTGCCGGTTCCCACACCTCCGTCGAGATCGTCCGGTCTGGCGGCGCAAGCGTGGCGGAAGCCCGCCCGCTCGTCCGCATCAATATTTCCGTGACACTCGAAAAGGATGGCCGCCGCGAGACCGGCTCGGCTGGCGCAGGTGGCCGCGACAGCTACGAGGAATGGATCCAGCCGGAACGCTGGAAGGCGCTGGCCGAGCGGGCGCTGCGCAAGGCGGAAATCAATCTGGAAGCCGTTCCCGCCCCTGCTGGAGAAATGGAAGTGGCGCTCGGGCCGGGTTGGACTGGCGTGCTGCTGCACGAGGCGGTCGGCCATGGCCTTGAAGGCGACTTCAACCGCAAGGGATCCTCCGTGTACTCTGGCCGGATCGGCGAGCAGGTGATGTCCAAGGGCGTCACCATCGTCGACGACGGCACAATCTCGAAGCGGCGCGGATCGCTCTCCTTCGATGATGAAGGGACAGAAACCCAACGCACCGTGCTGGTCGAGGACGGTCGGCTGGTCGGCTACATGCAGGATCGCCAGAACGCACGCCTGATGGGCGTCGCCCCCACCGGCAATGGTCGACGCGAGAGCTACGCCAATGCGCCGATGCCGCGCATGACCAACACCTTCATGACGAGCGGCTCGCACGATCCGGAAGAGATTGTTCGTTCGATCAAGAAGGGGATCTGGGCTGTCGATTTCGGCGGCGGACAGGTCGACATCACCAACGGCCAGTTCGTGTTCCAGTGCACCGAGGCGTATCTGGTCGAGAACGGCAAGGTTGGCGCGCCGGTCAAGAATGCCACGCTCATCGGCCACGGCCCGACGGTTATGAATTCCATCTCGATGATCGGCAATGATTTCGCGATGGATGAAGGCGTCGGCACATGTGGCAAAGGCGGGCAGTCCGTGCCTGTAGGCGTCGGTCAACCGTCCGTTCGTATCGACAAGATCACGGTTGGCGGCGCGGGCGGCTGAGGCCGCCCACGCTTGCCAGCATAGCGATCAGGTCGCCTGCCTGCCGCCTTCTGTCGGCGACGGCTCGATCTGGTCGGTGCTCTCCATGGTCTCGTCGAAAGCTCCATGCGCCATGTGTTTCAGCACGAAACTGGCGAGAGCCAGGACAATGCCGATCCCGACGCCGACCCAGCCGAGGATGTAGAACACATCCAGTGATGCCTTGAGCGCGGCCTCGTTGCTCAGCGCCCTGCCCGCAACCGACTCCGTCTCGGTCATCCCCGCAATGATGCCGCCGATGTACTGCGCCCATGCGGAGGACAGGAACCAGATCGCCATCATGGTCGACAGGACCCTGTAGACTGACAGCTTCGAGATTGCCGAGAGGCCCACAGGCGACAGGAAGAGCTCACCCGTCGTGTGGAACATGTACAACAGGATCAGGAAGATGATCGGAACCTGGAACTGTGCATCGGCGAACTGCGCGCCGATGACCAGCATGAAGAACCCAACCCCGACCTGGATGATGCCGAGGCCAAACTTCAGCGTCGGGTTGGGATCGAGATTTCGAGACCCGAGCCATGCCCACAGCGCCGCGAACACAGGGGCAAACAGCAGGATGAAGCCTGCGTTGAATGACTGCGTCTGCGCCGCCGTAACGGTGAAGAAGCCATCGCTGGGCAGCTGGGTGTTCTGGTCGGCGAACAGCGACAGCGAAGAGCCGGCCTGCTCAAACAGCGTCCAGAATACGGTAGCGGCGGCGACAAGGATCAGCGCCAGGCCAAGTCGCTGGGCTTCCTCCTTCGACACCTTGGCCATGGTGTAGAAGATATAACCAAGGAACACGACGGATCCGAGCATCAGCAGGTAGAAGATGTGGACATGGTCCTGCCGCGGCAGGTTCATGAAGCCAAGCGCGCTTTGCGTAAAGTCGTTCAGGCCATCAAGAATCTGGGCCGGCGGCGACTGCACAAGAAGCCACACGACGCCAACAGCCACGAAGCCGCCCACATAGATAGACCATTCCTTGCTGAGACCCAGGAGACCCTTGGCCTGGAGGTCCATCGATTCAGGCGGCTGGCCGACCTCGTCCGGAAGCTGAGCCGGGCCCTTGGTCCAGAAGAGCAGACGCCGGCGCGTAAACACCAGCCAGCCAAACAGCATGCCTACGCCAGCAAGGCCAAAGCCGGCCCACCAGCCGACAGACGTGCCAAGCAGACCGCACAATGCGGTCGCCCAGAAGGCGCCGAGGTTGATGCCGTAGTAGTACAGCGTGAACCCCGGATCGCGCTTGGGATCGCCCGGCGGATAGAGCTGACCGACAATCGCCGAGATATTGGATTTCAGGAACCCGACGCCGACGATGATCAGCGACAGAGCCAGATAGAAGATACCGACAAACAGCGGGTTGCGATCCGCAACGCCCAGTTCGTACTCGGACTTCGGAATAGTCGTCGGGATAGCGGTGTCCGCCGGAAGGCCAGTGAATACGAGGTCGCCGGCTTCCGAAGCCGTGATCGTGCAGGTTGAATCCGAATCTTCGGCTGCGTTTAGCTCGCAACGCGCATCGCCAACCGGCAGGAAGGTGCGACGCAGATCGCCGCGGCCATCGACCTCGAACTTGTATTCCTGTCCTGCATACTTCAGCGTCTGGGAAGCCGAGTTGCCCTCGGCCGCCATCAACAGGTGACCAGCAACCAGCAAGAGCGCACCGAAGGCGATCGCCTTCTTCGTGCCAAGATAACGGTCAGCCAGGATGCCGCCGATCAACGGCAGCAGGTACACCAGCGAGGTGTAGGCCCATATTGCGAACTGGCGAAGCCCTGCGAAAAGACGAAGTGTTGGGTGAGATAGAAGATCAGGATGGAGCGCATCCCATAGTAGGAGAACCGCTCCCACATTTCCGCGAAAAACAGGATGTGCAGACCGCGGGGGTGATGCCGCATCTGGGTGAAAACAGGGATGGCGGTCAGACCCGTGATCACGAGCCCCACGACCACCACGATGTTGAAAAATCTATGAGCCCCTCGGCGATCTCTCTCGGGGACATGTTCATCATGCCGTCATCGCAGGCTCAAGCCCTTGAATCGACTTGATTGAGGCAGGATTTGCCGCCGCACATGAATGGCGCGGCCGCGCTGGCTAGATACGGGCTTCTTCGAAGATGTGCCTGATGTCCCGTTTCCACGGGCCGTTGTACCGCGCCAGCAGCCTTTCCGCGGGAGCCATGCCGCTGTCGGCAATCTCCGTCAGACAGTCCAGATAACGGGTTTCATCGCGGCCTTCGGCGTCGACACGCTTGCGCCGTTTGAGCCCCCCGGCCGCAAGGGCCAGCATGTCTTTCGCCACGTCCTGCGCACGGTGATTGCGGATCGGCGCCTTCAGACCCAGCGCCGGCGCTGCGGGAGCGCAACGCCTGCCGATCGGGTGCCGTCCACGATTTCACCAGCTCCCAGGGCGCCCATCCAGGGCAACGTCATCATAGAGCAACCCAACCCAAAGCGCCGACAGGGCCGACAACATAGGTTCTGCTCCGACGTCAGCGCCCCGCATCTCCAAGAAAGTCTTGAGTCCCCACCTCCGGGAAAATGGTCGAGAGGTGATCGTCGAAATCGTCCAGTCGCCGGAAACTCGCCGGGCAGGATCGAAAGCTTGCCGGCCATGAAATCGCGGAAGGACAGGCCCGAGGCGTCGAGATATTTGCCCTCGCGCTGGACAGTACATCGGCACATCGAGCGATACGGACATAGCGCTCGAACCCGAACCCGCTCTCAAACGCGAATGGCAACATGCCTGTGCGGTCAGGATCGGTATCGGTCCACACATGTGAGCGATAACTGAGGAATCCGTTGGTGCGACCTTCGGCGAAGGGCGAGTTCGCGAACAGGGTCGTCGCGATGGGCTGCAGCGCGAGACTGACGCGCAGCTTCTTCACCATGTCGGCTTCCGAGCCGAAATCGAGATTGGTCTGCACCGTACACGACCGGTACATCATCTGCCGCCCGAGCCGCCCGACCTTCTCCATGTAGGCGCGCATTATGCCATAGCGGCCCTTCGGCATCGCTGGCGTCTCGTCAAACGTCCAGACCGGCGAGAAGCCAAGACCAAGAAAATCAACTCCCATAGGCCCGGCGATCGCGCGTGTTTCGCGCAGATGGTTTGCGATTTCGTCAGCTGTCTGATGGATATCCTCAAGCGGCGCGCCGGAGAGTTCGAACTGACCGCCGGGCTCAAGGCTGACGCTGGCGCCATCCTTCTTGAGACCGATGATGAAGCCGCCTTCCTGAATCGGCGTCCAGCCAAAGCGTTCCGAAAGACCTTCAAGAAGGGATCGGACAGACGCCGGACCCTCGTAGGGCAGCGGGCGCTTCGAGGATATCAGGAAGCCGAACTTCTCATGCTCGGTCCCGACACGCCATTCAGCCCCAGGCTTTGAGCCGCTCGCCAGCCGTTCGACAAGTTCACGCGTGCCTGAGATACGCGGCGCGGACTCGTCGATATCGCGAGTAGGTGTCGTCATGCGCTGCGTCCGGAGCTGGTCCTTGCCAGCAAATAGGTACGCCCGATTAGGGACGCCAGAGAGGGCCGTCAAATGTTCAATGCGTGAAGGAAAACTATCGCTCCGGCGATGCAGGCTAAACGCTGCGCCAGTCGCCCCGGATGGCTTGCCAGACGGCCAACGTCGCAATGGCGGCCGTTTCCGCACGAAGGATTCGTGGCCCCAGGCCGACCGGCCGGACAAACGATGGCGACCTAAGCCGCGCCCGCTCGCCTGCGGAGAAGCCGCCCTCAGGCCCGATCAGAATCGCGGCTGGACCATCGGTCATCTGCCTCAGCGCGGACTCCAGAGACGGCGCGCGCCCCGACTCCCCGCCCCACGGCTTCGCCTCGTCATCACCTGCCTCGTCGGCATAGATCAGCGCTCGCTCAGCCGGCCATCCTTCAAGCGCGGCAAACAGCTTCTGCGCTTCGCGCACCGGCGGCACATCCAGTCGTTCCGTCTGTTCGGCTGCCTCAACCGCAATACGCGCCAGCCGTTCGACACGCACAGTGTCGGCATCCGTTCTTTCAGTCAGCACCGGACGAATTTCCGACACGCCCAGCTCGACTGCCTTCTCCACCACAAAATCCGTTCGCGCCTTCTTCAGCGGCGCAAACAGCAGCCACAGGTCCGGTGCCGCTAGCTGCTTGCGACTCAGTTCGCCAAGCGCCAGCCTGAGTGTGTGCTTGCCGGTCTCGAAGATCGTCGAAGCGAATTCGCCATCGCGCCCGTTGAACACCCGCACGGCATCGCCAACGCCTAATCGCATCACCCGCGTCAGGTAGTGCGCCTGATCGCCTTCAATCGTGATGACGCCGCCCGCCGACAGATCGGGGGCGACATGAAGCCGGGGTGTCGCGCTCATGTCCCTGCGCTATATCGGCGGGACCTGCCTGCCAAGGACCAAGCGTGACCAAACCTGCCGCATCCGCCACCCCTGCCGACGCCCTGCGTGGATCATGGGTCCAGCGATCGCCCAGCGCGATCCGTCCCTATCTGCAACTCTCGCGTTATGACCGGCCGGTCGGATTCTGGTTGCTCGGCCTGCCCTGTTTGATCGGACTGGCGCTGGCCCGCGCCGGGACCGGCTTTGTTCAGGATGATCTTTGGCTTGTTCCGCTGTTCGCCATCGGCTCGATCGCCATGCGCGGCGCGGGGTGCACGTACAATGATATCCTCGATCAGGATATCGATGCAAAGGTTGCGCGCACGGCGCAGCGCCCCCTGCCCTCCGGAGCGGTGTCAGCGAAACAGGCCTGGGTCTGGCTGCTGATCCAGTGCGCGGTTGGCCTTGCCGTGCTCCTCTGCCTTCCTGATTTCGCGAAACTCGTCGCGCTCGGCGCTATTCCGATGGTGGCGCTCTATCCGCTGATGAAGCGCATCACGTGGTGGCCGCAGGTGTGGCTGGGGCTGACCTTCAACTGGGGGGTGCTCGTCGCCGCCGCAGCTTCACGAGGAGCGATCGCAACGCCAGACCTGCTGCTCTACGCCGGGCTCGTTTTCTGGACACTGGGTTATGACACCATCTACGCTATCCAGGATCTTGAGGACGATGCGCTGGTCGGCGTGAAGTCAACGGCGCGGCGGTTTGGTGCGGCCGTAAGACCGGCCGTGGCGGCAATCTACCTTGTCTGCATCGTCCTGTGCGCGGCCGCAGGCTATGCCGGTGCGGGCCCATGGGGCCTTCTGGCCGTCCTTCCCTTTGCCTTGCACCTTGCGCAACAGGCGCTTCGCACCGACGCCAGCAATGGCCCCCGGGCGCTCGTCCTGTTTCGCGCCAACCGGGATGCAGGCGTCCTACTGTTTGTCGGCTGGGCCTTCATCGCCGCCCCGATTTGGACGATAACCGGCTGAGCAGGCTCGGCGGAGATTCGCAGATGTCGGAAAAACGCAAACTGCCGTTGGGCGGACTGGCGATGGCAGGAAGCGGTCTCGCCGTCGTCGCTGCTGTCGGTGCGGTGATGATCGCCACGAACAACAACAGCGAAGACGCGGCGGCGACTGACGCCCTTTCAGCGGTGGAAACGCCCGCAGCGCCATCCGTTGACGGCGCTGATCCCATCGTGTCTGCGCAATCCGCGCCTGTGGCGCCAACGCCGCCGGACCCCGGCGCAGCACAGGCGAGCACGGATGGAGGGATCAGCTATTCCGACGCCAACATGGCGTTCAGTGCATCCTTTCCTGAAGGGCCGGCCGATGACCCTGTGATCGTCAGCCTGCGCAAGGAGGCCGAGGGTCTGCTGGCCACCGCCAGACGCGACGCGCAGACGGCAGCCGAGGAGCGCGGTGGCGCCTCGTCGATCGAATGGGAATACCGCCTCGAATGGAAGGAGCTCGCTCGCTCTGGCGACCTCGTCAGCCTTGTCGGCGACTACTACACCTTCACGGGCGGCGCTCATGGCATGACAAGCACGGACACGCGTATCCTGAAGGCCAGCACGGCGCAGGAGGTCGAGTTTTCGTCGATGATGCGCTATGCGAAGACGCCTTCGCCGGCCGTTGTCATCGCCGGCTGCGAGGCGGTGAAGAAGGCCAAGATCGAGCGCACTGGTTCAGCAACCGTCTTTGACGAGCCCATCGTCTGCGCGGGCCCGAACGCCAATGTGCGGCTGGAGGATGCATCCATTGCGCTTGCGCCCTCGAATGCTGCTGGCAAGTTCGGCGGCCTCTATGCCTACTTCGATCAGTACAAGATCGGGGCCTACGCTGAGGGGCCCTATCAGATCGCAATCCAGCAGGAGGTCTTCGCCGAAGACCTGCGGCCGGAATTCAAGTCACTGTTTGCAGGAACGGCCCCGCCGCCGCGGTGAAGTCGGGCTATCGCCGCGCGCGAAAGAACGCCTTCAGCAACTCTGAACTTTCCTCCGCCAGCAACCCGCCCTCAACCTGCGGCCGCGAGTGGCAGGTCGGCTGCTCGAAGAACCGCGGGCCGTGCGCTACGGCGCCGCCCTTGGCGTCCTCGGCGCCATAGACCAGACGGCCGATCCGCGCGTGACTCACGGCGCCCACACACATGGCGCACGGCTCCAGCGTCACGTAGAGCGTCAATCCCGTCAGGCGGTAGTTGCCCAGTCTTGTTCCGGCCGCCCGCAGAGCGAGAATTTCAGCGTGCGCCGTTGGATCGTTCAAGCCAATGGGTTGATTGTGGGCCTCGGCCACCACCTCGCCAGTTGCAGGATCAGCCAGCACAGCGCCGATTGGCGCTTCGCCAGCCGCCGCCGCGGCGCGCGCGAGCTCCATCGCCCGCCGCATCATCTCAAGGTCGCATTCATCGGCCATGCCGTCCGTCTAGCATTTGGCGGCCGAATTGCTATGGGGCGGACATGCGCATCATTGGCGGCACACTGAAGGGACGCTCCATCCGCGCGCCGGAGGGACAGGGCACACGGCCTACGTCCGACCGAGCGCGCGAGTCACTCTTCAATATCCTGGCTCACGCCGAATGGGCGGCGCCGCTCGCAGGCGCACGGGTTATTGACGCCTTCGCTGGCTCCGGCTCACTGGGTTTCGAAGCGATTTCGCGCGGCGCCGCCTTCTGTCTTTTCGTGGAAACCGAGGCGGCGGCGCGCGGATGCATCCGTGACAACATCGAAGCGTTCCAGCTGTTCGGACATACGCGGATTCATCGCCGCTCAGCGACTGACCTGGGTCCCAAGCCGGCCGGGCTCGGCGCGCCATTCAATCTGGTGTTCCTCGATCCACCCTACCGCAAGGGCCTCGTTCCGCTAGCGCTGGAGCAGCTGGCCTCCGGACAGTGGCTGACGGCCGATGCGCTCGTCATCGCCGAGACAGGCTCTGACGAGGACGAACCCGTCGCTCCCGGCTGGGACGCAATCGACAGCCGCATCTATGGCGCTGCCCGGGTTTCGTTCCTTCGCAGAGGCTGACCCTTCGGAAGCGGCATCAACGGCGACAACATAAACGCAAGCAGGAGGCCGAGCATCAACAGATCAGTTGAGGCTCCCGCCACCGCATCCCCCGGAAGCCACATCCAGAGGGACACGGGAGGCCCAACGCCTACAACGCCCACAATCAGCAGCGCGCCGATATTGTTCACGAAGTGGAAGCCCATCGCAGCGGCGAGACTCCCGGTGCGCCAGACCATCGCCATCATTACGAGTCCCAGCGTGGTTGCCGCGGCGACATAGTAGAGCGCGAAGCTATCGAGCGCGCCACCATTGAAGACATGCGCAAGGCCAAACGCCAGAGACGGCAGCAAACCCCATACAAGCGGATGCCGCCATCGCGCGGCCAGTTGCTGCGGAAGATAACCGCGAAAGACGACCTCCTCGCCGGCGCTCTGAGCAAGCACCAGCAACGCCAGCGGAATGAACGCCACAAGCCATTGCCCGGGATCGATATCGGTCCGGATTGGCGCGGCCCCCATGGCAAGCGCATAGACAAGACCCGCAGCCAGATAAGCCGCCGCCAGCGCCGCGCCGACGCCGAACTGACCCAGGCGCAGGCGGCCGTCGCTGGAGACCAGGGTAGACAGGCCCCGGCGATGCAGCGCTTTCAGCACAATCCAGGCGCCAAGCCACAGGCCCCAGAACGTCGCCAGCATCACGCCCAGCAGCACGGCGGCCTCTGCGAATGACAGCATGCCGAGATTGCCTTGGACCGATCCAGCCAGCAGACGCGGATTCACCAACCCGCCACCGACGGCAATCAGCCCGAGCACAGCTGTCCAGCCGGTCCAGATGATGAGGATCAACACGAAGCCCGCAAGCGTTCGCCAGACCTCGCGTTTCGGCTCAGCCGCCGCGACCCATTGATGAAACGGATGCTCGCTCATTGCACGTCAGGGGACGAGAATGGTCGCGCCGCTCGTCTTGCGGCTCTCCAATGCCCGGTGAGCTTCGGCGGCGTCTTTCAACGCAAAACGCTGGCGTACATCGGCCTTGACCGCACCCGATCGCATCGCGCCCCAGAGCGCCGCCGCACCACGTTCAAGATCTGCTCGCTCTTTGGTAAAATGGAACAGACCCGGCCGTGTCATGATCAGCGATCCGCCCTGGTTCAATCGCGCTGGCGGTATGGGATCGACTGGCCCCGACGCATTGCCATAGGTGATGAACCAGCCACGCGGCTGAAGCGATTTCAGGCTCGCTTCTGCAGATGATTTGCCGACGCTGTCGTAAACGACCGGCACGCCCTTGCCGCCCGTCAGCTCCTTCACACGCGCCGGAATGTCCTCGTTTGAAAGAAGGACTTCGTCACAACCATAGCTGTGCGCCAGCTCAGCCTTGTTTTCGGTCGACACAACTCCGATCACACGCGCCCCCAGTGCATTGGCCCATGGCACGAGGATGGATCCCACGCCGCCCGCCGCCGCCCAGACCAGCGTTGTCTCTCCCGGATTGAGCCGCCGGATCTCGAAGATCAGCATCCAGACCGTGAGCCCTTTGAGGAACACGGCTGCCGCATCCTCATCCTTCACGCCATCGGGTATCTTCACCAGCCGCTCGGCAGGCGCGTTCCGGTGTGAGGCGTAGGCTCCGCCCAGCCCGTTATAGACGACCCGGTCGCCGACCTTGAGGCTCGTGACACCCTCGCCCAGCGCCTCGACGACGCCCGCCGCCTCGACCCCCAGCACGGCTGGCGTGGGGCCGGGATACAGCCCCGTGCGCGTGTAGACGTCGATGAAGTTCAGACCGATGGCGGTCTGCTTCAGACGCACCTGCCCTGCTCCAGGCGGCGACAGCTCCATCTGCTCGAATACCATGTTTTCCGGGCCGCCATGGCTCTGGATGCGGATGACGTCAGCTGTGGACATGAAGACCTCGCAAGTTGCCGGCCGGGACCAGACTCGTATCTAACCTCTTCCATGGACTTGTTCGAGCCAGCCAACGTTGAGATTGTCTGCGGTATTGATGAAGCCGGGCGCGGCCCGCTGGCCGGCCCGGTCTGCGCCGCGGCGGTTGTGCTCAATCCATCACGCCTCATCGCCGGCCTCAACGACTCCAAACAGCTGTCCGAGAAGAAGCGCGACGCGCTGGCGCCGCTGATACGGGAATTCGCCGTCGCCTGGGCGGTGGGTTGGGCCAGCGTCGAGGAGATCGATGAGCTCAACATCCGCCAGGCGAACTTCCTGGCGATGAAGCGCGCTTTTGCCGGACTTGGCGTTACGCCGACGCAGGCGCTGGTCGACGGCAATGACCCGCCTCCACTGTCCTGCAAGGTTCGCTGCATCGTCGGCGGGGACGCTTCAGAGCCAGCAATCTCCGCCGCATCGATCCTCGCCAAGACATCACGCGATGCGTTGATGATCGATCTGTGCGCACAATATCCGGGATACGGGTTTTCCAAGCACAAGGGCTATGGCTCAGCCGCTCACATGGAAGCTATCCGCCGCCTTGGCCCCAGCCCCGTTCATCGCAGGACATTCGCACCCGTCCGCGACATGCTCGGCGGCAACGGGTAGACGCAAGCGCCGTCATGATTGACGGCTCTGCGCCTCCCGAAGCTCTTGCGTCACGTCCCTGACACCCTCGACGTGACGCACTGCCTCTCGCAAATGGAACCGCGGCCTCTTCGTTTCACCTGATCGCAAGCCGATCAGAACGTCGCGAGGCATAATCACCGCGCAATCGACAATAAAATCAGGCGCAAACACAACTCCAGCCAACAAGTCAAACCGGATTTTGCTGTCCGGGGGCATATCACCAAGTTGTCTGGACTTGTTCGTTGACGAGACACGGCGGGACTTGATCTGAACGCGGCGGCCCTCACCGTCTTTTGCGTCGTACCCATCCTTTGAGTTGGCCTCAAGAACCCAATCGAAAGCGTGTGCAAATAGATGCTCTGCGTAGCAGCCGACTACATTCTTCGTTCGAATAATGCCTCGCGCTTTCAGCACGTCTATCGCTCGAGCATAGTCATTCAATAGAGCCAGTGTTGTTTCCGGCATTGGAGACCGCCCCTCTTCCAAGCCATCGCAGGGCACATGCTAGCGTCTTCCGAACAGCTTCTCGATATCGGCGAGCTTCAGCTCGACATAGGTCGGTCGGCCATGGTTGCACTGGCCTGAATGGGGCGTCGCCTCCATCTGGCGCAGCAGAGCGTTCATCTCCTCCGCTGTCAGCCGCCGTCCGGCGCGCACCGATCCGCGACAGGCCATGTTGCCCATCACCTCTTCCATCCGCTCCTTGAGCGCGAGGCCCGCCTCGTACTCCGCAAAGTCGTCCGCCAGATCGCGGACGAGGCCTTTCACATCCATCTTGCCAAAGATGGTTGGTGTCGCGCGCACGGCGACCGCGCCGCGCCCGAAGGGTTCGACTTCAAGTCCCATTTCCAGAAGTTCGTCGGTTCGTTCGAGGATTCGCGCGGCTTCTTCGTCCGACAACTCCACGATCTCGGGGATCAGCAGGGCCTGTCGCTTCACGCCTTCGCCCGCCATCTGCGCCTTCATGCGCTCATAGACCAACCGCTCATGCGCCGCGTGCTGATCCACGATCACCATGCCGTCAGCTGTCTGCGCAATGATGTAGGTTTCATGCACCTGCGCGCGCGCCACACCCAGAGGCGGCGTATCGCCGGCTGGCTCCGGCGCTGGCTCGACCCGCGCCGAAGGCTCGGCCCGAAAAGCCTCGAAAGAAGCAGAAACGCCATCCGACATGGCGGACGGCGCGTAGTCGGACTGCGGGGCAACAGGCTGGGCTGGCGACCAGCGCGTCTGCGCCGGACTCCATGGAAGGCTTGGTGCGACGTGGCTTGTCGCCGCCCCCAGCGCCGCACCGGCGACGGTCGTGCTCGCGCGATGTCCTGCAGCCGCCAGCGCATGGCGCAGGGCGCCGATCATCAGGCCGCGAACATTGCCCGCATCGCGGAAGCGCACCTCGGTTTTGGCCGGATGAACGTTTACGTCGACAAGCATGGGATCGAGATCGACGAACAGCACCGCCATCGGATGGCGATCCCGCGCCAGGAAGTCCTGATAGGCGGCGCGGATAACGCCGACGAGCAGCTTGTCCTTCACCGGCCGCGAATTGACGAACAGATACTGATGCTGCGCGCTGCCGCGATTGAAGGTCGGTAGAGCGGCAAAGCCGGAGACGCGAACGCCTTCTCGCTCGGCGTCAATCTCGATCGCGTTCTCGCGGAATTCACGGCCCAGCACGGCGCCGAGTCGTTTCAGGCGCGCGTCCTCTCCCTGCTCGGCTTGCAGCTTCAGGATCGCGCGCTCTTCATTTTCCAGGTGAAACGCAACATCCGGTCGCGCCAGCGCGAGGCGACGCACCGCGTCGGCGATCGCCTGCGCCTCCGCGCGTTCCGTCTTCATGAACTTCAGCCGCGCCGGCGTGGCGTAGAAAAGATCGCGCACGTCCACGCGCGTGCCGTGGCCGGTAAGTCCACTCCACGCTGCTGGCCGCGGGCCATCAACCTGTCCGCCATCCACGGCGATCTCGTACGCTGCATCGGCATCCCGTGCGCGGCTGAGGATCGACAAGCGTGACACGGATCCGATCGATGGCAACGCCTCGCCCCGGAAACCCATTGTGCGGATATCGAGCAGGTCGACATCGCCATCATCGCCAGCCATCAGTTTCGAGGTGGCGTGGCGTTCGATGGCGACAGGCAACTCCTCAGCCGTCATGCCGCTGCCGTCATCCTCGATCATCAGACGGGTTAGCCCGCCACCCTCGATACGGATGCGGACAGCCCTGGCGCCGGCATCAAGAGCGTTCTCGATCAACTCTTTCGCAGCGGCAGCCGGGCGCTCCACCACCTCGCCCGCCGCAATGCGGTTCACGGCCGCTGGCGGCAGCCGGCGGATGCGTCCCGTGGGGGGCTTGAAGGTTGATTCGGCCATGCCCCGAACATAGTGCGGCTGGGCGCGTGTTGCAGGCCGCCGCGCAGCCTGTTCCCACAGGATTTGGGCCCAAACCGAGCCGGATCAGTCGATCCGGGGCTGACCAACCATCACGAAGGCGAAGTTTTCCGGTTTCATGTATTTGGCCGCGACCCGCTTCAGGTCGTCCAGCGTCACGGCTTCGATGTAGGCGTTGCGATCTCGACATAATCGACGCCCATCCCGTCCTGCCGGAACCCCATGAGATTGCGCGCGATCTTGGCGTTGGAATCGAAGGCAAGCGGGAACGCCCCTGTGAGATAGGCCTTGGCGTCCTCCATCTCCTGCTCGGTCGGCCCGTCGCGGCCAAGCTTTCCGATGTTCTCGCGAACCAGACGCATGGTCTCTCCGGCCGTCTGGTTCATGGTCGAACTGGAGCCCGTCCAGCGCGCGAGATGCGGCTGGATGCTCAGCCCGGTCGCCACGCCATAGGTCAGGCCACGCTTCTCGCGCAGCTCGTCGGCCAGACGGGATGACAGCCCGCCTCCGCCGAGAATGTAATTGAGAACATAGGCCGCGTAGAAGTCTGGGTCCTCGCGCGTGATCCCGGGGCCTGAAAACATCACCAGCGTCTGGGGCTGCTCCAGCTCCTTCACGATCGGACGGGATGGCGCCGGTCGCGCGACAGCGTCTGCAATGTCGGGGAGGCTCGCCGTTTGAGGCAATGCGCCGAACACCTCGTCCAGACGGGACGCGAGTTCCGCGGCGGATATGTCGCCAACCACCACGACCAGCAGCTTATCCCTGGTCATCACTTTCTGCATCAGCTGGCGGACATCGTCCTTGCCGGAAGCAGCAACGGTTTCCTGCGTCGGCCGGCGCGCGTAGGGATGATCCGGGATCAGCGCCTTGTTCATGGCGCGGCTGGCCAGTGCGCGCGGATCCTTGTCCTCCTCCGCAACGCCGACAGCGAGTTCGCGCTTGGCCCGCTCGAATGGTTCGATATCAAGCCGCAGATCCGAAAACGCCATCCGGACCATCTCGAAGCTTTCGTCGGCTGTTGCGGTCAGCGTGACGAACCCGCAGTTGGTCCAGTCCATGCCGACCCGGCAGCCAAAGTCCATGCTGAGGTCTTCCATCCGCGCGCCGTAGGCGGTGGTATCGAGATCGCCGGCGCCCTCGTTCATCATGTACGCCAGCAGCCAGCCAACCCCGGCCTTGTCCGCCGGTTCGTTCGCCGTACCTCCCCGCCACGCCATCTCCATGGCCAGGGCCGGCACGAAGTCTTCCTCAACCAGCCAGGCCGTCACGCCGCCCGGCGATGTCACCACCTGCACATCCGCCATCGAGAAATCGCGGGCAGCCAGCCTCGGCAAACCTTCCGGCTCGGGCGTCTGACACGCGGCCAGCCCGGCGAGACACGCCATGGCGAGCCAGCGGGTCATTCGCCCTCCGGCAGCAGGAAGGCGTCTACATGGTGCGGCTCGATGAGATAGCGCGTAATCGCGGACCTCACGTCATCGGACGTCACGTCGGCGATGCGATTGTCCCACGTCTCGATGCGCGCCAGCGGCATCCCGGTGATCAGCATCTCGCCATACCAGTCTGCCAGCGTTTGCTGATTGTCCTGCCGGAAAACAGCCGACGCCGCGATAATCGACTTGGCGCGCGCCAGCTCTTCGTCGGTCGGGCCTGCGCTGGCGAAGTCCTCCACGATCTTCAGCGCCTCGTCGCGCGCCTGCTCGGCGCTCAGGCCTCGCGATGGCGACACAGATACGGTGATCGTCCCGGGGGCCTCCATCTCGTCGCTATAGCCCCATGCGCTGACGGCTCGGCCGCCCTCGACCATGCCCCGGTAAAGCCGGCCGGTCCGGCGGCCGCCCAGAATCTGCATCCCGACCAGCAGCGCTTCCGCGTCGGCATCGCCTGTCGGAACGCCGATCCAGCTTCGCGACCAGTTCGCCTGCGTCACTTTCGGATCGAGATGTTTCAACTCGTAGGACTCGGCCAGAGGTTGCACGGCCGGCCAGCTGCGCGCCTTGAGATCGCCACGGCGCGGAATGACGCCGAAGGTTGCCTCGGCGAGCGGCTTCAGCTCCGCGGCTGTAATGTCGCCGGCCACCACCAGAACCGCGTTCTCCGGTCCATACCAGGTCCGATACCAGTTCTGCGCGTCCGCACGCGACAGTCGCGCGACTTCCTCCATCTTGCCGACAATGGGCACAGCATAGGGATGTCCGGCGAAGAGTTTCGCCCGCACTTCCTCGTCAAGCAACGCGCCAGGATTGCTGTCCACCATCTGGCGGCGTTCCTGCTGGACGACACTGCGCTCGGAAAAGACCTCGCGGTCGCCAAGGAGCAGGTTCTGCATCCGGTCGGCTTCCAGCTGCATCATCAACGGCAGGCGATCGCGCGCTACACGGAAGAAGTAGTTCGTGTAGTCGTAGGATGTCCGGGCATTCACGAGCCCGCCATTGCGCGCAGCGATCTTCTTGTATTCACCCGCAGGCCTCGTCTCTGTCCCTTTGAACATCAGATGTTCGAGGAAATGGGCGAGCCCTGACTTGCCGGCGACTTCGTCGGCTGATCCGACCCGATACCACAGCACATGCGTCACGACCGGCGCGCGGTGGTCCGGCAGGACCACAGCGGTCAGACCATTGTCGAGTGTGAACGTTTCCGGCTTCCACTCGCCCGCGTTCTGGGCAGCGGCCGATCCAGCCGCCACGACCAGGCACAACGCGACCGCGGTACGCCGTGCCGACTGGAAGAAGAAGGAAACGACCGTCTGAATCACAGCCCGGGCAGCTTGCTCGTCGCTTTCGGCTGGATCACGACCTTGCCGCCGCCGGTGACATCCTTGAGCGCTTCGGCTTCGGCGCGCAGACGCTCGGCTTCCGCAGCCGGATCGATGATCGGGTCACTCGGCGTCGCGCCCCAGTTCAGGATCATGTCCGCGAAGCTGCGGTTCTTCCGGAGAACCTGAGCCGCGTCGAAGTCCACCTGGCTGCGCACTGTACGCTCGTTTGCGCTGCCGCCGGCTTCGCGGATGAACAACCGCTCGCCCTCGCTGGCGTTCTGGCCGAAATCAACGCCGAACACCGCGACACGGGCCTGCGCTTCCGGCGAAAGCTCTTGCGGACGGGCCTGGCCGGGCGCCGGCGGGCGCAGGTTGAATTCCGGAGGAACGGTCAAAGGCGGCTTGGCCACCACGAGGAATTCGTTAGGGCCGGCGCCGGAGGCGCAAGCCGCCGCGCTTCCCATGGCCACCACCGCAAGCCCGATCTTGGCGATACGCTTCACTGATATTCTCCTGTCGCGGTCGTCGGACCCCTGTTCGGGAGCCTTCTAGCCTGCTCGTTTGCGTCCGACCAGAAGCTGATCCACCAGCAAAAATATGGCGCCAATAGAGATGCTGGCGTCAGCAACGTTGAAAATCCACGGGAAACCTACCGGCCAGCCGAACAGGTTCAGCCCGAACCATGGGCCCTGAAAGTCAATGAAATCAACGACCGCGCCGAAAACAGCCCGGTCGATCAGGTTTCCGACTGCCCCGCCGACCACCAGCGCCAGCGCCAGCGCCGTCGTCTTGCGCTCCGCCCGCAGCAACCAGACCGTGAATCCGATGGAAATCATGGAAATCACGACGAACAGGCCCCAACGGGCCAGTCCATCCGCCTGCATCGCCCCGAAGCTGACGCCCCGGTTCCAGGTCATGGAGAAATCCATGACCGAGGAAAGCTCGATCCTTCCACAGGGCCCGCCAGCAAGGCACTCCAGCGCGCGGAAATCGGGCGTTCCCAGCACCCACGCCTTGGTCAGCTGATCCAGCGCCACGATCGCGACGATCAGCGGGATCGCCCAGCGCCAGGAACGGGTCATCTTTTCCCGCGAAAGCCAGTCCATCGTCACTGCCATGCCCGTCACTAAGCCCTTCGATACTCGCGGACAGCAGCTGCGTCCCGCGGGGTGATATCCGGAAACTCGGGATCCGCGCTTGCCGGATCGAAATACTTCCACGATCGGGCGCATTTGACACCCGGCGCGCGCAGGCAGGAAACAGCGACGCCATCCCCGCCCGCCACCAGATTCGCCCCGGACGTGATGAATATCTCGGCCGCGTCCTCGCCGCTGAACGCTTCAAGCAGATCTGTGTCGCCCACCGTGACGGCGACGCTGGCCTCCAGTGAAGAGCCAATGCGCTTCTCGCGCCGCTCGACCTCAAGAGCCTCGGTCACGGCCTTACGCACCTTGAAGATCGCGTCCCACTTCGCAGCAACAGCCGGAGCCAACCAGCCTTCTGGCGTCTTCGGGAATTGCTGGAGATGTACAGACCGTCCATCGGGGTGGCGCTGCTCCCAGGCCTCCTCGCACGTGAACACCATCACCGGCGCAAACCAGATCGTGAGGCGCGTAAACACCTCGTCCATCACCGTCCGACAGGCGCGACGGCGCACGGATGACGGCGCATCGCAATAGAGGCTGTCCTTACGGATATCGAAGTAGACGGCAGACAGATCCACGACGCAGAAATTCAACAGCTCGTGGAACGCCTTCTTGAAGTCGTAGGCGTGGTAGGCCTTCGTCACCAGATCATCGAGTTCAGCCAGGCGGTGCAACACCCAACGCTCAAGACTGGGCATCTCCGCAAGCGGAACCCGCTCGGCGTCGGTGAAGCCGTCCAACGCTCCCAGCAGATAACGCAGCGTGTTACGCAGCTTGCGGTAGATATCGCTGTTCGCGTTGAACAGATTCCAGCCGAAGCTCGGGTCGTCCCAATAGTCGGACGACGCCACCCAGATACGCAGGATGTCGGCGCCGAACTTCTCGCAGACCTCCATCGGCGAGATGACGTTGCCCAACGACTTCGACATCTTCTCGCCGTCCTCGGCCTGCACGAAACCATGCGTGACGATGGCGTCGTATGGCGCCCGGCCGCGCGTGGCGCAGCTTTCCAGCAGCGAGGACTGGAACCACCCGCGATGCTGGTCCGAGCCTTCAAGATAAAGATCGGCTGGCCATTTGAGACCGCGATCTTCCAGCGTGAAGGCGTGTGTTGTTCCCGAGTCGAACCAGACATCCAGAATGTCGTTGATCTTCTCGAAGTCGGCCGCCCTGTGCGTTGGCCCGAGGAATTCCTGCGCATCGCCGCCAAACCATGCGTCGGCGCCAGCGGCTTTCACCGCCTCAACGATGCGGACGTTCACTGCATCATCCTTCAGGATTTCGCCCGTCTCGCGATGAACGAACAGCGTCAGCGGCACGCCCCATGCGCGTTGGCGCGAGATCAGCCAGTCGGGCCGCTCTTCCACCATGGCACGGATACGTTGGCGCCCACGCTCTGGCGTAAAGGCCGTGGCATCGATCGCCTCAAGGCAGAGCTGACGGAGCGTTCTGCCCTCCTTGCCTTTCATGTGGGTCAACGGCTGGTCCATCGCGATGAACCATTGCGACGTGGCGCGACGGATCACCGGCGCCTTGGAGCGCCAGGAATGTGCATCGCGCAGCGTGGTCATGCCGCGCGCCAGCAGCGCGCCCTGCTCGATCAGCTTGTCCATCACGGCCTTGTTGGCCGGGCCGTCCTGCCCGCGTTTCTTGCCTTCGACCTCAATGATGCCGAGCCCATCGAAGCCGGGGCACTCCTTCGTGTAGCGCCCGAACTCATCGACGGTATTCGGGATGTCCGAGTTCTTGTGGCCCGTAGCCAGCCAGACGTCGTAGTCGTCCTCGCCATGGCTTGGCGCGGTGTGGACGAAACCCGTACCGGCATCGTCGGTCACGTGTCCGCCGGCCAGCATCGGCACGTCGAACGCATAACCGCCCAGCCCCGCCGCATGCAGCGGGTGCGCAAGCGTCATAGCCTGGAGCTGCGTCGCGCTGACATCGCTCAGCTTCTTCCAGCTTGCAGCCTTCGCCGCCTTCATCACGCTTTCAGCCAGCTTGTCGGCCACGATCAGCTTGTCGCCTGGCCGGATCCACGGCTCGAACGCCAGCCCCTGCTCCAGACTCTCGCACTGGTAGACGCCATAGGAAATATCGGGATTGAAGCTGACCGCGCGATTGGCCGGGATCGTCCACGGCGTCGTCGTCCAGATCACCACGCTCGCGTCATTGTGCACGCCGTCACGGATCGGGAATTTTACCCAGATCATGTTGGCCTTGCGGTCGGCGTATTCGATCTCCGCTTCGGCAAGCGCCGTCTGCTCGACCGGACTCCACATCACGGGCTTGGCCCCGCGCTTGAGCTGGCCCGACATCGCGACCTTCAGGAATTCCTTCACCGTTGCCGCTTCCGACGCATAGTCCATCGTCAGATAGGGATCAGCCCAATTTCCGGCGCCGCCCAGCCGCTTGAACTCGGAGCGCTGGATATCGATCCATTTCTGCGCATAGGCGCGACAGGCCGCACGGAACTCCGCCATGGGCACGTCACGCTTTTGCTTTCCTGCGGCGCGGTATTCTTCCTCGACCTTCCATTCGATGGGCAGGCCGTGGCAGTCCCACCCCGGGATGTAGTCAGCGTCGAACCCGGTCATCTGACGGGTTCGGACGACAAGATCCTTGAGGGTCTTGTTCATCGATGTGCCGATGTGGATGTGGCCGTTCGCGTAGGGCGGGCCGTCGTGAAGCATGAAGGCGGGCGCCTTGCGCGCCTTCGCATCGGCTCGGAGCTGACCGTAGAGGTCTTCAGCTTCCCATTTGGCCAGGCGTTGCGGCTCCTGCTGCGGCAGGCCGCCGCGCATGGGAAAGTCAGTCTTCGGAAGGAACAGCGTATCCTTGTAGGGATTCACTGACTCATCTTTTTCAGGGCGGGTCATGATGGGCGTCGCTTTTTCGAATGGAAGTCCTTGGGCGGATACGACTTTCCCGGCGGTTCTCGCGCTAGGTCGCGACCGCCGGGCCCATAATTCGAATGATCCAGACCCTGTTCATGCGAAGGCTCATAGCAGCGGCGGCCTTTCCCCGGCAAGGACGGCGCGCGCGTCGGCGACATCCCGGTGCATCTGGCCAACCAGCGCCTCGAGGCTGTCGAATTTCAGCTCGGGCCGCAGAAGCTTGACGAAAGCCGTATGCATGCGGCGGCCGTAGAAATCGTCACTTATGTCGAAGATCATGACTTCAAGCAGGGGATCGCGCAGGCCGGTCGTCGGGGTTCTGCCAAAACTTGCCACACCCGGGCGCCAGACATCGTCTTCTTCCATCCGCGACCACACGGCATAGATGCCGTGCGCCGGATGCACGATCTCGCCCAGCTGCATGTTGGCCGTTGGAAAGCCCAGGGTCCGTCCGCGCTTTTCGCCGTGCTCAACGATGGCGTCGACGGTCCACCAATCGCCCAGACCACGCCGCGCTTCGCCCACGTCGCCACGCTCGATCGCCTCGCGGATGCGCGAGGACGAAACCTTGGCCGCGCCGTCCTTCACCTCGGCGACAATATCGACGGCAAAGCCAAGCTCAGCGCCGATGCGTTTCAGAGACTCTGAATCCCCCATCCGACCCTTGCCGAACCGGAAGTCGAAACCCACGCTGACAGATCGCGCGCCAATCTCGCCGATGATCACGCGTTCACAGAACTCCCGGTCCGTCATCGCGGCCATCACGGCGTCAAAGCGGAGAAGATGCACCTGGTCGACGTCAAGCGCCTCAAGCGCCAGTTCGCGACGGCGCGGCGTCATCAACCGGAAGGGCGGCGCATCGGGTTGGAAATGTCGGCGCGGCGACGGCTCGAACGTTGCAACGCCCAGAGGCGCACCAAGGCGCTTCGCCGCCGCACGCGCGTTTTCGATCACGGCGCGATGCCCGGCGTGCAGTCCGTCGAAATTCCCCAGCGCGATTGCGGCGCCCGTGGTCAAGGCCGTTACTCGGCCTTGCCGGACGGCACCATGACTTTGGCTTCGCCCTTCATGACGACCTTGCCGTCGACTTCACCCTTCACGGCCATGGTGACGCGATAGCCGCGCTCCTGCATTTCGATCACCTCGGCGGTCGAGATCACCGTGTCGCCGATCCGGACCGGTCGGACGAATTTCAGGTTCAGCTCCAGGAACACGGCGCCCGGCCCCGGCAGGTCGTTACCCAGCACGGCGGAGATGTAGGATGCCGTCAGCGCCCCGTGGGCTATCCGGCCACCGAACTGGGTCGTCTTGGCGTACGCCTCGTCCATATGCAGCGGGTTATGATCGCCGGAAATGCGGGCGAAATCGACCACGTCCTGCTCGCTGACCGTATTCTGGATGGACACGGTCATGCCCATTGCCAGATCGGCGAACGTCTTGCCCTTCTTCATACCCACTTCCTCACGTCATCGGGCCTCTGGCCGAATCCGGCGCGTCCCCGCAAGCGCGCTCCCTTAATCCATCGGCCCGAACCGTGGGAACCGCTTTTCCGCCGGATCCCACGATTTCGAGGCTCCAGAGCAGCCCTAGGCGGGCCTCTAGGATACCTTTCGACCTGATTCACCAATTATTTGGCGTCCCAGCTTACATTGCTAGCAGCACTATTCTGGGAGCGCGTCAAACATGGCCGTCGATTTGTCCATGCCGGTGCTGGTGGTCGATGACTACCAGACAATGATCCGGATCATCCGAAACCTGCTTACGCAGTTGGGTTTCCGCAATATCGACGAGGCCAAGGATGGCCGTCAGGCGCTCGATAAGATGCGGGCCTGCAAGTACGGGCTGGTCATCTCCGACTGGAACATGGAGCCAATGACCGGCTACGAGTTGCTCCAGCAGGTCCGGGCCAGCGATCAACTCAAGGCCACGCCTTTCATCATGGTCACGGCTGAATCCAAGACCGAGAACGTCATCGCCGCTAAAAAAGCGGGGGTGAACAACTACATCGTGAAGCCTTTCAACGCTGAAACACTCAAGGGCAAGCTCAAGGCTGTGCTGGGAGAATTCTGATGGCCGCATCCGAAGCCGCTCAGAAGATCCGCACCGCCATCGACACGCTCAAGTCCTCCGGCGTACGCGAACGCCCCCTCGTCGAAGTCCTCGGATTGTCGCACCAGATGGCGGACGCCATGCAGGCGTTCTTTGGTTCGCTCGACCGTTCGATCATCAGCGAGTTCCAGTATTTAGCTGACTACATCCAGAAGGCGCGCAACGAGATCGCGGGCCTGCGCCCGAACGATATCGGCAGCACGCGCATTCCCGGCGCTTCGCAGGAACTCGATGCAGTGGTGCGCGATACGGAACGCGCCACGGAAACGATCATGTCCGAAGGCGAGGCCCTTGTGGCCATGCAGCCAACGAATCTTGAGTCCTACAAGGCCGAGGTTGACGCCGCCATCCTGCGCATCTTCGAGGCCTGTTCCTTTCAGGATCTCACGGGGCAGCGCATCAAGAAGGTGATCACGACGCTTCGTCACATCGAAGATCGCGTCTCACGCTTTGCCGGAGCGCTTGGCGTTCAGGACGGCGCTGCAACCGAAACTGCCGAGGAAGCGCGCGATCGCGAGCTTCTGCTCAACGGGCCCGCCAAGGACGGCCCGTCGACATCACAGGACGATATCGACGCGCTGTTCGCCTGAGGCGCACGTTCACAACTGATCCAATGAAGAAAGGCCCGCTGGTTCTCGCGGGCCTTTTGCTTTTTGGCGTGGCGAGCAGCTGCGCTCACCACCGCAGTTCGGGCATGGCGTAGCGCGCCGTGACGCCCTCTTCCGCCAGAACGCTTCGCGCCCAGCCCTCGAACGCCTCGCCGGCCAGCATGGCGTGCCCGTGAATGCCGCTGCCGATGAACAGGGCGTCCATGCCTTGCCGGTTTGCCCCAAGAATATCGGTTGCCGGTCCGTCACCGATGGCCAGCGCGCGGGATGGCGCCAACGTCAGGCCTCCGATTTCGGAGGCCCGCTCAAACGCCAGTGCATAGATTGGATTGTCCGGCTTGCCGGGGCGAATGACCTCCCCGCCCTCTTCCTCATAGATCCTTGCCAGCGACCCGGCTGACCAGATCAATTTGTCGCCGCGGCGGAACTGCACGTCCGGATTGGCGCAAATCATCGGCAGGCCGTGTGCGACCAGGCGCTTGAGCTCGGCACGATAAGGCTCGGGCGCGCCGTCCGGAAAATCCCGCAGGCTGGTGCAGCACACAACCCGCGCCCTGGCCGGATCGTCGGTCAACTCGATACCCAGCCCACTATAGACGTCGACATCGGCCCCAAGCCCGATGGGATAGACAGGCCCCGGCGCGATCCGCATGAGTTCATTGCGGGTGGCGTCGCCCGAGGCGATGCAATCGTCGAAGCAGTCCATCGGCACGCCCAACGGCGCAAACAGCCGTGTAACGCGCTCCTTCGGGACGGGTGCATTGGTAATCAGAACCACGGGCCCACGCGTCTCGCGGAACTTCCGCAAGGCAATGCAGGCGTCAGCAAACGCTTCGCGCCCGTTGTGGATCACGCCCCACACATCGCAGAGGATCGCGTCGTAGTCCCCCGCGACACGAGACAGACCGGAGATGAAGCTCGCCATGCTGTCCTAGATAGCGCTGGCGGAGACGCGGCGAATGAAATCCGGCGGCGGCGCCGTTTCGTTCTGCAGCGTTCCCTTGATTGGCCGCGGCTGACCAAACACATGCCCCTGGCCATACGGGATTTCGAACTCGAGCAGTTCGATCACCGACTTCTCCGCCTCGACCTTCTCGGCGATCAGGTCGATGCCATAGCGGATGAACAGGGCCGGCACGTCCTCCGGCGCAATGTCGCGCGTGATCGCCGAGATCGGCCGTTCGCCACCCGGCGTCAGCTCTTCAAGCAATCGTTCGCCGTGGATCTTCAGGAAGCGCACGCCTGCCTGTTGCAGCTCCGGCAGGTCGAAGTTCAGGCCATCGCCCTTGTCCAGCGAGAAGCGGAAGCCGAGTTCCTTCAGCCGGTTCATGTTGCGCGCGGCAATGTCGGAGCGAGCACGGAAAGCCCGCACGCCGATCTCGAAAATCATCGCATGCGCCATGTCGCGGTTCTCGCGCATGAAGTCGAGGAAAGTCGAGAAGAACTGTTCGTCCTCGAGCGACGCCATGGAGATGTTGCAGAAGACGCCGATGCGCTGGTCGCGCTCCGACAGGCGGCGCACGATCTGCACGCAGCGGAACAGCAGCAGGTTGTCGATAACGCCCAACAGGTTCGCGCGCTCGGCGGCTGCGAGAAACTCTGTCGGCATGATCACACGGCCATCGGCGCGGCGCAGACGTGTGAAGCCCTCGTAGAAACAGGTGCGGCGCTGCGGCAGATTCACGATGGGCTGGAGGTGCAGGTCCACGCGGTTCTCGCGCAACGCATCCTTGACCGCGTCGAGGATCGAAGCGCCATCGGTCGGCGCGTCGATCGTGGCCGTCTGACTGCGAACGCTCTGCAGGCGTGTCTCGAACCGCTTGGAGAGGTTCTGGATCATTCCTTCGAGGCCGCGCATCTCGTTGACGATCGACTCGCGACGCGCCGCCACTTCCGTGTCGAACGCCTGCTTCAGCTCGACAGACTTCTCCTCGGCCTGCGCGATGCGGCCATTGAGCTTCCGGATCTCCTGCTTGAGATCGAAGATATCCTTCTCGGTCACGGAATTGCTCGCGCGCGAAATCGCCATGTGCAGCTGAATCAGGGCCAGCGAGCATGTCGCCCCGATGATCGCCGCCGTGACGGCGTCGAACCCCTGGTAAAGGTGCAGCGCCACTGCGCCGACCGCCGACGCAGTAATGTAGACAAGCGCCAGCATGATGTGGGCGATAACAGGCATTGTAACCGGAGCAGCCCCTCAGGTTGTGGACGTGCGCGTCCACGCCCTTGGTTCTGTTGGCATCCGCGCCGAATGACAAGTGAAGAACGTAGCGGCGCTGCACCGCATGGCTGTCGCGTCAGAACCAGGCTGAAGACGTTTTCGTCGCCCCTTTCAACTTGCTCTGCATTTAGGCGCGATTGGATCAGTTCCTGCCGTTAACCGCTCTGGATTGATGTTGTCTTTGGGTCACATCGATCCGCTCTCTCGACAGGCGTCAGCAATCCGCGGTGGACAAGGGCCGATTGCCTGCCTTTAGATTGCCATAATCGAACGCGCCGGCCTCGGGGGGCCTCTCACGAGGCAAGATGGCCGGCGACGGGGGCGACCGGGGAGCGCGGGGGTTCTGGCAAGGGTCGGAACCCCCGCCTGTCGTTCAGGCCCCTGCTTTTCTGGAGTTTTCGAACGCTATTCCCGCATCTGCGGCTGATCCGCGGTTAGGTCGATCTGGGCGCCCGCAAGCCCGAGCCCGGCCTTGGCCTGGGGCTGCGCGGCAATCAGCTCCCGCCAGGCATCACGGGCCGGGATGGCCGAATCAGGAATCACCAAGGCCGCCGCCAGCCTGCCCTGCCCGGCCGCTTCGAGGACCTCGTCCACATCCACACACGCATCCGCGTTCGGAGCCAGAACCTCGGAACCGGCCGAGAGCACGCCAGCCGCTGTCATGGTTCCGCGCACCGCGGACAGGATCGTTTCGGCATCGACACGGCACCCGGCCAGAACCAACGACTTGCCGTCAAAGTCGACCCGATAGACGCGGCCCCTCACATCCGGCGATCCAAACATCCGGATGGAGACGACCCCGGAATCGAAAACGACCCGCCCGGCAAGCCCCTGATCCTCGCCTTCCGACACGACGCTGAGCCGTACGGCGTCGCCGGCCGAAACGAGCAGGTTCGCCCCATCCACAACTGGAACAATTCCGGAGGGCCCGTTCACGCGCAGCGGAGTTGTCCGCCCTGCGGCCCTCACTGCGCGCGCGATCCCCGGCAACCCGGCCACTGCCTGCAGGTCCAGTTCCGGCAGAAGAACGATGTCCATGTCGGTGCGCAGCAGACCCATCTCGCGAAGGCTGTCGCCTGCGCCCTCGCCCGCCCGAACAGGAAAGCCATGCCTCCGGCCTCGACCAGCGCACAGCGCCGTCCACCGCACACGGTCACCCTGAATGTCTCCGCCGAGACCGGAGCAGGCTTCTGCATTGCCGCATGCGCTTCCTGATCACGCCGCCATGCATCAACTGCAGCCCCTGGACGGTTGGACAGGAGCCACCATCCGCCCGCGAGTGCGGCGATCGCCAGCAGACCGAACAGCAGGATATCGCGGCGCAAGCGCATGGATCAGCCGATCCGCGTCACGGCTTCTTCCTGGATGATCGTCGCCTCGATAGCGCCAAGACGCTCGACCTCTACACGAACGGTATCGCCAACCTTCACGAATTTCGGCGGCGTGAACGCAGCGCCCACGCCAGCGGGCGTACCCGTGAAAATCAAATCCCCCGGCTCAAGCGCAAACGCCTTCGTCAGGTGTTCGATCTGCGCGGCGACATCGAAGATCATCTCACCCGTATTGCCGTTCTGACGCAGGTCTCCGTTCACCCAGCAGCGAAGACTCATGTTGTCGATGTCGCCGGCTTCGTCCGGCGTCGTGATCCAAGGGCCCACGGGCCCATGCGTGTCGAAGCCCTTTCCCATAATCATGGTCGGCGTCGCGCGCTGCCAGTCGCGTACCGAGTAGTCGCAACCCGTGAGATAGCCACCGATGATTTCATGCGCCCGCTCCCGCGGAACATGGCGTCCACGCTTGCCGATCAGCACGACCAGCTCGACTTCGTAGTCGAGCGCGGTCGAGACGGCGGGCATCTGCACGGGATCGAAGGGCCCGTTCAGAGACGTCACCTGCTTGTTGAACCACATCTGCGTGGTCGGCGGCTCACGTCCGGTTTCCTTTGCGTGATCGAGATAGTTGAGGCCAATCCCCAGGATTTTCCCCGGCCGGCCCACTGGAGCCCGCAGTTTGATATCCTTCAGCGGCAGCCGCGGCGCGCTCCTGACGGCTTTGTCCACAGCATCAAGCCCGGCTGTGCCTGCCGCCAGAATATCCACAGGGTTTGGCGAGAGGTGCGGCGCAACCGCCCTGATGTCCACGACCTCATCGCCAATGACGACCCCCGGCCTTGCGCCGGAAGTTGCCTCGAAAACACAGAGCCTCATGAGTCACCCGTATCTGGCCACGCGGGGAGATTGGACCGCGCCGTCTTCTATGGATAGCTAGGTAGAGTTCAGTTCGGGAAGCGTGCGCCATGTCAATCGCTGCAGAGGTTCAGCGGATTCGTGACGTCTTCAGCCCGGGCGCGGACATCCGGGTCCCACCCTTCCAACGCGCCTATGCTTGGGAAGACGAGGAAACCGAAGTCCTGATCCGGGATCTGCTGGAAGCCTTCCGGTCCGGCACCGTCTATTTTCTTGGCGCCATCGTGGTCATCCGCCCCAGAAACAGGGGTCCGTCCGATGTCGTGGACGGCCAGCAGCGTCTGACCACGCTGACCATCATGATGGCCGTCCTCCGCGATCTTGCCCAATCGCGCGATCAGGAAACCCAGCTCCACAACATGATCGGCCACGAGAGCATGAGCATGGTGTTCGGCGGCGGTCACCACTGGCGCATCACGCTGAACCGCGACGACACGCCGTTCTTCCGGCGCTTCGTGCAGGAGCGTGGCGGCACGAAGAACCAGGATGCGATGATGGAGGCTGCGCGGGCAGAAGGCTCGCCAAGCCAGGCGCGTCTCGCCGCTGCCGTGACACAGGTCCACGACTACATGACCGACATGTCAGATGACGAGCGGGCGCGCTTCGCGATCTGGCTGCTGGACGAAGTCTCCGTCGTTCGCGTGCGCGTTTCGGAATACTCTGTCGCCTACAAGGTCTTCCAGTCGCTCAACCATCGCGGCAAGCCCCTGTCCGACCACGACATCCTGAAGTCCGCCCTGTTCGAACGCGCCGGCTTCACAACGCAGGAAGCGGGACAGCAGTCCGAGCGCTGGAACGCCTACACAAGCCAGCTCAGCGACCGCGGCTTCGCTGACATGTGGAAACAGATCCGGGCGATCTACGATCGCGAAGGCGTCGGCGAGATGGTTTCGGCGCTGATTGCGGGAATCATCCCGCGGTCATCGATCGGCGAGTTTCTTAACAGCAAGCTGCCGCGCTTCGCCGACGCCTACGATATCGTCGTCAATGGCGCTGAGGGCGAGATGGCGCTCAGCGCGGAAACGCGGCGTCGCATCTGCTATCTCCGGTCGATCCATCATGAGAGCTGGCGCGCGCCGGCGATCATGTTTCTGGTCGAGCAACCGTACGACCCGGACAACGCCGACCGCTTCTTCTGGGCGCTGGAGCGGCTTGCCTACACGCTCCAGTATTCGGTGCGGGATCGCGAATACCGCCACAAGCGCTATCGCCGCGTGCTCGACGCGATGGAAAAGAACGCCCTGTTCGACGCAGAGTCTCCACTTGATCTTACCGCGCGCGAGAAGTCGGATCTGATCGAGCGCCTGCGTGGCCGCTTCCCGAACTTCAAGCAGCGCCGCGCCCTGCTGATGCGCATCTCAGGCAGCGTCGATGGCGCGCCCGCGCTCGATCCCGCCACCGATTGCACCGTGGAGCACATCCTGCCACGAACGCCCCAGAAGGGATCCGACTGGTTCGAGGAATGGTCGCGCGTGCGTGACCGCGACGAACTTACCGAATGCATCGGTAACTTCACCCTGCTGACTCACGCCGAAAACCAGGCGGCCGACCGCAAATCGTTCAGCGAAAAACTGGCGATCTACTTCCGCGATGGAAATGCATCCTACGCGCTCAGCAACGATCTGCGCGGCCGCACCCGCTGGACGCCTGACGATGTCCGCACGCGGCGTGACGCCTTGATCCAGAACCTCGCCAAGGACTGGGATCTGTAGGACCCGTCACTCTCCCGTGCGTTGACGTTCCGGCCGCGTCGATCAAATCTCTCGCCAGAACAAGAACAGGCCGAATCCGGCTAACTCGGGGAGAGACATCCATGATCCGCGCATCCGCGAAACTGTTCGCTGCGACTGCCGCCGCCGCCCTGCTGGCAGGCTGCACAATGGTCACCGACATGATGGGGTCAACGGTCACGCCGCATTCCGAAACCGCTCACGCGCTCGGCATGCCAACAACCAGTCCGGAATCGCAGGGTTTCTCGACGGCGGGACTCGACGCGCTCACGGCCGAGTTCCGTGGACTGGTCGACCAGAAGAAACTGGCGGGCGTGACGACGCTGGTGGCGCGTCATGGCAAGGTCGTTCACTTCGACACCTATGGCGCGGCCAACGCCGCAACTGGTGACGCACTCGCCCCGGACTCGATCTTCCGCATCGCTTCGATGACCAAGCCGATCACAGGCGCGGCCATGATGCAGCTATGGGAACAGGGCAAGTGGAAGCTGTCGGATCCGGTCTCGAAGTTCATTCCGGAGTTCAAGGGCCTCAAGGTGAAGGGCCCGAACAATACGCTGGTTGAACAACGCACCGAGATGACGATGGCGCAGCTGATGAGCCACTCGGCCGGATTCGGCGTCAGCGCCGTCTACAATGACGCCGGCCTCGGCGCCACTGACTTGCAGGGCATGATCGACAAGCTGGCGAAGCTGCCGCTGGAAACACAGCCCGGCACGGCATGGGACTACGGGCCCAGCGTCAACATCCAGGGCTACATTGTCGAAAAGCTCTCGGGCCAGTCGCTCGATGTCTATTTCGACGAACACATCTTCAAGCCGCTCGGCATGGTCGACACCGGATTCTGGGTGCCGGAATCGAAAGCCAACCGCGTCGTTGCAATCCATTCCTACAAGGACGGCGTCATCCAGGGGCCGGAGCAGAACCGCGTCACGACGAGCAAGCCCAGCTTCCTCGCCGGTTCAGGCGGCCTCATGTCCACCGCAGAAGACTACTGGCGCTTCTCGCAGGCGATGCTGAATGGCGGGGAACTGAACGGCGCGCGCATTCTCAAGCCGGAGACGGTGAGCCTGATGCACGTGAACGTGCTGCAGCCCGGCGTGAAGGTCGATCTCTATGGTCCCAGCCAGGAAGGCATTGGCTTCGGCATGGACTTCGCCATCGTGATGGACCCGCAAGCGGCCGGCACGCCGCAAGGCCAGGATACATTCTACTGGGGCGGCGCATTCGGAACCTGGTTCTGGATCGATCCCACCAACGATCTCGTCTTCGTCGGCATGATCCAGAATGTGAATGGCTCAACGCCCACAGGCGGCACGCCGCCGACCCGCGTCATCTCTCCCCGGCTCACCTACGCCGCGCTGGTTGATCCGGCCAAGTAACAGACATGAGCGACGAGCAGACACCCGATCCCGAACTCGCAGCCCGCCTCGCCTGGATCAACAAGGCGCGGCGGCTGCACCGCAACAAGCGGCTGATCGGGCTTGCGGGTGTCGTGCTCGGCGCGTGTCTGGTGGTCTGGTGGAAGCTGGATGGAACCGCACCGGACTGGGGTCTCTGGACGGGCATCGGCGTGCTTGTGATCAGCTGGGCGATCTTCATCTACGTCATCCTCGCGCGCTGGCAGTGGGTGAAGAAGAACCCGTATCGGCCACCGGCCTAGCCGACGCCTTCCCTTCCGCAAATCCGGCGCTATGAACGCAAGACCATTGCGTCAGAAACCGGGGGCGCGCGCCCCGCTGGAAGGAAACACCCCCATGTCCGCTCTGCCCGACACGCTGTTCGACCTCAAAGGCAAGGTTGCCCTGATCACCGGATCGACCAAGGGCATCGGCAAGGCCATCGCGGAGCAATACGCCATCCACGGCGCAAAGGTGGTGATCTCCTCGCGCAAGCCTGGCCCATGCGAGGAAGTCGCAGCGGCAATCAATGCGAAGCATGGCGACGGCACCGCCATCGCCTGCCCTGCCAACATCTCGTCGAAGGATGATCTCCAGCGCCTCGTGAACGAGACCAACGCCGCCTTCGGCAAGATCGATATCCTGGTCTGCAACGCGGCGTCCAACCCCTACTACGGCCCCATGTCTGGCATCACGGATGAGGCATTCGCAAAGATCCTCTCGAACAACATCATCTCGAACAACACGCTGACCACGCTGGTGGCGCCGCAGATGATCGAACGGAAAGACGGCGTTGTGATCATCATCTCCTCGATCGGCGGCCTGCGCGCCTCGACGGTCATCGGCGCGTACTGCGTCTCGAAGGCCGCCGACGTCCAGCTCGCGCGCAACCTCGCCGCCGAACTTGGCCCCCACAACATTCGCGTGAACTGCATCTCGCCGGGCCTCGTGAAGACCGATTTCGCCAAGGCGCTGTGGGAAGATCCGGAGAAGAAGGAACAGCGCGAGGAAGAGACGCCGCTGCGCCGCATCGGCGAGCCGAACGATATCGCCGGCGCTGCGGTGTTCCTCGCGTCCCGCGCAGGCGGCTGGCTTACCGGCCAGAATATCGTGGTCGATGGCGGCGTGACGGCAGTCTAGCGTCGGTCAAGCGCGCGCCGACGACGGTCAGCAAGGATTCGCTGCGCATGGCTGACCTCATCAGCAAGCCAAAGGCCTTCTGGTCCTACGAGCGTTTTGTTGAAGGCCCGACCGGTCGGGCCTTCCTCTCGCTCAAGTGGAATGGCGAGAGCGGCGCGATCGAAATGGATGGCAAACGGTTCGAAATCCGGAAGCAAGGCGCTTTCTCCGGTCAATGGATCCTGAGTGACAGCGGGAAGGAGCTCCTGCGCGCCGGCAAGCCCAGTTCCTGGTCAGACCGGTTCGAGGTTTCCGGACGAAACGGAAACCTCGAAATCCAGGGTTCGGGCTTTGTCCGGCGGAACTATGAAATCCGTCGCGGCAGCCAGGTCGTCGGACGGATCGAGCATGGCGGCTGGTTCAGCAACAAGTTCTTCATCAGCTATGACGAAGCCGGAATCGAGTTCCTGACGGTATGTTTCTGCCTCTGGCTGGCCAATGTAATCTGGCGCCGCGCGGCCAGCACCTGACCGGATCCACCCTTGGCGCCGTGGACTACCGCCGCCACATTGTTCCCGCGATCCGCCGCCCCACTGACTGTAACCAGCCAGCCGTCGCGCACGTAGAAGGCTCTGAACAGACCGGAGACTCCCATGGCCACCCGTACATTTCCCGTCACCCGCACCGACGACGAATGGCGCACTCGCCTGACGCCGGAACAGTACGCGATCATGCGCCATCATGGCACTGAGCGCCCCGGCTCATGTGCCCTGCTCTACGAAAAGCGGCCGGGGGAATTCTCCTGCGCCGGCTGCGAGACGCCGCTGTTCAACAACACCGTAAAGTTCGAGAGCGGCACGGGCTGGCCCAGCTTCACCACCCCGATCGATGGCGCACTGGAGGAAACCATCGACCGCAGCCATGGCATGGTGCGCACCGAAGTGCATTGCGCCACTTGCGGCAGCCATATGGGCCACGTTTTCCCGGATGGCCCTCCGCCAACTGGCCTGCGCTACTGCATCAATGGCGTAGCGCTGAACTTCACGCCGAAGGACTAGCCCTGAGCCGGGTCCGCAGCAGAGCCTTGCGGCCCGGCTTCCACTTCCTGCGAAAGCCAATCTCGGCTAGCGACCATTACGCAAGCAATGGACGGACTTTGCCGATGAGCTTCGAGGGCTTTCCCGACCTGCCGCCCCACGTGAACGCGCGCATCTCGCGTTTCATGTCCGGCGAGTTGCCGCCGGCCCACCGCAACATGGGCATCCGGCCCGACCTGTGGTGCAAGGAGGCCGAGGTTGGCCGCGTGCTCTTCCGTTGGCCGAACGATGGCTCCCGGGACATTTCCGGGGGCCGGGTGTTCGGCGGCTGGATCGCTGGCCTGTCCGACAATGTCGTCTCCATGTGCATGGTGACGGCCCTTGAGGAAGGCGAAGGGTTCACGACGCAGGATTTGCAGGTGAAGATCTTCCGGCCGGTCAGCGGCGCGGAAATCGAGATCGAGGCGCGTCTGGTTAACCGCTCCCGGACGACCGGATATGTGGAAGCCGAATGGCGCCTGCCGAACGGCAAGATCGCCGCCAAGATCCTCTCCTGGAAGGCTATCCGCCCTGCCGACAGCTTCCAGTCGCGCGAGTAGTCGCCCGGCTGGCGAGCAACGGAGCTGCGTTTACCTTCTCGCCATCCATGGGCTGGCGCCTTTTGTGCTCGCGCATGTCCATGCGCACCCTCTTTCGCCTGCTCTCCGTCCTCGCCGTTGCGGCAAGCCTCGCTGGAACGGCACAAGCCCAGAATGTCCGCATCCTTGGGCGCTCGGAGCCGGTCGCCAATGGCGGCTTCGGCATCCAGTGGCCCGGCAGCGGTTTTGAGGTCCAGATCCGCGGCTCGCGTCTCACGGCCCAGATCGAGGATTGGGGCGCAAACTGGCTCAATGTGGATGTGGATGGGGAGGTCTCTCAGGTCCAGCTCAAGGAAGGGTCCTGGGAATATGTGCTGTTCGACGGCCTGATCGGCGCCCACACCATCAAGGTTACCCGCCGCACCGGGACGCCGACCGGCGTCACCCGCTTTCTCGATGTTTCGGCAGATGGCCCCATGCTTCCAACCGAGGCCCACGCCCGCCGGATGCTGGTGATCGGCGACTCCGTTGTCTCCGGCTATGGTGTCGAGGGGGAGGACCAGTACTGCCGCTACAGCCACGCAACCCACAACCACGACCTCGCCTATCCGGCGCTGACCGCCCGGAACTTCAACGCCGAACTGCACACCATCGCCGCCGATGGACGCGGCCTTATCCGCAATTTTGCCGGCGACGCGCCCACCATGTCCGACGTCGCCTGGCGCGAGCTGCCCGACAGCAAGACACCTTGGGCGCGCCTGGCCTACAGGCCCCAGGTGATCGTCGTGAACCTCGGCGCGGCTGACTTTGCCGCCGGCGATCCCGGCGACACGTTCGATGCGGCCTATGTCGATCTCCTGTCGCGCCTCCGCGAGACTTATCCACAGGCCACACTCTACGGTGTTATCGGCGGGATGCTGAGCGGGGATGCCTATGCGGCCGCCCGGAATTCGGTTCTCGGCGCCGTGAACGCCCGCCGTGACGCGGGCGACAAACTGGTTCATTTCGTCGAATTCTCGATCCCGGCCTCGTCGCGCCGCTTCGGCTGCGACTGGCACCCCGGCGTCGACGCCCACCGCCAGATGGCCGAGACGCTCGAGCTTGCCATTTCCCGCGATCTGGGCTGGAAACCGGCCGGCCGCTCGGCCACGCCTTCGGCCGAAGGGCTCGTTGCGGCGCGCTGATCGCGCACCACCTCCCTTGACAGTCTGCCCCCGCGTCCATAACTCGCCCTCGCGGCTGGCACTCGCCAGACGTGACTGCTAGCACGCACGCTCAGGGGGAGCCCGCGGCTACCCCGAACACAGGAAAAATTGAGGGAAATCATGAGCTTTCGTCCGCTTCATGACCGCGTACTCGTCAAGCGCGTCAAGGAAGAAGAGAAGTCCAAGGGCGGGATCATCATCCCCGACACCGCCAAGGAAAAGCCCCAGGAAGGCAAAGTCGTTGCGGTCGGTTCGGGCGCTCGCGCCGACGACGGCAAGGTCACCCCGCTCGACGTGAAAGTCGGCGACCGCATCCTGTTCGGCAAATGGTCGGGCACGGAAGTCACGATCGATGGTGAGGAACTCATCATCATGAAAGAGAGCGACATTCTCGGCATCGTCGAAAAGACGCCGGCCAAGAAGTAAGCCGCCTCTCCCCATCATCCAGACAAGCTAAGGACAAGCCACCATGGCAGCCAAGCAAGTACAATTCTCAACCGACGCGCGTGAGCGCATGCTGCGCGGCGTCGACATCCTCGCCAACGCTGTGAAGGTTACGCTGGGCCCGAAAGGCCGCAACGTCGTGATCGAGAAATCCTTCGGCGCCCCGCGCACCACGAAGGACGGCGTCACCGTCGCCAAGGAGATCGAACTCTCTGATAAGTTCGAGAACATGGGCGCCCAGATGCTGCGCGAAGTGGCGTCGAAAGCCAACGACGTCGCTGGCGACGGCACCACGACCGCCACGGTTCTCGCCCAAGCCATCGTCCGCGAAGGCATGAAGCGCGTCGCCGCAGGCATGAACCCGATGGACCTCAAGCGCGGCGTCGACAAGGCCGTCACTGAAGTCATCGAGAACCTGAAGAAGCAGTCGAAGAAGATCTCGACCAACCAGGAAATCGCCCAGGTCGGTTCGATCTCCGCCAATGGCGAAAACGAAATCGGCCAGATGATCGCCGAAGCCATGGCCAAGGTCGGCAATGAAGGCGTGATCACGGTCGAGGAAGCCAAGGAAATCGAGACCAAGCTCGACGTCGTCGAAGGCATGCAGTTCGACCGTGGCTACCTCTCGGCCTACTTCATCACCAACGCCGACAAGATGGAGGCCGTCCTCGACGACGCCCTCATCCTGCTCCACGAGAAGAAGCTGGCCTCGCTCCAGCCGCTGCTCCCGGTGCTGGAATCGGTTGTGCAGACGGCCCGCCCGCTGCTCATCATCGCTGAAGACGTCGAAGGCGAAGCCCTCGCGACGCTGGTCGTCAACAAGCTGCGCGGCGGCCTGAAAGTCGCTGCGGTCAAGGCTCCGGGCTTCGGCGACCGCCGCAAGGCCATGCTGGAAGATATCGCCATCCTGACGGGCGGCACGGTCATCTCCGAAGACCTCGGCATCAAGCTTGAGAACGTCACTGTCGACATGCTCGGCAAAGCCAAGCGCGTGCAGATCTCGAAAGAGAACACCACGATCGTCGACGGCGGCGGCAAGAAGAAAGAAATCGAAGGCCGTATCTCGCAGATCCGCAAGCAGATCGAAGAGACGACCTCCGACTACGACCGCGAGAAGCTCCAGGAGCGTCTCGCCAAGCTGGCTGGCGGCGTGGCCGTCATCAAGGTTGGCGGCGCCACGGAAGTGGAAGTCAAAGAGCGCAAGGACCGCGTTGATGACGCCCTGAACGCCACGCGCGCCGCCGTGGAAGAAGGCATCGTCGCCGGTGGCGGCACTGCTCTCCTCCGCGCCGCCTTCAATATCAAGGTCGAAGGCGAGAATGACGACCAGCAAGCCGGTATCGACATCGTCCGCAAGGCGCTTGAATCCCCGATCCGTCAGATCGCGGAAAACTCGGGCGTCGAAGGCTCCCTCGTTGTCGGCCGCATCCGCGCCGAGAAGGGCTCGAAGACGTTCGGCTTCAACGCCCAGACGGAAGAGTATGGCGACCTCGTCGAGATGGGCATCATCGACCCGGCCAAGGTCGTCCGCGTGGCCCTGCAGAACGCCGCTTCGGTGGCTGGCCTGCTGATCACGACGGAAGCCGCGATCGCCGACGCGCCGAAGAAAGACGCCGGCCACAGCCACGGCCCGGCCGGCGGCATGCCGGACATGGGCGGCATGGACTTCTAGTCCAGCCGACTCAACTTCGACTCAGACTGCAGGGAGGCGGCCCCAAAGGGCCGCCTCTTCTGTTTCCGGCCCGGAAAAAGTGTTCACGGGCCCGTGATGAGGGGATGTTATCGCAGGGGCAATGACCGATTGACGGGCAGATTCATAGAATCTGATACGTCAGATATTTGTTGGATGGGCAAGGCTTTCCCGATCTGGGCGCGTTGGCGACAAACCTTCCCGCTGAGCAGATACCTGCATATTCAGTTGTGTACCTCAACTTACAGGATTGCTCGACAGTCGATATTCATTTATTGAATTTCGAGAAGTTCGATTGGCAGCTCATCCTGACCCCGGGCGAGCCAGTTACCTAAAGAACTTCAGAATGCCGAAAAGGGGCGGCCCGGAAACGGGCCGCCCCGACTTCTTTCTGGCCGCCGATTCCCCTGGGTGCCGAATCCTTTGGCGCTTTCCGGCTCTTTTGAGCCGCGACCCCGGCCGTTCATCGACCAGTCAGCTTGGGTGCGAGAGATTGGTCTCCAGCCGCAAAGGCTGAAAAACAAAGAAAAAGGGCGGCGCGATAAACGCGCCGCCGCTAAAAGGGTCTGATACGAGCGTTTCCTCCCCGAAACGCCAAACCGCCGAAGCAGTTCGTCATCACACTCCCGCGAACTGTGCCGGGAGTCAAGCAAGAAATTGCGGTCCAGTAATCAGCTCGGGGCAGGTATTGGCCGTTTTGGACCCCACATACGCCCGCAGGTAGAACAAAATGGCCCCAACGGCCTTCGCAGGCGCAACAAACCGGCACTCATCCCGTTACCGAACGGAATCATGACACTTCGGGGTCAGCCCTTGGGCTTCCCCAGCGCGGTCACAAATCCGCCAAAGCCCGCCGGATTCGCGGCGCCGGCAGCGACCAATCCATCGACAAGCATCCGAAGCGAAGCGAGCGCACCGTCGCTCCACGCGGCGCCGAGACTGGCCGCCAGTTGCGCCTGGCTGCGCAGGATGACGCCGTCACGCAGGATCTTGAGGCCGTTGCTTTGAAGCGTCGCGCCGGTGGTCGTGATGTCCACCACGAGTTCGGCGACGCCTGCAGCCGGCGCTCCTTCCGTGGCGCCGGCGCTTTCCACGATACGATAGTGGCCCACCCCCTCCGCGGTGAAGAAGCGGCGCGTCGAGCGCACATACTTCGTCGCCACGCGCAGCTTGCGGCCTGTCGAGGCTTCCATGCGCGCCGCCACGTCATCGACATCCGCCATGGTCTCGACGTCGAGCCAGCTTTTGGGCGCGGCCACAACCAGATCGGCGCGGCCAAAGCCAAGCGGCGCCAGCAGATGAACCACGCGATCAAGATCGCCGGCCTGCTCGCGCAGCAGATCCTCGCCGCTGACGCCGACATGGACATCGCCAGCGATCACGCTGGACGCGATCTCGCTCGCTGACAGCAGCCGCACCTCGACATCAGGCAGGCTCTGGATGCGCGCAAAATAGCCGCGCGCGCCGCCTAGCGGCTCGATGACAAACCCGGCCTCGGCAAAGAAAGCCTCGGCTTGCTCCTTCAGGCGCCCCTTGGACGGTATGGCGAGTTTCAGCGAACTCATGCGCGCGCGCCTTCCGCCAGACGGTCGGCGCGCAGGGCTGCGCCGATCGCGCTTGCCGAATGCGACCCAGAGCTGAGGCGCGAGATCAGCCCGTCATAGCGGCCTCCGGAGACGATCAGCCGTTCCGGCGCTTCGGCCGGAGCAAGTTCGAACACGACGCCATCGTAGTATTCAAAGCGGCGACCCGTTTCCGCGCTGAAGATGGCGTCACGCCAGAAGGGCGGCTTCAGCTTCGCGATGAGCGCCAGCCTTTCCTCGAACGTCTCCAGCACGCCGGACAGGTCGATACCCGCCATCTTGGCGAAGCCCCGCAGCGCAGCAAGGCTGTCCGCCACCGACGCAGTGATGCTCAGATAATCGATGATTGCAGCCGCACTCGCCGGATCCGGCGCCTTGTCGGCGGCCTTCTCACGCAAGCGGTCGGCGATGTCATGCGCCGTGCGGCCAACTGGCTCGACGCCCAGCGCGGCAAGTTCGACCATAACGGCTGCCTCGGCTTCGGCGGCGCCCAAGGCGCCGATGCGTGCGGTGGCGTCCGCAATGTTTGCGCGATTGCCAGCCTCCGCCAGCAGTTCGCGCGGTCCCTTGCGGCGAAAGAACCCGCGGCGCAGGCGATCCCGCCACTGGGCCGAAAGCGGCAACCCATCCAGCACGGCGTGATAGATCGCGACATCGCCGAAGCGAACCTGCGCGCTGCGAACCCCGCCGGCCTGAGCCGCTTCGAGCGCGACGGCCAGCGCCTCGGCATCCTCGGCGGGAGACGACACATTGCCGAACCATTCGAAGCCCAGCTGCAGATGCTCGACCGGATCATCCGACCCGCGCGGCGGCAGGCGATAGACCGGACCGGACTCGTGATAGCGCGCCACCGGCAGCGCGCCGGAGGCCACCATCTGCGCGATGGGCGTCGTAAGGTCCGGCCGCAGGCAGTATTCCTTGCCGCTGGCGTCGGCGAAGATGCACAGGCGCGAGCGAACCGCCTCCCCGGACAGCTCCAGCACGATTTCAGCCGGGATCAGCGTCTGGGGCTCGGCCCGGACACCGCTGGCCCGGGCGATGCGCGCCAGCGCCGCCGCAGCTTGCGTGGTGAGGATCACGGCTGGCCCACAATCGCCTTGATGCGCGCGACCATCTCGCTGCGCGGACATTCGAACTGACCGGGGCGCTCCGTGCGCCAGGCTTCGTTGTCTGTCATTCCCTTGGCGGCCGCGGCGCCGGCCTTGAGGTCCTTGATCGTGACGACGCCCTTCTCGCGCTCATTGCCGCCGACGATGACGACGGCAGGCGAGTTGCGGCGGTCGGCATATTTCATCTGCGGTTTCATGCCGGATGAGCCGAGATACATCTCTGCGCGCACGCCCGCGCGGCGCAGATCGGTCGCCAGCGCCGCGTAGTCGGCCAGCTGATCCTTGTCGAGGACGAGCACGAGCACAGGCCCTTCGACCTGCTCTTCCCCGCTGGCGGCCATCGCCGCCGCAAGGCGCGAGACGCCGACGGAGAAGCCGGTCGCCGGCGCGGGTTCGCCCCGGAAACGCGCGACAAGACCGTCATAGCGGCCGCCGCCGCCGACCGAGCCGAACTTCATCGGACTGCCGTCGGCATCACGGAATTCGCGCAGGAACTCGGCCTCAAAAACGGGGCCGGTGTAGTATTCCAGGCCGCGCACGATCGAGGGATCGAACGCGATCGCTTCCTCCGCCAAGCCCATGGCATTGAGGATCGTGTCGATCTCCGCCAGTTCGGCGACGCCCGTGGCGCCAGCGCGCGTCATGCTGACGGTTTCGGCGATCCGGCGCAGGGTTTCGGCGCGCGTGACCGAGCGAGAGGTGATGAACTCGATGAGCACGTCGATCTGATGGGGTTGCAAACCGGCGCCCTGCGTGAAGTCGCCGGACTCGTCCTTGCGGCCCTTGCCCAGCAGCAGGGTCACGCCCTCGACGCCGAACTTGTCGAACTTGTCGAGCGCGCGCATCACCGTGCCGCGCTGGACGGCTTCGACAACACCGGCGGATTCCATCAGCCCGTCCAGCAACTGGCGGGAGTTTACGCGGATCACATATTCGCCGGGCTCGGCGCCGGCGGCCTCCATCGCCTCGGCGGCGATGGCGATCATCTCGGCGTCCGCGGCCGGGCCAGCAACGCCCACGCTGTCAGCATCGCACTGGATGAATTCGCGGAAGCGGAAGGGACCCGGCTTCTCGTTGCGCCAGACCGGTCCCGCCGAATAGCGGCGGAAGGGCTTCGGAATACGCTCCCAGTTCTCGGCCACGTACCGCGCCAGCGGGGCGGTATGATCGTAGCGCAGGGCGATCCATTGCTCGTCATCGTCCTGCAGGGCGAACACGCCACTGTTGGGACGATCCGTATCGGGCAGGAACTTGCCGAGGGCGTCGACATATTCGAACGGGCCGGTGTCGAGGGCGTCGAACCCCCACCGTTGGTAAACCGCGCTGATTGAGTCAACGAGCCGCCGTTCGGCGGCGATAACCGCCGCCGTCCTGTCAGGAAATCCGCGCGGCTTGCGGGCCTCCGGCCGCCGCTGTTGCTCGTCGTTCGACATGATGACCATCCGTCCCCAAACCCGCGGGAATAGGGGCCTGCGGGATAGCGCAAGGGAACGCCGCCCGCAACTTTGTACCTCAATCAACCCGCGCGGCTTGGGGAAGCCTTAACGGGCGCCTGCCAGACTGGCCCGATGAAGCGAATTCCTGCCGTTCTTGCGCTCGCCCTCACCCTCTCCGGGCCGGCGGCGGCGGATACACTGGCCCAGCAGGTCCAGACCGAGGCCAGCCGGCTGCTGACCCAAGTAAAGGCTGCGGAAGCGGCGGCGCGGGCCCGGCCGTCGGCCGCCGCCCCTTCGCTGGCGCCCGAACTTGCCAGCGATCTCCAGCGCTTCGGCCTCGCGGCCAGCCGGCTTTCGGGCGAGATCGACAAGTCGGGCGGGCCAACCGACCTGCGCTGTATCTTCCGCGGCATGGCCGAGGAAACGGGCAAACAGCTTCAGGCGGCGACTGCGGCAAAGACAGCGGCGGAACAATCCATCGCCCTGTCGCACCTGACGCACATGCTGAGCGACGCCATCCTGATCGCTCCAGCGGTCGGCGGCGGCCCGGCACAAACAAAGGCGGCTGTGAACGCCACGTCCACAGCCGCCAAGCAATGTCCGGTCGAACGGAACTTCTAGATCAGTATTTGACGTCGCAACCATAAGGCACGGTCAGCGCCGGATCCGGCGCCTTGCCGTCCTTCAGGCTCGCGAGCGCCGCGGTGACGTAGTTCGTCGCCTTCGGAATATCGTCGACCTTGTTCGACTGGATGGAGTCGATCGCGCCGTTGTACGCGACCTTTCCATCCGGCGTGATGATGAACATGTGCGGCGTCGTCTTGGCGCCATACGCCCGGCCCATCGACCCATCCGGGTCCAGCAGAACGTGCGTGGGATGCGCGCCGCGATCCTCGGTCAGCTTGTCGGCCTGCGCGGGCGTCACGTGCCCCTGCGCGCCGGGCCTGGACGAGATCACCGACAGCCACACCACGCCTTCGGCGGTCGCGGCAGCCTGCGTCGTCTGCATGTTCTTCGAGCTGTAGTGCTTGCGCACGAACGGGCAGCCGTCCTTGGTCCATTCCAGAATGACGGTCTTGCCCTTGAAGTCAGCGAGCGAGATGTCCTCGCCAGCCGTATTCACTTCCGTGAACGCCGGCGCTGCGTTGCCGAGGGCGCCGCGCTTGCGCTCGACACCACCAGCGCCGCAGCCGTCAGCACTGCAGCTGCGCTCGCACCCAGTACAACGGGAATCCTGTCACGCTTCAGAAAGGCCATCTTGCATCTCCCCTGGTCGCGTTTCGTGCGGACGCCTCGTCAGGCGCTCGTCAGATGGAACCGGCCGCCTGCCGAACCGCCTGTTCGATCGCGCCGGGCGACAGCAGTCCGTCGAACTTCAGCGGCTCTCCGCCCGAGGCCGGATAGACAAGATAGAACGGAATGCCGCCAGCGCCATGCTTCGCAAGCTCGTCAGCGATCACTTTGTCCTTATTGGTCCAGTCGGCGATCAGGAAGGCGACATCGGCATCAGCAAAAGCCTTCTGCACGCTCGCATCGTTGATCGCGCCCTTGTTCACCTGGCACGTGATGCACCAGCGTGCGGTGAAATCCACGAAGACCACACGGCCTTCCTTACGAAGTTCCGCAACGCGATCGACCGACCAGGATTCTCCTTCCGCAACGGCGGCGGCCTCCGCCTTCAGACTCGTCGTTGCAATGCTGGGCACAACGAAGGCCGCGAGGATCACGACGCCCGCGGCCACTTTGCCAGCCATTCGCTTGCCGATGCGGGTGGCCAGCCAGATGCCGAAGGCCAGCACGATGCCGCCGCCTAGAACCGCGATTACACCATCCGTCCCGGCCTGCGCCGCCAGGACCCACAGCAGCCACAGCGCCGTCAGGAACATCGGGAAGGCCAGAGCCTGCCGGAAGGTTTCCATCCAGCGGCCCGGCTTCGGCAGGATCTTCGCGAATGCCGGCGTGAAGCTGAGCAGGACGAAGGGCGCAGCCATGCCGAGGCCGATGACCAGGAAGACGGCGATGATCATCGGCGCAGGCTGGCTGAGCGCGACGCCAACAGCCGGCGCCATGAACGGCCCGACGCAGGGAGCGCCCACAAAGGCCGCAAGCAAGCCGGTGAAGAAGGCGCCCGACATTCCACCCTTGCCCGCGAGATTTCCGCCGATCCCGGCCAGCGAGCCGCCGATCTCGAAGACGCCGAGAAGGTTGAGGCCTACGGCAAACATCACGAGCGCGAAGAAGGCGGTGACCCAGGAATACTGCAGCTGGAAGCCGAAGCCGACCGAGGTGTCGCCCGCCGCCTTGAGCGCGACGAGGACAATGCCAACCACGGCGAAGCAGACGAGCACGCCGGCGAGATAGGCGATGCCATGGCGGCGCGACTCCGCCGGATCATGCGCCGTATGCACCAGACCCGCAGCCTTGATTGTGAGCACAGGCAAAACACACGGCATGAGGTTCAGCACCAGCCCGCCAACGAAGGCGAGACCAAGCATCACCGCCACGCCCGCAAGATCGAGCGGCTGCACTGGCGCAGCCGTCTGCGCTACAGCGGCGGCCTTCGCCGGATCAACACCGGTGCGGATGAACTCGCCATCGGCGACGCCGTCCGGCATCGGACCCGGTTGCGGCGCAACTTCCCATCCGCGCAGCAAGCCATCCTTTCCTTCGACGACGAGCAGGCCTTCGATGACACTGTTCGGAGTGGCGAAGTCGGACGCCTTCAGGTCAAGCGTGATGCCATCCGGCCCGACGCGCGCCGGCTGGGTTGGCGGGTGCTGGATTTCCGGACCGTTGGGGAAGAAGCGCACATCGGCCGCATCTTCCATCGCTGCGGCGACGGCGGGGTCGGCAATGCCAAGGCGGTAGCCGCCGTCGATCTTTTCGATCGCAGCCTTGCCGGTGAGGTTCGCGGGAAGGATCGCAAGGGTGTTGCCGATGATCTTGCTGGCCTCGGCATCGGTCGCAGGCGCGGCGCCAACGGACAGCGAGACCGAAAGATCGATCGCTTCAGGAATGCAGATGTCGGCGCAGATGAGATAGTCGAACGTGCCGCCGATGGTGACGTTGTCGCCAACCCGGGCGTCCGAGGCGATCCTGAGATCGAACGGCAGGACAACCTCATGCTCATAGCCGTAGTTCATCAGCGGTTCGAGCGGGATGGCGTGCGGCGGCGGGAAACGGAATTCGCCAGCCGAGACCTGCGGCGAGGATTTCCAGTCGACGGTCGGCGGCAACCCGCTGTCGCCAGGATTGCGCCAATAGACGTGCCAGCCATCTGCCAGCTTGAGACGAAGGGCGCCGAGGAAGCTGTCGCCTGGCGTGACCGTGGACCGCTCCGTCAGCAGGGTTCCCGTTGCGTGATCGCTGCTGGCGGTCTTCTGCGCCGAGGCCGGCAGCAGCGGCAGCAGCATGGCGAGCGCCAGCGCGGCAAAAACCCTGAAGCACCGATGGAGAAGCGTCTGCAAGCGATACCCTTGTCGTTAAGCCGGACTGGCCATCTGGCAGTGTAACGCCAGATGCCGAGCTGTGGGACAAGTCCGGACCGGGCCGGACGCATCCGTTCAAACCGGCAAGGCCGCAACCGGTTCTGCCGGCTGCGGCCTGTATACCGGACGTAAGGTGCGTGTGGGGGAGAGGTCCAGACCCCTCCCCTTAACGTGAGCGAACCGTTAGTTGGCCGGCGGGGCGGCCAGACGGCGCATGGTGCGCTGGATCACGCGCTGCCAGTTCATCAGCGAGACCATGTGGGCATAGATCGCCGCGAGGGCGCCCGTATTGCGGATGTCCTGGAATTTGGAATCCGGCAGGGCGTTGAGGCCCTCTTCCGAAATCGCCCAGTAATCAGCGATCTTCTGGGTTTCGCCGGCATTGCCCTGCGCGTCACGCGGCGTAAAGGCTACGGACTTCTGTTCGAACAGCGAGGCTTTGTCGAGCAGTTCGACGAACTCGGTCGTGGCGCGGCGCTGACGCTCGAATTCCTTGCAGAACTCGATCGCGTCCTGCGTGAATTTCGAGGCCTGCTCGCCTTCGAAGAATTTCACGTCCGGCGTCGAGGAGACCATCTGGGCTTCCGTATCGACGCAGAGGAGAAGACGGTCGCTCTTCGGGTCCGAGGCGAACACGAACGGATAGCGGCGCACGAAGGCCGGCAGATAGATGTCCGGATCGGGCTGGCCCGACGCATCGACATACTCGTTCTCGTTCTGGCGGACGCCCATCACGGCGACCGGCGTCTTGTCGTTGCCGACGAAAATGATCGGGAAGCAGGTGGCGGCGACGCCGAATTCGCTGACCGTGATCGGCACGGCATGGGCCGTCTTGAGGAAGGAAAACGGCGCGGCGATCTGCTTCACGCCCAGATCCCGGTGTTTCTCCAGTGAGAGGGGCTCCGGCCGCCTGTAGAACATGACCTGGCCCGTCAGCTCCGGCTGACCGCCTTGGGCGGGAGTGCTCATTAACTAGCTCCTGACTTGATGCTGGGCGGTCATTATCGGAAAACCTCGGCAGCCTCAACCAAAGCGAATCATATGCGCCCCAGGGTCCGCAAAACTCCAGTTCGGGCCCTGTTTTTCGGGCTTTTCGGCATCGGCATCGCCGCCTGCTCACCATCGGAAATCAGTGCGGACCCGCAACTTCAGGCCCTCGCCGAGGACATCGGCAGCGTCGAGGCGCATCGCCGGCCCGAGGCCGCGGAGATCATGGGCCTGCCCAACGCCCTGTTTGGCGGACGCTACGGCGATCTGCTCGACGATCGCTCGATGGCTGCCGTTGCAAGGAATCGTACGGTCAGGCTGACCCAACTCGCCAAACTTGAAGCAATCGACCCGGCGACGCTGAGCCCAGACATGCGGCGGCTGCAGGCCAGCCTGGTCTGGATGCTGCGCGCCGTCACGGCGATTGACGCCCATGGCTATGGCCAGGCCGAATTCGGCCGCGCTTCGCCCTATGTGATCAGCTTCGCCGACGGCGCCTACACCGACCTCGTCAAGTTCATGACGCTGCACGCGCCGGTTCGGAACCGGTCCGACGCCAGTGACTGGCTGAAGCGGCTGGAGACGATGGACGACGCGCTGCGCGACGAGCGTCGGCGTTTCGAAGCGGACATCAACGCCGGCGTGGCGCCGCCAGCCTCCATCCTGCGCCGCACGCTGGACAAGGCGCGACAGCTGACGCCCCGAAACGCGCGCGAGCATCCGCTGATCACCTACTTCGTGGAGTGCCTCGCGCAGATCCCCGACATTCCCGAGGAAGAGATCGCGACGCTGGTGAAGAAAGCGACAGATCTGGTCGGCGGCGATATCAAGGACGAATACCTCAAGCTGACCGAACTGCTGGAGAGCACGCTCGCGTCCGCGTCCGACGATCCCGGCGTGTGGCGTCTTGGGGACGGCGACGCCTATTACGCGCATGCGCTGCACCTGCACACGACGACCGACATGTCGGCGCAGCAGCTTCACGCTGCCGGTGAGAAGCTGGTGACGGATCTGTCGGCGGAGATCGATCCGATCCTCGCCGAGCTGGGGCTTGTGGAAGGCGGCATCGGCGCAAGGCTGCGCCAGCTGGAATCCGATCCGGCTTATCTGCTGCCGGATACGCCCGAAGGCCGCGTCGCCCTGCTTGACCAGATTTCGGAACGGGTCGCATGGGCGCAGAAGGAGTTGGCGCGCGCGCTGCCGGCCTTGCCGAAGGCGAAGGTCGATGTCCGGGAAGCTGCGCGCGTGACGCAGGACTCGGCGTCAGGCGCGTTCTACAAACCTGCCGCGCTTGATGGATCACGACCGGCAATCTTCAACGTGAACCTGCGGTCGACGCTCGACTTCCCGACATGGACCCTGCCGACGCTGGCTTTCCACGAGGCCGTGCCGGGACATCACGTGCAGGCCGGGCTCGCCCGCGAGCGCGCCGGACAACCGACGATCAGCTATTTCATCAGCGTGCCAGCCTTCAGCGAAGGCTGGGCGACCTATTCCGAAGACCTTGCAGCGGAACTTGGCGCCTACAGCGACGACAAGCTGGCCCGGCTTGGCTACCTGCAATCGATGATGTTGCGGGCGGCGCGGCTTGTGGCCGACACAGGCATGCATTCCGAGAAATGGTCGCGCGCGCAGGTTGTCGCCTATCTGCAGGAAACCGTTGGCATCAGTCATGCGGATGCGGAAATGGAGGCGGACCGCATCACGATCTGGCCCGGCCTTGCCTGCTCCTACATGACCGGCCGGGAAACGATCCGCCGGCTGCGCGCGACGGCGGAGCGCGATCTAAAAACCAGCTTCGATCTCAAGGTGTTCCACGCAGCGATCCTTGAGCCCGGCCCGCGGCCGCTGCCGGTTCTGGAGTCCGACATCATGGACTGGATCATCGCCCAGCGCCCGGCGCCGCCCGCCGAATGACCTAGATTACGCCTGTACTCTGGCCAAAACCTGCCCCATTCGGCGCGCCTGATCCGCGCACGGAATCGAAAGGGACTTCAGCATGAAACGTTTGAATCTTGTGGCTCTCGCAGCCGCATCCTCCATCGCCATCGCCGCCTGTGCATCGAATACGACGCCCGCCCCAGAGGATGGCGTCGCCTCCGGCAGGGGCGCGACACAGGATACGCCCGTCGCCCGGGCAGAGGAAAAAGATGCGGTTATCGTGACCGGCAACACGATCGCGCCTCCGGCGCCGCCATCCCCAATGCCATCTGCGCCTCCCCCGCCGGTTGGACTCACTGCGCAGCGCATGGCGACCGCTGCCCCGTACGCGCAGATGGCGCAGCAGCCGCGCCCGGGCGACGTGAATCGCGACAATTATCAGGACGTGAAGATCAACAATGTGAAGGTCGTGGCCGAGGAGCCGGTTTCGACATTCTCGATCGATGTCGACACGGCGAGCTATGCGAACGTCCGCCGGATGCTGAACCAGGGCTATCTGCCGCCCAAGGATGCGGTGCGTATCGAGGAGATGGTCAACTATTTCGACTACGACTACGCCCTGCCGAAGGCGAAGGACAAACCGTTCGAGACGACGGTGAAGGTGGTGCCCTCGCCCTGGTCGCAGGGGCGGCAGCTGATGCACGTCGCCATCCAGGGCTATGACATCAACCGCGAAGCGCGCCCGCCGCTGAACCTGACGCTGCTGGTCGATGTCTCGGGTTCGATGTCCGACCAGAACAAGCTGCCGCTGGCGATCCAGTCGCTGAAGCTGCTCATCAATGAACTCGACGCCAAGGACACGGTTTCGATCGTCGTCTACGCCGGTGCGGCTGGCGCGGTGCTCGAGCCGACCAAGGGCGATGACAAGGGCAAGATCCTGTCGGCGCTCGACCGGCTGCAGGCGGGCGGATCGACGGCGGGCGGCGAAGGCCTGCGGCTCGCCTACAGCCTCGCGAAGCAGAACTTCAGCAAGAACAGCGTTAATCGCGTCATGTTGCTGTCGGATGGCGACTTCAATGTCGGCATCAATGATCCGAACGCGCTGGAGGACTTTGTCAGCCGCGAGCGCGAGAGCGGCGTCTATCTATCAATCCTCGGCTTCGGCGGCGGCAACTACAACGACTACCTGATGCAGAAGCTGGCGCAGGCCGGCAACGGCATGGCCTCGTACATCGACACGCTGAACGAGGGCCGCAAGGTGCTGAACGACGATCTGTCGGGATCGCTGTTCCCGATCGCCAATGACGTGAAGATCCAGGTGGAGTTCAATCCGGCCACGGTCGCCGAGTACCGCCTGATCGGTTACGAGACGCGGCTCCTCAACAAGGACGATTTCAACAACGACAAGATCGACGCCGGCGAGATCGGCGCGGGCGCGTCGGTGACGGCGATCTACGAGATTACGCCGGTGGGCTCGAAGGCCACGCTGGTCGATCCGAGCCGCTATCAGCAGCCAAAGCCGGTCGCGGAAGGAACCGCCAACGAGTTCGCCTTCCTCAAGATCCGCTACAAGCTGCCGGGCGAGGACACATCGAAACTGATCGATCGGCCGATCACCAAGGCCGATCAGGTGACCGACATCTCGAAGGCGCCGAATTCGACGCAGTTCGCGACGGCGGTGGCGGCCTATGGTTCGCTGCTGCGCGGCGACCCCTATCTCGACAAGTCGTTCACCTGGGACAAGGTGATCGCGCTGGGCAACGCCGCGAAGGGCAAGGACGAGTTCGGCTATCGCGCTGAATTCGTGCAGCTGGCCCGCGCCGCCAAGACCGCGGCTTCGCAGCAGACGCTGACCCCCTCGGGCGGCGTCGGCCAGTAAACCGGAATGGCGGGGGACGGCCTATCGGCATGGCCATGCCGAAACGGCGATCCCCCGCCTGCGGTTTTTTAGTCAGACAAAGCGGATACCGGCCTACCTGCATCGCCCCCTCGTTGTGAGGCAAGGAAGCGGTTCGCGTGTAGCCGGCCCCGCATAAAAAGGCTCGGGCCCGAGGGATCGCTCCCCCGGGCCCGCTTCCCGTCAGTCTGCTCGATGTGAGGGACCCAGCGGAGACTTCACGCCCACGCACACCGAATGACGAGGTCCTGTTGCGGCCGCAGCCTCAGGCGGCCATGGCCAGTGTTTCGTTGGCGAGTTCGCTGCCCGAGACGAAGACCGGATCCAGCCCGTCGGCGAGATCGGCGGCCTCGCGACGGCGCGCAGCGATATCCATGTTGCGGCGGATGAAGATCGCCGTGGCGCCATACCGGCGGGCTTCCCGCCAGCGCCAGAAGGTGGCGACATCGCCTTCCGTTCCGCCCTGATCGGCAACGCGGATCACACGCCAGCTCTTGCCCTCGGCGGCCGCGAAGAGGACGACGCCCGGCACGCGGGCCCAGTCCTGCTCGGCGCCCATGCGCTCGAACTTGTAGGAGGCGCCGCTTGCGCCGCAGAAGTTGGCTGCTCCGTTGATCAGGGTGGTCATGTTCTTGCTCCGTTCTTTTCTCGTTTATATTCCCTTTTTGTTCTCACGCAAGAACCCTGGCAGAAGTTTTTCGTAAACAAGAGGTTAACGCGCACTGAGCGCACAAACTCCGGCGCCCTCGCAGGTGAGCCTGCGAGGCGGGTTGCGGATGCGATCGGACAATGGGGGGCGGAGGTCCGCGCGCGGGCGCAATGGCGCGCTTGTCCTTCGACGGACGCGCACTGCGTGCGCTGCTCAGGATGAGCGCTACGGAGCAATTTGAAAGGAGAACTGGATCCAGCCGATGACGGGCAGCATCGCGCATGCATGCGCCATGCACGGCATTTGGCGAACCGTAAGCCGCAAGCCGATCAGCCTCACGTTCGCGGAGGAGCTTCGCGGCGCGGGCTTGCGCGAGGTGTTCGATGCGGAGGCAGTCGCGCGCGAGGTCGCTCAAGCGGGCGAGAAGTTCGAGAAGGGGTCTGGGGCGCGTCGGGCGATAGAAGGGCCGGGGATGCGCCCGCATGCGCAGCCCGGCGATCTGGCAGGCGCGGCCGCCGACGAGCAAGTGCAGCGACGCCTCGTGATCGATCAGCAGGGCTTCGAGATGAAGGCGCGCCTCGGCGGAGCGGCTGAGGATGTCGAGCCCGTGCTGGCTGAACGTCTCCTCCATCATGCGGGCAAGGCTCTGCTGCAGGACCTCCATGCCCTGACGCACGGGATCGTTCGGGAAGAGCCAGCGCAGGATGATCCAGAGCAGCTGCATGCCCGGCAGTATCAGGCGGGACATCACCCCGGCCGGTTTGGCGTGACCTCATCCCACAAACCGGAGCGGCAGCGCGTTGAAATCACGCGGGATCGCTTTTCGCTGTCCGACGGAGTCGCGAACGCCTGACCAACGGGCGACGCGGCGATCCACCTCCCCCGGCAAGGCCGGAGGAGGAAAGGCGCTGGCGGGATTCTGGCTGCCTAGCCCCGGTCGCGGAGGAGACGGCCTTTCTGGCGGTCCCAGTCGCGTTTCTTTTCGACGTCGCGCTTGTCGGGCGCCTTGCGGCCGGTGGCGAGGGCGAGCTTCACCTTCGCCATGCCGGTCTCGCCGAAATAGAGTTCGAGCGGGACGAGCGTGCGCCCATCCCTGTCGACCGCACCGGTGAGGCGGTTGTATTCGCGCTTCTTCAGCAGCAGCACGCGCTTGCGCCCCGGCTCATGGTTGAACTGGCCGGCGGGCGGATAGATCGGGATTGTGGCGTTCACCATCACGATCTGGCCTTCCTCCTCGCGGGCATAGGCCTCCGCGATGTTGGCGCGCCCCTCGCGCAGCGATTTCACCTCGGAGCCGGTGAGCACGATGCCGGCTTCGAGCGTGTCGATGATCTCGTAGTTGCGGCGGGCCTGACGGTTTTCCGCCACGAGCTTGCGCGCAAGTTCGCGGCGCGACTTGCCTTTCGGGTTCTGACCTGAGGATCTGGGTGACTGGGCCATGGTCTAGGATGCTCTTCCGCCGGTGCGTACGGCCTCGTGGTTCGACAGGCGTAACGCCATGCCGGGCATGGCGTTACTGCTCACCATGAGGCCTACACCACTACGCACCCGAAAGCCCTCATCCTGAGCAGCCGCGTGGCGGCGCCCGTCGAAGGACGAGGGCGTGCTCACAGGCGCAATCACAGCAGCCCGGCTTCTTTCATGCCGGCCTCGATCTCCTTCTTCACCTCGGCCGACTGGACCGCCACCAGCGGCAGACGGACTTCGTCCGTGCACAGGCCAAGCAGGGAGAGCGCGTATTTGGCCGGGGCCGGGCTCGCTTCGAGGAACATGGCGCGGTGGAGCCGGGCCAGCGTGTCGTTGAGGCGGCGAGCTTCGGCGTAGTCGCCGCGCAGGGTGGCTTCCTGCATGGCGGCGCACTGATAGGGCGCGACGTTGGCGGTGACCGAGATGCAGCCCACCCCGCCCTGGGCGTTGAAGCCGACGGCGGTTCCATCCTCGCCCGAGATCTGGATGAAATCCCTGCCCGCAAGCGCGGTATGGCGGGCGACCCGGTTAAGATCCGCCGACGCATCCTTGAGACCTATGACATTGGGCAGTTTCGCAAGCCGGCCAATCAGGTCCGGTTGCATGTCGGAACCGGTACGACCCGGCACATTGTACAGGAAAATTGGCAGTTGGACGGCTTCCGCCAAAGTTTTGTAGTGCGCATAAACGCCTTCTTGGGTCGGCCTGTTGTAATACGGGTTCACGACAAGGGCCGCGTGCGCGCCGACCCGCTTGGCATGCTGGAGGAGGCTGATCGCCTCGTCCGTGGAATTGGAGCCTGCCCCTGCGATGACCGGAACGCGCCCAGCAGCCGTTTTCACGCAGAGCTCGACGACCGCCTCGTGTTCCTCGTGGGACAGGGTGGACGCCTCGCCCGTGGTGCCGCACGGCACCAGTGCGTGGGAGCCGCCGGCGATCTGGCGCTCGACCAGGGCCGCAAAGGCCTTCTCGTCGACATTCCCGTCCCGGAAAGGCGTGACGAGAGCCGGCATGGAGCCTTTGAACAGCATGGTCGCTCGATTTCCCGAATGGTCCGCAAGGGTCGGCCGGGCGCCCACGTTCGGACATCCGGCGACTCGCGGGATAATCATTTGATGACGGGGTTTGGCAAGCAGATGTCATGGGTTCGGCACGCGACACTTGGGTGTGTGGCCGTAGCGGCTCTGGGGGTTTCGGCCTCGGCGCTGGCGAACCCGCCTGCCCCGTCGCTGAAGCCGTCCGTTCCGGCGGCCAGTTCGGTGTGGATCGAGGCGGCTGACTTCAGCCTGCTGACCCGGGCGCTGGATGCGGCAGATGACAACCAATGGAGTCAGGTGCGCGGCTTCCTGAGCCGGATATCCGACCCGACCGCGCAGGCGCTGGTGCGCTGGCGCATCCTGACCGACGGGAATGGCGGTTCGGGCTTCGCCGAGCTGCAGGCGGCGACGGAGGAATTCCGCGACTGGCCAGACCTCGACAAGATCGAGGATCAGCTCGAGACCACCATCACGCACTCGCTGCTGACGGCGGACGAGCGCATCGCCTGGCTGACGACCCGCGGGCCGCGCACAAGCGACGGCGTGCTGGCGCTGGCCGACGCCTACAATTCGCAGGGCCGTCAGGAAGACATGATCCGCGTGGCGCGCGACGCCTGGCGGACGCGCAGCATGACCAGCGACGGGGCCAAGACGCTGCAGGCGCTCTATGGCGCCGAGTTCACGGCCGAGGACCATTTCGCGCGCGCCGACATGTTCCTGTGGCGGCGCGATACGGGCAGCGCGCAGGCGCTGCTCTCCAAGCTGTCGTCCGGCCGCAAGGCTCTGGTCGAGGCGCGTATCGCGCTGATCCGCAACACGCGGCAGATCGACAAGCTGGTGAAGGCCGTGCCGGACGCCTATGCCGACGATCCCGGCCTGCTGTTCGATCGCGCGCGGTATGCGGAGCGGCGCGGACGCACATCGGACGAGCTGTCGCTGCTGTTGCGCATCAATGGCGAGAGCGCGCCGGAAGTTGGTCGCGAGTACATCTGGAGCGAGAAGCAGTCCGTCGTGCGGCGGATGATCCGCGAGAAGAACTATTCGACCGCCTATCAGCTTGCGGCGGGACACGGCCTGACGACGGGCGAGGCGTTCCGCGATGCAGAATGGCTGGCTGGCTGGCTGGCGCTGACAAAGCTGCATGATGCGAAGAAGGCCGAGATCCACTTCACGGTGTTCGGCGCAGGCGTGACCACGCCGATCAGCGTGGCGCGCGCGCAGTACTGGCTGGGCGAAGCGCTGAGCGCGCAGGGACGCGCCGAGGAAGCGCAGGCGGCGTATGAGGCGGGCGCGCAGTATCCGTTCGTATTCTACGGCCAGCTGGCGGCGGAGAAGGCCGGCGTCGCGAAGCCCGAGCTGAAATTTCTCGATTTCGGCAGCCATGCTGCGCCAACGGATGAGGAGCGCGCCGAGTTCGCACGGCGGCCGGCGGTGCGCGCGGCGATCCTGCTGGCGGAAGCTGGACGGCTGGGCAGCTTCGAGAAGTTCTCGTTCGCGCTGGACGACGTAATGGCGACGCCGGCTGAACACCAGATGCTGTTCGACATCGCGGCAGGCTATCTGGAAATGCGCGCGGCGGTGCGCGGGGCGAAGGCCGGGCTGGGACGCGGCATCGTGGCGCCGGATGCGGTGTTCCCCGTTCTGCCGTTGCCGAGTTCACCCCGGACCGGCTCGGCTGAACCGGCGATGGTACTGGCGCTGACGCGGCAGGAGAGCGAGTTCAATCATCGCGCCGTCTCGAGCGCGGATGCGCGCGGGCTGATGCAGATGATCCCGCGCTATGCGCAGGCGGAAGCGAAGATGGTCGGCCTGCCCTTCCGCGCGAGCTGGCTGACGGACGATCCGCAATACAATCTGCGACTGGGCCGCGGCTTCCTCGACGATCTGGTCGATGACTATGGCGGCTCGTACGTGCTGGCGGCGGCGGCCTACAACGCCGGGCCGACCCGCGCGCGGCAGTGGATCCAGGACTATGGCGATCCGCGGGCCGGAACCGATCCCGTTGACTGGATCGAGTCGATCCCGTTCTCCGAAACGCGCAACTATGTGCAGCGGATCATGGAGAACACGATCGTCTATCGCCATCGGCTGACCGGCAAACCGGTGGAGATCACCCTGTCGCAGGACCTGAAGCGCGGCAGGCCGCGGTAGGACTCCTCGCTTCCGACGACCTCGTGCTAGCCTTCCCGAAAAGGGGAGGACTCCATGAAACACGCAGCATTCGGACTTGCCGCCATGCTGGTCGCTGGCTGCGCGGCGACGCCGCCCCCTGCAACGACAGCAAACGACGGCGTGCGCCTCTACGCCCTGGATTGCGGCGCGTTCGAACTGCAGAACACGGCGATGTTCTCCCCGAACCACGAGTACGACGGCAAGCCGGGAAACCTTTCCGACCCCTGCTTCCTGATCCGCCATCCCAAGGGCGATCTGGTTTGGGATGCCGGAATCCCGCCGTCGATGGCCACGCCGGAAGGTCAGGCATCAGCGACCAGGACGATCCGCACCGTTACATTGCCCGAGCAACTGGCCGAGCTGGGGCTTACGCCCGCAGACATCGAATACTTCTCGATCTCGCATAGTCACTACGATCACATTGGCGAAGCCAACCTGTTCGCTGGGTCGACATGGATCGTCGACAAGGATGAGCGTGACTGGATGTTCCGGGACGCCATGCGCACACAACCAGCCTTCGCCTTCTACTCCCAGCTTGAAAATGCGCCCACGCAGCTGATCGAGAATGGCGAGGACTATGACGTATTTGGCGATGGCACCGTGACGATGATCGCCGCACACGGACACACGCCGGGGCATCGCGTGCTTCTGCTGAAACTGAAGCACGCAGGCGCCGTACTGATTGCGGGCGACATGTGGCATCTCGCTGAGGCGCAGAAGCTGCGCACCGTTCCGGCGCTGAATACCGACAAAGAAGAGACGCTGCGATCGATGGACAAGGTGGAAGTGCTGGCACGCGACAACAATGCCCGGCTTGTACGTCAGCATGTGCCCGAAGATGTTGCCGCGCTTCCAGCCTTTCCGGCGGCGCTGGACTAACCAGAGCCTCAGGCGGGCGATCGATCAACCCGGGCGATCAGACCTCGCGCCGATAATGCGCGTAAGCCAGTTCCACGGCCTCGATAGCGATCTCGTCGCCGTCGTCAGCCAATGAGGATACTTGCCATTTCACTGGCCATGCCGAACTGAACTGCCAGACTTTCATGGCGGAGCCCTCGGCGTCCTTTAGGGATACGCGGACGTCGCGTGGTGCGATGGGGCCGTCCGGATTTCCTTCCAGAGTAGCCTGGCACCACTTCACGAACGGGCTGTCGAGCGACGTAACTCCTCGCCTCAGGATAAGATTTTCGTATTTCGGACGCTGCGGCGTCGAATGGACAAACCGGTTTTCCCCACCCTCGCCGACAGGCTCTCCGGCGTGCGCCGACATTCCGCTGACTTCCTGGAACGCCAACGCATCGGCATCCGGCGCGTCCACAAAGTTCACACGGAAATAGAACGAGACCGGAGCCACACGGCTTTGAGCGACTTGCGCGCTTGCGACGCTGGGCAGCAGACCCAACACGCCCGATCCGGCAAGCAGTCTCGCTGCGTTTCGGCGCGTAAAAAGCATGCCGCTTCCTTTCGGAATCCCTGCGGGAGAACTCCGCCGAAATGCCTAGCACATATTCAAGGCTTGCGAATGTATCGAAGCAGCGGATCGGGAATGACGTCAGGCAGGCAACGCCTTCCGGAACATCAGCGCGAGTGAGATGACAGCGGCCGGAAAGGTGACGCCCCAGAACGCTGCGATCCAGATCAGGTCCGGCATGAACATCTGGAATGCCAGAAACGGCGTCAACGCGCCGTTGAGCAGCAGGAATACGCGGGATGTTCCTGCGCCGCGAACAGCTGGCAGGGCGAATGCCGCAAACAGCGTCGCGACGCTCATGAAGCTGTAGCCGAGCAGGTCCACCGCAAACAGGAAGGACCGGTACGGCACGAAGATCAGATATTCGATGCCGGCCGTATCGCCGGCAGCCAGACGCGGCGCCACCAGCGTCAGCTGGACGAAGTACACCATGCTGATGAGCGTGGCATAGGCCGTCGCGAAGGCCAGCGCGATCTGGCTGAAGACCTTCGCCGGAGGCGGCGCGAGGCGATGCAACGCCGCCGCGAGGGTCAGGAAGGAAGACCCCAGCAACAGCGACGGCGTCAGCAACAGGGCAATACCGAAAGGCGTGCTGGCGCTTTCCGGGCCGCCCGCCGAGCCGAGCAGCCCTTGCCATTCCAGAAGCTGGGCCAGCACGTAGGCGATGCTGGTGAGGGCGCAGGCGACAGCGCCCCAGAACGCGACGCGCCGCGCTGTCTCGTCATACGCGGGCATGATCACCTCTGCTCGCAGCAAACTGGAAGCGAATGGTAACCATGACGGCGGGGCCGCGGTTGACGCCTATCAAGAGCCCGCCAGACTTTGCCCCTGCGTCATACACCAAATGGTGGTCTCGCGGCTCCGGATGCCCTGCTAGCCCTGCCCCATCGAACCAACGGGTGGGATATGGGGCGAGGACGGGCGGCTCCGGCGATGGCCGGAGTGATCGTGGCTGCGGGGGTGATGGCGGCGGCCTGTGAGGACCCGCCAGCCCCCTCGCCTATTCGCGCCTGCACCCTGCGAACAACCCTGCCCGACGGCGCTGACCCTGCTGCTGCTGCGACCACGCTCTACAACCAGATCGTCAATTCCGGTCAGGCGCGGCGCGACGTGCTGGTCTATGCCAGCTCCCTGCACACATGCGGGTGCAGCGGCGACCCCATGATCGATGGCGGCGCAGGCGGATCCAGCATCGGCGGTGGGGCCGATGGATCAGGTATCGCGGGCGGCGCCGGCGGATCCGGCATTGCCGGCGGGGCGGGTGGATCAGGCATCGCTGGCGGAGCCGGAGGCTCCGGCCTTGCAGGCGGCGCCGGTGGATCGGGCATCGCTGGAGGCGCGGGCGATTCCGGCATTGCTGGCGGCGCGGGAAGCTCGGGCCTTGCGGGCGGCGCGGGCGATTCAGGCATCGCCGGCGGGGCCGGAGGCTCAGGCCTCGCTGGCGGCGCCGGCGGATCGGGCATCGCAGGCGGCGCGGGCGGATCTGGCATTGGCGGCGGCGCACGGCCCCTGACCTGTAGACAGATGAGAGGCGAATACCGCGTGCGCGCGTCGATCAATGCGCGTGTTCAGGTGTTCGACGGAACGGGCTTCTACGAAGCGGCGGTGGAGGGGCTCTGACCGTCGGCCAGACTTTCGCACGACTGCATACCTGGGAGACAGACCATGACTGCCATGCTCACGAGACCGGCGAAGCTGGTTCGATTCCTGATGATCGCAATCGCCACAATGGCGAGCGGCCTGCTGGCCGCCTGCGAGACGGGGCCCACGCGGGATCGCGGCGTCACCCCTCAGTTTGCGGTTCTGCTGGACAGCGACGTCGTGATCCGGGCGCAGGACGACTCATGGGAACTGCGCGAGGGCCAGCAGTGGCGGCCGGCCGCCAATCAGAAGCTCGATTGGTACACGCCGGGGCGGACGCAAGCGAACTATATGCAGGACTACCGCGCACGGATTGGCAATAGCGTTGCCTACGACGTGTTCGTCCAGGCTCCCGAACTGGCGAAGCCGATGTACGGAAAGCTGATCTTCTTCAACGCCGCCAGAACGGCTTCGGAAACCGACCAGCGCGTCTGGCGAATTTCCGTTCCCAAGACCTATCGCGATCAGGGCAAGGGCGGCGTTGTCAGCGTCGTTCACAGCACTTCGCCGTGCCGCCCGGTGCCGGACGATCCGACCCGCCGCACATGTGTGACGTGGGCGCTGTGGATGTCGGACTATCCGCTGAACTAGACTGGCGGCGGGCGGGAGATGGCGCGCGTGTACATCTCCGCATCGACATTGCCGCCGGAGAGAATGACCAGCACAGGACCGCGGGCGGCGAAGTGCGCGCGGTTGGATAGCAACACGGCGAGCGAACAGGCGCCGCCCGGCTCGACCACCAGCTTGAGATGGTGGAAGGCGAACGACATCGCATCGAGCAACTGGTCGTTGCTGGCGGCGAATCCGCCCTTGAGGCGGCGCTTGTGCACCTCGAACGGCAGGACGCCGGGCTCGGGCGTCAGCAGCGCGTCGGCGATGGAGCGGTAGCCCGGATCGTTGGAGACGATCTTCCCGGCCGCGAGCGAGCGGATGGTATCGTCATGGCCGGCGGGTTCGGCGGCCCAGACTTCCGTTTCGGGCGATAGCGCTTCGAACGCGGTGGCGACGCCGGAGATCAGGCCGCCGCCGGAGGCGTTGCAGATCAGGCTGCCGAAACTGACGCCCTTGCGCTTTGCGTCGGTCGCAGCTTCGAGGCCGGTCGTGCCCTGCCCGGCCATGATCCACGCATCGTCGAACGGGCGGATGGTGGTGGCGCCGGTCTTCTCCGCGATCTCGGCGGCGATGCCTTCACGGCTTTCCTTGACGCGATCATAGAGACGCACCTCGGCGCCGCGGCCGCGGGCGGCCTCGATCTTGGCCTGGGGCGCATCGGCGGGCATGACGATGGTGGCTTTCAGGCCGAGGATGTTGGCGCTTTCGGCGACGCCCTGTGCGTGGTTGCCCGAGGAAAAAGCGACAACCCCGCGCGGCCGGTCGGCTTCCGGGATGCGACTGATGCGGTTCCACGCGCCGCGCATCTTGAACGAGCCGGTACGCTGGAGGTTTTCGGGCTTGATCCAGACCGGCGCTCCGACGATGGCGTCGAGCGTCTCGTTGCGCAGGAGCGGCGTATGGACGGTGACGCCCGTCAGGCGCGCGGCGGCGTCCTCGATATCGTCTATCGTCGGCAGGTCGTGGAGCGGATCGGTGATCATGGAGTGGCTTCTACGCCACGCCCATGCCGACACAAGTCTTTCCTATCCCGCGTAGGCTGCGGCGTCCTTCAGCAGCCGGGCGCGCGCTTCGGCGTATTCGTGTTTCAGCTTCTCGACGAATTCGGCCGCGCCCATGCGGGTCTTGACCCCGCCGACGCCCTGCCCCGCGCCCCAGACATCCTTCCAGGCCTTGGCCTTGGAGCTTTCGCCGGCGCGGAAATTCATCGTCGCCTTGTCGCCCTCGGGAAGGTTGTTGGGATCAAGACCCGAGGCGGCGACGGAGGGCGCGAGATAATTGCCGTGCACGCCGGTGAACAGCGAGGAGTAGACAATGTCCTTCGCGGCGGACGCGACGATCATGTCCTTGTAGCCTTCGACGGCGCGCGCCTCGTGCGTCGGGATGAAGGCGGAGCCGATATAGGCGAAGTCGGCGCCCATGGCCTGGGCGGCGAGAACCTGCGCGCCGTTTGAGATGGCGCCGGAGAGCGCCAGCGGGCCGTCGAAGACTTCGCGGATCTCGGCGATCAACGGGAAAGGCGAGAGCGTGCCGGCATGGCCGCCGGCGCCGGCGGCGACAGCGATCAGTCCGTCCGCGCCCTTCTCGAGCGCCTTGTGCGCGAAGACGATGTTGATGATGTCGTGCAGGACGATGCCGCCATAGGAATGGATGGCGTCGTTCACCTCCGGCCGGGCGCCGAGCGAGGTGATGACCACGGGGACCTTGTGCTTCACGCACAGGGCAAGGTCTTCCTCAATGCGGACGTTGGATTTGTGGACGATGAGGTTGACTGCGTAGGGCGCTATCTTCGCGGCGGGATCGGCGGCGCGGGCGGCGGCCAGCTCAGCGTTGAGGCGGGAGAGCCATTCGTCGAGCTGCTCGATCGGACGGGCGTTGAGCGAGGGGAATGAGCCGATCACCCCCGCCTTGCACTGGGCCAGCACCAGATCCGGGTTCGAGATGATGAACAGGGGCGAGCCGATCACCGGAATGGAGAGCTGGTTCGCAAGCGAGGCAGGAATCGCCATGGAGAGATGGACCCCGTTCTGAATCGGCGGGAGCCGCCCCGCTGATCCGCGACCATAGCGCCCGCGACAGGTGCGGCAATGCGGGCAAGTCGCCGCAAACCCTTGACGCAGCGCGAAGCGAATGCCTGATGGCTCCCGCTGTAGTTTGAGAGATTCATGGCCGACGACCTGCCCCTTTCCGCGGACTTTCCACCGGCCGACGAGGCCCTGTGGCAGGCGCTGGCCGAGAAGGCCCTGAGCGGGGCGCCGCTCTCCAGGATCACGACCAAAACCGAGCACGGCGTGCCCGTGAAACCGCTCTACCTGCGGGCCGACTGGGCGCCGGACGCATCCGGCCTGCCGGGGGAAGCGCCCTTCATTCGCGGCGGCCGGACAGTCAACGACGCCTTCCTGCCGTGGGACATCCGCCAGGCGGTCTCGCACCCCGATCCGGCCATCGCCGCCGATCAGGTGATGGAAGCGCTGCAGGGCGGCGTTTCATCGATCGAGCTGCGGGTTGATGCAGCCGGCGAGCACGGTGTGGTGGCGCGCTCGGCCGTCGATATCGAGCGTGTGCTGAAGGATGTGCAACTGGACCTCGCGCCAGTCGCGCTGGATGCGACGGGCGCATCGACGGCGCAGGGTATCGAACTGGCTGCGCTGCTGGCGGCGGTGATCCCCGCGCGCGAAGCGACGAACGTCCGCGTGGCGTTCAACGTCGATCCGATCGGGGCGTTGGCGCGTACAGGCGCCCTGCCCGGCGCGGCGGACGATGAACTGGCGAGCGCCGCATCCTTCGCGCGCGACGCCGCTCCTGAATTCCCCAAGGCGACCATGCTGCGCGCGGACTCGCGGCCGGTTCACGAGGCGGGCGGCACGGAAGTCCAGGAACTGGCCTATCTGATCGCTTCCGGCGCCGAGTATGTGCGCGCGCTGATGACGGCCGGGCTGTCGGCGGATACGGCTTGCCGCGCCATCCTTTTCACGGTTGCGGTCGGGCCGGACTATCTGGTCGAGATGGCCAAGCTGCGCGCGGCGCGGCGCATATGGCAGCGCGTGGCCGAAGCGTTCGGCGCGGAAGGCGCGGCGGCGGGCATGACGCTGCAAGCTGTTTCGTCGCGGCGGATGCTGAGCCGGCGCGATCCGTGGGTGAACATCCTGCGCAACACGGCGGCGTGCTTTGCGGCCGGGGTTGGCGGCGCCGACATCGTCACCGTGCGAACCTTCACCGATGCGATGGGCCTGCCGGGCAAGCTGGCGCGCAGGCTGGCGCGCAACACGCAGGTAATCGCGCAGGAAGAATCGAGCCTTGGCCGCGTGGTTGATCCGCCGGGCGGCGCATGGGCGATCGAAAAGCTGGGCGATGATCTCGCCAAGGCGGCGTGGCCGATCTTCCAGCAGATTGAGCGCGAGGGCGGCGTCTTGAAGGCCCTGCAAGCCGGCGGCTTCCAGAGCGGCGTGGCCGATGCACGGCTAACGCGCATGAAGGCGGCGGCGCGGCGCAAGGAGCCGATCACGGGCGTTTCCGATTTCCCGTTGATCGGCGAGGAACTGCCGAGCGTGGAGGTCGTGAACCTGCCGGCCATCGTGCGCCGTGCGGCGGAGGCCTCCGGCCGGGCGCCTGCTTCGCGATCGTGGTTCTCGCTGAAGGCAGCGGCGCAGGACCGCGCCACGCTGGCGGACCTGTCGCGCACCACAGACGAAGGCGGGGCCGAGGCCGAGCCGTTCTGGCCGATCCGCATCGCCGAACCCTACGAGCGGCTGCGCGATCTTGCCGACCAGCGCACGGCCGCCGGACGCGCGCCGAAGGTCTATCTGGCCGCGCTGGGGCCGCTGTCCGAGCACACGGCGCGACTGCAGTACGCGCAGAACTTCTTCGCGGCGGGCGGCATCGTCGCCGTGCCGTCATCAGGCGATGCGGCGTGGCATGCGCAGGCGATGACGCAGGCCGGCTGCAGGCTGGCGTGCCTGTGCGGATCGGACAAGCGCTATGCGGCCGAGGCCATCGAAGCGGCGAAGGCGCTGAAGAAGGCGGGCGCTGCGCGCGTCTATCTTGCGGGCAAGCCGGGCGAGATCGAGCTTGCGCTGCGAGAGGCTGGCGTGGACGAGTTCATCTTCATCGGCGTCGATGTGCTCGCGAGCCTAGAAAAGGCGCATGCCGAGCTTGGGCTGAGCTAACCCTTCACGCCTTCCGCGGCGGGACGACGTCGGCGAACATCTCGGCCGATTTCCATTTCGGTTCGACAGGCGATACGCCTTGGTGTGGGAGATAGGGCGACGGTCTCGCGTTGGCGGGATCGGGGATGTAGCGCGGACAGTTCGGAAAGATGTCGATGGGCGTGAAGCGGATGATCGCCTGCGCGCCGGCGAATTCCGCCATCAGCGGATCGTCGAAGGACACCGTCGCCCGACCATTGGCGCGCAGGCGCCGGGGCGCCTCGCCCATGCGGATGAACAGCAAGCCGACCTGATCATGCGCGGCGATGTTGCCGAGGCTCTTGAACATGCCGTTGCCGTCATAGTCGGGCCACACGAGCAGGTCCGGCTCGATCACGCGGACGAAGCCGGGTTCCCCGCCCTTGAAGGAGCAGTCGGGCTGGCCATTGGGCGATGAGGTGGCGAGGAAGAAATAGTCCAGCGACTCGATGAAGGCCTTGTCCTCTTCGGTGAACTCCGGCCGGCGCAGACGCTCGACCAGCCGGTCTGCCAGCGCGGTGGAGCCAAACATCTCCTGGATGTTGCGGTTGCCTTCGTGGAACATGGGCATGGGTAATCCTCCCACGCCTCAGTCTAGCCCTTTGCTAGCGCAGGCGCGAGGTCGCCCGTTCGCAGTTCTGGTATTTGAATGTATCGCTGACGGCCGTGGCGGCGCCGCAGAGGCCGTAGCTGCTGGCGTTGTCCGGGAAGCGATCCATCGGCGCGAGGACGCTGGCGTCGACCCAGCCCGTCACCGGCGCGCCGGCGCGGTTGGCGCCGCCTTCCTGCGTGACGATGCGCATGGTTGTGGGCTGGCGCTCGAGAATGCGGACGTTGCGATCCTTGAGAACCGTTCCGATTGTTTGCGAGGCGGGATCGAACGTCGCGCGGATGCTGGCATTGGCGCGGAGGAAAGCGCGATCTGCGAAGATGGCGGAGGTTGAAGCGGCCGCATGGGCCGCGGCCTGCGCGCCGCGACCATTCCACTGGCCGAAATAGCCGGAGGTGGTAGGATTTGCGATGTTCGTATCGACGCCGAAGCCGATCCCGGCGGGCGTGACGTCGAGTGCGTTCTGGAAGAGTGTCCACTGGCCGGTGTTGTAGAACGCCTGCGTACCGGAATGGCCGGTGGAGCCCGAGAGCCAGAAATAGCTGGCGAGGCCCTGCTGGCGGATCGCGTTGCAGAGGCAGCCATTCGAATAGACGCCGATGGCCAGCCCTGAGCCTTCGAAGGCGCGCTTCACGTCCTCGAAATAGCGGATGATGGGATCGCGCAGCGCCTGATAGGGCCAGTCCGCATCGACGCCGAAATAGATGGCGGAGCCTTCAGGCTGGCCAGCGGCTTCGGCCATGCGCAAGGCCTGTTCGGCGTCTTCCCGGCCCCAGTTGTTCTCGAAGGTGCGGAAACAGTTGTTGTAGTGCTGGAAAACGCTGCCGATGGAGAGGCCTTCGCCGAGGATGACCCTGGCTTCCTCGGGCTGGAGATCCTTGCCCGGCAGGCTGGGCGGCAGATGCGAGTAGTAACGGAAGACCGTGCGGGCGCCGTGCGCATAGAGCGCGCTTGCCTTGGCGGCGTCAAGCCGCGCGGCGGTGTCCGTGATCAGGGGGAAGCCGGTCAGCGCGGCAGCCGGGGGCGTTGCGGATGCGGACGGGGCCGGTTTGGAGGACGTGGCGCAGGCCGCCAGCGTCGCAGACACCCCCAGCAGGAATCCCCGGCGGCTGGCGATGGCGCGCATCACGTCCCTCCCATGACTTCCGCCAGACTGGCGCTGTTCCGCTACCTAGCGCGCAACGGCGCGAAGCCAAGGTGCATGCCGGCGTCGACGATGATGAATTCGCCGGTGACGTGGCGGCTTTCCGGACCGGCGAAGAACAGGATCGTTTCGGCAATGTCTTCAGGCATGGAGGCGACACGCAGCGGCGTGGTCTTCGCGACCTGTTCTGCCGTGGCCTGTTCGGTGTCCGAGCCCTGATACTTGGTGAACCAGCCCGAGCCGATATAGCCGGGGCACACAGCGTTGACGCGGATGTTCGGCGCCAGCGCGCGCGCGAGCGACAACGTCATCGTGTTGAGCGCGCCCTTGGTCGAGGCGTAGGCGATGGACGAGCCGATGCCGGTGACGCCGGCGATGGAGGACACGTTGACGACGGAGCCCTTGCCCGACGCGGCGAGATGCGGCTGGGCTGCGCGCGTCATCTGATAGACGGCGACGACATTGACCTTGTAGAGGCGGAGGAAATCCTCGGCGTCAAGCGCGTCGAGATCGGTATGCTTGGCGAATTTGGTGACGCCCGCATTGTTGACCAGCACATCGAGACCGCCGAACTGCTCGACAGCTGCGGAGACGAGCGCGCGGCAATCGTCATCCTCGCCCACATTTGCCTTCACGGCGAAGGCGTTGACGCCGAGCTTGCGGCATTCAGCGACGACATCATTGGCGGCGTCCGCGCTGGAATTGTAGTTGATGCAGACATCAACGCCGCGCTTGGCGAGGCCAACAGCGGTCGCCGCGCCGAGGCCCGTGCCGCCGCCTGTGACGATGGCCTTCTTGCCTTTCATGCTGTTTGGCATGTCGCTCATTGGGGCGCCCTCCGCTTGTGTTTCGCAGGAGCGGTATAGCACCCCTCGAAATCAGCGCTATCGCCCCTGCGCCAATGACGCGGCGCAGCATGGCCCGGATGTTGAAATCAGGCGTGGGCGCCCCAAGATCGAGGGGACCCGCAAACATCGAAGAGGGAGATCGTCCATGAACGCTCCGACGCATCTGCGCACGTCCACACATCCGTGGACCACGGCGCAGGAGGACGAACTGAAGCAACTGGCGCGCGGCAATTTCAGCACGGCGGAAATCGCCACGAAGCTGGGCCGCACGCCGGAACAGGTGTTCCAGCGCCTGCACGAGCTTGGCCTGACGCAGAAGCGTTCCGGCGGCTGACGCCTACCAGGGCTCACCGCGTTCGGCGGCTTCCGCCATGCGCGCCGCGCGCAGCATGGACGGCAGCGATATCTCGCCTTCGCGACAGGCATATTCCCCGATCGGACCATGGGTCGGGCGGAATTCGTATTCGCCGCCCCATGGCCGATCCCATTTCGTCGCATCCTCGACCGTGAAGGCGTAGCGCAGGCGGTCGGCGCCAACGCGCGTGAAGCGTTCCGTGATCTTGAGGTTGATCCACGAACCGCGGAACATCTGGCCAGCGGGAAAGTTCGTGGTTTCAACAACAAGTGTCTCGCCCTCCCACCAGCCGATCGAGTCGCCAAGATAAGGGCGTTGACCGTCGATGCGGTGGCGCGCGTTCAGACGCACGATGCGCGCATCGTGGATCATCTCCACCAGTATAACGACGTGATCGGCTGTCTGGACGATCTGGTAGTTCGAGTTGTTCGGCAGGGGCAGCATGACCGGCCCGGCATTGTAGAAGATCGGCAGGATGCAGCGATCATCGATGGGCTGCAGTTCGGGGCCATCCGTGACCTTCTCGCCCGGCTTCAGCGTGTAGTAACGCGGATCCGGGCTAGCGCCGGGCTTCATGGCGGGGACGCGGCCATCCGGCGTGGAGGTGATCAGGCTGGTGCGCGGCTGACCGTTGACGCGCATGGCAGGCCGGAATTCCGAGCCGCGGTCTGCAGCTGCGGCTTCTTCCGGCGTCATGATGAGCCGATCGCCCATTTCCGGCGGGCGCTCGAACCGAGTCGTCGTTTCGTTGGTCCATACCCCCTGCAGATCGGGCTGGCCAAGCGACGTGCGCGGCGCCGTGTACGTCTCCTGCGCGACGGCCGGCGATGCGGCGAACGCTGCAACAATCGCAAGGAATGCTGTCAGTCCGCGCATCGGAGCCGCCCGCCTTTCTCCCGGCGAGGCTTAGGGGCTGGCGGCATAGGTCCAGGCAAAAAACAAAACGGCCGGCGGAGTGAACCGCCGGCCGTGAGTGTGTTCCGGGATTGGCCGCTTAGCGGTTGATGCCGGACGGCCCATACGCAGGGCCATGAACTGTTCCTTGGTGATGAAGCCGTCGCCATCAGCGTCGATGCGCGATTCCCAGATCTGGTCCGCCATCGGCTTGGCCTGTTCGGGAAGGATCGACGTCCACTCGGCCTTGTCGAGCTTGCCGTCATTGTTGGCGTCGGCCTGCTTGAAGCGGGCTTCGCGCTGTTCGGGCGTCATCTGCATTCCGCCGCCGCCGGGAGGCTGGGCGAAGGCGGGGGCCGCCAGAAGGGCGCCGAGCGAGGCGGCAGCCAGGATTTTCCTGATCGTCATTGAATCAATCTCTCCGATGCCCCGTCATTGGGGCGTGTAGTCCCCCTGATCGCTCCACTGGGGTGGCGATCACAAGCTTGAACGGCAGTTCCGGCTGCATCCGTCGCCCCGGGGTGTTCGTTCCGGTACAGCTATCGCGCCCCGGCTGAACGGCGAATGACCGCACCAGTTCGCACGTGCGAAGGCTTCATGACGGCCCGGAGGGGTGCTAGGGAAATCGGGCCCGAATCCGCACCCGGAGCGCACGCCTATGGCATTGCCCTTTCCCGACTTTTCCCGGCTTCCGCTTGGCGAGACCGAGCCCAAGGCCGATCTGGCTGGATGGGCGGCGCGCGCGGGCGAGGACGGGAGCAAGGCCTGGCAGACGCCGGAAGGCCTGCCGGTGAAGCCGCTCTATACCGGCGCCGATACGGCCGGGCTGGACTTTCTTGACGGGATGCCAGGCGTCGCGCCGTTCGGACGCGGCCCCTACCCCACCATGTACACCAACCAGCCGTGGACGATCCGGCAGTATGCCGGTTTCTCGACGGCGGAGGATTCCAACGCCTTCTATCGCCGTAACCTCGCGGCCGGGCAGAAGGGTTTGTCCGTGGCGTTCGATCTGGCGACGCACCGCGGATATGACAGCGACCATCCGCGCGTGACAGGCGATGTTGGCATGGCCGGCGTCGCGATCGACTCGATCTACGACATGCGCACGCTGTTCGCGGGGATTCCGCTGGACCAGATGTCGGTGTCGATGACGATGAACGGCGCCGTGCTGCCGATCATGTCGCTCTATGTCGTGGCGGCGGAAGAACAGGGCGTCACGCCGGACAAGCTTTCGGGAACGATCCAGAACGACATCCTGAAAGAGTTCATGGTGCGGAACACCTACATCTATCCGCCCCGGCCCTCGATGCGGATCATCTCCGACATCTTCGCCTACACCTCGCAGCACATGCCGAAGTTCAACTCGATCTCGATCTCCGGCTATCACATGCAGGAAGCGGGCGCGACGGCGGACCTTGAGCTTGCCTACACGCTGGCCGATGGCGTCGAGTACATCCGCTCCGGCATTGCGGCGGGCCTTGATGTCGACAAGTTCGCGCCGCGCCTGTCGTTCTTCTGGGCGATCGGCATGAACTACTTCATGGAAGTCGCAAAGATGCGGGCGGCGCGCCTGCTGTGGGCCAAGCTGGTGAAGCAGTTCAACCCGAAGAGCGACAAGTCGCTGTCGCTGCGCACACACTCGCAGACGTCCGGCTGGTCGCTGACGGCGCAGGACGTCTACAACAACGTGATCCGTACCTGCTTCGAGGCGATGGCCGCGGCCGGCGGACAGACCCAGTCGCTGCATACGAACTCGTTCGACGAGGCGCTGGCGCTGCCGACGGACTTCTCGGCCCGCATTGCGCGCAACACGCAGATCTTCCTGCAGCAGGAAGCCGGCGTGTGCCGCACGATCGATCCGTGGGGCGGCAGCTATTATGTCGAGCGTCTGACGCAGGACCTCGCCGCACGGGCGTGGGCGCACATCGAGGAAGTCGAGGCGATGGGCGGCATGGCCAAGGCGATCGAGGAAGGCCTGCCGAAGCTGCGTATCGAGGAAGCCGCCGCCAAGACGCAGGCGCGGATCGATAGCGGCGTGCAGACCATTGTGGGCATCAACAAGTTCCGCCTGAACGAGAACGAGGATGTGCCGGTTCTGAAGGTGGACAACGCCAAGGTGCGCCAGCTGCAACTCGACAAGCTGAAGCGGCTGAAAGGCGAGCGGGACGAAGCCGCCGTTGCGGCTGCGCTCGACGCCATCAGCAAGGCGACCGAGATGGGGCGCGGCAACCTGCTTGAACTCGGCATTGCGGCGGCGCGCGCCAAGGCGACCGTTGGCGAGATCAGCCTTGCCGTGGAGAAGGTTGTCGGACGCCATCAGGCGGTGATCAAATCCATTCAGGGAGTCTATGCTCAGGGCATGAGCGCAAAGTCAGACAAGGTCACCACGGCCCGCGCCCTCGCCGACGCCTTCGAGAAATCCGAAGGGCGACGCCCGCGCATCCTGATCGCCAAGATGGGCCAGGATGGCCATGATCGCGGGCAGAAGGTTGTCGCGTCTGGCTTTGCGGACCTTGGCTGGGATGTGGACATCGGCCCGCTGTTCCAGACGCCGCAGGAAGCCGCGCGCCAGGCCGTGGAGAACGATGTGCACGTCGTGGCGGCTTCGTCGCTCGCGGCAGGCCATCTGACACTGGTTCCCGAACTGCGCGATGCGCTGAACAAGGAAGGCCGCGGCGACATCATGGTGGTGGTCGGCGGCGTGGTGCCGCCGCAGGACTATGATGCGCTCTACGGCGCTGGCGCGGCGGCCATCTTCCCGCCGGGCACCGTGATCGCGGAAGCGGCTGTGGAACTGCTGGACAAGCTGACCGGCAAGCTGGGCCACAATTCGCGGAATGCAGCGGCGGGCTGACAGGACTGTCATTCATCCTGTGTTCATCTGGATTGCAGAGGCAGTCCCCACAGCTGTGGTGCTGGCGCGGGCCGGGATTCAGGCTAGTCTGGGGTTCAGGGAGATCATCGATGAAACGCACGCTTGCCGTTCTTTCGCTGGGGCTTGCCCTCGCCGCCTGCACCAGTGGACCGACACGCTACATTCCGGCCTATGACAGCGACGACATGGGCTATCGCGAGCAGCGTATCGAGGAGCAGCGTTTCCGCGTTTCGTTCCGCGCCAATCCGGACCTGAAGCCTGCCGACGTGGAGGACATGGCGCTGCGCCGGTCCGCGGAGCTGACGATCCAGAACGGCTATCAGTGGTTTCAGGTCGTCTCGCGCATGACCGATGTTGTCGGTGGCAGCCGCTCGGGCGGCGGACCCACGGTCGGCATTGGCGGAAGCTCGGGCTCCTATGGCTCCAGCCTCGGCATCGGACTCGGCTTCAACCTCGGCGGCGACTCGCGCCAGTTCGAGTCGACGCTTGAGATCGTCATGGGCCACGGCCAGAAGCCGAGCGACCCAGCCGCCTATGACGCCTATTCAGTGCTGAGCCGGTTTCAGTAGCCGCTCAGCTACGCTTTCCCACGCCCTTCCACCGCTCATTCCGGCGAAAGCCGGAATCCAGGAAGGGATGCGCGGCGTCCACGAACCTGAAGCTGCAAAGCGGAACAAGATGAATCGGCGGCCCTGGGTCCCGACTTTCGTCGGGACGAGCGGGGATGGGACGACGTTCGGTTCTGAATTGCGTCCACCAGGAACCGCCCTGCTTGCGCGCACTCACGCGGCGTCGCAGAAGCAGGCATGACCGTTGACCTTTCGACCCGCGCCGGGCTCGGCCGCGCCATCACCCTGATCGAGTCCCGCCGGGCGGACCATCAGGCCGAGGCGCGCGCCATGCTACGCGAGATCATGCCCCGGACCGGCAAGGCGCAGCGCATCGGCATCACGGGCGTGCCGGGCGTCGGCAAGTCAACCTTCATCGAAAGCTTCGGCACGCTGCTGACGGGCATGGGGCACAAGGTGGCGGTGCTGGCGGTGGACCCGACCTCGCGCCGCTCGGGCGGCTCGATCCTCGGAGACAAGACGCGCATGGCGAAGCTGGCGGCGGACCCGAACGCCTTCATCCGCCCCTCGCCGGCCGGCGACACGCTGGGCGGCGTATCGCGCAAGACGCGGGAGACGATGCTGCTGTGCGAGGCCGCGGGGTATGATGTGATCCTGGTCGAGACGGTGGGCGTCGGCCAGTCCGAGACGGTGGTCGCCGATATGGTCGACTTCTTCCTCGTGCTGATGCTGCCCAATGCAGGCGACGAGCTGCAGGGCATCAAGAAGGGCGTGCTGGAGGTCGCGGACCTCATCGCCGTCAACAAGGCCGATATCGACGACAAGGCGGCGCGGCGCGCGGCGCGGGCCTATGAGGTGGCGCTGCACATCATGGAGCAGGCCGATCCGGACTGGTCGCCGCCAGTGCATGTCATTTCCGGATTTTCGGGCGCGGGGCTGCCCGAACTCTGGTCGGCGATCGAGCTGCACCGACGCAAGACAACCGAGTCGGGATCACGCGCCAGCCGCCGGGCGGACCAGCAGGTGCGCTGGCTGGAGGCCCTGATCCAGGATGGTCTGGCCGTGGGGTTTGCGTCACATCCTTCGGTCGCCGGACGGATCGACGATGTGCGGCAGGCCGTCGCTGACGCAAAAATTCCAGCATCTACAGCGGCCGATGAACTGCTCGCCCTGTTTTTTGGACGCGCCTGAGCAAGGTGTAATGCCGCTGGATGATTGCCCCTCAGCGTCGCTACGGTAGATGTAGCTGGCTGGATTCGGGAGGCTGCTGGACCATGACGCGGCGAGTACTGCGCGTATTGGTGCGCCTGGCCGCGACGTGCGCGGCGATGGCGGGTTTCGCCCTGCCCGCCTTCGCCGACGGCTCCGGCAAACCCATGACGTTCGAGTGGGGCCTGACCTACGACGACGTGCCCGCCATTTTCGCCGACGGCGAGTTCACGCCGGAAACGCCGGCAGCGCTGCGTTCGTTCCTTGGCCGGAACACCTATCCGACGCGCGACCGCATGATCTATTTCAACTCGCTCGGCGGCGATCTCGGCGCCGGGATGGAAGTCGGGAAGATCGTGCGACGGTCGGAGCTGAACACCGGCGTGGCGCGCAACACGCGCGACCCGGCGCAGGCCAACACGATCGACCTTGACCACAACAGCCGGGTCTATCCGGGGCACTGCGTTTCCGCCTGCTCGCTGGCTTTCCTTGGCGGGGTGAAACGCGAAGTGAAGCGCGGGTCGATCTTCGCTGTGCACCAGGTCAGCATGAACTGTGTCGACAAGGAGAAGGCGCTGGCGCGCTATCCGTGGGTCGAGCTGCCGAACGTCAACTACTGCCCCGACCTCGACGAGGCGCTGACCATGATGCAGGTCGCGAACGGCGTCGTGGTGGAATACGTCCGCTCGATGGGTGTCGATCCGGTCTTCCTCGCCGAGATGTCGAAAGCGGGGCCGGACGCGATCAACACGTTGCCGGAAGACAAGCTGCGCGAATACCGCATCACGTTCGAGTACCGGACGGAAGGCTGGGAATTCAAGACGGACAGTCAGGGCCAGCTGTTCCTGCAATACCTGCAGGGCGACCAGTGGCGGCAGGACAAGGTCGAGATCTATTGCGACCGCACGGGCGCGCCGCGCCTGTTCCTGTGGCTGGTGCATGATGTGAACCGCGCCAACGGGCCGATCGATGGCGGACGTATTGTGGAACTGGCCAATCGTGGGCTGTCTGCCGCGTGGCAACTCGATGCGCAGACGCCGGATGGTTTCGCGGATGTGCGCCACATCGCCCTGCAGCCCTACGAGATCATCAACCCGCCGCGCCTGACCGAACGCGGCAACATCGCACTGACGGTGGATCTGTCGCCGCGCTTCCTTGATGTGATGAGCGGCGCGACGCGCTTCCAGATCATCACGTCCGAGCCGGACACCAATGGCCGCGACGGCTTCAGCCTGATCACCATCAATCTCGACCGCGACAAGCTGTCGGGCATGGTCCGCTTCTGCAAGTGACGCGGTTCCACCAATGACGCAGGGCATGAGATGGCGGGCCGGCGGATGCCATTGCGGCGCGGTGCGGTTTGAAGTCGAGACGCCGGACACGATCGAGGTCGAGGACTGCAACTGCACCATGTGCGCGCGCACGGGCTTTCTGCACATCATCGTGCCGGCCTCGCGCTTTCGCCTGCTGAAGGGCGAGGACCACCTCACCAGCTACAGCTTCAATACCGGCGTGGCGAAACACCTGTTCTGCGGTGTCTGCGGCGTGAAAGCGTTCTACGTGCCGCGTTCAAACCCGGACGGCTACAGCGTGAACCTGCGCTGCCTGGACGATCCGAAGGACTTCGATGAGGTGCGCATCGTCAATTTCGACGGGCGCGGCGACTGGGAAGCGCAGGCCCAGGCGCTGGCGTGGAAATCGAAAGACTAGGCTAGCTGTTCTGCTCTTCGGGAACAGGCTCAACTGGCATGATCGCCTTTTCCATCAGATCGCGCGCCTGCTGGACCCAGCGCTCGCGCTCGATGCGTCCCTTGAACGAGATGGCGTTGTTGACCCAGTCGACATTGGACTGAGTCCAGCCGCCGATCTGGTAATAGTGCCAGATGCCGAGGCTGTTGAGCTTCTGCTCCAGCTTGGGACCGATGCCGGAGATGTGCTTGAGATCGTCGGCCTTGCCGTGCGCTGCGGCGAAGAGATCCGGCCGCAAGCCTTCGGGCGGCTTCTGGCGCTCGATCGCCGTTCCGGATGAAGCGGCGCCCGGCGTGATGCCGGCCTGGATCAGCTCCTCCTCAAGATAGCGCACGCGGCCGGCGAGATAGCGGTTGCGCCAGCCAAGGCGTGTCGCCTCGCTGGCGTGAGCGTCAGCGTTACGCTGCGCCTCGTTGGCGGCTTCCATGTCGGTGACGCGCGCCTCAAGGAAACGCACGCGGGCTTCGAGATGCCGCTTGTGCCAGGCCAGCGAGCCTTCGATCAGCGGCAGCGCTTCATCACCTGGGCGGGCGATGCCGGACTTCGTGCGCAGATCCGCGATCTCGTCGGCGGCGGATTTCAGCGAGGTTTCGAGATCGGCGGCGCGGCGGCGCGCTTCCTCCACCTCGGCAATTGTTGGCGGAGGCGGCGGCGGCGGTTTGCGGACATCGACATAGCGATAGCCAAACCATCCAGCCGCTGCGCCGGCTGCCAGCCCGACAACAAACAAGAGAAGCGTTTCAACCATGCGCGACGGTTCCGCCCTGGGAAGCGTTGGTCAGATCACGGGTTTGGGCCCGACCCGGCCCCGCCTCCCCACGGACGGAACTGGTCCCGCAACAAATCCTACAGCAGACTGCCCGTCTGGCGAGAAAAATCGGTGTGGCATCTCGCCATTAACCGTGGCGCCGCAGCGATTGCAGGCAGGGCGCCTCGATCGAAACCGAGATTTTCAAATCGGTTGCGAACCATTAGAGGTGCGCGTTCATTCGAGGCAGGCAGCAAACGTGGACAATTCGCCCCGTCAACGATCGCGACCACGAAACGATTCCCCCGGGAATGGTCCGCGCGGAGCGTTCGAGCACATCTCGTCGACCGCGAACGATACAGTGAAGCTGCTGCGGTCGCTGGACCGGAAGAAGGACAGGCAGGAGACGGGGCTATTCCTGGCCGAGGGTGCGCGCCACGCCGAGGAGGCGCTGGCCAATGGCTGGTCGCCTGCCTACGCGTTTGCCAGCCAACAGGCCGTGATTGACCGGCCGCAGACGCGCGACCTACTGGAGCGGATGCGAAAGGCCGGGGCGCGGGTGCTGACAGGGTCGGAGAAGATCCTCGCGACGCTCTCGCGCAAGGACAATCCGCAGGCGGTGATCTCTGCGTTTCGGCAGAAGGTGACGGAACTGGCCGCTCTGCCCGCGACTGGCGCACGGCGCTATGTCGGACTCTACGAAGTGCGTGACCCCGGCAATCTCGGCACGGTGATCCGCACGGCGGATGCGGCCGGGTGCGATGGGGTCATCCTGATCGGCAATACATGCGACCCCTTCTCGGTCGAGGCCGTACGGGCGACCATGGGATCGCTGTTCGCCATGCCACTTGCAGCGACAGGTTTCGATGAGTTCAACGCGTGGCGCAGCCGCATCGGCGCGCGAATGATTGCTGCGTCGATGCGTGGCGATCATGCTCACGACAAGGCGACCTATGGGGAGCGCTCCATCATCCTGATGGGCAATGAGCAGTCTGGCCTGCCAGCCGAGGTGGAGACCCAGTGCGATGATCTCGTACGCATCCCCATGATGGGCAAGGCCGACAGCCTCAACCTCGCGACCGCCGCCAGCGTGATGATCTACGAGGCCTGGCGCGCAGGGCTACAAGGGCGCGAACCGATGAGCGCGTCCGATTTCCAGCTTCTCGTCAGCGATGACTGGTCCGACTACCAGCTCCTCGATAGCGGCGACCTGCGCAAGCTCGAGCGCTTCGGGAAGGTGCGGGTCAACCGGCCCGATCCACAGGCCTTCTGGAAACCGGCGACGCCCGTCACCAACTGGAAAGCCGACGCGGTCTTTTCCGCCAAGACGGACGACGATGATCGCGGCGCCTGGACGTTCACCGGCAAGCAGCCGCTGGAGGACTGGCCGATTGGCTGGAATGGGCTGAAGCTCAACGCGCGGCTTGCGGCCTTCCGGCACATGGGCGTGTTTCCGGAACACTCGGTGCACTGGCGCTGGGCGATGGAGCAGGTGCAAGCCACGAAACGCCCGGTCAAGGCGCTGAACCTGTTCGGCTATACCGGCATGATGTCGGTCGCGCTGGCGAAGGCGGGGGCGGAGGTGGTTCATCTCGACGCCTCGCCGAAGTCCATTGCGCAGGGACGCGAGAATGCGGCGCTGTCCGGTCTCGAAGCTGTGCCGATCCGCTGGATCACCGACGACGCCATGAAATTCGTAGAGCGCGAGCTGCGGCGCGGATCGAAATACGACGCTGTCGTGCTCGATCCGCCCAAGTTCGGCCGCGGGCCGAAGAATGAGACGTGGCGCTTCGAGACGGACTTCCCGAAACTGCTGGAGCATGTGCGGGCGTTGATGAGCGACCGGCCGCTGTTCGTGATCGCAACGGTCTATGCCGTGCGGCTGAGCTACATCGCCGTGGGCCAGGCGCTGGCGGGCGCCATGGGTGGCGGCGCAGTGACGAGCGGCGAAATGGCGATCCGGGAATCCTCAGGCCGCGACATCGTTCTGCCGACCGGCCTGTTCGCGCGCTGGACGCCCTAGCCTTCCTTCGGCTTGCGGTTCACGCGCGTGATCACCGAGGTGAAGCTGAGCGCGGGCTTGCCATTCGCCGTAATGAGGCCGCGCACATAGATCAGCCGGCCGCCGGCGCGCGTGACCTCGCCCGTGGCTTCCAGCGTGTCGCCGACCTGCGCAGCGGCCAGAAAGTCGCCCGAGAGGTTCACCGTGACGCTCGGCCCCTGCGTGTGATCCTCCGCGATGGCGAAGCAGGCATAGTCCGCAAAGGTGAGGAAGCAGCCGCCATGCATGAAGCCGCCGCCATTCATGTGGCGCTTTTCGGCGATGAAGCGGCAGACGACCCGGCCGCTCTCGTCCGTGCGGTAGTAGAACGGGCCGACGCCGCTCTCGAAGGCGTCGTGCGGCCAGGTGCGCCAGCCCGCCCAGGGGCCGGTTTCGATCAGGACGGAAGTGGACATTAACGCATTCCGGGAAGGTGATTTTATCTGTCCCTAGCGAGGGATTCCCGGCTTGTCATGTGCCGCCTTGCCCTCGCCACGGGGATCGCGTATTGGCCATGCCCTCGACCCTAGGGGTATAGCTCAGTTGGTAGAGCGCCGGTCTCCAAAACCGGAAGTCGGGGGTTCGAGTCCCTCTGCCCCTGCCACGGTCGCCAGCCAGACAGTTACAACGCCAGACCCGGCCGGACGGAGACGCGCTCGCGCCAGGCGGCGAGATTGGCGTGTTCTTCCCACGGCTTGAATTTCACAATCTTGCCGAAGCCCATGGCGACGTGAAGCGTGATGTCGGCGATGGTGAAGCGGTCGCCCGCGAGATAGGGGCTTTCGGAAAGCCGCGTATCGAAGAACTTGACCGCCTTGCGCGCGCGGCCTTCGGAGATCGCGGCCCATTCGGCGCTCTGCGGCTTTTCCAGCTCGGCCATGGCGGGATGCGAATTGCGGAACCAGCCGGCGATCAGCACGAGATAGCCGAGCTCGACGCGGCGATCCCACATCTCGATCCTGGCCTTCTCGACGGGATCGGCGCCCATCAGGTTGGGATCGGGATGAAGGCCTTCGATCAGGGTGCAGATGGCGCGGCTTTCGGTGATCGCCGTTCCATCATCCAGCTCCAGCACGGGAACCTGGCTGAGCGGGCTGAGCCGCCGATATTCGGGCGCGCGGTGCTCGCCCTTCATGATGCTGATCTCGGTTTTCGGGAATGTCTCCCACAGACCCTTTTCCTGCAGGAAGTAGCGCACGCGATCGGGGTTTGGCGCGAGCCGCGCATAGTAGAGGTTCATCGTCATCTCCCTGTCGGAAGAGAGCCTAGCGCGGTCCGCGCGGGCCGCGAACCGGTTTCCCGCCCGGGCGGGAGGGTCGGCCCTTTTTCGGCCGGTTGTCGACGAAGGAGTCGAGCCCCTTGCGGCGGCTTTCGGGATTGCCCTGCGGGCGCGGCTTCTGCTTCGCGTGATGCGGCTTGGCCGGACGCGCGGCGGGCGTCTGTTTGGCGAAGGCCTGCGGGCGGCGCTTGTCGGCGAGGAACTGGCCGACCTCGGCCAGCAGATCGGCGGCGGAAACCTCCTCCAGCGCGCCGGGGCCGAGATCATCCAGCGTGAAGGGACCATAGCTGACGCGGATCAGCCTGTTGACCTTGAGCCCAAGACTTTCCAGCGCGCGGCGCACTTCACGGTTCTTGCCCTCGCTGAGCGTCACGTCGATCCAGCAATTGGAGCCGGTGACGCGATCCAGCTTCGCGATGATGGATTTGTATTCGACGCCATCGTGAACAACGCCATCGCGCAGGCGGTCGAGATCCTTCTGCTGGATGCGGCCGTAGGCGCGGGCGCGATAGCTGCGCTTGAGACCCGTGGCCGGAAGCTCCATCGCACGCGCAAGTTCGCCGTCGTTGGTGAACAGCAGAAGGCCCTCGGTGTTGATGTCGAGGCGGCCGACCGTGACCACGCGCGGCATCTCCTTCGGCAGGGCGTCGAAAACCGTGGGGCGGCCTTCCGGGTCCTTGTT
>JAWKVC010000013.1:0-122880 GCA_041398245.1 Hyphomonadaceae bacterium
GCCTGCCTCAGCCAGCCACGCCTCAAGCGAAGCCGCGGCCCGATCTACGGCGGCCGCGTCCGAAACGATGCCTCCGCGGCCGACATGGGCGGGCCCAACCTCGAACTGGGGCTTGAAAAGCGCAACCAGCTGCGCCTTTGGCGCGGCCAAAGCCAGCGCCGGTCCAAGCAGCTTGGCCAGACCGATAAAGCTGGCGTCGCAAACGATGAGGCTAGGCGGCTCACCGAGCATTTCGGCTGTCAGATTGCGTGCATCCGTCGCCTCACAGGAGACGACACGCGCATCCAACCGGATGTTTGGGTGGATCTGGTCGCGCCCAACATCAACGGCGACAACCCGGCGCGCGCCGCGCGTGAGCAGCACGTCGGTGAAGCCACCGGTCGACGCGCCGATGTCGAGACAGGCGCGGCCAACCGGATCGACACCGAAGACGGTCAGCGCGTGATCGAGCTTCACGCCGCCGCGCGAAACCCACGGATGGGCCAGCTCGGCCTCGATTCTGGCGTCCTCACGAACAAGCTGTCCGGGCTTCTGGGCAAGCTGACCATCGACGCTCACCTGGCCTGCCTCGATGGCGGCTCGCGCCTGGGCCCGGGATGGCGCAAGACCACGCTGGACGAGTTCAACGTCCAGCCGCCTCATCTCGCTATTATGCTCAGAACCCATAGCTGGGGCATATCTCCACAAGCCGAAGCTCTAGCGCGCCAACGCGGCGCTGGCGACCGGGGCGCGAAGCAGGCTAGAAGGCGTGCGTCCAGCACAAGACGCCGCCCATGCCGATCTCGCCCATCGAGCGCAACGACCATTCCGAACCGAACGCGGAGGCGTTCATCTTCGGATTCGATTTCGTGCCCGATGGGTCCGTGCACAAGGTCGACTGGGCCGGCATCAAGCCGACCGCAGCCTGCCCCAGTAATGGCTGGCGATGGCTGCACTTCAACCGCCTGGCGAACGAAACGCACGAATGGCTGGAAACCTCGAGCGACCTCAACGAGGCGGTTATCGCCGCGCTGCTGCAGACCGAGTCGCGGCCGCGCTGTGCGCCCTATGAGGATGGATTGCTGCTGAACCTGCGGGGCATCAATCACAACCCGGGCGCCGAACCGGAGGACATGATCTCGGTGCGCATCTGGGCGACACAGAATCTGGTCATCTCCATGCGGTCCTATCCCGTGAAGGCCGTGCACGATGTACGCGACAGCATCGGTCAGGACGTGCCGGCAACGCCTGCCGCCCTGCTGGCGCGGATCGCGGCGCGCCTTGTCGACTATGTCGACCCGGTGGTTGAGCAACTCAAGGACGAGGTCGACGAGTTCGAGGAAGTCATGCTGAGCGAGCACGGCCAGCTGACGCCCCGGGCGCTCGCGGAATTCCGGCGGACAATTCTTCTGCTCCGCCGGTATGTCCAGCCGCAGACCGAGGCGATGGTGCAGCTTCAGCGTGAGGCGCGCATGCATCGCGAGGGCGCACCGGATTTCGACGATGATGATCAGGTCATGCTGCGGGATACGACCGACCACATCATGCGCATTGCCGAAGAACTGGATTCGATCCGCGAGCGCGCGGCGGTTATCCAGGATCAGGTGGCGGGCCAGCGGCAGGAACAGGTGAACAAGCGCCTGCTGGCGCTGTCGATCGTCTCGGCGATCTTCCTGCCCCTGTCCTACGTGACTGGGCTACTCGGAATGAATCTGTCCGGAATTCCCTTCCACGCCGAAGGCTGGTCGTTCGGCGCCGTCGTGCTGATCACGACGCTGCTGGGCCTTGGCGTGCTGGCTTTCCTCAAATGGCGGCGCTGGATCTGATCAGGTGCCGTCGTCGCCATCGGTGGCGTTCTCGACGGTTTCCTTGATGCCTTCGCCGAGTTCCCCGATTCCCTGCTGCAGCGACTCGGTCGTCTGATCCACTTTCTGCAGTCCCTCATCGACGGAGGCTCCAGCGGATTCCATCGATCCATCGCGCACATAGAAATAGCCCATCACGGCGAGAAAGCCGACACTCAACGTAATCAGGATAGCGCCAAGCAGACGCATCGGTTGCTCCTTCGACTTGCGGGATCAGGTCGCATCGTCGCCATCGGTCGCGCGTTGGATCGCGTCGCCGGTCGACTGCACGATTTCATCAGTGGTCTCGACAACCGTATTTCCGGTCCTGCCCAACAAACCGTCCATCGACGCGCCCGCTTCCCGCAGCGATCCATCACGTATCCAGAAGAACACGATCAGCGTCGCGAACGCGAAGAAAGTGAAAACAACCACGGACCAGATCGCGGATCGACTCATAGCGTTAGCCCTCTCCTGCTGCGAAGGGGAACGCTGCTATGGTGAACGGGTTCCGGGGCTTTCCGGAGGTTAACCCCGCGGGCTGAAGCGCCCGCGAAGTTCGTTCTTCATGATCTTGCCGTTCGCATTGCGCGGCAACGGATCGCGCTGGATCTGGATTTCCACGGGAACCTTGAAGCCGGCAAGGTGTTGGGCCACGAAGGTGCGCAGCTCATCCTGCGTCGCTTCCATATCCGGCTTCACCTGGACCACGGCGCCGACTTCTTCGCCCAGAACCTTGTGCGGAATTCCGATAACCGCCGCATCCATGATGGCGGGATGCTCGTAGAGGGCGTTCTCAACTTCGATGCAGTAGACGTTCTCGCCACCGCGGATCAGCATGTCCTTGGCGCGATCGGTGAGGAAGACAAAGCCTTCCGCATCCATGTAGCCGACGTCGCCGGTGACGACCCAACCATCGATATAGGTCTTGGCTGTGGCCTCTGGCTTGTTCCAGTAGAGCTTGCAGTTGTTGGGACCCTTGACCCACAGCTCGCCCACCTGGTTCGGCCCAAGCGCTTCGCCCTTCTCGCTGACGATCTTGAAATCCATCGCAACGCCCGGCGCGCCGCACGAATCCGGACGCAGTTCATAGTCCTTCCCGAAGTTGACGCAGGAGGCGGCGCAGGTCTCCGTCATACCCCAGCCGTTTGACGGGATCGCATCGGGGAACCGCTTCTTGATCGTCGCGACCAACGCAGGGGCGGATGGCGCACCGCCATAGCCGACAATGGCGATGGAGGAGAGATCGTACTTGTCGCGATCAGGGTGTTCGAGGACCTGCCAGGCGATGGCGGGAACGCCGCCGATCGTGGTGATCTTCTCACGCTGGATGATCTCCAGAGCCTCGGCCGGATCCCATTTGTACATGGTGACGATCTTGTCCGCGTTCATGATCGCGGGAACGAGGTTCGAGAAGGCGCCCGTCGCATGGAAGAACGGGATCGCCAGAAGCGCGATGCGCTGCGGATCGACCTTGGGATCCCGCACAGGCGGCGCTTCGCCCTGGCGCAGGAAGTGACGCGCCTGGCAGGACATGCCGTTGAACACGTTCGAGATGATGCCACGATGCGTGGCCAGTGCGCCCTTCGGCCGTCCGGTCGTGCCGGAGGTGTACATGATGGTTGCGTCGTCATCAGGCGCGATGTCGGCGGCCGGCGGATCGATCATGGGCAGGCTGGTCCAGCTCTTCGCGGGACCAATCAACTTTTCCATCGAGACGATGTGCGGATTGCCTTCATCCTCGCCGCCGCGCGCCACGATGATGGTCTTGAGCTGGGCCAGCTTCGGCAGGTGCTCGCGGATGCGCTCCAGCTTCTCGGGATCGACAATCGCGACCTTGGCGCCTGAATCGGCCAGCCCGTATTCCAGTTCCTCGCCCGTCCACCACGAATTGAGCGGCGTTGCGATAGCGCCGATCAACAAAGGAGCGAAGAACGACACCGGCCATTGCGGATAGTTGCGCATGACGACCGCGACGCGATCGCCCTTCTTCACGCCGAACTCATCACGCAGCTTGTGGGCCAGATGGACGGCGGCCTTGAAGTTGGCGCCAAAGGTGACGCGCTCGTCCTGGTAGACGATGTATTCGCGGTCAGCCCAGCCGAGGGAGTTGATGACGATGTCGCGCAGGGTTGCGGGCGCGTTCTTGTAGGTCTTCAGGGCGACGCCGTTGATGACCTTCTCTTCCAGCTCGAACCGTGCGCCCGGCGCCGTCATCATCGCATTGCATTCCGCGATGGACATCACCGGAAAGGGGCGTTCGGCCGCCATTGCGTTAGCTCCCTGATCGTTTCTGTTTTCTTCTTTCTGGATCGCACAAGGCGGTTGCAAGGGCTAGCGTCGCGCCGCGTGTTGCGACAATAGAATGCAGGCGACGCCGCACTGCGGCATCCGCGGGGACGAACGGTGGGCAAGGTCACGATCATCGACGCAGGCGAAGCGCATCTCGCGGGCATCACCGCGATCTTCAACCATGCCGTACGCGAGACCTTCTCGATCTGGTCGGAGACGGAAACCACGACGGAGCAAAGGCGCAGCTGGATGACTGCCCGCAGGCATGCGGGCTTTCCTGTGCTCGTGGCGGTTGAGCCCGAACACCCCGAGACCGTGCTTGGCTATGGCAGTTTCGGCATATTCCGGGACTTTCCCGGCTATGTGAAGACGGTGGAGCATTCGGTCTACGTCGCGCCCGGTGTGCAGCGGCGTGGCATCGGCCGGGCCATCCTCGCGGAGTTGATCGCGCGGGCCCGGGCGCTGCGCGTCGAAACCATGATCGGCGGGATCGACTCGGCCAACGCCGCCTCCATCGCGCTGCATCAGGCGGCAGGCTTCGAGATCCAGGGCACGCTGAAGGGCGTCGGCCGGAAGTTTGGCCGCAAGCTCGATCTCGTCTTCATGGTGAAGACGCTCTAGCCCGCCAGAAGCTGAACCAGCATCAGGGTCGCAGGAATGAGTGGCGAGATGAGCGGCGTGGTCAGCATTATGATGTTGGCCATCAGCCGCGCATCACCTCCAAGCGCTACGAGCAGGATGTAGGACGAGGTCGCCACCGGCGCCGCCACGCAGATCATGGCGATCTGCAGCGCCATCACCGCCCAGACCGAAGACGTTTGCCAGCCCGAAAGTGACCGCGGGCATGACGCCAAAACCGCAACATCCACACGCCGGCGGCCAGCGGCCATTTCTTCCCGCATGGCGCGGAAATCCGGCACTTGGCGTAACGCAGATAAGACCAAGCGAAATCGTCGCGTCGCCCAGCAAGGTTGAGCGCCTGCGACCAGCTGGACGTACGCTGCCGCGCCCAACTGGATCAGCACAATCGCCAGCAGCGTCGACAGGATCAGCGGGTTTGTGGCGATCAACGAACGGCGCGCTGCTCGAACAGCCAGCCCATCGATCCTGCCGCGCGCGAGCACCAGAACGCTGAGCACATTGTTGATCAGCACCAGCACGGCGGCCCACCGCCGCTTCAGACCAATTCCCTGCTCTCCGAACAACCCCAGAAATGACGCCCAGCGCGACATAGCGTTCCAGCGAAGACCGGCCTGGAAGACGCTGGAGAATTGCGGGCCCATTGCTCGCCAGCACCGGACGCCAGCGTGATCAGCGCCCCCATCCCGATCACCGTGCCGGCCAAGAACCTGTCCCAGCACCAGGCATAGTCCCCGGCGAACGAGCCTCCATGATGCTCATGAACATCAGTGGCGGGAAGAGAACGAAGTAGGTAAGCCGTTCCGGCGCACGACCCCAGCCCTCGGCCTGAAGCGAGTTCAGCGCCGCAATACGGCAGCCCAGAGCGATCAGCGTAAAGACGGGACAGTCGAAGAGCCGTCGAGCTGGCGACGCTACAGCGAGTCAGCGCTGCAAATCGAGCCGACCGGACGCGGTCAAGCGCCGTTAACCAAATCGGCGGCAGACTCATGGAGGAGTCCCGTCTGCCATGCAGGCCTTTGATCTCATTGTCATTGGGTCCGGCCCGGCAGGCAGGCGCGCGGCCGTGCAGGCTGCGAAGCTCGAAATCCGTGTTGGTGATCGAAAAGAGGGCGTCGCGTCGGCGTAACGATCTGCGTCCACACCGGCACAATCCCGTCCAAGACGCTGCGCGGAAGCGTACTCAATCTTTCCGGGTGGCGCGAGCGAGCTTCTATGGCCGCGCCCACCGCAACAAGCAGACAATCACGACCGAAGACCTGCGCCACCGCCTCTCGATCACACTCGACCACGAAGTCGAGGTGCTGGAGCGCCAGTTCGCCCGAAACGGCGTCAGCTGGGTGCGTGGCGCGGCGCGCTTCATCGATGATCCGCTGCACATCGCGGGTGAATGCGGGAAACCGGCGAACAGCGCTTCACAGCGCAACGCTTCATCATCGCGGTCGGCACGGAACCATACCGCCCGGCGCACATTCCGTTCGATGGCGACGCCATCCCCCTCGGCCAGACGAAATCTCGATCCAGGCCGCCTGCCACCCCATGCCGCTGAACATGTCGGCGGCAGCGTCATCGGCATCAGGTATGCGACGATCTTCTCTGCGCTCGATGTGAAGGTGACGGTGATCGATCCGGCCGAGCGCATCCTGTCCTTCGTACGACCGCGAGCTGCGTGGACGAGTTTGTCCACGAGCTGCGCGACCAGGGCGTCAGCCTGCGCCTGGAAAGCAGGTCAAGCGCGTGGCCGCCGCACCGGACGCCTGCCTGATCGGAGCACGGATGTTGTACGCCAGATCTGGAGCGAGATGGTGCTGTTCGCCGCCGGACGCAAAGGCGCGACGGATGCTAGAGCTTGAGAATTGCGGGTTGGCCACGGATGAGCGTGGGCGCATCGCGGTAGACCAAACCATTTCCGTACCAAGCAGCCGCATGATCTTTGCCGTGGGCGACGTCGTTGGCTTCCCCAGTCTCGCCTCGACCTCGATGGAGCAGGGCCGCATCGCTGCCTGCCACGCCTTCGCAGCGCCCTCGCAGGCGCCGCCCGAATTCTTCCCTTATGGAATCTACTCCGTGCCCGAGATGTCGATCATCGGCATGACGGAGGAGCAGGTCCGTAGCAAGGCGATCCCCTACGAGTGCGGCATCGCCCGCTTCCGTGAGACAGCGCGCGGCCACATCATGGGCCTCAACTCGGGTTTCATGAAGATGATCTTCGCACAGGAGACGCGCCGGCTTCTGGGCGTGCACATTGTGGGTGAAGGCGCGACAGAGCTGATCCACATCGGACAGGCGGTGCTGAATCTCGGCGGCACGCTCGACTACTTCGTTGAGAACACATTCAACTATCCAACGCTGGCCGAGGCCTACAAGATCGCCGCGCTGGACGCCTGGAACCGCATGCCACGCCGACAGCCCAGCGTTGCTGTTCAGGAAGACGCCATGGCGGCCCTTGAGCGCTTCGCAAAGGCGGCGCGCGGCGGCTGAACTATTTCACCAGCTTGGTATCGCAGTCCTGGATGATCAGGGCATAGGCGCCGCCATCACGCGGCATCTCTGCCCTGAACGGCGCTTCGCACTGTTCCATCTGCAGTTCGACCAGAGCCGGCGCTTCGCCTAGCTTGACGGTGATGAACCAGCTCACGCCGGGCGGATTGAGATGCCCGTAGCCGTCCCACTCAACCCGGCCATCAACCGTCAGCTTGAGCTGGCGGCCAGCATAGTTGCCAAGGACTTCGATCTTGGTCAGCGTCGGCACAACTGGCGGCCGATCCGGGGTCTGCGCCATCGCCGCGCCAGCAAGCGCAACCAGCGCAGCGCCCATGACAACAGCCCTAGCCATTCGCATGCAGTCCCTCCAGCCGCTCGACCTCTTCCTTCGAGCCGAGCATGACAGAGACCCGCTGATGAAGGCCAGCGGGAATGACATCAAGGATGGCCTGCTTGCCGTCGAACGCCTTGCCGCCCGCCTGCTCGCACAGCATCGACATCGGGTTCGCTTCGTACATCAGGCGCAGCTTGCCGGGCTTGTTCGGCTCGCGCTTGTCCCACGGATACATGAAGACGCCGCCGCGGCTGAGGATGCGGTGAACATCCGCCACCATTGAAGCGATCCAGCGCATGTTGAAGTTCTTGGCGCGGGGGCCGGTCTCGCCCGCGAGGCATTCGTCGACATAGGCACGCACGGGATCGGCCCAGTGGCGCATGTTCGACATGTTGATCGAGAATTCCTTGGTCTTCGCCGGAACCTGGATGTTCGTTCCGGTCTGCACCCACTGGCCCGTGGGCGGGTCCATCGTGAAGGCGACAACGCCCGAGCCCAGCGTCAGCACCAGCGTGGTTTGCGGACCATAGACGCAATAGCCGGCGGCCACCTGATTGCGTCCCGTCTGCAGGAAGGGCGCAGCGCCCTCGCCGCCTTTCGCTGGCAGCACGGAGAAGATGGTGCCGATTGAAACATTCACGTCGATATTGGACGAGCCGTCGAGGGGGTCGAACAATAGTAGATAGGGGGCGCCGGCCGTCATGGGCCTCGCGTCTTCCTCTTCCTCGGAAGCCGCGCCGGCGACAACGCCCGACGCCTTGGCCATCGCCATCATCTCGTCATTGGCCAGTACGTCGAGCTGCTTCTGCTCCTCGCCCTGCACGTTGCCCGTTCCCGCCGAGCCCAGCACATCCGCCAGGGCGCCACGCGAGACGAGATAGGAAATGGTGCGGCAGGAATCCGAGATGGCTTCCATCAGGATGGCAAGCTCGCGCGGAGCGGGATTTCCGTCTCCTTTCGGGTCAGCGAGAAATTCGCGAAGCGTGCGCGCCGTCATGTCGTGTCCCTGCTCAACCGATTCCGTCCGGCCTGCTTAGCCGGACGGAGCCGCGATGCACAGAGCGGACCTCGTATCAGCCCGCCACGGCGCCGTTTCCGGCGATGATTTCGCCGGCGAACACCGTCGGCACGACATCTATCTTCGCGGTATCGGGACCCAGCTCCATGGGTTTCGGCTCTTCTTTCGGCGGATCGCCGCACGCCGCCAGCGCAAGCGCCGCGCAACCGCCAAGCAGCCCCAGGAACCGCTTCATCATTTCCTCCGGACTCAATTGCTCGTCGGCACCCTAACGAGCGGGGAAGCCCCAACGCCAGAAGAAATTAACCAGACGCGCGATACGATTCGGCGTGGAGTACCTTTCGGATGAAAGCGCTCGCCGCGCCGATCCGACACGCGCATGCTGCATGAAGGCAGGCGAAGATGATCAGGTGTCCGTTCTGTTCAGCTAGTCTTTCTCGTAACGCGATTGCGTGCCCCGAGTGCAACGCGCGCCGCGGCTTCGAGATGTTTGGTCCGACGCCCGATCGCCCCATCATCGCCTGGCTGAAGGGCCTGTTGCTGCCGGTGGTCGCCGTGCTGGCCTGCGCAGTCGGCTTCGTCTACAAGCCGTCGCCGATCTGGTTTGCCGCGGCCGGGTTCGGACTTTTTGTCGCCGCCCTCGGTGTTCGAAGACTGCTCGAAGGCTCGCGCTGGTTCCATTATTGACCGGTTTGCGGCGCCGCAACGGCATGCTGCCATGCGCGGCAAGCTGTGCTAGATATTGGTCATGCCAGCAGTTTCACGTGTCGATCCGAAGACCATTTTCACGCCCGAGGAATGGGCCAGCGTTTCCAGGCAATCCGCCTGGGTCGGACCTGTGCTTGTGCTCAGCGCATGGGCCGTGATCATCGGCGCCGGGGCCCTCTTCATCCTGTGGCCCAACCCGTTGACCTATGTAGTCGCCGTCATGCTGATCGGCACGCGCCAGCTTGGCCTTGCGATCCTTGAGCACGAAGCCGCGCATGGCACGCTGCATCCGAATGTGAAGTTCAACGACTGGATGGCGGAGTGGCTGTGCGGCGGCCCGGTCGGCGGCAGCCTCAAGCGCTATCGCCCCTACCATCTGACTCACCACAAATACACCGAGCAGCCGGAAGACCCTGACCTTGTCCTGTCCAGGCCGTTCCCGGTCACCCGGGCGTCGCTGTGGCGCAAGTTTGTCCGCGACCTCACCGGCCAGACCTTCTTCAAACAGCGCATCCGGCCAACCATCGACCGGCTGATGGGCAAGAAGCGCAAGCCGCCGCGTGTCCCCGACAGGCCCTGGCTGCGCTTCTGGATTGCACAGGCGGTGATCTTCGGCGCCACAACAGCACTGGGTTACTGGTGGGCGTGGCTTGCTCTCTGGATCGTGCCGATGGCGACATGGTTCCCGTTGGTGACGCGCCTGCGCTCCATGGCCGAACATGCCATGGTCAACACGCAGGAAGACCCCTTCACGCACGCCCGGACGACGCTCGCCAATCCGCTGGAACGGATCTTCATCGCGCCATTCTGGGTGCACTATCACTGCGAGCATCACTGCTTCATGTATGTGCCGTGCTACAATCTGGAGCGTACGCACAAGCTGCTCGTGAAGAAGGGCCTTGGATCGCGCATGCGCATCACGAAAGGCTATGTCGAGGTGCTGCGGCGCTGCGGGTCCAAAGCCAGCGCAGCGCCCGCCGCCGCATAATGGCCCGCGCCAAAGCGATCAAGCAAACGCGTCCTTATGGCGAAGAAACGCACGCCCTGATTCTTGAGGCGGCGGCGAAGCTGTTTGCAACGCGTGGGCTTCATACGGTGTCAATGCAGGACATCGCGGAGGCCGCCAACGTTTCGCGCGCCACCGTCTTCAACCAGTTCGGATCGAAGCAGCTGGTGCTTGATGCCATCACGGCCCGCTCACTCGAGGCCTATTGCGAGTTGTTGCGCGCGGCTCTCGCAGACAAACGCGCCTCGACACCCACCCTGCTCCGCCGTCTGTTCTCGCAGATGGGCAAGGGGATCGAGACCAACCAGAGCCTCTATCGCGAAGTCTTCTCGGAGATCCGCAAGATATCGATGGGGCTGGATGGCGAGGGCGCTTCGCCAGCGCTCCGGCGCACAGCATTCGAGATCCTTACCGCGATTTTCGAGCGGGGACGGGAACGCGGCGACATATCACACGACCAATCCCCCGAAGTGCTGGCGACGGCGTTCGACAGCCTGCTGTCAGGGGCGGTCGTCCAGTGGCTTCACGACCGTCGGAGAGGCAGCCTCCCCGCCCTGCTGGGTTCTCTCATCAACGTCTTCCTCGACGGCGCCGCGCGACCACCGCGCTAGCTTCACGGCGAAGTTATCGCCGCCATGATGGTCCTCCTTGCTCGCACCCAAGATTTAGACTGTAGTCCATTTTATCCAGCACACTCCAGTGGTTGGAACCGGGAAGAAACGCCTGATGATAGGACGTCCTGTCCGGAAAGGGAGGCAGGCCGGGCCGTCGGCCTGCCTCCTGATTCCGGCCCTCCTCGCTTTCTTGTCATTGCCCGCGCCCGCTCAGGCGCAGGACCGGCCAACGTCCGCGACGCAGAGCTATTCGCAGGACTATTTCACGCCGTTCAATCCGGTGACGGCAGAAGACATGATCAAGCGCGTGCCCGGCTTCTCGCTGAACGCCGGCGAGGACCGGCGCGGCTTTGCCGGCGCAGCCGGAAACGTGCTCATCAACGGCGAACGCCCAAGTTCGAAGACCTCGCTGAGCGAACAACTTTCCCGCATCTCCGCGCGCGATGTTCTGCGCATCGATATCTATGCCGGCGGCGGCGAAGGCACCGACGTCAGCGGACAGACCATGGTCGCGGATGTGCGCCTGCGTCCGCGCGAGGCCGGAGCGACGAACACATTCGTCGTCCAGGCCAGCCAGCTCGATCCCTCAGGCAGCATCAATCCGCTTATTGTGCTGACAAGCGGCTTCAAGGTCGGCGACATCAATTTCAATGCCGCCCTGCAAGCTCAGCCCTCCCGCCGCGGGCGGATCGAGTACCAAAAGGAAACGCGCGATGGCGCCGGAGCGCTCGTCTCCGAAGGCGAGGAATTCCTGCAGGGAAGCTACTGGGAATACAAGCTGAGCGGACGCGCGAGCTGGAAAGCCAGCGAGAACGACTCGTTCAATCTGAACCTGCAGGCGACGCCCTCACGCGACGGACGCCACACCTTCTCGGAAACATACAATCCTTCAGGCGCGCTGACGCAGATCGACGACAGCAAGGTGACCGGCGACGACGCCTGGGCGCTGGAGGCTGGCGGCGACTGGGAGCACAAGCTGTCGCCCGACACCTCGTTCAAGCTGATCGGCCTCGCCAGCGGCCGCCACACCGGCTCGTCCGAACGGTACTCAACGCAGTACATTGCCGGAGGCTTCCGGAACACATTCATCGAGCGAGCGGCAGACAGCGGCGAATACGTTGCGCGCGGCGTGATGTCGTGGAAGCCGGTGAAGGAACACGCCATCGACTGGGGCGGAGAAGTCGCCTTCAACTATCTCGACAGCGCCCTCGATATCGAAGTGCAGACACCGCTTGCGATCATCGATGCAACCCCACCGATCGCGAATACGCGCGTTGAGGAAACCCGCGCTGAGGCCTTCATCAGCGACGTCTGGCAATTTGCCGAGGTCCTGCGCATTGAAGCCGGCCTGACGGTCGAAACCTCGACCATCAAGCAGACCGGAGACGGCGCGCAGGAGCGTGACTTCACCTATCTGAAGCCGCGGCTCGGCGCGACATGGTCAGTCGATGGCGCCAACCAGCTGCGTTTCCTGCTGGAGCGCGATGTCAGCCAGCTGGATTTCTCCGAATTCGCCAGCGCGGTGTCGCTGTTCGACGGCACGGTTGACCTCGGCAATCCCGACCTTGAACCCGAGCGCACCTGGCGGACGCAACTGGAATGGGAACACAGGTTTGGCCCCAAAGGCGTTGTCACGCTCTCGGCGTTCCATGACGATGTGGAAGCTGTTCAGGACCAGATTCCGATCGCCGGCCTGTTCGACGGGCCCGGCAATCTCGGCGACGGACAGCGGACCGGTCTGCGCCTCGATGCCACAGCGCCGCTGGATGCGATCGGGCTTTCGGGCGGAGAGCTGCGCCTCAAGGGGATGGCGCAGGATACACGCGTCACCGATCCGGTAACCGGCGAAAAACGTCGCTTCTCGGACGAAGGGGACTGGAGCTACTCCATCGACTTCCGCCAGTCCCTGCCTGATCTCAAATTGGCCTGGGGCGCGCTCTACGAACGGGCGGACGAGGTCGATCAGTACCGGCTTCGCGAACTGCGCACCACGGGGTGGGACGAGGCCAATCTGGACCTCTATGTCGAAACGACAGCCTTCGAGGGCCTGCTTGTTCGCTTTACCGTGGCGGACATCTTCCGGCCGCTGGAAGTGCGAGAGCGCCGGTTCTTCACGCCCGACCGGGGGACAGCGGCCCCACCCTCTTCGATCGAGACGCGCGCGGCCGCCGGCGGCTACGGCACGCGATCCTACGGCATTCGCGTATCAGGACGGTTCTAGAACTCAGCCGGCTACGACAAGGGCCGGACCTTGCGGCCCGGCCCTGCACATACGCGCCGAAGCGCAATCAGAACGTGAAAAGACCCGACACGCCGAACGAGTCGAACTCGCCGTCATCCGGTTCGTACCGTGTGTATTCGAGCCGCAGCTTCGTGAAAGGGATGAAGCTCAGCATGACGCCGCCGCCATAGGCGAGACCTGACCCGTCCTCCGCCGCTGAGCCGAAGCCACTCGCCGACGCGCTGACGGAAAGATTGGCATAGCCGGCGCGCGCAAAGATATCGCCGACAGCAGGGATGGGCAGCACGCCAACGGCAAAGACACCAAACTCATTGTCGAGACCGACATCCACCGTCGATCCCAGCACATCGAAGCTCTCGTCCTGCACGCCGATCGAGAACTCGCCTTCGATGCCGAAGATCGGGCTGGACTTGTAACCGATGCGGCCCATGAGGGCACCAAGATTGATATCGCCCGCGCTGCCGCCATCGGCCTGGAATACGGTGTAGCCCACGCCTCCATAAAGTTGAGCGGATGCAGCGGGAGCCAGAAGCGCGGCGGCGCCCATGCCGGCGGCCATAGCCAGAAGTCTGCTTTTCATGTGCAGTCCCCAACAAGACGCCGCCCGTTGCGGCGCGCCGATCCTGCAGACAATCGCCACCGCCCGCAAGCGTGGCGCGATCAGTGTGATGCAGCGCGCAGCGCTGTAACGACGTCTGCGGCTGCCTCTACGACAGCTTCTGGATTGTCGCGCTGGATGTAATGGCTGGCGCCGGGAACGAACCGATGCCAGGATTGTTGCGACAGCGCAGCCATTTCTGTGTGCATCTCTTCCCAGATCTTCCGCATGTTGGCGCGATCTTCGGCCGTGAAGTCCGTCGGCATATCGCGCTCGTAATCCGTCCGTGTAAGGACGACGAGCGGCATGTCGCCATAGGAGCGATGCGAAGCAGTCAGCTGCTGCGTTGATGCGCCAGGCATCTGTTCGATTTCTGAAAGCGTCGCCTCCATGGCGTCGGGATCGTTGCCGCCGCATTGTTGCGCCAGCGGATCGTTGGGCGGGGCTGGCGCCACGCGCAGACGATTGACGCAATCAAGCTCGGCCTGCGCACTCGACTGCGCCGCCTGCAATTCTGCAAGCTTGGGGATCGCCGCATTGAAACGTTCGAGCTGCCCGTCGCCAGACGGATCGATGAGCACCATGCCGCCGACCTTGTCCGGAAAGGTGTTGGCGAACAGCCGCACATGATAGCTGCCGAGCGAATGGCCGATCAGCACATAGGGCGGCGGAAGCTTTGCTGCGGTCAGCATTCCGTCCATGTCGGCGACAACGGCGGCCGCATTGCGCGGCATTGGCCCCGGATCGCTGAGGCCGCGACCGGCGCGATCATAGGCGCAGACGCGCGTTTGCGCCTTGTCAGCGATGGCGACGGCGATAGCGCCCCAGTCCTTCTTCACCGTTCCTCCGGCCCCGTAGTCGAGCACGACCACAGGCGAGCCTTCTCCGGTGCAGACCATATGCATGCGCCGCCCGTCGGGAAGCACAACAAACTGGCCGCCTGTCTCTACAATCGCTTCGGCGCGTGGCGTGAGGACAACCTCCGCCGCCTCTGAACCCGGCTCGCTCCAGCGGCCGCGCCACTCGCTGTCTGGCTGCAGGCTGGCCGTGTACGAGACGCCCAGCGCCGGGGCGATGAAGCGCACATCGCCATCAGCTTGATCAGGCGGCAGAACGCGAAGAGCGACCGCGCTGCCGTCCGCCAGCACCAGCCTGCCGGCCTTCGCATGTTCGGTGTCATGCATATTCACGCCGAGATAGCGCGCACCGAAGGCGGGGTCGGAAAGCGCGAACCACTCGTCGCTGTAAGCCTCAGGCCGCACAGGCGCCTGATCGGCGGCCGGATTGCTGCAGGCGGAAAGACCCAGGCACCCCGCCAAACCCGCAACGACCAACCGGTTCATGCCGTCCCCTCCAATATCCGCGACTGCTGACAGATCATTATCAGCAGCCTCCGGCAATGCCGTTTGAACGCGAGCCCGGGCTGCCTTACCTATGCGGCCATGGAATCGCGCGACCCCGCTGACAACGCCGATCCGCCGGAAGATCCCGCCGAAGACCTTGAACACGAGGCCGAGGACACGCTTCCGCCGGAGACCGAGATGGAACCCGAGGAAATCTCCTCCGGGATCGATCTCAATGCGCCCGAGGCCGGCAGGAAGCGGCGCATGTCCGGCCCCGATGTCATCCGCGATCAGGTGACACGCCTGCCGGGCAAGCCGGGCGTCTATCGCATGTATGGCGAGACCGGCGAGCTTCTCTATGTCGGCAAGGCGCGCAATCTCAAGGCGCGCGTTTCGAGCTACGCCAAGATCGGCGGACAGACCCAACGCATCGCGCGGATGATCTCGCTCACACGCGCTATGGAATTCGTGGTCACGGCCAGCGAGACCGAGGCGCTGCTTCTCGAAGCCAACCTCATCAAGAAGCTGAAGCCACGCTTCAACATCATCCTGCGTGACGACAAGAGCTTCCCGCACATCCTGATCCGCGAAGACCATGAAGCGCCGCAGGCGCTGAAGCATCGCGGCGCCAAGCGCATCAAGGGGCGATATTTCGGCCCGTTCGCATCAGCAGGCGCCGTCGACCAGACGCTGGATACGCTGCAGAAGGCCTTCCTGCTGCGCACCTGCACCGACAATATCTACTCGACGCGGTCCCGCCCCTGCATGCTGCACCAGATGGGACGCTGCTCAGCGCCGTGCGTCGGTCTGATCCCGCTCGATGAATACCGCGACCTTGTGCGCGAAGCGGAACGCTTTCTCGATGGCGACGCCGAAACGCTGCTGGAACAGCTCGCGGCACAGATGGAGCGCGCGGCGTCGAACATGGATTATGAGCGCGCCGCCCGACTACGCGACCGCATCCGCGCCCTCTCCGCCGTGCGCCAGAGCCAGAGCGTCAATCCGGATGGCCTCGTCGAAGCGGACGTGTTCGCGATCCACTCGGAGGCCGGCCAGTCCGCCGTGCAGGCCTTCTTCTTCCGCGCCGGCCAGAACTGGGGCGCGACGGTCTGGTATCCCAAGCACGATCGCGATGACACGTCCGAACAGGTGCTGACCGCCTTCATAGCGCAATTCTACGACGACAAGCCCGTGCCGAAGCTGCTCCTTCTCAGCCACGAGATCGAGGAAGAGGAACTGATGACCGAAGCGCTCGAGCTGAAGGCCGGGCACAAGGTCGAAATCCGCACGCCGAAGCGCGGCGAGAAGCGGGGGATTGTCGGACAGGCCCTTCTCAACGCGCGCGAGGCGCTGGGCCGCAAGCTGGCCGAAACGCAGAGCCAGCAGAAAATCCTCGCCGCCGTGCAGAAGGTGTTCGATCTGGCCGAACCGCCCCGGCGCATCGAGGTCTACGACAACTCCCACATCATGGGCACGAACATGGTGGGCGGCATGGTCGTGGCGGGGCCGGAGGGGTTTGAGAAGACGAGCTATCGCAAGTTCAACATCAAGGACGACGACATCGAACCCGGCGACGACTACGGCATGATGCGCGAGGTGATGCGCCGCCGCTTCTCGCGCCTGAAGAAGGAGTGGGAGGAAGCCAACACGTCCGCTTCCGACAATCCGGAGGAAACGTCTGAGCGCCGCAGGCCAGACGCCTGGCCGGATCTCGTCCTGATCGACGGCGGTCTCGGCCAGCTTGGCGCAGCGAAGGAGGCCATCGAAGCGGTCGGCTTCGCGCCCGGAGAGCTCAATCTCGTCGCCATCGCCAAGGGGCCGGATCGCAACGCCGGACGCGAGCAGTTCTTCCGCCCCGGCCGCGCGCCGTTCCAGCTGCCGCCAAACGATCCGGCGCTCTACTATCTCCAGCGCCTGCGCGATGAAGCACACCGGTGGGCCATCGGCGCGCACCGCGCCAAACGCTCCGCAGCCATCACCGGACAGAACCCGCTGGATGAGATTCCCGGCGTCGGCCAGCGGCGCAAGAAGGCCCTGCTCCATCGCTTCGGCTCGGCCCGGGGCGTAAGCCGCGCAACGGTTGCCGATCTCCAGACGGTTGAAGGCGTCAACGCGGCGCTGGCCCAGCGCATTTACGATCACTTCCACGGGGGCTGACCACTGCGGTTCCCGCTTTCGGGAACCCGCATCGCCTGCCACATTCAGGTCCGATTCATCGGCAATCCATAGCCTTCAAGCGTTCGCAATCAGGTGGGGACACATGCGTCACGTCAGCAGTCTTGCCCCGGCCGCCTGTCTTGCCGCCCTCCTTTTCACGACGCTGCCCGCCGCGGCGCAGACGGGGTCCAGCGCCGCCAGCGCCAACGCCACGCGCGTCATCCCGATCCAGCCGCCCCAGTCAGATCCGGAGCCGCGCTCCGGCGCCTACGCGATGCTGGTCGATTTCTCGCGCGGCTTCGTCACGGCGCAGACGCAGTACAGCGCCAACGTGATCTCCGACACGTTCGCGGCGGCGCTGCAGCGGTCGCGCGACGCGGTGCGTGAGAACTCCCAGCCGATCCCCGAAGCCGTACGCAAGGGCCTGCTCCCCTTCTTCACCGAGGAAATGCTGAGCGGCGTTCGCTACACCATCGGCGACACCAGCCAGACCGGTCTCGCCGGTTTTGCGATCCGCAATGGAAATGCCGCCGCGGTCACGCTGATCGACACGATCGTCTTCAAGGACGAGAAGTACGTGAACAGCCTTGCCCTGTGGGCGCACGAAATGCACCACATCGAGCAGTATCGCGACTGGGGCGTTGCCGGCTTTGCCGCGCGCTATGCCTTCGGCTGGAAGGATGTCGAGGCGGAAGCCTCCGCCCGGGCAAAGGACTTCGTCACCTGGTATCGCGCGCACGCGGGCGGCCAATAGGCTTTCGCTTTCACTGAAATTGGCGGATTGTCTCTCCCTACGGGGAGAGAAACATATCCATGGCCGAAGCGATCATCGAACCCGATCTTCCGATCATCGACCCGCACCATCACCTGTGGGACCGGCGGCCCGTGATGCACCTGATCCCGCCGCCCAAGCATCCGTTCGAACACATCAGCTATCGCAAGGGCCATTACCTGCTCGACCAGCTGCTGGAAGACACAGGCTCGGGCCACAACATCGTCGCCACGGTCTATCTCGAATGCCGTTCAATGTATCGCGCCGAAGGCCCGGCCGAGATGAAGCCGGTCGGCGAGACGGAGTTCGTCAACGGCGTCGCCGCCATGGCGGCCAGTGGACTCTACGGCAAGACGCTGGCCTGCGCCGGCATTGTCAGCCACTCAGAACTGCTGCTCGGCGCGGACGTCGGCCGCGTGCTCGATGCGCATATGGCGGCAAGTCCGCGCTTCAAGGGAATCCGCCGCTCGACCTCGTATGACGCCGACCCTGATGTGCTGGGCCCGCTCAACCGCAATCCGCCCGGCGTGATGATGGAGCCGAAATTCCGCGAGGGCTTTGCCGAGCTCGGCAAGCGCGGACTTTCCTACGACGCCTGGCTGCTGGAGCCGCAGCTGCCGGAAGTGATCGACCTTGCGCGGCAATTCCCGGACACGCCCATCGTACTCGACCATGTCGGCACGCCGCTGGGCTATGCCGGCTACACGGGCAAACTGCCCGAACGGTTCAATATCTGGCGCGAGAACATCCACGAGCTGGCGAAGAGTCCGAATGTGCATGTGAAGCTGGGCGGGCTCGCCATGCCGTTCTGCAACTTCCCCTCCATGCTCTCCGAGGCGCGGGCGCCATCGGAACAACTGGCGAAGGAATGGGCCCCCTATGTCGAAACCTGCATCGAGGCGTTCGGCGCCAAGCGAGCAATGTTCGAAAGCAACTTCCCGGTCGATGAAGTCAGCTGCGATTATCCGACGCTGTGGAACGCGCTGAAGCTGATCGCGAAGGGCGCCAGCGCGGAAGAGAAGCACGAACTGTTCTATGGCGCGGCCAACAGGTTCTACAAGCTGGGGTTGTAGCGATGAATTTCGAACTCGCTGAAGAACACAGGATGCTGCAGGATCTCGTCGCACGCTTCGTGCGCGAGAACCTGATCCCGCTCGAACAGAAAGTCCTGGAGCGTGACGCGCACGGACAGGGCGCCTATCTTTCTCACGAGGAACGCGATCGTATCGACGCTGCCTCGCGCGACATGGGCCTCTGGGGGCTTGATGCGCCGGAGGATGTCGGCGGCGCCGATCTACCGACCGTGGCGATGATTGGCGTCAACATCGAGATGGGGAAGACCTGCGTTCCCTATCACCTGCCGCCGGACTCGCCCAACCTGCGCATGCTGATGGCGACCGTGAACGAGGACCAGCGCGAGCGTTATCTCGCGCCCTATGTCCAGAAGGGCACGGTCTCGGCCATCGGCATTTCCGAGCCCGGCGCAGGCGCCGACCCCGCCTCAATGATCACCCGCGCCGTGCGCGAGGGCGATGAGTGGGTCATCAACGGCCGCAAGATCTGGATCAGCCGTGCGCAGGAAGCCGACTTCACCATCTCATGGCCGTCACCGATAAGCACAAAGGCGCGCGCGGCGGCATCAGCGCGTTTCTGGTCGATCGCCTGGAACGCCCGGCTTCAACGTGCTGCGGCGCATTCCCATGCTGGGCGGGCAATTCACATACGAGGTCGCGCTCGAAAACTGCCGCGTGCCGGCCGCGAACCTGCTGGGCGTCGAGGGCCAGGGCTTTGCACCGATGCAGGTGCGTCTCTCAACGCGACGACTGCAGATGGCCTCATGGTCCATCGGCATGGCGCATCGCGCGCTTGACATGATGATCGACTACGCGCCGCAGCGCGTGGTGTTCGGCGAACCACTGGCCAACCGGCAAGCGATCCAGTGGTGGATCGCGGACGCCTACACAAAGATCACGGCCGCGACGCTGATGACCTATGAGACGGCGTGGAAGCTGGACCGACAAGCCGATGTGCGCACCGAAATCTCCGCCGTGAAAGCCTTCGCGACAGAGATGGCGTACGAGGTGCTCGATCACGCCATGCAGATGTATGGCGCGATGGGCGTCACCAAGGAGCTGCCGCTGTCGCTGATGCAGGCGCAGATGCGCACCATGCGCATCTACGACGGCCCCACCGAGGTGCATAAGTGGGTCGTCGCACGGAACCTGCTCGGGCTGACGCGATAGGAGGCAGCGCGTGGGCCGCCCCCTCGTCTATCGTCATGCAGCCTGACGTACGCCGTTGGCATAGGCGTTGGCGACAATGCCGGTCAGCTGCCGGGTAAAGTTGTGCGCGACCGGCAGGTGTGCCGAAAGAACAGCCCGCGGCTCAAGCGCTTCGACTGCAGCAAGCTTCCGGCGTAGCGCCGCAACATCATGATCGCCTAGCCACGGCGCATCGATGGCCGACCAGTTCGTCATCCCGCCCGCCAGCGTACGCTCATCGACGTCCGAAAGCCGGTCGATCGGACCGGGCAGAACCGCGCCGAAACTGTCAGCGGAGAACAGCGCGCGGTCTGTTTCGTCATAGAAGCCCATGGTTTCCGGCGCGTCGTAGTAGACGGGGCGCATGGCCGTCAGCTTCCGTCCGGCGATGTCGATGCTCTCACCGGGCTGCATCAGATGAACCCGCGGCAGCTGGATATTGACGAGACCCAGCTTGGCCACTCCGAGGAAGTTGGTGATCACAGTTGCATTGGGCGCACGCTCCAGAACGCGCGTCAGATTGCCGATATGGTCCCAGTCCATGTGGCTGAGCCAGATCCAGCGCAGCGCGGCCGGATCGACGACGGATTCGAGCCCGGCGACGAACGCGTCGCCAAACGCGCCAACGCCGGTGTCGACCAGCACGGGCTCGGGCCCTTTCAGCACGAAGGCGTTGATCGGTATCGCGCCAAGGTCGCCTACCGGCGCCCATGCCGGCAGGACGCTCCAGTCGCCATGCGCGGCTTCAGCGGATTTCAGGATTGGCGTTTCGAGAGCGGAGGTCATGGGAATGTTCCCTTGTTTTTGTTTTTCTTGTTGTTTTCGGTGAACATACCTGTTCACCGGATATGCAGATGCGCCGTCGCGCCGCAATTGTCAAGAATTGGGTGAACAGTTATGTTTATCCAATGTCGAAGAAACGCTCCTACACACTGAAGCAACGCGCCGAGTCTCAGGACGCGACGCGCCAGCGCATCGTCGAGGCGGCGATGCAGCTGCACGGCGAAATCGGCCCGCGCGCCACATCAGTCTGTGCAATTGCTGACCGCGCCGGCGTCCAGCGCCTCACCGTCTATCGGCACTTCCCCACGGATGCGGATGTCTTCGCAGCCTGCTCTGCCCACTTTCTCGAGCTGAATCCGCCGCCTGATCCGGCGCAGTGGCAGACGCAGCAGGATCCGCTTGAGCGTACGCGCGTCGCCCTCGCCGCCTTCTATGCCTATTACGCACGAACGGCGTACATGTGGGGGCGCGTGCTGGCCGACGAAGCGGCCGTTCCCGCACTGGCGGGGCCGGTCGGCGGCTACCGCCAGATGATCATCGATCTGGCTTGCGATCTTGCCGGCGCCTTCAAGGCCGGCCGGCGCAAGCGCCAACTCGCTGCTACGCTGGAACACGCCCTGTTCTTCCCGACATGGGCCGATCTCGACAGCCGCGGCCTCAGCGATCGCGACAAGGTCTCGCTGGTTCTGTCCTGGGTCTCTGGCGCGCTCGGCAATCCGGATTGATCAGTGCTTGTTGCTCCTGATCCGGCGGGCATAGACTGTTCGGAAAATCAGATCCGGGAGGGGCATATTGAGCCAGACAATCTTTATCACCGGCGCATCGACGGGCCTTGGCCGCGCGACCGCGAAGTTGTTTGCGGCGAAAGGCTGGAAAGTGATCGCGACAATGCGCGATCCTTCCAGGGAGATCGAACTCCAGACCATTCCCGGCGTCACGGTCCTGCCGCTTGACGTCACCAACCTTGCGCAGATCAAGGACACAGTGGCAAAGGCTCTGGCGCTTGGCCCCGTGGATGTCATCTTCAACAATGCGGGCTATGGCCTCGCCGGCGCGTTCGAGGGCGCAAGCGACGAGCAGCTGCAGACCCAGCTCAACACCAACCTGCTTGGGGTCATGCGGGTGACGCAGGCATTCTTGCCTGCCTTGCGCGAACAGAAGAGCGGCACAATCCTCACGACAACATCGATTGGCGGGCTGGCGACGTTTCCGTTCAACTCCGTCTACCATGCGACCAAATGGGCGCTGGAGGGCTGGAGTGAGAGTCTCGCCTATGAACTCGCGCCGTTCGGCATCCGTGTGCGGACGCTGGCGCCTGGCGGCATCTCAACCGACTTCGGCAGCCGCTCGCTCGTCTTCACACCCCACCCGGCTTACATGGGCGGTATCGAGCGCACCATGCGCACCTTCATGGACCCGGAGCGCCGCAAGCTTGGTTCAACCGCCGAGCAGATCGCCGAGGAAGCCTATGCTGCGGTCACTGACACCAGCGATCGGGTCACCTTCGTCGCCGGCAACGATGCACGCGCAACCTACGCCCAGCGGCTTTCCGGCGGAATCGATGCATTCCGAAAGGCGATCCGCGAACGGTTTCTGGGGTGAGCGACATGACCAACCGCATCGGCGACGTGATTATCGCGCGCGACGGCTTCGTGGCGCGCGTCACCATCGACAAGCCGCCGATCAATGCCGTCAGCGTCGATCTGATGCGCGATCTGGCCGACGCGCTTGAAGTGCTGGATCAGGACGGGACGACCCGCGCCGTCGTGCTGGCGACGACCGGCAAGGTGTTCTGCTCCGGCGCGGATCTTTCCAATCGCACGAGCGAGGGGCCGATCCCGCAACGGTCGATCAATCCGCTATACGATCAGGCCGTGCGCCTGTTCTCGACGGAGCTGCCGATCGTCGCCGCAGTGCAGGGCGCAGCCATCGGCGCGGGGCTCGGGCTCGCAATGGTGGCCGACTTCCGCGTGGCGGCGCCCGAGGCGCGCTTCGCCGCCAACTTCGCCAAGCTTGGCTTCCATCCGGGCTTTGGCCTCACCCATACGCTGCCACGTCTTATTGGGCCACAGAACGCCGCACGCATGTTCCTCACCGGTGCGCGCTTCGACGCGGAGACCGCGAACCGCATGGGCCTCGCCGATGAGGTTGTTCCGCTCGATCAGCTCCTGCCCCGCGCACATGCGCTTGCTGGATCGATTGCGGAGAATGCGCCGCTGGCCGTGCGCTCCACCCGCAAGACCTTGCGCAGCGATCTCGCCGCCGCCGTGCGCGCGGCGACCGATCACGAATTCTCCGAACAGCAATGGCTGATGAAGACCGACGACTTCAGGGAAGGCGTGAAGGCCGTCACCGAACGCCGGCCGGGGAATTTCAAGGGCAGCTAGTTGAGCGCCTCAATGCCGCCCGTGAACACCTTCACGGCGCGATCCACGGCCTCGCGGATATCCTGCTCGCTGGCGACATAGGACGGCACGCCGAGCGCCCGCAGCTGGATACGCGCCCGCACCAGATCAAGGAAAACAGACGCCGCGACCTCAAAGTTGGAAATCCGGATCTCACCGGCGGTCGCCCGGTCCTCCAGGTATATCGCCAACGCCTTGCGCACGCCCTCGGTCACCCGCTTGTTCCAGGCCTCGGCCATTTCCGGGAATTTCTTGGCCTGCGACACCATGAGCCGATGAACGTCGATCGACTGCGGGCTGGCGTGCAAAGTGAGGAAGTGCTCCCCGATCCGGCGCAGACCCTGATTGAGGGGCGCATGGGCCGCCAGCTCCACCTGCATCTGCTGGGTCACGGCCTGCACGCGGGCGTCGATCATGGCCTCGAACAGCCCCTTTTTCCCGCCAAACTGTGCGTAAAGCGTCGACAGCGAGCCCCCGGCGCGGCGAACAATCTCGGCCATATTGGCCTGCTCGTAACCGAACTCGAGGAACACATCCCTGGCGGCCTTGAGGAAGGCGACCCGCCTTAGTTCGGCACGCCCGGTTTCTGGCTCCTGGGCGGGCAGGGTTTCGGCTGAATCGGAGTCTGACATCCGTTTAGAGATACTCCCAATTGAGCCATCTTGATACTCGGATTGCTGCCTCTACATTTCAACCCTAACGTAACCGGTGTTACATATAGATCGCTCGCCAGCGGGCTCTTCCTCCCAGCCCTGACAGGACAACCAGATGGCCCTCAAGACGGTCAAGATCGAGCCGGGTGACTCCCCGGCCCCCGCGCCCGACGGCGCGGCGCCTGCCAGCCCCGAACCGGCCGCCGCAGGCGCCGGCAAGTCCGGCCTTCGCAAGAAGATCCTTATCGGCGTCGCCGCGGTTGTCGCCGTGGGTCTCGCCTGGATGGGCGGCGACTGGTTCCTGAACGGCCGCTTCCATATCTCGACCGAGAACGCGCAGGTGCGCGCCGACATCGCGCGCGTCGCCGGCAAGGTCGAAGGCTATGTCACCAAGGTCCATGTCGACGAGAACCAACATGTGAAAGCTGGCGACCTGCTGGTCGAACTCGAGAGCGCGGACTTCTCCACGCGCGTCGCGCAGGCGAAAGCCGAACTCGCGCAGGCCGAAGCCGACGCCGCACAGGCCGGCGCCCGCATCGCCGCGCAGCGCGACCAGCTCGCCGAGGCGCAGGCCGCGCGCGAGGCCGCCACCGCCTCCGCTGACCTTTCCAGCTCCGAAGAAAAGCGTCTCTCCGAACTGGCCGACAAGGGCTGGTATCCGAAGGCCAAGGTCGAACAGGCCGAAGCGACGCGCCGCACGGCCGATGCCCAGCTGGTGCAGGCGCAGGCCACCGTCACGGCGCAGCGCAGCCAGCTTGCCAGCACGCAGGCCGCCGCCGAGTCCGCCGCCGCGCGTGTCGAGGCTGCGCGCGCCAAACTCGCCGCCGCCGAACTCGATCTCAGCCGCACCCAGATCCGCGCGCCTATCGATGGCGTCGTCACCAACAAGGAAGTGATTGAGGGCCAACTGCTGTCGCCCGGCCGTCAGGCTATGGCGATTGTCGCTTCCAACGACATGTGGGTGATCGCGAACTTCAAGGAGACGCAGATCGCCGACATGAAAGCCGGCCAGTGCGCCGACATCCATGTCGACGCCTATCCCAACCTGCATGTCCGCGGCAAAGTCGACAGCATCGCGCCGAGCACAGGCGCGACGTTCAGCCTGGTTCCGCAGGATACGGCGACCGGCAATTTCACCAAGATCGTGCAGCGCGTTCCGGTGAAGATCCTGCTGGATGAATCGTCGATCGCGGCTGGCGTCCTGCGCGCCGGTCTTCAGGTGACCGCCACGGTCTCCACCAAGCCTGACTGCGAGTAAGCACCCGTGAGCGGGGCTGCCGCCACCTCCGCGCCGCTCGGCGGCCCGACGCTTGCTCACGTGCCGCCCAAACCCGGCACGCGCGAGGCCTTGCTGCTGAACATCGGCTTCTTCGCCATGGTCATCGGCATGTTCATGGCGATCCTGGACATCCAGATCGTCGCCGCCTCCATCGCGCAGATCCAGGCCGGCGTCTCGGCCTCCGCCGAGGAAGTCGCCTGGATCCAGACCAGTTACCTAATCGCCGAAGTCATCGGCATCCCGCTGTCGGGCCTGCTTAACCGCGCACTGTCGATGCGCCGCCTGTTCGTGTTCTCGGCCGCGGGCTTCACCATGGCCAGCGTGATGTGTGCGCTGGCATGGGACCTTCCCAGCCTGATCGTCTTCCGCAGCATTCAGGGTTTCGTCGGCGCGGCGATGATCCCGACCACCATGGCGGCCGCCTTCACCCTCTTCGGCCCCAACCGTTCGATGTTGCAGCAGGTCGCCATCGGCATGGTCGCGACGCTGGCGCCGTCGATCGGCCCGACGCTGGGCGGCTGGCTGACCGAGAACATGAGCTGGCACTGGCTCTTCCTCGTGAACGTCATTCCGGGGATCATCGCGTCTGTGCTCGTCTGGAACCTGACGCCGAAACAGCCGACCCAGCTCAACCTCATCAAGAACATCGACATCATCGGTCTCGGCGCCATGGCGGTGTTCCTGGGCTCGTTCGAGTACGTGTTCGAGGAGGGCCCCAGCGCCGGCTGGCTCGAGGACGAGCATCTCGTGATGTGGATGTTCCTGTGTTCGCTGGCCGGGATCGTCTTCTTCTGGCGCGCCTTCAGGCGAGCCAACCCCGTCGTCGATCTCACGATCTTCAAGGACCGCAACTTCGCTGCGGGCTCCATCGTCGCCGTAATCGTCGGCTTCGGCCTGTTCGGTTCGGTCTACCTGCTGCCGCTCTTCCTTGGGGCGGCGCGCGGCTACAACGCCCTTCAGATCGGCCAGATCATGAGCATTGGCGGCTTCGCCATGTTCCTTGCCGGTCCGCTGTCCGGCGCGCTGATCCGGCGGATCGATCCACGGATGGTGCTGGCCACCGGTCTGGTGCTGGCCTCGGTCGGGCTCTACTGGAACAGCTTCCTCACCGCGAACTCTTCCTTCGAAGAACTGTTCTGGCCTCAGGCCCTGCGCGGGGCTGGCCTCATCATGTCGATGGTGCCCTGCAACTACATGGCGCTCGGCACGTTGCCGCCGCCAAAGCTGCCCAACGCCACGGGCCTCTTCACAGTCTGCCGCAACCTTGGCGGCGCCGTGGGCCTCGCGGGCCTCAACACCATGCGGCTCAACTACACCAACCTGCACAACCAGGAGATCTCGGCCGGCCTCGATCCGACGCGACCCGAGGTACAATCCTTCCTAATGCAGGCGGAGGCGAGCCTGCGCGCCGCCGACGTGGCCGATCCGCGCGCCGCGGCAATCGCGCAACTTGTGCGCCGGATGCAGCTTGAATCCACCGTCATGACCTTCAACAACCTGTTCCTGGTCATGTCGATGTGCTTCGCAGCAATGCTGCTGCTGGTGCCAATCCTGCGGCGTCCTCCACCCATGGGACAGGCACCCGCCGCGCACTGAGGCGCCGCATCAGGCGAGGTGGAGATATTCCGGATCGAAGGCCGCGATCTGCTTCAGCCTGTCCGGCTCGCGCACCTCAATGGCGCCCTTGCGATAGAAGGCGATGCCCTCCTCCGCGAGTTTGCGGAAGGTACGGTTCACGTGGATCACGCTGATGCCGAGCATGTCGGCGAAGTCTTCCTGATTGAGCGGCAGTTCGATCGTGCGCCCGCGCATCTGCCCGATCGCCGTCAGCCGCGCCTCGATCTCGCACAGCGAATGAGCCAGCTTCTCGAAACTGTCGCGGCGGCCAAGCGACACGACGCGCTCGGCAAGGATTGATTCTTCCAGCGCCGCCGTCCAACCGATCGCCGCAGCAAGCGCCGGATAACGTTCGAACAGATCAGCGCTCTGAGGCGGTTCGACCCGGATCAGATTGACCGGCGTTCGCGCCGACAGGTCAAAACTCGATGTTCCGAACAGCAGGCTGTCCGTACACAGCATGTCACCCGGCAACGAGTATCCAACAATCTGGCGCCGTCCCGACGCAAGTCCGCGCGAACGCAGCACCCAGCCGTGTTCGACAATATAGAGCTGCGGGCAGCGATGATTCTCGATCGTGATCGACCGGCCGCCTGACATCTCGATCCGGTCGCGCGCCAGCGCGCGCAGGTCCTTGCGCAGACTGGCCGAGAGGACATCAAGGCCGGGCATGCGCCGGCAGACGAGGTCCAGCGCCCGCTGCAGGACGAGATCGGGGTTGAGCATCGGGGCCGGATCCGTCATCAGACCCTGCGCCGAACCGCGCGGCCGCATGTGCGCTTGGTGTGGGGAGGCATCAGTCACCTTCAGCTCAAGTCCCTCCCGTGTGGCCTAAAACCAGCCAACGCGACTTTGCTCAGGTTAGTTCCGTGAAAAAATCCTCAGATATCCGGGGTCTTACCGATCTGTAGGGCTCATGGCGCTTCAGTGGTCGAACGGCGCTCCATGCGAGACTTCACGCTGGTCGCGGCGGCGGCTGAATTCCGCTAGCGTCACCGGGCTCTGCGATTCCGCTCTTCCGGGGAATGTCCGTATGCTTCGTCCTGCGTTGCTTGCTTGTACAACATTGCTGGCGCTTGCAGCCTGCGAGCGCGTTACAGCGCCGGAAACCGCGACGGCCGAAACGTCGGAAGCGTCCGCCAAAATCGCTGAGACAGGTCGCAAGTTCTTTGGCCGCGAAGCCTTCACCATCGTGATGCAGCAGACCGGCCGCGAGGAAGGCACGCTGACGCTTCATTATCGCGACTGGGGCCGCCGCAGCGCTGAGATCGCGAAACTTACCAATACGGAAACAGGCGAAGTGATCGACACGCGCTCCTTCACGGATGGCGCCGTCAACGTCACCATCGATAACCTGACCGGCAAGGTCCAGGTGTTCGAGAACCCCTACTACCATCCCACAGCCGACGACGAGCCGTCGACGCCGGATGATGGCTTCGGCGCGGCGGCGATGGAGCGGCTGGGCGGAGAGAAGACTGGCGAATCGGCGTCCATCGCCGGCCAAACCTGCGACTACTGGAATGCGCTTGGCGCGAAGATGTGCGTCGCCCCGTGGGGCGCAACGCTGCACTCGACCATGGGCATCGGCGATACCGTGGCTGACCGGAAAGCGGTCGAGGTCAGGCTGGGCGATGGCGGACCGGATTCGGCGTTCGTCTATGTGCCGCCGGCCGATGGCGCAGCCAGCGCCCCCGCGCCCACAACGGCCCCCGCTACAAGCCAATGACGGCTGGCCGCAGGCCCTTGCGCGGGCCCGTTGCGACCCTACCTCTTGCCTTGGATCAAGGTCGCTGCCTGACGGAGCGGCATTGATGAAGGAGACGCCGTTTTCGGGTCTCCCGGACGTGTCTGCGACTGCTTATCACAAGGGTCAAACATGGACTTCGAACGCTATACCGAGCGCGCCCGCGCAGCCGTTCAGAGCGCCCAGACGAGCGCGCTTGCCAGCGGCCACCCCCAACTACTGCCAGAACACCTTCTCAAGGCGATGTTCGCTGACCGCGACCGTCTTGCGCTCAATCTCATCCGCGCCGCAGGCGGCAATCCCGAACAGGCGCAGGCCAATATCGACAAGCTTCTTGCGGCCCAGCCGAAAAGCACCGGCGGCTCGCAGCCCGGTCTCAGCCAGGATCTCGCCCGCCTGTTCCAGCTCGCCGAGCAGGACGCCACCGACGCAGGCGACGACTATGTCACGACCGAACGCCTCCTGCTTTCGGCCACCAAGCTCAAGAACAAGACGGCTGACGCGCTGTCATCTGCTGGCGTGACCACCAGCGCCCTCGTCAAGGCCATTGCCGAGCTGCGCAAGGGCCGCACGGCGGACACAGCGACGTCCGAAGAAAAATACGAAGCCCTGAAGAAATACTCGCGCGACCTCACCGGCGAGGCCCGCAAGGGCAAGCTCGATCCGGTGATCGGGCGCGACGAGGAGATCCGCCGCTGCATCCAGGTTCTCTCCCGCCGCACCAAGAACAACCCGGTGCTGATCGGCGAACCGGGCGTCGGCAAGACAGCCATCGCCGAGGGCCTTGCCCTGCGTATCGTCAACGGCGACGTGCCCGAAAGCCTCAAGGACAAGCAGCTGCTCGCGCTCGACATGGGCGCGCTGATCGCCGGCGCGAAATTCCGCGGCGAGTTTGAAGAGCGCCTGAAGTCAGTCCTGCAGGAAGTGCAGCAGGCCGAAGGCCAGATCATCCTCTTCATCGACGAGATGCACACGCTGGTCGGCGCCGGAAAGGCCGATGGCGCGATGGATGCGTCCAACCTGTTGAAGCCCGCCCTCGCGCGCGGCGAGCTGCACTGCGTCGGCGCGACCACGCTCGATGAATACCGCAAGCACGTCGAGAAGGACGCCGCCCTCGCCCGCCGCTTCCAGCCCGTCTTTGTTGGCGAGCCGAGTGTCGAAGACACCATCTCCATCCTGCGTGGTCTCAAGGAGAAATACGAAGTTCACCACGGCATCCGCATTTCGGACGCCGCCATCGTCGCCGCCGCGACGCTGTCGAACCGCTACATCACCGACCGCTTCCTGCCGGACAAGGCCATCGACCTGATGGATGAGGCCGCTGCGCGCCTGCGCATGGCGGTCGAATCCAAGCCGGAAGAACTCGACGAAATCGATCGCCGCCTGATGCAGATGCGCATCGAGGTTGAGGCGCTGAAGAAGGAAAAGGATGAGGCCTCGAAAGAGCGCCTGAAGCGCCGCGAAGCCGAGATCAAGGAACTGCAGGCCAAGTCGGACGAGATCACCGCCGCCTGGCAGGCCGAGAAGGGCCGCCTCGCCGGCGCGACCGGCGCGAAGGAGCGGCTCGACCGCGCCCGTGCCGATCTTGCCGACGCGCAACGCCGCGCCGACTGGGCCCGCGCCGGCGAGCTGCAGTACGGCGAAATCCCCGCGCTCGAAAAGCTGATCGCCGACGCCGAAGGCAAGTCCACGGAAGAAGCCGGCGCCCCGCTGGTCAAGGAGGAGGTGGACGCCGAAGCCATCGCCGCCGTCGTCTCACGCTGGACGGGCATCCCCGTCGACAAGATGATGGAAGGCGAGCGCGAGAAGCTGCTCCACATGGAAGACAACCTGCGCAAGCGCGTTGTCGGCCAGGACGAGGCGCTCGAGATCGTTGCGAACGCAGTCCGCCGCGCCCGCGCCGGCCTGCAGGACCCCAACCGCCCCATCGGCTCCTTCATCTTTGTCGGCCCCACGGGGGTCGGCAAGACGGAGCTGACCAAGGCGCTCGCCGAATTCCTGTTTGACGATGAGACCGCGGTCCTCCGCCTCGACATGTCGGAATACATGGAGAAGCACGCCGTCTCCCGCATGATCGGTGCGCCTCCCGGCTATGTCGGCTATGAGGAAGGCGGCGCGCTCACCGAAGCCGTCCGCCGCCGCCCCTATCAGGTGATCCTGTTCGACGAGATCGAGAAGGCGCACCCGGACGTGTTCAACACGCTGTTGCAGGTGCTCGACGATGGCCGCCTCACCGATGGCCAAGGCCGCACGGTGAACTTCAACAACACCGTTATCATCATGACGTCCAACCTCGGCGCGCACGCACTGGCGGAAGACAAGTCGGAAGGCGAGATATCGGGCCCGGCGCGTGATGCCGTGATGGAAGCGATCCGCTCGCACTTCCGGCCGGAATTCCTGAACCGCATCGACGAGATCGTATTCTTCAAGCGGCTTGGCCGCGCCGAGATCGACCGCATAGTCGGCGTGCAGCTCAAGCGTCTGGAGAAGATCCTCTCCGACCGCCGCATCACGATCAGCCTCACGGATGACGCGATGCACTGGCTGGCCGAGCGCGGCTATGATCCGGTCTATGGCGCACGCCCGTTGAAGCGCGTGATCCAGAAGGAGCTGCAGGACCCGCTGGCCCGCCGCATCCTCGAAGGCCGCATCAAGGATGGCGACGATGTCAATGTTACGGTGGATGGCTCCACCCTCGCCCTCAACGGCTCTCCCGCCGAGATGAAGCGCGGCGGCCTGAACTGATAGCCTGCTTGCGGCTGGCGGTGTCCGCGCTGTCAGCCGTTCCTCGCGCCTCAAGCGAACTCGCATATTCACGCGACGTCAGGTCGTGTCGCATTAGCGTCACACATGCCGACGAACTTGTTTCTGTACGGAGGTAATCGCCGCGTTGCATTGCATGGCGTCGGAGTTGGCGCGAGCGTCGAGACACAAACATCAAGCCCCCATTTGAGAGGGCGACAGGGAGTGTCTCATGAGACTCAGAACTCTTAAGTCCGCAATTCTTGCGGGCGTTGCTGCAACTCCGCTGCTGTTCGCACAGGCGATTGCCCAGCAGGGAACAGCCGGTGGAGACGTTGTCGTCGTCACCGGCACGCGCGTCGCCGATCGCACGGCGCTCGACACGGCTGTGGCCGTCGACGTCATCGGCTCCGACTCACTTGAGCAGGGCGGCATCACCGAGGTGAACCAGGCTCTGGCCGTGGCCCTGCCCTCTTTCAACTTCCCGCGTCCCGCGCTCAATGACGGTACGGACACGGTCCGCCCGGCGGCGCTGCGCGGTCTCGCCCCCGACCAGACGCTTGTGCTGCTGAACTCGAAGCGCCGTCACTCGGCCGCACTGGTCAACGTCAACGGCTCGATCGGTCGGGGCGCATCCGCCGTCGACATGAACACGATCCCGACGTCTGCGATTGCGGCGGTCGAGGTCCTGCGCGATGGCGCATCGGCGCAGTATGGATCCGACGCAATCGCGGGCGTCATCAACGTCCGTCTGCGTGAAGCCGCCGTCGGCGGCGGCGCCTCCGTCTCACTCGGCATGCGTGTATCCGAATACACTGTGCCGGTTACGCCGCCCGCGGCTGGCCTTCCCATCACCGTAGGATCCGAGATTTCGCGCGACGTCCGCGATGGTCAGGTCTTCACGCTCAATGCATGGAAAGGCCTCGCACTTGGCGAAGAAGGCTTCCTCACGCTGTCGGGTGAAGTGAAGCTGCAGAAGCGCTCGGAGCGCGATGGCTATGACACGCGGCAGAATTACCCGCTGATCGGCAGCGCCTTTGATCCCCGCGAAGCGTCGTTCGATCGCTTCAACGCCTGGACCGGCGAGCCACAGATCGACCAGTACACGGTGTTCGCCAACACCGGCTACAACTGGTCCAACGGCATGGAGACCTATGGCTGGGCCAGCTACCAGTATCGCGACTCGGTTTCCGCAGGCTTCTATCGTCGGGCGCAGGATGCGCGGAACGTTATCCAGATCTATCCCAATGGCTTCCTGCCAAAGATCAATCCGATCGTTGAGGATGGCTCCGCCGCAGGCGGCGTCAGGTTCGGCCTCGGCGACTGGGATATGGATGCCTCGCTGGTCTACGGCTCCAACAAGATGGACTTCACCATCATCGACACACTGAACCGGTCTCTGGGACCAGCCTCGAAGACGACTTTCAGCGCTGGCGGCTTCCAGTACCAGCAGCTGGTCGCTAACCTGTCGGGCGTGCGCACCTACGATGTCGGCCTTGCCTCGCCGCTCAACGTCGCAGCAGGCATCGAGGCGCGGAAGGAGTTCTATGAGATCTTCGCCGGCGAACCTGACAGCTATCGCAATGGCGGTGTGCTCCTGAACGGCGCACCTACGGCCTCCGGCTCGCAGGTTTTCCCGGGCTTCCGTCCAGCCAACGAAGTCGATGAAAACCGCACCGCAGTCGGCGTATTTGTCGATCTCGAAGCCAACCTGACGGACAACCTGCTGGTCTCCGCCGCCCTGCGTGGCGAGTCCTATTCGGACTTCGGCGAGACGGCGACCGGCAAGCTGGCTGCACGCTACGACTTCAACGAAGCCTTCGGCATCCGCGCGTCGGTGCAGAACGGCTTCCGCGCGCCTTCGCTGCAGCAGCAGTACTTTGCAACCACGTCGACGAACTTCATCGGCGGCGTTCCGTTCGACATCACGACCTTCCCGGTCACGGACCCAATCGCAATGGCGCTGGGCGCGAAGCCGTTGGAGGCCGAAGAGTCGCTCAACTACTCGCTGGGCGCTGTGCTCCAGATGGGCGACTTCAATGTCACCGTCGATGCCTATCGCATTGACGTCGACAACCGCATCGTTCTCTCGGAGAACCTGACCGCACAGAACGTCCGCGACTACCTGGCGACACAGGGCTTCGTGGGTGCCGGTGGCGGACGCTTCTTCATCAACGGCGTCGATACGGAAACGCAGGGTCTAGACCTTGTCGCCAATTACTCCATGCCGGAGACGGGGATAGGCAAGTTCGACTTCACCTTCGGCCTCAACCTTTCCGACACGGATGTGACGGCGGTGCCTGAAATTCCGGTCCTGTCGGCGCTTCCGCCGCCAGCGCCGGTCCTGTTCGGACGCGCTAACACGATGACGTTCGAGAAGGGCACGCCGGCCGACAAGGAGACGCTGTCTGTCGACTGGTCGTACGGCATGTTCGGCGCGACTATCCGCGCGATCAGCTATGGCAAGGTGATCCAGCCGGACAACAACCCGGTCTTCGATCACGAGCTGGCGCGCAAGACGGTGCTGGATATCGAGGGACGCTTCTACGCCTCCGACAGCCTCACCCTGTCGATAGGCGCCGACAACGTCTTCGACGAATATCCCGATGCGTTCCCCATCAACCTCAATACGACGGGTAACACGCCATTCTCGAACTATTCACCGTTCGGATATTCGGGTCGCTTCGTCTACGCAAAGGCCGCGGTGGAATTCTAGTTCACCCTGGCCTTGACCACATCAACAACGCGCCGGGGCCTCGCCCCGGCGCGTTCTGTTTGCGGCCAACACAAAACCCGCCCCGGATGACCGGGACGGGTTCCTGTTGATTGGCAAGAGGCTGAAGAGCCTAGGTGCCTTTCGGCTTGGTCAGGTTGATCGGCAGCGACAGGTTCGGCCAGTCGGTCGGCTGCCCATCCTTCTCGCCGGGCGTGTACTTCATCCGCTCGACCGCCGCAGTGATCAGCGGATCATACGCCGCCGGGTCGCAGTTGGGCTGGATGTCCTTTGGCTTGCCATCGACGCCAACCGTGAACTTCACCTTGCAGGCGCCTTCCTGGTTCACTTCGGCGATCGCCTTGGTGATGTCACGCGGCACGATGCCATCCTGCAGCACCGGCGACTTCTCGCCACGCGGATCGACGGTTGGAGCCGCGGACGTCCCGTACTTGAAGCGCTCGCGCATCGGCAGCGAGTCGAAGAATTCTCCCTCAAGGATCTCCGGCTGCCACTTTGCGGAGCGCATGGTCGCTTCGATGTAGGGCGCCATTTCGGGGTGCGTGCAGTCGATCGACAGGTCGGCCAGTTCGCCAGCCGCAGACACCGTGAAGTCCGCCGTGCACATGCCATCGAGCCGCAAGGTCGTGTTCGCCTCGCGGATCGCGGTCGGGTCGTATTCGGAAATGCGCTTCGCCGGGCGGTCCGGCAGATCGGTTTTTTGAGCAAAAGCTGGCGCGGCGACACCCACCGACAGGGCGACCGCGCAAATCCATGCCTTCATAGCAATCCTCCCAGGAGGGCCGGACGTGCCCAGGACTGGCCGCCGGCGTCATCGTGCGCGGACTATACAACCCTTCGGGTCAGCCCCTAGGGGAAAAAGGCGCCCAAAACTGCGGCCGGACGCCCGCCTTCGCGCTCACGCGGGCGTGAGCGGCTGACAATGTCTGGTGCGGAAACGCCACACCGGAAGGCTTCTTTTCTCTCTCTTGTGCATGTGCGAATAGCTGGGACTCGCGAGCCGTGGTTCGCGTGTTAGCGTCGCGTGGATTTCAGGACAGGCTTCTCATGACCGGCATTCGAAGCATCGGAGTGATCGGCGCAGGGCAGATGGGCAATGGCATTGCCCACGTCTGCGCGCTCGCCGGATTTGACGTGCTATTGAATGATGTTTCGCCCGAGCGGCTCGACGCCGGCATCAAGACGATCGAGCGCAACCTGGAGCGCCAGGTCCACCGCGAGATGATCACGGAGGATGCGCGCACCGCCGCGCTTCGCCGCATCAAGCCGGCTTCCAGCCTCGACGCCTTCAGCGACGTCGACTTCGCCATCGAGGCTGCGACCGAGAAGGAAGTCGTCAAACGCGCCATCTTCGACGAGCTGTGTCCGCGCATGCGCAAGGACGCGATCGTCGCCACGAATACCTCGTCCATCTCGATCACGCGCCTCGGCGCCGCGACGGACCGGCCCGAGCGTTTCATCGGCCTGCACTTCATGAATCCAGTGCCGCTGATGAAGCTGGTGGAGGTCATCCGCGGTCTCGCCACCGACCAGCAAACCTATGACAGCGCCGTCCACATCGTCGAACGCCTCGGCAAGCATGTCACCAACGCCGAGGACTTCCCGGCCTTCATCGTCAACCGCGTGCTGATGCCCATGATCAACGAAGCGGTCTACACGCTCTACGAAGGCGTCGGCACGGTTGAATCGATCGACACCGCCATGAAGCTCGGCGCCAACCATCCGATGGGCCCGCTGGAGCTGGCGGACTTTATCGGTCTCGATACCTGCCTCTCGATCATGCAGGTGCTGCATGACGGTCTCGCCGACACCAAATACCGTCCCTGCCCGCTGCTGGTGAAATACGTCGAAGCCGGCTGGGTTGGAAAGAAAGCCGGCCGCGGCTTCTACGACTATCGCGGCGACGTACCCGTTCCGACACGCTGATCGAAAAGGACCCGGTCGGACCGGGGAAAGACCTGCATGGCCGTCGTCCTGATCACCGGCGCTAACCGCGGCATCGGCCTCGCGCTGGCAAAGGCCTACGCCGGGCGGCGCGACAAGGTGATCGCCTGCATCCGCGCGACGTCCGATCGCGAAGCGCTCGACGCAGCCGTCGCCAATGCATCGAAATGGATCGACGTTGTCGAGATGGACGTGGCCGACCCGGCCCAGATCGGGCGCGTGCGCCGCCAGCTCGAAGCCGAGCCGATCGACGTGCTGATCAACAACGCCGGCATCGGCGGACCCGACCGCCAGTCAGCGACCGACATGGATTTCGATGGGCTCGAGGAAGCCTTCGCCGTCAACACCATGGCGCCGCTTCGGATCGCAAACGCCTTCCTGCCGAATGTGAAAGCCGCGCGCGGCAAGATCATCACGCTGTCGAGCCAGATGGGCGCAACCGGAGCCTCGGCCGACAACCTCGCCTATCGCGTTTCGAAACAGGCGGTGAACCGTCTGATGCGCGGCCTCGCCACCGAGCTGAAGCCGCAGGGCGTGCCCGTGCTGATCGTGCACCCGGGCTGGGTGAAGACTGAAATGGGCGGCGACGGTGCGCAACTCTCACCGGAAGAAAGCGCAGCAAACCTCGTGAAGCTGATCGACAAGTTCGACCTCGCCTCCTCCGGCAAGTTCCTCGCCTGGAACGGCAAGGAACTGGCCTGGTAATCCTACCGACAGTGCATTGAGAAGACGCACGCAGACAGCGTCTCCCTCTCGGTCTCTCCCCCGCCCGAAGGCTTTACCGTAAGGAAAGCCGACCGCGCGCCCACCTGATTGACCGCTTGCTTCAGTATGCAAGATTGCGCCGCGATAGAGTTGGGGGATTGAGCAGCGACAGGCCGGGAAACAGAAGCGACATGATCTTGAAATCCGGGTGGCGCGTTGCGTCCGTCTTCGCAGCCTTGGCCGCCATGATCGCGGCCTGCTCCGTCATGCCGCAGGAGAACAATGATGAGCGCAGTCCTGCGCCAATCGCGGATGTTCAGCCCCCCACGGACGGTTGGCCCACGAATGGCGGCGACGCATTCAACCGTCGCTATTCGCCGCTGGACCAGATCAATCGTGATAATGTCGGCGGCCTGAAAGCCGTCTGGCGCGCCCGTCTCGATGGCTCTGGCGTCGGGCCGCAATACTCCGGCGAAGCGCAGCCGATCATCTCCGACGGCGTGGTCTACATCGTCACCGGCGCCGACGACGTCTTCGCCATCGATGTCGAGACCGGCAAACGCCTCTGGAAGTACGAGGCCAACCTCGCCAAGGAGATCGATGTCATCTGCTGCGGCTGGACAAGTCGCGGGCTGGGTCTCGGCGACGGCAAGATCTTCGTTGGCCAGCTCAACGGCAAACTCGTCGCGCTCGACAAGAAGACCGGCAAGATCGTCTGGGAAGTACAGGCCGAACGCTGGCAGGACGGCTACTCGATCACCTCGGCGCCGCTCTATTACGATGGTCTCGTCATCACCGGCTTTGCCGGCGCGGAGTTCGCGACGCGGGGCCGCGTGAAAGCCTACGACGCCAAGACCGGCGAGCATGTCTGGACTTTCTACACCATACCGGAGCCCGGCCAGCCCGGCTCCGAATCCTGGCCGAAAGGCTATGAAGGCTGGGACCGTGGCGGCGCAACCGTGTGGAACACGCCGGCGGTCGATCCCGAGCTTGGCCTCATCTATTTCGCGACCGGCAATGCCGGCCCGGACCTCAACGGCGCAGTCCGCGCGGGCGACAACCTCTACGCCTCCTCGATTGTCGCGATTGAAGCGAAGACCGGCAAATACCGCTGGCACTTCCAGGCCGTGCGCCACGACATCTGGGACTACGACCTGCCGACGCCGGTCATCCTGTTCAATGCGGAGATTGACGGAAAGATGCGCCGCGGCCTCGCGGGCACGGGCAAGACCGGCTGGGTCTATCTGCTCGATCGCGAAACCGGCGAACCATTGATCGGCATCGAGGATCGTCCGGTCCCGCAGGAGCCGGAACAGGCGACCGCCGCGACCCAGCCGTTCCCCATTGGCGACTCCTACGTCCCGCAGGAACTCGACATTGCGCCGGAAGGATACACGCTGATCAACAACGGCAGGATCTTCACGCCGTTCGGCAGCGGCGCGCCGGTTCCGATCAAGCCATCCCATCTCGGCGGCGCCAACTGGCCGCCCAGCTCGCTCGATCCCAAAACAAACCTCTACTATGTCTGCGCCCGTGACGGCACGAGCGTCCTGCGCGGCGCCGATCGAGACTTCGAAGTGCCCGATGCAGGCGACGGCTATATCGGCGGTGAATTCGGCATGTCGCCCGTGCCGGCCACTGGCATCTTCGCAGCGCTCGACGTCACGACCAACCGCCTCGTCTGGCGCCAGCGTTGGCCGGACATCTGCTACTCGGGCTCGACCGTCACCGGCGGGGGGCTGGTTTTTGTCGGCCGCAATGACGGCCGCCTTGTCGCACTGGATTCCAGCAACGGCGCCAAGCTCTGGGAATTCCAGACGGGAGCCGGTATGAACTCCACCGCCAGCGTCTTCGAATACAAGGGCCGCCAGTACGTTGCCGCCTAGTCAGCCGGCAACCTCTTCGCGCGCTCGGCCAAGGGCGACAGCCTCTGGCTGTTTGCGCTCGACGGTACGCTGGGTCCTGCCAGAACCGGCATCGACGGCCACACGCACCCGCTCGCACGGCAGCCAGCGACGGCTCGCATCGAGCACCGGCGAAGTTGCGGATCTGGCGCTTGGCGAAGAGGTCTACCGCACCACCTGCCAGCTCTGTCACGGCGCAACCGGCCAGGGTAATAATGGCGGACCCGCCTTTTCCGCAGGCCTCACACCGGAGGGCGTCGCCACGATCGCCCGCGATGGCCGCAACGCAATGCCGGCGTTCGGCGCGCAATTGTCCGCCAAGGACATTGTTTCGGTCGGCGCCTTTGTGGCCCAGCAGTTCAGCGGAGCAAGATGAGCAGCGGCGGCTAGTTCAGGTCGCGCATCGCCTCCGTCAGCGTCGGGCCGATCTCGTCATGGATGACAAGATCGGCGATCTCGTCCAGCGGCGTCGGCTCGCGGTTGACGATCACAAGCCGCGCGCCATTTCGCTTGGCCTTGGCCGGGAACAGCGCCGCCGGCGTCACCACGAGCGAGGAGCCCAGCACAAGGAACAGATCCGACAGGTGCGTCTCTTCCTCGGCGCGGATCATCGGCGCTTCCGGCATCTGCTGACCGAACGAAATGGTCGCCGTCTTCAACAGCCCGCCGCACGCCTTGCACGTCGGTATCGCGCCCATGTCCATGAAGACGGGGCGCAGCTCGTCCAGCTCATGCCGCAGGTCGCACGCGAGGCATTTCGCGTAGCTGGCGTTGCCGTGCAGCTCGATCACCTGTCCTTCCGGCACGCCGGAAGCCTGGTGCAGATTGTCCACATTCTGCGTGATCACGCTTGATGCGCGTCCGCTCGCGATCAGGCGTGAAACGGCGTAGTGGCCGGCATTGGGTTGCTTGCCGACCCAGCCAGCCGCGCCGCTGAACACGCGCGTCCACGCCTCGCGGCGGCGAGCCTCGCTGCTCACGAAATCCTGGAAGTAGATCGGCTTCATCTTGGTCCAGACGCCGCCCGGCGAGCGGAAATCCGGAATGCCGGACTCCGTCGATATGCCGGCCCCGGTGAACACGACGATGCGCGTCGCCATGCCGAGCTGGTCGCCAAGTATTTGCGCGGCTGGACCTGCCATCCGGCGACCATGCGCAAAACGAAGGGCATGGCAAGCGTCGCCCGACGCATTCGGCGCGTGTGCGCCGGATATATGGACAAGGCTGACGCCCGCGCCTAGCGTGCGACCAGTCCGCTGCGGCGTTCTCTGGCGGCGGACCGGGGACAAGCAACGTCATGTCTAGGACACTCAGGATGGCTGTGGTCGCCCTCTTCATGGCGGCGACTTCCGGCCTTGCGCCTGGCGGCCTCGCGCAACCTGCGACGCCGGATTTCGGCGACGATGACAGCACCTGGTCGAACGATGGCGAATGCGACGACAAGCGCTTTGCCGGGCCAGGCATGACCAACACGCCCCTGCTCGATGAAGATGTCCTCCACGACGCTACGGACTGCCGCGACGCGTGGCGGGCGGGCGACCTCCATCTCGCCACCGATGTCACATTCGACAATGACGACATGCCCAACTTCGGCGACGATGACAGCGACTGGGCGTTCGATGACGAATGCGATGACAAGCGCTTTGTCGGCCCCGGCATGACTGACACGCCCCTTCTGGACGAGGATGTCGGTCACGACGCCACCGACTGCCGTAACGGCTGGGAAGCCGGCGAGCTGCGCTTTATCGGCGGCGACGCCCGCCGCGGCGACATGCCGGACTTCGGCGACGACGACGGCGAATGGTCATTCGACGACGAGTGCGATGATCCGCGTTTCGTCGGCCCCGGCATGACCGATACACCCCTGTTGCGCGAGGACATGTACCATGACGCAACGGACTGCCGCTCGGCGTGGCTCGAAGGCGAGATCGAACTCCGCTAGCCCGCGCGCGGATTCTCCAAGCGATTCAACGTCCACGCCATCAGCGCAAAACTGATTCGCTTTCTGTGGATTTCTGCGCCACAGTTATTCACACGAGGTGAGAAAAAGCTGCCCCACAAGAAGGGCGCTTGTTTGTTGTGGGGACTATCGGGGGTGACCGCGCCATGACGACGTTTGGCGACCTTATCAATACTCACAGGCTTATCCTCTGCTGCTGTGATGACTGCGGCAGTGAAACGCCGATGGACCCCAGCCTGTCCGTGCGACGTTTCGGGCGCGCAGCCGATGTCGACATTCTGAGGGAGGATGCGGCCTGCCCGGTCTGCGGCTCCGCCGATGTGGAGTTTCACACCCATTCGCCTGCGTCCTCGACGCATGAGAGACGCGCAACGCCCGGCTAGGCGCGCTTGCACGGCTGTTGGCGCGGTCCTATCCCTCAACGGCACGACGACAAGACAACAAACAGGGCGAGGAAACGCGCATGGCCGACCTTCTTGAATCCATCGAGGACGGCGTCGCCGTTCTTACGCTCAACCGTCCCGAAGCCCGCAACGCCCTGTCCCAGCCCATGCTGGCTGGCCTGCTCGAAGCGCTGCCGCGTCTGGCCGCCGACCCGAATGTCGGCGCGGTTGTCATCACAGGCGCCGGCGGCGCAACCTACTGCGCAGGCGGCGATGTGAAGACTTCGCCGCCAATGAGGGCGGCGCGAACCATGGCCGCTCGCGGAGCAGGCCGCCTACGCGCTGCGCCAGAGCATGGAAGTCTCGCGCTGGCTGCACGACATGCCGAAGATCACCATCGCCGCCATCCCCGGCGCAGCAGCTGGCGCCGGCCTTTCCATCGCGCTGGCATGCGACTTCCGCATCGCCGCCAGGACCGCGAAGATCACGACGGCCTTTGCAAAAGTCGGCCTGTCGGGGGATTTCGGCGGCACCTATTTCCTGTCGCAACTCGTCGGCGTCGCGAAAGCCAAGGAGCTCTACCTCCTGTCCGATGTGATCCTGGGCGAGGAAGCCGAGCGTCTCGGCATCGTCAATCGCGCCGTTGATCCGGCTGACCTGACCAGCGAGACCATGGCGTTGGCGAAGCGCTTCGCCGATGGCCCGCGCATCACGCTCGGCCTCATGAAGAAGAACCTCAACACGGCCGAACGCGGCGATCTCGCGCTCTCCTTCGACACCGAGGCGCTGAACCACTCCCGCACGGCCCAGACAGCTGACCATGCCGAGGCAGCCAAGGCCTTCGTCGAGAAGCGCGCGCCGGTGTTCAAGGGACGCTGACGCCGCCACGTGACAGTCGCGCTCGAGACGTTCGGACTGGGCAAGTCGTACGGGCGCGGCGCGCGTGCCGTCGCGGCGCTTGGCGCGCTCGATCTCTCCATCCCCAAAGGGCTTGTCTATGGCGTGCTCGGCCCCAACGGCGCCGGCAAGTCGACCCTGCTGCGCCTCGCGCTCGGTCTGGTGAGACCCAGCCGCGGCGGCGTACGCCTGCTAGGCGAAAGCCAGATCGATGCGCGCGTGCTTCGCCGCGTCGGCGCGATGATCGAGGCGCCCTCGCTCTATCCTTTCCTCACGGCGCGCCAGACCATGCGCACATTCGCGCACCTCTCCGGCCTTGATGATCCCGCCCGCGAGGAAGCCGTGCTGGAACGCGTCGGACTGGCCGGCGCGGCCGACCGCAAGGCGCGCACCTATTCCATGGGCATGCGCCAGCGCCTCGCCCTTGGCGCCGCCCTGCTCACGCGACCCGAACTTCTGATTCTCGATGAACCCACAAACGGCCTCGACCCTGCCGGCATTCACGAGATGCGCACGCTTGTACGCACACTGGTCGATCGGGAAGGCGTCACCATCATCCTGTCGAGCCACCTGCTCGACGAGGTGCAGAAGGTCTGCGATCGCGTCGCCATTCTCAATCACGGCCAGCTGGTCGCCGAAGGCAGGGTTTCAGACCTCGTCTCCGGACAGGGCGGGCTGTTCATTCGCGCAACGCCTCTGGCAAAGGCCGCCGCCATCATTGGCGGGCGCGGCCGTCCCGAAGGCGACGGCATCGTTGTCACGATCAAGGAAGACGAAGTCCCCGCCCTGATCCATGAACTCGCTGCAGCCGGCATCGACATCTTCGAGGCGCGCTGGATGACGCAAAGCCTCGAGCGCGTCTTCATGTCCACCATGGGTGACGGCCCATGATCGCCAACGCGCTCGGCGCCGAGCTCTACAAACTGTCGCGCAACACCTGGTCGCTGTTCTGGGCGTTCGGCTTCATGCCCGTGTTCGCGCTGGCGAGCGGCCTGCTGGAACAGGCCTACACGCATTTCACCGCCGGCGATCTCATCCCCTACGCCTCGCCCCTGTGGGAGAGTTTCAGCGGATTCGCCACTTTCTCTGTCTCGATCTTCCAGATCTGCGGCATCGCAGGCGCCGCCATCATCTTTGCGGGCGAATATCGCTGGGAGACATGGCGCGCGATGCTTACGCGCAATGATCGTCTTCCGGTCATGCTGGCGAAGCTTCTCACCTTCGCGCTCGCGATCACCGTTTCGCTTGTCCTGTGCGCGCTGGCCCGCTTCATCGTCGGCCTGGTCGATGCCGCCCTCACACATGACGCAAGCTGGCCGCGCGCGGACGCCGGCGGCATTGCCCTTGGCCACCTCCTCGCCTTTACGGCGACCTTCATGCAGATGATGGTGACCGCCAGTTTCGTCATGCTTGTTTCGGTCATCACACGGACCATGACGGCCGGCATCGTCGCGACGCTTCTTGTCCTCTTCGCCTGCGAGATCGCGTCGATCCGCGGCAATGCCGGCGGCGATCCCATCTGGGTGCTGTTCCCCAACATCGCGGCCGAAGGCATCCGTCAGGCCGGCCGCGCGACCATGGGCGACCCCGACACCCTGTTGTCAGCGTTTGCCATGCCGGGCGCGGCGGCGCTGGTCATGTGGTTCGTTCTGCTAACGACGGCTGCCTTGACCCTGTTTCTGCGGCAAGATCTTTCGCGGGAATAGCAGGCGCCTTTCACGGTGGCGATTAACCGGACATCGCGCTATGCGGTGCGCAAACAGACCCGGCGTGGTGAGGAAACCAGCAATGTCAAAACGTCTGGCCGCTCTTTGCGGGATTGTTCTTGCGATCGCGATGGCAGCGCCCGCGTCCGCGCAGATCATCCTTGGCGGAGAACCCGTGACGACGCCGGGCGAACCCGCGCCAGTTGCGCTGACCTTCCCTGTCGATGCCGACGCCGCCGGCTACAGCCCGGTCAGCGTCGCCGCACCCGCCTTCTCTGGCGCCAGCGAAGCTGAGGCGGACCTCGCCGCAAAGATCGCCGGGGTCGTGCGCGATGATCTGGCCTCCATCGGCATCTTCACCGCGCCCGACAGCGCCGCCATCTCGACCTTCTCCGCCGACATCGCCGCCCTTCCCGGCTGGATGGACTGGATCGGCGCCGGCGTCGGCGCGCTGGTCGTCGGCAAGACCATCATCGGCGCGGACGACTCGCTCACCGTCCAGTTCCGCCTCTACGACATCGCCGCCCGCAAACAGGTCGTCGGCTCGCAGTATCGCCTGCCTGCAACCGACCAGTGGCGCCGCGCCGCGCACAAGGTGGCTGATGAAGTGCTGGTCGCGCTTGTCGGCGGCAAGGGCGGGTTCGACAGCCGGATCGCCTATGTCGCCGATACTGGCGCCACGCCTTCGCCCAGGCGTCGTCACCGCGAACGCCGCCGAACGGGAAACGCTTCTGCCCAACGCCGCCGGGCTCGAAGCGCCGCGCGTTGCACCGGACAATTCGGGCCTTGTCTATTCAGCCAACGCGCCGGTTCCCGGCAAGCCGAACCAGGCGCAACGCACAACGATCCTCTACGATCTCGCTTCGGGTCAGCGCCAGCCGCTGACCACGCAGAGCCAGCCGAACGCCGACACGCGCTATTCCGCTGACAGCGCGTCGCTGGTCTACAGCCGCAAGCAGGGCGCCAACACCGACATCTACAAGATGTCCCTCGCCACACGCGCTGAAACGCGCCTGACAGACGACAAGGCCGTCGACGAACAGCCCGCCCTGTCGCCGGACGGAACGCGCTTCGCCTTCGTGTCCGATCGCGGCGCCGGTCAGGGCGTCTATGTCGCCCGCGTCGATGGCGCGCCGCTCCGTTGCGCCGATGGCAGCGAAGCAAAGGCCTGCAAGCTCACCACAACAACGGGCGATCACGAAGGCCCGGTCTGGTCGCCGCGCGGGGACTGGATCGCCTATGCACGCGTTGTCGGCGAAGACGCCGCCATCCATCTGGTGCGCCCCGACGGATCAGAAACGCGCGCGCTCACCACGCCCGGCAAGAACGTCCTCGATCTGCACCCCACCTGGTCGCCCGAAGGCCGCCGCATCGCGTTCTATCGCGTCGCCGGCTCGAACTCGGCGCTGCATGTCGTGCCGCTTTCCGGCGGCGCGCCGCGCAAGCTCGGCCTCTCCGGCGACTCCTACGAACCCGACTGGGGCCCCAAGCTTCCCTGATCCGGCTTGCACTTGACCGAGAGCAAGTACTGTTGATCTTCGGTGCGCCAGTCTGGCTGTATCGAGGAGACCGACCCATGCGCATGTCCCACGCCATTCTTGCCGCCCTGGCGCTAACGGCGTGCACGACTGAACCGCCCGGCCCGCTGCAGATGGGCGATCCCGAGGTCGGCCATCAGGTCGCCAAGGATCTGTGCTCGGATTGTCATGCGGTCGAGCGCACGGGCGACAGCCGCAATCCCGCCGCGCCGCCGCTACGCACCGTGCTGGCCGGCTATCCGCCGGAATGGCTGGCGACCGACCTGCACGACGGCCGCACCATCGCGCTGCGCAAGATGCCGACCTTCCACTTCGGCGAAGGCCATGAGTACGACCTCGTCGCCTATCTCATCCAGATCCAGGATGTGCCGGCGCCCCGCCCCAATCTCGGGCCGCAGGGTCAGCCCTGAGACTCACCGGCTAGAACAGTCCGTGATTTGAATCGCCTGCATCCGGCCCTCCTGGGGAGGCGCCCATCGCAGACGATTGCGATGCCGGCGCTGCAAACGGGTCGACAGTGCGCGGCGGCGGGGCCAGCGACCGCCCGCTCTCGGCAATATCCTGCAACCGCGCATCGATGCTGCAGAGCATGTAGGTGACGCTGCCGAACATGATGGTCATGCCGCCCGGCGTCAGCGCGCCGATCCACGTCGACACCATGTCCTGGAAGCTGGAGTAGTAGCTGTTCTCGAGAAGCTGCGGGATGACCAGAATGATCATCGCAATGCCGAGACCAACGAAGCAGGCGGCGACGATCCCGAGAAACACCCTCATTTGAAGTCCCCCTCGAACGTCCTGTCCGGACAGGACAAGCCTAACAGCGGCCAGCCGCGGGACAATCAGGACTGGAATTCGCTATTCGCCCTGAACTATAACGATGATCAGCTTCCCGTCGCGTCCGTGAGAACGGTTCGCAACGACATTGGCTCTCCGAGCCGGAACTCGCGCAAGCGTGTAGCGCTGCGGGCGAAATTGGCCTGAGCGTTCGCTCACCTGTCATTGGCGTTCACCAACTCCCGCGTTATTGAATCATTCAAGGCGCGCCCGGCATCGCATGGGCGTGTGCGTCGCGGGTTAGAAAAAGGGCGGAGGAGCCGGGACATCATTCCTGGAACACGCCCGCGGAGCTCCAAATGGCAACCTACACAATCAACGTGAACGGAAAGACCGAGACGGTAGAAGCCGATCCGGCCATGCCCCTTCTCTGGGTGTTGCGGGACAAGCTGGACCTGAAAGGCACCAAGTTCGGCTGCGGCATCGCCATGTGCGGCGCCTGCACCGTGCATCTCGACGGCAAGGTGACGCGCGCTTGCGTAACGCCGGTTTCAGCGGTCGGCGCACAGCGTGTCACGACCATCGAGGCGATCGGCGAAACCAAAGCCGGACAGGCGGTCCAGAAAGCCTGGCTCGACGTGGACGTCATGCAGTGCGGCTACTGCCAGGCTGGTCAGGTGATGGCCGCCACTGCCCTGCTGAGCGCCAACCCGGCCCCGTCCGACAAGGACATCGACACGGCCATGCAGGGCAATCTCTGCCGCTGCGGCACCTACAAGCGCATCCGCGAGGCGATCAAGACCGCCGCGGGCGTCGACACCAAAGACATGCGGGAGGTCTGATCCATGGCTGACGGCAACATCGTAACCTCGCGCCGCTTCTTCCTCTTCGCCTCCGCTGCGGGCGGCGGCCTCGTGCTCTCCGGCTGCATGACCCCGCCGGACACGACGGATGGCGCTCCAACCGTCGCCGCCGATCCGGCCAAGCCGCCGGCCCCGGTCGTCGACATGAACAACTTCGTCGCGATCTCGCCTGACGGCACGATCCGCATCATGGCGAAGAACCCGGAGATCGGTCAGGGCATCAAGACCATGCTGCCCATGCTGGTCGCGGAAGAACTCGACGCCGACTGGAACAAGGTCGTCATCGAACAGGGCGACGCGGATGCGGCCCGCTACGGCATGCAGATCGCCGGCGGCTCGTTCGCCACGCCGATGCACTGGGAGCCCCAGCGCCAGGTTGGCGCCGGCGCCCGCGCCATGCTCATCGCCGCCGCCGCAGCGCGGCTGGAGAAGCCGGTTGAGGAATTCACGACCGAGCCCTCCATGGTTGTCCACGCGGCTTCCGGAACGAAGATACCCTACGGCGATCTCGTCGCCGACGCTGCGAAACTGCCGGCGCCGGACGTCAAGACGCTGAAGATGAAGGATCCCAAGAACTACCGCCTCATCGGCAAGCCGATGCGCAACTGGGATTCCCCGAAGATCGTCCGCGGCGAGCCCATCTTCGGCATCGACCAGAAGGTCGACGGCATGAAGTACGCGAACTTCGTGAAGTGCCCGGCGTTCGGCGGCAAGGTCGTTTCGGCCAACACAGCCGAGATCAAGGCCATGCCCGGCATCGTCGACTGCTTCGTCGTGAAGGCGGCGGGCGACGACATGCCGACCAAGATGGGTCTGCTGGATGGCGTCGCCATCATCGCCGACGACTGGTGGACGGCGAAGGAAGCGGGGAACAAGCTGAAGGTGGAGTGGGACGAAGGCGACGTCTCGACCCAGTCGACCACGCAGTTCAACGCCAAGGCGATGGAACTGGCGAAAGGCGCTCCGGCGTCCAACCTGTCCAAATCCGGCGATGCGGCGGCGGCGCTCAAGGGCGCAGCCAAGACGGTCCAGGGGTCCTATATCTATCCCTTCCTCGTGCACGCCCCGCTGGAGCCGATGAACTGCACGGCGCACGCGAAGGCCGACGGCACGGTGGAAATCTGGGCGCCAACCCAGCGCCCCGATGGCGGTCTCAGCCTCGTGGCGTCCGCGCTCGGCGTCGAGAAGAGCAAGGTCACCTGCCACATGATCCGCTGCGGCGGCGGCTTCGGCCGGCGTCTCGACAGCGACTTCATGGTGGAAGCGGCCGCGATCTCGAAGCAGGCCGGCAACATCCCGATCAAGCTGGTGTGGACGCGTGAGCAGGACATGGCTCACGACCCCTACCGTCCGGGCGGCTATCACAACTTCAAGGCCGGCCTCGACGCCAACGGCAACATGGTTGCGATGACCAACCACTTCGTCACCTTCGGCCGCCCGAACGGGTCGGGTCAGATGACGGTGCTCGGCAACGCCCAGATGCCGCCGCAGGAATTCCCTGCCGGCTTCGTTCCGAACCACAGCTACGACCAGTCGATGATGCACGGCGAAATGCCGACCGGTCCGCTGCGCGCGCCGGTGTCCAACGCGGTCTGCTTCGCCTTCCAGTCCTTCGTGGACGAAGTTGCGCACGCCGCCGGCAAGGACCCGCTGCAATACCGCATCGACCTCCTGTCATCGCCGCAACCGGGTCTGGCTGCGCCGGGCCCGCGCTCGATGGATCCGAAGCGGATGATCGGCGTGCTTGAAGTCGTGCGTCAGCGGTCCGGCTGGGCCAGCCGCACATCGTTGCCAAAAGGCACGGGCATGGGCGTCGCCTTCTACTTCTCGCACCAGGGCTATTTCGCCCAGGTCGCCAAGGTGAAGGTCGAGCAGAACGGCGCATGGCGCGTGTTGAAAGTGTGGTCGGTCGGCGACGTCGGCGCCCACATCATCAACCCGCTCAATGCTCACAACCAGGTCGAAGGCTCGATCGTCGACGGCATCTCCGAGATGCACCAGAAGATCTCGTTCGACAAAGGCCGCACCGTGGAATCCAACTTCCACAACATGCCGCTGCTGCGCATGGACTACGCGCCGCAGATCGACGCGCACTTCCACCTCACCGACAACTCGCCGACGGGCTTGGGCGAACCGGCCCTGCCGCCGGTGCTGCCGGCTGTGGCCAACGCCCTCTTCGCGGCGTCGGGCAAGCGCATCCGCACCCTGCCTGTCGCCCAGTCCGAGCTGCGCTGGACCTGATCCGGCCCGTCAGCAAGGCAGTCGAATCGCGGCCCGGAACTTCGGTTCCGGGCCGTTTCGTTTCTGGACGAACTTTCCGCAAGGGTAAGCCCGGCCATTATCGACAATCGCCAAGCCCCAGCGCTTTCGCTTCTCCGGATAGCAGAGTTGTGACCTTTCGGGCCCCTCTTTCGGCCTCCAGAGGCTACAGTCCGCATTGACGGTATTTTGGGCAGAATGGATATTGAAATCAGAATTACATCCGTAAAGGACGCGCCCGGTAAACGGGCTGAGGGAGAGCTGGAATGAAGCGCATTCTGATGACGACCGCCGTGGCCGCCGCCATCGCTGTCGCTGGCGTAAGCACGGTGATCGCCGCACCGGCGCCGACGACCGGCGGAGCGCCGGAGCGTGTCGGCAACTTCCAGCTGACGGACACGACCCGTCTTGCGCACGAGTTGTTCTACTTCAAGTACGCCCCGGCCATCGTGATCATGTCGCAGACGAATGGCGGCAAGGTTTCGCGCGAAGGCGCGGCCCAGCTGGCCAAGCTCCAGTCCGCCTACAAGGACAAGGGCGTCCTCTTCTACATGATGAACTCCACCCTCGGCCAATCGCGCGAGGATACGGCGAAGGAAGCCAAGGCGCAGAAATTCGCCATGCCGGTCCTGATGGACGAACTGCAGCTCGTCGGCGAGGAGCTCGGCGTCCAGCGTGAGGGCGAGGTCTTCGTGATCGAGCCGAAGTCGGGCTTCAAGGTCGCCTATCACGGCCCCGTCTCGCAGACCGGCAAGGCGATCGACTCCGTGCTCGCCGGCAAGGCCGTCGCCAACGCGCGTGTCGAAGTGAAGGCCGGCAAGGAGATCGCCTTCCCCGAGCGCGGCAAGGCGGCTGAGCACGCCAACATCTCCTACACCAACGACATCGCGCCGATCATCCAGGCCAAGTGCGTGGCCTGCCACCAGGAAGGCGGCATCGCCCCCTTCAAGTTCGACAGCTATGAAGTGGTGAAGTCGTTCGCGCCGATGGTCACCGAGTCGGTGATGGCCGATCGCATGCCACCCTACTTCGCCGATCCGCATATCGGCACGTTCCAGAACGACCACGGCCTCACCGCCGAACAGAACAAGACGCTGATCCACTGGCTCCGCGCCGGGGCCCCGCGCGGCGAAGGCGCCGACGTGCTGAAGGAAACCGCCAGCAAGGCGCCGGAATGGCCCACCAGCCTCGGCCAGCCGGATGTCGTCGTTACGCTGCCGGCGTTCGACGTTCCCAACACGGGCACGGTCGAATACCAGCGCATGCAGATCGACAACCCGTTCAAGCAGGACACCTGGCTGCGCGCCATCGCGATCAAGCCGGGCGACCGCACGGTGCTGCACCACGTCACGTCGAACCACTCGCCGGATCGCAACGCCGCGCCGGCGAAAATCCCGGGCGGCTCGGTCGGCTCCTACACGCCGGGCGCGGAACCGCAGGTGATCGCGGCTGGCGCAGGCGCGCCGGTCCCGGCTGGCGGCAAGCTGTCCTTCTCGATGCACTACACGACAACCGGCAAGGCCGCGACCGACCAGACCCAGATCGGCTACTACACGCTGAAGACGGCGCCGGAATTCATCAAACGCTCGGCGGTCATCTCCGACTTCGCGCTGAAGATTCCGAAGGGCGAAGCCCGCCACACCGAGATCGCGTATCTCGAATTCCCGGCCGACGCCTATCTCTACACGCTCTATCCGCACGCCCACTATCGCGGCTGGTCGGTCGAGCTGACCTCCAAGACGCCGGACGGCAAGGAAGAGATCCTGCTGTCGCTGCCGAAGTACGACTTCAACTGGCAGCGCGACTATGACCCGGTGGAGCCGATCCTCGTGAAGGCCGGCACCAAGCTGATCGCCAAGTGGGTCTACGACAACTCCGAACACAACAAGGCCAACCCCGATCCGACGATCAACGTGACCTGGGGCGAGCAGTCGTGGGAAGAGATGATGTACTTCCGCGTCAACTATCGGTGGGCCGACGAGACGACGTCGAACATCCGCAACGACCTCCAGGGCAAGCTGATGGCGTCGCGCACGATGGGCGCGCTCGACAACAACGCCGATGGCAAGGTCCAGATCGAGGAGCTGACGGGCACCATGGCGTCCGTGAAGGCCCGCTTCGCGGATCTCGACCTCAACAAGGATGGCGGTCTCGACAATGCCGAGCTTGCCGCCGGCAACGTCTCGCGGGCCAGCGCCACGCGCGATCAGCGCGATGCGGACATCGACCTCTAGTCGACGCATCCATCACCAACAGGAAGGCCCGCTCTCAGGAGCGGGCCTTTTCTTTTCGGGCCTGTCGATCGCACACCGCCACCGGATTCGGCCGGATAGCGCGGGTGCTACGAAGAAGCTCTGAAATCAATTCAGGGCGTTACCAACATCCCGCTGTATGACACCCGCATTCTCATCCCCGCCCCTGAAACCTCGCGCATAATGCATGCATCGTCTCCGCGCGGAGGGCATCTGCAGTGACCTGTGGAGCGGGGCGATGCGGCCGGAGCAATCCGCCGCGGGGACGCGGGATTTCCGCACCCGGACTTCGGACCACATCCACGGACTTCCATAGCGGAGCGATCCGCGTCCCCGGCCCTCCACCTTTCCGGGCCCATGAAGACAGCGCCACGCAGGGCAACGGGCCCATGCGAATGTGCTGTTGCGCTCGCGGCCACGGAACCCCACATTCCCTTCACGCATTTCCTGTTGCGGGAGACCGCTGCGATGAAAGCCATTCTCTATCTGGTGCTCGGGATCATCCTGCTCGGCATGGTGCTGGGTCTGGTCTTCAAGCTGATCGGACTTGCGATCTCCGCCGCCGTGGTCCTCGTGATCGCCTATGTTGTCTGGCGCATGCTGGGCGGGCGCGGACCCGAGCGTTTGCGGTAGTGCGGGCGGCTACTTGCCCTGCGCGCCGGCGCGATTGATGGCGACCTCATCCAGCATGGCCTGCTCGCGCGCCTGACGCTCCGTCTCCTCGCGCACGCGGCCCTGCTCGATCAGCTGTTCTAACTTCGACTTCTCGATATAGGCGGCCGACAGCCGCTCGCGGATTTCCGCCAGCTCGGCCTCCTTGGCGCGAACGACGACGCCGATCTCGTCCACCTGCCAGCGCACGCGCAGGCGATAGGCCGGCAGCGTGGCGGCATAGTCCGGATTGGCGGCAGCCGCGGCGATCTCCGCCTGCTCGCGCGCGCGTATGCCGGCGATCTTCTGCTGCAGCTCGTCCACCTCCCGCGCGGCCCGGGCCGCCTCGATCCCCAGCTCGTCAAGCTTGCGCTGCGCGATCTTGAGAAGGGTGTGGAGCGATTTCATCTAACCGCCTTCTTCTGGCTGGCGGCCGGCGCCGGCGGCGTCAGCACGGCAAGAAGCTTCTCATAGGCCTCGTCAGGCGTTGTCACTTCCTGCACCTCCTGGCTCAGGAAGGTCTCGATCTGCGGCCACAGGCGCACGGCCTCATCCACTTCCGGGTCCGCGCCCTTGGCGTAGGCCCCGATGCGAACGAGCTCTTCCATGTTGGAATAGAGCGCGATCAGCTTGCGCGCCTTGCGGGCGATATCGCGCTCCTGCGGCGTCTGCAGCATCTGCTGAAGGCGCGAGATCGACTTCAGCACATCGACCGCCGGGAAGCGCCCTCGCTCGGCGATCTGGCGCGACAGCGTGATGTGCCCATCAAGAATGCCGCGCACGGCGTCGGAAATCGGTTCGTTGTGATCATCGCCATCGACCAGCACCGTGAACAGACCGGTGATGTGGCCCTGCGGCTGGCCGTCCTCCACCGTCACGCCCGGCCCCGCCCGCTCGAGCAGTTTGGGCAATTCGGCAAAGACCGACGGCGTGTAGCCGCGCGTCGTCGGCGGCTCGCCGGCGGCAAGGCCGATCTCGCGCTGGGCCATGGCGAAGCGCGTGACGCTATCGAGGAAGCAGACCACCTGCTTGCCCTCGTCGCGGAAGTGTTCGGCGACAGCCAGCGTCAGCCACGCCGCACGGCGGCGCTTGGGCGCGGGCTCGTCCGATGTCGCCGTGACGATGACGGACTTGGCCAGCCCCGCCTCGCCCAGCGTGTCCTCGATGAATTCACGAACCTCGCGGCCGCGTTCGCCGATCAGACCAATGACGATGACATCCGCTTCCGCCCCGCGCGCCAGCATCGACATGATGGTCGACTTGCCGACGCCCGATCCGGCGAAGACGCCCAGTCTCTGCCCGCGCGCGCACGGCGCAAACACGTCGATCGCCTTGACGCCCAGACCCATCTTCTCGTCGACCCGCGCGCGCGCCTGCGCATTGGGGGCGATGGCGCGGACCGGCCGCGCCCGCAGGCCGGGGCGCAGCGGCCCCTTGTCGTCCAGCGGTTCGGCGAATGCATCCATCACCCGTCCCAGCCAGGCGTCGGACGGACGCACGCTGTCGAGGCCGGAAGCAAAGATGACGGGCGCGCCCGGGGCCAGCCCGTCCAGCGGATCGCTTGCCAGAAGGATGGCGCGGTCGCCCTCGAAGCCCACGAGTTCGCCGCGCGGACCGTTCTCGGACCCGAAACGAACGAATGCCCCCAGGCGAAGGGCGGAGGCAGGCCCGGCCGCCTCGATCCGCAGGCCCTCAAGCGCCGTCACCCGGCCTTCATGGGTCAGGGGGTCCAGCGCCTTGATATCGCGGATGGCCGAAGCCAGCATGGGTTACGCCTGCCGTGAAATTGGGAGGGGAACCCTCGCTTTCGTGATCTGGCCGCAGTGTCGGTTGATTTGGCGTTAACCACGCAAACCCCAAAAGAATCAGCGATTTTGGACTCTTGGCGGCCGGCAGAATCACAGTAACAAGTCTGAATCGGTTCCGCCGTCGTTAAGTAATCCGTTAACCTCTAGAGTGCCTAATGCGGTGGTTAATTACTCCGCCGCAAGGCAACCGCGATTCGGGAGAGACGTAATGCGGGTCTTGTTGATCGAGGATGACGAGCAGGTCGCTCGCAGCATCGAACTGATGCTGAAAGCCGCCGGTTTCAACATCTTCACGACCGACCTTGGGGAAGACGGTGTCGACCTCGGCAAGGTCTACGAATACGACCTTATCATCCTGGACCTCGGTCTGCCGGATATCTCAGGCTATGAAGTCCTGAAACAGCTCCGCATGTCGCGCGTGAACACGCCCGTGCTGATCCTGTCGGCGAACCCCGATATCGAAGCGAAGGTGAAGACGCTCGGCTATGGCGCCGACGACTATCTCACCAAGCCGTTCAACAAGGACGAGCTGATCGCCCGTATCACCGCGATTGTCCGCCGTTCGAAAGGCCACGCCGAGAGCGTGATCCGCACCGGCGACATCATCGTGAACCTGGACGCCAAGACCGTCGAAGTGAACAACAACCGTGTTCACCTCACCGGCAAGGAATACCAGATGTTCGAGCTGCTCTCCCTGCGCAAGGGAACGACGCTCACCAAGGAAATGTTCCTCAACCACCTCTACGGTGGCATGGACGAACCGGAACTCAAGATCATCGACGTCTTCATCTGCAAGCTTCGCAAGAAGCTGGCGCAGGCGACGGGCGGTGATCACTTCATCGAAACCGTCTGGGGGCGCGGCTACGTTCTTCGCGATCCGGACCCGAGGGTTGCGGCAGCGGTCGCGGACCAAGCTGCCTGATCGCTGCCAACCCCGGGCTGACCAACACAAGAAGGGGCGGTGCTTCGGCGCCGCCCTTTCGCTTTTTGGCGATCAGTGCTTCCGGAGTTACGCAGCCTGTCCTGCGATCTCGTCCGGCGTCACGGCGACATCCGTCTTGTGTCCGAAGCCCTTTGCGTAATCGAGGATCGACAGCACTTTTGGCGTGATGCGGATCACGGCCATTTCCGACATGTCCACCGACGACATCTGCTTTGCGATTTCCGGCCCGAAGCGCTGCATCATCAGCTGGCTGACATGCGCCAGCTCCTGCGGGTCGGTCACGATCGTCGCCTCGCCCGCCAGCGACAGGGACCGGATCTGGTCCCAGGTGTGATAGGGCGCGTCGGCCGTGACAGACACGCGCGGATCGCGCGCGATGTTCGTCGCTTTCTGGCTCTTGCTCCACGTACCGAAATACAGCTTCAGCCCGTCGCTGACGAAGCTGACGGTTGTCGCCTGCGGCCAGCCATCGGGCCGGTTGGTCGCAACAGTGATGTCGACTGACTTCTCAAGGATATCGAGCGCCAGTTTCAGGTCTTCCTGCGTCATGACTCTGCTCCTGCGTCCCGCCACGGGCAGGCTTGCACGGCGCTACGGGCGTGCTCTGATCTGCATCAACGGACAGGCCGCGCCGGCGAAGGCGGCCATGGTGGAGACACTCGCATGGATCTGCGCGAAAGGCTGGCGCAAGACCTTCTCGGCTCGCCCTACACGGCGCTGACAAGTCAGAAGAAAAGCGTGATCGACCTGATCGCTGACCAGAAGCCGACCGGGCTTGGCCCGCTCGGCCATACGGATGAGCGTGACTACTGGCAGAAGCTGGCCGACAAGGTCGCCAGCATCGGCGGCTCCTGGGGCTTCATCTTCGGCTTTGGCGTCACCCTGCTCGTCTGGGTTGTCACAAATCTGGCGCTCGGCGCCAGCCGCGCCTTTGACCCCTACCCCTTCATCTTCCTCAACCTGCTCCTGTCGATGATCGCGGCGATTCAGGCCCCGATCATCATGATGAGCCAGAACCGGCAGGCGGCCATCGATCGCGCAGCCGCGGAGCACGACTATGTCGTGAACCTGCGGGCCGAGCTTGAGATCATGCTGCTGCACGACAAGCTGGATGCCCTGCGCGAGCGCGACATCCTCGCGCGCACAGACGCCATCAGCGCGCAGCTGAAACAGCTCTGCGATGACGTGGCGGCGCTCAAGGCCGGGACCTAGGCTCCTCACTTCCAAAAAATCCCCGGGCTTTCATGCCAAGGACCCTTTACATTTGCCGGAAGACATGCAAAGTTACCTTGTCATTTAATCAAGGGTGCTTTTCATGACCTGGAAGCGGCTTCCTCCGTGGGCTCTTCTGCTTGTTGGAGTCGGGCCGATCGCCATTGTGCTGACGCTGAGCGATGCTTTGCCCAAGCCGGTGATGCTGCCGTTGGCGATGGCCTGCCTTCTCTGGGCCGGCGCGATGGCGACGCTGCACTGGAAGCGGCTCGACGAGGCCGCCAAGGCGGCGCACCGCTGGGCTTGGTACTGGGGCAGCAGTCTCGGCCTCGCCTTGGCCCTGCTGTTCGCAGCTTTTGCGTTCACGTCGCCGTCGGCGCTGTCCTTCGCGCAAGGCTGGGTCGATGCGAATGTGGAGCAGGGGCGGCCCGCGACAGCCATCTGGCTGTTCCTGGGCGTCATGGCGACGGGCGTGGCGCAGGGCCTCGGCTTCATCGTCGCCTACATTTACTGGTGGCTGGCGAAGCGTTGAGGCTGCGATGAGGAACCGCATCAAGGTCCTGCGCGCCGAGCGCAACTGGACTCAGGCCGATCTCGCGCAGAAGCTCAACGTGTCGCGCAACTCGGTCAACGCCATCGAGACAGGGAAGTACGATCCGTCCCTGCCCCTCGCTTTCCGGATCGCGGAAACATTCGATCTGCGGATCGAGGACATCTTCCAGAACAAGGAGTGAGTTATGCGTCTCTTCGGGAGCAATCGCTGCAAGCCGGACCGTGACGGTATGACGGCCATCTATGCCGCCATCGCCGCCTCAATCCTGATGTGGTCCGGCGCCGCCGAGCGCCCCGCCCTCGGCCAGGTCGCGAGCACCTCCGCAGCCGACGCCAGCTCGCTGGCGGGCGACTGGGCCGGCGCGCTGGATGTGCAGGGCATTCAGCTGCGGCTTGTTCTCCACGTCGCAACGAAGGACGGGACAACGACGGCGACGCTGGACTCGCTCGATCAGGACGCGACCGGCATTCCTGTCTCCGCGATTATGCGGACCGGAGATCAGATGTCGTTCGAGATCGCCGCGATCGCCGGCAGCTTCAAGGGTGACCTGTCCGCCGATGGAAAGACCGCGACGGGTCAATGGTCGCAGAACGGATACGATCTGCCGCTGACGATGAAGCGCTAGCGCCGCATCGTCAGCACGGCCCGGGCGAAGCGCGACGCTACTTCGCCGTCCAAGCGGCCGCCTGCTTGCCCGCAATGCGCACGAGATCGCCCATCGAATGGTCGACATCGATCAGGTGCAGACCCCAGTTGAGATCCGGTCCGGTGGCGCGGATCACTTCGCCGCCCAGCTCGTCGGTGCGCGCGTCGGCCGGATTGGCGTTCACATGCATCTCGAGATAGGTGAACTCGCCCTTGTTGACGCATTTGGTGGAGACGAGGCCCGGCGTCTTCACGAACGGCGTTGCGACCTGCGGCTCAGGCTTCGCCCAGGCCGGCTGTGTCGTGCCGCCGGAGCCATTGAGGAAGCCCTTCGCCAGCCAGTAGGAGTCCGGCGTTCCCTGCCCGCTGGCGAGGTTCGCCGGATTGTTGCAGGCGGCGACCTTGTCGCCATTGGTGCGTCCGAAGCGCGAGGTGGACGGCGGCGGATTGGTGTCGCGGAACGACGCATACGAGATCACGCAACCCGTCTGGTCCTCTGCACGGCACAGCGGAATCGAGGTGTAGGTTCCGCCGGTATCCTTGCCCGGCGGCACCATCACGGCCGCGCCGAGAATGTAGGCGGAGACGAACTGCTTTTCGGCGGCCTTGCCTTCGATCTCGTTGGCGATCAGCCGCGCGATCACGCCAGCGCCCTGGCTGTGGCCGATCAGGATCACGCCGCGGCCGGCATTCTCGTTCGCCATGTACCAGTTCCAGGCGTCGACCACGTCATTGTAACCGCCAACGCCTTGCGGGAGCCGCTCGCCTTCCGGCTGCGGACCGCCCGAGGCCATGCGCAAGGCCGTCAACGTTGTCTGGCGATAGATCGGCGCGAACTGGCGGCACACAGAACCGAAGCGCGCGAACTGCAGTTTGACGTCGTCGATTTCCATGTTGTCGACGGTCCAGTCTGACGCCCACCCCTTGTCGAGCGACACGGTGGGATACACGAAGAAGCAATCGACCTTCGGATCAGTCGCAGCCTGATAACGCTCCACCGTTGTCTTGCCGTCGCCGGCGATGACTGTTGCGTCGAGATCGATCTTGCACTTGTCGTCCGCGAGCCCGGGGCGGCACAGCCACAGCGACGGGTTGCCATAGTCTGCATGCGCGACATCGACGGTGGGCAAGGGCTGAAGCTCAAGCGGCGGCGGCGCGCTTGTGCATCCCGCCGCAAGGGCCGTTGCAAGTGTAAGGCTCGCCAGGATTGCGCGCATCGGTCTCTCCTCCCCTGATGGCGGTCATCGCCGCCTTGGACCGGAGCTAAGTCCCAACTGCGCAGGGACGCAAGCACAAGCGCTTTCACGGCTGCGCGACGGTTGGAAACGCCTCGTCAGACCCCCAAAAGCAAGAGGCCCGGCTGTTTCCAGCCGGGCCTCGCATGTCTGTCGGCTTGTCGCCGCTGCGCCTTACATCTTGGCGATAGCGATCCACGACTTGGCCAGCCAGGCCGCGCCGTTTTCCGACTTGATCGACTGCCAGGTCTTGGTGGCGTCGGACTTCTTCTTCGCCTGGAACTGGGCGACGCCCATACGCAGCTTCACGAGATCTGTCTTGCCGGCGTCCATCTGACCCTTGTCGAGGGCCTTCTGGAAAATCTCGATGGCCTTGGTGGCGTTGCCGGAGGCCAGATAGGCCTCTGCGACATCAGCCAGCGCGTCTCCGCTGACACGCGTCGCCGCGTCGGCTTCGCTCTTGGCGAGTTCGCCGCCGAGGTCCGCCTGGGCGTCCTTCTTGACGGCTTCGAACAGGCTCTTGTTGCGGGCCGCTTCTTTGTCGCCCGCGCCGCCGAGCGCGCCGGACTTGAACAGCGGCTCCCAGATGTTGACGGCTTCGATGGCGAGACCGCGTTTGCGCGCCGCATCCGCCATCTCGTTCAGTTCGGTCGTCGACAGCTTCACGCCGGCCGCCTGCAAGGCGCGATAGACGTCGAGCAGTGCATCGTTGGAGCGGTAGTTCGCCTCCTTCTTGGTGCGCTCGATCAGCATGCGCCAATAGGTGTCCTGCTTCATCGACGGCGCGATGCGCTCAACCGTCTTGTAGAACTCGTCCATCTTGTTCTGGCCGGCGTACGCGTTCAGCAGGATGTTGTACTGCGCGGAGCCCGACGAGCCCTTGGCGATCGCCTGATTGATGAACTTTATGGCCTCGTTGTAGTTCTTGGCCTCGAGCTCCTTGCGCGCCACGAAGGCGAGCTGCTGACCGGTGCCGCCGTATTTCGAGATGTTGGCCTTGGTCTGGGCCAGCGCCTTGGCGCTCTGACCGGCCGACTCGTAACGGCCAGCAAGCATCTCGTCATAGTTGCGGACCAGCTGGGCCGGCAGGCCGCCTGTGCCCTTGGCCTTCTCGATCGCATCGATGCAGGCCTTGTGATCATTCTGCCGCGTATCGCAGCGCGCGGACACGCGGATCTGCTCGACCGCGGCTTTCTGCTGCGTGGTTGTCGCGTGCGGCCAGGCGGCGTCCGCCTTCTGGATCGCTTCGGCGAACTTGCGCCCCTGCAGCGCAGCGTTCGCTGCGTTGAAGTTCTCAACGAACTCCTTCTTCGCCGTCACCTGCGCCGTCGCGGCCGGAGCCGTAGCGACGGTCACGCTGGCGAAGCCAAGCGCACCGAGGAGCCCGAGCCCAACGGCGGGCAGGCTGTTGCGCATGGTTTTGCCGAACGTCCGCATCTTCAATACCTCCACCTTTTCATTCCGATATAGTCCGCACAGTCTCGGCCTCAATCTGCTTTTCTCAGCTCCAACTGCGCAAGGACGGCGCCTGTCCTGTGGGGAAAGGCGCCGCCTTTAGATAACCCGGCCAAATGAGGCGATATCAAGTTCCCCCGATGACGCCCATCTTCTTAAGGCCGTTACGCTGCACCGACGCCATGACGTGGGCCACAACGCCGTATTTTGCATCACGATCCGGCTCAATGTGGATCTCGGGCTGGATCGAGCGTTCCGCTTCGATCTTGAGATTCGCATCGAGCTGACTTCTGGAAACGGTCTCGCCCATCCACAGAATGGAACCGTTGAAGTCGATCATGATCCGGATCGGATCCGGGTTGTCTTCCGGCGGCGGCGGCGCATTCGGCGGCGGCGGAAGCGGCGTGTCGAGCTTCACCGCGTGCCGCTGCGGCGGCAGCGTCACGATCAGCATGATCAGCAGCACCAGCATCACGTCGATCAACGGCGTGGTGTTGATGTCCACCATCGGCTCGCCTTCAGCCTGTTCGCCGACTGCCATTGCCATGAGGACTAACTCCCGTGGCCCGAAGGGCCCTAACTGATGCTATCTACTTCCCGCCAGGTCCGGACAGACGTCCGGGAGGCGGAGCTTTCGTGATGAAGCCGATCTTCAGGATGCCGGACCGCTGCGCGACCTCAACGACCTCGCCGACCTTGTAGTATTCGGTCAGCAGGTCCCCGCGGATGTGCACTTCCGGCTGGGGATTTTCCCGAGCCACAACTGCAAGCCGCTGGGCCAGTTGGTCCTTGGTGATCTCGCTGGTGTTCCAGTAGATCGCGCCGCGGGTGTCGACGGCAAGGTTGATATTCTCCTTGCGCGGGATCACCACGACGTTGCGCTCCTCCGGGAGGATCACTGGCACCGTGCCCACGGCGACGGGCACAGTGATCAGGAAGATGATCAGCATCACGAGCATGATGTCGACCAGCGGCGTCGTATTGATCGTCGAGTTGATCGGCGACGAGTCTTCTTCCACCAGCGAAATGCCAGCCGGATTCCCGACAGAGCTTTCTTGATGTTCAGCCATGATCGGCTCTCCTCAAGCGCCCCAGGTCCTAGGCTTTCGCCGACGACGCCATCAGCTTGTCGACGTCGAACGAGAAGTGACGGGCAGCGTCGTAGATCACTTTGTTGCGGCGGCCGAGCAGGTTGTAGAACACAACCGCGGGCACCGCGACGGCGAGACCGATGGCGGTCATGATCAGCGCTTCACCGACCGGACCGGCGACTTTCTCGATCGAGGCGTCGCCTTCGGCGGTGATGGTGATGAGCGCGTTCACGATGCCCCACACCGTGCCGAACAGACCGACGAACGGGCAGATGGAGCCGACGGTGCCAAGGAAGGCCATGCCGCCTTGCAGACGGTTGTTGACGCGCTCGAGCTCGATGCCGACCTGGTGAGCCATGCGGTCCGAGCGGCCGATGCGGGCGCCGAGACCGGCCTGCGCGCTGTTCGCCTGGGCGATGGCGCCTTCAGCAATGTTGCGGAACGCGCTGTTGCGGCCAAGGATGTCGAGGCCTTCGTCCAGCGTGTTGGCATCCCAGAAGGCGGGGATCTTCTTCATCTGGTTGCCCAGGATGAACTGGTCCACAGCCTTGGTGGCGGCGATGTAGATCGTGCCGGTGAACATGAAGATCATGATGATCAGCGTGCCGCGGGCAACAAAGTCGCCTTTGTTCCACACTTCCATAACCGAGAAGGCTTCGCCGACGCCCTTGCCTTTTTCTTCGCCCTCGGCGGCGGTTTCTTCGGCCGGAGCAGCGGCGTCGACAGCCGGCGTTTCCGGCGCAGCGACCGGTGCATCGTCCATCGGAAGGGTGGGAATATCAGCCGGCTGGGCCACAGCGACCAGCGGCATGAACATCATTGCAGCAAGCGCGGCCAGCAGGATGCCGATTGGGTTGGCCCGCCGCTTCCGACCATCCCCGAGATACGCCGTTTTCATTACCGTCTTCTCCTCATTCGGGTTTGCCCCGAGACTACTTTTGGCAGAGCGAAGCTATCCCTTCGTCCTGCCTTCTCCACAGACCTGTTGTGGTCGCTGACACCCGGCCACCCGACCGGAATCTCCCCGCGCCCGTCCTACTTTGGAAGCTGCCAGACAAGCGTCATGGTGTACGGCGGATATTGCGGCGGACACCACGCGACTGCCTTGCCTTGCCCATCCTTGGCCGGCGTGAAACGCAACCGCGGGATACCCTTCACCGCGGCGTCATCGAGCGCATCCACGCCGCTCGACTTGATAACCTGCACGTCAGACGCGCGGCCATCAGCGCTCATGCACATGGAGAGCGTCACTTCGCCTTCCTGCTTACGGCGGAGAGCGCTCTGCGGATAATCGTCTTGCAGCAGCTTTGCGAAGCCGCGCGCGTCAGCTTTCGGGCTGACAGCCGGACGCTGCGGCGGGGCCGGCTTGGCGGCGGGCGCTGGCGGCGGCGGCGGCGCCGGATTCGGCACAGCCTGAACTTGCTGGATCGCGTTCGGCTGCGGCGGCGGCGTCTCGAACACGAAGTCGGGCAGGATCACCTGCGGCGGCGGCGGCGGAAGATCGATATCGACCGGCGGCGGCGGTGGCGGCTCGTCCTTGATCTCTTCAACTTCCTCGATCATCACCACTTCGGTTTCGACCGGGGGCTTGTGGTACATGGCGCCAAAGCCATTCGCGACAGCCACAGCCGTGCCGGCCAGCACCGCCACAGAAGTGGCCAGGCCCACGGCACGCGTTTGTGTGGTGTTCCGCTTTGTAGCGTAGTACATGTCTCTCTCGCTCTCGACGCCCCAAGGTTCCTGCCCCAGCCTATTGGCCATCGGTGGCGGAACCGGATTTTTATGCCTTCCTTTTGCCGCAAGCGCCAGACGGGCCGAACCGTTTTTTGCAGAACAGCCTTGTGCGTTGTCGTCGCATTTCTTGCAAAATGCGGCGAGCGGCCGGGGTCTTGGGAACGGCTATTTCTAGGCTTCTGCGCCACTCCGCCGGGGGGAGCCGGCGACCCTCTGTTGAGGCGCATATGCCCTGTACGTCATCGTGCGTCAACGCAGCGGAACGTTCCGGTGTTCAACTTTCCGCGGGAAACTGCGGGGTGCGCCTGCGGCGCCCGATCTGCAATCAATGATTCGCCTGGGGCGCGGCCCCGGACTCTCCCGGCCCGAGAACAGCTTCGATCGCGGGCTGATCTTCCTGCGGATCGGCAAGCAGGCCTTCCCATTTCGCAATCACAGCACAGGCGATTGAATTGCCGATAACATTTGTCGCCGTTCGCCCCATGTCCATGAAGGCATCGACGGCGAGCACCAGCGCGATCCACGCCGGATCCATTCCCATCGCCGGCAGCGTTGCGGAAATCACCACGAGCGAGGCGCGCGGCACGCCGGCAATGCCCTTCGATGTGACCATTAGCAGCAGCAGCATTCCGATCTGCTGTTCGAGGGTCAGCGGGATGCCCATGGCCTGCGCGATGAACATCACCGCGAAGGTGCAGTACATCATCGAGCCGTCGAGATTGAACGAGTAGCCGAGCGGCAGCACGAAAGACACGACACGGTTGGCGATGCCATGCCGTTCCAGCTGCTCAAGCAGGCGCGGATACGCCGCCTCCGAACTCGCCGTCGCGAAGGCGAGCAGCCCCGGCGCGCGCACGTCCCAGATCAGCCTGAAGACGCGTGGCCCGAGGATCAGGAAACCCACCGCGATCAGGAGGCCCCACAGGATGAAGAGCGCGATGAAGAATGTGCCCACCAGGCGGCCATAGTCGGCGATGACGCCCAGCCCCTGCAGCGAGACGGTGTAGGCGAGCGCGCCGAACACGGCGAGCGGCGCGGCCGCCATCACATAGCCGGTCACCTTGAGCATCAGAAACGCGACCTGCTCCATGATCTCGGTGACCCGCGCGGTCTTGTGGCCGAGCGCCTGCAGCGCCATGCCAAGGAACAGCGACACCACCACGATCTGCAGGATCTCGTTGCGCGCCATGGCGTCGGCGATCGAGGTCGGGAAGACGTGGGTAAGGAACTCGGACACCGAGAATGTGCCGGTCGACACCGACGACACGTCGGCCACCGCGGTCTCCAGCGTGACCGGGAAGTTCACCCCCGGCTTCAGCAGGTTCACGAGGGTCAGGCCCAGCGCCAGCGAAGCGAGGGAGGCTGTGATGAACCATCCCATGGTTCGCGCGCCGATCCGCCCGACGGCCGCGCCGCCGCCCAGATGGGCGATCCCGACCGTCAGCGTCGTGAGCACGAGAGGGGCGACGATCATCTTGATTAGGCGCAGGAAAATATCCGACAGGATCTTGAAATAGCCCGCCATGTCGGTCTGGAATTTTGTCGGCGCCTTCTCGATTTCGGCCGCCGTCGCCTCGCCATTCTTGTTGCGGTCGGCCTGCGCGAAGGTGATGTCAGCCTCGGCGCGCGAGGCGTTGAACTCGGTCTCATTGAGGGCGCCGCTGCGGTCCGCGTCGTACGCTGCAATGCGCTGCTCAGCCGCCGCGACCCGGCCGCCGGAGTCGCCGTAAACCAGCGCGCCGACAACAACCCCCAGGATCATCGCCACGATCAGGCCGATGAAAATCAAACGCTGCATGCAGTTGGCGCTCCCCGCGACAGGCCGGCGTGCATATCACGCCGTATGGCGCTGGCCAGCCTTGGCGTGGCGGCAGGGGCCGGTGCACACTCGATTGCCCAATCCGAGGACACCATGCCCGGCAGCCAGGACTTCGCCGCCGACCTACGCAACGCCAACCTCAAGGTCTGGCTGAACGGACGGCTCGTGCCGAAGGACGAGGCGAAGGTCTCGATCTTCGACGCAGGCTTCGTGCTGGGCGACGGCGTGTGGGAGGGGTTGCGCCTGCACAAGGGCGCCCTGCTCTTCCGCGATGCGCATCTTGACCGGCTCTATCGCGGCGCGGCGGATATCGCGCTGGATCTCGGCCTCACGCGCGAACAGATGATCGCGGCCCTCAATGAGACGCTGGCCGCCAACGGCATGACCGACGGCGCCCATCTGCGCCTGATGGCGACCCGGGGCGTCAAGGTGGCCGTGAACCAGGACCCGCGCAACGCTCTCGGCGCCGCCACCATCGTGATTGTCGCCGAATACAAACTGCCCAGCCCCGAGATCGTGACCAAAGGGCTCAACGTCATCACGAGCTCCATCCGCACGACGCCGGCCGACATGTTCGACATGCGGCTCAACTCGCATTCGCGCCTGCCGCTGATCCGCGCCCTGATCGATGTGATCCCGACAGGCGGCGATGAGGCGTTGATGCTCGATCCGGCGGGTTTCGTGGCGAGCTGCAACGCAACCAACTTCTTCTGGGTCCGGGACGGCGAAGTGCGCACGAGCACAGGCGAATTCTGTTTCAACGGCGTCACGCGTGGCAATGTCATCCGGCTTTGCGACGCCAACGGCATCCCGATCCGCCTCGATGATTTCCCGCTCAGCGATGTCCACGCCGCCGACGAGGCGTTCGTCACAGGCACATTCGGCGGGATCACGCCGGTGCGCGCGGTGGACGATCACGTGATGCCGGCGGGCACTCCAGGGCCTGTCACACAACGGCTGCGAGAACTTTATGAAGCGCTGAAGGATGCGGAGGCGCGATGAGCAGATCGTTGTGCAATCTGACGACGGCATTTGCCCTGAGCCTGATGCCCGGTTGCGCGAAATCGATTGACGCACACGTCGAGAGCATATCGCTCGAACATGCGCCTTCGGCCGACGTCTCGAGCCGCTCGTATCTCGGCCTTACGGAATCCTCTTCGCGGAACGCCGGCGAATACATCGTCGTCCAGTTGACGACATCGGTTGATCTAGCCAGCGAAGCGCACAACCTCGATATCGACATGATCGGCTACAGCCTTCATCCATGCGGATCCGACGAAACATACGACGACGTCGGAGACGTTTTTCCGCTTGGAGGCGACCGGACGCGACATCGCTATGAGGTGCGTCTGCCGACGACATGGGCTCAACTGGGTTGGCGGAAGCCGACCGGCGAGCTGACCAGGGGGTGGCCCCCAGATGTGGCGAACGCCGGACTCTGCATGAAAATCGGCGGAGGAAATATGATGGGGATGCGTGTCGGGTCAGGCGAACTACGCGTCGACAAGGTCCGCGACTTGTTGAGATAGATATGCTCGAATGACCTCCCCAATCCGCATCGCCATGTGGTCCGGGCCGCGCAACATCTCGACGGCGATGATGCGGTCCTTCGGCGCGCGCGCTGACTGCCATGTCGTGGACGAGCCGTTCTACGCCGCTTTCCTTGCCGAAACCGGGATCGATCATCCCCTGCGCGCCGAAACGCTGGCGAGCCAGCCGAACGACTGGCGCGATGTGGTTCCGCAACTGCTGGGCCCGACGCCGAACGGCGAGCCGGTGTTCTACCAGAAGCATATGACGCACCATATGCTGCCAGACTTCGGGCTCGACTGGATGAGTGCGTGCCGCAACGCGTTTCTCATCCGCGATCCAGTGCGCGTGCTCGCCTCCTACACGCAGAAGCGCGAGGAGGTGACGCTTGCCGATATCGGCTTCGTGCAGCAGGCGGAGATCTTCGCGCGCGAGGCTGATCGCCTTGGGGCAGCGCCGCCGGTCATCGAGGGCGTTGATGTGCTGCGCGATCCGGCGGCGACGCTGTCGAAGCTGTGCGCAGCGCTCGATATTCCGTGGACGTCCGACATGCTGTCATGGCCCGCCGGCCGGCGCGACACCGACGGCGTCTGGGCGCCGGCCTGGTATGATGCGGTCGAAAAATCCACCGGCTTCGGGCCACCGCCGGAAGACAGGCCGGTGAAACTCGCGGATCATCTCCAGCGCATCGCGGATGAGGCGCGGCCTCACTACGAAGCGCTGGCGACGTGGAAGATTGTCTGACCGCAGGCGTCAGCCCTCGTCGCGGTCACCCTTCTCGGAGATGTTGCGGCCTTCCCGGTCAGCGGCGCGGCCGCCTTCGAGAATGCCCAGCAGGCCGTGATTGCCCTCATGACAGGCGTATTCGTAGACGTTGTCGTCCACACGGTTGAGGCCGACCTCGCCTTTCCACACCTGCGTGTACAGCGCCGGATCATTGACCTCGAACTCGTAGAGGATCTGCGAATCCGAATAGCGCGTGAAGCGTTCGATCACCTTGCCTGCGGGCGTCAGCAATGCCTGGCTGCCGCCTTCCGGATTCACGTTGATCGTCTCCACCACCAGCGTGTCGCCTTCCCACCAGCCGATCGAGTCCCCCAGCCACTGGTTGAGCACGGGCGGCTTGTGTTCGGCGTTCAGTGGAATGATGCGCGCGTCGTGCGCCATCTCGACAACGATCACGACATGATCGGGCGACTGAATGATCTGATAGTTGTTGTTGTAGAGCACGTTCATCATCGGCGGACCGCCCGTGCCGCCGAAGCCGACGATGCAACGCTCGCCCGCGCTGCGCTCTTCCGGATTGTCATAGCCGGTGCCGCGACCCCGCCCGCCGCGCAGCGACGGCATCAGCTTGCGCCCCTGCTCCGAAACCGGGATCTGCCCGTTCGGCGGGTCAACGATCCAGGACGTGCGCCACGTGCCTTTGACGTTGGCGTAGGTCGAACCCGGATCGATCCAGAACGAGTTGTAGCCGCGGCCCGAGGCGAGATCCTTTCCATCTAGAAGACCATCGCCGAGATTCTGGTTGTCGTCCGTCGCCTGACGGATGTTGGAAGGATTGGCCGCGCGCGCCTTCGCCTCTTCCTCGTCGGTCATCACCAGCGATTTCAGATTGGCCGGCCGCGACATGCGCGTGTTGGATGCGTTCGACCACACGCCCTGCAGGTCCGGCTGGCCGAAGGAGAGGCGCGGCGCAACAAAGCCCGCCGCAACCCGATCGCCCTCGCTGGCCGGTTTCTCGTTGGGCACAAAGACCCGCGCGCCGGTCTGGGCGGCGGCCTGCGCGGATGCGGCTCCGGCGCTCCCAACGACCAGCGCAACCGCCATCGCGGCCAGCGAAATGTGGCGCAACCTCAACATGGACGTACCTCCCAGGCATCCTGCCGGCCTGTCGCCGGTCTCGGGCTCATTGGGACGGATTGTTGCCGAATCCTGGCGCTGGCCACAAGCGGGGCCGCGCGCGGCCCGTCCGGCCCTCGCGCCGATTTGAATCGGGAACCCGCCGTGCGCGAGGATTATTCCTCGCGGTCGCCTTCCTCGCGGATATCGCGGCCCTCGCGGTCGGCCGTGCGGCCGCCTTCGAGGATGCCGATCAGGCCGTGATTGCCCTCGTGGCAGGCGTATTCGTACATGCCGTCCACGGCATTGAGAGACATCTGGCCCTTCCACACCTGCGAGTAGATGCTCGGATCGTGCACCTCGAACTCGTAGAAGACCTGCTTGTCATTGTAGCGGCTGAAGCGCTCGATGATCTTGCCGGCGGGCGAGAGCTGAACCTGGTTTCCGCCGCGCGTCATGTTGATGGTTTCCACCACCAGCGTGTCGCCTTCCCACCAGCCGATCGAGTCGCCCATCCACGGCGTCAGCTCCTTCGGCTTGTGCTCGGCGTTCAGCGGAATGATGCGCGCGTCGTGGATCATCTCCGATTCAATCACCACATGGTTGGGCGACTGAATGATGCGCAGGTTGTTGTTGTAGAGATAGTTGCCGATCGGCGGACCGGACGTGCCGAGAATGATGCAACGCTCGTTGAGGTTGCGCTCTTCCGGGTGATCATAGCCGGTGCCGAGACGCGGCCCGTAGGGATTGAAGGCGACGCCCTTCTTCACGGGCACCTGACCGTTGGGCGGATCGACGATCCACGACGTGCGCCATGTGCCTTTCACATTGGCGTAGCTTGAACCGGGATCGATCCAGAAGGCGTTGTAGCCGCGGCCCGACTTCAGGTCCTTGCCGTCGAGCAGACCATCGGACTGCTTCTGGTTGTCGTCCGTGGCCTGACGGATGTTCTGCGGGTTGTTGGCCTGCGCACGTTCGTTCTCCTCGTCCGACATCACGAGGTTCTTCACGCTCGGCGGACGGCGCATCGAGGTGTTCGACGCATTCGACCACACGCCCTGGAGATCCGGCTGGCCGATGGCGAGACGCGGAACCTTATAGCCCGGCTCGACGGTCGGCGCGTTGATGGCGGCCTGATCCAGCTCAGGCCCGGTTTGCGGTCCGGTCTGCGCCAGCGCCGGCGCGGCGCAGAGAACGGCGGCGGTTGCGGCCAGCAGGGCATGGGAAAGTCTGATCATGGCGGTCATTCTCCCGAGGGCGGCGAGTCGATGCAGCGCCTGCCTGTAATTGTTCTTACGCAATCCATGCCGAATTCGCCGGGGCGCCACAAGCGCCGGCGGCGCCGCAGCGCTTTCCCTCGCGCCGAATTGAAGCCAACCGCGAGGGGTCTGGATCAGCTCTTGCCGTCGAGGACAGCCTGGATCAGGGCGATTGCCTCCGGCGCGTCCCACTCGGCTGGCACTGTCAGGCGGGCGACTTCCTTGCCCGTCTTGTCGTAGATCAGGGTCGCCGGCAGGGCTCCGGTCTGGGCGTCGGACTGCAGCATCAGGTCGCCGTCAAAGAAGAACGGCAGGTCGGTTCCGACCAGCTGGCGGAACCTCGCCAGCGTCGATTCCAGCGTCACATCCTTGCCGAAGCCATAGGCGACCGGAACCACCGCGACGTCCCTGCCCGCGAAAGCCTTCTGCAGGCGCGCGAGGCTCGGCATCTCCTTCACGCACGGCCCGCACCATTCTGCCCAGATATTGTAGACCAGCACCTTGCCCTTGAACTCGGCGAAGGTGTGTTTTTCGCCCGTCTCATCGACGAAGGGCGAGGTCGGCGCGTCCAGATCGATATCGAGGTCGAGGCACTGCAGCGGACCCGTGCGATACTCCGCCAAAGCCGATGTCGTCGCCGGGGGCACGTAGGCGTCGCTGGGGCAGCGCGCAGCGACGACGACCGTTTCGGGCGCCGCCGCCTCCGGAGCGGTCGCTTCCGCCGTCGGCGTTTCTGCCGGTTGGCAGGCGACGGCAAAGAGTGCGAGAAGCGCGGCCAAAGAGGCGGGTTTGAGCGTCATGTCCAAGAATCCCGAAAGCAATTCGCCCGTGGGCGCGAACCCACAAAGCAACACGATGTGGGGCGGCCGGTTCTCGGCCATGCCCGATCAGGTCATGGAGGCGATAAACGCCTCGATAGACGTGGACAAGCGTCTGGCTGAGCAGGATATCGCCGGATCGAAGGCCCATGCCGCCATGCTGGCGAAGACAGGCGTGATCACGCCCGCCGACGAAGCCGCCATCCAGACAGGGCTGGATCAGGTCCTCTCCGAGATCCGCGTGGGAAAATTCCAGTTTTCCAAGGCGCTGGAGGACATCCACCTCAATGTCGAGTCGCGCCTCAAGGAGATCATCGGCGAGGCGGCTGGCCGCTTGCACACGGCGAGATCGCGCAATGATCAGGTTGCGCTCGATTTCCGGCTCTGGGTCAAATCCGCGTGTGAGACCCGCCGCGACCAGCTGACCGCGCTGATGAAGGCCCTGCTGGAGCAGGCGGAGAGGCACGCGGACACCGTGATGCCCGGCTTCACGCACCTGCAGACGGCCCAGCCCGTCACGTTCGGCCATCACCTGATGGCCTATGTGGAGATGTTCGATCGCGATCGCGGGCGTTTTGCTGACGCCATCGCGCGCATGAACGAGTCGCCGCTCGGCGCCGCCGCCCTCGCCGGCACCGGTTTCCCGATCGATCGCCACATGACCGCGAAGGCGCTCGGCTTCGACAGGCCGATGGCCAACTCGCTCGACGCCGTCTCCGCGCGCGACTTCGCGCTGGAGGCGCTGTCCAGCGTTGCGATCTGCGCGCAGCACCTCTCGCGCCTCGCCGAGGAGATCGTGATCTGGTCTTCGGCGCAGTTCGGCTTCGTGTGCATGTCGGATGCCTGGTCGACAGGCTCCAGCATCATGCCGCAGAAGCGCAATCCGGACGCCGCCGAACTCGTGCGCGCCAAATCCGGCCGGGCCGTGGGCTCGCTGGTGCAGCTTCTGACGATCATGAAAGGCCTGCCGCTCGCCTACTCGAAGGACATGCAGGACGACAAGCTGACGACATTCGAGGCGTTCGACTCGCTCGACCTCTCGCTGCAGGCGATGACCGGCATGATCGCCACCATGACCCCGAATGTGGAGCGCATGCGCGTCTCCGCCTCGTCGGGCTTCTCGACCGCGACCGACCTTGCCGATTGGCTGGTGCGCGAACTCAACATCCCCTTCCGCGAGGCGCACCACATCACGGGCGCAGCGGTAAAGGCGGCCGAGACGCAAGGCGTCGCCCTGCCCGATCTGCCGCTGGGCGTCCTGCAGAAGCTGGAGCCGCGCATCACCGACAAGGTGTTCGCCGTGCTGACCGTCGACGCCTCCGTCGCCTCACGCCAGAGCTATGGCGGCACGGCCCCCGCCCGCGTGCGTGAGCAGGTCGCGGTGTGGAAGGCGAAGCTGGGCTAGTCGCCCGCACTGATCTCGAATGCGGTTGCGGCGTCCGGATGAGCCTTGATGATCGCCTCGAAGAGCGCGGCGATCTGATCCTCGGCCACTTCGGGTGATCCCTCGACCGCGCGTTTCATCTGGGCGGCGTCGCTCACGCCGCCAACCGTGGCGACCTGATGGGCGATGACAAGATCCAGCGACGGAAATACACCAAGCACATGGCCGCGATTGCCTGTGGCGAAGTATGATGGCGCTCGCGTGTGGAGCGTCGAGAAGCGGCGCGCGCCCGGCCTGTCGATCTGCCAGAGGTATCCATACTCGCCGAAGCCCGTTGGCCTGAGCCTGACTGGCCAGCCCTTGTTGGTGTCGGGCCCGACAATGCTCGCCAGCACCCAGTCGCGGGGCACGATCTGCTGTCCGCCCCATTGGCCGCAATTGAGATACAGCAGCCCATAGCGCGCCAGATCGCGCGTCGAGATATCGAACACATAGGCCCGGTGTCGGGACACGTTGCCGAACCGCTTCTCGGCCATCTGGTCTGCGGTCGTGTAGGCGACGTCGCCCGGATGGAAATCCTGCATGCCGGTCGGCGCGGCGATCCGTCTGGCGAAGAGCGGACCGATTTCCTCGCCCGCGACCTGCTCCACGATTGTGCCAAGCGCGTTGAAATCCCAGTTGTTGTAGATCCAGGTGGCGCCGTGCGGATAGACGTCGGCGCCGGCGGCAAGTTCGTCCGCAGCCATCTGCTCCCGCAGCTTCTTCCAGCCGCCAACCTCATAGAGCGCTGAATGGAAAATCCCTGATCGCGACATCAGGAGGTCCCGAACTGTCGCCTGCTTTTCGGCCTCGGTAAGAGGCGGAGAGACATCATCGATGCCCAGCTCCGCCAGCGTCTGGTCCAGACCGACGCGGCCCTCGCCCACCAGCTGCCCAACCAGCGAATTCAGCAAGGCCTTGCGAACGGACTGGGCCGTGTAACGCGCCGCGACATCGCCCCAAGCCGCCACAAGCTTTCCGCGGTGGATCACCATCACGGCGGCCGAGTCCTGCCCCTCGAACGCCGCCCGGGCGCGCGCCAGCGCGTCCAGATCCCATCCGGACTGTTCCGGATTCGCCGCGCCCCAATCGGCTACCGGAAACGTGTCGACATGGCCACAGGCCGGCCATACCATAGGGGTCTCGGCCGGCGCGCCCGCGCATGCGGAAAGACCCAGAATTCCGGCAAGGACCGGGACAAGAACTCCGCGCATCGCAGCTCCCATAGACTCAGGATGAGGCCTGGAATCTGGACCCGTGGCCGGAACCCCGGCAGCTGCAATCTCCGCCTAAACCTGTCCAGAATCGCTGTCTGGACATGGTTTTCCGGCCTTGTTCGTGCGCCAGGCCGCCGGCGTCATCCCGACCTGCTCCCGGAAGGCCGCATAGAAAGCCGACCGCGACCCGAACCCGGCCAGAAGCCCGATGGCCTCCATCGATGTTCGCGCCTCGGCGGGATCGGCCATCAGCCGCTGCGCCTCCTCGACACGCCGGCGCTGGAGGTAGGCCGTGAGGTTCATTCCCCGGGTGGCCTCCAGCGCTTCTCCCAGCCGGGCGGTTGCGACGCCCAGGTCGACCGCGGCGCCCGCAGCGGTCAGGCCCGGATCGCGGAGCCCGCCGGAATCCAGCAGTGCGTCAAAGGCGTCCGCCAGCTCATCCATTTTAGGCGTCCGGACCGGCCGTCCTTCGACAACCACATCCAGCGTGCGCGCACCCGAATAGATCAGCGCCGCGCCAATGGTGAAGCAAAGCGCAGCCGATAGCGGTACGATGTTGCGCAACACGTCGGCCTGCGGCCAGGCCATGCGGACGAGCTGCGCCAGATGAATCGCGCCGAGTGCGCAAACGACCGCGATGGCGATCCTGCGCGCATCTTTCGCCCGCCGGCCCGACGGGCGCGAACGCACCACGATGACAGCGGCGCCGAGGGTATAACCCATCTGCACGAGCACCAGTCGCTCAGCTTTGAAATGATCGAGCGTCAGGCCGGGCGCGATGGCGCCCAGCGCCAGAAACAGCGCCAGCGGAGCGAACAGGATAACGCTGGCTCCTTGAAGCCCGAGCATCCGCCGAACGAACAACACAAGCAGCGGCCCCGACGCCAGCGTCAGCGAGCCCTCGATCAGGGCGGATGCGGCAGCGTTCGACAGGAGGCCTGAATGATCCAGCGTGATGACAATCATCGCCATCGCGCCGACGGCCAGCAAGGCTGCGCCATAGAAGCCGGTGGACTGCTTCAGGACGGCCGACCTCTGGGCCAGCGCGCCGGCAAGCACGAGCGCGTTGGCGGATGACGCCAGCGGCAGGACGACGGCAAGAAGCAAGGCCCATGTCATGGCTGCACTATCGCCGTTCTCCTCGCCTCAGTACAGATTGTGCCGCGCATTCCTGCCGAGCAACGTACGGATCGCATCGGCGCCATATGCGTCCGCATCTGATTTGCATCAGCAAGATTATCATACCGTCGGACGCGCCCACCGCCTTGACGCCCGTCAACGCTGACGGGCGGCGTCTCGTATTGATCGAAACTCGTTTCAGGAGTTTTCGATGAGCGACACGCCGGCGCGACAGCGCTACCCCAACTCGGCCATCCTTCTGCACTGGCTCGTTTTGTTGCTGGTGGTTGCGGCTTATGCCTGCATCCTGCTTCGCGTGAACTATGAGCGCGGCAGCGACATCCGCGAAGGCTTGAAGGCATGGCATTTCACGCTCGGCCTGAGCGTGCTCGCCGCGACCTTCCTGCGCGCAGGCCTGCGGGCTTTCATCTGGAAAACGCCGCCGATCACACCCGAGCCGCCCCGCGCGCTTCACCTGCTGTCGATCGCCGCGCATCTTGCGATCTATGTCTGGCTGATCGCCATGCCGGTCGCCGGATGGATTATTCTCAGCGCTGAAGGCGATCCGATTCCGTTCTGGGGCATCAATTTGCCGCCGCTGACCGGCGTCGACAAAAGCCTGGCTGGACAGGTGGAGGACCTGCACGAGCTGGGCGGAACGATCGGGTACTTTCTGCTCGGGTTGCATGCCGCCGCAGCGCTGTTCCATCACTATGTGATGAAAGACACCACGCTCGCGCGAATGTTGCCCAAGCGCGGCCGATGAGCCGTGCAAGCAGTGGGCTAGCTGCGGGGGCGCCGTTCCGCGCCGCCGTCCACGTCCCGCGGCGCAGACTTGCCTCGCTTGCGGTTCGCTGCGCACAATGCCCGGTGAAGGAGACCCGGCCTTGATTGTCGTGGCGATCATGTCCTGCCTGCGGGGCAATCTGTCCGGCCGCTGGCGCGCGGCGCGCTAACGCGCCCGGTTCTCCGCGCCGTTGCGGCGAACCCATCCAATTTCCTTCACCAGCCAACTGGACAGACATCATGTCATTCCTGATCCGCGCCTGTGCGCCGGCAGACCTGCCGGCGCTTCACACCATCCGCGCCGCAGCCTTCGCACCCGTGTTCGCCTCCTTCCGGTCCATTGTCGGGCCGGAGATCGCCGCGCTCGGCCTTGTCACCGCCGAGCAGGAGCAGGCCAACCTGCTCGACTCAATTGCGCAGCCCGACAGTGGTTACGTCATCGCCGTCGCCGAGATCGCCGGCGCTCCCGCCGGCTTCGTTTCGTGGAAGACAGATCCCGCCACGAAGATCGGCGAGATCACGCTCAACGCCGTGCATCCCGATCATGGCGGACAGGGGCTGGGCACGGCGCTCTACCAACACGCTCTCGCGGCGCTGAAGGCGGCCGGCATGCAACTCGCCACCGTCGGAACCGGCGGCGATCCCAGCCATGCGCCTGCCCGGCGCGCCTACGCGAAAGTCGGCTTCGCCGTGCATATTCCGTCGATCTACATGTACGCGAAACTGTAGCGTTACAGCGGGGTCACGCTCATGAGCTTGACCCTGCCCCGCGCGCGGCGGATTGTGCGCGCCATGCGTACAGTCCTTGTTCTTGTGCTTTCCGTGACAGCGCTCGCCGGGTGTGGCCTGCGGGGCGATCTCGTACGGCCGATGCCGCTGTGGGGCGACCCGCCGCTGGACGGCCCGGATGATCCGCGCGTGATCCAGGCGGCCGAAGACGCCAAGAAGGCCGAGGAGGAGCGCCAGGCCGAAGAGCGTCGCGCAGCTGACGCCGCCCGCCGCGAGCAGATGCAGAACGCAACGAATCCCGGCACCGATACGCCGCCGCAATAACCGGCTCGCCCGATCTCCTCAGACGGGGGCCGACACCCAGGGAGAGCTGCCCCGTGAAATCGCCCCGTCTCGCATCCGCCTTTGGAGCTATCGCTGCGCTGGCCATCGCCGGCTGCACAACGACGCAACCGGCGGCGGCGGAAACCTCGCCCTACGCTGGCGTTTATGCTGGCAGCTACACCTGCGGCGATGGCGAGCACGGCTTCTATCTCGATCTCTCCAGCGTGACGGCGGCGTCCGGCGGCGGCTTTGAAGCTTCCGGCGTGCTTGGCTTTTACCCGACGCTGTCGGGCATCGGCGGGTCTTCGGGCGGGGTCGCGGGCAGCTTCAGGGTTTCCGGGACGATCAGCGCCGCTGGCGATGTCGCGCTGACGGCTGGCGAATGGCTGAAACAGCCGTCCGGCTATGGCGCGGCCAATCTGGAAGGCAAGCTGCGCGAGCGGCCGGCCGGCGGCTATGCGCTTGTGGGCAAGCCCGTGGTTCCCGGCATGCCGGACGCGTGCTCGAACCTGATCGCTACCCAGTTCCTGCCTTAGGCGCCCATACCCATCGCAATCGCGCCATCGCGGACCGCGCGCAGCGCGTGACTTTCGCGGGCGCATCCGCTACTCGCTCCGTCGGGGAATGGCTGGAAGCGAACGATGCATCACTTTGCCTATCGCAATGGTGTCCTTCACTGCGAGGATGTCTCGCTCGAAGCCGTCGCGCGCGAGCTTGGCACGCCCGCCTATGTCTATTCCGATGCCACGCTGCGCCGACACTATCAGGTGCTGGCAGACGCCTTCGCCGACCGCAAGGTGCTGATCGCCTATGCGGTCAAGGCCAACTCGAACCTTGGCGTCGTCGCAACGCTTGCCTCGCTCGGGGCCGGCGCCGACGTCGTTTCCGGCGGCGAACTGATGAAGGCGATGGAGGCCGGCGTTCCGGCGGATCGCATCGTCTTTTCCGGCGTCGCCAAGACGAAGGACGAGATGCGGCTGGGGCTGGAACGCGGCATCTTCCAGTTCAACGTTGAAAGCCTGCCGGAGCTGCATCGCCTCTCCGCCGTCGCGCAGGAGATGGACAAGCGCGCGCCGATCGCGCTGCGCGTCAATCCACATGTCGAGGCGGGCGGCCACGCCCACATCTCGACTGGAACGCCCGAGACCAAGTTCGGGATCGCCTGGCACGAGGCCGAACAGTTCTATGCCGAGGCCAGCCGCCTGCCCAATATCGAGCCGGTTGGCGTCGCGGTTCATATCGGTAGCCAGATCATGCGGATCGATCCCATGCGCACGGCGTGGGAAAAGGTCGTGTCGCTGGCCCGCCGCCTGCGTGAGCGGGGTTTTGCGATCTCGCGTGTCGACTTCGGCGGCGGCCTTGGCGTGCCCTACAAGGACGGTGAGGATCCGGACAGCCCGACCATTTACGCCCGTCAGGCGCGGGAGGTTCTCGGCAAGCTCGACGTGCAGCTGATCCTGGAACCCGGCCGCCTGATCGCCGGAAATGCCGGAGTTTTGATCTCGCGGGTCGAGTACGTGAAGGAACGCGACGGCCGCACGTTCGTGATCCTCGACGCGGGCATGAACGACCTCATGCGGCCCGCCCTTTACGACGCCCATCACGAGATACTCCCGGTCCGGACCCCTGTCCTCGGCGCGCCACGGCGCATTGTCGACATCGTGGGGCCCATCTGCGAGAGCACCGACCGCTTCGCCAAGGACCGGCCGATGCCGCCCCTGCAGGAGGGCGATCTGGTGGCGTTCATGACCGCCGGCGCATACGGCGCCACATTGTCGTCCCAGTATAATTCAAGACCTCTAGTTGCCGAGGCGCTCGTTCGAGGCGATGCTTGCGCGGTCGTCCGCCGCAGGCCGACGTTCGAGGAAATGATCGCGCTGGAACGGGCTCCGGATTGGATCGCCCAATAGGGAACCAGGTTGGCTGACGGATTTGGCCTCAGAAACAAGCTCGACGCCCGGATAGCCGCCGCGCGACGCAGCCTTTTCTGGCCGGCTTTGGTTCAGGCGATTCTGCCCACCCTGATCTGGTTTACCATCTTCGCCGCGTTCTGGCTGTCGGGCCTCTATGGCGACCTTCCGCCGGAATGGCAGGCGACGGTCGGCGTCGTCTTCTGGGTCGGCCTGATCACCGCCGTTCTGGTCAGCCTCAAGGCCTGGCGCCGCCCGACCGAGGATGAAGCGCGCGACCTGATCGATGGCGCCGTCGAAGGCCGGCCGCTGAGCGTCTGGTATGACCGCCCGGCCAAGGCCGACAAGACAGGCTGGACGCTCTGGCAGGAACACCGCGAGCGCATGGCCGCGCTCGTCGCCCGGGTCAACAAGTTCGATGTGCGCACGCAGTGGCGGCAGGCGGATCCGTTCTATCTGCGCCTCGCGGCGCCGGCGGTGCTGGTGGTCGCCGGAGCTGTCGCCGGCGTCGGCGTGCTCGACAGGATGGGTAAGGGCCTGTTCCCGGATTTCGGCGCGCTGTTCGGCGCGCACCAGCTGAAGATCGAGGCATGGGTGACGCCGCCGGGCTATACCGGCTCGGCGCCCTTCGTGCTGACGCCCGGCGAGGTCGCCAAGGCGCCGGAAGGGTCGGAAGTCACGATCCGCATCATCGGCCCCGGCCGGCCGGAAGTCGCAGTGATGCCTCAGGGCGCACCCCACGCAACGCTGCATCCCGCCCCCGGCATCGACGCTGCCTACGAAGCACGTGTGGTCGTGAAGCAGGACTCACGTATCGCCGTCAATTTCTGGGGCGAGCGCGCCAGCTTCCCCTTCTCCATCATCGACGATGCAACGCCGACTGTCGCCTTCGTCGATCCGCCGAAGATGGGCGACGGCGATCGCACCGAGTTCAGCTACACGCTGGCCGACGACTATGGCGTCGAGAAGCTGGAACTCGTGAAGGTGCGCACGGATACGCCGGCCTCCGCCGGCGTTATCGAGGACGCCATTCTCATCGACACCAAGACGCTATCCCCGACCGAGGAAGAAGCCAGCTACAGCCAGGATCTGGTGCGGGATCGCTGGGCCGGGCTTGATCTGATGGTCAAGCTGCGCGTGACGGATGCGGCGGGCCAGACGGCTGAGAGCGAAGCATTCCCCTATCGGATGCCCGACAAGATCTTTCTGCAGCCCAATGCACGCATGGCGCAGGAAGCGCGCGCGCTGCTGCTGCGCAACTGGCAGGAATACACCACGCCGGAAGGCGCTGATGATTTCACCTCCGTCGCCGGACGGGGCTATGACGCCATCGCCGTCGCGCCCGCCTCGCGCCTGCGCTGGGCCCCGGAAGGGATCAAGCGCTCGGTGATGACGCTCGACGCCATCACGTGGCGCGCCGGGGACTATTTCGAGGATCCCGTGGTCTTCATGGGTTTGCGCAATGCGCGCGGCCTGATCGAGGCGGCGCACGACCGCGCCGAAGCCGAGGAGGCAGAGGCGCTGTTGTGGGACATCGCCCTGCGCGCCGAATACGGCTCGCTGGCGGATGCGACAGCAGCGCTGGAAGCCGCCCGCCGGGCGCTGGAAGAGGCCCTGCGCCGCGGCGCGTCGGAGGAGGAAATCCGGCGCCTGATGGACATGTACGAACAGGCCGTCGAGAACTATCTCGCCGCCCAGATGGCAGAGGCCCTGCGCAATGGCCGCGTCTCCCAGGGCGACCAGCAGATGGGCGGCATGGGCGGCGGCCCGCAGCAACTGGGCGATGACGAACTCAGCCGCATGCTGCAGGCCCTGCGCGATCTTGCCGAGACCGGCGCGCGTGATCAGGCCCGGCAGCTTCTGAACGACATGCAGCGCATGCTCGACCAGATGCAGAACATGCAGATCCAGATGGGCGGCGGTGGCGGCGGCCAGCAGCAGCAGGATGGCCCGATGAGCCGCGCGCTGAACCGCGCGCTGCAGGACACCAACCGCGCGCTCAACGACCAGCGCGATCTCAACGACGAGACCGAGAACGCCCAGCGCGATGGCGGCGGCGCCCAGCGCGGACAGGAACTCGCTGATCAGCAACGCCAGCTGCGCGAACGGCTGGAACAACAGCAGCGCTCGGGCGGCGGACAACCGCAGCAGCAGGGCCAGCAAGGTCAGCAGGGGCAAGGCCAGCAGCAGGGCCAGGGTCAGGGCCAACAGCAAGGTCAGGGTCAACAAGGCCAGGGCCAGCAACCCGGACAGGGGCAGCAAGGCCAACAGGGTCAGCAGGGTCAGGGACCCGGCAACCAGCCGGGCCAGCAGCCAGGACAAGGTCAAAACGGCCAGCAAGCCGATGGCGGCGGTCCGGGCGGCCAGCCGGGACGCCCCGGCGTTCAGGGCGACGGCATCTATGGTCAGGAGAACGACCGTTCACGCCGCCTGCTCGGCAACGCCATCGAGATGCAACGCCGCGCCGAGGAAGCCCTGCGCCGTGGCGACTTCGCAGCCGCGCGCGATGCGCAGCGGCAGGCCATGTCGGCGCTGCAGGATCGCTCCGCCGAGCTTGCTCGCCTCAATGACGAGAACGATCCCAACGCGCGGACCGAACGCGATGACCGTGATATTCTCGGCCGCCTGAACGAGGGCATCAGCGGACAGGGCGACGATGTCGAGATTCCGGAGGAGATGGAACGCCAGCGCGCCCGTGACATCCTCGACGAAATCCGCCGCCGCGCAGGCAATCGCGCGCTGACCAAGGAAGATCTGGAATATCTCCAGCGCCTGCTTGAGCGGTTCTAGACGTTCTTGATCGCGCCCACGAACGGCAGCCCGCGCATCTTGCCGGCGTCGTCCATGCCGTAGCCAACGAGGTAGCGCGGCGGCGCATCCCACGCCCAGTCGTCCAGCCCTTCAACCGCAGCCTCGGGCTTGCGGGCGAACACGCAGGTGAGGACTTCGCTGGCGCCCTTCTGGATGAAGTGCGTCCGCGCGAAGGCGATTGTCTTGCCGCTGTCGAACACATCGTCGATCAGCAGGATGTTGCGGCCCTCGACCGGGCGCGCGACGTCGGCGCGCACCTGCATCCGCCCGGAGCTCTCCCGCGCATCGTGATAGCTCTGCAGCCAGATGGCGTCGAAGCCGAGATCAACGCCAAGACGCGCGAAGGCGCGCATCAGATCGGCGGCGAAGGGCGTTGCGCCCAAGAGGACGACGACGCCGGTCCACGACCCGCCTGTCAGGCGCGGCGCCAGCCGTTCGGCCAGTTGCGCAATGCGCGCCTGCACCTCGTCCTCGGTCAGGAGAACGTCGACATTGTCCGGAACGCTGCGATCAGTGATTGGCGGCCTCCGTGGCATGCGCCTCCTCGGGCGCATGGGTATCGGTTGGCCCGGAGTCTGCGTCATGCGGCGCAGCCTCGTCATGCCCTTCCGCCTCGCCTTCGTGCTCGGGTCCGCCGGGCGCCTCAACATTCGTCTCTGCGCCAAGGCCTGCGCCGTCTTTTTCAGCGAATGAGACAGTCAGGCGATAGGTCTCGACCGGCGGCGCCTCGAAGCGCGTGGTGAACTCGGTGCGCTCCCCCGGAGCAAGGGAGGGGACCGCGAATTCGTCGGTCCAGGTCTGGACCTCATTGCCGCCCTCGTCCTTCAGCGTGACGCGCAGCTGTGGCGTCGGCTTGGCTTCCTCGCTCTTGTTAACAGCGGCGCCGGTCACGGTGAGCACCGGCGTGGTGCCATCAAACGAGCGCTTGGCGGAGACGTTCTCCAGCACCAGACCGAAGCGGTTCACATCGAGCCCGACAAGCTGATAGAGCGAGGCGGCCTTCGGGAAGGCGTTAGCGACCTCATTGCGGAAAATGATGGCGGCGCCCAGCGCGCCGGCGAACAGCACCGCCGCCGATATCCAGGCGATGGTAACGACGCGGCTGCGGTCGCGCTTGCGCTTGGCGTGCTGCTGGGCGCGGAACTCTGCGTGTGGACCCGCGCGGGTCTTGGCGTTGGCTTGCGCTGTCTGGCGCAGACGTTCGACCTGCTCGCGCGTCAGCCCGGTCTCTTCGACGGGCGCAGGCGCGCCGTCCTCTTCCTGCAGCTTTGCGGTCCACGCATGGCCGCAGGTGGCGCAGCGCACGCGCCGGCCTTCCTTGCCGATCTTGGAGTCGTCGGCAAAGTACCGCGTATCGCAGGACGGACAGACGAGGATCATCGCACTATCGGAATCACACGAACGGTTAATATAGTCCAATTGAGGCTGGATTCTGAAACGATCCACCCCTTGGGCAGCCCAGCGGAATCCGATGCGAGAGCAAGGACTTGCAGCAGACGACCCGGTGCTCCGCCTGGACCGGGTCGGCCTGTCATACGGGCCGGAATCCGATGTCCTGGCGGATGTTTCCCTGTCTCTGCCCCCAGGTTCGTTAACATTCCTCACCGGCCCGTCGGGCGCGGGAAAGTCCACATTGCTGAAACTGGCCTATCTGGGCCTGCGCCCCACGGCGGGCCGGGTCTCCCTTTTTGGGGTGGACACCAGCCGCCTGAACCGGCGCGACCTTGCGCCGCTGCGCCGCCGGATCGGCGTCGTGTTCCAGGAATTCCGCCTGCTCGACCATCTGTCGGCCTATGAGAACGTCGCCCTGCCGCTGCGGGTCGCCGGCGCGCAGGAGCGGGCCTACCGCGACGATGTGATCGAGCTTCTGACCTGGGTCGGGCTGGGCGACCGGCTGGACGCGCGCCCGGCCACCCTGTCGGGCGGCGAGAAGCAGCGCGTCGCCATCGCCCGCGCCGTGGTGGTGAAGCCGGACCTGATCCTCGCCGACGAGCCCACGGGCAATGTCGACGAGGAGATGGGCGACCGTCTGTTCAGGCTGTTCCGCGAACTCAACAAGCGGCTGAGCACGACCATCCTGATCGCCACGCACGACCTCGGCATGATCCGCAAGGCCAAGGCGGAGGTGCTGCGTCTGGCCGACGGCATGGTGGTGCGCGTGTCGCCGCAGGCTCTGGCGCCCAAGGATGCGCCGGCATGAGCGCATCCCTGTCTCCCCTACTGCCGAAGGAGGATGCGCGCGAGGCGGCGCTGTTCTTCGTCGTCTGCGCGCTGTGCTTCCTGGCGGCGCTGTCGGGTCTTGTCTCGCGTTCTGCTTATGCGGCGGCGGACGCCTGGACCGACGAAGTGACGGGTCAGATCACGATCCGCGTCCGCGGCGATGAAGCCGCGCTTGGCCAGGCGGTGGAGATCACGCAGGCGACGCCCGGGATCGCATCGGCGCGCCCGATCACGCGCGGCGAGGCGGAGGAGTTGCTGCAGCCCTGGCTAGGCGCCGGCGGCGTTCCGGTCAGCCTGCCGCTGCCCAAGCTGATCGCGGCCGAAGCAGCCTCTACAGCCAACGCCAGCGCTGTAATCGACGCGCTCAAGAAATCTCTCGGCGCGGCGGGGCTCGACACAATTGTCGACGATCATCTCGTCTGGTCGGGCGATGTCCGCAAGGCGATCGACCTTGCAGGCCTTGTTGCCCTGATCGCAGTCGGGCTTCTGGGTGCAACGGGTCTTGCCGTCATCGCCTTTGCGACTCACGCCACGCTGCTGGCGCGGCGCGACATCGTTGAACTGCTGCACCTGTCCGGCGCGCGGGACACCTACATCGCAGGCCTGTTCGAGCGACGATTCCTGATGCTCGGCGTGCAGGCCGGCGCGCTGGGAGCCCTGCTCGCATTTGGCGGGGCCGCCTTCATCCTGTATCTGCTGCGCCAGTCGGATGCGCAGATCTGGCTGCTGCCGCAGCTGTCCCTGTCGCTGGCGGACGGCCTGATCCTCGGGACGTCGCCCCTGATCGCCGGGGTGGCCTCCATGATTGCGGCGAGAGTGACCGTGATGCGGTCGCTTTCGGACATGGTTTGAGCACGGATGACGCGCATGACCGCTGATCTAGCAGGGAGGACCTGAGACGTTGCGCACGGTGCTGCGAGTGATGGTCGTGGTTCTCGGCGTCGGCCTGATCGTCGCCGGCTGGGACTTCGCGCGCTTCGTGGCCCGCGCCGACCGCGCCGTCACGCCCGATCCGCCGCTGGGCGCCGAAGCAGTCGTAGCGCTGACCGGCGCGGCCGACATGCGCATCATCGCCGCGGTGCAGCTGGCCGACTCGCTTGACTTGCCCTTGCTGATCTCGGGCGTGAACGTTGACACGTCAGCGGCCGATATCGCCCGCATCTCGAACGTCGATCTCGACAAGATCGAGTGCTGCGTCGTACTCGGCAAGGCGGCGGCCACGACCGAAGGCAACGGCACGGAAGTCGCCGACTGGGCCCGCCGCAACGGCTACAAGAGCATCATCGTCGTCACGTCTGAATACCACATGGAACGCGCGCTGTTCGAACTCCAGAACGCCATGCCGGAGGGCCACTTCATTTCCAACGCAGTTTCCACCACGCGGGTGCGTCCCGCCGACTGGTACAAGGATGTGGCCACGGCAAAAGTACTGATCGAGGAATGGATGAAGTTCCGCCTCGCCGGCTTGCGCAACACGGCCCTGCCCGCGCCCGCAGCGCCCGCCGCCCACCAGGAAGGCGCGGGATGACCTTCATTCGCTCGGCGCTCTATTCGGTCTGGTTCTACCTGACCCTGGCTGTGATCGGCCTGCTGGCCATGCCGATCTCACTGTTCTCGCGCAGCTTCGCCATGGGGGCGGTGAAATTCTTCTGCCGTGTGCAGGCCTTCGGCCTGTGGCTGATCTGCGGCATCAGCACCGAAGTGCGCGGCCGGGAGCACCTGCCCAAAGGCGCTGGTCTGATCGCCATGCGCCACCAGTCGACCTACGACACGCTGGCGCCGTTCACCTTCATCGAGAACCCGGCCTTCATCCTCAAGAAGGAACTGCTCAAGGCGCCGGTGTTCGGCGTCTACGCCTCGCGCGTCGGCATTCCGATCGACCGCGAAGGCGGCACGAAGACAATGAAGCTGATGCTCGCCGCCGCCAAGAAGGGCGTTCAGGCGGGCCAGCAGATCATCATCTTCCCGGAAGGAACGCGACAGCTTCCGGACACGCCGCTGGACGTGAAGCCGGGCGTGATCTTCATGTACAACGACCTGCAGATCCCGTGCGTGCCCGTGGCGCTGAACACCGGCCTGTGCTGGCAGGGCTCCGGCTTCAAACGCAAGCCCGGCAAGATCATTTTCGAAATCCTTCCGCCCATCGAACCCGGCCTCAAGCGCGCCGAGTTCACGGAGCGACTCAAGAACGCGCTCGATCCGGCGACGGAAAGGCTCGTGGCCGAGGGCCGGGCGGCGCAGAAGAGCTGAGCACTTGCGAGTGGGCCGTGTTTCTGAGGTTCGTGCAGCAGAGGACAAACGAGGACAGCGGCGTCCGGGAGGGCCTGTTCCGGGCCGCCTACGCCCTGAGCCGTGACTCGAGCTTGCCCTTCGGTGATCGGGTCGAGCTGACGGGATTGCTTGAGTGGTTCGAGCGAAACCTCACAACACCGGATCGGTTCAACAGAACCACATCGAAGGGATATTATCGGCGGGCCACGCGTGGCATTGCGTGGTTGAAGCCTTCCGCGAGCGAGCACATTGCCCAGATGCATGTCCTGGCCGCCCTGCTCGACAGAAACGGATACGCGACGGAGATGATCAAGTCCGAGCGGCCCGGGTATGTCGTCTATGAAGACGACGCCCAGATCATCGCCGAACCATTTCGCGATACGCCCACCTAGTACTGTGCTCTGAACCCTAACTCTTCGGCTTGTCGCGTCCGAAGTTGGCGATGGCCGTGTCCTGCCCCGCGTCGATGATCTCGCGGCGGATGCGACGCGATTCCGTGAAGGTGTCGAACAGCTTCTGGCTATCGGCGTTGCGGATCGCCTTGCGCAAGGCCGTCAGATCCTCCTCGAACCGGCCGAGCACTTCGAGCACGGCTTCCTTGTTGTTGAGGAAGACGTCGCGCCACATGGTCGGGTCGGACGCCGCGATGCGGGTGAAGTCGCGGAAACCGGCGGCGGAGAACTTCACCACCTCGCCCTCGGTCACAGCCTCCATGTCGTAGGCGGTTGCGACCATGTTGTAGGCGATGAGGTGCGGGATGTGGCTGGTGACCGCGAGCACGAGATCGTGCCGCTGCGGGTCCATGCGCTCGACCTTCGAGCCAAGCGCCGTCCAGAACGCGGCGAGCCTGTCGGCTGCCGCAAGATCAGCCTCCGACGCATCGGGCGCCGGCGTGAGGATGCACCAGCGGCCTTCGAACAGGCTGGGGAAGCCCGCATCCGGCCCGGACTTTTCGGTCCCTGCGATCGGGTGGCCCGGGATGATGTGGATGTCGCTGCGGCCAAGCGATTGCCAGTCGCGGGCGATATTGCCTTTCACCGACCCCACATCGGTGAGGATCGCGCCGGGTTTCATTGCCGCGATGCTGGCCCGGGCCGTAGCGCCCATCGCGCCAACAGGCACGCAGTGGAACACCGCATCGGCATTGCGCACCGCATCCGCGATGCTGGCGGCCGGCTTGCCGAAACCGATTTCGCCTGCGCGCTTCAGCGCTTCCGCATCGCCGTCGAACAGGACGACCTCGCCGGCCGCGCCCTTCTCCAGCGCGGCGCGCGCGATGGAGCCGCCGATCAGTCCGACGCCGATGATGGCGATCTGTTTGAAGATAGAGGTGCTCATTTCACATTTGCGCCTGCACTGCGGATCACTGATCGGGCGCTTGCCATATCGACCACCAGGGCAGACTGGTTCGCGCATTTCTGAAGGTCGACCGTGTCCCGCGAGTAGAAATCAGCGACGAAAGCGCCGCGGAGTGTAACGGTCCGCTTGTGTAGGACATATTGGTTTTCGACCAGCGCGTCAGCACCGGGGCCAGCCAGCGTGAGGCAATCATCCCGATACGCGGCGAAGTCGACATCACCGCCACTAAACTCTTTGACCCATTGGTCGAAGCGTTCTGTGGACTGGTAGATCGAGCGTCCGTTCGTACCCAGAACCAGCATTCCCCGCACGCTGACGTCATCGCCATCGTACGTCGCAGGGTTCTCGTTCAACTGGCGCGAGGTCACAGTCACAGCAGGTGCGATCGTCGTGCACGCAGCAAGAAAGCCCGCGAGGACGACGATCGCGAGTTTCATTTGCCCAGGAATTCTTTCAGCAGTTTCAGCGCGGCGTTGTTGCCTTCGACCGTGCCCACCGAAATGCGCAGGTGGTTGGGCATGCGATAACCGCCAAGACCGCGCACCGTGACGCCGCGTTCCTTCAGGAACGCCAGCGCTTCGTTCGCAGTCTTGCCCTTCGTCTCCGGAAACTCGGCGACAACGAAATTGCCGACGCCGTCGATCAGCTTGAGGCCCAGCGTCTTCAGACCTTCCGCCAACCGCACCAGCTCGCGATCGTTGTGCGCCAGCGACTCCTCGTTGAAGGCGTCGTCTTCGAGCGCCGCAATCGCCGCGGCCTGCGCCGGCAGGCTGACGTTGAACGGCATGCGCACGCGTTCGATCGCATCAACGACATGCGCTGGCGCATAGCCCCAGCCAACGCGCAGGCCGGCCAGGCCATAGAGCTTGGAGAAGGTGCGCGTGATGATGACATTGCCGTGCTGCGAGGCCAGTTCGATGCCCGAGGCGTAGTCGTTCTTCTTGACGAACTCGGCGTAGGCGCCGTCGAGCACCAGCAGGACGTGCGGCGGCAGGCCGGCGTGCAGGCGTTTCACCTCGTCATAGGGCAGATAGGTGCCGGTCGGGTTATTGGGGTTGGCCAGCCACACGATCTTGGTGCGCGGGGTCACCGCCGCGAGAATGGCGTCGACGTCAGCGGTGAAATCCTTCTCGGCGATCTCCACCAACTTCGCGCCCTGTTGCTGCGCGATGATGGCGTAGATGGCGAAGGCGTGCCGCGTGTTGATGCTTTCGTCGCCCGGCCCGAGATAGGCGCGGCCAAGCATCAGGAAGATGTCGTCCGACCCTGCCCCCAGCACCAGCCGCGACGGATCAAGTCCGTGCTTTTTGGCCAGCGCCGCCTTCAGTTCGCGCGCGCCGCCGTCGGGATAGAGCTCCAGCTTGGCGGCAAGGTCGGCATAGACCTTCCGCGCGCGTGGGGATGCGCCCAGCGGATTCTCGTTGGAGGCCAGCTTGTAGGTCTTGCCGCCGGTGTCCTTCGGGGCTTCGCCCGGCACATAGGGATGAACGCCGGCTAGCTGCGGCAAGGGCTTGGGAGTGTCAGTCATGGCGCGGCCCCTTTTCAGGGCCGAGGCCGTACCCCGACAATGCGCAGGCCGTCCAGCCCCGCCTTGCGGGCGAGGTCGATCCTGCGGTCGTCCACCGCCACGAATTCCGGGATACGGATCAGCGCCAGCGACCGGGCCCGCGCGACGACCTCGGCCTTGAGACCAAGCTCCTGCAGGCGCTTGTCGGCGGTCCAGTGGTCGTCATGCGCCATCGCCAGCGTGTCGTCCTCGCCGGACGCTTCGACGCTGAGGCGGCCGACAATGGCGATCTTCGGCGTCTCGTCCGGCGATCCCGGCAGGCTGGGCCAGCCTCCCACGATCACCAGCGGGTGGAATTTGTTCTCGTTGAGAATGGGCCACCACTGGCCCGCCCCGGCATGCTCCGGCCAGGGCACGCAAGCCAGCGCGCCCTGCTGGGCGACCGTGCGCTCCAGCGCATCGCGGATGCCGACCAGCGGCACGACATTCGGCGCGAAGCCAAAATAACCCCGGGCCGCCTCGACCGAGAGGGTTACATCCCCGCCGGCCACGTAGACGGATTTGAGCCCCCGGGCGACGGCCATGTCTCCGCAGAGCGAGCGCCAGATGCGGGCGACGGCGTCCGCCGGCATGCCCGCCGCCGCGCCATCGCGCGCCAGCCGGCGCAGCTCCGCCGCCTCGCGCGACGGGCGGAAGCCGATGCCTGCGGGCGATATCGCCGGGGCCTCGCGCAACTCCTGCCATTTAGCGGAGAGGGCCTCCAGGAACGCATCGCTCCTGGCCTCGGTAGGTTCATGGAAGCTGTCGGCGGCCATTGAACTCGACTAACTATGAGCGCTCCCCAGCGTTCCCGATGCATACGACAGATTTGCGGGGACCAGAACCCCGCCCGGCCAGCCTTTGCCGTGGGCCTTGTTTTGGTCCCGCATTGATGCCTATTCCAGTGGGCCCCTTTTGAGGCCGATCCGGGATCGACCATGCTTGCGCCTGCGCGCCCCTTGAGCGGAGCGGACGGCCTGAAACGGCTGACCGTCGCCACACCTGACCGGCCCCTGCGGCTGGATAGCGGCCGCACGCTCGACCATGTCGAGATCGCTTACGAAACCTGGGGCGAGCTCAACGCCGAGAAGAGCAATGTGGTGTTCGTCTGCCATGCGCTGACGGGCGACCAGTTCGCCGGCAGCGAGAACCCGGTGACGGGCCGTCCAGCCTGGTGGGACGAAGTGGTCGGCCCCGGCCTGCCGGTCGACACCAACCGCTTCTTCGTCATCTGCTCCAACGTGCTTGGCGGCTGCATGGGCTCGACCGGCCCGGCCAGCCGCAAGGCGGACGGAAGCTATTGGGGAACGGATTTCCCGATCATCACCATCGCCGACATGGTGCGCGCGCAGATCGGCCTGCTCGACCAGCTCGGCATCCAGGATCTCTTCCTCGCCATCGGCGGATCGATCGGCGGCATGCAGGTGCTGGAATGGACGATCCAGGCGCAGAACCGCGTATTCGCCGCCGTGCCGATCGCGACGTCCGCGCGGCAGTCGGCGCAGAATATCGGCTTCTACGAGGTCGGCCGTCAGGCCATCATGGCCGATCCCAACTGGCGGCACGGCGCTTACCTCGCCGAGAACACCCGGCCCGAGAAGGGCCTCGCCGTTGCACGCATGGCGGCGCACATCACCTACGTGTCCGAAACGGCGCTGAAGCGGAAGTTCGACCGGCGCCTGCAGGACCGCGCCTCGAAGACATTCGGCTTCGATGCGGACTTCCAGATCGAGAGCTATCTGCGTCATCAGGGCCAGACATTCGTCGATCGCTTCGACGCCAACTCCTATCTCTACATCACGCGGGCGATGGATTATTTCGATCTGGCCGCCGAGCACGAGGGCGTGCTCGCCAACGCCTTCCGCGGACTGAACACCAGATTCTGTGTCTTCTCCTTCTCGTCCGACTGGCACTACACGCCGGAGGAATCCCGCAACCTTGTGCGCGCTCTCAACGCGGCCGGATGCGAGACGAGCTATGTCTCGATCGAAACCGACAAGGGACATGACGCCTTCCTGCTCGACGAGCCGGAATACCAGGCGGCCCTGCGCGGCTTCATCGATGCGGCGGCCGCCGCGCGTGGTCTGCCCGGGGTCGCGCAATGAAATCCGGTCCCGGCTCCCACGGCATTCGCCGCGCAGACCACGTCGCCATCGCCCAGTTCATCACCAAGGGCGACCTCGTGCTCGATGTCGGCTGCGGCGACGGCCAGCTGATGGAGTTGCTGCAACAGGAACGCGGCGCGCGCACCCGCGGGCTGGAGGTTGAGCAGGCGGGCGTGAACCGCTGTGTCGCCAAGGGCCTCGCCGTGGTGCAGGGCAACGCCGACGCCGACCTGCCCGTCTATCCTGACGACGCTTTCGACGTGGCGATCCTGTCGAAGACAATCCAGGAACTGGCGCGGCCGAAATTCGTGCTCGACGAACTCTCGCGCATCGCCCGCAAGGTGATCGTCTCGTTCCGCAACTATGGCCACTGGAAGGTGCGCACGGCGCTGCTCACCTCGGGCCGCATCCCCAATCTTGGCCATGGCGCCGGATGGTGGTCGGACGGCGCGCGCCGCCCGTGCACCGCGCGCGACATGGCCGAACTCGCCGAAGAGGCCGGGCTTTCCATCGCCGCCGCCACATCGGTTGGCGGCAAGCCGGCGACCGGCAAATCGCTCGGCCGCCTCAACTGGACCGCCGAGGAACTGGTCTTCGTGCTGGAGCGTAAGTCCCGCTGACCACGATCGGCCTAATTTCACCGATCCGTCCAAGCCGCCGCTAACCCTCTGCGCCTATCCTGTAGACGGACCGGACTCCCAAAAAGTCCGGCCAGACAGGAAACGCCCCATGCCGTTCACGATGACATCGACGGTCCGCAAGGTTCGGGAACACTTCGAGCCGGAAATAGAACTCGATCCGCAGGAGCAACGCGCCCTGCGCGGCCATCTCGAGCAGATCGACTACGCCGCCTTTGCAGCCAACCGGGAAGTGCTGGCGAAAACGATTGGTTATGCCGATCAGTCCCGCTTCCAGCGGCTTGCCGTCGCCGGCGCCAATGCCCGCGCGCGCTGGGTCGTTGCTGCGATCGCCCTGTCGCAGAAGCCGGAAGCAAGCCCGCAGGACGTGGCGCAGCTGGCGACACTGCGCGCGGCCTATGAGGAACTCACCGAGGCCTATGATGCGCTGCGCCGCATGGTTGAGCGCGGCTATCTGGCGGTGAAGCCAAAGGCCTGAACCGCAAGGCCCAGAAATGCGCGGAGCCGCCGGAGGCGGGCGGCCTCTGGCGGCTCAAAGCTCTGGCGGCTGGATCAGGGGGTGTGGTCGCCAGCGCTCCCGGCCATTTTTTCAGGCATTATGCCGGAGACGCGCCAGCCGCGCCGCTTCTGGGGGTCAGGCGGCGTCGGCTGGAAGTCGTCAGCGCTTACGAGCTGAGGGCCGATTCGTTCTTCTCGCCGGTCCGGATGCGGAGCACCTGCTCCAGATCCATCACGAAGATCTTGCCGTCGCCGATCTTGTTGGTGTTGGCGGCCTGCGTGACGGCGTCGACAACCTTCTCGACGATGGCGTCAGACACCGCGACTTCGATGCGGACCTTCGGCAGCAGGCGCACTTCGTACTCGGCGCCACGATAGACTTCGGTCTTGCCTTGCTGACGGCCATAGCCACGCACTTCAGTGACGGTCACGCCCGACGCGCCGGCGGCGGTCACGGCATCAAGGACAGCGTCCAGACGGCTCGGTTTGAAAACGGCGGTGATGTATTTCATTGGGCTTCCCTTTCCTTTTTGAGGCTAGCGGGGCTTCCCGCTTCGTGGATGTATATATTGCATCACTTACACATCTTCAACACCTAATTGCGTTTTCTGTCGTTTCTTGTTGTAGGCCTCTGTTTTTCTGGAACTTTTACAACGCGCCGGGCGCGCGCAGGCTTGCCCGGCTCGATGTAAAGGCGCTTCAGGGCCTCAACCATGAGCACACCACCGAACCCCGACCAGGCGAATCTGCCGATCTTTTCCCACGCATCGCCGGCGGAAGTGATGAGGCCCCAGCCGATCGGCGGCGCGTAGAGCGCGCGCGCAGAGGCTTGAGGGGCAAACATGGCGTCCTCGAGCAGGCGGTTGAGCTGTGTACGCGTATAGGGCCGCCCATGGCCCAGCGGAGTCGACTCCGCGCGCGCCCATAATCCGCGCCGGTGGGCGACAATGATCAGAATCCGGGCCTCCGGGGCCGCGACACGCCAGATCTCGCGCAGCAGGCGGTGCGGGCTCTCGGCCTCTTCCAGCGCATGGCGGACGATGATGCGGTCGAACAGGGCGTCAGGAAACGGGAGGCGCTCGTCCTCGACCAGCGTGGTCAGGCTCTTGCCGCCATCAGGCCAGCGCTCAGCGCCCTGCTCGGCCGGCGCTGCAGAGATCACGCGGCGGGCGGTGCTGCGATAAGGCTCCAGCAGGGCCTCGACATGCCCGATGCCAAGAACATCCTGCCCGGACGCCGACGGCCACAGCGCCGCGACACGCTTGCCCATCATGTCCTGCGCCATCCGGCCCATGGGCGAGCCGTAGAAGGTCTGGAGCCTGTCGATATCGAAGCGCATGCCCTAACCTTCGCGCCGAACCCAAGCCTATATAGGGTGATGAACAGCGGGAAAGGTAAACTGCATGGCGGGCCCCATGGTTCATATGTTCCCGTGCCTCAAGGACAATTACGGCTTCCTGCTGCACGATCCTGACACCGGCGAGACGGCGACGATCGACACGCCGGACGCTTCAAAAATCCTCGCCGAGGCGGATCGGAAGGGCTGGCGCATCACCCAGATCTGGAACACCCACTGGCACCCTGACCATGCCGGCGGCAATGCCGAGATCGTCGCCGCGACGGGCGCAAAAGTCGTCGGGCCCAAGGAAGTGGAACGCGCCGCGCCCCTGCCCGACCGCGTGCTTGGCGACGGGGATACGGTGTCGCTCGGCAAGCTGACCGCCCGGATCATCGCGACGCCGGGGCACACGCTCGGCCATATCGTCTACCACCTGCCTGACGATCACATCGCGTTCGTGGGCGACACGCTGTTCGCGCTTGGCTGCGGGCGGTTGTTCGAGGGAACGCCGACGCAGATGTGGGACAGCCTCAAGAAGCTGCGCGCCTTGCCGGACGATACGGTCGTTTACTGCGCTCATGAGTACACCGCTTCGAACGCCGCCTTTGCGCTGAGCGTTGACGCGGCCAATGCCGATCTGACCGCCTATGCGGACGAGGTGAAGGCCAAGCGCGGCAGGAATGAGCCGACCGTGCCGACCACAATCGGCGCCGAGAAGCGGGCGAACCCTTTCCTGCGTGCGGACGATCCCACGCTGCAGGCCTTCGTCGGCCATACCGGAGACGCCATCGCCACCTTCGCGGACGTGCGCGAACGGAAGAACAATTTCTGAGCCGGCCATGACGCTCGACGACATCATCCGCACGCTTGACCTCAAGCCGCATCCGGAAGGCGGCTGGTATGCCGAGACGCACCGCATCCCGGCGGCGGAGGGTCAGCGCTCGGCGGGGACCGCGATCTATTACGCGCTCGGCGCGGGCGAGCGATCGCACTGGCACCATGTCGACGCCACCGAGATCTGGCACTGGTATGCCGGCGATCCGCTGGAGCTGTCGCTGGCTGAGCCGGAGGCGAAACAGGCGACCGCGCACATCCTCGGACCCGACCTCAGCCGTGGCGAGCGCCCGCAGGTAGTTGTGCCGCCGCATCATTGGCAGGCCGCGCGCACGCTGGGCGCGTGGACGCTGGTGGGCTGCACGGTTTCGCCCGGCTTCGCGTTTTCAGGGTTTGTGATGGCCCCGCCCGGCTGGTCGCCCGGGACCTGACATGAAGGCTGGATCAGCCTCTGTCGCGTGACTGGGTCAGCACGCGGGTGACATCGTCCGGCGTCACGCGGCCGCCCCACGGATCGTCCGGGTTCACTTCGAGGATCAGTTCGCCATTGTCGAGTTCAACGCGCGGCGCCTTGGCGCGGCGGAGCGTAACCTTCTCGATCCTGGAGGCGGAGCGGCCGGCATGGCCATTGGCGTTGCGCACGCCGATCACGAGGATGCTCAGCGCATCGGCGGCAAAGGCCTCGGTGCTCGAGAAAGCCTGCGTGCCCCAGATCGTAACGTCATGGCCGGCAAGATGGGTCAGCTCGCTGACGGCGCTGGCGCGCATCGAATCGAGCGCAGCGGTCATCGCCGGCGCCGACAGGGGCGGCTGCATGCCCTTGTGCGGATCGGCCGGGGCGCCGGTTTCGTTGTAGAGATAGGAGACGACGTTGCCGGCCCGGGTGACCTTCAGCACGGTCCGGCCGCGATAATCCATGAACACGGTTTCGCCGCGCACGCCGGGCATCGGAACGAGTGGCAGGATCTCGCCGCTGCCATCCATCTGCAGCAGCACCATCGAGCCGCGCTGTTCGAGCACGAAGCCGCCGTCCGGCGCGCCGAGGTCATCATAGCGCACGGCGCCCGATGGCGTGAGCGAAGCCTGGCTGCGGGTGGTGGCGAAGGTGGGCGGGGGAATGTCAGGCGATTGCGCGAAGGCAGGAGCGGCGCTGCCGATCCCGAGCCCTATCGCTACTGCGATCACCGCAACGGCCTTGGCCGCCGGACAATGAACTTCTTTCACCTTCATCCCCGCCATATGGCACGGAAAACAGGGCGATTCTTTGTTCGCAAAAGGAGCCCCATGGCTCACGATGCGGCCTTTCAGCGGCAGACGCAAGCAATGCGACTCCTTCAGAATCAGGAGTCTAGCGACTCTCCCTTAACCGTTGCCTTACTGCTGCGGTCTTTTCGCATGGCCGGCGAGGAAGGCTCTTAGCCTGCGATGTATTGGCCGCCATTCGCGGTCAGCGTGGCGCCCGTGACGAAGCCCGAGTCGGGGCCGGCCAGGAACGAGACGCAGCCCGCGATCTCGGCCGCTGTACCGAGGCGTCCCATCGGGATCGTCGAGATGATGCTCTCGAGCACCTTGGGCGGAACGGCGGCGACCATCTCCGTATCGATGTAACCGGGGCAGATCACGTTCACCGTGATGCCCTTCTTCGCATTCTCCTGCGCCAGCGCCTTGGTGAAGCCGATCAGGCCGGCCTTGGCGGCGGAGTAGTTCACCTGCCCGATCTGGCCCTTCTGTCCGTTGATCGAGGAGATGTTGATGATGCGTCCGAAGTTGCGTTCGCGCATGCCCTCGATCGTGAGGCGGCAGAGGTTGAAGGCGGAGGTGAGATCGATGCGGATGACATCGTCCCACTGCTCGCGGGTCATGCGGTGGAGCGTGGCGTCGCGCGTGACGCCAGCATTGTTGACTAGAACGTCAACCGGACCGAGGTCCGAAGCGATCTGGGCCAGCCCCGCGGCGCAGGCGTCGTAGTCGCCGACATCCCACTTGTAGGCCTTGATCCCCAGTTCCTCGGCGCACTTGGCGGCGGCTTCGGTGTTTCCGGCATAGTTGGCGGCGACCTTGTAGCCATCCTTCACCAGCCGTTCGGTGATTGCCCGGCCGATACCGCGGGTTCCCCCCGTAACCAGCGCCACCTTCGTCATTGCCGTCTCCCTGCCATTCACGAGCCAGTGATCGCTATAACAGATTCACGCGCGGCACGTCCTGCAACGGGGTCGCATCAGAAAATTTTGCTGCGCACATGCTGCGCCCGCTGAATGAGTGTGCAGGTGCGTAAGGAACGTGCTACATGACGTCCTGAACGCGATTTAATGAGCCGGTCCGCCAGGCGTGAACGTCAGCTGACGCGACGTCGGTAAGGGCCTGCAGACGGGAGACGGACTTGACGCAAGCCAACGGGAACGGCGCGCACGAGAAGATCGTCATCAAGAAGTACGCGAACCGACGACTCTACGACACGTCCGCATCCGCCTACGTGACGCTGGAGCACCTTTCCGAGCTCACCCGCCAAGGCAAGGAGTTCATCGTTCAGGACGCCAAGACAGGCGAGGACCTGACCCGCGCCGTTCTGGCCCAGATTATCTTCGAGCAGGAGAACAAGAAGGAAGGCGTGCTGCCCGTCTCCTTCCTGCGCCAGCTGATCCAGTTCTATGGCGACAGCTTCCAGTCGATGCTGCCGGCCTATCTCGAAATGTCGATGAAGACATTCAACCAGCAGCAGGAGAAATGGCGGGAGTACATGAACACCGCCGTCGGCGAGGACAAGGCGAAGGCGTTCGAGGAACAGATCCGCAAGAACATGTCGATGTTCGAGGATACGATGAAGTTCTTCACGCCATTCGTGCCCGGCGCCGCCGCTGCGCCTGCGACGCCGCCACGTGCGGATGAAGCCCGGCCCGCCACACCGACAGGGGTTGATGCGATCCGCGCCCTGCAGCAGCAGATGCTGGACATGCAGAAGCAGCTCGCCCAGATCGCCACGGGCCAATACACGCCGAGCGACAAGCCCAAGGACAGCTGAGGCCATGGATATCCGCGACCCGGTGTTTGCCGATGCGGTCGCGGCCATCGATGCAGGCGGGGTCGCGAAGCTGGATGGGCTTCTCACCGCCCATCCGTATCTCATCACAGACAGACTGATCACCGGCGAGGAAGGATATTTCGCCGACCCTTACCTGCTGTGGTTCGTGGCGGAGAACCCGATCCGCAACCATCGCCTTCCCGCCAATATTGTCAGTGTCGCGATGACCATCGTCGACCATCTCGACCGCATCGCCCCGCCCTCGCGGCAGGAACAGCTTGACTATGCCGTGATGCTGGCCGCGACCGGCATGGTCCCACGCGAATGCGGCGTGCAGCTGCCCCTGATCGATGCGCTGGTGGCCCGCGGCGCCAGCCCGGCCGGGCTCGATACGACGGTCGCCCATAACGAGACCGAGGCGGCGCAGCGCCTCATCCATCATGGCGCGACGGTCACGCTGACCGCAGCAATCGTGCTGGGGCTGGAAACCGATATCGCCCGCCTGCTGCCCGCGTCCGATGCCGCGGCGCGAGCCGATGCGCTGGTTGTCGCCGCCAATCTTGGCCTCACCCCCGGCGTCGCGCGCCTGCTGGCGGCCGGAGCCGATCCGACAATCCGCAGCGCCCGGCTGCATCGCCATGCGACGGCGCTTCATGAGGCGGCCCTGACGGGCGATGTTGCGCTGTGCGACATGCTTGTCGCCGCCGGCGCATCCCTTACCGAGAGGGACGATATATGGAACGGCACGCCGGCAGGCTGGGCCGCCCATGCCGGCCTTGCTGATCTCGCCCGGCGGCTGGCTGCGCCTTAACCCTAACGCGCATTATCCGTGGCTGGCCCTGCTCTTGCAGCAGGCGAGTCATGCGCGTCGAACCCACGCCCCACGTGTTCCGGAATGAAGACCGCCGCCAGCGGTTTGACGACCGGCGCGCGACCAACAGCGAGCGCCGGGAACAGGCTTCAACCACACAGACCCGAGCAAGCCACGCTGTGCCAAAATGGTTCGCGCCGGCTTTCGGCGCCCATCTTCTTGGACAATCGGCTCCGCCGTGCGTCTCAGCCGCGCAGGCCCGCCGCGCCTACATGCAGCCGGAAGCGCAGACGCCGCTTCGCCCCAGCACGACCGCCCGCGCCTAGGCAAACCAGTCCAGATGCCGCCCGTGCGGATCGACTTCGGCCAGCGTCTGGTCGCTGCGCTTTCCATCGTTCCACATCACCGCGTGCAGGACGAAACGGATCGATCCGCGCACGCCGGCGACCAGCGATTCAGGCTCGAACGACAGCCAGGCCAGACGCCGGGTTGGCGTGGTGCGCGCGCCGGCTTCTACGATCGCATCGGCTATCGCTGCGCGCACGGGCGGCGGCGGGTATTGCAGGAAGACCGAGTGGTAAACCACGGTCGTGCCCTCGGGCAGTTCGCCTGACAGCTTCTCGCGGATCCAGACGGCGGCGTCGGCCTTGTCCACCTTCACATTGAGCGCCTGCGCGAGATCAAGCGCCGCATTCAGCCGTTCAGATCGCGCAGCCTGATCCGCCCAGACATAGGCGCGCAGGCGCAAGCGGTGGTCGGGGTTGGACGCATCGAGCGGGTTCTGGTCGCATGCCGCGCGCGAAGCGATGGCGATATCGCGCCAGCCCGGCAGCTCGCCGCTTCTGATCTCGGTTGGCATCAGCGGCCCGGCGACATCGCGTCGACCCCAACGCGGATACGCGTAGGCAAAGCGCTCCCAGTAGAGATTGAGACCGGCGCTGGCGCCGAGCTCGAGCATATGGAAGGGCTGGGGCATGCGATCGGCCAGCCACATGAAGCCAGCGGCCAGCGCCGTTGAGCGCGCGGTTTCGTTCGTCTGCGGCGGCGACTGCATGAAGGCGCGCACCCAGGCTTCCTCGCGCCTGAGAAAAGCATCCGCCAGCGGCCAAATCCGGTCCATCGACCAGTCGGCGCGCGCCGCTGGATACTCCGCAGCCATCGCCGGATCGCGGCCGGTCAGCACCGCCGCGTGCAGGGATCCGGCCCAGCGCAACGAAACGGCATCAGCGCGCGGCTTGCCGGGCCAGTCCGCAGTCAATCTGGCGACGACGCCGCCGGCCTCGATATCCTCGGCGCCGCGCAACAGGATCTGGCGGATAAACTCAGATCCGAGGTCGCCACACACCTCCGCCTGCTTGCGAAACTCCTCGACGACAGCGGACATGCGCGCGCTCCTTACGGCGTCACGACAACACGGCCGATGACCTTGCCGTCGCGTAGATCGTTGAGCGCGGCGTTGACCTGATCGAGCGGCCGCGTCGCCACAGGTACATCCGGCGCGCCCTTGCGGTTGACCAGTTCCAGCAGCTCGGCGATCTCGTTGAGGCTGCCGACATAGCTGCCCTGCACGGTGAGCGCCTTGATCGGGAAGAAGGGCGTCGCGATGGTGACATCGCCGCCGAAAAGGCCGACCACGATCACCTTTCCACCCTTGATGGTGGCGTCGACGCCGAGTTTCACGGTAGGGCCCGCGCCGACAAAGTCGATCACAGCCCAGGCGCCGCCGCCGGTTGCGGCGCGCACCTGATCGGCCACGTCCTTTGCGGCGCCGTCAATGACACGGGCGGCCCCGGCCTTCAGCGCCGCCTCGCGCTTGGCGGGGTCGATATCGACGACAATCGCACTCTTGCCGCCCATCTTCCTGTGCAACGCCAGCGCCATGAGGCCGACGCCGCCTGCGCCGATCATCACGACCGGCTCGTCAGCGAGCGTGTCGCTCACCTTCTTCAGCGCGCCATAGGCCGTAACGCCCGAACAGGCGAGCGGCGCAGCGCGTTCCGGCGCAAGCGAGCCGATGTCGAACAGATAGCGCGGGTGCGGCACGACAAGATGCGTGGCGAAGCCGCCGCCACGATGGATGCCGACGCTGCAGGGCTTCACGCAGAGGTTTTCGTCGCCGCGCCGGCACACGACGCATTCGCCGCATCCCATCCACGGATGGATCAGCCGCACATCGCCAACCGAGACGTCCTTCGCATCGGGCCCGACGGCGATGACCTCGCCGACATTCTCGTGGCCCATGGTGAGCGGCAGCTTGATGCCGCGATCGAGCAGTTTGAGCTTCTGGCCGCCGCCAATGTCGTAATAGCCGTCCCATATGTGCAGGTCGGAATGGCAAACGCCCGCGGCCATCACGCGCAGGACGACTTCGGCGCCTTTGGGCTGCGGCGTGTCACGCTCGATGCGCTGCAACGGCGCGCCACATTCGCAAACATCATAGCTGAGCATGAAGACCTCCCGACGCGATTGTGTGCTGAACCTAGGCCTTCAGCGCGCGCCGCGCCAGACGGTCGGCACGACCGGGAAACGTCGAGATGCGGTGCGGTCCGTGCATGCGCTTTACACCGGCAGCCGCCTCTTCCAGCGAGAGTCCAGCGGCAGTTACGTAGAGCGGACGCGAAGCTGCGCCGCGGACGACCTGGGCCGCCCATTCGTCTGCATCGGCGAACTTCGTCTTGGCGACGCCAACGACAGCGCAGGCTTCATCCAGCGCTTCGTAAAGATGCGCGCCGAGGCCCTTGCGACCATCCATGTCCAGCCAGACATAGCCGTCGATCAGAATGATGTCCGGTCGTCGCGGAAGCCTGTCCAGCACGGCAAGAAGAAGGGGCAGCTCCCGCCTGAAGAACTGCCCCGGTTCGTAGCTGGCGGGCGGGCCCGAGCGGATCGTGATTTCATCGATGGTCTTCGCGGCTTCCCAGTTCGCCGCCGTTACGCAGGCCGCCGCCGATGCATCCTCCCCATAGGCGGCATCGACAATCGCCAGCACGTCAGCGCGAGACCACCGCGTCGGCTTCGACCTCGACCAACCAGCCCGGATTGATCAGCGCGCTTGTGCCGAGGAAGGATGTCGCCGGCTCGATCTCGCCGAAGACCTCGCCATGCGCCTCGCCGGCTTCCTTCCAGCGGCTCATATCGGTGAGGAAAACGCGCGTGCGCACGACATGCTTGATGTCGGCGCCGGCCTGCACCAGCGCGCCTTCGATGATCTCGAGGCAACGCCTGGTCTGCCCGCGCACATCGCCCGGCGCGGCGACTGAACCATCCGCGGCGATCGGCGCACAGCCCGAGACGAACACGAGGTCGCCCACACGCACGGCGCGCGAGAAGCCGAGCCCCAGCTTTGACCCGCTGGGGACTTTGACCACGTCGGACATGGGATCAGGCCCGTTCGATCGCCATGGCGATGCCTTCGCCGCCGCCGATGCAGAGCGCAGCGACGCCCTTCTTGGCGCCCTTCTGCTCCATCGCATTGATCAGCGTGACCACGACCCGCGCGCCCGAGGCGCCGATCGGATGGCCCAGCGCGCAGGCGCCGCCATTCACGTTGACCTTGTCGTGCGTGATGCCGAGTTCCTTCATCGCGATCATCGGAACAACCGCGAAAGCCTCGTTGATCTCCCAGAGATCGACGTCGGAGGCTTTCCAGCCAGCCTTGTCCAGCGCCTTCTGCATGGCGGGCACCGGGGCGGTGGTGAAATAGGCGGGCTCATGGCTGTGCGCGGCCGTGGCGACGATTTTCGCCAGCGGCTTGAGACCGCGCTTCTTGGCTTCGGATTCCTTCATCAGGACGAGCGCAGCCGCGCCATCCGAAATCGCGGAGGCGTTCGCCGCCGTCACCGTGCCATCCTTCGAGAAGGCGGGGCGCAGCTCCGGAATTTTCTCGGGCTTGGCCAGGCGCGGAAGCTCGTCGGTCTCGACTGTGACATCGCCCTTCTTCGACTTGACGACGACGGGCGTGATCTCGCGCTTGAAGCGGCCTTCCTTGGTGGCGGCCTGCGCCCGCGCCAGCGTTTCGATCGCGTAGGCGTCCTGCTGTTCGCGGGTGAACTGGTATTCCTTGGCGATCATGTCGGCGAAGTTGCCCATCGCGCCGCCGGCATAGGCGTCCTCCAGCCCATCCGTCGCCATGTGATCCTTCATCGCGGCGGCGCCATACTTGTGGCCCTTGCGCAGATCGACGAGGTGCGGGGCGTTGGTCATGCTTTCCATGCCGCCCGCGATCACCACGCTGGCGTCGCCCGCGAGGATGGCGTTGCGGCCCATCACGGCGGCCTGCATGCCCGAGCCGCACATCTTGTTGACGGTGGTGGCCTGTGCACCCTTGGGCAGCTTGGCCTTGATGCCGGCCTGGCGCGCCGGCGCCTGGCCCTGTCCGGCCGGCAGGCAGTTGCCCATGTAGACGAGGTCCACATCCTCGCCCTTGATGCCCGCTTCCTTCACCGCGCCCTCGATGGCGACGGCCCCGAGTTCATTTGCGGAGAACCCCGCCAGTTCGCCCAGCAAGCCGCCCATCGGCGTGCGCGCCATGCCTACGATAACGACCGGATCGGATGCGCTCATGGGGAAAGCCTTTCCTGTGATTTGCAGGCCGCACAATCGGCCCTACCTGTTCCAAGTCAAGCGGAGAGGAACGTGTGTACGGCAAGTGAGTTGGTCAAACAGTCTATTATGGAGCCCCGTTGATGTCAGGCTTGAGAATTGATCACGGCGCGTGGGTGATGGTCGGCGACGGCGAAAGGGCGCTTTTCCTGCGCAATGAAGGCGATGCCGAGTATCCGAACCTGCAGGTGGTTGACGTCTGGAACCACGAAAACCCATCCACCAGTGAGCAGGGAGCCGACCGGCCGGGCCGGTCGTTCACCTCGATGAGCGATCGTCGCAGCGCCGTGCAGGAGACGGACTGGCACCGGCTGGAGAAGCATCTGTTCGCCGGCAGGATCGCCGAAGGGCTCAACGAGGCGGCGCGCCGCGGCCGTTACAAGCATCTGGTGATCGTAGCGCCGCCGGTGATCCTGGGCGAGCTGCGGAAATCGCTGCACAAGGACGTGACCGACAAGGTGATGGCGGAGGTCGCGAAAGACCTCACCCACATGCCGGTCTATGAGATCGAGAAGGCGCTAACGAAATAGTGCTGGCGGTCAGACGTCGTGCGCCGGATTGCCGAAGCCCGGCGCGCCGGGCGGCGTTGCGCTGTCGTCGGTCGGGCGGCCGAACGTCTCTTGCCTGCCGAAAGCCGGCAGGGCGCCAAACGTTGTCTCGGAGTCTGGCGCCGCGGGCGCATCCGGCGCCCCGGCGATCGCCTCGGGGCCAGACGCAGTCAGGACCGGCCCGGGCGCCTCAGTGCTTCTTTTTCTTCTTGCCCTTCCCGCCATTTCCACCGGTGTCTTCAACCTCGAAGGTCACCTGCATGTTGACGCGGTAAGCGACGATCTTGCAGTTGTCGATCACGGCCGACATGTTGTTGACGTTGGCGGAGCGCAGGCCCCGGACGGTCTTGGCGAAGCGCGTCACAGCGGTCTGGATCGCATCCTCGAATGATTTGGACGATTCCGAGAGGATTTGCTCGGATTTCATGACAGCCATGGGAAGCCTCCGGTCAACATCTCCGGCAAGTGGACCCCACGCGCGCGAGGGACGCAACGCCAAACACCAGTAACGCGAATGCGGGGCCAGCGTCACAGAGCGGTCATGCGGCGATGGACGCCCGCACGCGCGGGCCACATACTTCCCGGAAAACAGGGAGCGCCCGCGTGGCCGACAACTTCATCACCACCGAGATCGACGACCGTATCGCTATCGTGCGGTTCGACCGGGGCGACAAGGCCAACGCGCTGTCGATCGAAGCGATCAGGCAACTGACGGAAGCCGCACGGGCATTTCACGCAAGGCCCGATGTGTCCGCCGTAGTGCTGGCGGGCCGTGCCGACAATTTCACGCTGGGCGCGGACCTCAAGGATCCGGCGCGCGCCGCGCAGAAGGACCACGGGCTATCGCAGCGCCGCCTGTCGCTACGCGCGGGCCCCGAGATGTGTGAGGCTTGGGAGAAGATCGACGGCATCACCATCATGGCGATCGAGGGCTGGTGCGTGGGCGGCGGCGCAGCACTTGCCGTTGCCTGCGACCTGCGCGTGATGGCGAAATCGGCGCGGCTCTACGTGCCCGAAGTTGCGCGCGGCATGAACATGAGCTGGGGGTCGATCCCGCGCATGACAGCGCTGGTCGGACCTGCGCGGGCCAAGCGGCTGGCGGCACTGTGCGAGAAGGTAGATGCGGAAACGGCGCTGGCGTGGGCTGGCGGACGCCGTCGCCGACAACGGCAAGGCGCTCGAGCGCGCAACGGCGTTTGCCCGCATGGCGGCGGAGCTGCCGCCGACAGCGCTCAAGATGGTGAAGCGCGATGTGAACATCGCGGCGCTCGCGCTGTCGCAGGCGACGGCGCATCGCGATCTCGAAGCCTTCGCCCTGATGCAGCAGAGCGGGGATTACGCCGAGGGCGTCGCCTCGTTTCTCGAAGGCCGGCCGCCGAAATTCACCGGCGACTGAGCTGTGGCGTCAGTCGGCGGAAGCGTGATGGTCGTGCCCCGCTCTACGGCGGCGGCGTGCATGGCGTCTACGGCGACGAATAGGGTCACAGCCAACTTTTACTCGGTTCGATTGAGGCTGGTCACGTTGGCGACGCCTGCGCGGTCGTTCTCGCGCCCGCCCGATAGTATGTTGAAGAGACCGTAATTGCCCTCATGGCAGGCGTATTCGTAGATATCTTCATTGAGGCGGTTAAGCGCCGTCTCACCGCGCCAGACGCTAGCGTAGGTTGCGGGGTCATCGACCTCAAACTGGTACAGGATCTGGCGGTCAGATATCCGGGTGAACCGTTCGGTAATCGTACCGGCCTCGCTCAACAGCGTTCGATCGAGGCGCTGATCGGGATGGATATTGGTCGTCTCTATTACCAGGGTATCGCCATCCCAACGCGCAATGGGATCTCCCATCCACGCCGTCATGCGCGCGTCGTCATGAGTGTTACTGAAGTGAGCGATGCGAACGTCATGCACCATCTCGACCATCAGCATGACGTGTTGTAAGGCGTCTGCACAATCTGGACATTGTTGTTGTAAAGACCCGAGCGAAGCGGTGGGCCGCCTGACAGCAGGATGCAGCGTTCACCGAGGTCCGCGCTCTTCAGGATTGTCGTAGCCCGTGCCGCGCCGGCGGGGACTTGTCTCGCGCAGCTTCGCGCCGGCCTCGGTCAGCGCCGGAATCCTCCCGTCCTCAGGATACACAATCCAGGATGAGCGCAGTTCGCCGCCAATCGACGTGACGCGCGATCCTGGGTCCGTATAGGCGACATCATAGTTGCCGACTGGCGGCAACGGCTTGCCCTTCTCGGGGGCGCCTCGCCGGGATCAACAAAGCTCGCTTGCGTCTTCATGCGCTGGTTGAACAGCGTACCGTCCTCGATGGCGCTGGCCTGTTCACGCGACAACACGAGCGGATAGCCGGCAGGCCGTTCCATTGGCGTCGCCGTAGCGGTGCTCCAGACGCCCTGGAAATCCGGATGGCCGGTTGCTGTGCGCGGAGGCTGATAGCCGGATTGGGCGAATGCGGGCGCTGCAACGCCGACACCGCCAAGAAGCAAAGCAAGCACGGCGCAACGGATTTCCGTCTTCATCTGTAGCCCCTCCTCTCGTGGCAACACCAATAGATGGACGATGTCACCACATGCGCCATGCCGCCGACTTGCGCATCGGCTCGGCCCGGTCGTCTCCCAGCTGCTCGATCTTCGCGACGTCGCAGGGCTGCCCGGCGAACGGGCGCACTTCGTAACGTGTGCTCGCCTTCAGGCGCCAGTCCGTCGCGGGATGGAAACTGAACCGCCGGTTGCGAATATCGAGCGGCTGGCACGCCTCCCTGAGCGTCACGAGATAGTAGTCCCGCGAGTCGTCCCGATAGAGGATGTTCTGGTTGTCGATGACCCAGACAGAATTGAAATCGCGGCGCAGCTGCATGCTGTCCACGCTTGTCCCGTCGAATGTCACCAGCTGGGTTTTCGTCTCGGGCCCGGCCCACACGGGCGCAGCGGCTAGACCCGCCGTCGCCATGAGGGCCACGAGCGACGATGCGAGCATCATCTTCATGATTGCGCCTCCTCGCCAGACACGCTGCGGTCTGGCGTCTTCATGCTAGCAGGATTGCACGCCCGTTTCCATGCGCCAGCCTCTACGGTCGGGAAGGCTGGTTGCACCCCATCAGGCGGCGCTTACGGTTGCGGAAATAAAGCCGCCGCCGAGTACGGTGCGGCCATCCGGCGCCGCGTAGATCACGCAGGCCTGACCTGGCGCGACGCCTTCTTCAGGCGTATCGAACAGGAAGCCGGGCTGGCCATCGACCAGCGCCATGCGGCCCGGCACGGGCGCACGCGTCGAGCGCACGCGCGCAAGCGCGGGAACGCCGGCGGCGCAAGCTTCTGTGAGGGAGCCTTCGCCCAGCCAGTTGCTTTCGCCGATCGACAGGGCCGCCGTGAGAAGCGCTTCGCGCGGCCCGACGATCACACTGTTGTTGGCGGCGTCGATCCTGACGACGAACAGCGGTTCGCCTGTCGCGACGCCAAGGCCGCGGCGTTGGCCGATCGTGTAACGGATAACGCCTTCGTGCCGGCCCATGACGCGGCCATCCATGTGGACAATGTCGCCGGGTTCGACCGCGCCGGGCCGCAGCTTCTGCACGATATCCGAATACTTGCCCGCCGGAACAAAGCAGATGTCCTGGCTGTCGGGTTTCGCCGCGACCTGCAGGCCGAGCGCGGCTGCCGCGCGGCGCACGTCGGGTTTGTGCATCCCGCCAAGCGGGAAGCGCAGGAAGTCGAGCTGTTCGCGCGTGGTGGCGAACAGGAAGTAGGACTGGTCGCGATCCGGATCGGCGGCGCGCGAAAGCTCCGCCTGCCCGTCCGCACCGATCGTGCGGCGGATATAGTGGCCGGTCGCCATGGCGTCGGCGCCGAGATCCTTCGCGGTCGCAAGCAGATCCGAGAACTTCACGGTCTGGTTGCAGCGCACGCACGGAATGGGCGTTGCGCCTTTCAGGTAGGTGTCCGCGAAGTCTTCCATCACTTGTTGGCGAAAGCGGCTTTCATAATCGAGCACGTAGTGCGGAATGCCGAGCGCTTCGGCGACACGGCGCGCGTCGTGGATGTCCTGACCCGCGCAGCATGCGCCCTGTTTTTTCAGCGCGGCGCCATGATCGTAAAGCTGCAGCGTGACGCCGACCACATCATAGTCCGCATACTTCAGCAGCGCGGCGACGACGGACGAATCCACCCCGCCCGACATGGCTGCGACCACGCGGATATCCGACCGCGGACGCGGATCGCCCGGGAACAGGTCGAGATCGGCGCCGGTAAGGTCGACGTCTTTCAGTCTGGAAAAATCGCAAAGCCCGTCCGCGACCGGAAAGTCGGGTTCAACGGGAATGGCGGGCCCGCCGCGAGGGCCGATCAGGGTAGTCATTTTCGTGTCTCCCACGGGTTCAAGGCCCGAAGCAGATTGATGTTGGGGCGGGGATATAGGGCAAAAGCGGCGGAATGTTGAGTCGCCCGCGATTCCGGCTAGTGCTCTGCCGGCGCAGAGAAAAAGGAGCGCGGATTGGCAGGGCAGCGGTTTCCGGTTTCGTCGGGCGCGAAGCTGGGGTGGTTCGCCCTGCTCGTTCCGCTTGGCGTGATCGCCTATTTCGCCTTCGACCAGTTCGTGCTGACCCGCTTCACCCAGCCTGAGCGCCACGCCGAACGCCCGGCCTGCATCGGCCCCTATGATGGCGAGCCAGCCTGGCAAAACACCTGCGCCGAGCCGATCAATTTCCGCTACTGCCTCTTGGCCGGGGCGGATCGCGAGGTCTGCCGCAGCCATACGCTTGCCCCCGGCGAGGGCGTCACCGACGTCGCCGCCGCTCTTGCCGAGCTGGGCGGAGGCCTTACCGGCATGACCCGCATGGCCTGCGCCGAGCCCTATTCCGTGGTGCAGAAGCCGCACCCCAACACCAAGCGCCTGCAGGATGTCTGCGGCTAGCTGGCGGCGGCCGTCCCCGCTATCGTGAGGCCATGACAATGAACCAGGCCAGACCGGAGATCATCGCCCTCGCGAGCCGCCTGCACGACGGCCAGACCGACAAGGCCGGCCAGCCCTATGTCGGCCACCTTGCCCGCGTAGCGCAAAGACTGGTCGCCCGCTGGCCGGACGCCACGCGCGACGAAATCGAAGCGGCCTGGCTGCACGACAGCCTCGAGGATACGGAGGCGACGGAGGAGTCGCTGCTCGCCGCCGGCGTGAGCGCGGAGACAGTGCGGATCGTCCGTGCGGTGACGCGACCGCACGGGTCGGAGTATCTCGCCTGGATCGCCGAACTGGCGGCTGCGCGCGATGTGTCCATCCTGCGGGTGAAGCTGTCGGACAATGCCGACAATATCGACCCGGCGCGCGTTGCGGCCCTGCCCGGCGCGGCGGAACGCGTCGCCTCGCGCTACGAGCCGGCGCGACGTCTGCTTGAAGACGGACTTGCCGCGAGCGTGGGGTGAAACATGCCGATACCGCCGCCGCCCCCGACCGAACACCATTTCCAGACCAACCAGCCGCGCGAGCTTCTGGCCTGTGTCGAGTTCGCCGCGCAGCAGGCCGAGAGTTGCGCGGAGGATCACGGTTGCTGGCGCTGGATCATCATCGCGATGACGCTGGGGGTACAGAACGCCTGCCTCTGCGCGCTTGATCATGGCGACGAGTTCGGCACCAAGGGCATGACCCGGTCGGATGCGCGCGATGTGAAACGGTGGACCCGCAATGGCCGCCATGGACCCGAGCCGCTGGCGATCCGCGAGCCGCGCATCGTCTCGCCGCTGGAACTGCTGCGCCGCGTAGGCGATCCGTTCTTCCTGCGCCCGCCCTACCAGCTTCCCTACAACCGCAAGATCGCGGAGGCGTTCGACGATCTCGTCGACCTGCGCAACACCTTCCTGCATTTCAGCGAGGATGGCTGGACTATCGACCTGCGCGAAATCCCGCCGCTGATCCTGAACGCCTGCCATGTGATCCGGCATCTGTCGGTGACGCAGCCGATCTATCTGCGCCATGCCGGCCCGCGCCATCGCGAACGCGTCGCCGCGGCGCTCGACGCAATCGAGGCGGCGATGGACGACTATCCGGATCAGGAAGAGGGCTAGCCATGCGCGGTCTCGTCATGCGGTTCATGTCGGACGAGACGAAGAGACAAGCCGAAGCAGAATCGCGCGCCTGGATCGGCGTATGCAAGCATTGCGGCGCGGAGAACTCGATCTGGGACATTGGCGGCCTGCGCTACAAGGCGGCGGGCAGGCCGACGAAACTGGTGCGCTGCCCGAGGTGCCACAAGGTCGGCCCGCATACGTTCGAGAAACGCGGCTGATCTAGCCGGCTCGTCCCATCGCCTTCAGGACCGCATCCGGATCGCCGCCCTTCTCGCGCACGGCGGCTTTCCAGCGCGCCAGCGCCTCGCGGTAATAGTCCTTGATGCACGGGCTGCAGTGCCGGTGGCAGCAGAGGTAATCCTCTGGCTCGTCCGGCGGAGCCGGATATGCATCGGAGGGCGAGGTCATCGCCCTCCGCTACAGCAATTCAGACGCAAGGTGTAGGCGCGGCTACGGCGCCACGCATGAGAACTGGTCGGGGCTGCGCCCATCGCCCGAGCCATTGTATTTCAGCCGGTTCGGATAGGCGCAGGTCTTCCGGGCGTCATCTCCCGCGCCGAAGCGGGCGGTCAGTTCATCCGGAGCGGCCTTCGTCTTCACCCACGTATCGAGCGCTTCGATATAGTCGACCAGCGCCGGGCCGGGCCCGCCAATGCAATGACCAACGGCCGGCAGCATGAAGAGCCGCACGTCGTTGCGGGCAGTGGCGTCGTTCGCGTAGACGCGGTCGACATAGGTCGTGCTCATCAGCGGTGACAAGGCCGAGTCCGACCAGCCATGATACATCAGCAGTTTGCCGCCTTTGGAGCGGAAGGCCGACAGATCCGGATTGGTCGGCGACAGCGTCGCCTGCAGCGCTTTCATCTCGCCCGGAAGCGTGGCGAGGTTTGTGCGCGTGTGATCCCATGTCGGATCCATCTTGACGAAGTAGCGCATGAACTCGGCGGAGAAGCCGTAGGCGAGGCTCGGCTGTCCGGGACCAACGCGATCCTTGCTGCCCGCAAGCCACGTGCCCCAGTCGCCTTCGGTCTGTTCGCCGCCCCAGGCATAGGGAACGTGGAACGGCTTGCCGTTCAGCATCGGTCCCTTGACGATCGCCTCGACGGCGCCGACCTGCGCGGGCGTCAGGCAGTTGTCCTTCTTACCGCTCTTGCACTGGATGGTCTTCACATCGAACGTGCAGGCGCGCGGGTCATTCATGATCCCGTCCTTGAGCCCATCGATCATGTCGCACTTGTCCATCACCGCTTTGGCGAGGATGTCGCGCGCGGGCTTGTCGAGCACGGGCGTGTCGAGCTTTTTCGGGTCGGGATACATCTTCTGCGTGATGGTGGAGAACGCGGCTGTGATGCCCTGGAAATCGATGGCCGGCGCGCCGGCGATGATGCCGTCGAAATCGTCGGGATAACGCTGCGCCATCTGAAGCGCCTGCCGCCCGCCATTGGAGCAGCCGGCGAAATAGGACAGCTCGGCCGGGCGGCCATAGCGCGCGACGACCATCGCCTTCGCCGTTTCGCTGGTGCGGTGGATGGAGGCGTGGGCGTAGTTCGCGATCCGCTCATAGTCGCCGGCGGCCCACGACCCATCGATGCCGCGCAGGGGCGAGGAATGGCCGGTGTCCGTGCCGGCCGTGGCGTAGCCTTTTTGCAGCGCCTGCATCGTCATCGCCTGGTTATCGACCCGGCCGGCGAAGCCACCCTGGCCGCCCATGACGAATTTCCCGTTCCATGCCTCGGGCAGCCAGACAGAGAAGTTGATCTCCTTGCCTATGACGCCATCGACCTTGCAGAGCGGCACGGGCGAAGACACCGGCGTCGCCTTGGTGACCGTCACATCCGGCGCGCGGAAGCCCTGCATCGACTCACAGGCGATCTGCGCCTGCGCCAAACCGGCCATGGCGATCGCCAGCATCGAAGCGGCAATTGTCCGGATGGTGACGCGATGCATGGCCATGTTCTCCTCCCAAGTCCTTGTGGCTGGGCGGGAGCCTGCCACGTGCAGCGGCAGGCGCAAGACACGATGGCGCTGCGGGGCATGCATGCTATGTGACAGTCATGGCCGAGTTGACGCCGCGTCCTGATATTGTCCCGCCGCTGGCGCCGGGCCGGTCGTGCGACGGCTGCACGACATGCTGCAAGTTGCTGGGCATCGCCCAGCTGAAAAAGCAGCCGCAGGTCTGGTGTGAGCACTGCGCGGTTGGAAAAGGCTGCAATATCTACGACAGCCGCCCGGACGATTGCCGGACTTTCTATTGCGGCTGGGTGCTGGACCAGTCGCTCGGCGAGAAATGGGACCCGCGCCACAGCAAACTGGTCGTGAAGTTCGAGGCGAACCGGATTGTCATCCATGTCGACAAGGACCGGCGCGACGCCTGGCGGAAGGAGCCGTTCCACACGCAGATACGGCGCTGGGCGGCGCAGGCAATGGCCATGCGCGGCGACGTCGTGGTGTGGGAAGGCCTCGACGGGATACGCGTGCTGCCCGATGGCGAGCAGAAGATCGGGCGCGCGGCGGCTTACTAGCCGCCGCTATTCCAGCATGTTGAGCAGCGACATGTTGCGCAGAACGTTGAACACGCTTGCCGATGATTCATACGCGAACTGCGCCTGGTTCAACCGGACAGCGACCTCCGCCAGATCGACGTTGACGATGCCGCCGATGGCTTCATCCAGCGCGTTGGTCCGCGAGGTCAGGCGCGTGTCGGCCGATTCCACTTCCTTCATCAGGCGGCCATTCTCGGCCTGACGGCTGAGGATGTTGTCGAATGACTGGCTGAGCGCTGTCAGCTCGTCCTGGATGGCCGCCCGTTGGACCGTGGTCAGATCGCCGCCGAAGGGACCGTCCACGCCTTCGTCCAGCTCGGCTAACCGCTTGAGCGAAGCCATCGCGCCGGTGATCACATCGTCCGCGACAAGACCGGCCGAAACGACGCGGCTTTCTTCCACGCGCATCTGCTGGGCCTGCGCGCCCTGCTCGATGGAATCCGTCAGGGGATTGGCGGCGAGATCGCTGAGCGACGTCGCCGTGATGGGCGGCCGGTCGTTCATGACGCCGCCGAAGAGATAGCGCCCGCCGAGACTGGTGTTCATCGTGTCCTTGAGGACGGCGAAGGCTTCCTCGATCTGGGCGCGAACACCCTCGCCGCTTTCGAGACCGATATTCTGGAACAGCTCGTCCTTGAGCTTGTTGACGGCCTCCGCCGCGCGGCCAAGCGCGACGTCCTGGATCTGCATGCGCGTGGTCAGCTCGCGGGTCGTTTCCTTGAAGCCGGTGAGGCGCGCCGCCAGCCGCTCTGCCGACACCAGCGTCTGCGCTTCGCGGCCATAGCCCTTGAGGTCACTGGCGCGCGTCTGGGCGGAGCTTTGACGCGCGGCTTCGACCAGTTCGCGCTGCGCGCGCTGCAGGTCAGCCATCGAGCCGGCAGGGATCATCGCAGAGGAGATGCGGGACATGACGTAGGCTTCCTCAGACCATGTTCAGTGTGATGTCGTAGAGATCGCGCGCAGCCTGGATCATCCGCGAGGCGGCGGCGTAGGCCTGCTGATAGGTGGTCATCTTGATGAGTTCCTCATCGAGGTTGACGCCTTCCTCGCTCATCCGGCGCGAGCGGACCTCCTCGCGCACGGACTCAGCCGCCAGCTTGGCCGCTTCCAGCGCTTCGGCCCGGACGCCGGCATGGCCGGCAAGACGCGCCGCGTAATCCGAGATCGACGTCACCTGCCCGGTGAGCCCGCCGGCGTCAGCGAAGCGGCGCTGCGCGGTGCTGGCGGCTTCGACCACAAGCGCGCCGCGACCGTCGCCCGGCGAAAGCGCGCGCTGGCCGGCGGCGGCGCCGAAAGATCCGCCAGCGCCGTAGCGAGGCGGCCCGGGTTGGCGGAGATGTCGCCATTGATGGAGAGCAGGCGCGAGCGCTGCATCGGCAGGGTCTCGCCGAAGCCGAAGATCTGCGACATCGACAGGCTGGTGTCGCCCCGCGCCGTCGTGTCCTGCAGCATGTCCACGCGGGCAACGGAGTTGTTGGTCGGCACGATGGTAAGCCGGCCCTCGGCATTGAGCGAGGTCTGCGCATAGCCCTGCAGGGCGGCGTCGAGATCAGCGCGCAACGAGCTGATCGTGGTTCCGGCGCCGACCGTGAACTCCACCTGACGGATAATCGTGCCGTCTGCGTTGCGCATGGCGAAGGTTGCGGTCTGGCCGGCCGTGAAGCCATGCAGGTCGGAACCGGACAGGCCCGTGGCATAGCTCAGCGGGCTGCCGTGCGTGACGAGATCGTTGAGACCGAAGGTGTGCGAGAAGCCCTTGCCGGCACGAAGGGCGGGCGAAGTTTCATCGTCGCGGATCGCGATGCCGGTGCCCGGAACGGACGCCTCGATCGTCAGCTGGCCGCCAGCGAAGGTCGCCTGCCCATCGGCGCCCAGTGCGGTGTTGAGCGCGGTCTGGAAATCGCCGATGGAATTGGCGAAGGGCGTGATGTTGGCTTGATCGTCGACGATCTGCATGTTGGTGAAGTCGACGCGCAGGTTGCGCACGACCAGACCTTCGTCATCAACGATGGCGATGTGGGTGACGCCGGTGAAGTTCAACTGATCAGTTGCGACCAGACCGGTGTTACGGCCTTCGAGAATGCTCGGCGCGGGCACGGACGTTCCGGCGTTGTGCGCGGCGTTGAGCGCGTCAGCCGCGCCAGCTGCGAATTCGGCGAAGGCAAGCTGCAGGTTCACGAGTTCGCGGTCACGGGCGCGCATCAGACCCTTGAGCTCGCCGCCCGCCAGATGCGATTCCATCGGTGTTTCGGTAGTGGAACGCGGCGCCAGCATCACGAGGCCCGGATAGGCCTCGCCATTGGTGGTGGAGCTGAGGCCCAGCGTCGCGGAATCGATGTCGACGAGTAGCAGGCCGTCGGATGTCCGCACTTCGACGCCGCCAAGCGGACGCGCCTGCGCGCGGATGTCGATGATTTCGGCCAGGCGGTCGAGCATGCGCTGCTGTTCGGTTTCGGCCTCCGTGGAAGACACGCCGCCAATGGTCGCGCGCTGGATCGATGCATTGAGCCGGGCGATGCCGCTCATCAGGGAGTTGGCTTCTTCCATCGCGGAGACGACGCGGACATGGGCCTCATCGCGCAGGGCCGCGATTTCGCCGGCCGTCGTGTCGATCTGCGTCAGGAGCGTCTGCAGGTCCGACAGCGCCGAGGACTGGCGGAGCGCGGACGCCGGATCCACCGCCAGCGCACCGAAGCTGGAGAAAACAGGATCAAGCGTTGCGAAGACCGAAGAGGAGTCCGAGGGGTCACCGAGCAAGCCCTGCGCGCGATCCATGAACTGCGCGAGGATGTCTGCGGCAGAGACGTCAGCGGCGCCACGCATCTCGGCGGCGGCAAGATAGGTGTTGGCGACGCGCGTGATCTCGATGTCGACGCCGGCAAGACCGCCGGTCGCCTGGCGCGAGACGAAGTTCACTTCGAGGCGCGAGTAGCCATCCGTGTTGACGTTGGCCACGTTGGTCGAGACGGCCTTCAGCGCCTGCTGGTTCGCAAACAGCGCGGACAGACCTGTTCCCATGATCGTCTGGATCGACAAGACGAGGCTCCGGTCACGATCGACCCGGCAGGAGTTGCCCAGTGGGCGTAACCTGCCTGGCCGCTGCTACGCGACCAGCCTTCACCGGCTTCGTTCCATCTTCCTGAATACACTCGCGAAAACTGCGCGAAGGGAGCTTCTGCCCCGGAACGCTCCGGCCAGCTGGCCGCAACGTTGCCGTTAACCACGCAAGTCCCGGGCCAGACGCGCCTTGTTGCGATTACAGTCGCGCGCGAAAACCATCGGCGCAGACCGGCAGATTCTGCCGCGCTGCCCAGCCAGACTTGCCGCATGGGCTGCTGCCACGCCGATCGCATTAACGACCTAAGGCCCGATTTTCCGAGGCTTTCTGCGGCAAACGTTAATGGCTCGCGCGTTGCAGGCGTTGTGAAGGTTCGCCGTCCTCATGGGCTGGCGAACGCGCGTGTTCTTTTTGTTGAGGCGACGCTTGAGCGCGACACCTGCCCTCTTCTTTCCGACTGCGTCCGCCGCAACGAGCGGCGCGAGCGGCAACGCCCAGACTGCCGCCACAACGAAGGGCGTCGGCCGGATCACGTTCGCGACCGTACTGGCCGAAGCCAATGCCGAAGCTGCGGCGTCTCCGCAGGCCGCTGTGACGCCGGCCGAAGGCGCAACAACGGCTCCGGCGCCTGCTGTGGCGGGGCCTGCGACGGCGGCGACACACCTGGCCGCTGCTGCGACCGCATCGAAAACAGCCGACGCAACGATACCGGACGACACTGACTCAACCGATGGCGCAGCTTCGCCGGATCCTTCCGCGATTGTTGCAGCGACGGCTGAGCAGGCACCAACGCAGAAGACCGTACCGACAGTGTTGGTTGCACCCGGCCTGCCGGCCGGCCAGCAGGTTGAGGCGAATGCAGGCGATGTCGCGTCAGAAGACGGTGATGCGCCGACGGCTGACGGCGTGACGACAGCGGTGGTTCCCGTCGCCGGGACGCAGACGAACAAGGCGGCAGGCGAGATCGCCGCAGCGGCGGCGACCGTTGCGGTAGACGAAGTCGCGGTGCCCGCTCTTCAGGCGGCGACCGCTGCTGGCCAGAATTCGCTCGCAGCCGATGCGACCGATGTTGACGGCGGCGACCTCGAGGCCACGCAAGCGTCAACCTCGACAAGCCAGACATCGGCCGGCGGACAGTCGCCAGCGAAGGCGTCGGCTTCCGGCGTTCAGGCCTCGCCCGCTCAGGGAGCAGCGGCAGGCGCCACGGCGCAGGCGGCGGCCAACCAGCCGACGGCTCAGCAAAGCGACGCTGCGGCGGATACGGCCAGCACGACATCATCCAAAGCGAATGTGGTCGCAGACATTGCGCCCGCTCATACGTCGAGCACCCAACAGACGTCGCATGCAGCCGCGACCAGCCAGACCGCGCAGGCAGCCGCGCCGGCAGCAACGCTGCAGGTCTATTCACGCATCGTTGAGCGCTTCGATGGGCGCGCGCAACGTTTCGAGGTTCGCCTCGACCCGGCCGAGCTTGGCCGCGTCGACGTCCGTATTGAAGTCGGCGCAGACAAGAAGGTGCATGCCGTTCTGGCCGCCCATGACAGCGCTGCGCTCAACGACCTGATGCGCGGGCATCGCGCGCTTGAACGCATGCTGGCGGACGCCGGGATCGATGTTGCCGATGGCGGCGTCAAATTCGAGCTGGCGAGCGACAGTGGTCAGAATGCATCGACGCACGACAACGAGTCCCGTGCGTCGTCGGCGAATGTCTGGCGCAGGTTCGACGCGATCGAGCTGCCCGCGGAAACAAGCGTTGTTCAGGCGCCGCAGCCGTGGCGTCGCACGCGCCTTGATGTGACGGCCTGAGGGAGAAAGACATGGCTGATGCAATCTCCTTCGTCCCGGTCTCGCAGAACGCCGCCGCGAACTCGGCCGCTTCGCAGGCGACGCTGGCGGACAATTTCGACACCTTCCTGAAAATCCTGACCGCGCAGATCCAGAACCAGGATCCGCTCGAGCCGATGGATCCGAACCAGTTCACCGAACAGCTGGTGCAGTTCTCGGGCGTCGAACAACAGATCCGCGTCAACACGCAGCTTGAATCGCTGATCAAGGCGACGAATTCCAACGCTGGCGCGTCCCTTTCAGGCTATCTCGGCCAGGAAGCGGAGATCGACAGCGCCGGCGCCCAGTACACGGGCGAGACAGTCAACTGGCGCTACACGCTTCCTTCCGATGCCGCGAAGGTGACGGTGACCGTCACCGATGCGAGCGGCAAGGTGCTCTACAGCCAGGCCGGCGAAACCACCGTCGGCACGCACGACTTCGACTGGGATGGCCAGCTCAGCTCCGGCGAGACGGCCAAGGATGGCGAACCTTACTGGATCAACGTCGTCGCCGAAGACGCCAACGGCGCCAAGATGACGCCCGTACACACGCTGGTGACGACCATCACCGGCGTTGACCTCACCTATGGCGAGCCTGCGCTCACGACCCCCGCGGGCGTGTTCGCCTACGCCGATATCAAGCGGCTGATGCGCCAGTAGGCGTAACGACCGCTCCGACTCCCGGCGCAGAAGCGCGCCGTCCAGCCGCAAAGCGGCCAACCAACCCGCAATCGACCCTGCCCCCTCGGGGGCATTCTGGGAGCTTCGACCATGAGTATCAATTCCGCCATGCTCGCCGGCGCGTCCGGCATGCGCGCCAACGCCAGCGCTCTCGCGGCGATCTCCGACAACATCGCCAACGTGAACACGGTCGGCTTCAAGCGGCTGCGCAACGATTTCACTGCGCTGCTGACGTCCCAGAACCGCGCCACGGCCTACAGCGCCGGCGGCACGATCGCCCGATCCAGCGCGATCATGACCGAGCAGGGTTCGACGGTCGCCTCCTCGGTTGCGACGCACCTTGCGGTGTCGGGCGACGGCATGTTCGTCGTGCGCGCGCGCAGCGACGACGCCACATCGCGCGACCCCTATTACTACACCCGTGCCGGCCAGTTCACGCCGGATGCGGACGGCTATCTGCAGAACGCAGCTGGCTACTACCTGCAGGGCTGGCCGGTCGACTCCTCGGGCGTGGTCAACGCCAACCCGACCGACCTGAACGCCCTCGAACCGATCCGCGTGTCGGGCATCGCCGGCGGGGCGGAAGCGACCTCGCGCCTGTCCCTGTCAGCGAACCTGCAGTCTTCGCAGGCGGTGTCGGCGGCGGCGGCCACCTATGACGCGACCGACCCGCTCAACAACATGGCGTCGGGCGCCGCGACGCCGGACTTCCAGATCCCAATCCAGATCTACGACAGCCAGGGCGGCCTGCACACGTTGACGTTCTCGTTCCTGAAACAGGGGCCGAACGCCTGGTACACTGAAGTCCATCTACCGGAAGGTCAGGTCGTCGATGGCGCGCCGTTCGTAAACGGACAGCTCGCGACGGGCATCGTCAGCTTCACGACATTCGGTCAGCTCGACGCCGCCAACTCCACGCTGCCGCTGACGATTTCCATCGGCGCAACGGGCGCTGGCGGTTCGGAGTGGGATCCGACGCTGGGTCTTGCGACCCAGTCGATCACGCTGGACATGGCGGATCGGCGCGCCGGGCGGTCTCACCAACTATGATCTGCCGTCGGTTCTGGGCACTTCGCAGATCGATGGCACGCCGTTCGGTTCGCTCGCCTCGGTCGATGTGGACGATGACGGCTTCGTCACCGCCATCTTCACCAACGGCCTGACGCGCCGGATCTACCAGATCCCGCTCGCCACGTTCGGCAACACGGATGGCCTTCTGTCCGAGCATGGCGGCGTCTACCGCCTTGGTCCGATGCGGGGCGCCCTGTCCATGCGGGGTGCGGGCATTGGCGGCGCTCGGCATCGTCAAGTCGCGCGCGCTGGAAAGCTCCACGGTCGACCTGGCCGAGGAATTCTCCAACCTGATCATGACCCAGCGCGCCTATTCGGCGTCGTCGAAAATCATCACGACGGCCGACGAGATGCTGGACGAGCTGATCAGGCTGAAACGCTAACGCAATCGAACGCACGGCGGTGACCAACGCATGAGTCCGGCTTGCCTGCATAACCCTGTAGCGCAACGCCGGACGAGGCGCGCCGCCGCCCCGCGCCAACACATAATTCGTGGTTTCCGGCAGCTCATCATATCGATGAAATTTTCCCGAAAAGCGCACAGCCAGCGCGAGGCTCACCTTAAGCGCCGGCGCGTATGGTCCCTGGAAAGAATGAGCATAACAGGGAGCAATCCATGCTGAGCCAAGCCGAAGCAGGCCAGGCCGTCGTGGGGCCTGACGGACGCCAGATCACACTCGCCGATCTCCCCTCACCGGGAATTCAGCGGTGGGTCACCCGCCGCAAGGCGGAGGTGGTGGCCGCTGTCCACGGCGGACTCCTGACCGTAGAAGACGCGTGTGACCGCTATGAAATCTCGAAAGAGGAATTCAGCGGTTGGGAGCGTCTTTATGAGCGCCACGGCGTGAAAGGTCTGCGTACGACGCGCCTTCAGAACTACCGCTAGCGCCAATCTGACGGCACAAAGCGCCGCCGCCGGGCTTGAGGGGAGCCGGGCGGCGGCGCGCCGTTTTTAAGACTTCGCTAACACTCTAGGTTCCCGCGCTTAAGAACCCATTTACCACGCACCGGGAAATTCCTGCCTAGTCGCGCTTCGCGACGCAGGCAGTTTTTTCCGGGGTATCCGTGGCCGAAACCGAGACCGACGAAAGCAAGGGGCTGATCGCGCAGCTGGCCCGTTCGGGGCGCATGCGCATCGCCGCGGCCCTCGTGGTCGTCGCCCTGGTCGGCGGCGGCCTGGGCGTCATCATGCTACAGGGCGGCGCAGGCGGTAAGAAGCTGCTCTTCTCCGGCCTCGACCTCCAGGAAGCCGCGGAAATCAGCGACCGGCTGGATACGGCCGGCGTCGCCTATTCGCTGGAAGGCGGCGGTTCGGCCATCTTCGTCGATGCGGCCAAGGTTGAAGACGCCCGGATGATGCTGTCCGAGCAGGGCCTGCCGACGCGCGGGTCGGTCGGCTGGGAAATCTTCGACAAGAGCTCGGCCCTTGGCGAGACCCAGTTCGTCCTCAACATCAAGAAACTGCGCGCCATGGAAGGCGAACTGGCGCGCTCGATCACATCCTACGACATGGTGCAGTCGGCCCGCGTCCACCTTTCGGTGCCGGACAAGGCCCTGTTCCAGCAGAACGCCGAAAAGCCCAAGGCCGGCGTCGTCCTGCAGCTGACCGGCAACATGATGCCGGGCGAAAAGGTCCGCGCGATCCGCAATCTTGTGGCGTCGCAGGTGCCCGGCCTCGACATCGGCGCGGTGACGGTGACCAGCACGGACGGCCGCCTGCTGGCCGCGGCGACGGACGAATCAGGAAACGGAATCGGCGGAGGTTCATCCGTGGATGAGCGCCGCACGGCCATGGAGGAAGGCTACCGCCGCAAGGTTCTCGACGTGATCGAGAATATCGCCGGACCGGGCGCGGCGCGGGTGACGGTGTCGATCGACGCCGATTTCAACAAGGTCACGCAGAGCTCGGAGACCTACAACCCCGACAGCCGCGTCGTACGTTCATCCACGACGGTCGAGGACACGCAGTCCGACACAACGATGAACCCCGGCGACGAGACGACCGTGGCGAACAACGTTCCGACGGGCGCAGCGCCGGTGGCTCCGGCGCAACCGCAGAGCCAGCGCTCGCAGAACCGGACCGAGGAAACCGTCAATTACGAGATGGACAAGACGGTCCGCACCGAAATCATCGAAGGCGGCGCCATCAAGCGTCTGTCGGTCGCCGTCGCCATCGACCAGATCCGCGTTCCAGGCGCGGAGGGCGCCGCCGCCACGTGGCAGGACCGGTCGCCGGAGGAAATCGCCCGCATCGCTTCGCTGGTGAAATCCGCTGTGCTGTACGACGAACAGCGTGGGGACGTCGTGACCGTCGAAAGCACGGCTTTCGCACGACCCGACACGTCGCTGGACGGCGGCGAGGCGCCTGGACCGTTCGATCTCGACAAGTTCGATCTTGTCCGCATCGGCGAAATCCTGGCGCTGGCCCTCACCGCCCTTGCGCTGGTGTTCTTCGTGCTGCGGCCGCTGGTCGGCGGCCTGATGGCGCGGCCTGAACCGGAAGACCTGCCGCCTGAAATCCGCTCACTCAAGGGCGCCAAGCGGGCCAAAGCCATCGCCGCGCATCAGGCGTCCATCGCCAACTCCCAGTCCACTACGATGGTGACGGAAGAAGTGACCCGCACGGTCGCCATACCTGAAACCAAAACGGTGAGCTTCGATGTTCCGGCGCCGGATCGCCTCGACGCCGGCATCGACGTGGCCCGCATTTCCGGACAGGTGAAAGCGTCGTCGATCAAGAAGATTTCGGAAGTCGTGGCCAGCCACCCCGATGAATCGATCTCGATCATCCGCGCCTGGATGGCTGAAGAACCCTCGGGACGCGCGGCATGAGCAAGGCAGCCGCTCTCCCCAAGCCGGACGACAGCGAGATGGGCGCCGGCCATTCAGCGAACTCATCCGGGCTGACGCGCGACGACACGCATAACGACACGAACCGTCGTCTTGCTGACACGATACAGGTGGTTGCGAGCCTGCACGGCTCGGAAAAGGCCGCCGTCCTGCTGCTCGCGTTGGGCGAGGAAGCCAAGCCGATCTGGGACCGGCTGGACGACGACGAACTGCGCGAGATCTCGACCGCCATGTCCAATCTGGGACCGGTCAAGGCCGAGACGGTCGAATACCTGATCAAGGACTTTGTGAACCGGCTGTCGGGTTCCGGCGCAGTGACCGGCTCCTACGACCAGACGCATCGCCTGCTTCTGCAGTTCCTGCCGCGCGACAAGGTCGATGCGCTGATGGAAGAACTGCGTGGCCCGGCCGGCCGCACGATGTGGGACAAGCTCGCCAACGTGAACGAGCAGGTTCTCGCGAACTACCTCAAGAACGAATATCCGCAGACGGTTTCGGTCATCCTGTCGAAGATCCGAACGGACCATTCGGCGCGCGTGCTCACCGCCCTGCCGCCCGAATTCGCGCTCGAAGTTATCCAGCGCATGCTGCGCATGGAGCCGGTGCAGCGCGATATTCTCGAGAAGATCGAATCGACGCTGCGTACCGAGTTCATGACCAACCTCGCCCGCACGTCCAAGCGCGACAGCCACGAGCAGATGGCGGCGATCTTCAACTCGTTCGACCGGCAGACCGAAGGCCGGTTCATGTCGTTGCTGGAAGACAAGAACAAGGACGCAGCCGACCGCATCCGGTCGCTGATGTTCGTGTTCGAGGACCTGTCCAAGCTCGATCCCGGCGGCGTCCAGACGCTGCTGCGCAATATCGACAAGGAAAAACTCGCGCTGGCGCTCAAGGGCGCCAACGACGAGATGCGCAACCTCTTCATGTCGAACATGTCCGAGCGCGCAGCCAAGCTCATGCGCGACGACATGGCGTCCATGGGTCCGGTCAAACTCAAGGACGTCGAGGGCGCCCAGCAGGAGATGGTCGTCGTCGCCAAGGCGCTGGCCGATCGCGGCGAGATCATGCTGGCCGAAGGCAGTGGTGAAGAGGAGCTGATCTACTGATGAGCGAGCCCCTCTCCCCTTTCACTTTCGAGACCGAATTCACGCCAAACGGCGACGTGCTGAAGGGGCCGGATCGCCGGTTCTTCACGCGTGATGAAGCCGACGAACTGGCGGCCAAGGCGCGCGCCGAGGGCGAAACACGTGCGCGCCAGTCGGCTGAGACGAAGGGCTTTGCCTCGGTCGACAGGATCGCGGGTCATCTCGCGCCAGTCTCGGCGCAACTCGCGGCCATCGCGGATGCCCTGCGCCAGGAAGCTGCCGAGCTGGCCATGATCGCGGCGCGCAAGATCGCCGGCGCCGCGCTGGACAAGAATGGCGAAGAGGCGGCCGCCGTCGCCATCGCCAACGCTGTCAGCCAGCTCAAGGGGAACCCGGTTGTCGTCATCAGCGTCGCGCCGGACTCCCTCGCCCAGATCGAACGCCGGTTCGAACAGCTGCGCCGTCACGGCATCGGCGCCGCGCTGCAGTTCGTCGGCGATCCGCAGGCCAAGCCCGGCGACTGGAAAGTCAGCTGGGGCGAAGGCTCCACCGGCTTCAGCCGCGAAGCCGTCGAAGCAGCCATCGAGAAGGCCCTGAACGCCCGTCTCTCCGATCCCGTCGAGCCACAGCTCGAACTCTTTTCCGCCGCGTAGGACGCCATGAGCACCAACGACCTCAACCTTCCAGACCTGTCGGCCGGCGACCCCGGCACGGCCGTCGCCGCGCCTCGCCCTTCCGAGCCTGAAGGGATAGATCCGCGCGACAAGGTCGCAGCCGACCTCAAGCCCGTCTTCGACGTCCCTGTCTCGGTGCAGGCCGTGATCGGTCGCACGACCATCGAAGTCTCGGACCTTCTGCGCCTTGGCCCCGGCTCGGTCCTCGAACTCGACCGCCGCGTCGGCGAAGCCATCGACATCTATGTGAACTCGCGCCTCGTGGCGCGCGGAGAGGTCGTCGTCGTCGACGACCGGCTCGGCGTGACCATGACGGAAATCATCAAGAATTCGGACGCCTAGAGGAAACCCCATGCGTGTTCTGATTATCGGAAATCTCGCTGGCCAGCTCTCGGCCGCCACCAAGATAGCCTTCGACCGCGGCGCCAAGGTGCTGCACGCGCAGGACGCCGCCGCAGCGATGGAGCTGCTGCGCACCGGCCGCGGCGCAGACATCGTCATGATCGATGTTCACGAGGACATCTCGACCCTCGTCACGGCGATGAAGCAGGAGCGGATCGTCGCTCCGGTCGTCGCCTGCGGCATCGGCGCCAATCCGGAAACCGCAGCCGCCGCGATCCGCGCCGGCGCACGCGAGTTCATCCCGTTGCCGCCCGACCCGGAACTGATCGCCGCTGTTCTGGCCGCCGTCGCCGACGATGATCGTCCGCTAATCGCGCAGGATCCGGCGATGATCGACCTCAAGCAGGTCGCAGACCAGATTGCGCCGTCCGACGCGTCCGTGCTGGTCACGGGCGAAAGCGGCGTCGGCAAGGAAGTGATGGCGCGCTATCTGCACAAGCGCTCAAAGCGTGCGGACAAGCCGTTCATCTCGGTCAACTGCGCCGCCATTC
>JAWKVC010000014.1:0-119078 GCA_041398245.1 Hyphomonadaceae bacterium
CAACCGCCTGCTCGGACCAGAAAGATGTGTAGGCCGGGTTCTGGAACCACTTCTGCACGAAGGGATAGGACTCGAGCCCGTACTTCTTCGCGTAGTCGCCCGCTGATCCCGCATTGAGGAAAGTGAGGTAGTCATCACCAGACCCGTTCGCGACGGAGGGGTTGTCTCCGGCGTTGGTGGTCATCGAGGCGACGTAGTCGAAGTTGGGCTGGCGGAACGCGCCATTGTGGAACCAGTCGTCGCCCATCCACCCATCAACCATCGGGCTCTGCGGCACAGACGCCTTGAGCGCAGGGTGCGGATTGATCGTCGCGACGAGGGCTGTGAAGCCGACATAGGATGAACCCGTGATGCCGACATTGCCATTTGTTTCGGGGACGTTCTTCACCAGCCAGTCGATGGTGTCGTACGCGTCCGTCGATTCATCGACCGTGGTCTTGTTGAGCGTGCCGATGATCGGGCGGTTCATCACGAACTCGCCCTCGGATTTGTTGCGTCCCCTGACGTCCTGGTAGACGCGGATATAGCCGTCCTTGACGAAATCGGCGTCCATCACGGGAAGAATATCCACGAGATGCTGGCTGCCGATGCGCGATGTTGCGCGGCCGGCATTGTACGGCGTGCGCGTCAGCAGAATGGGCGCGTTCGTCGTGCCCTTGTACATCGCGATGACTGTGAACAGTTTCGCCCCGTCCCGCATCGGGATCATGACTTCCCTGCGGATGAAATCCGCTTCAGGGCGTATGTAGCTGTATCCCGGGTTCATCTCTGGCGTCATCGGCGTGACGGCCGGCGGCTGTTGAGCGATTGCGGAGACGCCAAGCGCTGTGGCGAGACCCGCGACCAGCAGAAGTGTGCGTTTCATGCGGATGGCCTCCCGATCAGCTGGCCATCCTTACTCCATCAGTTCCGCAGACGGTAGCCGGTCTTGAAGATCCAGGCCACGACGGTGAGCAACGCCAGGATGAAGACAAAGGTGACCCCGAGGCTGAGACCCACATTGTCGCCCTGCAGGCCGAAGAAGGCCCAGCGGAAGCCCGAGATCAGGTGAACCACCGGGTTCAGCTGGGCGAGGCCCTGCCAGTCCTTCGGCAGCATGTCGACCGTGTAGAACGCGCCGCCAAGGAAGGTCAGCGGCGTCACGATCAGCATTGGAATGAAGTTCAGCTGTTCGAAGCTCTCGGCCCAGATGCCGATGATGAAGCCGAACAGGCTGAAGGCGAACGACACCAGCAGCAGGAACAGCACCATCTCGACCGGATGCTGGATTTGCACCGGAACGAAGAGGTAGGCGGTCGCAAGGATCACGAGTCCGAGGATGACAGACTTGGTCGCCGCCGCGCCAACGAAGGCGATGACGATCTCGAGATAGGAGACCGGGGCCGACAGGAGCTCGTAGATCGTGCCGGTGAATTTCGGGAAATAGATGCCGAAGCTCGCATTGAAGATCGAGTTGGTGAAGATCGACAGCATGATCAGGCCCGGCACCAGGAAGGGGCCGTATTCAAGGCCCGGCACGACAGGCGCCATGCGGCTGCCGATGGCGGATCCGAACACCACGAAGTAAAGCGCCGTCGTGATCACCGGCGTGGCGAGGCTTTCACCGATGGTGCGGAAGAAACGCACCATCTGGAAGCGGTACATCGCCCAGATGCTGTAGCCATTGAAGGTTGGCAGGACGCTGCCTGAAGAGGCGGCCTGCAGTGACGCGGAGGCTTCTGTCATGATGGGCTCCCGTTAGGTCTGTTTGCGGCGAAGGACGGCAAGCGCCTGATCGAAGCCGGTGTCTTCGCGCGGAACGTGGCGGACGAGATCGAACCAGGGCGCGGCGGCCCGCTCGATCGATGCGAGGTCCTGAAAGGCCGCGACAAGATTCGAGCCTTCCATCGCCCATTCGGTCAGGAACACGCCGTCCTCTGTCTTCCGGAAGGCGACGCCCTGCGCCGAGGGATGGTCGAGATCGTGATAGCTCAGCGCAGCAAGCGCACCGGGCTTGAGCATGCGGCCAAGCTCCTCGAACCACACCGCCTGCATCGGCGCGGAAAGGTGGGTCAGCACCGAGAGGCCATAAGCGAAATCGATACTGGCGGGCGGAAAGTCCAGCGGCGGCTTCAGGCCGCACACCCGGAAATCGCCATCGAGATGCCTGGCCGACCACCGCACCGTGTAGGCGTCGATATCGCGGCCATGGATCCTGGCCGGCGTAAGCGCCGGCATGTGGCGCGCGATCCTGCCGCAACCACAGCCCCAGTCGAGAACGGCGGTCCAGCGCGAGGGCTCGGCGCCCACGGCCCGCGCTGTCTCTACGAGCATCCGCGCGGTCGCCAGCCCCTGATTGTAGTAGGTGCGCCAGTCGGAGACGCCGATGATGCGCATCATGGCGAGACGGCTCGGCAAGGCCTTGCCATCATCTGCCAGCGCCGGCGGCTTCGGATAGGCCATGGCGCCGCGCCATTCGATGAAACGATAGTAGGGGCCGAGCAGGCCAAGGCTGCGCACGGCCGACCGCAACACCTGCGGCGGCTGGCGATCCTGGCTGACGGGCTCTGCGTTCACGTCCTACCCGTTGACGAGGCCGACGAAGATCTCCTCAAGCGAGGAGGTCTTCGTGTCGAGGTCCTTGAACTGGATATCCAGCTCGCTCATGCGCCGGATCAGGGAGACGACGCCGGTCCGTTCGGCTGTCGTGTCGAAGGTGTATTCCAGCTTCTGTCCGTCGCCGCGGATGGCAAGGTCCCAGTCCTTGAGCTGTTCAGGCAGCGCTGACAGGGGCTCGGCAAGTTCGAACACGACCTGTTTCTTGCCCATCTTCTTCATCAGCGTGGTCTTGTCTTCGACGAGGATAAGCTCACCCTTGGAGATGACGCCGACGCGGTCGGCCATCTCCTCGGCTTCCTCGATGTAGTGCGTCGTCAGGATCACCGTGACGCCGCGTTCCCGCATCGAACGCACCAGCGCCCACATGTCCCGCCGCAGTTCCACGTCGACGCCGGCTGTCGGCTCGTCAAGGAACAGGATCTCGGGCTCGTGGCTCAGCGCCTTTGCGATCAGAACCCGGCGCTTCATGCCGCCGGACAGCGCCATCAGCTTGGTGTCCTTCTTGTCCCACAGGGAGAGGTCTTTCAGCACCTTCTCGATATGGGCCGGGTTGGGCGGCAAGCCGAAAAGGCCACGCGAATAGTTCGTGACGGCCCAGACCGTTTCGAACATGTCGATGTGCATCTCCTGCGGCACGAGCCCGATCATCCGTCGCGCCGCGCGGAAATTCTTCTGAGAGTCGTTGCCGGCGACTGTGATCGTTCCGGCGGTCGGCGTGACGATGCCGCAGACCGCATTGATCAGCGTGGACTTGCCGGCGCCGTTGGGGCCGAGCAGGGCGAAGATCTCGCCCTTGTTGATGTCGAGATCGACATGCTTCAGGGCCTGGAGCCCGCCCCTGTAGGATTTGGCGAGGCCCCGGATCGAAAGAACGGGTTGCATTGGGTGGAGGACCCCCGGCGTTGTTTTTCTATGGCTCTTCAGCGGCCTTCAGCCATGTGGGGCCTTGGCCTGCGCCTGTCCAGTAGGACGCCCGACGATCTGGCCTCCCGACAGGGGGCATGAGAAAATTTCGGGGCGGGCCCCCGCTCAGGCCTCAATCAGCGACAGGATCGTGGCTCGCAGTTCGGGCAGGCCAAGGCCTTTCTCGCTTGACGTGGCGATGACGTGTGGATGCGCCGCCGGCTGTTGCATCAGGGCGGCCATGGTCGCTTCGATGACCCCGGCGAGTTCCTGTTTCCTGATCTTGTCGGTCTTGGTGAGCACCACCTGATACTGCACAGCCGCGCCATCCAGCCGGTCCATGACGCCGCGGTCGACGTCGCCCACGCCCCGACGCGAATCGATCAGCACAAACACGCGCTTCAGCGTGAAGCGGCGACGCAGATAGTCGAGATTGAGCCGGCTCCAGACGTCGACATTCTTCTTCGGCGCCTCCGCGAAGCCATAGCCGGGTAGGTCAACCATGTAGGCCTTGCCGTCGGCGAGGTCGAAGAAGTTGATCTCTTGCGTGCGGCCCGGCGTGTTGGATGCGCGCGCCAGGTTCTTCCGGTTGCACAGGGCGTTTATCAGGCTCGACTTGCCGACATTGGAGCGTCCGGCAAAGGCGATCTCGGGCCTGTCAGGCGCGGGCAGGCCATCGAGCGAAACGACACCTTTGACGAACCCCACATTCCCGGCGAACAGCTTGCGGGCCGCCTCGATCTGTTCGGGGGTGAAGTCGGTCATCGTCCTGCTGTTCGGGAGACTGTCTCCCGCCTAGTCCGGCTTGTCCTTGCCGAACCGCTTCTTGATCCACTTGTCGACTTCGGTCTCAACGCCGGTGCGGCGCATGATGATGTACTGCTGGACGATCGAGATGAAGTTCGACCACACATAGTAGATCACGAGGCCGGCGGCGAAGCCTGCGAAGAGCACGGTGAAGACCAGCGGGATCCAGCGCATGATGGCGCGCTGCATCTTGTCGGCCGGCGGCGCCGAGAGGCTCTGCAGCGCGAACATGGTGAAGCCATACAGGATCGGCCAGAAGCCGATGCCGAGCAGGCCGCCGATCAGCGGAACCGAGCGTGGCTCCCACGGAATCAGACCGAACAGGTTGAAGATCGACGTCGGATCGGCCGCCGACATGTCGCGGATCCACCCGAAGAAGGGCGTGTGACGCATCTCGATCGTGACGTTCAGCACGTGGAACAGCGAGTAGAACACGAACATGGTCGGGATCAGCGGCAGGCACCCCGCCAGCGGGTTCACCTTCTCGCGCTGGAACAGTTTGGCCTGTTCTTGACGCATGCGCTGCGGGTCGGCCGCAAAGCGTTCCTGCAGGGATTTCATTTCGGGCTGCAGCAGGCGCATCTTCGACATGGATTTGTACATGTTGAACTGCAGCGGGAAGAACACCGTCTTCACGACGACGGTGAGCAGCAGGATTGCGACGCCGAAGAAGCCGACCCAGCTTTGCAGGATCATCAGGAAGTAGAAGAACGGCTTGGTGATGAAGAACATGAACGACCAGTCGATCGCGTCCGTGAAGCCGGGAATCGCGCTCTGGTTTTCATACCGCTCCAGCACGCTGAGGCGCTTGGCGCCTGCAAAGACGCGGGCGGTCTTGGTGATCGACTGGCCCGGCTCGATCACATAGGGCGAAAGCTCATAGCCGGCGATGAAGGTGGTCTGGCCGTTGAGCTTCTCCGCCCGCGCGACCATCTGCACTTCTTCGTTCTGCTCGGGGATGGTCGCGCCCATCCAGTATTTGGTGGTCAGCGAGTTCCAGCCGCCCGTGGCCGACCTCTGCACGGCCTTGCCGTTGTTGAGATCATTGTAGTTGATCATCTGGTTCTTGTCGGCGCCATAGACGCCCAGCGCGCCGCGATGCGCGCCGTGTTCGGGGGAATTGATCGTGTCGCTGGCAAGACGCTGGCGGACCTGCGCCTTCTGCGTCAGCGTGACCGCTTCGGTCCCAAGATTCGTGACGGCGTCCGTGATCGTGAAGAGATAGTCGTCATCGACCTGGATCGTGCGGTCGATTTTCACCACGGCCGTGGCGTAGGTGAGGGTCAGGGGATTGGAGGGAGAGAGCGCGCCCGTGCTCGTCTGCGTCCAGACGACGTCATCGGTCGTCGTGGAGGGCGTTGTCCACGCAACGGTTGCGTAGAAAGCCTTCTCGGTGCCCTCGGGCGCCATCAGCTTCACTTCGGCCGACTGGCGCTTTTCTTCCTTGGCCTCGACCGTGTCGTAGAAGCCCTTGAGCTGGACATCGTCGATCCGTGCGCCGAGCAGGGACACCGAGCCTTCGATCGCGGGAGCCGAGAGCGGCACGCGCGCGCCGGCTGACAGCTGCTCGTTCACGACCTCGTCGCGCTTGCGGACCGTGATTTGCTGGGCGGGCGTGGTTGTCTGGGCGGCCGGGCTTTGCTCGGCCTGCTTGCGTGCCGCTTCGCGCGCCTTGTTCTGGGGCTCCAGCACCAGAATGTTGTAGATCATGAACAGGCCAAAGCACAGGACAAGGGCCAGCAAGAGGTTGCGCTGGTCGTTCTGTTCCATGGAAATCAGGCCCTGGCGGGAGGGGTGGAGGGTCCGGCGCCCGAAGTGGGGCTCTGATCGCCGGACACGAAGCGGCGGCGGAGGCTTATCAACGCCCTTTCGACATCGTCAAGCAAACGTGGCCATGCGGCTGTCCCTGTTTCCTGTCTGGCGACAAGGACATAGTCCACGCCTGCGACACCGAGACCCGGGAGAAGTGCGCGCGCGGCCTCCCTGAGACGCCGACGTGCGCGGTTCCGGACCACGGATCCGCCCACCTTGCGGGTGGCCGTAAAACCGAGGCCGGCGGTCTCACGCTGCGGCGTCCGGCGGCGGGCCTGAACCACCACCAGCCGGCGGCGTTCGGCATAACCCTCTGCAACGAAAAGAAATTCGCGTCGAACGCGAAGGCGTTCGATCTCCAACGGCAATGGATTGCGGTCGTCGGCGCCTAGGCGCTCAGGCGCTTGCGGCCCTTGGCGCGGCGAGCGGCGAGAATCTTCTGGCCGTTTTTCGTCGCCATGCGCGCGCGGAACCCGTGGCGCCGCTTGCGCTTCAGGTTGCTGGGCTGAAAAGTCCTCTTGGTGGACACGGGTCACTGCCCCTTATTCCTTCGCGGAGGCGGGGGAACTACAGTCATGCCCGGCCTGAGTCAAGCGCGGGCGACAAGTCAGCAGAATTCGCTTCCTGCGACGGATTTGCAATCCAGATTACGTTCAAGTCAGTCTATAAGGTGACACAGGGTCAGCCTGCGCGGGGATGGCGCAAGGGCGGATCGAGAGAGGGCGGCATGAAACGCCCTCCCAGGCAGGGAGGAGACGGCGGGCATGCCGCCGGATGTGTGCGTAACGCCCAAGGGGGCGAACAGCTGAGCGAGGCGCAGCAGATCGAGACCGACGTAGCGGCGGCCCCTGCCGAGGCCGTTGCGCGGCCGCGCATGTTTTCCGGCCTGCGGGGCCGGTTGCTGCTGCTGACCGCCGCCTTCGTCCTGTTCGCCGAATTCCTGATTTATCCGGTGCTCGCCGGGTCCTACCGCAACAGCTGGCTGGCGACCCGCGCCCAGGCCGCCCAGATCGCCGCGCTGGCGGTTGAGGCTGCACCGGATGGCAGGGTGAGCGAGGAGCTGTCGCGCCAGCTGCTGGCGCAGGCGCAGGTGGTCTCGGTCGCCGTGCAGGAGCAGGACTTCCGCGGAGAAATCCTGCCGCCGTCTATCAAGATCGAAGGCGACCTTGTGTCGATCGACCTGCGCACCGAGGGCATGATCGATGGCATCATCGGCGCCTTCGCCCATATGTTCGCGCCTGATGGTCGTTTTCTGCGCGTGATCCTCGTTCCGTCGATGACGCAGGACGCCGTGATGGAGGTGATCGTTCCCGAGGCGGCGCTCAAGAGCAGCCTCGCCGGCTTCTCGCGCACGCTGCTGGTCGTGTCGCTGATCGTGTCGGCTGTCGTTGGCGCGCTCGTTTACTTCGCGATCTATCGTCTTGTCGTGCGCCCGATGCGCCGGCTCACCGACAGCATTGTCGCGTTCTCCGAGGCGCCCGAGGGCGCAGAGGTCGAGCCTATGCCCGGTGAGAGCGACGAGATGCAGCGGGCGAACTCGGCGCTGCAGAGCATGCAGCGGACTGTCTCGGCAGCCCTGCGCCAACGCAAGCGCCTCGCGGAGCTGGGCGAGGCTGTCGCCAAGATCAATCACGACCTGCGCAATTCTCTATCCGCGGCGCACATCGTGTCGGAAGGCCTGTCTGAATCCGATGACCCGCGGGTGAAGCGCGCAGCGCCGCGTCTCGAACGGGCGATCGAACGGGCCGTCAATCTGGCCGAGGCGACGCTGCGCTATGGACGCGCGGAACCGCAACTCCCAAGCCTCTCCTCCGTGGGGCTCGCTCCGGTCGTTGAGGAGGCGGCGCTTGAGGGGATGGCGGGCTGCAGCGAAATCGACTGGGTCGTGGACGCGCCCAATGGCGTCGTGGCCAAGGCTGATCCCGACCATGTGCATCGCATCGTCGCAAACCTGGTGCGTAACTCTGTCCGCGCCATCCGCGGCAATGCCGGACGCGGCCCGCGCGGCCGGATAACCGCGACCATCCGGAAGCAAGGCGACACGGCGATTGTCGAGATTGCAGACAATGGGCCCGGCGTTCCAGACGCTGTGGTGAAACGGCTCTTCCAGCCGTTCACCGGGTCGAGTTCTCGCGGCGGGGCGGGTCTGGGTCTTGCCGTCGCGCGCGAGCTGGCGCGCGGCATGAAGGGCGATCTCGAACTCACGCGGAACGGTTCAGGCGGCGCCACCTTCACCTTGCGCATGCCCGCCTGCGCCTGACGCAGAAACGGGCGATGGCGCTGACGCCGCCGCCCGTGCGAGAGATCGAGAGCGAGCGCTTAGCTCGGCGCCTGCGTGATGTCGTCCGCTGGCGAGTCGTCGAGTTCCCTGGCCTGCGCGAGGTGGGCTTCGACGATCGGCAGCATGCGGGACGCGAACGCCTGCAGAGCCGCATCCTTGCCGTTTGCAGAGAAGTCCTTCATCAGGCTCGCCGCGTTCTCGTGGATCTCGGTCTGCTGGTCGAGATAGACGTCGTCGAAGTCTTCCATCGACGCATTGCGCAGGGACTCGAGTTTGCCGTGCAGATCGTTGTCGAGTTCGGTGGGCTGTGTGACCAGCGCGCCGGCCGCAAGCGGCGCAAGTTCCGTCGAGGACGCCTGGTGCGCATCGAGCAGCGCCTGCGCGTAGTCCTTGATCGGCTGCACTTTCGAACGTTCCAGCGCCAGCTTGGCGCTTTCGATCTCGAACATGTTGGCCAGCGTCGCCTTCTCAACAAAGTTGATCACGCCGGCATCGACCTCGGTCGCTACGACGGTGGTATCGTCGTCCATGGTCATTTCGGTTGCGTTGCTCGCCATGCTCTCGGGATTTTCCGGGCCGCACGCAACAAGACCGAGCGCCAGCGTGGACGCTGCCAGGAACAGCGGGATTTTCGCCTGCGTCACGTTTGTCTCCTGATGCTTCGTTCGCGGCGGCCGTGCGCCGTCGCGTCGGATGGTGAACGTCACCATGCAGGCAGGGTTCCGCGCGCAAACGCGTTTGGGCGTGACGATGCTGTAAGGCTATTGCGGTCGCGTAATCTCGATCGCCACGCCTTCGCGGCGTGGGTCGGCGCCGCCTTCGAGATGATCATCCCGCGCGACGATGAGATGAAGGCCGGAAACCTCGCCGGTCACTTCCTGCACCTTGAAGCCCATCTTGCTCAGCGTCTCTGACCACTGCTTGCCGGTCTCGTTTGGACCGGCTGTGGCGTCAGCCGTTTCGACCCGCACAGTCTGTCCGCGCGCGATGACATTCGGTAGCGCCGCCGCCTCCTGCGCCGTGAAGCCCCAGTCGAGCACGGCGGCCAGCGTTTTCGAGACGTAGCCGACGATGGAGTTGCCGCCCGGCGAGCCGGTCACCATGAAGACGTCGCCGGTCTTGTCGAACACGATCGTGGGCGACATCGACGAACGCGGTCGCTTGCCGGGTCCGGGGGCATTGGCGACGGGCTTGCCGTTCAGCGATCCCGGCCGCGTGAAGTCCGTCAGCTGGTTGTTAAGCAGGAAGCCGTGGGTCCAGCGTTGCGATCCGAAAGGTCCTTCGACTGTCGCGGTGAACGACACGGCGTTGCCGTCGAAATCCACGAAAGAGAGATGCGTTGTTCCCGGCCGCGGAACGCTGGCGTCACGTCCCCACATGTCGATGATCGGCTTGCCATGCAGCACGGCGCCGGGATCGCCCGGAAACGGAACGTCGCCGGGGCTGAAGCCGTTCGCCGCCCGCGAGGCTATGTAGGCCGGGTCCAGAAGGTCGGCGACGGGAACCGTGACGGCGACCGGGTCGGCGACGTAGTGGTCCCGATCGGCGTAGCCGAGCTGCTGCGCCAGCACGAAGTCGCGCAGAAGCGCTTCCTGGGTCGCATCGCCGTTCTTGGCGGCGATGGCGCTGTAGAGCGACATGATCTGGTTCATTGCAACGCCGCCGGAAGACGAGGGCGGCGCGGAGCAGATGCGGTAGTCCTTGAACGGTCCGCAGATGGCGGGGTTCTCAAGCGCGCGGTAGTCGGCAAGATCCTTGAGGGAAAGGTCGCCCTTGATGTCTCCGCTGTGGACCGCTGCGACGATGTCTTCCGCGATCTTGCCGGAGTAGAAGGCGGCAGGGCCGTCTTTGGCGATGGCGCGGAGCGTGGCGGCGTATTCCGGGTTGGTCCGCCTGTCTCCGACCGCAAGCGGTTTGCCGTTCGGGAAAAAATAGGCGGCCGACTCCGGATTTGTGCCCAAGGGACCGCTCTGGAAGCGCGAGCTCAGTGAGCCGGAAAGGCGCGGGCTGACAATGAAGCCTTCGTCGGCCAGCTTGATCGCAGCATCGAAATTCGCGGCCCACGGGCGCTTGCCGAACTTGTCATGCGCTGCCTTGTAGAGCGCGACGGCGCCGGGCGTGCCAACGGACTTGCCCGACAGGACCGCCTGGATGAAGCCGAGGTTCTGGCCGTCGACAGTGAAATAGTCGGCAGTCGCTGTTGCCGGCGCCGTTTCGCGCCCGTCGAACACGGTCGTGGTGTTGCTCTTGCGGTCATAGACGACCATGTAGCCGCCGCCGCCGAGGCCGGAGCTCTGGGGTTCCACAAGGCCGAGCACGGCGTGCGCCGCAATGGCCGCATCGACCGCGCTGCCGCCGGCGCGCATCGCGGCCAGGCCGGCTTCAACGGCGCGCTGGTCTGCGGCGGCAATCATGGCGCGGCCCGACAGCCGCCACTCGCCGCTCGCAGGGGTCGATGGCGATACCTGCGGCGCTGTGCACGCGGCCAGTCCGGTGGAGGCCAGACCAAGTGCAAGCAGGCTTGCCAGCAGGGTGGAACGCATGTCGACTGCTCCGTGTTGCGCGGCCTGAGCCGCACCGTCATACAGGGCTTATACCGTCCTGCGCGGACGGCAACTGAACCGTGCTGTAAGGCCCAAAAATGTCCGGAAGCGCCTCGTGACTGCTCGCCCAGGGGCATTCAATCTGATCACCGACGTTGGCGGTCTTGCGGTGGGCCATGCCCATGATGCCGTTGTGGCGACCGGCGTCACCGTGATCAGGCCCGACAAGCGCGCGGTTGCAGCCGTCGCCGTGGCCGGAGGCGGGCCGGGCACGCGCGAAACCGACGCACTCGGGCCGGACACGCTGGTTGATGCCGTCGACGCGATCGTGCTGTCGGGTGGGTCGGTCTATGGCCTTGCGGCGGCGGACGGAGTTGCTGCTGCGCTCGGCGCCAGGCGACAGGGTTTCGCGCTTCTCGATATCGACAGTGTGCCGGTTTCGCCGATTGTGCCGGCTGCGATCCTCTATGATCTCGCTAATGGCGGCGACAAGGCATGGGGAACAACGCCGCCCTATCGCGATCTCGGGATGAAGGCGCTGGAAGCCTGCGGCGACCAGCCGGCGCTTGGCCGCGTCGGCGCCGGCTATGGTGCGCAGGCGGGGCAAGCGCCGGGCGGGATTGGTTCCGCCAGTGTTATCACGCCGGATGGTCTCGCCGTTGGCGCGCTTGCGGCGGTCAACTCCTTTGGCTATGTGCGTATCCCCGGAACGGACGCGTTCTGGGCGTGGCCGTTCGAGCAGGCGGGAGAGTTCGGCGGCGCGCGTCCTCCGGCAGATGTCGCCTTCGATCTGGAGGATTGGGGCGCCGCCAAGTTCAATCCCGCCTCCCAGTACGCCGCAGACGGACGAACCAACACCACGCTGGGGTGTGTTGCGGCAAACGTAGCGCTGACGCCGGCCGAGGCGCAGCGCGTCGCCAGGATGGCGCTGGCGGGGATTGCGCGTGCGGTACGGCCAGCCTTCGCGCCGTTTGATGGCGACGTGGTGTTCTGTCTGTCAGCCGGCGCAATCGAACCGCCGGTTCCGCGGCCTTTGCTTCTGGCGCGGCTGGGTGAACTGGCCGCCAGCACGCTCGCCCGCGCGATTGCCCGCGGTGTCTTCTGCGCCGGCGGCTAAGCATTTGCCCTTGGGAAACTCGCCTGACGAGCGTTTCCGCGACTTCCAGTTGATCAGTTGGGCCGCGGCAATTGTGCTGCTATAGATCAGCCACGATACGATTTTTCCGGGGGAGACGGGAGATGAGGTCGGCCCGGTATTTCAGGTCCGCCGCGGTGCTTGCAAGCGCCATTGCGATGCTGTTGACCGCCTGTGAGGAAGGCGGCGGAACGGCAGCCACCGACGCCAACGCAAAATCCAGCGGATCGGTGGATGTCACCTTTGGCGCGTCCACCGAGAAGGGGCAGTCCCTTCAGATCGGCGGTTCTGATCTCTGCAAGCCGAGGCCTTTGCGCGACTATGCCGAGAAGGCTGTTGGCGGCGATCTCACGACCGCTGACCTGTGGCCCGGACTTGTCGCGATCGGCGCCGAAGCGCCGGACAAGTCGAGCGCCGAGTATTTCTGCGGCGGCGTTCTCGTCGATGCGCGTACGGTCATCACGGCTGCGCATTGTCTCAACGGCGCCAAGCAGGATCCCGAGAACAGGGCGTGGCGATCCGAACGCAGCAGCTCTCCAGCATGGCCGCTGATGGTGCTCGCCAACCAGGACGATCTTGCCAACGATGGTCCGGATACTGTTGCGCTCGTGGTCGACGGCGGCGTCTACGCGGAAGCAAATCAGAAATACCGTCGCGACAATCTCGATCGGCAGTTCAACGACATCGCTTACCTGAAGCTCGATCGCGACCTGCCCGGGCCCTACGCGCGCCTCTCCGGTTCCCTGGAAGCGGACCCGGCGATTGAAGGCCATCTTCTGTGGGCGGCCGGCTTCGGCAAGACCGACCAGACGGCCTTATCTGTCGAGTTTGCCTCCAGACGCGGCGCAGACATGACCCGGGCGCCCGCGCAGAAGCTCAGCGACGTGATCCTGCAGTTCAAGCCGCAATCGCTTTGCGCGCGCGCCAATGGCGCAACCATCTCCGACACCATGCATATCTGCGCGGGTTGGGACGAAGGCGGGCACGATACCTGCCAGGGGGATTCCGGTGGTCCGCTGGCGGCGCTTGATATCAACGGTTGCCCGGTGATTCTGGGGCTCACGAGCTTCGGCAAGGACTGCGGACAGCCATCGGCCTATGGCGTTTATACCCGCGTGTCGCAGTACCGCGACTGGATCGCTTCGAAGGCTCCGGGGGCTGTTTTCGTCGACGACAAGCTTCCGGCGGCAGGGCAGGAAGCGTTCAAGCGCATGATCGACACGCTGCGCCAATCGGAACTCGCGACATCCGGCGGCCTGTCGCTTGTGGTGACACAGGCGAACGGAAGCCCGGCCTCGCAACCGTTCAGGAATGGCCAGTCCTATATCGTAACGGCCAGGTCGACGTCAGATGCGAAACTGGTTGTTGTGGATCGACGGGAGGATGGCTTCTACGATCTCGTTTTCCCCCAGTCGGCGGACGATGATGAACTGATCGGGCCGGGACACGACATCTCCCTGCCTGCGCTGCAGGCGCAGATCGTCAACGACAGCGCCCCGACGGAGACAGGACATCTCGTCTTCCTGACCGTACCGAGATCAGTCGATGTCCGTGGCGTCTTCCTTGCTCCCGACAAGCAGAAGCCCAAGGGCTTTGTCGTCGCGGCGGCGCAATCCGGGGTGCAGCTGTCCAACGAGTTCAACCGCATCATGGATATGCTGGGCGCGGGCGGGCAAACGCCGGCTCCAAGCGAAGGCAGCGGTCTTTCGGCGGTCGATTTCAACTACACGATTGCGCGGTAGGAGAGATCACCATGCGCGCCTTGCGAGCGGGGAGAGGGATCATCGCGGCGATCCTCGCAGCCTTAGCACTTGCAGCCTGCGGCGATACTGGCGGTGATGCGACTGCTGTCAGGACGTTCCCGAAACTCGCTGACAAGATAACGGCAGGCGCGCTGCTTGAGCCGGCGATATCGAGCCGCACGGACGAAGTTCCGCTGCGTTCGGTTTCGCCAGCGGGGCTCAAGGCGCTGCAGCAGTACGAGGGTCAGGTGTTGTGCGAGCCGGCCACGGAAGACAACTGGCACTGCCCCTATGACGACTCAAGCGACTACTGCACGATCGGACATGGCCATCTCATCGCGAAGGCAAGCTGCGCATTGCTGATCGACGAACTGACCGAGAGCGGATTTCTGGACGGCATTTCCGAAGCCGAGGCGGATGAGATCCTGCGGCATGATCTCGCCTCGTCCCAGCTCAGTCTGGAGCGGCAGATGGAAGCGGCTAGCGACACGTTGGGAAAGGTCGGCCTGACCGAAACGCAGTATGATGCGCTTGTCAGTTTCATCTTCAATGTTGGCGGCGGGAACTTCACCAATTCGACGCTGTTGCGCGTTCTCAAAGAAAGGGAAGCCCTGGAGGACAGCGCCGAGGTCGCGCGGCAGTTCACACGGTGGACCAAGTCTGCCGGCAAGCATGTGCCGGGACTGCTCGTGCGCCGCAACAATGAGGTCGACCAGTTCTTTGCCGGATTCGAGCGCCCAGCAACGGCGCGCGGCGCTGACGAGAGCGACAGCGTGGACATTCGCGTGGGCGAGGCGGTGATCTATCAGTAGGGTGTTTCTGGTCCGCCGTTTTGCGGGCCTTGGGTTTCGGGTGGATCGTGTAGAGTAGGTGGGTCGTGGAAGTGCGGTTGAAGCATTCAGTTATCGGTCTTTCAGTTGTCGCGCTTGCGGCGTGTGCATCGACGAGTGTGCGGGAGCGGCCATTTGGCTTCCGCTATGGTCTTGGTCCTGATCTCAGGGTTTTCACCAGCAACGCATGCCTCGAAGCGGATCAGGCCGATGCGCGCAGCCTTGATTTCATCGGTGAAGTGATCACCGGCACGGCCAGCCTTGCGGTCAAGTCGTTCGGACGATTTCTCGAAGAGGTCGGGGCGCCTGAGACGGAAACGGCCTCCGGCGTTGCATCCAGCTTCTATCTCGACACCCGCTCGGAGCCGCCATCCTTCAACAACGGAATGCGCTGCATCTATGTCGTGCGCGACGGCTTCCAGTCGAAGGAGTTCGACCGGGACGCGCCGGACGACCTCAAGAAGATGTGGACGGATCTTGAGCTCACCGGCACGCCTTCCCTGTTTGCTGTCGTACGTCTGGATCCCGCCGTCGACGAGACGGACTCAGTTTCGAATTATTTCAAGGCGACCTTGCTCGAGTTCACAGCCCAACGGTTTGCGCGGCCTGGCGCCGAGTCGGGCCGCGATTACATCCTGACGCTGGAGTTTGTCCTTCCGGGAAGCGGCCGCAGATATACAGTCAGCGACAATGGCGAGTTTGTGTATCCGCCGTCGGGCCCGTTCGCGACGGGTGGGTTCCCGCTGCGCGGCGTGACCGAGGGTGAGTACCTTCGGCGCGCCGATCTCAAAGGCCTCGAATCCGGTTGGTTGCAGGGGCCGCCGCTGGAGAATGCAATCGAAGGGCTGCCGGTAAACATCTACGTCGATGTGGTTGAGTTGAAGCGGGGCAATCCGTTCCTCGCCGACTTCGGGCGCTTCCTGCAGTCGCCTCCCATTGCCTCCGCCGCGGAGGATGAAATCACCAACATGCTGGACGAGGACGGCCGCAGGCAGAGACGGACCGAAAGCGCGGTGCAGGCCGAACGCGAGGAGCGCAGGCTGGTCAACGCGCTTGAGGAGCAGTCGCTCGCCATCAACGACGTGCTTGCGGATACAGATTCCTCGCCTTCCCAGATCCTCGCCGCCGTACACGATGCCGAGGGAGCCATCGCGGATATCCAGCTTCGCAAGCGGGAGGACGGATGGCAGTCAACATGGCCTGAAGCGCTGCTGAGCAGCGTTCAGGCGAAAGCGAACGAAGGACGGCAGAGGATCGCTTCGCCCTAGGTCTGGTCCACAAACTGTCGGGGAGGCACGACATGAAGCGCTTGGTTCTCGCGACGGCCTTCCTTGCCTGTCTTGGCGCGTGCGAACCCGGCGATGCGCCCGACAAGGCTGGCATTGGCCCAGATGGCCAGCCTGGCGGCGAGGGCATGAGTATTCGTGCGGCGTCGGCTGATGGCGACGAGTCTGCGTGTCCGCCGAGAGCTTTGCCCGACTATTCCTCGCGCATGGTGGGCGGGGAACAGACCAGCATCGACTATTGGCCCGGCTTCGCGGCCATCGCCGCCGTCTCGCCTGATGGCCGCAAGAGCCAGTTCTTCTGCGGGGGCGTGCTGATAGCGCCCGATGCTGTTCTGACCGCGGCCCACTGCCTCGACCGGCTGACGCGAACTGCTGATGGCAAGCCATGGCGGCGGGTGAGCGGGGCGCTCTGGTCGATCGCGGTGCTGACCAATGAGGATAATGTCGCCGCCGATGGACCCGAAACACGCGCGACCGTCGTCCAGGGCGATGTCTACGCCGACGGCGACGAGAAATACGACTCGCGAACCTACCGGAACGATCTCGCCATCCTGAGACTGGACCGGCAATTGACCGGCCAGAAGCTTGCCCGCATCGCCGGATCGGCCAGCGCCAATCCTGTGCTTGACCATCATCTCCTCTGGGCGGCCGGCTTCGGTAAGCAAACCGCCAAGCAGAAGAGCACCGAATATGCGACCCGTAGCGGCGGCACGGCGATCGCCGAAAGCGACATTCTGAGGGACGCCGTCGTGCCGCTGGCGAGCTTCAAGGATTGCGTCGCCATTTTCAGCTCGGTCGATGACGCGCGCCAGTTGTGCGCGGGCTGGAATCGCGGCGGACGCGATACTTGCGCTGGCGACAGCGGTGGCCCGCTCGTGGCGCTCGATGCGAAGGGATGTCCTGTGGTCATCGGCGTCACAAGCTTCGGCTCGAAGGAGGGGTGCGCCGTTGCCGGAACCTATGGCGTCTACACACGCCTTTCCCATTTCCGCGACTGGATCGCGCGAACGGTTCCGGCGACCCAGTTCGTCGATGCGCCGCCTGCAGCGATGGGCGCGGAAGCCACATCGAACCTGTTGCACTTGCTGATTGACGAGTTTGCCGAACAGGACGCCGGCTTGACCGTCAGCCTGATCGATCGTGAGACCGGCGCGGCATTCCCGATGGCTAACGGCAAGGCCGTTGTGCCCGAAGGCCGCTCGGTCGCTTATCGTGTGGCGTCGACGGGCGGCGCGACGGGTCAGCTCGTGCTGATCGATCGCAGGGCCGGCCGCAGCGTCGCCGACGGGCAGCTGTCCAGCGAGTACCTCCAGATCTATCCGAACGAGCTCACCGCGCAGGGCGCCGTCATCGAGATCGGACCCGACCAGCCGGCGATGGTCGGCGGTCCGGATGAGTCCTTCCAGCTGATCGCGGCCATCGACACGCCCGGCGCCGCGTCACAGTCGGGCGATGTGATTGCGCTGGTGCTGCCCAGGGAGATCAGGCTGTCGGATCTGCTGGCGCCGCCGGGCCGGTCCCGCGGCGGCGAAGTCGAACTGGCCGACAACCACGCGCGTGCGATCTCGCAGGTGGAAGCCGTCAGCGCCTTGCTCGCGAACGCACGCGCCGGCCAGGCCTTCAGCGCGCAGGATGATCGCTTCGGCGCCACGTCCCTCGCCTACGAAATCCGCCGCCCCTGATGGGCGGCACGAAGCCGGGTGTCGCTTTGGGTGTTGAGGGAAAATGGCGCGCCCGAAAGGATTCGAACCTCTGACCCCCAGATTCGTAGTTTGAAGGTCACATTTTCGGGGCTGTTCGCGGTCGTCCGCGGATGTTCAATAAATCGCGTGATTACATATACATAAATGCGTTCGCCTGTCCAGCCCTGTTCGTGGGTGCTTGCCTCCAGTCACGGCCTTTGGCACAAATCTGGCACAAATTTCGGCCCCTCAGACTCGCTGTCCCCCCATGGCGCTCTCCCGCAAACGCCCTCTCAGCGACCGCGAAATCCGGTCCCTCACCGAAACCGCCAGCGTCGGCGGCGCGCCCGGCCTTGAATGTGTCGTCTCGCCCAAAGGCACGCGCTCCTGGCGCCTGCTCTATCGGGTGAAAGGCGATCCCGCCGCCCGCCGTCGCTCGATGGGGCTTGGCCGTTATCCAGGCGTGTCGCTCGCCGAGGCGCGGCTGCGCGCGGAAGATGCGCTGCGACTGGCGTCCAACGGAGAAGATCCGCAGCGCGTCCGGACGAAGAAAGTGCGTGAACACGATGTCCTCTTCGCTGATTGCATGAAGGACTATCTTGCCTGGTGCGCCGGCGTGAACGCGCGCGGCACGGTCGCGGACAAGCACTCGCTCGCGAACAATCACCTTCTGCCCGCATTTGGCGATCGGCCTGTCCGCGCGATTGACCGGGCCGAGATCGTGGCGCTGCTCGATCGATTGGGGGCGCAGCCCGCCCGGCGGCGGGCCGCCTACAGCTATCTCCGGCATTTCTTCCAGTGGGCGGTCGAGCGCGATCTTGTCGCCCACAATCCCTGCCTCGCCATCCGCTCGCCACGCGTCGTCGCCTCGCGCGACCGCGTCCTGACCGAAGATGAAATCCGCGCCCTGTGGAAGGCCGAGGGCATGTTTGCGCATATCAGCCGGCTGTCGCTCCTCACCGCACAACGCCGCGGCTCGATCGAACAGATGCGCCGCGACCAGATCGATTTTGCTGCGCGGATCTGGAGCATCCCCGCCACCGGCATGAAATCCGGTCGGGCCCACGACGTGCCGCTGTCGGATCTTGCCATCGTCGAGATCAACGCCATTCCACCGCTGGCCGGGCCATACGTGTTCGGGATCGGCAGTGATGGCTGGAAGCCCTATGCCGGCGCCTCGAACGGCATGGATGGCCTGCGCATCCAGCTCTATGGCAAGGACTGGCGCGGGACGGGGCAGGGCGATTGGCGCACACACGATCTTCGCCGCACCGCGGTGACGCTGGCACAGCGCGAAGGTTGCTCCATCGAGGAGATCCGTGCGTTGACCCAGCACCGGATCCCCGGCGTGATCGGCGTTTATGCCCGCCATGCTTACACGCACGAAAAAAGGAAGGTGGTCGAGTCGCTGGCGCGACGTCTCACGGCGATCGTGCATCCGGAAAGCTAGACAGACAGGCTCCACCTCTCGCGGGCGATGTCATTGGGGGAGAGTCCGGCGGAGCGTGGGCCTGGCTGCAACCGGTCAACACGTCGCGCCGTAGCTTTCAGGGGCATTTGGGCCTAGCCTAGTCGCTTCGAACCGAGCGAGGCGCGCGCTGCATGACCAGAAACACCCTGTTTGCGGTCCTGATCCTGGTTGGGATAGCCCTTGCCCCTGTCGCACGCGCTCAAGACGCATGGGAGCAAGAGGACAAGACAATCTATGCCGTCGTGGTCAACCACGAGGAGCAGTATTCGATCTGGCCGGCTGATCGCGAACTTCCACTTGGCTGGAAGAAAGAAGGCAAGATCGGCACCAAGCAGGAATGCCTCGACCACATCGAAGAGGTCTGGACAGATATGCGGCCCCTCTCGCTCCGCAAGAAGATGGAAGAGGCCGCAGCTACCGCCAGAGAATGACAGGGCTGTCTCTACGGAGCCGCCAGGCTAACGCCAATACCGTCCCAGACATGCTGATCGGTAGTTGGGGTCCTCCGTTGGATCAGCAATGAAGCGCGGATAGTCCGGGGCCAACCTGACAGTTCCGCGAGGCCTTGTCCGCATCACAACCGCGTCGGGCGGCCACAGTCCGTGGTTGATGAGTTCGGCTACGCGCTCAAGCTCCCATCTTGGGTAGGCTCGACCTGCGTAGTGGCCATCCAGCGCCAGGCTGGCGTACATGAATGCATCCCAGCGCAAGGCAATCGTCGGACGCGGAGGATTCATTCCCATGTGGCCAGTACCGCGGCAGGCCTCGGGAGTCGTCAACGCTCTCGCCGCGAAACATCCACTGCTTTGCTACAGGGCGGTCGCTGATCCGTTGATCGCAGATCGGAATGCGCGCAACAGACCGCGATGCGGCGGATAGCGGACGTTCCCCTGGACTGGGGGGGCAGGCCTGAACTGGCCCCTAGGCGGAGATTCCATTACGCGTTCGGCATCGCTTCAAAAGAGGGACCACCCGGGGCTCAAAACTCTTGGAACAGCAGGCGCGTCTGCAGTTTGAGCGGCTGACGATTGTGCAGACAAGCGGCCGCAGGGTCGTCCGCCTCGTACCGCTAAGCGCCGTGAAATCCAGGAGACCGAGCCCCCTAGTCAGCGCACATGTCACTCACCGCGTCGTGGTCCCGAAGCCAGACTTCACGGATCAACGGATCCGCGGAAATCTCAAGTTGGGAAAAACGACGACTCTTCGGGGGCGCCAGAATGTCGGCGCACGCTAGCTCAACAAGCAGTTCGCCATCCGCGAGAAGCGCCGTCGCATCGAGAATATCGACCTCGTCGTCATCGACGAGCGCAATTCGGTCTAGACTCGGGCTAACCGCGGCAGAACTGTAGTCTCTGAAGGATGCGAGTTCCCTGCCTAGCTCGACGTCCCAAATTCGAATTGCGCCTTTCGGATCTGAACTAATGATCCGCGCGCCCTCCGCCGAAAACGAGAGCGCCGTGACCGCGCCCGCGTGTTCTCGAAACGCGGCGATCTCGCGCCCGGTTGACGTGTCGAATACCTTCACAACACCGTCTGCAGTTGCGATTGCGGCCCTGGTCCCGTTGCTGCTCAATCCGGCAGCCGCAATAAAAGCCGGCTCCGTAGCCGAGCGTACGCTTTGCTCGAACGCCGAAGGTGGTGCGCCCCCCAGATTTGATTGCACGATGGAGCTTCTTATGCGCCGACTTGGAAGATCGATGACTTGGATCGGCAGACTAGGGAACGCCATATGATAGAGCAAGGCTGTTTGCCTGTCGTCGCTTACGACTGCGTCGAGTGAGCCGCCCCCCTCCGCGGGCCAATTCGCGATCTCTGCCCCGGAAGTTGCATTCCAAAGCGCCGCACGGCCACTGCTCCACACGAAAAGCTCGCGACCTGAAGCAAGAAAAGAAACGCCTGTGGCTGGGAACGAGCCAGGCCAACGAAAGGCCCGGGCTTGTGTTCCAGTGTTGACATCATGGATCCTGACGTAGCGATCATCGGTGGAGACGAGAAAGCGACCGTCGGCGCTGAAGGAGGCGAGGGTGTTCAAAGGTTGAGAGGAGGCTTCGCCGACTCTGGCTCCGGAAGGTTCCCACCATTCCGTTAGTGTTGAACGGGTAAGAAGATGGCGATCGTCGGGACTAAACCTGACTTCAAACACCTGCTGCCGTGTACCCCAGAAATCGCGGAGCTCACCCAGCTGTTTGCCAGATGATGCGTCCCAGAGCCTGGCCGTTTGGTCGATCGAGCCCGTCAGGACTTGTGTTCCACGCGAATTGAAGCTGAGAGCGTTGATACCTCCCGCGTGTCCGACCAGGGTGGTTTCCTTCCATCCATGGGTGCGCCGGACCCGTACAACTCCGCCTTGTCCCCCAGTAGCAAAGGTATCGCCGGAGGGCGAAAATTGCCCCGTCGTCTGAGGCCCCTCGCTGCTCCAGAACTGATTTTCGAGACGACCGCTTGCTGCTTCCCAAATCTGTGCGTTCCCATCGCTCGATGTCGTCAGGACGCGGTCACCATGTGGTCCGAATGCCGCACTGAGTATCTTGCCGTCAGCCTTGAGCTGCAATCGATGCTGCAGCGTCTTGCTATCGAATACCGTCGCTGTCCCGTCGTTAGCCCAGGCCACAATCTTGTCCCCGGCCTGCGACGGCGAAAGGCCGTAAAAGTAACCGCTCGCTTCCTGTACTGTAGCCAGCTCGCGGCAGGCGCCGGCTTCCCAGAGTCTAGCGCTTCCATCGCGAGAGGCGGTTGCGACTCTCTGCCCCTCGTCCAAGTAGTGTGCTGCGGTAAGCTGGTCTCTATGACCAGTGATGGTGCACAGTTCATCTCCGCGTTCCACAGACCAAATCTTAGCAGTGTTGTCGTGAGAGGCAGTAAGCAACTGCAAACCATCCGGGCTGAACTCCAGACTGATCACCCAGTTTCGATGCCCCCGCAAAGTCGAGTTCAACCTTCCAGTCGCCGTCTCCCACAGGCGAACCGTCCGATCTCGGGATGCTGTTGCGAGGGTTTTGCCGTCGGGGCTGAAGGCTGCCGAAGTGAGGTAACTTGAGTGTCCGCTCAGGATGGCTATCGGTCGTCCGGAGATCGCGTCCCAGATTCGTGCGGTCGCGTCATCTGAGAACGTCGCGATCCTGGTGGAATCAGCCGCGAAAAGTGCTCCATTGACGCGGCCGCGATGCCCTTCGAGGACTTTGATGCGTTGGCCAGTCTCGGTGTCCCAAATGCTCGCCGTCATGTCGGCGGACGATGTGACGATGCGCTTACCGTCAGGGCTGTAAGCGACACTTGTGACAGCGCGTATGCCGGGTAGAACAGCGACACTCTCCTGCGCTCTGAAAATGATCGCGGCAAGTGCGGCTGAAAACTCGCGGGCGTTCTGGGAGGAGGTGCGATAGCCGCTGACTGCATAACGGGCCGCAAGGCCAACGTCTCCACGTTCAAGTGCTGACCACGATCGTTCAGCGAAAACGCGTGCCAGTGCCGTTCGTGCAGCCAGCTCGCCTCTCTGTGCCGCCGAAGCCTGCTTCTCAGCTTCTGCTGCGTTGAGAAGCGCCAGCTGTCTTTGTTCCTCACGTTCAGCAGCAGTTCGCTCTGCGAGACCCTGAGCGATCGTCGCTCGCTGTTCGCCCTGCTCAGCACGTCCGCGCTCAGTCTCAGCTCGCGCGGCGTTTTCTTCAGCGATTTGAGATTGCCACCATGCAAAGGCGCCTGCCGCAGACGCGCCAATGGCGAGCAGGCTCATCGCGCTGGCGATCAGGTTTGCTCTCCTACGACGGTTTCGTTCAGCCTCCTTTTCGCGTTGAACGAGTTCATCGAGTCCGACGGACAAGAGTCCGGCAATTAACTTCAGCGTCCCTGTCTCGGGTCCGTCGCGTCCTGGGCGGAAATCTGCCGCCAGAATTTCAGGTTGGGTCGCCACGCGGTCCGGCTTTCGCGACGCAGCAGGGGGCTGGGAGACACTCGGCATCGGGATTGCCGGTGTCTCTAATCGACGCATACGGCTCGCCATCCAAGATCACGGCAAATACGCGGTCGCTCCGTCCAAGCTCTCGAAAGTATCGAATTTCATCAGCGACATAGCGGCTCACAGCAGAGCTGCGAGAGCACAGCACAACCAAGGCATCGGATTGCTCAAGCGCGAGTTGAATCTGGCGCGACAGGTTTGAAGCGGCTGAAAGCTCGGCTCGGTCGAGAAAAACCCGTCCTAGAGGCCTCGATTCGGTGGCGACAGATCGACGGGGCGCCAGGTCTTTTGGCATTCGAAAGCCTTCGAGCCGCCTGTGCAGGCGCCGAGCCGCCTCTGCGTCCTTGTGCGAATAGGAAATGAAGGCGGAATACTTTATCCCACCAGACTTGGCGTCTGCTTCGACGGTAATGCCGTCAGCCATACCCCCCTCCGGACCGGAGCAGGACAGCACGGTAGTGCTTGTCACGCTTGAACCGCAGTACCAACAATGATCTTGTACCAGTCAACTGCGGGGGAGGCCACGTGAACTTCGCCAGGATTAGGGGCTGCGCGTTTGGGGTTGCGGTCGCGCTTCTGGGCGTCCCGTCAGCAGCGTTTAGCCAGGACGATTCAAAGCCCAGATTTATCGGGTTGATCCTGGTAAGTCATGGCCAGCTTGCATCCGAGATGCGACGCACGGCGGAGCACATCGTCGGTGAACAGGTCCTCATGCGCACAATTGATGTTGAAGAGAACGACGACATGGAGGCTCGTCGTCAAGATATCCTTCAAGCTATCGAAGAGGTCGACGCGGGCTGTGGCGTTCTGATCCTGACCGACATGTTTGGCGGCACGCCTTCCAATCTCGCTATTTCCACAATGATTCAGGGCAAGGTTGAAGTTGTCGCCGGCATGAATCTTCCAATGGTCGTCAAAAGTATCGCGATGCGGGCGACGTGTGATCTTGAGCTCACGATGCTGTCTGCCAGTGCTGCCGGGCGTCGTTACATCAACGCGGCCAGTTCATTGCTGCGCAAACAGCAGCCGGAAGAGCCGGATTCTCCACCTGTCGGCGAGTGAAGGGATCGACTTACCTCCCAAAACGATCAAGCTGATCCGATTCCGAGACCAACAGGTACATGTCGGTTCCTTGGTATGATGGAAGCAACCGACCATCGGTCACATGGCCAGCGCTCCATTCCCTCAGAACCGGGTCTAGCGTTCGTGTTACCGCGAAGAGTTGGCCAGAATTGGACAGCTCGCCGAGAAGCACGGTTTCGCTTTGGTCATCCTTGCCGACTTCAAAATCTATTCGGGCGCGTTCGCCGGTCTGAAGGATCGTGATCACGTCAGATACAGATTTCAGGGAGCGATCATAATCGAATGGTCGATTGCCGCTACCCAAGAGCCAGGACCCATCTGTGCAGACATAGATCACTGTAGACCTTAGAAAAATGCTCGCGAAGATCTTCTCATCGCGTGCTGGATCATCTCTTGAGATGACTGACTGGAGCAAAGCCTCCTTTTCGCCAAGGAACGTTTCGAGACTCTCAATCGCTGCGAGGCGATTGGCCACTACCAACTGTCCGCACTGAGCCGTGTCTCGTGCCCAGTCTTGAAGCTTCTGCAATGAGGTCTGATCGCCAGGCTTTAGCTCCCTGCCAACGATTGTCGACGGCTGTCCCTCGCAGGGTGCAGCCAGCAATCCAATCACAGTAAGCGCAACGGAGATGGATGACAGCAATCGCTCCACGGGCCAAACCCTTCTTCAGCAACCACCAAGCCGAGTGTAGTTGTTTCCGCAGAGACTGTCATGCGTCAGATCAATCCTTGGCTGGGTAGCGCGTCTGAAGCGCGCCAAGTGCATGCCGCTGTGAGCGGGCGGCAAATTTTCGTGTGGCCGTCGAGCAAGTTTCTCCAGATCGCAGCCAGCTTTTCCGACGCCTCCGCAACTTCGCGAGCGAATGGTTGGCCGACGACTTGGTAAAGGGACTCAATTGCACAGCGTGTCATGAATCACGGGCTTCACCGGGCGCCTCCCCCGAACCTAGATCAGCCATCCGTGGCTTCAGCGTTCAGAGCCGCGTACGCGCACATCATCCGGCACTCCGCGTTCGCCAGAAGCTTGCGCAGACCTTCGAACCAGTCGGCCGATTGTCCGATCTGACCGACAAGCTCCATCAGTCCCTGATCTCCGAGTTCATGGGCGACTGCGATCAGTTCGTCCTTCGACTTGTGAAGCGTCAACCAGGCGAGACGCAAAGAAATCAGATGAGGGTTGGCGAGTTCGGTCCACTCCTCATTGGTCGGCGGCTCCCAGCCTTCTTGGCCGCGCCGTGGCGTGAACTTCAGCGCCGCCATGTCCGCAACGAAAGCCGGTTCGACTGGAGGCGGAGTCTCGCTCAAGCTGTAGCCACCGCCGCCGCCCGCATCTCCTGCAGCCTGATCAGCATCCCCAGCGCTTTCTCGAACTGCCGGTCTAGCCGCGCCTCCATGTCCCACAGCTGGCGCAGCCGCGCCGGATCGAAGCTTTCCGCGATGGCCTGCGCCCGGATGGCCGGCCGCGCCGCGTTGACCGTCAGCCAGCCGTGCCGCCAGGGCAGGGCGTCGCCCGAGAGGAATTTCTTCAGCGAGGCGCAATCCGCCTGGTACTTGGGCTTGCCGTCCTCGGTCTCGCTGAGCTCGCCTTCCCACCAGTCCCGCATATCCTCATCGAGGCGCGCCAGAACGCTCTTGTAGGCCTTGCCCGCCCCAATCATTTCAAGCGCGGCTTCGACATCGCCAACGCCCTCCCGGATCGCAGCGATGGTCTCCGCGTCATCCTCGTCCGTGCCACGGAGGATCTCGGATATCGAGATCTGGTCGCGGGTCTTGTAGTCCGTGACCCCCGCGCGGGTCAGCGTCCGGCGCTTGGCCTGGTCCTCAATCGCCCGGTCGAACGCATGCGCCACATGCACGGCTGCCTCCGCCGCACTAAGGCGCTTTCGCCGCCATTCGATCCAGACCAGCCGCTCGACCAGTGCTTCCTCCGCCGGCCCATGCGGCTGGTGCGCCTTCACGAATGCCTCCAGTAATCCTGTGAACGCATCAGCGTCTTCCCAGGGGCAAAGCCCTGCCGGACGAGGCCCCGACGGCCGCTCAAGCGCCACGACATCGGCGATGGCCAGCGCGCTCATGACCAAAAACTCCCCTGCTTGAGCCTCTTCCCACTTCCGATGCGGGACTCGATCCGCCCCAGCCATGCCGCGCAACGATCCCAACTCGCGCGCTCCAGCGTCCAGATGCGTTCGCACAACCCCTCATAGGTCTTCCGGTGCATCCCCTTGGGCTTCGGGGCGATCACGCTGTCGAAGCCGGGATCTCCGCCCAGTTTCATGCGCAACCGATGTACGGTTTCGGCGAGCCTGTCATAGCTCCGGCTGCGCCTGCTCTCATACGTCAGGCGTAGACAGTGTCGGCAGGCATTGGCGCCGCCGCTCATGTAGATGTGCCAGACGGATCGGGCGCAATGCGGACAGACGAAGTAGGGCGACGTGCCGCCAAGCCGGTTTGGCTGCCAGTCGATCCGGATATCCTGGGCCACCTGCCGCCATTCCGTCTCGCCGGGGCTCTGCTGGCGATAATGAAGGTGAATCCGGTCTCGCCCGCCATAGATGCCAACCGACGCCACGCGCTCGCCATTGCGCGACCAGCTCACCGTCACTGAACAAGGCCCATCAAGCACGCGGTCGCGATAGAGGGACTGCACGCTGATCCGGCGCAGATCATCCGTCGTTGATCGCGCCGTCCTGTTCCAGCCGCCTGATCCGCATCCGCCCACGCGATTTTCTCCGACGGGGTTTTGTCGGAATCTCGTGCGAAGTTGGACCTTGGATCAAGGCGTCTTCCGCCGGTGTTCGCTGGTGATAGGGTCCTGAAGGGGAGCGGGGGACGTGGGGGACCACTTTCCTCTCTTCCGCGAAGAACTGAGGGACAAAAAGGAAAAGGTGGTGGGATCTGCTCCCCCCGGTCCCCTAGTCCCCCTCATGCATCCTCACCCCTGTAACCCGCAAGGCGCCAAAGCGCTGAGCCGTGTCGTTTGTTTGCCGTTTCAAATCGCGCATTCCGGATCCGCTGGCCCGAGACCCTGGCCAACCACTCGCCGAGGCGCTTGGCAGTAACCTCCTGAAAGTCCAGCTTGATGAGGTCCAGAGCGTCTCGGAGACCGGTGTCTGCGCTGGCCTTGGTGATCACCTCTGAAGCCGTAACCTCTCTATCTGCGAACGCGTCCCACCATGCGGCCATGATCGCCAGCAATCGTTCGCGTTGCGGGTCGCTCGCGCGTCCAGCTTCCAGCGACTGCACGGGATCCTGACCGCCGGCCCAGACGATGGCCTCGCGGACAAGGCGCGACCATGTCTCGAAGCTTCCAAGAGGTGGAAGCGTGCCGGGGCGCCCAGCAACCAGATAGGCTTTCAGGATCGTCAGGGCGGCGCCCACAATGTCTGCGCGTTGTGCAGCGGCGTAGGCAAGGGCGTCGCGGTCGAATGCTCTGAGTTCAGGATGCTCGCAAGCGGGATCGAGGCGAGCGACCAGGCAACGCCGGGTGAGATCACCCATGATGCGCAGATTGTTGCCTGTCGCGAACAGCATCGCGTTGGTGGGCGTTTCAACGGTGATCGAGTGTCCGAGCAGCCTCAGCATGAGGGCTTCCTGCGTCACCGACTGGGCCAAAAGGTCTCCCGACAAGGGCGCTTGAAGGTTATCAAACGAAATCAGCGAGTGTCCCTGCAGCAGCATGGCGCCCAGCCGCTTGTCCATTTCTTCGGGAGCGCGGCCAGCAGCGATCACCGGCGCCCGGCGGCCAGTCGCAACGATTGCGACCATATCGACCAGCAGGCTCTTGCCGCTCCCGGCTGTGTGGGCCGTTACGGCATGGATCGGGGCCGTTGGGAGCATGCGGCGGACAAGGGTCGTGAGAACCGCCGACGTTGCCACGGCCAGGTCGATATCCGCGACGAAGGGAAATGTCGCGAACAGGTTGTGGATCTCTGCAAGAGCGCGACACGCGTCTGCATGCGTGGGCGCATCCTTGATGGGACGAAACCGCGTCTCACCGAGCACGACAAGCAGCCTTGAGGCATGGTCGTAGCCGTCTGCGGCGATGATCGTCCCGTCGCCGCGGAGGCTCGGCGCGGTGATCAGTCCAGCCAGCTTTGGCAGGCGCCATTGCTGCCGGGCCATGAGGCTGCGCGCGATCGTTGCCGGACAATCCACTGTCACATAGGCCTTTGTACGTCGATCAAGGCGTTCGAACGTCGCCAGAGATGTGAGGCGCTCGATAAGCCAAATGTCTGTGACAGGATGAAGCCGCGGCGTATGAAACTCCCGCCCGTCGCTGGCAACAACCGCGGCGCTGACCGGTGTCACAAGCAGGCCCCCGCGAACATAGAGGTGAGCTGCCGGCGACATCAACGCGGCTTCGGCCTGGTCGACAATGCGGGGCAACTCTCCCCCGGCGCAGCGAATGACCAGGCGCTCCGCTTCGGGCAGAGGGACACGCTCGATCAGATCTTCAGGCAGGAGCTTCACTCTTAGCCCCCTGCGATTGCAGGACATCATTCCAGTCCCAGCCCATCCGACGCGGCCGATAGACCTCGACCTGAAGCCCGAGGCGACGGAAATGGTGACCTGCGGCAAGCGCTGCAGTGAGGCCGGCTGCGTCGTGATCCGCCATCATGATGATTTGCCGGGCGACCGGCGGGAGCCTGATCTTGTCGAACCGGGTGCCGCATGCCGCCCAGGCGGGCATGTCGAAGAGCTGTGTTGCGCTGAAGGCGGTCTCGACGCCCTCAGCCAAGGCGAGGCGTTCTGTGGCCGGCGACAGGCGAACAGCGCCGCCGCCGAGACGCCCGAAGGTCTTGCGGCCCGGCTCGACAGCCGCTTTGGCGCCGCTCGGATGCAGATACGTGCACTGTACCGCGCATAGCGACCCCTCGGGTGATGTGATCGCCGCCAGCATCGCGGGCAGTCGCCGTGTCGGATCCGTTGGATGCTTCGCGTCGGGCAGGAAACGGATTGCGTCACTGGACAGCGTAATGCCCCGGGATCGTAGATAAATAGCGACGGGCGTAGCGCAAGCCGGGCGCGCCCGGGACCAGAGGTAGGTATGAAGACCGCCCTTGTGACCGGCGCTCTGCCGCTCCCTGGAATGCAGCGGGATGGGTGGCGTAAGGTGCTCCTCGCCGGAACCCACCGCGGCAAGGATGTCGTCGACCCGGCATCCGGCGAAGCAGTGGAGCAGGGGGCGCCCGCTGTCTCCGACCGCGATCGATAGGGAGGGGGACAGGTCGCCGCGACCCTTGCCATGCCCCCTGACGGGGCAGCGTGCCAACGCCTGATCACCTGACCACTTGCCGTTCAGGCGGCGGACAATTTCCTCGGCCGTCATTTGCCGGCCTCACGCGCCGCCATCCAGGCTTCTAGCGCTGCGACGCGGATCAGCCTGCGGCGACCAAGGTGAAAGCTGGGAATGGCGCCCGAACCGAGTTCCTCGTAGAGCCGCGTCCGACCTATGCCCAACAAACGAGCCGCCTCAGCGGGACTTACCGCCAAGACGACAGGCTGGCTTGATGTCGCCAACATCGAATGTCTCCCACGTGTTCGTCTGAACGCGGGAGAATGATGTGCTGACCGAGGTCGGCAATTCAACGTGAACGCGATTTGCAGTATCGCAGCCTTGCCGTTTCAGGTGATCTCTCGCCCTTCACGTTCGGCCTCTTCGATTTCGCGCAGGTTTCGCGGGACGGATGTGACCGCAGGCATCTTGCCCATGGACTTCTTCCATCCCGAGCGAATTGATTTGACTTGGGCATTGCGGCGATCCGGCCATTCACCGGCTTCGAGCAGCGCCTTGCGAATCTGTGCAATGTTCGCCGACCGGCTCTTGGCCCCAGATTTTGCAGGGGCGGGTCCTGGACCAAAGAGAATCTTTGAAGCCTCAAGCTGCATGAGCGCAAGCTTGTTGCTCTGCAACCGAAACAGTTTCGACGCATCCACGAACAGGTACCCCTCAATGCGTACTTCACCGGGTGGTCTTGCACCGATCGTTGCGATCAGCCCTGAGCCCTTCGGGAAGGACGTTCGCAGTACGTGCAACACAGCGGACAACGTAGCCGCATCGTCCAGACCCACTGCGAGACCCAGCGTCCAGCCGTCGTTCGGCATTCCGCGATCGATATATCCGATCTTGAAGAGGCGCTCTGATGCGTAGCGCGACACATCGCGTTCGTTGCGCCCGATGCTCTCTGCAAACGCTCCGAGCGTAGCGTCCCAGTCGAGCGCGTACGTCTGCAGTTCTGATCGCGAGAGTGGTAGCCTGCCGTTGTGCAGGCAGAGATAGGAGTAGGTGCCGTCCCGCGAACGTTCGACATCGCATGTGTGGGGCTCATCGCATGCCGCACAGCGCCACACGGTCAAGAGGTTAGCGGGTGTCAGCCAGCTCGCAGCAAGCGCAAATGTCGAGAGAGGCTGAGGGAGTTCGTCCATCATTGCTCTGGTAGCCGCGCAATCGCGAGCGAGGCAAACGGCAACGAGATTAAGCAGCGGAGTGAGATCTTCAGGACTGCTCAAGAGGGACGGGGGGCGAAGGGCTGCGTCCTGACCCATGACTCGATTGCTCCCTTCTCCGCGATAGTTGCGTTGTCTACCTTCATGCGTGCTGGCCAATCTAGGAAGATGCGGACTTCGCGGGCCTTCTCGCTGTCCGCCTCCGGAAACGTCTTCAGGGAAAGCGCAATTCCCGCGACAAGTTCGCCGGACATAGCCAGTGGAGTGACGCCAAGATCCCGCATGCGGTGATAGGCCGACGCTGGTGAGTCCACTTTGAAGCTTGCACGGAGAGTGGATTCATTTCGCGCACGCAGTTTGATTTCTGTTACGCGGACCAGGGCGAAGCCTTCTGGGGGTGAAAGCGCCGGTTCAACTGTGGTTCTGAAGAAGTCGAATACCCAGTCCTGTCGCGTGATTGTCTCCAGGGAGGAGTTGTCGATCGCGTCCTTGTGGAACCGCGCCGCGATCTCACCTAGCACGGTCTGGCCGCCCACGCCGTATCCAGAAACATCAATCTGGCCAGTCCGCTCATTGTAGGTGATTGCCAGTTCGCGCGCCTCGTGACGGATGATCGGCTGGACGCCATCGTCATCGCTTCCAAACTCCATCAGGTATCGCGCCGGGCGCTCAAGGTAGACAGCGATGTGGTGAATCCGGCCTGGCTCGACTCCTGGCTCAACATGCGCCTCGCAATAGGTGAACGTGTCGGCTTCAGCTCGCCGACCGCCCTCGCGTGACTGGATGTAGGTCTGGATTTCGGAAACCGCCTTGGTCAGGTCGGCATGCAGCCCGCCCGGATTGCTAACGACAAACCCGCAATGAAATCGCCCGTCCTGCCAGTGATGCTTCATCACGACGTTGCGCGCTCGGTCGATCAGTTTTGCGTCGTACCTCCAGACCCTCCAGGAACGTTCTTCCAGCGAAAGACTCGAGTCGAGCATCGTGATCATGTCGGGGGCGCCATCGCAGACGGCGCGCAATGCCAGCTCAGCGAGATCCGGCTTGTCGGTCAGGGCGGCTATTTCACTGACGATCGCTTCGATCTGGCCGCGCCTCAACTCGCCGTCCATAGCGGCCGCGCAGGCAGCGGAGGCGCGTTTGGTCGGCGTCAACCCGACCAGTTCAGGTGCCCTCACGCCGAGAGTGGCGAACACGTCCGTAATCGTCTCATCGGCGAGACGTCGGAAAAAGGTGCGAACAGCTGCCGACATCAACTTCCCCGAACCTTCCGATACGTAGGCGGACGATTCGGGCGAGGGGGTGGCGCGAGTGTGGTAGTACGGCGTCGGAACCGTCGCGTCATTCTCGCCGAAAGATCCTCTGATTGTTTTGTTGGCTGCATTTTGAGCGCTTCCGGGTTGTCTGTTCGTAGCGCTCAGCTTGCTTCCATTGTAGGCGATACCCTGTCAGTTGATGTCGTCTCGGAGCAGAACCGCTAGGCCATCGAGCAATTGCCGGTGACATTCCGGCAACAGATCATAGCCTGCGGTACAGATCGCGAATGCCTGGATACAATCACTACGCCTCTTGTCTCTGCGGCTGGTGCTACAAGACGCGGAGCAATGGCTATTCCGAACGTCGCGAGATCATCTCCGCGTTTCGGGACTTCACGGCGCTCAGCACGCTGGAGCGTGAGGGCGCGACGCGAAGCTGGACGGCTTGCTTTGTCTCGCCGAATGCGTCGTGCCCGGTCTGCGATGCAAGAGTGTATTTCTATCAAAACGCCCACGGCAGCCGCGTCTTCTTCGACGCGCTTGGCTGGCCCTGGCCGAAGCATCCGTGCACGGACCGCGCAAGCCAGGCAAAGTATGCCAGGTCTCTGACGACAGGATCACCAAGACCACGGCCGCGTGGCGAGGTGCTCGGTCTCCTCGACAAGGCCCGCTCGGTTTCGTTCGATGTGAATGCTGGCTTTCGGGAAAAATGGGGATCTTCGCCGTGGGATCTGCTGGAAGTCACCGGCGTCGAGAAGCACGGATTTGAGAACTTCGTCGAGGCCCGCTCCATATCTCCGCCGCTGGATGGAACCATTCGCTTCAGTTTCACTTCTCCCAACCGCTCGCCCAACATCGGCGACCTGGTCGGCTTCAGCGGAACGGAGATTTCGCTGCTTGATCCCGAAGACTGGAGCCAGCGGCGCTACAAGGTGAGACACCTATAGGCGCGACGGGGCCTACCGAGGGCGCGCATTGAATTGGACTTTGCGTCCGGGCTGACCATGCTAAAGCCATGATCCGCAATCGGCTGGATTCGATGACCATCGATGTTGGGGAGAACGTGGCTTGATGACCGCAGACCATTTCCAGGACCTTGGCAAGTTCGAGTCGGGTCTCTGGAAGATCGCCGATGGTCTTCGGGCCAACTCCAACCTGGCATCGAACGAATACTTCATGCCCATCATGGGCTTGATCTTCCTACGGCATGCCACGAACCGCTTTCATGAAGCACAGGCAGCAATTGAGGCGGAGCAGAAGTCTGGGAAGATGCCGAAGCGTCCGCTGACAGATGGTGATTTCGTCCGCCGGCGTGCGCTCAACTTGCCGGAAGCCGCGCGCTTCGATGTGATCCTCAAGACGCCGAAGGACGGCAATCTCGGCGCGGCGCTCACGGGTGCAATGGAGGCGATCGAAGCGGCTTTCCCGCCCCTCGCGGGCCAGTTGCCGAAGGACTACGGGCGCTTTGAGGGCAGCGTCCTTGAGGAAATGATGCGCATGTTCGATTCCGAGGGCCTGCGCAGCGCCTCGGGTGACGTGTTCGGGCGGATCTACGAATATTTCCTCGCCGAGTTCTCGAAGCAGGGCGCGCACGATGGAGGCGAGTTCTTCACGCCGCCCTCGATCGTCCAGACCATCGTGAACGTCATCGAGCCCGATCATGGCGTGATCCTCGATCCGGCCTGCGGTTCGGGCGGCATGTTCGTGCAATCGAGCCACTTCATCGAGGATGCGGGCCAGGACACGATGAAGCGTGTCACCTTCTACGGCCACGAGAAGAACGAGACGACCGCCAAGCTCGCGCAGATCAATCTCGCGGTGCATGGCCTGCAGGGCTCGATCCGTGCCGGCAACGACGCGATCACCTATTACAAGGACCCACACGAACTCGTCGGCAAGTGCGACTTCGTGATGGCCAATCCACCCTTCAACGTGGACGAGGTCGATGCGGAGAAGATCAAGGGTGACAAGCGGCTTCCCTTCGGCCTGCCGGGCGTGAACAAGGCGAAGAAGGTCTCGAACGCCAACTATCTCTGGATGTCGTATTTCTACAGCTATCTGAATGAGAGGGGCCGCGCCGGCGTGGTGATGTCATCGCAGGCATCGAGCGCGGGGCGCGATGAAGCGGTTGTCCGGCAGAAACTGGTCGAGACCGGCGCGGTCGATGTGATGATCGACATACGCGGCAACTTCTTCTATACGCGCACCGTGCCGTGTCAGCTCTGGTTCTTTGATCGTGCGAAGGAAAAGGACAAAGCACGGCGCGATCATGTGCTGATGATCGATGCGCGGCAGATTTTCCGCAAAGTGTCGCGCTCGGTCTGCGATTTCTCGCCCGAGCAGCAGAAGAACATCGCAGCCATCGTCTGGCTTTATCGCGGGCATCAGGCCCGCTTCCTGAAGCTGGTCGAAAGCTATCTCGCCGACGCGGTGGCGCTGGGCACGAAGGCGGAAAAGCCGTTGGAGGCTCACGAGGAGGCGCTCTGCAAGCTCGCCGATCTGATAGAGCCTTTCGCCAAGCTGAAGCGCAAGGACGAACCTCTTGCCGCGCCGTGGGATGAACTGACCAGCGCGCAGGCGACGCTGACTGCGGATATTGAAGCCTTCGGCAAGGAGGCGGCAGCACAGAGCAAGGCATGGGCCGAGACGGCGCGCGACAATGCTGGGCTGAATGCGGCAAGGGCGGCGCTGCACACGTTGGCCGATCGCTGCCGCGATCTGACCAAGCAGATCGACCTCGCGGTGAAACTGGCGGGCCGGGTGATCGACATTGCGGTGAAGGACCTAGGGGCGCGCGAGGCCGATGCCTGGAACAATGCCGAGGTGAACAAGGCGCGCAAGGCGCTGGACGTGGCGCGGGCGGCGGCGGCGGAGGCGTTGCGGCAAGCGCGCTACTTCGTGAAGCAGGCGGACTGGTTGCAGGAACGCTTCCCCGAGGCCGAGTTGCGTGACGTCGAGGGGCTGGTGAAGCGCGTCGATCGCGCCACCATCGCCGCGCATGACTGGAGCCTCACGCCGGGCCGTTATGTTGGCGTGGCACCCGAAGAGACAGACGAGGATTTTGATTTTGGGGAGGCGCTGCGCGCCATCCATATCGATCTGAAGGGGCTGAACGAGGAGGCGGTGGAACTGGCGGCGCGCATTGCCAGGAATTTCGAGGGGATCAGCGCGTGAGTTGGCGTGAGTGCACCCTCGGCGATGTCATAAAGCTTCAACGTGGGCACGACTTGCCAGAACGCGTTCGCGTCGATGGGCCAGTTCCCATCATCTCCTCATCCGGAGTCACGGGGCGGCACAACGTCGCGAAGGCTGATCCCCCGGGGGTAGTGACCGGGCGGTACGGCACGATTGGTGAAGTGTTCTATGTTGAGGAGCCCTACTGGCCTCTCAACACTTCTCTTTACGTCGTCGATTTCAAGGGAAACGACCCGCGCTTCGCCGCGTATCTGTTGCGAAACCTCTTGAAGAACTACAAGTCAGAGAAGGCGGCGGTTCCGGGTGTTGATAGAAATGTTCTGCACCTTCTCAAGGTGCGAACAACCGAGCGGCGGGAGCAAGAGCGCATCGTCGCCGTCCTCTCCGCCTACGACGACCTGATCGCGAACAACCGGCGGCGGATTGCGCTGTTAGAGGAAGCGGCGCGGATGCTCTACCGCGAGTGGTTCGTCCACTTCCGCTTCCCCGGCCATGAACACGTCAACATCACCGACGGCCTGCCTGAGGGGTGGGAGAGAATCACATTAAGTCGAGTGGTCGAGACGAACCGGGCAAGTTACGGTTCGAAGGAGCTACCGGAGCAGTTCAACTACATCGACATTTCGGCTGTTGAGCGCGGCAGGATCGTAGCAAAGACAAGTTTGTCTTCGGCGGAAGCGCCCGGGCGAGCTCGACGGAAGGCAGTAGATGGCGATGTCATCTGGTCGAATGTCCGTCCCAATTTGAAGGCTTACGCTCTTGTACTTGAACCCAATGAGGCGGACGTATTTTCGACGGGCTTCACCGTTCTCTCGGGCAAAAATGTCCCGTTCAGCTGGCTTTATTTGGTGGTCACGACGGACACTTTCGTCGGCCATCTAGTCAACCACGCAACGGGCGCTGGATATCCAGCAGTGCGTCCTGATGACTTTGAACGTGCCGCGGTCTTGCTTCCCCCAGCGAAACTGTTGCGGCACTTCCATGAGACAGCTGAGCCAGGATTTCGGTTAATTTCGAAACTTGAGCAACAAAGTCGTTCGCTGGCCCAAGCACGCGACCTCTTGCTTCCGAGGTTGATGAGCGGTGAACTGGCAGTTTAATGCAGAGCGTTGGGGGAATGCGTTATGGAAGCTGGTGAGCGGACGATAAGCCGGATACTGACTGAACAGATCCGCTACGAGATTCCGCCCTATCAGCGTCCCTACTCATGGGAAAAAGGAAACGTCGAACAACTTCTTGAGGATGTCTGGGACGCCTACGAGGCGAATGACGCTGAATACTTCATTGGCTCCCTGATCACCATAGAGAGAGAGAAGGATGCGCTGTACGAGGTTGTCGATGGCCAGCAGCGCCTGACCACCCTCAACCTGATTTTCGCGAGACTCCGGGACGCAGTGGACGAACCCGCGAAGTCGAGCCTCGGCAAGCGGGTCTTGCCGCGGAACGAACTGACTGGGGAGGAGGAAACCCCGCGTCTGACCCTCCGACAGAGGGATCAGGGATTCTTTCGCCGGCATGTCCTGAGCGCTGAACCAATTCCGCAGAATACCCTGCGCACGATCCGCGCCGACCAGGACGCTCCCAAACTGCGTATCACCGAAAATCTTGGCGTGATCGATGCGTTCATTGCGGATCGCGACCAGTCCACGCTCAAGCTGTTTGCCAATTACCTCCTGACCAAGGTCTACGTCGTGTTCGTAACCACGGCGTCATGGCAGTCTGCTTACCGGCTCTTCAACGTCCTCAATGCCCGCGGCATGCCGCTTTCAAATGCGGACCTGATCAAGAACCTGCTCTTCGCGCGCCTGGCAGGAGCTGCTGATCGCAACAAGGAGCTGGATGAGCGCTGGCTCGAACTCGAGGAGACAATCGGCATCGAGCGGATGGACCAGTTCCTGGGCAACCACCGCAACTCGATCGAGACCTCCAAGTCGCGAAAGTCCCTTCACGAGGAGTTCGAACCGTTAATCGCGGCAAGTGCCAGTCCCTTCGCCTTCCTGGACGGCGTTACGGCTTCGGCCAAAAACTATGTTCGTATCCAGGAGCTGGACTTCGACGATGCCGGCGCGCGTCGGTCGTTGCGGTCTCTGCATAGGGTGAAATTCGAGGACTGGATTGCGCCCTTGCTGGCGTACCTGAACCGGCCTGTCCCGGGTATGACCGAAGCAGAGTTCGTGCTCCTGCTTGAAAAGATCACCTATCAGAATTGGGTTCGCAGACTTGGCTTCACAGCACGTACAACGGTTTACTTTCAGCTGGTCGGCGGAATCCGTGACGGCAGGACGGCGGATGACATCCGCGCGATATTCCGCGAGGCAGGGCAGGATGAGGAGTTCAGAACGCTTCTCGATGGCGAGGTCTACGGTCGGCCATTTGCGCAGGCAGTGCTGTTGCGTCTGGAGGAGGCGGACCAGGACGAGTCAGTCACGAAGGACTACGCAGGCCGCATCACGATCGAGCACATCCTGCCCCAGACTATGAAGGATCCATATTGGACGGAGCGTTTCACCGAAGATGATCAACGCCGATGGCTTCACCGCCTTGGGAATCTGGCGCTGCTGGCTGGCGGCAAGAACTACAAGGCGCAAAACTACGCGTTCGACCGCAAGAAGAAGATCTACTCCGAACGAAACAGCAAGGTGTCGTTCGATACAACGAAGCAGCTTATCGCTCTGCCTCACTGGACTACCAAAACAGCGGGCGCGCGACAGCAAGAGATGATCGAAAACGCGATGCGTATCTGGTCAATCGGCTAGCGGGATGGCGGCAACTGGCATCAACAGCGAGGACCGACTGGTGCAGGCGACGTTCGCCGCGCATCTGAAGGACAAGCTCGGCTGGGATGCTGTCTACGCCTTCAACACTGAGGTCTTCGGCCCGGACGGCACGCTCGGCCGCAAGGACACGACAGAAGCGGTACTCACGCGCGATCTACGCGTGGCGCTGGAACGCCTGAACCCGCATTTGCCGGCGGTCGCTGTCGCCGATGCCTTGCGGGCGCTCACCGTCCACGACTTCAGCCGCTCACTGATCCAGCACAATCAGGACTTCTCCCGTCTGATTCGCAATGGCGTGCCCGTCTCCTGGCGAGACGCCAATGGTCAGCGCCGTGACGCCCGCGCCCGCGTCATCGATTTCGAGAACAAGCCAGGCGCAAACCGCTTCCTGGCCGTCCGCGAGCTGAAACTGACTGGCCTGCGCACGCCGAACTACAACCGCCGCGCCGACCTTGTTTGCTTCGTCAACGGTCTGCCGCTGGTCTTCATCGAGTTGAAGGCGGTCTACAAGAACATCCGCGCCGGTTTCGACGGAAACCTGCGCGATTACATGGACGAGAACGTCATCGCCCATGCCTTCCACCACAACGCCTTCCTGATCGTCTCGAATGGAGACCGTGCCCGCTATGGCTCGATCACCAGCGAATGGGATCACTTCTACGAGTGGAAGCGGCAGGAGGAAGCCGACAAAGGCAAGGTGGACGCCGAGGCCCTGCTGGACGGCATGCTGGCGCATGACCGTCTGCTCGATATCGTCGAGAACTTCATCCTGTTTGATGAGAGCAAAGCTGGCAGGACCCGGAAGGTGGTGGCGCGCAATCATCAGGTGCTCGGGGTCAACCGCGCTGTTGCTTCGGTTGCTCATCAGGAAGCACTGAAGCGCAAGTTTCCGCCCGAAAAGCGGCTTCAGCATCGCGCCATCGAGCTGCCGTTGGAGAAGCGCGCAATCGCCGATCAGAAGCGACAGGACGAGGCCAACGAAGCTGGCGTGCCGGCCTTGCCTTCATTCATTCCCGAAGGCCCGATCAACATCATCGAACGCGCGCACCCGGACCTCGGGGCTCGCCTTGGCGTGTTCTGGCACACGCAGGGCAGCGGCAAGAGCTACTCCATGGCTTTCTTCGCAGAAAAGTCCGGCGCAAGGTCGAGGGCACTTTCACCTTCCTGCTGATGACCGACAGGCAGGACCTCGACAGTCAGATCTATAAGACATTCGTGGGCACGGGCGTGGTCGAGAAGGACGCGCCGCGCGCTTCATCAGGCGCCGACCTTGAAAGGCTGCTCAAGGAAAACCACCGCTACGTCTTCAGTCTGATTCACAAGTTCAATCAGGACGTCGACCCGAAGAAGCCCTATAGCGAGCGCGACGATATCATCGTGATCTCCGACGAGGCGCACAGGACGCAGGCGGGACGTCTCGCCCGCAACATGCGCCTTGCCCTGCCGAATGCCGCCTTCATCGGCTTCACCGGTACGCCGCTATTTACGCAGGACGAGATCACCCGGCGCATCTTTGGCGACTATGTCTCGCAGTACAATTTCAAGCGGTCGGAAGAGGACGGCGCAACCGTCAAGCTGGTCTACGAAAACCGGGGGGAAAAGCTCGGTTTGGCCCATGCCGATCTGAACGAGCGGATGGCCGAACGAATTGAGCAGGCTGATCTCGACCCGGATCAGGCAGCACTGCTCGATAAGCTTCTCGGAAAAGACTATGAGGTCGTTACCGCTGACGAGCGCCTCGACAAGATTGCGGCGGACTTTGTCGAGCACTGCGCGGCGCGGTGGGAGTCGGGCAAATCCCTGTTCGTCTGCATCGACAAGATTACCTGCGCGCGCATGCTTCAGCGGATCGAACCGCGCTGGAAGGCCAAGGCATCAGCGGTGCGAGCCGCATTCGCCGCCAAGCAGGCCGAGGCTGCGGCGGAGAGCGACCAGGCCTTCCGGTCCGCATTGGCCGATCAGGCGAGCAAGCTGGAGAAGCAGGCTGACTGGCTCGATGAAACGATCGTCGAAATCATCATCAGCGAAGCCCAGAACGAGGTTGGCGATTTCAGGAAATGGAATTTTGACATCATCCCCCATCGGGAGCGGATGAAGAAGGGGTTCGAGGTCCCCGGTGGCGATCGCGTCGATGTGGAGACCGCCTTCAAGGACCCCAAGCACCCTTTCCGTGTGGCAATCGTCTGCGCCATGTGGCTGACAGGTTTCGACGTGGAATGTCTTTCGACCCTTTACATCGATAAACCAATGAAGGCGCACACGCTGATGCAGGCCATAGCGCGGGCAAACCGTGTCTATCCCGGCAAGGATCACGGCCTGATCGTCGACTACAATGGAATGCTCAAGAGCCTGCGCTCCGCGCTTGCGCAGTACGCACTCGGAGATGATGGCGCGGGAAGCGGGGAAATCGTTGCGCCGATCGAAGAGCGCGTTCAGGCGCTTATCGAGGCCACCGAGGCAACCGAGTCGCACCTACGCGGCCTAGGCTTCGATCCGGCAGCGCTGCTTGGCGCGAAGGGTTTTGCCAGGATCAAGGGTCTCGCGGATGCAGTGGAGGCCGTCTACTCAAGCGACGCGGGCAAGCGACGCTTCGAAATCATGGCGCGCGAGGTGTTCAATCGCTTCAAGGCGCTGCTTGTAGAGCCGAGTGCATGGGCCTTTGCTGAGCGACACGACAACATCGAGGCGATCTACAAGAAGCTCACCGAGCGACGCGACACGGCCGATGTGACAGCGCTTCTGAAGGAGCTACATCGAATCGTCAACGAAGCGATTCGGACACAGGAACCTGGGCGGACCAGGCCGAGGGACTGACGTTCGACCTCGGCAAGCTGATCTGAAAGCTGCGCGATGAGTTCGCTAAAAAGGTCAGACGGAAGGCCACTGCGCTGCAGGAAATCCGTGACATCGTCGAACAAAAGCTCGCCAACATGCTGGCGCAGAACGCGACGAGGATGGACTTCCAGGTCAAGTACGAGACTATCATCGCCGACTATAACAACGAGAAGGGCCGGGCGACGATCGAGGAAACCTTCCGGCTGTTGGTCGAGCTGGTGCACAGCCTGGATGAAGAGGAGGCGCGAGCAGCGCGTGAGGGGCTCAGCGACGAAGAGTTGGCGTTGTTTGATCTGTTGAAGCGGGATGATCTTGGCAAGGCTGAACGCGAACGCGTCAAGCAGGCCAGTCGCGAGATGCTTGCTGCGATCAAGTCACGCTTGGCTGAACTGGACCGGTTCTGGGAGAAAGAGCAAACCAAGGGCGAGGTGGAGACCTTCATCCTCGACGAGGTCTTCCTCAAACTACCCTCGCCACCGTTTACCGAACACGAGAAACAGCGGGTGGCCAATGACGTCTATGCGCACATCTGGCAGCAGGCGATGGCAGGCAGATTGAAGGCAGCGGCGTAGTGAGGCGAACGGAGCGCGTGCGGAATGGCACGTAATTGCACTAATTGTTTGATTTCTGATGCGCCGCGGTCGTCAGCGGTACGAGGCAGAACTGACCAGCACTACATGCTGATCCTCCGGCCGCCGCGCCTTGGGATCCAGATCGAGCCCGAGCCTGTGCTTGGTGTAGTAGGCGAGTGCTTTGCGGACCTTCAGATCAGCTGAGCCCCCGCGCATCCCGTAATCGCGTTCGATCACTTTCCTCTGCGCCGGAGATAGCCCGGGGTTCGGAGCAATGGTCAGCGTGACCCAGCTGGTCCAGTCCGCATCTGTGTTCGCCTCTGCCTGCGCAGGGCCCTGCAGGCTCGCGCCAGAAAGCCGCCCCAGCACATAGTCCTTGAATGTCCCATCTTCCGCATCGCGCGCCCGCGCGTGCCAGCGGAATCCGTCGAAGGCGAGGGCGTGCGGCTCGATCCGGCGCAGGCGTCCGTCGGTCTGCGAGAACGAGACATAATGCGCCGAGACCTGTCGCGTCTCGCGAATGGCGCGGATGATCACGCGGAGTGTCTCAGGATCGACGGGGCGCACTGGCGCAGGCGCAATGCCAAGCGACAGCGCGCCGATCAGCGGATGATCTCCGGCGACGCCCTCCGCCGTCAGGCGCAGGCGGCTCAACAATTCGGCCGTGTCCGGGTTGAGGAACCGCGGTGCGAAGGCCGGCGCTGCGCGATAGGTCTTGGCGCTCTTGTCGTAGACGAGGTTGTGAGGCGCGAGCTCCTGATAACGCGTGAGGTCGCCCGAGGCCTGCTGCTCGGAAATGCCGAACCGCTCGATCAGGTCGCGCCGGTTGACGCCGTCGGTCCAGAAGACGGATTCCTCCAGGAATGTCAGCCGCGACAGCGTCGCCCAGGCGAGGCCCGCTGTGTCCGGGGCTGGCGGTACGCCAGACTTCCCGCCGCGGCGGCCTTGCGCCGGTTCGCCCTTCGGGCCGCCGCTTGACTCGCGCTTGCGTGTCGACATAGTAGATGCATCCAATAAATAGATGGGTCGGATTACAGGACCAATCTAGCAATGCGACGATTCGGTGCGCAAGCGAACCGCGCAGGTCCTGCCGGTGCGAACGGAAAACTGCGCGCCTCTTGGGGTGGTTCAGGGGCGGACAACCAGGTGCAGGAGCGACGCCATGATCGCAGTCTCTCTCAGACAAACGGGCCTTCGCCGGATGAGCGCGGGGCTCACGACGTTCCGCGAAGCGTTCCTGGACGCCGGGCGGGGGCTATACGCTATGCTGAGCGGCTCCGGCCTGTTCATCGCCGGGGTCGCGTTGACGCCATGGATGTGGATCAGCCGTTCCTTCACCCGGCCCGCGTCCACAAAGCTGGACAAAGCGCCGCGCTGGAAGCGGTTTGTGAATGCATGTCGACGCCTGGGTGAGACTGCGCTCGGCTGGGTGCGATTTTCGCTGGTGGCGGGTCTGGTAATCGTCGGACTCGTCCTTGCCCTCGACAACATGGATGCGTCGCTTCGCGAAGTCCTCATCAATCCGGCAAACATCATCTATCCCATCCTCTTCTTTCTGGCGCTTGGAATCCTGTATCTGGCGGGATGGCTTGTGTTCCGGCTGGGGCGCGCGTTGCTTGCTCGCCTGCGTAGGCGTCTGACCCGACAGGGCCTGCTGGGGCTTGGCTTGCTTGCCGTCGTGATGGTGTCCGGGGCTGCCGGCGCAATTCTCTATGCCAGCCTGAAACCCACGCACCTCATCGCGCTGATCGCCGGTGTGGCTGTGCTGGCAGGCCTGGCCGGATTTGCGCTCGTCTCCTTCGGGCCGTCGGGTATGTCGATCTTCAATGTCGGCAGGTGGGGCCGGGCGTCGGCTGGCCCGTCGGGACGGCGGCTCCAACCACACGCCAACAACAGGCGCCCTCTCCAGTCCGCGAAGGCCGCCCGTCAGCCGCTCATCAGCAGTCCGTCGCCGGGAGCTGCGATGCTTATGCTTGGATCCGAAATCCCTGCGGCGTCCGCTGGCGGCGCCCACCTGGTTGAGCGCAGACGCAAAGGGATCGGTAAGTCCTGGTTCATGCCGCCGCTCTCTATCGATCGTACGGGCGTCATCCTTGTCATCGCTGTCGTCGTTGCAATCCTTCTGGCCTGGGGCGGGGGAGAATTGCTCCTGCGGACAGCTCCGGGAACGCTGGAGCCCGTCGTCGCCCCGCTCGCACCTGCCGGGTCGCCCACGGCCGAGCGCGACGCAGGCATCCCCAGAGCCCCAGAGGTCATACAACTCGGCGCGGATGGTGAGCCGGCTGATGTCTCGTGGCGCTCGGGCTACCGCCAGTTGACCGCGCGCTTTGACGATGGACGCGCCATCCAGCAGCTGTCCTTGCCCACGACTGCATGTCGTGCCGCCGCGATCGTGGCGTTCGGCGCGGCATCGAGTGACGGGTCTGCCGCGCGAAACGACATGCTGGCCCAGCGGCGGGCGCGCTGGCTCGCAGACTGGGCGAACACGCAATTGTCCCGTTGTCCCGATCCAGTTCCTGTCGTGATTTCGGTGGCCTTGGGACAGGCGCAACTAGGTCTCCCGTTGCCGGCGCAGAGGGCTGTTCGCCTGCTTGCAATCCGGGACGAGGACATGCGCGACCCGGCATTCAGGTCAGATCCGACAATGCTGCGCGACATGGCGCGAACCTCATTCGAGGGTATGGACGCGTTCACGCGTTTTGACGCGTGCATCGTCACGGCGCGCAGGGACGATCAGTTCTCGCAGGGCTGGCTACGCCCCTGTGGAGCACCTTGGCAATAATCTGGCGTATTACATTCGCACGGAAGCAGATGAACCCGCCCGAGTCGCAGTCAAGCAATCAAACGGCCGATGCCCTCATGCCGGTGTTCACCGATCCTGCGCATTTGTTGTCCTATGATCACCCCGCCTCGACGTGGAACAAGTTAGCGCTCCTGACACGTCAGCCGGATCCATTTTGCGCAACGACGGCCTGGCAGCTGTCATGGCGTGAGGCGGTGGATCCGGAGCGTGCCGTGATCGTGCGCGAGTGCCCAGATGGTCTGATCTGCCTCGCGCGCCACACGCTTGGCAGTAATATCGTCCTCGGTCCCATCGAACGCATGTGGCTGTTTGGCTGCAACGTGCTAGGTGCGGCTGGCGTCGATCTCCTCGAACAGCTGCTCCGCGATTCCGCCTCGGAAGCTGCGGGCCTGGGGCGGCGTTTCGTAGTATCCGGGCTCGATCCCGACGGCCCCTTGGCGGTGGCCATCCGTTCCCGCCTCTCGCCCTATGCCGCGTTCAGATGGGTCAAGCAGGACGTGCAATGCGCCGCGTCGCTCGAAGGTGGACTCGATGGCTTCCTGTCGCGGCGCTCGGCCAACCATCGCAAGAAGCTGCGCCAGGCCATCCGTCGGGCGAAGGCGGCAGGTATCGGGTTCGAGCGTCATGCGCCCGCCTCAGCGCACGAGGCCGGCGCGGTGTTCGCCCGCATGCTGGCCGTCGAGCGACGCAGCTGGAAGGGGATCGCCCGTCAGGGCATGGACGGTCCCATGACGCGCACGTTTTACGGGGCCATGCTGCGGCGGCTGGCATTGGCGCGCGAAGGTCGCGTGATGTTCGCCACGCATGAGGGCAAGGATATCGGTTTCATCTTCGGTGGCATGGCGGGCGCCATCTACCGGGGTCAGCAGTTCAGTTTCGATGACGCCTGGCGCGACATGTCGATCGGCAATGTGCTCCAGTACGAGCAGGTCGCCTGGCTCTGCGAAGAGGGCGCCCACCGCTACGACATGGGACCGCTGCGGGGGGGCCTCATGGAATACAAGGCGCACTGGACGGAAATCCATCTGCCGATGGAGGCGTGGATTTCGTCGTGATGGGGCGGTGGCTCTGCGATGCCGCTTCAGCGCCATGGTTCGCCATCCTGGCGCGCCGCGCAGTACTCAGGTGTGCAATTGCGGAAGCCAAATCATTTCGCGGGAACGCTGCGCCGTTGGCCGAACGGCTACTCAGAAGAGCAGGTCAGCTGCCCAGCCTGAGGCGGTTATGGCGAGCTACTTTGAGCTGATAACCGCAACCGCGGCTGTTTCAAGACTGTGGAGGAAGATTGCCTGATCGATCCCGTGTTCATCTGGTTTCAACAATCCGACGAGCTCGGTGACACGCTTGGCTGCATCCCGCTCAACCTGCGCCAACATCTTTGTGCATGTATCAAACTCGCTAGACGCCTTTGTGTAGGCGTCATTGAACGCATCTACCATTGGCTGCCGAACAACCTGGTTGGCTGTCTCCCGGTTCGCAAAGTGATTGAGGAAGTCGACCTGGTACTGTCGCCAGTATTGATCGTCGCTGCCATTACAGCGGACCCGTACAGCGTGCGCGCGCCCCAGGGCCCCTGACATAAATTCCAAATTCTCAAGCGTGATCTTGTTCAGCGCGACGTAGTTGGTCACTGAAGGGTCTTCATCAACCCACACCCATGCGGGATTGGTCGCCAGACGATCATGCATAGCCGCACGCATGATCGTCTCGGTCGTTGGCGTCGCTGGGTCGTCCGCTGCCTTTCTCTCTGCTGTAGCGGAACATCGCCAATACCGTGATGTCTGACGACAGGAGCACGGTGCCGTATTCCAGATGATCACCGGAGCGGCTGTCGAACGAGGCCGTTTCGTGTCCACCCATCTCCTGCCTGGGGGTCCGGTATCCGCGATGCCGGCTCAGGATGCGAAGAAGTTCGTCTCTGACCTTGGCGTCGACCCGCGACGAGCCCTCACTGGTCGCTGATGCCTGTTCCGGCGTTGTCCATTTTGCTACGGCAAAGGGCCGGGAGTCCTCGATTGCGGCGTATGCCGCCGCGAGCGACGCACTGTCGACCCGACATTCGTTGAGCAATGAGTAGATCGGACCTTGCGATGGAGCAGGCGGCTCAAAGCATCCGGTGAGCACCGGATCAGGGCGAGCTTCTCCGGGCCAACTTCTGTAAGCACCTGCGCAGCAACCGTGTTGCGGTGGTTTGACAGCGCTTCGCCCAGTGTCACTGGCCCATAATATTCGTTCGTCCTGTTCTGAACTTTCCAGGCGCCAATCATTGTCGGTTGATCGTTGCGGATGGTTCGGAAGGTCATCCCGCCTTCAAAGGCCTTGAGAAATCCAAGAGGCAGCGCGAGATCGCCCACTTTCCAGAGCGTTCGATCCGTTCTGATCAACTCTGATCCTGCGATGATCTGCTGAGGGTCAGCACTGGCCAGCGATCGATTCAGTGTCGCCGCCGCGTGCACAGATCCATCGGCATTATCGATCGCAATGGCGAAGGCTTCGGCGAGGGTCTCGTCCTTGCCAAATGCGTCCTTCACGGCTGACACCAGCGCAGTCTGTAACGGCACATTGACGCTGAGCTTCAGCGGCGCAGAAGCGACCGCATTCTGAAGGTTCGATCCAAGGCCGCTTTCCGTCCACCAGAACGTCATTGCAGCCTGTGTCGCCGGATCACCATCGAATGAGGCCGTAGATGAAGCGAGCGCGCCTGCAGGTTGGCCCGTGCGATCAACAAGTTCGAGGGGAGGCGCGTCAGCCCCCACGACCGCCGCGACGGGGGGCTTCGGCGTCGAGGATTGCTCCTTCGGCATCAGCCAGACTGTTGCGCCTCCAACTGCAGCGGCGACAACACCAAGTGCGGCGATCAAAGCTACCCCAGAGCGTCTTTGCGGCGCTTCAGGTCTTGTTGTGATCGAAGGCTCTACCTGCGCGACCGGATCCGGCGTCGTGTTCTGGGAAACGCGGACCACGTCCACGTTTGGCCCTTCGACAGTGGTCGCGATGGGCTGTAAAGCTGGGACAACGGGGTCAGGTGAAGGCCCGGGCATCTGCTCCGGCGTCAGACCTTCCTCGGCTTGCTTGGGCGACGGGTCGGAGCCGCGAAGCCAGGGGCGCGGTTTGTCGGCAGGCCTGGATCGCAACCCACGGATGAGCCGGTCGACGTCGGCATCGAATGTCAGCCGGCGGATCTCAACGCCATTGCGGCGAGCAAGGCCTCGCAGGTCCTCCGGCAGACTGTCTTCTGACGGGAAGGGCGTGCCATCCAGCAGCAGCGGCACGACGGGAATGTCCCGGCGCAGGGCCGAAGCGATCTCGATCCGTACGAAGTCCTTCGGATCGTAAAGTCTCGGCAGTCCGTTCGCCGGGTCCTTCAGTGTCAGCCATTCTGGTCCAATCAGCGCAAGCAGCACGTCGCACTTGCTGACCTGGTCGTCGAGGTGTTGCGTGAAGTCGACGCCAGCGGGGATGTGATCGACATCGATGAAAATGTTATGCTTGGCGTTTCGAACGCGCTTCTTCAGCGCCTCGTACAGCCGGTCGGCCTGATACTGGCTGTCCTGGCGCCGATAGCTGATGAATATCTTCTGCAATCCCCGTCCCCGTCGTTCGCGGTCCAGGCTAATGGTTTGAAACCGCACGAGCAACGCAGCCAGACGCACGCCGGCCGAATTGGCGCGACCTTCGGGAGCTCCTCGGAACCGCTCACTCGTCCGGGACATAGACCAGGACGGCCGCGTCCGCCTGCCCCGCGTTTCCAGGCCGCTCCTCAGACGCCGGGCTCAAGCGAACTGGATGCCTCAAAATACCTTGCTGAGTGCTGTAAATTCTTGGGACTTGGGGTTGTCTTTACGGCGCCTCTACGCCCGCGACCCTGCACGCCAAGTCGAACCCTGCACGTAGCAGGGTAACAAAATTCGTCGGGGACTGCTCAACCCGCGCGAGCCTGCACGCCACACTTGTCTCCTCGCCGTCCTTGCGTCAAAAAATCACGGCGATCTGGAAGGGGGGGTGTCATGCGATTTGGAACGGGTGTGGTGGTTGGCCTGGTGGCGCTGACGATTGGGACCGCTGGGGGCGCCGCAGTCTTCGCTCAGCAACAAACGAGTGGCGCGGCAGTCAGCAAGGACGACATCGGACGGCTAAGAAGTGGCTCGACAACGAGCGCGCCAAAACCTGTCGGCGGTGACGACATCTCCCGCCTGCGCGGCGCCTCGTCCAGCGCTCCAGCTACGTTTAATGCGAATGATCTTGACGGCCAGATTCAGGCGGCCAACGCCCGGGCGGAAGTGGATCGCGAGCAACAGCGTATCCTTGCCGATTTCGAGCGGCGCCGGAGCGATGAGCAGCGCGCGATACAGGCGGCCATCAGGGCAGAGGAAGACCGCCGCAACGCGTTTGCAGCCCAGGTCGATAATCTGCTCTATGCTTGTTCATCTGCCCGCAGTGATTGCGTCAGCACTTGCCGCGACAACGAGCTTGCGAGCTACGGTGGACAGATTCTGGGTGCGCTTACCGGCACGAACCCATCGACAACCATATCTAGGACTGCGCCCGCCTGCATCCAGCAATGTGATCGTGAACTCTCTCGCTGTGAGAACAACGCGCGCTCGGGCCGCGACTATGATCAGGCCTTCACCGGAGGCTCAGCGCTGGGGAGTGCGTTTGGGGGCGCTCTCGGAGCCGCTGACTCTGGCGGCGGCGGGGCGTCTGGCGGTTCGTCATCTGGGGGAGGTGGCGGCTATGGCCCTGCTGGTCCTTCGATATCGACGCCTGCTTGTCTGGCGGCGCAGCAGCGCGCCGAAGCGACGATGCGCGGCTTGGGCAAAGGCAGCGGCATCTGTCAGGCGTCGCGTGACTCCGTGACGCTTTATTCCGCCAACCTGCAATATCTGGAGGCTTGCCCTGCCGCTGATCCGGGCGGTGCGCAACGGGCCGACATGCGCGCCAAGATCCGGCAATCGCAAGCAGCCGCTGACGCATCGTGCACGAGCAACAATGGCCCGGTCTATGTCCAGCCGCCACCGGGAAGCATCGTGCCTGGCAGCAGCTATCCGCCTGGCGGAACGAGTGGCGGCGCAAGCAGGGGAACAACCTGCGTTGCGCCGAACGGCGGCACCTGCAAGGTTCAATGACATGTCGTCAGGGTGGTTGAAGGCGACGCTGGGTGCGGCTGTTGCTGTTGCGCTGTCGGCGTCTGCGCTGGCGCAGGATAATCTTCCGCCGGAGGCGCAGAAGCGCCTGATGGAGCGGGACATCGCCGACGTTCTGGAGGCGAAGGATTATGCAGGCGCGCTCCGCCTGCTGGGCCAGTACCGGGCGAAGTTCGAGGAAGCGCCGTTCATGATCCTGCTGGAGGCGCGGGCTGCGCTGAATGTGGGGCGGCTGATGCTGGCGAAGCGTTCGGCGGAGGAGTTTCTGGCGGCGGCGAAGGCGGACGATCCGGACTATGATGCGGGCGTTGATCTTTATGCATCCATCGACAAGCAGCTGGAGGCGGCGCGCAAGCGTCGGGTGACACAGGCTGCATCGGTGTCGCCGATGAACGGCGACCTGGTGGCGAAGGCGGTGGCGGCGCGGCTGGCGTGGACGCAGCCGGCCAAGGGCGATGAGTTGATCCCGTTCACGTTCCGGGAGAAGCTCGGCGGGGGCGGCGAAGGCCCGGTGATGGTTGTTGTGCCGGGCGGCGCATTCACCATGGGATCGCCCGACAAGGAAGCCGGAAGATACGAGGATGAAGGCCCGCAGCGGCGGGTGACGGTTCCGGCCTTCGCTGCCGGCAAGTATGAAGTGACATGGGACGAGTACGAGCAGTGTGTCGCCGATGATGCCTGTGCGCCTGCGCGCGATGATGGCTGGGGCAAGGCCGACCGGCCCGTGACCGATGTCAGCTGGCATGATGCGCGGGCCTATGTGGACTGGCTATCCTCGCGGACTGGCGCGACCTATCGCCTGCTGTCGGAAGCGGAGTGGGAATACGCGGCGCGGGCGGGGACGATCACGCCGTTCAGCTTCGGCGCAACCATCTCGACGGCCCAGGCGAACTACAATGGCGATTACACCTACGGCTCGGGCAAGAAAGGCCTCTATCGCGAGCAGACAACGCCGGTGGGCTCGTTCCCGGCGAACGCGTTTGGTCTGCACGACATGCACGGGAATGTGGCTGAGTGGGTAGAGGATTGCTACGAGGAGAATTACTCATCTGGCCAGCCGTCGGACGGTCGCGCGCTCATAAATGGCTCTTGCTCCAGTCGCGTCCTCCGCAGCGGTTCCTGGAAGAGCGGTCCGCGGGGCCTCCGCTCGGCGTACCGGGACGCATACATACCAACGAATCGATTCAGCATTTTCGGCTTCCGTGTCGCCAGGACGCTCTGAGCTTTGTGACCTGTGAGGTGTTGGCTTGCGAGGCGTGTTGAGGGGGGGATCACAGACATGTCGTCAGGATGGTTGAAGGCGGCGCTGGGTGCGGCTGTTGCTGTTGCGCTGTCGGCGTCTGCGGTGGCGCAGGATAATCTTCCGCCGGAGGCGCAGAAGCGTCTGATGGAGCGGGACATCGCCGACGTTCTGGAGGCGAAGGATTATGCAGGCGCGCTCCGCCTGCTGGGCCAGTACCGGGCGAAGTTCGAGGAAGCGCCGTTCATGATCCTGCTGGAGGCGCGGGCTGCGCTGAATGTGGGGCAGCTGATGCTGGCGAAGCGTTCGGCGGAGGAGTTTCTGGCGGCGGCGAAGGCGGACGATCCGGACTATGATGCGGGCGTTGATCTTTATGCATCCATCGACAAGCAGCTGGAGGCGGCGCGCAAGCGTCGGGTGACGCAGGCTGCATCGGTGTCGCCGATGAACGGCGATGTTGTGGCGAAGGCGGTGGCGGCGCGGCTGGCGTGGACTCAGCCGGCCAAGGGCGATGAGTTGATCCCGTTCACGTTCCGGGAGAAGCTCGGCGGGGGCGGCGAGGGCCCGGTGATGGTTGTTGTGCCGGGCGGTGCGTTCACCATGGGATCGCCGGACAAGGAAGTCGGGAGAGAAAAGCGTGAGGGCCCGCAGCGGCGTGTGACGGTTCCGGCCTTCGCTGCCGGCAAGTACGAAGTGACATGGGCGGAGTACGAGCAGTGTGTCGCCGATGATGCCTGTGCGCCTGCGCGCGACGATAGCTGGGGCAAGGGCGACCGGCCCGTAACGAGCGTGAATTGGCATGACGCCAAGGCCTATGTGGACTGGCTGTCGTCCCGGACCGGGGCGACCTACCGCCTTTTGTCAGAAGCGGAGTGGGAGTATGCGGCGCGGGCGGGGACGACCACGCCGTTCAGCTTCGGTGCAACCATCTCGACGGCCCAGGCGAACTACAATGGCGATTACACCTACGGGTCAGGCAAGAAGGGTGTTAATCGCGAGCAGACAACGCCAGTCGGCTCGTTCCCGGCGAACGCTTTCGGTCTGCACGACATGCATGGAAATGTCGCGGAATTGGTCGAGGACTGTTATGCCGACAGCTACTCCGCAGGTCAGCCGTCTGACGGAAAGGCGTTCTCAAGAGGCTCTTGCTCATACCGGGTGGGCCGGGGCGCCTCATGGCAGGATTATCCATTCCTCATCCGCTCTGCGAGCCGATACAGGATCACTCCAACGCACCGGAGCAGGGTTTGGGGCTTTCGTGTCGCCAGGACGCTTTAGAGCTGTGACGCGTGAGTTGTTGGATGGAGCGCCGCGGTGTTGAGCGGAGCGCTGATCTTGCGCGGGGCGGCCACGCAATAGGAGCCGGATCACTGGCCGGGCGACCACACGTAAAGGCTGCCGCAGTCGGGCCCTACCGCTTATCCCTTGGCACAAATGTGGCACAAATTCCGGACTCGCGAGCGCTTCCAGCATCGACTGCGCTAGGATCGCTATTGAATTTACTTGTGAATCTGGCGCGCCCGAAAGGATTCGAACCTCTGACCCCCAGATTCGTAGTCTGGTGCTCTATCCAGCTGAGCTACGGGCGCGGCCTGTCGATGAGGGGCGGGTTGTATATGCGCGCCCGCCGCGGCGCAAGGGTCGTTTCGGCCAGCCAGCCCGCTGGGCGCTGGCCTCCTAAATTCCATCAAATCCAGCGGCTTGGCGCTCTCCGGGCCCGCCCGGCCAACCTCTATTCGCCGTCCGAGACGTCGACGCCGGCGAAGATCGGCTTTTCGATCGGGTGGGGACGTCCTTCACGTTCCAGCTGGCGCGCGCCGGCCAGAATGCCGGGCAGGGCGTGGTTGCCTTCGTGGCAGGCGTACTCGTAGAGCGGCTCGGTCGAGACGCGCAGCGCCATCTCCCCGCCCCACGGCCCGGTATAGAGGACAGGATCTTCGACGGTGAACTCGTAGAAGATCTCATCGTCCGACCAGCGTGTGTAGCGCTCGGTCACCTTGCCGGCGGGCGAGATGTAGGACCGCTGCTTCGGATGGGAGTTGATCGTCTCGACGACGAGCGTGTCGCCTTCATACCAGCCGATCGAGTCCCCGCCCCAGCGCGGGATCTCGCTCGGTCCATGCTTGCCGCCGATGGGGATGACGCGGACATCGTGGACCATCTCGGTGAGGATCATCACGGCGCCGGGTGACTGCACGATCTGATAGGTGTTGTTGTACATGCCATTGTTCATCACCGGGCCGGCGCCGCCCGTGAAGCTCATGATGCAACGCTCGGCGAGCGGGCGGATTTCGAAATCGTCGAAGCCGCTCGATCGCGTGTTGGCGCGGATGCCGGCTTCGGCATAGGGGATGCGGCCATCGGCGGGCGAGGTGATCCAGGACGACCGATACTCGCCCTTCACCTGCGCGTAGCTCTGGCCCGGATCCATCCAGAAACGGTTGTAGGCGCGCGAGGCGTTGCCGTCCGACAGGAGCTGGGCGGAAGATGCAGCATCGACCTTCGACGCACCCGACTCCTCTCTTGCAGCGGCCGAATAGACATTGCGGCGCGCCAGCCGAAGCGCTTCGTCTTCCGTCAGCACCAGCTTTTCTGCGCCAGCGGGCCGCTGCATGGTGGTCAGTGAGGTGTTGGTCCAGAAGCCGCCGAGATCGGGAACACCCCAGGTCGTGCGCGGCGTTTCATAGCCAGGCTTGGTCTGCGCCTGCGCAGTCAGGCCGGTCGACGCAAAGGATGCTGCGGCGCACATCAGCGTCGTGAGCGCTACATTGCGTACACGCATGGCTCGACCTCCTCCTGCGATCTCTGCGGATCATCTGTAATGATGCTTCCAGAGCCATGCCGGGGAATCAACGGCGATGGCGTGGGGCGCCGCTGGGGGAAGCGTCACTTTTTCGGCATGGGAACCGCGGCCGCGTATTGATCCGCGCGCAGGTGGGGCGCACGATAATCGAGCCCGGGCCGTGGGTACGGCCCTTATCAGGCGTGACTCTTCCGCGTCCACCAAGGACCGGCCCGCGGCCCTTCACCCCATGCGTGAAGGAGACAGACATGAGCGGAGGAAAGGCGGCGACCGTACGTGCGGTCGCCTTGAGCGGACCCAGCGGCGCCGGAAAGACAACCCTGCTTGAAGCGATGCTGCACGCATCCGGACGGTTGCCGCGCAAGGGCTCGGTCGGGCAGGGAACTTCGGTTGGCGACGGGAGTGAGGAGGCGCGCGGACGGGGCCTCTCGACGGAACTCAACATCGCAGGCTTCGACTACATGGACGACCGTTTCGTGGTGCTGGATTGCCCCGGCTCGGTGGACTTCTCGGCGGAGGCGGACATGGTGCTGCCCGCCGTCGATCTGACGATTGTCGTCGCTGATCCCGACCCCGAGCGGGCGAGCCTTCTGCAGCCCGTCCTGCGCCGCCTCGACGAACTGCAGGCGCCGCATTGCATCTTCATCAACAAGATCGACAAGGCGCGCGGGCGCGTACGCGAACTCATCGCGGCGATCCAGCCCTACAGCCTCGAACCGCTCGTGGCGCGGCAGATACCCATCTGGAACGGATCAGGTGCGCTTGGGTACATCGATCTGGCGCTGGAGCGCGCCTATTCCTACGACCCCGGCAAGCCGTCGCAGCTGATCAGGATTCCGGATGACGAACGCGAGCGCGAGATGGAAGCGCGCTACCACATGTTGGAACAGATGGCGGACTTCGATGACCGCCTGATGGAAGAGCTGATCAACGAACAGGAGCCGGGCCGCGAGCACGTGATGTCGGATCTCGCCAACGAGGTCGGGCGGATGCAGATCGTGCCGGTGTTCCTGGGATCGGCGGAAAACGGATCCGGCGTGCGGCGGCTTCTGAAAGCGCTGCGGCACGAGACGCCGCCGCTCGGTGCCGCGGCGGCGCGGGTTGGCGCCGACGGTCCGTCGGCCATTGTGATCCGCACGAAGCACGCCGGGCAGGCGGGGCGGCAGACGGTGGTGCGCGTGCTCTCTGGTGAGATCAATGACGGCGATCAGGTGACGTTGCCGGATGGATCATCCGAGCGCATCGCCGGCATCTTCACGTTGCACGGCGAATCGCAGGCGAAGGTGGACAACGCTGGTCCGGGCGATGTCGTGTGTCTGGGGCGTCTGGATCGCGCCGCGCGCGGCGATCTTGTCTCGGTTGACGGCGTCGCGCGCACGGCGGCGATTGTGCCGCCCGCACGGACTCCGGCTTACTCTCTGGCCGTCGAAACGCAGAACCGTTCCGACGATGTGAAGCTTGCTGCCGCCATGGCCCGACTGGTTGACGAAGACGGCGCCCTGACGTTTGGGCCGGATCCGGCGACCCGCGAATTCAGGCTGGGCGGGCAAGGCGAGATGCATCTGCGCGTGGCGCTCGACCGGCTCAAGCGCAAGTTCGGCGTGACCGTCGCCGCGCATCGCCCGCAGACCGCCTACCGCGAGACAATCCGCAGGTCCTCGACCCAGCGCGGCAAACACAAGAAGCAGTCGGGGGGGCATGGCCAGTTCGGCGATGTTGTGCTGGAAGTCAGGCCCGGCCAGCGCGGCAGCGGCATGACCTTCGATCAGAAAATCCATGGCGGCGTCGTGCCGAAGCAATACTTCGGCGCGGTGGAAGAGGGCGTGGGCGATGCGCTGGCCAGCGGACCTCTGGGGTTCCCGGTGGTCGATGTGGAGGTGACGCTGCTTGATGGGTCCTATCACACGGTCGACAGTTCAGAGATCGCCTTCCGGACGGCGGCCCGCATGGGCGTGTCCGTCGCGCTGCCGGAATGTGATCCCGTGCTGCTGGAACCGGTTCATGCTGTGACCATCCATACGCCCACCGACCAGATGGCGCGGATCACCGCAATCATCCCGATGCGCCGCGGCCAGATTCTCGGGTTTGAGCCACGCGATGGATGGTTCGGATGGGATTCCATCCGCGCCTACATGCCGGAGGATGAACTGCACGACCTCATCATCGAGGTGCGGTCGGCGACACAGGGTCTGGGCGAGCTGGAATGCGCCTTCGACCACATGGCGGAGCTGACCGGCAAGCCAGCCGTCAAGGCGATCGAAAGCCGACAGGCGGTTGCTGCAAAGTAACGCCGCTTTTGCTTGCATTCGTGTCCCTGCTCCTCAATGAAGGGGCAGGGATAGGGAGAAGCGCAGCATGAACAGGCGCGAATGGCTTGCGGGCGCAGGCGCAATTACACTGGCAGGATGTGGGCCGGCGGAACCGGCCGATAGCGCCGCCATCGCCGGCGTGAGCGATGACCCCTTTGCGGGATCGAAGCTGATGGCCGATGTCGAAACCTATGTCGGCTTCGGCACGCACCGGACGGGAAGCCCCGGCGATCTTGCGACATCAGACTGGTTCGCCAGCTATTGGCGAGAGCTGGGCTACGAGATCGAACATACCGACGTTGAAACGCCAAACGCGGATACGACGGTCGCCAGGCTCTCGGCTGGTGGCGTGCAGCTTGATGGCTTTGCACAGCCGCCGATGGCCTTCACGCCGGACGCTGGCGTCACCGGCAAGCTGGTGCGCTGGAACCCGGCGTCGCCCGCCGATGTGAAAGGTCACATCGCCTATGTGTTCGTGCCACGTAATCCGGGCGAGCTGGCGCTCGGCGGGCCTTATCGCGAGGCTTTCCAGAAGGCTGCCGCAGCCGGAGCAATCGCCGCAGTCGCCGCCATGTCCGGCCCGACAGGAGAGGTCATCGCCATCAACACGCCCGTAGGCATGAAACTGGATATTCCGGTGCTGCAGATCGGGGAGAAGATGAAGGCGCAGATCGACGCCATGGCGGATGCTGGCGGGCCTGCCACGCTGACTATCACCGGGCCGGGCGGTACGCGCACAGGCAAGAACACGATCGCGCGCTACGGGGCGGAAGGTCCCTGGGTGATCATCTCGACGCCCCAGAGCGGCTGGTTCACCTGCGGCGGTGAGCGCGGACCCGGCATCGCCATGTCGCGCGCCCTGTCGGCCTGGGCGATCAGGCAGAAGCTTCCCGTGCGGTGGCTGTTCATCGCGACGAGCGGTCATGAGTGGGTCGATCATGGCGCGCGCATCTTCCACGAGACGCAGGCCCCGACGCCAAACGAAACGGCGCTGTGGTGGCATCTGGGCGCAAGCTATGGCGCCCGCGCTTATGACGAGACGCCGAATGGGCTCGTGGCGATGGATACGCCGAACCTCGTCCGCTCGTTGATGGCCACGCCGGATCTTGTGCCGCTGATCGAGAAGTCGTTCGCCGGACAGCCCGTGATCGAAACGCCAATGCTGGCGGATGTCTCCAAGGCGCTGGGCGAATACCACCTCGTGCTCGAGGAGGGCTATCCCTCCGGCGCGGGCTTCTGGGGCGGCAATGCGCATTTCCATACGCCGATCGATGGCGCCGATTCGACGACGCCCGAGGTCATGGAGCCGATCATGCGCGCGATCGCCGATGTCATCGCGACGAAGCTGGGATCGCTCTAGGTTACCAGCCTAGTACTTGCAGCGAACCCAATTGTACGCGAACGGGCGCGAACCATCGAGCTTGGAGATGGTCGCGGCGAGCCCGGTCTCCGTCCGGTAGTAGTGAATGCGCTGTGGATAGTCGTGGTCGCCGTTCTCGAACGTGACCGAAGGAGGCGCGGGCGGCGCGCCTTCGGCTGCCGGCGGCTCCGGCGTCTCCACGAACACGACGGCACGCTGGCCTTCCGGCGAGGCCGTATAGGTCGCGCGCGGGCCGGTGAGATCGATGCGGGACTGTTCCCACGTCACAAGCGCGCCGTCGCGGACTGTGGTGGCGTAGCCGAACATCAGGCCGTTCTCCGATGGCGACCAGACTTCGAGGTTGAGGTTCTCCCCCGCCGGCACAGGCGGCGGCGAGGTCCAGCAACCGGCCATGAAGCCGAGCCGGCCAAGATCGCGCGGCGGCGGATTGCTGGCGCAGGCGCCGAGCACGAGGCCAAGAGCGATGGCGGGAGCGAGCTTGATCGACATTGGGCGTCCCCAGAGCAGGAGGAGGTTTGCCGAGGGGTAGCGCAATCCGGCGGCGCCGGACAAGCTCGGGACTGACCGCAGATCAGTCCGGCGTGTTTTCCCGGGTTTCGACCGGGGCCGAGGCCGCAACCGGAACAGCTGTATAGCCGGGTCCGGCAGGCTGCGCCTGCGCCGAGGCCAGGGCGAGCTGCTGTTGGGCCAGTTCGGCGTCACGCAGGCCTTCGATCCGCGCCACTTCCAGTTTGAACGCTTCGAGCTGGTCGCCGTCGAGCTTGCGCCCGGTCGGCAGTTTCAGAGTCATCGCGTTGACCGGTTTGCCGTTGATGTAGACCTCATAATGGAGGTGCGGGCCGGTGGAATTGCCGGTTGTCCCCACATAGCCAATCACCTGCCCCTGCTTCACATAGCTGCCGCGCTTGAGGCCCTTCACATAGCGGCTCATGTGCGCATAGGCGGTCGTGTAGCCGTTGGCGTGCTCGATCTTGGCGTAGTTGCCATAGGTCGAGTAGGGGCCATAGCTGACGATGCGGCCATTGCCGGCGGCGTAGATCGGCGTGCCGGTCGGCGCGGCGAAATCGGTCCCCTTGTGCAGCTTGGTGTAGCCGAGGATCGGATGCTTGCGGTTGCCGAAGCCCGACGACAGGCGCGCGCCGTTGATCGGCGTCTTCATCAGGAACTTCTTGGCGCTCTGACCCTTCTCATCAAAGTAGTCCACCACGCCGTCATCCGATGGCGTGAAGCGGTAGAACGTCTTGGTGAGACCCGCGCCGTCCATCTCGGCCATCAGCACCACGCCGGTCTTCACCTGCGCGCCGCGCTCGTCCTCGTAGGTCTCATAGAGCATGCCGAAGCGGTCACCGGTGCGAACTTCGCGCTGGAAGTCGATGTCGTATCCAAAGATGTCGGCGAAATCGACGACCTGCTGGTCGCCGGCGCCAAGCGCTGTCGCGGTCTGATAGATCGACTGATCGACATCGCCCGCCACGTAGTTGATGCCGGGCGTCAGCTTCGCCAGCAGCTCGTGCGAGGACCAGGAGCCGTCAACGCCACGCGAGGCAAGAATCTGGCGATCAGCTTCTGGTCGCAGCGATACGCCGACCAGCTGCACGTCGCCTTCCGGTCCCGTCTCCATCCAGGCGGTGATGTCTTCGCCCGAGCGCATGCCGCGCAGGTCGAAATACTGGCTCATGGCATGCACGGCGCCGTTGGCCTGATCGCGCGGGGCGCCGATGCGGTCGAGCAGCGACGACAGCGTTTCGTTGCGCATGACAGAGACGCGCTTCATCTCGGTGGTGAACGAATCGGCGTCGATGGCGCTTGTGAAAGCCGAGGCCAGCTCGCGCGGATCGGGTTCGTTGTCGATGGGCGCCGCGTCAACAGGGCGCGAGTTCACGCCCACATATACAAGTCCCGTCCCCAACAGCACGGCCGCAGCCGCACCTACCCCCCACTCAAACCAGCCGTTCTTCATGGGTGCTCCGAGCGTTCAGGGCGCCGCCGCCCGGAACAGATTGTCAGTTCAGCCGCTCTTTGCCATCGCGGTTTTCCGCAGGGGCGTGCAGCTCGGGACAACAAATAAAAACGTTCATCTGCTATTCTACAAGGACGAATGCATACTTTGCCCCAGCATGACTGAAGAAAAACTTGATCCCCGCCGGAAAACAGCTTCGAAAGGCCGCACGATCGGCCTTGTTCTCGCCGTATTGGGGATCGGCGTGGTCGTGCTGTGGCTGGTTCGCCAGCCGATTGCGGAGCTGATCGCCCGCAGCGTGTGCGAAGGCCAGAAACTGTCCTGCCAGCTGAGCATTAGCCGTCTCGATTTCGGCGGCGTCACATTAACCAACCTCGACGCCCGCGCCCCCGGATCGGTGGAGGCCGGGCTCAGCGCCAACGAAGTCGTGATCGATCTGGCCTGGGACGGGTTGTTCTCGCCGCGGCCGTCATCGGTCTCCGGTAACGGGGTCGTGGTGCGTCTCGATCTCACCGGCCGCGGGCCGCTGCTTGGCGATCTCGACACGGCGGTCGCGTCCTTCACGCAGCCGAGCGACTCGCCGCCGGGACCGTCGCCAAAGCTGGACTTTTCGGACATCAGGATTGTCGGCGACACGCTGTCGGGTCAGCTGGTCGCCACAGCAAAGGTTTCTGCAACCGACACCGGCGCCATCACATTCGAGGCGTCGGCTCCGGCTGCCTCGCTCGGCATCGGCGGAGCGACCGTTGCGCTGGCCGGCGCGAGCGCCAGCGCGGTGGTCGCGGGCAAACAGATTTCCGCTGCCCTGAAACTCGACCTGTCACGCTTTGAATCCGCCAATGCAAACCTGCAGGACGTGAAGATCGATCTGTCCCTCGAACAGGACGGGCGCGTTCTCAAGGGGAAGGGCGAGGCCAGTCTTGGCTCTGGGGAGATCAGCGGCAATCAACTGCGCAACGCGCAGGCAAGGGGAAGCGTTGAGGCAGCTGCTATTGACAGCGCCGCGTTCAGTCTCGGGCAGTGGCTCGCGGACGTCAGCCGGCTGGAGCTGACGGCGAGCACCGCCGACGGTGCTGCGTATGGCGTGTCGTGGAACAGCTCGAGCCTGACCGCCCAGATCGCGCCGGAGGCTTCCGGCGGCTCTGGTGGCGACTTCGCCTTCAGCGCGGAAGATCTGCGGACGCCGCAGGCGATAGCGGGCAAGCTCGACGTGGCGGGCTCCATCGCGATCGACAATGGCCGGGCCGGTTCCGCCACGGGAACGGTGCAGGCCCGGTCGGTTGCGCTGACCGAGCCGCAACGGGCTTCGATCGTCGCCAACGTCACGGATCCTCTGGCGCCGGTTCTGCCGGCTTTCGCCGACGCCGCGAAGACGGCCATCAATCGTGCGACGCAGGCCTTTGATATGGATGCGTCCTGGACGGCGACGGCTTCGAAAACGCTGGATCTCGCTCTGGTCGACAAGGTGACGCTGCAGGCGGCCAGCGGTCTGGCCATGCAACTGGCGCCTCGCGACGGTCAGACGGAGATCGCGGGCTATTCCAGTCTCGATGATGGAAGCTGGCGCGGCGCCGGCGATCTCCGGCTGTCGGGCGGTGGCTTTCCTGCCCTGCATCTCGCGATTGACCGGGCCGAACTGGGCCGTGGTTCCATTGCACTGGAAGGCGCACTCGCGCTTGCGCCGTGGAAGATCGGCGGCGACTCGATCGCGATCGACCTGTCGGGATTGACGCTGCAGGCCGATCGGGCCGCCGGCAGCGCTTCCGGCGGGCTCAAGGTCAGCCTCGAAGGCGGACTTGGGGGGGGCAAGTGGAAAGGCGTGCACGCGGACTCGCGCGTCAGCGCGTCGTGGACTGGCGACCATTTCATCGCGAACGCGCCTGACGGCGCGCGGATCGCATGGGCAGAAGCGGTTTATGGCGACACGCGCTTCGGCGCCGGGCAGATCTACTATGCACCGACGGGCCCGCTCGCCGAGGGAGCGGGGGACAGCCTCGCCGGACGCGGCGCGCTCAGCGAGATGTCGGTACCCGTTTCGGCCAGCGGGTTCACTGCGGAGACGACCTTGGGCGCAACCGCCATCAACTGGAACACGGCGTCGAGCGGCTTCCATGCGGCCTTCGACATGCAGCCCAGCACGGTTGATCTCAAGCTGGACCAGGAAGCGATCGCCATCGCGATGGACGACATCAAGGGCGACCTTGAGTTGCGCCGGGGATGGAAGGTGGCGGGCGCGGTGAGTGGCGGCGTTGTGCATTCAAGCGCGGCCGTTCTGTCCGATCTGTCGGGCAAGTTTGATCTTGCCGGTGTCGGCGATCAGATCTCCGGCTCGCTGAGCGATGTGACAACGAAGATCAGGGATGCGCTGGAAGGAAATGAAAAACGCTATGAGGAGGCAAGCTTCACGGGCGGCGCCAAGCTTGCCTTGGGCATCGTGGACTTCAACGGCCGCGTAACGCTGGCCGACCCGGGGGTTCAGATCGCGCAGATTTCGGGACGGCATAGCCTCGGCGACAACACGGGATCGCTGACCTTCGATCGCACGCCGCTGATCTTCGCGCGGCGCAGCTTCCAGCCGTATCACCTTTCACCACTGCTGCTCGGACCGGCCGGTGTGACGGGCCGCGTCGACATTGCGGGCGGCGCTTCCTGGGGAAATGATGAGCTGAAGGCGCATGCGACGCTGGATCTGCGGAAAGTTGGCTTCGTGCTGGCGTCCGCCGGCGCTTTCGAGGGCGTGTCGGGTCATGTCGAGGTGTCCGACCTGCTGGCAATGAAGTCCGAGCCCGGTCAGCGGCTCACCATCGACAAGGTCACGTTGGGTCTGCCGATCGAGAATGGCGTGATCGACTTCCAGCTGATTGGCTCGCAGGCGATCCGGCTGCAGAGCGCCGAATGGCCATTCGTCGGCGGCTTCATCCGCGTGAAGCCGACCGACTTCGCCTTCGCCAGCACCGCGGAGAATGTCGTCGTCGCGCAGGCGGTGGACTGGGATCTCGCCTCGCTGGTCAAGCGGTTCGAGATTCCCGACCTGAAACTGCAGGGAAAAGTGAGGGGCGATTTCCCGGTCGTGTTCAGCGCGGGTTCAGCCGAGATCGACAATGCTGTCCTTGCAGCATCCGGACCGGGCGTCATTCAGTACGCGAGTTCGGCGACGGATGCGGCCGCGCAGTCAGAGCCGACAACAGGCATGGTGATGGATGCGCTGAAGGATTTCAGGTTCGAGGTCTTGAAGATTGGTCTTGATGGCAATTTGGCGGGTGCGATGATTCTGACCCTCGACATGCTTGGCCGCAATCCTGCCGTGATGAACGGACAGGCGTTCCAGCTGAACATCAGCATCGACAGCGAGCTGGCGAAGCTGGTGAATTCCCTGGCGCAGAGCAGCGACGTAAGGGCGATCACGGGTCTGCAACCCGGAAATGGCGGGGGAGACCGCCAGTGAACGGGCGATTGACGCAGGACCCGGACCGGGCAAGGCTTGATGGAACCGGGACCGGAATAGTCCCGTTGAAGGATGAGGCAACGGAGTTGGCAATGCCGGATACGCTGAAGCGAGGGGCGGTAAGCGTCGCAGCTGGAGCGGCTTTCGCACTGACGGCGGTCGCGTGTACGCCAACGGTGCAGATCGCGGCTGACAAGCCGATCACGATCAACCTCAATGTGAAGATCGACCAGGAGATCCGCTACAAGATCGACAAGGATCTTGAAGACGCGATCGCCTCTAACCCAGATCTGTTCTGAGGCAGGAAAAGGAGCCTGTCATGGGTATGCTGAAGAAGTTTGCCGCCTGGATCGCCGCCATGTTCGCGGCCGCCACGCTGATGACTGCCTGGGCCGCCGATCCTGTAATCGATCAGGCCAAGGCGCAGGGCATTATCGGCGAGAAGTACGACGGATATATCGGCGTCGTCGACACGTCGCGCATGACGCCTGACCTGCAGCGCCAGGTGGATCGCGTGAACAACGGCCGTGCGGCCGAGTACAAGTCCATCGCCGAGAAGACCGGCGTTGCGCTGGCTGATGTGGGCATCGGCATGGGCGAGAAGCTCTTCGCCCGGGCCGGGTCCGGTGAAATGCTCAAGCCGGGTCCGAGCGACCCGTGGAAGCAGAAGCCCTGACAGGTCCATCATTGAAAAACGCCCGCCGCCCTGGAGGTGACTCCGGGGCGGTTGCCGTTTGAAGGACGCGGGATCATCCTGCTGAGGATGTCCGCAAAGACCATCCTGATCCTTGCTCTCGTGCTGGTGCCCGTTGCGCTGATGACGCTGAGCGCCGCGACGGGGTGGTTCGGGCCGGACTTCCGGAACCCGCACTTCGTCATCGCCTTCGGGCTCGGCGCTACCGCAACGGTGTTGCTTGCCGTGGGTTTGTTTGCCCTGTCATTCCACAGCTCCCGCTCGGGTCATGACGAACAGATCGGGAATGAAACGGACTCGGATGGGGCCTAATTCCCTGCTTGGGGGGCCAAGTCGAAATCAGCTAGTTTCCGAATCGCTGGGCCCATCCGGGGCGGGAGAGCTGTTGCAATGATGGAATCGTCCAAGCTTGCGTCCTATGTCGCCTCGCGCATCTGTCACGATGTGGCGTCGCCACTGACGTCCATGCTGCAGAGCATGGAGCTGTTGTTCGACGAAAGCCTTGGCCCGGTGATGAAGGCGGAAGGCGAGAAGGCTCTGCGCACGGGGCTCGCCACGCTGGAAGCCAAGCTGCGGTTCACGCGTTTTGCGCTGGGCAGCCAGATCGTCAGCATCAATGACAATCTGTGCAGCATCGGCGAGGCGAAGGACCTCTTCGTGAAGCTGTTCGCGACCAACTCGCGCACGGAGCTGATCTGGCAGGTCGAAACCCATCGGATCAGCAATCGTCAGATGCGCCTGCTGATGAACATGACCCTGATCATGATTGACCCGGCCGCGCGCGGAAAGTGCCGGGTCTCGGCCACAGAGCAGGACGACAAGCTGGTGCTTGATGTCGAGGCTCTGGGTCAGTTCTCCAACTTCAAGCAGGAAGTCCTGGACGCGCTGTCCGGCAAGGAGCCCGGCGGCGGCTGGGGCGGCGGGGCGATCCAGCCCTTCTTTACCCGGGTGCTGGCCGAGGAAGCCGGGTTCTCGCTTGAACCGAGGATTGTGCCTCAGGCTGCCGGACTTTCCGCCATCGGGCCACTGGCCGCGGGGTAAGCGGGTCCGCCTGTTGTGCGATGGTTACCGGTTTTCAGCACTTCCTTAACTCGTAACGCATTTATTTGCCCAAAGCACACAAATCTCGTGCCGCGGGAAATGCTCCATGGACGATCTGCTGAGTGAATTCCTGACCGAGACGGCGGAAAGCCTCGATGTTGTTGATGTGGAACTGGTGCGCTTCGAGAGCGATCCAAGCGACAAGGCCACGCTGAACAACATCTTCCGGCTGGTTCACACCATCAAGGGCACGTGCGGCTTCATCGGCCTGCCGCGGCTTGAGGCGCTCGCCCACGCGGGCGAAACGCTGCTGGGCCGGTTCAGGGACGGCGCGCTGCCGGTGACCCCGCCTTCAGTCTCTCTGGTTCTCGCCTCCATCGATCGCATCAAGTCGATCCTCGCCCATCTCGCCGCCGAGCAGGTCGAGCCGGCTGGCGATGATCGCGACCTGATCGCGCAACTCGAATTGGCCGTCGAGGGCGGCGCCATGACTGCTGCGGCTCCAGCGCCTGTTGTCGCGCCCGAGCCCGAGCCCGAGCCGATGCCAGCCGAGGAAGCTGCCGAGCCTGCCGCCGTGGCCGAAGGGCAGGGCAAATGGGATGCTGATCAGGGCCGCTATCTGCGCCCCGGCGAAGTCTCGCTTGCCGAACTCGAAGCCGCCTTCCGCAATGCCGATGGGCCCGAGATGCGCGAGGTCAAGCCGGTTGCTGCGGCCGCCGCGCCAGACCACGACGAAGAGAGAAAGGGCGGCATCGGCGCCAACACCATCCGGGTCAACGTCGGGGTACTCGAAAGCCTGATGACCATGGTGTCCGAGCTGGTTCTTACGCGGAACCAGCTGATGCAGATGCTGCGTACGTCGAACGACAGCGAGTTCAAGGCGCCGCTGCAGCGTCTGTCAGGCATCACGGCCGAGCTTCAGGACGCTGTGATGAAGACCCGCATGCAGCCGATCGGCTCTGCCTGGAAGAAGTTGCCCCGCATCGTTCGTGACGCCAGTCAGGATCTGGCCAAGAAAATCGATCTGGTCATGGAAGGCGAGAGCACCGAGCTTGATCGCCAGGTGCTGGAACTGATCAAGGATCCGCTCACCCACATGATCCGCAATTCGTGCGACCACGGCGTCGAAACGCCGGCTGATCGCGCTGCAGCCGGCAAGCCGGAAACCGGCACGATCCGCCTGCGCGCCTATCACGAGGGCGGCCACATCATCGTCGAACTGACCGACGACGGCGCCGGGCTCAACACCGACCGCATCCGCCGCAAGGCCATCGAGAAGGGCGTCATCGACAGCGTCGAAGCCATGGCGATGACCGATGCCCAGGTGCATCGCCTGATCTTCGCTCCGGGCTTCTCGACAGCGGAGAAAGTGACCAGCATTTCGGGCCGCGGCGTCGGCATGGATGTGGTCAAGACCAATGTCGAGCAGATCGGCGGCACAATCGATCTCAGATCGCGGCAAGGTTCGGGAACGACCTTCATCATCAAGATCCCGCTGACGCTGGCCATTATTTCGGCGCTGATTGTCGGCGTGGAGGACCACCGCTTTGCATTGCCGCAACTGTCGGTGCTGGAGCTGGTGCGCGCCGGCAAGCGCTGCGAGCACAAGATCGAGCTGATCAATTCCTCGCGCGTCCTGCGCCTTCGCGACCGGCTGCTGCCGCTCGTGTCACTGGCGGACGTGCTCAACCTCATGGTCGAGCCGTTCAACGAGAATCAGCTGGCCAGCATTGTCGTGATGCAGGTTGGCGAAACACGTTTCGGGCTGATCGTCGACGAGGTGTTCGACACCGAAGAAATCGTCGTGAAGCCGCTCTCCAAACGGCTGGGCTCGATGTCGGAGTATTCGGGCGCGACCATTCTCGGCGATGGCGCGGTGATCATGATCCTCGACCCCAACGGGATTTCGCGTTCCGTCGCGAATGTCGAACGCTCCGTCGATCGCCTGCTCGACGAACAGGCCGCGGTATCGGCTGCGGCCAGCGCGGCGGCGGCCGCCGCCGAGCAGACAAGCGTGCTGCTGTTCTCGGCGGGCGGCGAACAGCCGCGCGCCTGTCCGCTGTCGCTGGTCACACGGCTCGAAGAGCTCGATGCAACCAAGTTCGAACCGACGGCGCATGGACTCGTCGTGCAGTATCGCGGCCGGTTGATGCCTCTGGCGTCGGCGGGCGGCGAGATCCGTCGCAAGGGCAAGCAGCCCGTGCTCGTGTTCAGCCAGGGCGAAAGCGTGATCGGGCTGGCCGTGGATCGTATTCTCGACATTGTCGAGGACGTCCTCGACATCCAGATCAGCGACGCTTCGCCGGGCGTGCTCGGCACGGCCGTGCTCAAGGGCGTATCCACCGAGATCATCGACCTCGGCTGGTATCTGGCTAAGGCCGATCCGCAATGGGCGTCCGCCGTCGCGCAGCTGGAGAAGCAACGTGGCCGCAAGCGCGTCCTCCTGATCGAATCGCACCCCTTCTTCCGCAACCTGCTGGCGCCGGTCGTCAGCGCCGCCGGCTACGACGTGACAGTCGCCGCCAACGCCGAAGAGGCGAGGGCGCGGATCGAAGCGGGATCGACGTTCGATGTCGTGCTGGCTGACGCAGACAACCTGCTTGATGAGCCCGTGGCCGGTCAGAATGTCATCTCGCTGTCGAGTCGGACCGACACGGAGGCCGTTCCCAAGTCAGACAGGCATGCCCTCCTGAACGCCATCGCCCGCGCCGTCCGCGTTGGAGAAGCCGCATGAGCACCCGCGAGTTCGTGACCTTCCGGATCGGCGATCAGACCTTCGGGGTCAGCGTCTCCGAAATTCATGATGTGTTCCGGCCAGCCAGCATGACGCCGGTGCCGCTTTCCGGTTCCGACATCGCCGGCGTGCTTAACCTTCGTGGGCGAATTGTTACCGCGATTGACGCTCGGTCACGCTTGGGGCTGAAACCTCAAGCAAAAACAACGCCTAGCCAGCCGCTGGCCATCGGCGTGGAGCGCGGCGGGGAAAGTTTCGGCCTGATTATCGATGAGATCGGCGAGGTTGTCCGGATCGACGAAACCGCCCTGGAGCAAAACCCCGTTAACCTTGACGCGACATGGTCCTGGGTATCGCGGGGAGTATGCCGCCTCGACGACCGCCTCCTGGTCATAATGGACATTGACCGGATGCTCGCGGGCGCTGGCGCGGAAGAATCCGCCGCAGCCTAGGTGGAGACGAGCATGAAACGCTGCCTGATCGTGGACGATAGCCGTGTAGTCCGCAAAGTGGCGCGGCGCATCGTCGAAGACCTGCGCTTCGAGGCGGACGAAGCTGCCGACGGACAGCAGGCCCTTGAGACTTGCCGCAAGACCATGCCGGATGCGGTGCTGCTTGACTGGAACATGCCGGTGATGAACGGCATCGATTTCCTGCGCGCGCTGCGCCGCGAACCGGGCGGCGACCGCCCGGTCGTCGTGTTCTGCACGACCGAGAACGACATGAGCCACATCGCCGAGGCCATGCGCTCAGGCGCCAACGAATACATCATGAAGCCGTTCGACTCGGAGATCATCGAATCGAAGTTCACCGAAGTCGGCCTCGTCTGAAAAGCACGCTGTGACACTTGCTGCGCGTCAGTCCGTATCCGATCGCCGCGTCCGCGCCATGCTCGTGGACGACAGCGCGATCATACGCGGCTTCATGCGCCGCTGGATCGAGGAAGACGGACGCATCGAGCTGGTGAAGCTGTGCGCCGATGGCGCGCAGGCCGTCGCCGAAGCTGCCGCGTGCAAGCCTGACGTTATTATTCTCGACATCGAGATGCCGAACATGGACGGGCTCACGGCTTTGCCGCAGCTCCGCAAGCTTGCGCCGCAAGCCCGCATCATCATGGCGTCGACGCTGACCTCCGCCGGCGCCGCCCAGACAGTGAAGGCGCTGGCGCTCGGCGCCACTGACTACATCGCCAAGCCGCAGACGAGCCAGATCGGCGGTGTTGATTCCTACCGCGTGGAACTTCTCGACAAGATCGTCGCCCTGGGCGAACGCGCGGGGGCGCCTGTGCGCGCTCGTTCGGACTACAGGCTGAGGGAAAGGCCTGCGATCGTGCGCCGCCCGTCGGCCATGGTGGTTGCGGCTTCGACAGGCGGTCCGGCCGCCCTACCGGCATTCCTCGGCCCGATCAGCAAGCGTATCGACCAGCCGATCCTCATTGTTCAGCATATGCCGGCCGCGTTTACGCCGCTGCTGGCGGAAAAGCTCGAGCAGGCGATCGGCAAGCCATGCCGCGAGGCGGTGGATGGAGAAGCAGTTGCAGCCGGCTCCGTGTTGGTCGCGCCGGGCGATCAGCACATGCGCGTCGTCAAGACCGGGCCCGGCGTATCTGTGCAGCTCGACCGGGGCGCGCCCATCAATTCATGCCGCCCCGCCGCCGACCCTCTGTTTGACAGCGCGGCCACGGCCTTCGGCGGGCGGTTGCTCTGCGTTGTTCTGACGGGCATGGGCCATGACGGCCGCTCTGGCGCAGGCAACATCGTATCCGCCGGCGGCCGCGTCATCGTTCAGGATGAAGCATCGAGCGTTGTCTGGGGCATGCCGGGCGCCATCGCTCTTGCTGGTCATGCCGAAGCTGTGCTCCCCCTGCGCGATCTTGGCCAGATGGCGCTGCGTGTGATGAATGGAGAAGCTGCTTGAACAGCCAGGATTTTGAATTCGTCTCGCAGTTGCTGCGCAAGCGCGCCGGGATCGTCCTGACGGGCGACAAGATGTATCTGCTCGAAAGCCGCCTCGCGCCGCTCGCCCGCAAGGAAGGCCTGCCGTCGATCGACGATCTCATTCACGTCGTGCGCGCGCGCCGCGAAGAACGGCTGATCGCCCAGGTGGTCGACGTGATGACCACGAATGAGACGTTCTTTTTCCGCGACAAGACCCCCTTCGACCATCTCAAGGAAGCGATCTTTCCTGTGCTGGCGCAGGCGCGCCGGGGCAGCCGCATCCGCATCTGGTGCGCTGCGTGCTCGACAGGGCAGGAGCCCTATTCGATCGCCATGATGCTCGACCAGAACCCGGCGCTGACGGGCGGCGTTCCGGTCGAGATCATCGCTACGGACATTTCGGAACGTTGCCTGGAGCGCGCACGGCAGGGTCTGTTCACCCAGTTCGAGGTCCAGCGCGGCCTGCCGATCCAGATGCTGATGCACTACTTCACACAGCAGGATGATCACTGGCGCATCTCGGAGCGGATCCGTCAGATGGTCAGTTTCCGCAAGCTCAATCTGATGGAGCCGATCTACAATCTCGGCCGCTTCGATGTCGTGTTCTGCCGCAACGTGCTGATCTACTTCGACGGGCCGACCAAGGGTGAAGTGCTCGACCGCATTTCGATGTCTATGAACCCGGGCGGCTTCCTACTGCTTGGCGCCGCTGAATCCATCGTCGGCGTCTCCCAGGCGTTCGACGCGACGCAGGATCGCCGCGGTCTTTACAAGGTCGCTTCGCGCGCTTCGAAAGTCGCCTGAGTCCAGCCTAGCGCGAAAGACCAAGCGCGGGCGCGATCGCCTCGGCGAGTTCACGGACGTTGACAGGCTTACCGGCGACGCCCGCGAATCCCGCGGCGGAGTAAGCGGCGAGGTCCTCGTCCGCCAGTTTTGCTGTCAGGGCGATTGCCGGCGTTTCCCGGTTCAATCCGTCAGGATCAGCCCGCAGACGGCGCAGCGTCTCGATGCCATCGAGTTCCGGCATCACGATATCCATCAATACGACATCGAATGCATGCAGCGCGCAAACGTCGATCGCCTCGGCGCCAGATGCGCAGAGGGTCACATCCATCCCGAATTTCGAGAGCAGAAGTTCCACTATGCGCCGGTTCTTCTCATTGTCATCGACACAGAGCGCCTGACGGCCGGCCCAGACCGGATCCGCGAGAAGGCCGTGTTTCTGGCCCCCTCGGGCGTTGCCGGATCGGCCGCCAGCGACAGACGGAAATGCGCTCCGCTGCGCCGCGCCGGTTCCAGCGTGAGGTCGCCGCCCATGAGGCGCGCCAGGCGGCGGGAAATGAACAAGCCCAGTCCCGTTCCGCCCCGACTGGCATTGCCCGGTGATTGTTCGAATGGCGCGAAGATCGTCTCGGCCACCGGATCGGGAACGCCGGGTCCGCTGTCGATGACGCTGAGAACGATCTCGACGCGATCTCCGGGGTGATCATGCGTCGAAAGCAGGACGCGAACAGAGCCGCTGTCGGTGAACTTGATGGCATTCGACAGCAGGTTACCGAGAATCTGGCGGACGCGGCCGCCGTCGATCATCAGCAAGTCAGCATCCGCGCCCTTGCAGTTCACCTCAAGCGTAAGGCCCTTGTCGAGCGCCTGCGGACGCCAGACCTCTGCTGTGCGGGTCACCAGCGAACGTATGTCTGTGGGACCCACGGCGATCTCAAGCTTGCCGGCATCAATCTTGGACACGTCGAGCAGATCACTGACAATCGCCAGCAGGCCCCGGCCGGCATCGTCAACCAGATTGATCAGCTCTGATGTTTCGCGATCGTGCTCGCCGCGTTTGAGCACTTCGACGGCGCCCATGATCGCGTTCAGGGGGGTACGGACTTCATGGCTCATCGTGGCGATGAAGTCGGACTTGGCCTTGTCCGCCGCGCGGGCCTGATCGCGCCCGCGTCGCAGGGCTTCTTCAGCTATCTTGATGAAGTTGATGTCCTGCAGCGAACCCGAAATCCGGATCGAGCCGTCAGGGTTGGTGAGATAGCGGGCGCGCGCCGAGAACCAGCGATAACCTCGCGAGCGCGTCTTGAGACGGAAGTCCACGCGCAGACGGGACAAACGGCTGCGTCCGATAGCGAAGGCTTCGCGCAGCGGAGCGATATCGTCCGGGTGGACGAAACGATCGATGCCATTCCAGACCTCGTCGAACTCCTCCGACGTATAGCCCGTTACGCTCTGGAAGCTTTCGGATACGTGGAACTTGCGGGCGCCGAGGTTCGGTACGTCCCACAGGCCGACGCGAGCCGCTTCAAGCGCCACACGGCTGCGGGCGGCGTTCTCAAGGATGGCCTCATTGACGTTGCGCAACTTGGCGAGCGCGTATTCGCGCGAAAGGTTTGCGATCCACGCGATGCCGACCAGAGCCGTCGCCGCGAACGCCATGGTAAGGTAGGTGACGGCTGCGAGCGCTTGCGGCGTGTACGCGGTCGGAATGCCGATGGCGCCCGTCGCGCAGACCAGGCTGAAGGCGGCGACGACGAGTCCCGCGGCAAACGACGCTGTGCGGCGCCAGCCGCGCTGGAACATGATGGCGGCGCCAGCGATGATTGGAAGCGCCGCCACGACCGGGGCCACTACGCCGGAGTGGCGGAAGGAGAGAAAGCCGACCCCGAGCAGATGAAGCGGTATCAGCACATTGACCACCGCCAGCGGATCGGCGCCCGCCCGCATGCGGAAGAATCCCAGATAGCACGCGATGGCGAAGATCGCGGACAGGATGTGCGATTCGATGTGCGTCGGGTTCGCTGCAGCGATGACGCACAGACCGATCAGCCAGCCGACAGCGGCTGCAAGGCAGATGTAACCGGCCGCGACGCGGGTCGTGGCTTCCGAGTGTCCGCCAAGGCGTTCGACGTCGGCGTAGAAAACACTGCGCAGCTTGCCGGTCAGAAACGCCCCGACCACCTGCCAAGCCCGATGCATCCCGGCGACAGACGTCGACGCCGGTCCGGAGGTCACGCTGGCGGTTGACTGATCGATGGCGCGCTCCCGATCCAGGGGATTACTATCTGCCAGCCAAGGCTTAACTCTTCATTGGTGATCGGCCCGCACAGGCACGCCGGGCCGGGCTGTTCAGTCCATGTAGGTCCGGGCGATCGTGTCGGCGAGTTCCTTGCCGCGCGCCGCGATCTGGGCCTCCGTCCGGGACGAAGACCCGTTGCAGTTGGGGGTATCGCGGGTCTGGCTGCGAAAGCCGCGATTGAATGCTTCCGTCAGCGCCGCGCGCCGCGGGCCAGAAGGCGCCTCGTACGACATCAGGTTCAGCATGTAGTTCCGCCAGGTTCCGTCCTGGTCGCCATTGCATAGCGTCCGCACGGCATGGGCCCTCCCCAGGGTCTCGGCCAATTCACTTAGCAGATAGAGCGGGGCCGCACGCGGACCGTCCTGCGCCTCGGGCGGCTGTGCGTGTGCGGTAAGCCCAATGAGGAGGGCGCCGGCGCAGATGCAGGTTCGGAAGAGGCGAGTCATGCAATAATTCTATCCCGGCCGAAGGCCGCTGGCAAAACGGAGAGAGCAGGCTTGCCTTTTGGCCGCCGATGGGCGTGAACAGGCCCCACGCGCGGGCGTGGCGGAACTGGTAGACGCACCGGACTTAAAATCCGTTGGGCCGCAAGGCCCGTGCCGGTTCGACTCCGGCCGCCCGCACCAGCCTTCCCGATCAGCGAAGCGGCACGACCTCCACCAGATCGCCGGCGGGAACCTGCGGAGAATTGGTCGGGCGCCGGATCAGCGCATTGGCCATCAGGAAGGGCGAGAGGAGGGCGGAGTCCTGATCCTCCGCCGCGCGAACCGTAGCTTCGCCCTCGCCGGTGATGGAGAGGACCGCGCGCAGATACTCCTCGCGGGTGCCGGTCGATGGCAGGTCGCCCAGTGACCGGGCGCGCGAAGGCGGCGCGGACTCGGGCGCGCCGCCGGTCAACGCGTCGATCAGCGGCCGCAGGAAGAGTTGCGCCGTCACCATCGCCGCGGCCGGATTGCCCGGCAGGCCGAGCGCCAGTGCTGATGGGCCTGCGGAGAACCAGGTCGGCTTGCCCGGCTTCACCGCGACCTTTTCGAACACCGGCTCGAAGCCCTCGGCGGCAAACGCGCCGCGGACAACATCATAGTCGCCGACGGACGCACCGCCGATCGAGACAATGACATCGCAAGGCGCCGAAATGCGCTTGCGGACATCATCTTCCGTGTCGCGCGAAAGACCGAGATCAAGCGCAACAGCGCCCCAGCGGCGGATCAGCGCGAGCAGAGCGGGCTGGATCGAGTTGACCACTTGTCCCGGCACCAGCGGCTCGCCGGGCATCACGAGTTCATCGCCATTGGCGAGTACGCCGACGCGCGGCGCCTTCGCCACGATGAGGCGCGCCGCATTCCCCGCCGCCGCAAGCGAGATGGCGCCCTCGCCAATGATGTGTCCCGCAGGCACGAGCGTCGCCCCCGCCGAAAAATCGCGGCCTGCGCGGCGGATGTTCGCGGGCTGTGGCTGATCGAACGTGACCGTCACCGCATCGGCTTCGCGCTTCGCATCTTCCTGAATCAGGATGTGGTTTGCGCCCTGCGGTACATGGGCGCCTGTGAAGATGCGAACCGCCTCGCCGGGTCCGACCTGGCCAGCGAACGGAACGCCCGCCCGGGATTCGCCAATCACACGCACCACCGCGCCCGGCTTCATGTCTGTGTGGCGCAGGGCATAGCCATCCATCGCCGACACGTCCGCCGGGGGCTGCGAAACCCTGGCCACAATTGGTTCGGCCACGCGCCGCCCAAGCGCCGACGCCAGCGGCACGGCTTCAAGCCCCGTGACGCGGCGCGCGCCATGCTCGGCAATCAGCGCCAGCGCCTGTTCGACCGAGGCCATGCGGATCATGTCCAGCCCTTTTCCGAGTGGTCTTTGCGTTATCTGCAGGGCAGAATAGCGAAGCAGACGAGGAAGACCATGGCGGACAAGCTTACCCATATCGACGCGGACGGGCGCGCCCGCATGGTCGATGTTTCCAGCAAGCCGGCGACAAAGCGGATCGCGTCGGCGCGCGGCCGCGTGCTCATGTCGGCGGCGGCGCTGGAATTGGCGCGCACGCAGGGTGGCAAGGGCGATGTCCGGGCCGCGGCAGAGATCGCCGGCGTCATGGCGGCCAAGCGCACGTCTGATCTGATCCCGATGTGCCATCCGTTGCAGATTTCCAGCGTGAAGGTGCGCGTGGACGACCTGGCGGATGGCTCCGGCATGGGCGTTGTCGCGGAGGTAGCGACAACCGGACCAACGGGCGTCGAGATGGAGGCGCTGACCGCCGTCTCTGTGGCTTGTCTCACCATCTACGACATGCTGAAGGCGGTTGATCGCGCGATGCGCATCGAAGGCGTCATGCTCACCGCCAAGTCGGGCGGCGCCAGCGGCGATTATCGGGCCGAATAGGCCTACTGCTCGAGTTGCGGCAATTCCTCTTCCTCAGGCGTTGGCCTGAGGGTCGGTGGCGGGTCCGAGTCAGGGCAGCCAGCGGGTTCGACAACCGCTGCAACGAGGATCGACGGATCGCCGTTGGAATAGTTGTAGGCGAAACGCCGCGCCAGCCGCACGCAGCGATCCGCCGCCACCGCTGAATCGATGAGCTTGTCGAGCGCCGTGCGGCCAACTTCCTCACCGATATTGATCAGCCAGGCTGGGCGGTTGTCCTCGGCGATGGGCGGGATTTCGACCTTCGTGTCCGGCGGCAGCGTGATCTTGTTTCCAAGCTCGAAGACGAGGCTCGGTTCGGCAAATGCAATCGCGCGGACCATCTTGGGTGCGCGGCCCTGACAGCCGGAATCTTTCCATGCAGCTGTCCCTTCAGGCAGTGCGCAGAGCTCCTTCAAGGCGGACAGCGAAGCCCCTGTCGACAGCATCCAGGTCTGGTTCGGCATGATCACGGCGCGATAGCCGATGCCGACCACGGCCGAGCAGGCGATAATGCCAGCCAGCAGGCCGACGGCGTTCTTCTTCACCAGCGCATAGATCGTCCCGCCGGTCGCCAGAATGATCAGGATCGTCGGCCACAAGCCGATGCCGGTCGCATTCCACGCATCTTCCCAGATGCCGGCTACGCGCGCCGCATGTTCGCCGAAATCCTCCGCCGCTTCGGCGCGGACCTGATCGAGCACCCAGGGGGTCGGCGCGATCGCAAGCACCACCGCGACAGCGACAAACAGGGCGGCGGAAATCCAGCGTCCGCGATCCCAGACATTGGTCGAGAACCAGCGGTCCGCCGCCGCGCCAGCCATCAGCGCGAGCGCGGGATACATCGGCAGGGTGTAGTGGACCAGCTTGGTCGGTGCGATCTCAAAAACCAGCCAGGCGGGAACCAGCCAGCACAGCAGGAAGCGCCACGAACTGGACTCGCGTTCTTCCCATGCAGCCGCACTGGCTGCACGCGCCGAAGCGACGTCGCTCGCTTGCGGCGGCTTGGATCTCGACATCGCAGACGTGATGGCGAACCAGATGCCCGGGATCAACAGGATCGTGCCGGGCCAGAACAGTAGCGGCAACGCCGCCGTGTGCTGTCCGAACGGGCCGTCATGTCCTTCGGCGCCCTCAACAAGCTTCTGTCCGAGATCGACGCGCACCGCTTCGGAGAGGAACTCGCCATCGGTTGCGATCTGCACCGCGATATACCATGGCACGGTCATCACGATGAACAGGCTGATGCCGAACCAGTATGTCAGCGGCTTCGCCCAACTCAGCTTGCGCTCCCAGATGAAAAGCGCGGCGATGGTTCCGAACACAACCAGCGGCGCGATCGGGCCCTTCAGCAGAACGCCGACTGACAGGCACGCCCAGAAAAGGACGCCGAGCCATTTCCCGGTCGCCCCTGCGCGCATGTGCGCCAGCGTCGCCATACCTAGCGCAAGGAAGCCGCATTGCGCCGCATCCGTCTTTGCGATGTTGGCTTCTGTCGTCAGCAGCAATGTCGTGCCCAGCACAATGGCGGCCACGAAGGCCGCGCGCCGGGAGAACAGGGCGGTTCCGCCCCAGAAGGTCGCAAGCGCCGCCATGATGGCGCCGAGCATGGAGGGAATGCGGTAGTCCCAGATGTTGCGCTCATGCGCGCCGGAAGTCGCCGAAACCGCCATCGACTGGAGCCAGTGGATGGCCACCGGTTTCTTGTTCCGCAGTTCCTCATGATAGCGGATCACGACATAGTCGCCGGTCTCCATCATTTCCGATGAGGCTTCGGTGAACCGCCCTTCGTCGCGGTCGAGCACGGGAAGCGCGAACAGCCCCGGCAGGGACAAAATGAACACGAGTCCGGCGATGGCCGCATAGACCCACCGGCTGGCGGTCAAACGGTCGAACTGGCTGTCCAACTGGTCCATCACGCCCGGCGTCACCTTCGGGAAAAACACACTGCCCCGGCCTGCGATTCGACCGTCGGCCGCCTCAAGCGCCGGGACCATAACGGCCTTTTCCAGCCCCGTCGCCCGGTTTGTTCGCCCCGCAAGGGAACCCTCAGCGGCTCTGGCGCAGGCCGCCTCTCGCCTCATCCGGCGGGTGCGGCTATAGGGTTCTGCATGGATGCACGGGTACAGACGGACGGTATGATGGTTGCCTTGCACGGCCGCCCGGAGTTCAGCGTTGTCCTGCCCGTGCGGAACGAGGCGGACAACGTTGAGTCACTGGTTTTCGAGATCGTCGATGCGCTCGACGGCCGGGCCTTCGAAATTATTTTTGTCGATGACTCGTCAACCGATGACACCCGGGCCCGACTTTTTGCGCTTAAGAAGAGGATACCCCAACTCCGTGTGCTGGGGCACCGCAGGAATGCCGGCCAGAGCCGGGCAGTGAGGACAGGCGTGCAGGCGGCGCGGTCGAATATCATCCTGACGCTGGACGGCGATGGCCAGAACGATCCGGCCGACCTCCCCGGCCTGCTGTCGCAGCTGACGCGGGCGGACGCGCCCAGCGGACTTGCGCTGGTGCAGGGCCGCCGCGGCAAGCGTATCGACTCCGGATGGAAGAAATTTGGATCGGGCCTCGCCAACCGCGTGCGCAGGTCGGTCCTGAAGGATGGGAACTCGGACTCGGGTTGCGGCGTCAAAGCGTTCCGGCGGGATGTGTTTCTCCAGCTGCCATACTTCGATCACATGCACCGCTACCTGCCGGCGCTGATGATGTCGGAAGGGCTGATGGTCGAGGACCGGCAAGTCGGACATCGCGCGCGCAAACATGGCCGGTCCAACTATACGAATTTTGGCCGCCTGGCCGACGCCTGGTCGGACATGCGCGGCGTGATGTGGTTGCGCAAGCGGCGTCGGTCGCCGGGCGGGGTGGACGAGCTGTAACCTCGCGGGAAGCAGCCAGGCGGGACGGGCGGAGGGCTTTCAATTGGTCAAAGAGTTGGCTACCGGATTACGTGTCGATGCCATGGAAAGGCGCGGAAGGCAGCGCGCCGGCAAGGGCGGACCACAGAGGGGATCACCTATGCGCGTCATCTTCGGGATTTTCCCGCTGCTCGCTATCCCGATCGTCATCTACAATCTGATGGCGTTCACAGCGTCCGGCGCTGCTGATCCAAGCTGCACGCTGGAAGCCATCAAATGCGCCTCGGCGATTTCCATGCAGCTCTCCGATCCATCCAATGGCACACTGGTTTTCGGCGCCTGGCGGATCACCAGCGGCGATATCCTGATCATCCTGTCGATGGTGTTTTTCTTCATCGAGATCATCAAGTCGACGGCGACCGGCTCGTCGACAATCGCCAACCACGCCGTGTCGATGGTCGTTTTCATCATCTGCCTGGTCGAGTTCCTGCTGCTGGCAAACTTCCAGACCTCGGTGTTCTTCATCCTCACCTTCATGTGCCTGCTGGACGTGTTGGCCGGCGTTGTGGTGACAATCGTCTCGGCTCGCCGCGACTTCATGGTCGGCGATGGCGGGGGCTAGCGCCAGTCGCCGCCCCGAAATGGTGTAGTCATCGGCTCAGGCCGGGAGCGTACGCATGGGCATCTTTTTCGACCAGGACTGGTTCGATGCGCGGCTCAAGGCTGCTGGCCTGACGCGTGGCGCGCTGGCGCAGGCGGCAGGCATGACAATCGACGAGGTCGAAATGGTGTTCGCCGATCGCCGGGAACTGGAGTCGGACGAGGTCCACGCGATTGCGCGCATGTTGGCCGCTGACCCGCGCGAGGTCGCCAATCGCTCCGGCCTCGCTGATCTCGATGATGCGCCGGCGCCGCGTCCCGCTCGCGGTGCAGGGGCCGCTCCGGGCGGCTATCAGGTCACCCGCGAGGTGATCGCAGGCATCCACGAGCGGCTCGACCGCCTTGAGCGCATGCTGGAACTCGTGATCCAGAAGCTGGATCGTCGCTGAGACCTAGCGGTCCTGCGTCGGCACGTAGGGCGAGATGAGGCCGAGAGGCGCAGCAGTCGTGCGCTTGGCGACGTTCACAATGATGCGAGACTGGATGTCCGACACCAGTCCCAGCGCGAGAATCTTGTCGCGCAGGAAGTTGTCATAGGCATGCATGTCGGTCGTAACGATGCGCATCACATAGTCGACTGCGCCCGTAACCGTCATGCATTCGATCACTTCCGGCCATTTGCGGACGGCCTGCTCGAATTTCTCGAGGTTCTCGCGCGAGGGGAGTTGGAGTTTGACGTTCGCGACGACTTCAAAGTTCAGACCAAGCTTGTCATAGTTGAGAAGTGTAACGCGCCGGGCAATGATGCCCTGTTCCTCCATGCGCTTGATGCGCCGCCAGCAGGGGCTGGAGGAAAGGCCGACTTTTTCAGCGATTTCCGCCACCGACAGGGCGGCGTCCCGCTGAATCAGGTCGAGGATCTTGGCGTCGATGGCGTCGAGATCAGATGCCATATTTTGCTGTTCCCAGTCGAGTTCTTGGACGATTATTGCTCACCTTATGCCAGATCGCGCACGATATGGCAATTACTTCCCAAGGGATTGAGCAATAAAATAGCCGTGGCCATTTGTCCCCCATGGAGTCTCGCGACTTGAAGAACGGTAGTCCCGTGTCCGGCGGCGTTTCCCTGGACGACAAATACCTGCTGGAGCAGGGGCGAGCCTTCATGACGGGGATCCAGGCGCTGGTGCGCCTGCCCCTCGACCGCAAGAGACTCGACCGCAAATCCGGCCTCAATACGGCAGGCTTCATTTCAGGTTATCGCGGCTCCCCGCTCGGCGGATACGATCAGCAACTGGCGCAGGCCAGAAAGCTGCTCGACAGCCACGATGTGAAGGTCTGGGAAGGTCTCAACGAGGACCTTGGCGCCACGGCTGTATGGGGGTCGCAGCAGACCCACGCCTTCCCGGGCGCCAAGTTCGATGGCGTGTTCGGCATCTGGTACGGCAAGGCGCCGGGCGTCGACCGCACCGGCGACGTCTTCAAGCACGCCAACATGGCTGGCACGGATCCCAAGGGCGGCGTTCTGGCGCTGTGCGGCGATGATCCGAACTCCAAATCCTCGACGCTCGCCTCGCAATCCGAATTCGCGATGATCGACGCGGAGATGCCGGTGCTGGCGCCGGCGTCGATACAGGAAGTGCTCGATCTCGGCATGATCGGCTGGGAGCTGTCGCGCTATTCCGGCCTCTGGGTGTCGATGATCTGCCTCGCTGACACGATGGACTCGGGCGCCGTCGTCGAACTCGGCCTTGATCGCTATCGCACCGTACGGCCTGCAAACTTCGTGATCCCTGAAGGCGGGCTTGGCCTGCGCGTTGGCGACACGCCGCTGATCAAGGAAGCACGCCTCCGGCAGCTCAAGATTCCCGCAGCGCAGGCCTTCGTGCGCGCCAACGGCCTCGATCGTCCATTACTGACAGGCAAGCAGAAGAAACTCGGCGTCATCGTCGCCGGTCAGGCCTCGCGCGACGTGTTCGAGGCGCTGGCCGCCATGGGCCTGTCGCCGCAGCAGGCCGCCGACCTCGGCGTTTCCATCTTCAAGGTGGCGATGCCGTGGCCGCTCGAACCAACGGCGATCCGCAATTTCTGTCGCGGCTTTGAGCGTGTCCTCGTGATCGAACACAAGCGCGCGTTGATCGAACCGCAGCTCAAGGACGTGCTCTATCATCTGCCGGACTCAGAGCGCCCGATTGTCGAAGGCAAGCATGATCGCGATGGCGCGCCGCTGCTGTCGGACATTGCGTCGCTTTCGACCGCCGATATCGCGATGGCGCTGGTCGGCCGGCTGGCCGACGGCCCGCACCGGGCAAGGGCTGACGCCTATTTCGCCAAGGTGAAAGGCGCGCAGCAGGCCGTCGCCGGTATGAACCAGATCAACACCCGCAAGCCGCACTTCTGCTCGGGCTGTCCGCACAACACCTCGACGACGTTGCCGGAAGGCTCGCGTGCGCTCGCTGGCATCGGCTGTCACTACATGGCGACGTTCACGCCCGAGCGGCGCACCGACATGCACACCCAGATGGGCGGCGAGGGGGCGCCGTGGATCGGCCAGTCCCCTTTCACCGACGAAAAGCATGTCTTCGTAAATCTCGGCGACGGCACCTATTCGCACTCGGGCTCGCTTGCGATCCGTGCGGCGATCTCGGGCAAGGTCAACGCCACCTACAAGATCCTCTACAATGACGCCGTCGCCATGACCGGCGGCCAGCAGGTCGAGTCCGGCCAGACGGTTCCGCAGATCGCGCGGCAGGTTGAGGCCGAAGGCGTCAAGACGATCGTGATCGTTGCGGACGACACGACGCGCTATGCGTCCGTGTCGGATCTGCCGGAAGGTACGCGCATCTTCGACCGCAAGAAGCTGGAAGAAGTGCAGATCGAGTTGCGCAACACGCCGGGCGTCAGCGTCCTGATCTATGATCAGGTCTGCGCAACCGAAAAACGCCGCCGCATCAAGCGCGGCCGGATGGAAGCGCCGACCAAGCGCGTCTTCATCAACCAGGCCGTCTGCGAAGGCTGTGGCGACTGTTCAGTGAAATCCAACTGCCTGTCGGTCGAGCCGGTTGAAACCGAATACGGCCGCAAGCGTCAGATCAACCAGTCGACCTGCAACACAGACTATTCGTGCATCGAAGGCTTCTGCCCGAGCTTCGTCACCGTGACGGGTGGCGACCGCAAGTCGGACTCAGAGCGGGAGACGCCAAAGTTCGACGTGTCTGGCCTGCCGCGGCCGGCCCTGCCTGAACTCGGGCATGAGGCGTGGAACGTTGTCTTCACCGGCGTTGGCGGCACGGGCGTCACCACTGTCGCCGCCGTGCTCGCCATGGCCGCGCATGTCGACGGGAAGGCTTCCCAGACGCTCGACATGACGGGACTGGCGCAGAAGGGCGGGCCGGTGCTGAGCCATGTGCGCTTCGCGGCCGATCCGGATGACATCAAGGCGGGCAAGACGCCGCCAGCGTCGGCCGACGTCATCATCGCGTGCGATCTGGTCGTGGCGTCCTCGGGTGATGCGCTGGTGATGTTTGACAAGGGCCGCACAAGCGTTGTCGCCAACCATGACGTGACGCCGACCAAGGAGATCATCGAGAACCGGAATGTCCGGTTCGATCCGGATCTGTTGTCGGCCCGCGTACGCTCCCGCTCGAAATCTTTTTCGACGACGAATGCGGAAGCGCTGGCTGAACATCACTTCGGCGATGCGATCTACACCAACATGATCATGCTGGGCATGGCCTGGCAGAACGGGCTTATCCCCGTCTCCGATGCGGCGATCTACGAGGCCAACCGGCTCAACAAGGTGAAGGTCAAGGAAAACGCGGCGGCCTTTGATCTTGGCCGCATCGCCGCCGTGAACCCGGATGTCGTTCAGGCCGCAGCGCCGAAACGGCCGGAGATCGAGCCGCTGAAGCTTGACGAACTGATCGCGCGCCGCGCCGAGATGCTGAAGGACTACCAGAACGCCGCTTATGCCGACATGTATGAAGCGCGTATCGCGCGTGTGCGTGCGGCCGAGAGCAATCTGGGGCTTGGCGAACAGCTGACCTCCGCGGCGGCGACCTATCTCGCCAAGCTGATGGCCTACAAGGACGAGTATGAGGTCGCGCGCCTCTATACGCGGCCGGAGTACAAACAGGCGATCGAGGATACATTCGGCAAGGGCACGAAGCTCACCTTCCTGATGGCGCCGCCGATGATCGCCAAGAAGAACCACAAGGGCGAACTCATCAAGCAGCCCTTCGGGCCATGGATGATGACGGGGTTCAGGCTGCTCAGGAAGCTCAAATTCCTGCGCGGCGGCGCGTTCGATGTCTTCGGCAAGACAGCCGAACGGAAGATGGAGCGGCGGATGCGCGATGAATACATCGCGCGGCTCGAAACGCTGGCGTCGGGCCTCAACACCCAGAACCACGCGCTCGCGGTCGAGATCGCGTCTATCCCGGACGACATTCGCGGCTATGGCCATGTGAAGGAGCGCTCGGTCGAGGCGGCCGAGAAGAAGCTCGCCGCACTGATGGCCCGATGGAATGCGCCATCGCCCCAACCCGCGCCGCGCATGCAGGCGGCGGAGTAGGGCCGGCTGCGGTCTTCCCGAGCTATTCCGGCGGAGCGTCGACGATCTCGACAGCCACCTGTGGCGATCCGCAGGAATTGCAGCGCAGGACAGAGTTCGTCGGATTGTGCCGGTTCACGGCCAGACCGATGAAGCCGACCGCCGTGAAATTCCAGTCCCGCTGGCCGTTCTGGTTCAGCCACAGATGACCAGTCTGCCCGCAGGTGCGGCAGCGCAAGCTGTAGAGCTGGTGGGTGCGCGTCGACACTGGGCAGATTCCGGGTCTTTCAGGTTCGGAAATCCGCCGCCCGCAGGGTTTGATCCGGATCAAAGCGCTACGATGACATTATTGAGGTTTTGGCGTTAGCGTGCCGCCCATGGACACGTTTGAAGCGGACGCAGTGGTGATCGGCGCCGGGGCCGTGGGGCTGGCCTGCGCCCGCGCGCTTGCGCTCAAGGGCCGGGAAGTGCTGGTGCTCGAGGCCGCCAACGCCATCGCGACAGAAACTTCCTCCCGCAATTCCGAAGTGATCCACGCCGGGCTCTACTATGCCACGGGCTCGTTCAAGGCGCAGTTCTGCGTCGAGGGCCGCCGCAAACTCTATGACTATTGCGACCGGCATGGCGTCGAGGCGCATCGGTGCGGCAAGCTCGTTGTCGCCGTCGATGACGCGGAAGCCGCCGCGACGCCGGCTCTGCTGAAGCGCGCTCTGGCCAACGGCGTCGAGGGTTGCCGCCTGATCGATGGCGCCGAGGCCCGCCGCCTCGAACCGGCGCTCAGCCCGGACGTACGCGTCGCCATCCATTCGGAAACCAGCGGCCTGTTCGACAGCCACGCCTACTTCCTGGCCCTGCAGGGCGAGTTCGAGGATCGCGGCGGCGCGCTCGCCTTCGATGCGCCGGTCCAGCGTGGCGCAGTGACGCCAGCCGGTCTTGAGGTCCAGACAGGCGGCGCCTCGCCCTCGCGCATCAAGGCGCAGACGGTCGTGAACGCCGCCGGGCACTACGCGCTGCCGGTGGCCCGCAGTCTCGACGGCGGCCCTCGCTATGACGGCATGCAGATGCACTGGGTCAAGGGATCGTACTTCGTGGCCAGCGGCCGGGCAGCCTTCGCTCGTCTGATCTATCCGATGCACAACTCAACAACACAGGGCCTGCATCTCGCCATCGATCTGGGCGGACGGACGCGTCTGGGACCAGACGCCGAATGGCTGCCGGACGATGCCGGCCCGCCCTTCGACTACGAGGTCGATCCCGCACGCGCGAAACACTTCTACCACGAGGTGCGCCGCTACTGGCCGGGGCTGAAGGATGGTGCCTTGTCGCCGGACTATTCGGGCGTGCGTCCCAAGATTGTCGCAAGGGGAGAGCCCAGCGCAGATTTCGTGATCGATGGCCCGGACAGCCACGGCGTCGCCGGGCTGGTCAATCTGATCGCGATCGAAAGCCCGGGTCTCACCAGCTCGCTTGCCATCGGCGAGCATGTCGCCAGCTTGGTCGGCTGAGCCGCCGCAAGCGTCGCAAATCAGGGAAATTGGTAGTGGGGGCGGGAATCGAACCCGCGACCTCAGGATTATGAGTCCTGCGCTCTAACCAGCTGAGCTACCCCACCGCCGCTAGGCGTGAGGGGCTGGGGTATACGTCCCCGGCCCCACCAGCGCAAGGCGGGTGTGAATGGGCCGCACCCGGCCTATTTCACAAGGAATTTTTCGCGCTTTTCGCCCTTGCGCTCGAGCGTCTTGAGCCATTTCGGCGTCGGGCCGCGGCCGGTGTAGATCTCGCCATTCGGGCCGACATATTTGGGCTTCAGCTTCACGCCCTTGTCCGAACGTTGACGCCGCCCACCCGGGCCTTTGCCCATCAGTTCGTCCAGGCTGAATCCTTCGGCGCTGGCCAGGGCCTTCAGCTTGCTCAGCGTCTCGGCCTTGGCTTCGTCCTTCCGGGAGGCGATCGCCTTCTGCACGCGCGCCGCCAGCTCGTTGAGATCCGCCAGGGAGAGATTGTCGATGTTCGGGATTTTGGACGCCATTGCCAGCCTTCGTGCTTCCGAAATTGAAAATAGAATGTATCCAACCCGCCCCGGAAATATACGTTCCGTGCGCAGTTGTCTAAGTAAATAAATATCAGCGTGTATTTAAAAAACTGCAAGCATCAGGCGAGCCGGCGCGCATGCCAGCCGATATGGTCTTCGATAAAGCTCGCGATGAAGAAGTATGAATGATCATAGCCGTGGCGCATGCGCAGCGTGAGCTTCTGGCCTGTCTCCTGGCAGGTTTGCTCCAGCAATTCCGGCTTCAGTTGTTCAGCCAGGAACTGATCGGCGAGACCCTGATCGACAAGGATGTCGTCATAATAACCGTGCGCCAGCCCATCGCGCAGAAGCTCGCAGGCGTCGTGCGCGCGCCAGGCTGACGTGTCCGACCCAAGGTAGGCGGTGAAGGCTTTCTGTCCCCAGGGACAATTCATCGGCGAGGTGATTGGCGCAAAGGCTGACACCGACCGGAAGACATCGGTATGACGGAAGGCCAGCGTCAGCGCTCCATGGCCTCCCATCGAGTGCCCGGATACTCCGATGCGCACGGGATCGGCCGGGAAGGCTGTCCGGATCAGCGGGATCAGCTCGTCGACGATGTAGGATTCCATCCGGAAGTGCTTCGCCCACGGTTCCTGCGTTGCGTCCAGATAGAAGCCGGCGCCCTGACCAAGGTCGTAGCCGGGGTCATCGGCAACATCCTGTCCGCGTGGCGAGGTATCCGGCGCGACGATCATCACGCCATGCCGCGCGGCGGCCGGATAGGCCCCGGCCTTTGTCGTGAAATTGTCTTCGGTGCAGGTAAGGCCCGAAAGCCAGAGCAGTACAGGGAAGGGACCCGGACCTTCCGGCGTGAACACGCTGAACGTCATTGGCGTGCCAGTCGCAGAACTCTGATGGCGGCAATAGCGCAACTCGCCCTCGCACACGCGATGCGATTTAACGATGTCCATGGCGCGCTCCTGCCGGCTGCGTGTCGATCCCCGGCCTAGCGCGATGCGCGCGAACATTCCACCTCCGCTTGATGGTCCGATCCCCACCGGGCGGCGCGTCTGCAAGCCGCGCTGGTTTCGGCGTCGTGACTGGGGCAAGGTTCCCACCGAAAGATGGAGAGACATGGCATGAACGCGATAAGGCAGCTTCTGATTGCGACAGGTCTTGTGCTGGCCGGCGTCGGCGCCGCACACGCTCAGGAAGCCGCCGGCAAATGGACGGGCGTGATCAAGGTTCCCGGTACGGACCTGCCGATCATCGTCACCATCGACAAGGGCGCCGATGGCGCGCTTTCCGGCGGTCTCGAAAGCCCCAGCCAGGCGCCGGGCTTGATTGTTCCTGTCGAGACGATCAAGGCGGACGAGGAGCAGTTCAGCTTCACCGTCAACGCCATCGGGGGCGACTTCATGGGGATCTGGCAGGACGACAGGAAGACGTGGTCCGGCGCCTGGTCGCAGTCAGGCCAGTCATTCCCGCTGGAGCTTGCGCTGGCGAAATAGCGGCTAGCCGAACTGGAGTTGGTCTTCATCCGCGCGGTGGATCACCTCGAACCGGCCGCGGGATGATATCATCCACACGGCGGCGTCATGCCCGCTGGCCTCGAACAGGCCGACGCCGAACGCCTGCGCCCCGCGACGCGCGCGATAGAGCGCCGAGCTGGACGCATCCCAGTGAAAGCTCGCCTGCACGATGCTTTGGGTGAAGCGGTAGGACGTGATGCGCTGGATTTCCGACTCCTCGTCATCATCCAGCGAATGCGGATCGCGCAGGCCGGGAAAGCCCTTCGCCATGTCGCGATGCCAGTTGCGCAGCGGAACAGTCGTCCGCGACGCATCGCCGCCGGGCCCGCCATCCTGGTCGCGGAATGCGCGGCTCACCCACTCCAGGAAGTCATCCCGGTTTCGTGGCGCGGCAAAGAGATCGAAGGCGTAGAGATCGTAGGCCAAGGCTGTCGATCCATTACAGGGAGGCGTCGCATTGCAGTCGCCGGTCACGCGTTCCGGGGAACGCACGCCTCGGCGGATAGTGAAACCACGGTTTCGTTAAGGCGCCGGGAAACAGATCGGGAAGATTTACTCGATTGTCTGCAATTGAGCCCGTCAGGAAAGGCGGGCCAGCTTTCCGTCCCAGCCCGCAACCCGCCAGTTCTTGCCGGAGGGTTCGAATGAAAAACCCTCTGCTGTCAGCCGGCGCTTGTGTTCGGCGACGCCGCCGGGAAACTTTTCATTCAGCTTGCCGTCCGCCTTGATCACGCGCCACCATGGCGCGACCCGTTTGGCGCCCATCTCCTCTTCCTCGGCCGCCGCCTTGGCGGAAATCCCCGCAAAGATGCCGGTAGTCATCGGGCAGGCGAGGTCAGCCTTGTGGCGCTTCGCCAGCACGTCGCGGAGCGTGTTGGTCGTGGCGAGCTTGCCTTTCGGGATGGTGCGGATCAGCGCGTCCACCTCGGCCGGCGTCGAGATCACCATGCGGTCGCCGGGCGATCCCCAGCTTGCCGGAATCCCCTTGGGCAGGATCTCGATCTTCGGTTCCTGCGGCTTGCGAAGCTTGTCGCGGGCGGACGTTGCCATGCATTCCCCCTATGAAGGCCGGTCAGGTTTCGTTCGGATAGTTGAAGAAGAGCTGGTTGCCGTCGGGGTCGTCAACGACGAACAGGCGATAGCCCCATTGTCCGTCCTTCACTGGCGCGCCGCGCGCTTCGAGATCGGCGCGGGCGGCGTTCATGGTCTCGAGGCTGCCGTCTCCCAGCGACACGAACAGCAGGCCCTTGCCGCGCTTGTCCGGCCACTGGCTGGAAAAGATGATGGCGCAACCATCCCGCTCGACCTGCGCGACGAAGACGGTGCCGCCATCCTCGAACTTCCACGCCTCAGTGAAGCCGAGCCTGTCGCAATAGAAGGCGATGGACGCCGGCACATCAGCGACGTGAAAGACAGGGCGGGCGTACCAGTCGGTCATGGACGTCTATTGAACCTTCATGTTGTCGGGCGGCGCAGGGACATAAGCGCCTGTGACAACATCCCTGCGGAAGGCCGAGCCCACGGGCGCGTCGACCAAGTGGAGCCAACTATCATCGGCGTTCAGGACCGTGCCAATCGCGATATAGGCCGGTTGGCGGGCCTCGATCTCTTCATCGGTTGCGTTACGCATGTCGCCGCGAATGCGCCAGCCGCTGTCAGGATGCTCATCGTCGGGGTCGCCCATGTCAGGCGTTTCGCGATAAAGATAGTCGATTGGCAGTTCGCCATCGAGCACAGCCTGATCGACCATACACCGTTCCCAGTATTCGCGCCGCGTATCCGGCGGCGCCGATGCTTCCCGTTCCGGCGCGAAAGCGATAGCAGTGACATGCCAGCTTTTGCAGGCCACCGGATGACCGGCATGCAGCCCGGGAATATCGTCAGGTTCGTTGTCGAGAGCGCCAGTGAAGCCGTCGTTGGTCGTTGTCTCGACTTTTACCCACATCCGTTCGGCGTCCCACTTTGTCCCGGCGATGGTTGGGCGAAACACAAGCTTGATGTGATCGCCTGGGGAGACAGCTGCGAGACGTTCGGGCGTGGGCAAGAAATAAGTGTATGGCGATTCCGACGCGTTGATGCGCGGGTCATCCAGCGTGAAGAGGGGCGTGTCGCCGGTCATTGCCGCCTCAAAACACCACCACGCTCCGGATGCTTTCGCCGGCGTGCATCAGGTCGAAGCCCTTGTTGATGTCCTCGAGCTTCAGGACATGCGTGATCATCGGATCGATCTCGATCTTGCCGTCCATGTACCAGTCGACGATCTTGGGAACGTCCGTCCGCCCGCGCGCGCCGCCGAAGGCCGAGCCTTTCCAGACGCGGCCCGTCACCAGCTGGAACGGTCGCGTCGCGATCTCTTTGCCCGCTTCGGCGACGCCGATGATGATCGACTGGCCCCAGCCGCGATGGCACGCCTCCAGCGCCTGCCGCATCACCTTGGTGTTGCCGGTGCAATCGAACGTGTAATCCGCGCCGCCATCGGTCAGCGCCACAAGATGCTGCACGAGGTCCGTCGTCACATTGGCCGGATTGACGAAGTGCGTCATGCCGAAGCGCTCGCCCCATTCCTTCTTGGCGGGGTTGATGTCGACGCCGATGATCTTGTCGGCGCCCACCATCTTGAGGCCCTGGATCACGTTGAGCCCGATGCCGCCGAGGCCGAACACGATGCAGTTGGCACCCGGCTCAACCTTTGCGGTCTTCACCACAGCGCCGACGCCGGTGGTGACGCCACAGCCGACATAGCAGGCCTTGTCGAAGGGGGCGTCGTCGCGGATCTTCGCCACCGCGATCTCGGGCAGAACCGTGTAGTTCGAGAATGTCGAACATCCCATGTAGTGATAGATCGTCTGTCCCTTGTAGCTGAAGCGGCTCGTGCCGTCCGGCATCAGGCCCTTACCCTGCGTGGCGCGGATCGAGGTGCAGAGGTTGGTCTTCTGCGAGAGGCAACTTTTGCACTGGCGGCATTCGGGCGTGTAGAGCGGGATCACATGGTCGCCCGGCTTCACGCTGGTGACGCCCGGTCCCACTTCCACAACGACGCCCGCGCCCTCGTGGCCGAGGATCGAGGGGAAGATGCCTTCCGAGTCGAACCCATCCAGCGTGTAGGCGTCCGTGTGACAGATTCCTGTCGCCTTGATCTCCACCAGCACTTCGCCGGCTTTCGGGCCCTCCAGATCAAGCTCGACAATCTCGAGCGGCTTCTTGGCTTCGAAAGCGACGGCGGCGCGGGTTTTCATGGGACGACCTCTCCAGCTTGAAGGGGAGAGGACCGCGCGGCGCAGCGCCGGTCAACCCTCCAGCAGGCCGAGCACCTCTTCCAGCGACTTGCCGACATGGATCACGCGGCCGCGCGTCTCATCGTCGGGCTGGATCAGGTCCGGGATCATGATGGTCATCAGGCCGGCGGCATGCGCCGACGCGACGCCGGTCGGCGAGTCCTCGATCGCCAGCACATCGCCCGGCCTGTGCCCCAGCATGGTCGACGCTTTCAGGTAGGGCTCGGGATGCGGTTTGCCGTGCATGACATCCTCGCGCGTGATGATGCCCCGGAAACGCCGGGCGAGATCGTGCGCGCGGAAATGCTTCTCTACCCAGCCCGGGCCTGACGACGTCGCCAGCGCATAGGGCGTCGCCGCCGCATCCAGCCGGTCGAGCAGGGCCGCGACACCGGGCTTCAGCGCCGCATGGCTGTCGCCGACATGTTCGCTCACCGCACGGTAGAAGTCGTCCAGCGGGAAGGCCTGCCCGAAGTATTCGCGCATTTTCATTTCGCTGTGCTGGCGGTGGCGGCCCACCAGCGAAAGAAACTGTTCATGCGTGAAGGGAACGCCATGCCGGTCCGCCGCGGCCATATAGGCGTCCAGCACCAGCGCTTCCGAGTCGATCAGCGTGCCGTCAAGGTCGAACACCACGGCTTTCGGCGCGCGGGGGAGGCGCAGGAGGGGCGTGGGCGAATTCGACGCGGATTTCATGCGCCGGAGGTGGCTGTTCCGGCTGGCCCGGTCAAGCGGATAGAGGTAGGGAACGCAGCAACAAGGATTACGGGAGCGACGCACATGCGGCGTATCGAAGGCTTCATCGGCGGCAAGTCGGCCAAGGCGACCTCGGGTCGCGAGGGCGACGTGTTCAATCCCAACACGGGCGAGGTCCAGGCGACCGTCGGCTTCTCGGCCCCGGCTGATATCGACGCCGCCGTTGCGGCCGCCGCGAAGACCCTGCCGGGCTGGGCGGCGACAAACCCGCAGCGTCGCGCCCGCGTGATGTTCGAGTTCAAGCGCCTCGTCGAAGCCAACATGCAGCAGCTGGCCGAATTGCTCTCCTCGGAGCACGGCAAGGTCGTCGCCGACGCCAAGGGCGACATCCAGCGCGGCCTCGAAGTGATCGAGTTCGCCTGCGGCATCCCCCACGCCATCAAGGGCGAGTACACCGAAGGCGCCGGCCCCGGCATCGACGTCTATTCGATGCGCCAGCCGCTCGGCGTCGTCGCCGGCATCACGCCGTTCAACTTCCCGGCCATGATCCCGATGTGGATGTTCGGCGTCGCCATCGCCGTCGGCAACACCTTCGTGCTGAAGCCGTCCGAGCGCGACCCGTCCGTGCCGGTCCGCCTTGGCGAGCTGTTCATGGAAGCCGGCGCCGCCGCCGGTCTTGACGTCACGGGCGTGCTCAACGTCGTGCATGGCGACAAGGTCGCGGTCGACGCCATCCTGCATCACCCCGAGATCAGGGCGGTGAGCTTCGTCGGCTCCTCCGACATCGCGCACTACATCTACCAGACCGGCGCGGCGAACGGAAAACGCGTCCAGGCGATGGGCGGCGCCAAGAACCATGGCATCGTCCTGCCGGATGCGGACATGGATCAGGTGGTGAAGGATCTCGCCGGCCGCTTTCGGTTCGGCTGGGGAACGCTGCATGGCGCTGCCGGTCGTTGTGCCCGGGTCGGCAAGAAGACGGCCGATGAATTGCGGGATCGCATGGTCGCTGAAATCGAGACCATGAAGGTCGGCGTCTCGACCGACCCGGCCGCGCAACAGGCCCGTGGTCACCTCCGGGCCCACCGCGAGAAGATCGCGGGCTACATCCAGACCGGGGTGGACGAGGGCGCGGATCTCGTTGTCGATGGCCGCGGCTTCAAGCTGCAGGGCTAGCATGAGAACGGCTTCTTCATCGGCCCGTCGCTGTTCGACAATGTGAAGCCGGGCATGAAGACCTATCACGAGGAAATCTTCGGGCCGGTGCTGCAGATGGTGCGTGCGGAAACGTTCGAGGAGGCCGTCGCGCTGCCCTCGAAGCATCAGTACGGCAATGGCGTTGCCATCTTCACGCGCAATGGCCGCGCCGCGCGCGAGTTCGCATCGAAGGTGAATGTGGGCATGGTCGGCATCAACGTGCCGATCCCCGTGCCGTTGATCGCCTATCACACCTTCGGCGGCTGGAAACGTTCGGCCTTCGGCGACACCAACCAGCACGGCATGGAAGGCGTGAAGTTCTGGACCAAGGTGAAAACCGTCACCGCCCGCTGGCCCGAAGGCGACGTCGCCGACTCGAGCTTCGTGATCCCGACGATGCGGTAGGGTGGACCGTAGCCTAACCGAGCAAAGCCATGGCAATTGCGGAGTATGTCAAAGCAGTCCGCGCATTCCGCGTCGCACGCGGACGAGTGAAACACATGCGTGACACGGCCGGAGCGTTATATCGAGCTTTGCAGCGCGATTTCAGCGGTTCACGCATTAAGCTCACCGGTAGGGCTTTTGATGAAGCTAATCCGGATGAGAGCGTCGACGAAGTTTCTCTAGATGTTTGGCCATCGGGCGAAGAACTCGCAGACGCTATCTCGCAGTTTAGGCAGGCTGATGCGGCGCTGGCCGCCGCATGGCAGTCCTTGTCCGAGGAAGAGCAAGAGGCGGTCGTCGATCCGCGCGAAGTAGGCCTCAGTTCCTCAACTCAAGTTGTCGTAGGGGATACTTCCGACAATTCGATGCTCAGGTTATCCTCCGCGTAAAGCACGGGACGCACCCATGACCGCTCTCGCCCAGCCGATCCAGCCGCCGCGATGGACCGAAGCTGCGCTCAAAATGTCAGCCATCGCCCTCATGGGCGTGGTGTGGATCTCCTCCGCGATCTTCGGCGCTATGTTCTTGCCTACTATGGCGGCGCCATCCCGGCCGGCACGATGGAGCAGTGGAACGCCACGCTGCCCGCGCTCTATGAGTCGCATACGCCCGCGGCCTCCGCCGGCATGGGGCTGCACTTCTTCGCGGGCGCCGTCCTGCTGCTGCTTGGCCCCGTCCAGCTGATCGGGCAGGTGCGGGCCAAAGCTCCGGCGGTCCACCACTGGATCGGACGTCTCTACGCGCTCGCCGCCTTCTCCGCCGGCGTCGGCGGGCTGACGTTCATCGCGCTCAAGGGCACGGTCGGCGGCGTCACCATGAACATCGCGTTCGCCATGTATGGCGCGCTGATGGTGCTCGCCGCTGTCGAAACCGTACGCCACGCCATGGCCCGCCGCATCGACGTGCACCGCGCCTGGGCCATCCGGCTCTATGCGCTGGCCATCGGCTCGTGGCTCTATCGCATCGGCTATGGCCTGTTCTTCGCCATCATGGGCGCCGAGGACCCCGGCCACACCGAGGCGTTCTTAGGCTGGTTCGACTATGTGATGGACTTCGCCTTCTTCGTGCCCCCGCTGATCGTCGCCGAAATGTTCATCCGCGCCCGCCGGTCGCAGGCGACGACCGCAGGGCGCATGGGCGCGGCCGTCACGCTGGGGCTCGGCGCGGCCTTCATCGCCTACGCGACCTTCTTCTTCACAGCCTTCGGCTGGGGCCCGGCCATCCTGATGCGGTTCGGGGTGGCCGCTTGATCGCATCGGCAGAGCAGGGCAAGTGCTGGGGAAAGATCGTGGAGGATCGTCCCCAATGACCCGCATCGCATTCATCGGCCTTGGAAACATGGGCGGCGGCATGGCCGCGCGGCAGGTCGTCGGCGGGCGTGAAGTGCACGCATTCGATCTGTCCGAGGCCGCCGTGAAGCGCGCCGTCGGCGCAGGCGCCCTGGCCACCGGCAGCATCGAAAAGGCCGTCGAGAAAGCTGAAGCTGTCATCACCATGCTCCCTGCCGGGCCGCATGTGCGGAAGGTCTACGATGAGCACATCCTTCCCTACGCGCCCAAGTCAGCGCTTTTGATTGATTGCTCCACCATCGATGTGGATTCAGCCCGCGCCGTCGCTGCGCAGGCAAAGGCCGCCGGCTTCCGCTTTGCGGATGCGCCCGTCTCCGGCGGCACGGCGGCGGCGGATGCGGGCACGCTCGCCTTCATGGTCGGCTGCAACGAGCCCGACTTTGCAGAAGTCGAGGAAACGCTGAAGCCGATGGCGCGCGTTGTCATCCGCGCTGGCGATCATGGCGCCGGGCAGGCTGCCAAGATCTGCAACAACATGCTGCTTGGCATCTCCATGATCGGCACATGCGAGGCCTTCGCCCTGGCCGAGCGGCTCGGCCTCGCGCCGGACCGCTTCTTCGAGATCGCCTCCAAATCGTCCGGCAATTGCTGGTCGCTGTCGACCTATGCGCCGTGGCCGGGCGTCGGCCCGCAGACGGCGTCAGACCGCAACTATGAAGGCGGCTTCGCGACGGCGATGATGCTGAAAGACCTCAAACTGGCGCAGGAAGCCGCCGCCCGCGCCGGCGCCACGACGCCGCTCGGCGCCCAGTCCGAGGCGATCTACGCGCTGTTCGACCGGCTCGGCTTCGGCGGCAAGGATTTCTCGGGCGTTCTTCAGATGCTGCGCGGAAACCTTGACGGCCTGGGCCGTTAGCCGAAGGCGATAGCACGCTAATAGTTAATCGGCCCGCGAACACTGTTAACCATCCAAAAATGTACTTGTAGCACAAAGAAGCATCCGGTTCCCGGCAATCGCTTCTGGATGGCCCAACATGACTTCCTCCAACATCGATATCGCCGATCGCCTCGGCTTCATGAAGCTCGACAGCGACGCCACGCAAGCGTTGCGCGAAATGTCGGGCATCGTTCGGGAAGCGCTCCCGCACGTGCTCGATGAATTCTACAAACACGTACGGGCCTGGCCGCAGGTCGCGCGCCTGTTCGGCGGCGAGGCCGTGATGAGCATGGCGCGGAACAAGCAGGTCGATCACTGGTCGATCATCCTGCGCGGTGAGTTCACCAACGAGTATGTCGCTTCGGTCCGCAAGATCGGCCAGACGCACGCGCGTATCGGGCTGGAGCCGCGCTGGTACATTGCCGGCTACAACTTCATCATGGAGCGCGTCGTCGGGCTGATCGGCAAGCACTGCCACGACAGGTTCTTCCCGCCGAGTGTCAAGTTCAAGACGCCCGCCGAGCGCGCCCGTGCCGATGCAGACTTCACCGCCATGAACACGCGCTACTGCGCCGCCTTCATGCGCGCCGCCCTGCTGGACATGGATTTCGCGATCTCGATCTATCTCGAAGAAGGCGAAGCCGCAAAGCAGCGCGCGCTGCAGGAAATCGCCGGCAAATTCGAACAGTCCGTCGGCAACATCGTGACGACGGTCGCCGCCGCCGCAACCGAACTGGAACATACCGCCCGCTCGATGTCCTCCATCGCCGAAGCGACCAGCGGCAAGGCCATCGCGGTTTCCGCCGCCGCCGAGCAGGCCACCACCAGCGTGTCGCAGGTCGCGAACTCCACCGATGAGCTGAACCAGGCCGTCGGCGAGATTTCGCGTCAGGTGACGCAGGCCTCCAGGATGGCCTCGGCCGGCGTCGTCAAGGCGCGCGGCACCAGCGATATCATGACCCAGCTGTCTCAGGCCGCCGACAAGATCGGCCAGGTCGTCTCCCTCATCGCCGACATCGCCGCCCAGACAAACCTGCTTGCCCTCAACGCGACAATCGAAAGCGCACGCGCCGGCGAGGCGGGGCGCGGCTTCGCTGTCGTCGCCGCCGAGGTGAAGGCGCTGGCGGGCCAGACCGCCAAGGCCACCGAGGATATCGGCCAGCAGATCGCCGCCATGCAGGAGATCAGCCGCCAGTCGGTCGCCGCCATCTCCGACATCCAGTCGGCCATCAACGAGATCGACAGCGTGTCGACCGCCATCAGCGCGGCGGTCGAGGAGCAATCGGCGACGACCCGCGAGATCTCGCGCAGCACGGGCGAAGCCGCGATCGGCACCAAGGAAGTCACCCGCCACATCACGGAAGTGCAGCGTGAGGCCTCCGAAACGGGCGACGCCGCCTCACAAGTGGTCGACGCCTCCAGCGAGCTGGGCCGCCAGGCCGAACACCTCCGCCGTCAGGTGGAGAGCTTCCTCGCCCATCTGCGGGCGGCCTGATCCCGCCTTCCATCTGACCCAAACACGACGAGAGCCCCGGCCCAGCGGCCGGGGCTTTTGATTTTGTTGCGTCCCGCGTGACCCCTTTTTCACGTGGACCCCGCTTACCCAGACAGAGGGGCCTTGTCGTCGATCCGCCGTGCCGAAGTCTTCGGTTGCCGCGGCTGCTGTGGCGAGGTCCGCCCGGAAAAGGGAAGGCGGATCAGCACTTTGGCCTGTGGATGAGTTGGGGTCTCGCCGCACCCGGGGATGGGGTGGGGTCGAGGAGTCCGCGGGAAGGTCCAGCTGCCGACATCCGGGTCTAGGGCGGGCATGTGCGCCGACGCTGCGAATGCGCTGCGCATGCCCGAGGCGAGGACACTGATCGAGGGACCAAGGGGAATACCATGCAGACACCGGAAACGCCGCCGCCGCTGGCGGGCGCTCCAGCCGCCGACGCCGTCGTGGCGCCGGACTGGCTCGTTTACATGATGTGGGGCGCGGTTGCGTTCGCGGCGTTGTGGCTGGTCTCGACCGTCTTCATCCACATGCGCCGGCGTGCCACCAATCTCACATCGGCGCAGCAGGCCAGCGTCAGGAAGGATGCCGCGCCCGACTTCCTGAAAGTCGACCACAAGGCGCGCGACGCGGCGATGGAGCGCGGCGAGGCCTACGAGAAGGAACTCGAAGAGCGCGAGAAGGCCGAGGCCGCCGCCGGCATGAAGCCGAAGAAGGAGCCCGTCGGCATCCTCAAGATGATCTCGGGCATCGCCGCCTTCCTGTTCTCGCTATTCACGCTGGTCGGCGCGATTGTCGGCACCTTCCGCACGCTCGACGGCGCCGGCGTTCAGCTCAGCAAGCTCGATCAGGTTGGCGCGGTCGTCACGCAATACCCGATCCCCTCGATCATCTGCGTGTTTGTGATCGGCTACACGATCTTCGTCTGGGTCTCGCAGAAGAGGTGGGCCCAGCCTCCCAAGATCTGATCTCCGCACGCACGCATCACTTTCTCTCCTGACGGAGCCGCCACGATGAAAACCGAACAACTGATTGTCAGCGATCCCCGCCTCCTCGCCGAATTCATCGGCCCGGAGACGTTCAAGGCCTTCTTCGAGAAGCGCTTCGAGGTTCCGCCCGACTATCTCGGCCTCCTGATGCGCAACGGCCAGTTCGTGGAGGGCTACAAGGGCGCCCACTTCACGGTCGGCGGCCTGTTCCACCAGCTCAAGGGCATGATCGGCGGCTCGACCTCGGTCAGCCTGATGATCGCCGACCTCAAAACCTTCCAGCAGTACTACGAAGTCGTGGCGCGCACGAAGGACAAGGTCGACGTCAACGGCACGGTCGTTCTCGATCTCCAGGTCAATCCGGAAAAGCCGCAGAACATTCTCGGCATGATGGAACAGCGCCGCTCGCTGTCGAAGGACGACGCCGCGCAACGCATCCGCAGCCACGCCTGGGAGCGCGTGTTCGAAGCCGCCCTGTCGCGCGTCAACGCCAACGAGATCCGCGGCAACAAGGGTTTGCAGGACATGATCCAGGCGGATCTGATGAAGGAATGCGAGCGCATCGCCGGCGATCTCGGCCTTCTGGTACGCGCTTCATCGGTTAACTGGGCGATCAACGAGGTCGAGAAGCAGGAAGCCGTCCGCGCCGCCGCCATCCGCGAAACCGATCGTCTTGAATTCGAGTTCGAGACCCTGAAGCGCGACCTTGAGCGCGAGCACGAGACCACCAAGATCCGGCTCAACAACAAGGTCGATATCGACAAGCTGAACATCAACAACGAGAACGACCTGCGTCGACTCGTCCTCGACAACGAGATCGAGTTCAACGACGCGCGTGAAACCGGCGCCCGCATCGCCGAGATGAAGGTGCTGCAGCACGAGATCAACAAGCTGAAGACGGAGCGCCTCGCCAAGTTCGAAGGCGAACTGCAGACCGCAACCCATGACGGCGTCGATCTCAAGGTCATCCACGAGCGCAAACGCGTTCTGGAGCGCAACACCGAACAGCTCGACCGGGAACATCAGCTCAAGCTGCGCGCTCGAGCGCGACTACGATCTCGAAACCCGCGATATCGAGCGCGAATCCCGCCGCGACGACCGCGAGTTCGACCGCGAAGGCCGCAAGCTCGACCGCGCCGAACAGCGCGACGCCCGGCAACGAGGATCGCGAAGACCTCAAGGTCGAACGCCGCGAGGATCGCGACTACGACCATGAGACACGCGAGAAAGAGATTCGTGTCAGCGAGAAGGAACGCGATTTCGGCTTCGACACGCGCAAGAAGGATGTCGATGTCACCGACAAGGAAGAGTATGCGCCCGCCCGGCAGCGTGAGCTGGACAAGGTCAATCGCGACCGCCTGCGCGATCTCCAGGACCTCGACAAGGATATGGAGTCGCATCTGCTGAATTCGCGGCTCAAGGAGGGCGATGCCCTTCACGACCGCGACATGGATGTCCGCAAGCTCGAAGCGCAGCGCGAGGCCGACCGTCTCGTGCTCGGCGCCAAGATGACGCCCGAGCAGATCCTCGCCATCAACGCAGGTCTCAGCCCCGATGTCGCCCGCATCCTCGAGGAACAGGCGCGGGCCCAGGCCGTCGACAAGAACGCCCAGATGGATCTGATGCGTCAGATGGTCGAGCAGGCCAACCGCGCCCGCGTCAGCTCCGAGGAGCAGGCCCGCGCCATGTTCGACTCCGGCATGAAAGGCGCCGTCGGTGTCGCGGCCGGCGCCGGCGGCAAGGCGGCTCCCCCCGGCGGTGCTGCTGCGGGCGACGCCACGGTCGAGTGCCCCAAATGCACGCGGGTGAACCCGGCCAAGGCCAAGTTCTGCGTTGGATGCGGCGAACAGCTTCGTCGCTAGCAGGAGCGCGCGATGGCCCTCCCTGTCGGCAATCCCGGCGGCATTTCGCAGTGCTGCTATCAGCACGCGGTCACGGCTGACGCGGTGTTCTGCGGCGAGTGCGGCAAGCCGCTCCTGCGCTGCATGGCGTACGAGGAATGCGGCGGCCTCGTCGGCGAGGATGGCTGTTGCTCGGTCTGCGTGCGGCCGCAGCTCTATCTCGACAAGGACGCCGTCACCGAGGTGAAGTCCGGCGGCGTGCTTGTGCTGCCGCTCGTCTTCTACAACGCCTCCGGTATCGGCCGGCCGCTCTTCATCACGGATGTCTGGGCCCGCGAGGGGCAGGGCAGCCGCCGCAAGGTCGAAATCCCGTGGCGCAGGCTCGATGCCGGCGGCTCCAACCGCCTCAACATCCAGACCGGCGCGCTCGAACAGCAGGGCCGGCACAGCATCGAGGTCACCTTCGCCGCCGCTACGAACTATTTCATGCGCGAGGAGCGTTTCTGTTTCACCTCGCTGCTCAGCCTTGAAGTCGAACAGGGCGGCAGTCTGGTGATCAACCAGACGATCAACGCCTCCGGCGTTGGCGCCGGCAGCGACACGGTCTACGCCCCCATCCGTCTTCAGACGCAGGGAGATGCGCGTAAGGCGGCCTCGGGCGGCAAGGCGGCGGAGCTGGCATTGCAGCGCGCCGACAATTTCGAGGCGGCGGAGGGCGTCCGCGGCTACACCGAAGGATCGCTGAAGGGCGCGGTGCTCAATCGCGGCGCCCGCATTGTCTGGAAAGGCTTCGGCGCGGACGAGCCGCCCCCCAGCGCCATCACCACGCGCGATGGCATTCTCGCGCTCGGGCGCAGCAAGAGCATCCGCGAGGGCGGCGACAACTTTGTTCAGCTGCTGATCACCGACGCCAACGGCGCCGTCGACGAACAGCTGAGTCAGGCGATCTCGCGTCGCCATCTCGAACTGTTCATCCAGGGCGGCCGTCTGTGCGCGCGCGTCACCGGTCAGGCTGGCGTCATGATCGGGGATCGCAAATACGGCGCGGATGATGCACTGGCCGTCATCGACAATGGCGACATCCTCCACATCCTGCCGAAATTCCCGGAAGCGCTGGCCCTGCAGGTCAGGATGCGCGCGACCTACGGCCATATTGATGAGGTTGCCATCACCCGCCTTCCGGCTGTCCCCGACGGAGCGGCCCGATGAAGTGTCCCAATTGCTCCAGCCCCGTCACAGCCGACGCGCGCTTCTGCGGCGAATGCGGTCAGGCGCTGCGCCAGCTGGGCAAGTCCCTGATCGAGCCTGACCCCGCACCGCCGGAGGCCGCCCCGCTCCCGGATCTGTCCGCGCTCCACACGATCGACGGCGCGGAAACGCATGCGCCCAAGACAGGTTCGCAGCGCGTCCTCTCGCCCGGCGACATCTTCGCCGATCGCTACGAGGTAAAGCAGATCATAGGCGAAGGCGGCATGGGCGTCGTCTATCGCGCCGCGGACAAGCTCACGGAGAAGGATGTCGCGCTGAAGCTGATCCGCGCGGATCGCCTCGCCGGCAAGGATGCGGTCAACCGTCTTATCCGCGAAGGCGTCACGTCCCGCGACATCCGCCATCCGAATGTCGTCGCCGTCTATGATGTCGGCGAGGTCGACGGCAATCCCTACATGTCGATGGAGTTCCTTAGCGGCCAGAGCCTCAGGAGCTGGAACCGCAAGCGGCTCGCGCGCTCGCTCGACTGTTCGATGATGGCCGCCGCCAACATCATCGCCGAAATCCTGTCGGGGCTCGACGCCGCTCACAAGGCAGGCGTTGTCCATCGCGACCTCAAGCCCGAAAACGTCATGCTGGTCAGCGAGCCGACCGAACGCGGCGCGGCGCTGAAGATCCTGGATTTCGGCGTCGCGCGTGCGGCGGGCGCCGGCGACACGGGCGCCACCAGCCTCGGCACGCGGGGCTATATGGCGCCCGAGCAGATCACGGCCCCCGATGCGGCCTTGCCCTCGGCCGATCTCTATTCCCTGTCGGTGATGTTCTACGAGCTTCTGGTCGGCGTCCTGCCGCAGGGCCACTGGCAGCCGCCCAGCGCCGGCCGCAGCGATGTTCCGCCGTCGATCGACAAGCTGATCGAGCGTGGTCTCTCCAACAATCCGCGTGTGCGTCCGCAAAGCGTCGCCGAATACAGCCGCGAACTCGTTGGCGCCATGAACGCCGCTTTCGGACAGACCTCCGTTCCGCCCTGGCTTCAGAAGCTCAACGATACGCTGTTCCGTCCAAGCGGCGGCGCGCGGGCGCCATCCGCGCCGCAAGCTCCCCAACCGCATCAGCCGCAGCAGGCGGCGTATCAGGCGCACGCGCCGCAGGCCGGCGCCGGTCAGAACGTGTTCAAGCTGTTCTGGGATGGCGTCACGCGGAAGTACGGCAGCGGCGCCGGCCGCGCCTCGGTGAAGGAATACTGGTCGATCAGCATCGGCGCGCTTGTACTCTTTCTGGTCGGTGTCGCGCTCGATGTCGATCTTGCGACCGTCGAGGTGGACGGCTTCGAGTATCAGGGCCCGATCATGCCGGCCTTCTCCATCATCTTCCTGCTGGCGATGATCGTTCCCGGTATCGCGGTCACGGCGCGGCGCATTCACGACCTCGGTCACAAGGCGGACATCGCAAAGTCGTTCGAGCTGATGGGCGCCATGATGTCGAGCCGGGGAACGGTCGGTCCGAACGCCTATGGACCTGATCCGCTGGAGGGCGCGAGATGATCGTCTGCGGAAGCTGCGGCGCCAGCAATATCGACACGGCGCGGTTCTGCGAGGCCTGCGGCAAGCCGCTCGATAAACCCGCCGAAGCCGGATTATCCGGTCTGCACACGATCGATCCATCGCTTGAGCAGCGCAAGCAGGAGTCTGCCGGTTCGCCGCTCGATCTCAAGCCCGATGATGTTTTCGCCGACCGCTATCGCATCATTGAGGAGATCGGACGTGGCGGCATGGGTGTGGTCTATCGCGCCAATGACCCGGTCACCCAGCGCGATGTGGCGCTGAAGCTGATCCGCGGCGACAGGCTGGCCGGCAATGATGCGGTGAAGCGGCTTGTCCGCGAAGGCGTGCTCGCCCGCGACATCCGCCATCCCAATGTCGTCGCCGTCTACGATGTCGGCGAGGTCAAAGGCCTGCCATTCTTGACGATGGAGCTGCTCGGCGGCCAATCCCTGCGCGCCTGGATGCAGAAGCAGATGCGCGAAGGCGGCGAAGCCTCCATGGCGATGGCCGCGAACATCGTCCGCGAGATTCTCAACGGGCTCGCCGCCGCTCATGCCCAGGGCGTGATCCATCGCGATCTCAAGCCCGAGAACATCATCCTGCTTGCCGAGCCAACTGACCGCGACGCGCGCCTCAAGATTCTCGACTTCGGCATCGCCCGCGCCGGCGGCATTTCGGACACCGGGTCCACCAGCCTCGGCACGCTGGAATACATGGCTCCCGAACAGGTGACGGCGCCGGAAGCCACACAGGCCTCCGCCGACTTCTACTCGCTCTCGGTGATCTTCTACGAACTCCTGATCGGCGTCGTGCCGAAGGGTCACTGGCAGCCGCCAAGCGGCGGACGCAGCGATGTTCCGCCCGCCATCGACAAGCTGGTCGAGCGCGGCCTGTCCAACAATCCGCGTCAGCGGCCGCACACCGCGCAGCACTATCTCGCCGAACTGGAGTCCGCGCTGGCGGGTCAGGACATGCGGCCACAACCTGCGCCCCAGCCCGGCCCGTCGCCGCAGCCGGCTCCCCAGCCGCAACCCGCGCCTGCGGGCGCGGGCGCCAATCCGTTCCTCGCCTTCTTCCAGAACATGACGCCCATGAAGATGGGCATTGTCGGCGTGGTGATCATCCTGGTGATCGGCGGCGGCTTCGCGGCCATGCTGGAAGGCGGCGACCCGCCGTCCTCACCGCCTCCGCAGCAGATCGTCAACAACCCTGATCCGGTCAATCCGGAGCCTGTCTACAATCCACCCGTCAATCCGGTCACGCCCGTGCAGCCGGCCGCCCTGCCGCCGCCGGACACATCCAACTACGGCATCCTGTCGGGCACATGGACCGACACCATCAATAACGTCATTCAGGTCAGCGTTTCACCCTATGGCGAAGTCTCCGGCCAGGTCATCGGCGGTGGTTTCGCCGGCTATGGTTTCTACGGTGAGTTCGCGGGAACCGTCCTGCAATACGCGATTGTCGACGGGCAGGGCCAGCCGATCACCGGAGGCGTCGCTCAATGGACCAACATCTGCCACCTCGAATATCCCGAGGTGGACCCGTACGGGCAGTTCACCGGCCGGTCGATCCAGATCCATGTGCGGCATGTGCCGCCGGCAAAGTGCTTCTGACAGAAACAGGCGTGGGCAGGGGAGGCGGTCATGTTCGGCGGTAAGAAATCAGGTGACGGTGCCAGCCGTTTCGGCGCCCTGCGCAGCGCGACTGCGCCGCTGGCGCCGCGGCTGGAATTCTCGACGCGCGGCCGGGAATCCCTTGTCGATCTGCGCCGCTATTGCGCGCCCGTTGAAGACCAGAAGACGCTGCCATCCTGCAACGCCTGCGCTGTTGTCAGCGCCCTCGAATATCTGGTGATCAAGAGCGGCAAGCCGCACGTCGATCTCTCCGTCCTCTATGTCTACTGGTTTGCCCGCAAGCTCGCCGGCAACGAGCGCAAGAAGGTCGGTCTCCTGTGCCATCACGCGACCGCCGCCGTGATGGCCTATGGCGTCTGCGAGGACAGGCAGTGGCCCTATCGCATCGACAAATGGGACGACGAGCCATCCGAGCGCGCTCAGGGCGAGTCGACCCGTTTCGATGCGGTCCAGTACGCGCGCCTTGCTTCGTCCGATGAAGCCAAGGTCTCGTTGAGTCAGGGCGTGCCGGTTCTCTTCGGCTTCGACATTCCCGGCGCCTACTATGATGCCGCGGCGACCAGCGGTGTGCTGCCTGACGTCGGCGCGTTCGATCATCTCCCGATGGACGGCCACACCATGCTGATCGTCGGCTACGATGACAGCGACCGCACATGGCTCGCGCAGAACAGCTGGGGCGCGGGATGGGGCCAGCGCGGCTATTGCCGCATCCCCTACGATCTCGCGGCCAAGTACACGTGGAACGACGAGCTATGGGCGATCGGCGCGCTCGAGAAAATGGATCGCGCGCGTCTCATCGGACCCAGCATGCAGCAAGCGGTTCAGGATACGCAGCAGAACGCCGCGTCCCAGGTCGATGAAGCGCTGCGCAAGCTCGGGAAGGAGATCGGCGAGGAGCTCGACAAGCGCGTCAGCGACGCAAAGCTCTCGATCCGCGAGCGCCTGCAGGCGCAGGAGCGTGAACTGGAAGCCCGCCGCAAGAAAGACTGACCGGCGCCGCCCGAATTCCGGACTGTGATCCAATCCTTTCCGGATCGCCCCGATCTGTTAACCGCTTCTTCAGCTTAATATGTTCTAGTAGCATATAAGCGACGGACTTGCTGCTTCTCCTGCCGTCCCAGTCGCTGATGCGAGCGCCGCGATGTCCCCCTCCCGCGCCGCTTGTCGTGTAGCGGCCGCGCCTGTTCCCCCGCAGGCGCGGCCCAACACGCTTCGGTCTCTCAGGATCTCGCCATGAGGTATTGCGCGGCCGTGTAGGCCGACAGCGCCGCCGCCGCCGCAAGGATCGCGATCCACGCCAGCGTCAGCGTGTCCGATGCTACGAAGCCTCCGCCTGCGCCGGACATGGCGATCACGGACGGCGCCGCCGCGATCAGCAGGGGGATCGCAACCGCGATCAACTCAAGCGCAGTCTTCCATTTCGCCAGTTGCGACACACGCACGCCTTCGCCATCAGGCGAAGCAAAACGCAGCCAGGTGATGAACACGTCGCGCCCCACAATGACGGCGGACGAGAGCACAATCGCGATCGCAAGCGGCCAGCTCTGCATCAGCGCGACCGCCGACAGCACGATCAGCGGCAACCCGACCAGCGCCTTGTCCGCAATCGGATCAATGATGCGCCCGAATTTCGAATGCGCATCCAGCGCGCGGGCCGCCATGCCGTCGAACAGATCGGTCAGCGCGGCCAGAACAAACATGATGGCCGCCGCCAGCGCCCATCCCTGCGCCGTGGCTGTCAGCGGCGCGAAGGTCTGCTGCGCGCTCACCGCGTCAGCAGGACTCGCGAACGCCTGCCACACAGCCGCCGCCACCAGCGGCGCCAGCACAAGGCGCAGCAGCGTCAGTGCATTCGGCAGTTGCTTGATCACTAGAAGCCTCGCGAAACGGCGCGGACCGTAACCAAAAAACCGGCCCGGGGGCAGGCCATCGGGTCGGGACGCTGTGGCGCACCCACGAATTCCAAGCTCCCCCTTGCGTCACGTTACAGTATATCATAGTGATACTGTATAACACTTGGAGGGCGTGATGATCGTTTCAACGCGGCTTGGGCGTCGGCTTGTGCTTGGAGCAGCGGCCGCCGCCCTTGTGGCCCAGCCGGCGCTTGCGCAGCCTCCCTCCGACCCTCCAGCGTCGCAGGCGCCGGCTGATGGCGACAGCCCGCGCGATGTCGTCGTGATCACCGGCATCGGCCCCGCGCGCACAGGCGATGAAATGATCGCGTCGACAACCGTCCTTGCCCAGGATGATGTGATCTCGCGCCTGTCCGGCGGTCTGGGCGATACGCTCAACGGCCTTCCCGGCGTTTCCTCCACCGCCTTTGGTCCCGGCGCCAGCCGGCCGATCATCCGTGGCCTCGGCGCCGAGCGCGTTCAGGTCCTCACCAACGGCATCGGCGTCATCGACGCCTCGTCGGCAAGCCCGGACCACGCGGTTACCGGCGATCCGCTCGGCGCGGAGCGCATCGAGATCCTGCGCGGCCCGGCGACGCTTGCCTATGGCGGCGGCGCGACGGGCGGCGTCGTCAACGTGATCGACGGGCTGATCGTTGAAGAGCTTCCGGAGAAGACATTCAGCGCCGCCGGCTATCTCGGCTACAACTCGGCCGACGAAGGCAAGACGGCCGCGGCGCGCGTCACCGGTTCGTCCGGTCCGCTTGTCGGCGTTCTCTCCTGGAACGGCCGCGAGAGCAGCGACCTCGAAATTCCCGGCTTTGCCGAGTCGGCGCGTCAACGCGCCCTCGAAGAAGAAGAGGAGGGTGGAGCCGAAGACGAACATGAGGAAGCCTACGGCGTGCTGCCGAACTCCGGCGTCGAGTCGCAATCGCTCAGCGGTGGACTCTCGCTCGTTGGCGATGACGGCTTCATCGGTGTCGCGGTTCGCCGGCTCGAAAACAAGTACGGCATTGTCGGCGCCCACGAGCACGAGGAAGAAGCGGCCACGCCCGTTTCCATTTCCGGCGTCAGCCCGCTGGCGATCGGCGTCGCCGCCGTCGGCGACACGCCCGAAATGCCCTTCATCGACATGGAACAGACCCGCGTCGATGTGCGCGGCGGCTGGAATTTCCTCAATGGCCCGTTCGAGCGTGTCACCGGCGCGGTATCGGTCGTCGACTACAAGCACACCGAATTCGAAGGCCCCGGCGAGCCCGGCACGGTGTTCACCAACGAAGGCTATGAAGCCCGCCTCGAAGCCCAGCACGCCGAATTCATGGGCCTCAAGGGCAGCATCGGCTGGCAGGCCTCCAGCCGCGATTTCCGCGCTGTGGGCGATGAAGCCTTCGTCACGCCAACCGTCACCGATCAGGCCGGCGTCTTCGCTTTCGAAACCTACGAGCAGGGCGACTGGGGTCTTGAAGGCGGCCTGCGCTTCGACCGGGTCCGCGTCGACAACTCGATCGCCGGCTCGCGCTCGTTCGACACGTTGAACGCTTCCTTCGGCGTCCACGGTCATGTCACCGAAAACCTGTTCCTCGGCGTCTCGTTGAATTCGACGGAACGGGCGCCGACCGATGTCGAGCTCTTCGCCGAGGGGCCGCACCTTGCGACCCAGCAATTCGAGGTCGGCGACGCCACGCTCGACACCGAGAAAGGCGTCAGCCTCGAAGCCAGCGCCCGCTGGGAAGCCGGGCCGCTCGAAATCGGCGCCAGCGTCTATCGCTTCGCCTTCCAGGACTTCGTCTATCTCGCCGCCACCGGCGCGACGGAAGACGATCTTCCGGTCTTCCAGTTCTCGCAGGACGACGCTGACTTCACCGGCGCCGAACTGACCGCATCCTACCTGATCGGCGACGGCCTCGGCGCGTCGTGGAAGGTCGATGGCGCGGTCGATGCGGTGCGCGGTGAACTGGATGGCGGCGGCGACCTGCCGCGGATTCCGCCGGCGTCCGCCATGCTCGGGGTCGAGGCCGACACCGGCTTCGTCAAGGCGCGGCTCGAAACGCGCTGGGCGGACGACCAGAACAGGGTGGCCGCATTCGAACTGCCCACGGATGGCTGGACGGTTGTCGACCTCACCACCACCTGGTCGGTGGCTGACGGCGTCGATCTCATCGTGGCGGGCACGAACCTCACCGACGAGGAAGTGCGCTATCACGCCTCGCCGCTGAAGGACTTCGCGCCGATGGCGGGCCGCAGCTTCCGCGTCGGCGTTCGCGCCGAATTCTGATCAGGTTCGCGCTAGCTCAGCGGCGCGTCCAGCAGCAGCGTCCACCCCGGCCAGCGGACCCACGTCAGCTCTTCGGGCCAGTCGTGGCCGCGCGCGAGGCGGCAAACCCGGCTCGCGCCGCCGCTGCGCAGGGCGGCGGCGAGCGCGGCGTTGCTCGCCGCGTCCGCCAGCCCTTCGCAGCCGATGAAGGCGGCGGGCGAGACAAGGCGAACAGCATAGCCATCGTCGTCCGGCTCGAAGCGGAACATGCCGCCGGCGGCCCCGCCAATGCTGGTGTCGATCGCCGTCAGCGGCATCACCAGACGTCCGCCCGGCTTCAGGCGCTCAAGCCAGTTGTCCGCTGGTCGCGGCGCGCCTGCACTAACGTAGACTACGTCCGCAGGATCGAACGGATAGGTGACGCCATCGCCATGGATCACCGTCACGTTCGGGTAGCGCGCAAGGTTCTGCGTGGCGCGGGCGGCAAGGCCGGCATCATATTCGATGGCGGTGACGCGCCCCTCGGGTCCCACAAGCTCGGCGAGAATGGCGGTGTAGTAGCCTGTGCCCGCGCCGATGTGGACGGCATGGTCGCCCGGGCGCGGGTCGGCGGCCGCCAGCCATGCAAAATGTCCGGAAGGCTGGCCGTTGTTGATGCGCTTCTCGGGCAGCAGCGCAACCAGCACATCCTGATAGAGCTGCGCCGGATCAACATCGTCGCTCGCGCGATAGCCCGCCGCGCCAAGCAGCGTCCACGGTCCTTTGCCGACAAAGTCCTCGCGGGGAACCGTAGCGTAGGCCGCTTCGATGCGCGGTGACGAAACGCCCGCAATCGCCTGCATCCTGCGTGCATAGTCGCGACGGATGGCGGCGAGATCAGTCATCGTCGCCGTCACGCTTCTTCATCGGATCGAACGCCTTGCGCACCCGCAGGGCGATCTCGACGAGATCTTTGGGTGAGGGAATGTCATAGCGCGACGTGTCGATCACCAGATCGACGCCATCGGCCATGGGGACGATTTCGCTCACCGGTTTCTTGTCCAGCGCAGGCTTTGCGGTCTTGCCGCGCAGGCGTTGCACAAGGGACTTCATCGCCTCGGTCTGCTTCGCGGTAAGCCCGGTGGGTTCATTGCCAGGCGATCCGAACAGCGCACGCAGCATTGCGCCATGGCTGAGATACTCGGCATCGACCGCATAGCCGTCGAGGATTGACCGGAACGAGTCTGATCTGTCGCGGATCGTCTCGAGATCGAAGCCCCAGTCCTGCAACAGCTTGCATCGCTTCAACTGGCGCAGATGCGTATCGGTGAAATGCGCGCCGGGTCCGCGCGCCAGCGGCCGTTCGATCAGTTCTTCCTGCACATAGTAGCGCACCGTGCGCAGGCTTACTCCGGCAAGCGCCGCAAGTTGTTCGGCTGTGTAGCGGTCATCCTTTGCCATATAGTGACGGTAACTGTCACTATAATCGCTGTCAATTAGGGCGTGGTTTCCGGGCCTTTTCGGTCCATTTCGACATGAACCGAAAATGACCGCGCCGGTCAGGATGAATACACGGCGCGCAGGCCAGCCTTCACTCAGGTCAAGGGCGGTGCGTGGGGCGCCGGCCATGCCGCCAGGGAGGGGACCCTGCCATGCGCACCTTCATCAGCACATCCATCGCAGCCATCATGATCGCGACCAGCGTGGCGCCGGCGCACGCCGACATCTTCGGCGACGCCAAGCGCTGGGCGAGCGGAGCAGCCAAGACCGTCGGCAACGCCGCGCAGACGGCGGGCAAGGCCGTCTCGAACACGGCCCAGAAAGCGGGCCAGGCCGCCAGCGCCGCAGCCAGCGACGTCAAGGATTTCGCGGTCGATGCAGGCGGAAAGATTGTCGATGGCGGCGAAACGGCCCTCTACCACATCGGCGAAACGACGATCATGGCCGGTCAGAAGATCAAGACCGGCGCCGAACTGACCTGGGACGGAACCAAATGGGTCGCCGGCAAGGTCGTTGACGCAGGCGACACGCTGATCAACGGCGATGCAGCCGATCGCCGGGAACTCGCCCGCAACGCCTACAACTCGTACAAGAGCATCGAACCGATTCTGGGCACCTTCTTCTGGCAGGTCGGAAACACCAAGGACGGACTGGTTGTCGTCGAACATCTGAAGGCGAAGCGTTGGGAAGAGGCGGCGCGCGCCTTGCTGGGCCTCAGCGCCTATGACGAGGTCATGCAGGCGGCGAACGCCGCAGGCATGAAGACGATCACCATCGGCGTCGGCGGCGATTGCTCTTCGGTCGTCGGCTATGTTTCCGAACTGGGCATCGCCATCGATGTCGCCAAGGGTCTGCAGAACCGTCCGGAGTCCGGTCTGCGCGGATACTCCACCATCGGCTACACGGTTGGCCTGTCGATTGGATGCGATGTCTCGTTGGGCTTCGGCATGTGGAAGGCGGACAACAACAACATCGGCGGCGATGGCTGGGGCGCAGTGGTTGCCGCGGTGCCGGGCGGCGGCGCGAGCGTCGGCGCCTGGTTCGATTACTCCGACGCCAACCGCGGTCTGGGCGCCCTCCAGGGCATCACCTTTGCCCCGTCCTACGGCGTCAGCGTCGAGATCGGCGAAATCAACCGGGTGAAAACGGTCCAGTTCTGAGTTGCATCGTTCAGCCGGAAGACAAAGGCCGGAAGCTGCGTCCCGGACGCCTGCTTCCGGCCAAGTCTGTTTCGATGTCGAGCGACAGCCAGCCATTCGCAGCGGCGATGGCCAAGGGCCAAGCTCACAAGGGTCAAGCTCACAAGGGCCAGGCTCAGAAGATCGAATACGCGCCGTCGATCACGAACGAGTCGCCTGAGTGATAGGACGAGGCGTCCGAGGTCAGATAAACCGCGACGCCGCCGAAATCCCTGGGCTCGCCCCAGCGCCGCATCGGCACGCGCGGGATGACCTTTTCGGCGAACGCCGGATTGTCCTGCGCGCCCTGTGTCATGTCGGTTGCGATCCAGCCGGGCAGGACAGAGTTGGCGCGAACGCCAAAGCGCGCATGCTCCACGGCGATGGATTTCATCATCGAGATCACCGCGCCCTTGGTCGCGGCATAGGCCTCGTTCCGCGCCGCGCCTTCGATCGCCGCCAGCGACGCCACGCCCACCAGCGAGCCGCCCGGATCGCCCGCCTTGGCGCGGTCCACCATATGCTTGGCCGCCTCGCGCAGCGTGAAGAACACGCCATCGAGGTTTACCGACAGGACGCGGCGATAAACGTCCGTCGGAAACTCCGCGAACGATTTCGCCCCGCCGCCGATCCCCGCATTGGCGAACACCGAATCGATCCGGCCGAAATGCTTCGCCACATCCGCCATCGCAGCGGCGACCTGCTTTTCATCAGCCACATTGACCGTCCAGGCTTTCGTCTTGCCGCCCAGCTTCTTCACGGCTTCGGCGTTGTTGGCCTCGTTGGAGCCCCAGACCGCGACCGCCGCGCCCGCCTGGGTCAACGCTTCGGCGAAACCGAACCCGATGCCCCTGTTGCCGCCGGTCACCAGCGCGACCTTCCCGGTCAGGTTGAAAGGGGCGTAGGGCATGTCGCTTTCCTCCATATGCGCTGGTGTTGGACGCTCCCGGCGCGCCTGCGTCAAGGGATGGCCCTTGATCTGCCACAAGGGCTTGCGGAAATCGGAGCCGTGACGAATTTGTCCGGGGCATTGGGATCTGATTCATGCGGATAGCGGGCTTTCTCATCGCGTTGGCCATGGCGGCGCTTGCTCAGGGCGCGCCCTCGGTTGCGCAGACGGCGCCGATGACGCTCCAGCCCTATCGATTGCCCGGCATGTGCCTCACCCTCGCAGGGGCCGATGGCGCATCGGTCAGCATGCCCTGCAACGGGTCCGACGCGCAGGACTGCATCCTCCCCGGTCCCGAGGGCGGTCCGATCCGTCAGGGCGACACATGCCTCGCGCCGCGCGGGGAGGGCTATTACCCGCAGCTCTACGCTGAAACCTGCGATGGCTCGCCAGCCCAGACATGGACGATGGATGAGGAAGGCGCGCTGCGGAGCGCTGCGGGCCGCTGCCTTCTCCGCTTGGCGGCAGCGTGCGGGCGCCCCACGCACCGGCGAGCTCATCTATGGGGGCGAATGTCCGAAACTGGCCGACGCGCAGACATGGCGCGCGAAGTCTGTCGGCTCCACGAATGTGATCGAAGCCTCGCTCGAATCCGCCGTGCGCCCCGGCATGTGCATCGGCCACGACAGCCATCTCGGCCTCTATCCCTGTTCCGACGGCTACGGCCAGATCATTAGCTTCGATGAAAGCGCGCTCGGCCAGATGCGCATGAAGTCGAGCTGCTTTTCCGGCGGCTTTGCGTTCAGCGGACTGAGCCTGGCCGAATGCTGGGATCTGCCGGCGCAGCGCTGGGTGAAGCTGCCGGATGGATCCTTCGGCAACGAACTGGCCGAATGCATCGAGGTCGTGAACGAGGGCGGCCGCGACGTGCTCCGTACCACGGTGTGCGGCGGCAAGCCCGAACAGCAGTGGATCGTCCGCAGGAAACCCGCGGAATAGACCGTCTTCGACGGGTTTGGTCTCGCACGTCAGCCGCGCTATATCTGCGGTCCTGCAAGGATGCTCCCCATGGCTGACGATCACGGCGACCGTATGTCCGCGTTCATCGCGCGCCTCACCGAGGCGCTGGGGCCGAAAGGCGTCTCCACCGACCCGCAGGAGATCGAACCGCACGTGCAGGACTGGCGCGGCCGCTGGACGGGTTCGACGCCGGTTCTGGTGAAGCCTGCATCGACCGAAGAAGTCGCGAAGGCGATGACGTTGTGCGCTGAATACGGCCTCGCCGTGAATCCGCAGGGCGGCAATTCCGGCATGGTCAATGGCTCCGTCCCGCAGGGCGAGGTGCTGATCTCGCTGAAACGCATGAACAAGGTCCGCGAGGTCGATGTTCTCAACGACGCCATGACGCTGGAAGCCGGCGTCATCCTCACGCGCGCGCAGGAAATCGCCGAGGAAAACGGCCGGTTGTTCCCGCTGTCTCTCGGCGCTCAGGGCGTCGCCATGATCGGCGGCCTCATTTCAACCAATGCCGGCGGCGTGCAGGTGCTGCGCTATGGCATGATGCGTGATCTCGTGCTCGGCATCGAGGCCGTGCTGCCGGATGGCCGCGTGTGGAACGGCCTGCGCGGTCTGCGCAAGGACAATACCGGCTACGACCTCAAGCATCTCTTCATCGGCGCCGAAGGAACGCTCGGCGTCATCACGGCGGCGACGCTGAAACTCTTCCCGCGTCCGGCCGTGAAGGAAACCGCCTGGGTCACGGTCGAAAGCCCGGCGAAAGCCGTCGAACTGCTGGCGCTCGCCAAGCAGGCCAGCGGCGGCGCGGTCACAGCGTTCGAGATCGTGCCGAAGCTCGGCCTCGAACTGGTGCTGAAGCACATTCCCGATACGCGCGATCCGCTGCCATCGTCACTGCCGTGGCGCATCCTGCTCGAACTGTCGCTGCCGCGGGAGGAGGGCGCGCGTGACCTCCTTGAGACGCTGCTCGGTGACGCGATCGAAAAGGGCGTCGCCGCCGACGCCGCCATCTGCGACACCGAAGCGCAGAAGGCGATGGTCTGGAAGATCCGCGAGAACATCGCCGTCGCCGAGCGTGCGCATGGCAAGGCGCTGAAACACGATGTTTCTGTGCCGGTCTCGCGTGTCGCAGAATTCATGGAGCGCGGCATCGCGCTGGCCGGCCAAATGGCGCCGGGCGCGGATGTCATCGCCTTCGGCCATGTCGGCGACGGCAACATCCATTTCAACATCACGCCGCCGCCCGGCGCGGATCAGGATCGCTTCGTCGACAAGGACGGCCTTCCGGTCTCGAAAGCTGTTCACGACCTGATCGCCAGCCTGAACGGATCGATCTCGGCCGAGCACGGCATTGGCCGCCTCAAGCGCGACGAGCTGGCCTGGCGCAAGTCACCGGTCGAGATGGAGATGATGCGTGCGGTCAAGCGCGCGCTCGACCCTGACGGCCGCATGAACCCGGGCCGCGTGCTCTAGCCGCCTTCGGGCGGCGGCGGGTTCGTCCTGCGCTCCGAGCCGTTGAACGCATCGTTCTTGTGCCGGCGGCGATCCGGCCCAAAGAAGTGCTGCGTGCGGACGAAGGATCGCGGCGCGTTCACGATCGCGGCGACCTTCCGGTAGAGCTCTGTCGCTGTAACCGGCTTGGCGCAGAACTCCGTCGCGCCCGCATCGCGCGCCGCCATCACTTTCGAACGCTCGGAATAGGCCGTCAGCATGATGATCGGAACGTAGGGCGCCGGGCTGTCCTCGGCTGTGCGCACCAGCGTCACGAACTCGATCCCGTTGAGCGGCTCCATCGCGATGTCGACGATCAGGAAATCCATCTGCGTCGCGCGCATGATCTCGAAGGCTTCGACGGCGTCATGCGCCTCCTGCACGTCCTTGATGCCGAAGCCTCGCAGGATCGTTTTGACGAGGTTGATCATGTGGTGGTTGTCGTCGACCACCAGCACCCGCAGGCGCTCCATTGCCGTGTTCACCATCGTCGCCACCCATCAAGCAGAGACCAACCCTCCACCGCATAGTGCTAAAAGCACATGATTACCGGCCGCCTAACCACGCGGCGCGACTTGCAACGTCAGCTTGCCGCATCACGCAACGTCTGCGTCGGGCATTTCGCTAGCAGGCAAACGAATCGTCAGGCCAAGACGCAATGCTGCCTTTAGCGCGCCGCCTGATCGCAACGTCCGCGACTGCCTGACCAGACCCCACCTGTCCTCCCCACAAGTGGGGAGGGACCTTGCTTCGCGAACTTACCCCGCATCGAAGGACGGTGGCCCATCCGGGTTCCTCCCCGTTTACGGTGAGGACAGGTGGGGACCTCTATCCCCGCGTTCCGGATTCGGCCGAACAGCGGGCTCGCGCTGAAAAATCTTTGCGTCCGTTCTCAAGTGCTTGCGCGGTTGCGGCTGTGGGACAGACGTCGCGTTGTCCCCGCCCCATCCAAGCTGAGTGATACTCCCCCCATCGCATCCGCAGGGAGGGCAGCCGATCACTGTCCAGCGGCGCGGGTGCGATGTGGTCGAGCGTGAGCCCGGGACTTCGGCTGGACAGCCAAAGCCCGCACGCAGCCGGCGCTACAACGTCAGGGAGGTGAAAAATCTCCTGTTCGAGGCTGGCGAAGAACGATCACGGGACGCGGGATGCAAGCGCATCCCACCATCTCCCGCACGGCCCATCCTCGCGCGGGCCATCCCGCGTCCCCGGCCCTCCATTGCTTGAAGAGGGCAGAACGACAGCATCCCGGGCGGTTCTTACCGGCCCCGCAGCGAAGCTGCGCGCACTGAATTTCCGTCAGGATTCCTTGGCCGGCTCGGCCGGCTTCTGGCCCTTGGGCGCGCCAAGGTTGTAGTAGGCCGTCGCCGGATCGACCGGTTTGGCGACCGGCGAGTCCGGTCCGCCAACAGCCGGGGCAGGGGCCGCCGCGGCGGACTCGGCCGGCTTCATGATGTTCGCGCCATTGCGGGCGCGCTCCACCGTCCGCTCCGAAAGGCCGAGTTCCGACGCGGTGAAGGCGACGAGACCGCCCGACTTGCACAGCATCTGCACGATGTTCTGGCGCGTCTGCAGCTCCAGCATCCGCATCAGTACTTCAACCGTGGCGGGGTTGGCCTTCTCCAGCATGTCGACAAGGTCGTCGAGATGCTCATTGTCATAGGCCATCGGCCCGTTGGTCGGGTCCTTGTTGATCGCCTTGGCCGGACGCTCGAACGAGAACATCGCCTCATAGATCTTGAGGCCCAGCGGCATGCCGGTCGGCTGCGAGCCTTCCGGCGGCTCCTCGATGTCCTGCAGCTCGCGCAGCACGCGGTGCTCGATCTCGCGCTGGTGCTTGAAGACGTCCTGGTCCTCGAACTCACTGATGGCGTTGTCGAACAGGTTCTCGATGCGCGTCGCAAGCGTGGTGCCGAACGACTCCATCTGCGTCGGAATCTGGATGCGGTCGATGTCGAGATGGAAGGCGACCTTGGCCTTGATCAGAAGCTGACGCTTGTCCGTCGTCGTGGTCAGGAAGGGGCGCGGCGCGCAGGTATGCACGCGCAGCGAAATCTCGCCGGTCCGGCGGTTCACCAGCGACTTCTCGAAATAGTTGCCCGAGGCGTCGGCTGTCGTGAATTTCAGGTCAGGCGCGTGCTTGTCGCGCAGCACCTTGATCCGCGGATCCCAGATGGTCATCGGCGCGCGCAGGGCGCCGTAGAAATCGCCATCCTTGGTCGTGATGAAGGTCGAATGCGCGCCGGCGTCATAGGTGCGCGCCGCACGATAGACGAGGAAGATGAGAAGCAGCCCAACCAGGACCGCGGCAACGATCGCGACGATCTCAAGCATTTTCCAGGTCCCACGCCACACGCCGCCCCAGCAGCCGGCGAAGACTATCTCCCCGGCCGGACACGGACAATCGCAAAACTGGCCCAAGTCTTGGGACTTGTGCAACGAATTCTAGCATCAGCCGAGTTTTGACTGTGCGGCGCCCGTTGCGCGGTCGGGTTTACCAAGCTGACGAAGTATCTGTGACAGCTGGACTTAGTTGGGAGCCGGGTTGGGAGCCGGCGCCGGTTCGGGCGTATCCGGCACGTCCCCCTCCGGCTCAAGATCCCACCAGTCATCGCCGCCGTCGGCCGGGCCCATAAAGAGGCTGTCATACTCACTGACGTCGACGCCCATCGCCGCCAGCGCCTCATAGGCCCGGTAGTCCTGAGCGGCGACCAGCGCCTCGCGGTAGAGCGTCTTGGCCAGCTCGACATCCGTAGCCCCGCCCAGACCTTTGCGCAGCATGTCAGCAAGGCCGATGCGGCTTTCGACAGCGCTGTTCAGCGACATCATCTGCGCCTCATACCGGGCGTAGACGTCCGGGTCCTCGAGCGAGGAGAAATCCGGTTGCGGTACGGCTTCCGCCTTTGTCGATGACACGACGAGTTCGAGAATTTTCCGCGCGTGCTTGTCGACCGCGGCGTCGACGCCGGCATGCATCGACATCAGCGTTCCGATCTGCACCATCACATCCAGCGGCGCCGCCCTGGCGACCTCGACCAGCATCGCCGCGCCCTCGCGCACTTCTCCCGGCGTCGCCGCCCCGCCGAACGCGCCCATCATCCCGTCCATCCCGTCCATGCCGCTCGCCTGCGACAGCAGCGTCGTGCCCAGCGCGAAGGCCGCATCCTTGTTGGCCGGCGCCTGCGACCGGAACCAGGCCAGCGCATCGACCTTCTGCTGAAGCGAGCCAACCGAGATGTTCGTCATCTCGATCGCCAGCTTCGCCGTGGGATCGCCCTTGTCGGCGAGCCCGACCAGGCTGTCGATGTCATCGCCCTCATTCATCAGCATGGCTGCTGTGTGGCCCTCACTGGCCAACGCCATCAGGATCGCTTCGAAGTCGGCGTCGTCGGGCAGGCCGGGCGGCGGGCCGCCCGTGAACATGGCCGAACGTTCCATCAGATGTCCGGGCGCGGCGAGCCAGTCGAGATAGGACGCGACATACGCTTTCGCGTCGCCGCCCGGCGCGAACCTGGGCTCGCTCGCAAGGATCTCCTCCATGGGAATGATCCTGAACGTCACGGACTCGGCGAGGATGGCCTCGGGGATACGTGTGGCCGCCGGCGGCGGCGTGCTCGCGCAAGCGCCAAGGATGACCGCCGACAGGCCGGCGAGAAGAAAGGCTTTCACGATGTGTCCCCGTGGCGCGCCGCCGGATGCGGCATGCCTGCAGCATGTCTAGACGGCGCTGCTGCGCTGTCCATATGCAGGGCTGTAATGCCGGCGCGTCAGTGCAGGTCAGGCGCTCTGGGCGATGCCCTCTGCGCCGCCGCGAACCAGGGCTTCGGCGATCTGCTGCGCATCGAGCGCGGCCTGGGCCTGCGGATCGATGGAGACGATCGTCTTCTGCTGGCGGATCGCCTCGCGGACCTTGAGGTCGCGCAGGATGATGCCGGCCAGCGGCGGACGGAAGCCAAGGAAGGTCTGCGACGCGCGCGCCAGAGCCTCATAGGTGCGGCGACCGGCGACGCGGGTGTCGGCCATGTTGACCGCGATCCAGGGCTGGACCGACGGCGCATAGCCGCGCAGCACCTTAATGAAGGCATAGGCGTCCGTCATCGAGGTCGGCTCGTCATTGGCGACGATCAGGCAGCGGTCGCAGGCGCGCGCAAGGCGCATCACATTGTCTTCGATGCCCGCGCCGAGATCGACCAGCACGGTATCGTACTGCAGCGCCAGCGCCGTCAGCGACGCGGCCAGGCGCGAAGCCTCTTCCGCGGGCAGGCCGGCAAGCGCGCCCGAGCCCGAGCGGCCGGGCAGCACGTCGAAACCGATTTCCGATCCGGCGCCGCCATTGACCTTGCAGACCGCGTCTTCGAGTTCGACCCAGCCGGCGATCACCGCCGCGAGGTCTGTCTCAGGCGCGATGCCAAGCTGCACGTCGACGTTGGCGAGCCCGAGGTCGCCATCGACCAGCAGCGTGCGGCGGCCCATGCGAGCGAACGACGCGGCAAGCGTCGTGGAAAGCCATGTCTTGCCGACGCCGCCCTTGCCGGACGCGACGGCGATCACGGATGCGGGGGCGACCCGGGAACGGCCACCGCCTTTGGATTCTGTCTTTCGCGATCCGAAGTTCATCATCACGCGGCTCCTTTGAGCAGTTCCGTTTCGGCCGTCCCGGTCACAAACAACCGGGCGATTCGCGTAGCCGAAGCGGGCGCCAGTCCGCCGCCTACACTAGACGACAGGCTTAGTTGCGCGATGCTTAACCGCGCGGAAGAAATTGCTGCGATTGCACCGCCGCGACGACGAACCGCGTCGATGCGGGTAAGGATGACACGACGGCAACCTGCCTGTGCGAAGGCGCGGGCGTTGTCTTCGAGTTCCATCGGATTGCCGTCAGCCGCCAGCACCAGCACCGGCTCGACATTCATGTAGGAAATCAAGTCGCTGCATCGCTTCATGTCGGCTTCGTCGAGCGGATTGAAGGACGGGCAATCGATGACAAGTCGATGACCGCGTTCATCCGCGTCACGCACCAGCCTGATCAGGTGGTCGGGCGACAGCGCAAAGGTTACCGAGGGCTTAAGCATTAACGCCGCAAGGCGCGCCACCTGGCCCGACGCATCGAAGTCCGCCGCCACCGGTTCCAGCGGATGTTTCCGGTCCGACAGGAAGCGCGCGATCTTCGCCGTCGCCGTCGTCTTGCCCGATCCGGGCGGTCCGACCAGCATCAGCGACTTCTCGGGACGCGGGTTCAGCGGGTTGAACGTCAGCAACCCTTCGATGCCTGCGGCGAGGGCGGCGTGCTGTTCCATCCCGGCGCCAAGCCGCGCACTGGCCTCCGACACCATGTGGACGAAGCCGTCCGGCGCGCCATGCCAGCGCAGGGTGGAAGAGAGCTGCGAGCGCGTCTCGTCATACATCGGCCGGACTTCGGCGAATTTCGGCGTGGCGAACTTGTGACCGAAGGTTCGCTCCACGGCGGCGCGGATTTCGAAATAGCCGTCATCCTCCCGCTCGCGCGATGACAGGATCACGGCATCCGGGCCCATTTCGGCGCGGACCATCGCCATGGCCTCTTCTTCACTTCGGCCCACGAACATCTTCATCTTCATGGTGGGGCTCCTTGGTACGCGCTTACACGGTGCCGGCTGACCGCAGCCGGGCTTTCGGGTGGATTTCGTTCTGCGACATAACGATGGTCTGCGGACGGAAGCGTTCGACCAGCGATCGCACATAGGGCCGCACGCCCGCCGACGTCAGCAGGACAGGCGAGTCGCCCGCCTGGCTGGCGCGCTCGAACGCGTTGCGCAGGTCGCCGACAAACTGGTGCAGCCGCGACGGCTCAAGCGCGAGCTGGCGGTCCGCGCCCTGTCCGACCAGCGCCTCGCCAAAGGTCTGCTCCCAGTTCGGCGACAGCGCGATGATGGGCAGCGCGCCGGAGGCGTCGAGATGCGAATTGCACAGCTGCCGGCCAAGGCGTGTGCGCACATGCTCCGTGACCGAAAGAAGATCCGTCGAGGCCGATGTCGCTTCCGCGATGGCTTCGAGGATCGTGCCGAAGTCGCGGATCGAGATGCGCTCGCGCAGAAGGTTCTGCAGGATGCGCTGGATGCCGGAGACGGTGATCTGTCCCGGTGTGATATCGGTCACCAGCGCGGCCTGCGGCTTGGGCAGGTCCTCGATCAGCTGTTTCACGGCGCCGAACGTCAGCAGTTCGGCCATGTTCTCCTTCACCAGCTCGGTGAAGTGCGTTGTCAGCACCGTGGCTGCGTCGACGATGGTATAGCCCTGGATCGCCGCGAGTTCCTTGACGCTGTCGTCGATCCACACGGCGGGCAGGCCGAATACCGGCTCGTTGACCTTCTCGCCGGCGATTGGCGGGGCCGCGCCGGAAGCGTCCATTGCAAGGTGCAGCTGCGGGCGCAGGCGGCCACGACCGGCAACCACTTCCTTGATGAGGATGCGATAGTCCTCCGAGCCAAGCTCGAGATTGTCGATGATCCGAACCTGCGGCACCACGAAGCCGAACTCGGCCGCGATCTGGCGGCGCACGGCCTTCACCTGATCGGTCAGCTTGCGGCCCGACGTCTCGTTGATGAAG
>JAWKVC010000015.1:0-118119 GCA_041398245.1 Hyphomonadaceae bacterium
AGGCCAGCAGCTTGGATTTCATGATTTTGCTTCTCCCATAGACGCGCGCTCGCTCTGCGCGATCATGTAACTCCTATTACTATACCTGCTATGCGTCGGAAACTGGCGGGTGCGCGGATGTGGGCGGGGCGCGGGTCACGATTGCGACAGGAAACAGGGTGGTGGCGCGAGGGTGACGCAGGGGAATCGGGAGGGTCAGAGGCGGGACCACGGCAGGGTGAACGGCGCGCCGTCGTGCACACCGGAAAAAGCCGAGACGCCGTAGGCGGCGGCGAGGTTCCCGGCCGACAGGACTTCTGCGGGCGGGCCGTCGGCTGCGACGCGGCCGGCGTTCATCAGCACCAGCCGGTCCATGAAGCGGGCGGCGAGGGCGAGATCGTGGATCACGGCCAGCACGCCGGCCCCGGCATGGGCCCGGGCGCGCAGGATCTCCATCACGTGAAGCTGGTGGTAGGGGTCGAGCGCCGCGACCGGCTCGTCGGCCAGAAGCAGCGGCGCTTCCACCGCCAGCGCGCGGGCGAGCAGGATGCGCGAGCGCTCGCCGCCCGACAGCACCGAAACGGGACGGTCCAGCAGCGCCTCGCCTTCAACCGCAGCGACGGCGCGGGCGACCGCGTCGCGGTCGGCCTGCGCCGGGCCGCCAAAGCCCGCGCGATGCGGGTAGCGGCCAAGCATCACGACATCCCGGGCGGCAAGGCGCCATTCGACCCGGCGATCCTGCGGCAGGAAGGCGACGGCCCGGGCGCGCGCGCCGGCCGGCATGGCGGCGAAATCCTGCCCGTCGAGCGTGACGGTTCCGGCCGCGCGCGGCGTGATGCCGAGCATGGCGCGCAAGAGGGTCGACTTGCCGGCGCCGTTGGGGCCGATCAGGCCGACGAGTTCGCCGGATGACACGGTGAGGCCAGCGCCGTCGACGATGGCGCGGCCGCCTGCATGAACCGTGATGCCGCTCGCTTCCAGCCTCATGACTCCAGCTCCGTGCGGGCGCGGAAGATGAGCCAGAGGAAGAAGGGTGCGCCGATCAGGGCGGTGACGACGCCAAGCTTGAGTTCGATGCCGGTGGGCAGGAGGCGCACCAGCACGTCGGCGGCCATCAGGAGCGCGGCGCCGCCGAGCGCGCTGGCGGCGAGCAGGCGGCCCGGCGTGTGGCCGACCAGCGGCCGCAGAAGATGAGGGACGACCAGACCGACGAAACCGATGCCGCCGCACACGGCGGTTCCGGCGCCAACGCCGATGGAGGCGCCGCCGATAACCAGAACACGCGTGCGCGCCAGGTTCACGCCAAGGCTGGCGGCGGTTTCCTCGCCCAGGCTCAGCGCATCGAGCGGACGCGCGGCAAGCCCCAGCATCAGCGCGCCGAGCGCCATCAGGGGCGCGGCCAGCGCGACATGGTCCATCGACCGGTCGGTGACCGATCCCATGAGCCAGAACATGATCTCGGCGGCCGCGTAGGGATTGGGCGAGAGGTTGAGCGCCAGCGACATCAGCGCAGCGCAGAGGCTGGAGATGGCGACGCCCGCGAGCACCAGCGTCAGCATGCCGCCGCGCCGGGCCAGCAGGAGAAGGATGAGCGCGCTCGCCAGCGCGCCGGCGATGCCCATCAGCGGCAGGGCCAGCGGAAAGGCCATCGACACGCCGGTATAGAGCGCAACGACTGCGCCCAGCGAAGCCGAGGTCGTGACGCCGACAACGCCCGGATCGGCCAGCGGATTGCGCAGGAAGCCCTGCAGCGCCGCGCCCGCCATGCCGAGCGTGGCGCCGACCATCAACGCCAGCAGCGTTCGCGGCAGGCGGACTTCGCCGACCATCATCCACGCAAGATCAGTGTCCCCGCGCGCCATCATCGCCATGAGTTCGGCTGGACCGCCGCCGGGGCCGACCGCCATCGAGACCGCGCCGAGCGCGATGCAGAGCAGGGCGAGCAGCGCGAGGAGCAGGGCGTAGGGGACGGGCGCGCGGGTCATGAGGCGGCCGCCTTACGGGCTTCGACCAGGATCTCGATGGCGCCGAGAACGCTCGGCGCGCCGCATGTGGTGTAGCGCTCGGGAATTTCGACATGGGGCGTCTGCGCCGTCAGCTTGCGCAAGGCGGGGTGGGCCAGCGCCATGGTCGACATGGATGGCGGCGTCGTCCACGGGGTCACGGTCGAGATCAGCGCCGGGCGGACAGTGAGGACGGTCTCCAGCGGGACATTGCGGAAGCCCTCGAAGCCGAGCGCCTCGCCGAGCGTGCGATAGCCGCCGGCGTTGACGATGCGGGTGTAGAGCGTGTTGCGGCCGGCGATGAAGTTGTTGACGCCGATATCGGCGAAGACCGGCTTCTCGCCGGGCGGTATCTGCGCCTGAAGCGCGGCAAGCCGCGCGTCGAAATCCGCGATCACGGCTTCGGCGCGCGCCTGTTCGCCGACCAGCTCGCCGAGCCGGCGGATGTTGGCGCGCATATCGTCGAAGTCGTTCTCGGGCGGGAAAACCTCAACGCGATAGCCAAGATGGCGCAGAAGCGAGGTCGCGGTCGTGGCGGCGTACTGGCCGGCGAGAACGAGATCGGGATCGAGGCGGATCACTTCTTCCGCGAGGCCGTGATTGACCGGGATCTGTTCCGCGATGGCGGCGAGGCCCAGCGGCGCGTTGACCGGCTGGCGCGAGAGATAGGTGATCGCCGCGATGCGGGCGGGATCGACGATGCGCATCAGCAATTCGTCGGTGCAGAGGTTCATCGATACGATGCGCTGCGGCTTTGGTTGGGCGTAGGCGGGAGCGGCAAGCGGCCAGAGAAACCACAGAAGGAGCAGAGCGAGGCGGACAACCCTCCACCGCTCATCCCGACGAAAGTCGGGATCCAGGAAAGGTTGAGCATCCATTTGGGACCTGAAGCTACAAGACGGGACAAGGTCGGCCGGCTGCCCTGGGTCCCGACTTTCGTCGGGACGAGCGGGGTAGGGGCAAAGCGTCTCCCCCGGTCGCGCAGACCGGGGGAGCCATGAAGCCAGCCTGTGTCGCCGGCGAGAGGTCACTTCCTTGTCTCCTCGCGGAAGCGGATGCCGACATAGGCGGCTTGCGGCGCGCCACGATAGCCGATCACTTCCTCATACTCTTCATCCAGCAGGTTCTCGACGCGGCCATAGAGTTCGACCGTGTCGGACAGCTTGTACGACGCCCCGAGCCGGACAAGCGTGTAGGCGTCGACCGGCGTTGGCAGGAAGGTTCCGAAATCGGTGTCCACGGAGTCTCCCGTATAGGAGACGCCGAGATTGATCTGCCAGGGGCCGCCCATCACGCGCCAGCTCGCATCGAGCGAGGCGGTGTTTTCCGGGCGCCGGATCTCGACGCCGGACGGCTCGGACGCATCAAGACGCGTCCACGTTCCATAGAGCGAGATGTCGTCGGTCGGGTCGGCATAGACGGTCAGCTCCCAGCCGGACCGGTCGGATTCGCTGGCGCTGTTGAGCGCCGTCGTTTCGAAGGTCGGTAGGAAGGCGGTGAAGATCTCATTGTCCAGTGTGGATGTGAAATAGGTCGCGTCGATCACCAGCTTGCCTTCGAACAGCGTCTGTTCGACGCCAGCATCCCAGCCGAGCGCTTCCTCGGGAACCAGCGACGGGTTGCCGATGAAGGTGGAGGGATTGAAGCCGAACTGTTCGATGAAGGTGGGGTTGGTGACGCCTGTGCCGACCGAACCATGCAGGCGCGCGCCCGTGTCGGGAATCGCCCACGCTGCGGAGGCGCTCCACGTGTCGGCGTCCTGGAAGCTGTCATTCTGGTCGCGCCGGACCGTGGCCGAGAGATAAAGCTGCTCGGCGATTTCGGCGCGGTATTGCAGGCCGAACGCGTTGAGCGTGCGGTCTTCCTCGCGGGACGAGAAAGCATCGCCATAGGTCTCTTCCTCATGCTCGGCGAAGCCGGTGAGGAAGTTTGCGAAATTGCTGTCGCCGAACGCGAAGGTCGATTGGGCGCCAATGCGGAAGCGCGTCGAATCCGTTCCGCTGGGCGTCACCGGCACCAACAGCAGGTCCGCCGGCGAGGGCACGGGCGGGCCGGCGAGGAAGGGGAAGTCGGTGAGCCAGCTGCGGCGGCTTTCATCGACATGGGAGACCGAGATGATGGTTTCCCACGCGCCGGCCCAGGGGTCGATGGTGGCCGAGGCGCCGACCATGACCTGTTCGAATTCGGTGCGGCTGGCGTCGTCATAGGTGCGGCCTGCGATGGGGAAGCCATAGGCCTGTCCATCGAGATCGGCGTCGGACTTCAGATAGCGCGCCACGCCGTTGACGCGCAGCATGTCGGAGAGTTTGACGCCGCCGCGCGCGTTGGCGGTGGTGATGGCCGAGCCCTCGCGGTCGCCGGGCGCGCCGCCGACGCCAACAGCGGGAACGCCATTGGCGGTCTGGTCGGGCGAGGTGTCGTAGCCGTCCGTCGTCATATGGTTGAGGTTGATCGAGGCGAATGTGTCGCCATCGCCGATGCCGGCGGAGGCGTCGAGGTCGAGCGTGTCGAACGATCCGGCCTCGGCGGAGGCGGCCAGATAATGGCCATCGAACTCGCGGCGCGAGACAATGTTGACGACGCCGGCGAGGGCGTTCGAGCCATAGAGTCCGGATTGCGGTCCGCGCAACACCTCGATGCGATCGAGGCCGACGGCCATGAGGGTCGAGAAGTCGGTTTCGCCTGTGTCGGGGCTCGAGACGTCGATGCCGTCGACCAGCACGAGCGTGTGGTTGGCTTCGGCGCCGCGCATGCGCACCTGGGTCAGCGCGCCGGGCGCGCCCATGCGGCTGACGGCGACGCCGGGGACCTGACGCAACACGTCCGACACATAGGCGTAGCCCTGGTCCTCGATGAGACCGGCGGGGACGACGGTGATGGTCTGGCCGACCTTCTCCTCGGCCACGGGGGTCGCCACGCCGGTGACGACGATGGTGTCGCGGTCGGGATCATCCTGCGCCAGTGCAACTGGTGAAAGGGCCAGCGCGCCGGCGGCGGCCAGAACAAGGCGGGAGGAAGTGTGATGCAGTTTCAAAGACGTCTCCAACAGGTTGGAGACCGTGACCACGCTGCGGCGGGATTGCCGGGCGGGACACGGTCCGAAGACGTCGCCACCCGGAAAAAGCTTCCGTTCGCACGGCCCATCCCCGGACCGCCGAAAGACGACTGCGGCAGGCAGGTCTCCTGACTCGCGGGTCATCGCGGACGCGCCGCCTTCCCAGTCGCTCCGCCCCAAGACAAGAAGAGGGGGAGGTTCCAGTGGCGTGTGGCGCGCCGCTAACCGCTCACAGTTGCGGGGGCAGCCCGGGCGTTGAACCCGGTTCCCTTTTGCTTCCCCCTTGCGGGGGAACCTGTCGCGGGCGCGATTGATACAGGCCCTGCGCGCGGCGGCAAGTGGCGCGTTTGCTGCATCCCGACGGGCGAGGCGATAGATATGACCGCAACGCCCGCAGCGATGAAAATGCCCTCCCGCGCGGCCGGATCCGCGGCGGGCGTGCAGCGATTCCTGTTGCTGGACGGGCTTCGCGGGCTGGCGGCGTTCGCCGTTATCCTTGATCACACGCCGCCGAACATGCTCGGGAATCTTGTCCCGGGACGGTATCTGGCGGTCGATTTCTTCTTCGTGCTGTCCGGTTTTGTGCTGGCGCATGCTTATGGATCACGGCTGGAAAGCGGCTGGTCGGCGTTCAGCTTCCTGCGGGCGCGGATCATCCGGCTCTATCCCCTCTATTTCGCGGGGCTGGTGATCGGCGTGTCGCTGGCGCTGGTGGGGGTGCTGCGCGGGTGGGATGCGGCGCCGATCGGGGAGGTCGGCGTGTTCGTGCTGCTGGGACTGCTGTTCCTGCCGGCGCCGCCCATGTTCGATTTCGGCGGCGGCAATCTCTATCCGTTCAACGGGCCGTCCTGGTCGCTGTTCTTCGAACTGGTCGCGAACTTCACCTACGGCCTGATCGCGCGCGTGCTGGGCTGGCGGCTTCTGTCCGCGATCCTGCTCGTGGGCGCTGTCGCGCTGGCGTTTACCGTGACGCGGCATCCGGATGTCGGCGGGCCGGGCTGGCTGTGGAGCCATTTCGATGCGGGACTTTCCCGCGTCATCTTCGATTTCTTCGCCGGCGTGGCGCTGTTCCGCCTGCGCGGAACATTCCGTTTCCCGCGCCTGCCGGCCGTTATTCCAGCGCTGGTCTTCCTCGTGGTGATCGCCGCGCCGGTCGCCGCCGCGTGGCGCGCGCCTTACGATGCGGCGATCGCGATCCTCGTCATGCCGCTGCTGGTCGGCTTCGCCTCCGAGGCGAAGGTGGCCGGCGCCATCGGCAGGGCCTGCAGCGGTCTGGGCGCGCTATCCTACGGCGTCTATGTCCTGCACGTTCCGCTGCTGGCTGTGCTAATGCTTGCAGCACAAACGGTTCATATTGACCTCTCCGGCATGACCATTGTGGGACTGATCGTGGTTATGGCCGGCGTTGTCGCGGCCGTCCTCAACCGCTTCTACGACGCGCCGATGCGGCGCTGGCTGTCGGAAAAACTCCCCGGACGCGCGAACGGCTGACCTTCACTCATGCCGGGGGTGAACGTGGTTAACGGCGGGGCCCGGTGCTGGCATGCCGATTGCTCGCGCTACGGCATGGGTTCGGTCCGCCCCCCGTCTGGCGGGCCCTGCACGGGCATAACGTGAAAACGGCGCTCAAGAGCATTGTGCGGTCGACCGGGCTCGATCGCAAGAAAATCGCCTCGATGCGGATGTGCTGCGAGCGCCATGTGCTCGCGCGCGTCGGGCGGGCCCGCAAACGCTATATCGGCCGCATCCTCTGCTACCACACGATCGGGCAGGAAGAGTGGGGCGTGAACGATGTCACGCCGAGCCAGTTCCGCCGCCATATCGAGCTTGCGCTGAACGCGGGCTATCGCTTCGTTTCCGCTTCCGAGATTGTCAGGACAGGCGGCGGCCCGAAAGACCTCGCCATCACCTTCGACGACGGCATGAAAAGCGTCGTCACCAACGCTGCGCCGATCCTCAAGGACTACGGCCTGCCATGGACCTTCTTCCCGGTCTCCGACTGGACCGACCGGAAAGTGCCGTGGGTCGAAGACATGTGCATGGACTGGCATGATGTCGAAAAGCTGATGGCCGACGGCGCCGAGATGGGCAGCCATTCCGCCACCCACCCCGACTTCGGCCAGATCGATTACGCACAGATGGTCGACGAGCTTGGCGGCTCGCGCGACCTGTTCCAGCGCCGTCTCGGCTATGCGCCGCCAACCTTCGCCATTCCGCTTGGCCAGTCGATGAACTGGAAGGAGATGTCGATGAAGGCGGCCAAGGAGGCCGGCTATGACGTCATCTACGCTCAGGCCGAGGAAACGCGTCCCAACGGGACCGTGCCGCGCACCTTCGTCACCAAGTTCGACGGCGACCGCATCTTCAATGCTCTGCTGAAGGGCAAGTTCGACCGCTGGGAAGAATGGGTGTGAGCATGCGCACGACCCAGGTCTCGGTGATCGTTCCGACGTGCGACCGGCCCAAATACCTGCGTCAGGCGCTGGCGAGCATCCGCGCGCTTGAGACCGGGGCCCTGAAGTTCGAGATTCTCGTCGGCGACAACGGCAAGGATCCGTCCTCGCGCGCCATCGCCGAGGAATTCGGCGCGATCCACATGAAGGTCGACCGTCCAGGCGCGGGCGCTGCGCGCAATGCCGGCCTCAAGGCGGCGACGGGCGAGTTCATCGCCTTTCTCGATGACGACGATGTCTGGATGGCGAAGAACGTCGTGAACCACATCGCGATGCTTGAAGCCGATCCGAAGCTCGATGGCGTGTTCGGGCAGATCGTCTGCACCGACATGGACCTGCGCCCGATCATGGAGCCATGGCCCTCCAGCGCGCCGGACAATAGCGATGCGCTCGTGAAAGACATGCTCAGCGGCTATTATCCGCAGTTGGCCGGCACGGTTGTGCGCACGCGCGTGCGCGACGAGATCGGGCTGTTCGACGAGTCGCTTCTGGGAGACCAGGACTGGGACTGGCAGCTGCGTGTCGCGCGCCGTCGCCATGTCGGCTTCACGCCGACGCAATGCGTGCTGTTCCGCCAGCGCCCGCCGGGCTCATTCGACAAGCTGCGCCTGAGGCGGCTGGGTTTTGGCCGCAAGGTCTTCTTCCGGCACGCCGTTCCCGAGTGGCGGCTCTGGAAGTCCCCGTTCGCCTTCATGGGCGCCTACACCAAGGTTGTCTGGCAGTATTTCGACTATTTCACCGAGGCGGCGATCGAGCGCTCGGAGCAGGGCGAACGCAAGGCGGCGCTTGGCGCTGTCGCCGGCGCGTTCCGGGTCTTCCCGCTGCGCACCCTCTACCATCTTGTCGTTTTCAAACCGCTGGGCCGCGCGACCTTCCGCGCGATCTGGCCAGGGCGCAGCAAACCGCGCGCCGGAGCAGCGTGACTCATGAGTGAACGCATCGATATCGCGCTGGGTTTTGACGGCCGCTATGTTCCCCACGCGGCGAACGTGATGGCTTCTGTCGTGCGCCATGCGCCGGACGCGAAGTTCCGCTTCATCGTGCTGCAGGCCGACGTCACGCCCGAGCAGAAGAAGCGCATGGAAGCCGTCGCCCCGCATTCGGAGTTCGTCTGGGCCGATGTCGGCGACGATATGCCGACCTATACGCGCGGGCACCTCAATCGCGCCGTCCTCTTCCGCCTGGGCCTTGAGGCGCTGGCGCCTGCCGACTGCAGGCGTGTGCTCTACATCGACGCTGATACGATCGTCGTCGGCGATGTGCGCGAGCTGTGGAGCGCCGATCTCGGCGTCCATCCCGTCGGCGCCGTAACAGACTGCTATCAGGATGCGGACGAATTCGCCGAGCTGTGGGACCTGCCGAAGGGCGGCCGTTATTTCAATTCGGGCGTGATGCTGATCGATCTCGACAAGGTGCGGGCGGACAAGCTTTTCACCAAGGCGCTCGACTTCGTCGCCAGGAATGCTTCGAAGCTTCTGTTCGGCGATCAGGACGCGCTGAACTACACCTTCTGGAACAAGACCGCCGTGCTTGAGCCGGCATGGAACGTACAGCGCTACATGAAGCCGGGCGAGATCGTCTCCGAGACGGCTTCCGATCGCCGGTGGGGCTACGCCAAGCCGCGCCTGATCCACTATCTCGGTACGGACAAGCCGTGGATGCGCAATGTTTGGCATCCGTGGGCCTGGCTCTACTGGGAAAACCTCCTGCGCACGGACTTCGCGAAAGATGTGAAATCCGCGGCCGGCATGGATTTCCGGCAGATGCTGCGCCTGCGCCTGCGCTGGCTGCTCAAACAGCCCGGGAGCGTTCTGTGACACGCGACGCCATCAGCAAGCTGCGCTCAAAGCTTCCGATTCCGCCGGTCGCCGGCGAGATCGATATCGCGTTCGGGTTCGACGAACGCTACGCCGCTCACGGAGCCGCGGTGATCGCCAACGTCGTGCGCTACGCGCCGGGCGGCCGTTTCCGCTTCATCATGCTGCACACGGGCGTTGACCGCGAAACGCAGAAGAAGGTCGAGGCGGCGGCGCCGGGCCAGCGTTGGGTGTGGCGCGAAGTCGGCGATGACGATGTTCCGGATTTCGCGGACTGGGGACATTTCACCCGCGCGACGCTGTTCCGGCTCGGTCTCGACAAGCTGGCGCCGGCGGACTGTCACCGGCTCCTTTATCTCGACGCGGACATCACCGTGCTCGCGGATGTGCGCGAGCTGTGGGCGACCGATCTTGAAGGCTGCCCGATTGGCGCCGCCATCGACGCCTTCGTCGACCCGAAACGCTTTGCCGGGCTGTGGGGCGTGCCGCCGGGCCCCGAGTATTTCAACGCGGGCATCCTGGTCATCGATCTCGACATGGTGCGGGCCGAGGGTCTGTTCGCCAAGGCGGCGGAGTTTGTCGCCAAGAACAATCCCGAGCTCAACGACCAGTGCGGACTGAACTACGCCTGCTGGGGCCGTTGGAAGCGGTTCGACGTCGCCTGGAACGCCCAGCGTCACATGGCGATCCCGTCGCTGATCGAGGAGATGTCGGAGGACAAGCGCCTCAATGGCCGGGCCCCGAAAATCATCCACTTCACCGGTCCGGAAAAGCCGTGGACGCCGGGGGCCTATCATCCCTGGGCCTGGCTCTACTGGGAGAGCCTCAAGCGCACGGCCTTCGCACGCGCAGTGCCGAAGACCTACGGGGTGACCCTGAAGGAGCGGCTGCAGGTTCGCCTGCGCTGGATGAAGCGCCGGACGGCTTTCGGCCGCTGAGCGATACATTGATCCCGCAGGCGTGATGAAGTCCGCGTGGCTTCTGCGCTTTGACGCGCGCGGTAATGTCGGTAGGCTTCCGGAAAACATAAGACGTCCGGAGGAAACCCATGTCTGCCGATGCCGGCGCCCAGCCGCCATTCAGGAAGCTGCCGTACAAGGGTCCCAACATCGAAGTGACGCGCGGCGAGGGCGGGGTCGTCTACCTGCGCTCACGCGAGGCGCCGGGACCAGTCGGGCGGTCGATGCCGCATATCCTCGATGAGCGCGCGGCCGCCCATCCGGATCGGCCGTGGCTTAAGCAGCGCGAACCCAATCATGGGCCGTGGCGGGCGGTGACGTTCGGCGAGGCGGCGAGGGTGACGCGGTCACTGGCGCAGGCGCTGCTGGACCGGGGGCTGGGGCCGGACGCGCCGCTGCTGATCCTGTCGGGCAATTCGATCGAGCATGCGCTGATGTCGCTGGCGGCGCAGCGGATCGGCGCGCCGGCGCCGCCCATCTCGCAGGCCGATTCCACCATGTCGAGCGACTTCGCGAAGCTGAAGCACTGCTTCGGCAAGGTGAAGCCCAAGGCGATCTTCGTACAGACGATGGATCCGTTCAGGAAGGCGCTGGCGGCGCTGGATCTCAGCGGCGTGGCGGTGATCTCGGCGGACGGATCGGAAGGTTCCGAGGCGTTCGCCAAGCTGGCCGAGACGGCGCCGACATCGCTGGTGGACACGGCGATGGACTGGCTGGGGCCGGACTCGGTCGGCAAGTACCTGTTCACGTCGGGCTCGACCGGCATGCCGAAGCCGGCGCCGCAGAGCCAGGGGCAGATGACGGCGCAGATCGCTGCGCGTGGCGCCATCGAGCTGCCGCCGGAAGATCCGGACGAGATAATGCAGGTGCTCGACTGGATGCCGTGGAGTCACATCTCGGGCGGCAATGTGAACTTCAACAACACGCTGGCGATCGGCGGCACGTTCCACATCGACGAGGGCCGGCCGATGCCCGGCCTGTTCCAGACGACGATCGCCAACCTGAAGGAAGTGCGGCCGCAGGCGTTCGGCTCGGCGCCGATCGCGTTTGGCATGCTGGCGGAGGCGATGGAGGCGGATGCGGAGCTGCGCGACGCGGTGTTCTCGCGCATGCGGGCGTTCATCTACGGCGGCGCGACGCTGTCGGACGATCTCTATGACCGGCTGCAGCGGCTTGCGATCGCGGCGACAGGCATGCGCATTCCGCTGCTGACCATGTATGGCGCGACCGAGACGCAGGGCGTGACCATGACGCACTGGGTGCTGGAGCGCGTGGGCATGGTGGGCGTGCCGCTGCCGGGCATGACGCTGAAGTTGGCGCCGGTCGGCGCCAAGCTGGAAGTGCGCGCCAAGGGGCCGATGGTGATGCGCGGCTATCTCGACATGCCGGAGAAGAACAAGGAAGTGTTCGACGAGGAGGGCTTCTACTGTCTCGGCGACGCGGCGCGTTTCGAGGACCCCGAACATCCCGAGAAGGGGCTGGTGTTCGACGGGCGCGTGACGGAGGACTTCAAGCTCGACTCGGGAACTTGGGTGTCGGTCGGCACGCTGCGGCCCGACATCGTCGCGGCGTGCGCGCCGCTGGTGTTCGATGCGGTCGTGTGCGGGCAGGACAAGCCCTTCGTCGGCGTGCTGCTGTGGCCATCGCCGGCGGGCATGCAGGCCGCGGCGCAGGCGGCCGGCGGCGATATGGCCAAGGCGTTCGGCGCGGTTACAATGCAAGTGGCGGAGAAGCTGAAGGCCTACAACGCCACGCAGCCTGGATCGTCGCGCCGCGTCGGGCGGTTCAGGATGCTGACCACGCCGCCGTCGATGGATGCGGGCGAGATCACCGACAAGGGCTATGTGAACCAGCGCGTGGCGCAGGACGTGCGCGCGGCGGAGGTGGCCTCGCTGTTTGCCGCTGAACTCGCGCCGGGCGTGGTGCAGCTCTAGCTATTGCTGGCTGGCGCCGCGGCGCGAGCGATGACGCGGCTTACGGTCGAGCCCTGTGCGAGAACCGAGAACAGCACGACCACATAGGTGGCCGTGACGAGCAGGTTCTTGGTCTCGCCCGCGGGGAGCGACAGCGCCAGCGCGATCGAGATGCCGCCGCGCAGGCCGCCCCACACCATCACCGGCATTGTCTTGCCGTAGGGCAGCGACTTGCGCCAGAAGGCGAGCGGCACGCCCACCGACAGCGCGCGCGCCAGCATGACCAGCGGGATCGCCGCAAGGCCGATCAACAGGAAGGGGATCGTTCCCAGAAGAACGACACCCTCGAGGCCGATGAGCAGGAAGAGCACGGCGTTGAGCACTTCATCGACCAGCCCCCAGAACTTGATGACGTGGTCGCGGGTCGTGTCGCTCATGGCGTGAGCGACGCCCTGATTGCCGATCAGAAGGCCGGCGACGGCCATCGCAACCGGGCCGCTGATGTGGAGATTCTGCGCCAGCGCATAGCCGCCCATCACCAGCGCGAGCGTGATCAGCAGCTCGACGGCATAATCGTCGATGGCCTTCATCGCCTGATAGCCGATGAAGCCGACGACCAGACCCAGCGCAGCGCCGCCCAGCGCCTCCGTCAGGAACAGGCCGACGACATCCGTGGCGGACAGTTCCGCCCCGCCAGCGGCCATGGTGAGCAGGATGCTGAAGATGACGACGCCGACGCCGTCATTGAACAGGCTTTCGCCCGCGATCGTGGCCTGAAGGCCACGCGGCGTTGTCGAGCCCTTCATGGCGCCCAGCACGGCGACAGGGTCGGTCGGGCTGATCAGCGCGCCGAAGACGAGGCACCAGATGAGCGGGACTTCCATGCCGGCGAGGCGGGTCGCGATATTGAAGCCAAAACCAACAAGAAGCGTGGAGGCGACGACGCCGACTGTGCTGAGAACGCCAACCTGCAGCCAGTGCCGGCGAAGATCGGCGATGTCGACGTGAAGCGCGCCGGCGAACAGGAGGAAGCTGAGCATCCCCTGCATCAGGGCGGTCTCGAAATCGATATTGCCCATGAAGTCCTGGATGGCGTCGCCGATCAGGAAGTTCGGGGTCGCGAAATCGACCCCAAGGACGATGAGTGATGCGATGGCGCCCATCAGCGCCAGTCCGACCGTGGAGGGCAGCCCCAGGAATTTGCGGTTGATCCATGAGAGCGCCGCCGCCGCGGAAATCAGAATGGCCGCGACATCGAAGATGCTGGGCGTATGGACGACGGCGTCGTGCAAGCTGGATCCCTCCCTGCTGCGCGGATGGGTAAGGCGGGAGCGTTGCGGCTGGCAACCTCAAAGTGATGACACGCCCCAGTGCGTGGACCCGGCGTCAGGCCAGCCTGTTGGAACTTCCGGTTGCATGGGGCCGCTGGCCTGTGCTGGATGACCAGCGCGGAAATAGCCGGAGTCCTTCATGTCTGTCCTCAATGTCGAACGTCCCGATTTCATGGCGGAGGAGGACATCCGCATGTTCGAGGACGCCTGCGCGCGGTTCTTCCAGCAGAGTGCGCCGCCGGAGCGGGTGGAGAAATGGCGCAAGGACAAGGTGGTCGAGCGCGCCATGTGGACCGAGGCGGCCGAGGCCGGCCTGCTGGGGCTTTCCACGCCGGAGGAATATGGCGGCATGGGCGGCGACTATCGCCACGAAGTGATCCTGATGGAGCAGCTGGGCCTGCAGGGCGTCGACGGGTTCGGCGCCTCGCTGCACAACGCCATCGTGATGCCGTACATCTATCACTACGGCACCGAGGAGCAGAAGAAGAAGTGGCTGCCGAAGCTGGCCTCGGGCGAGCTGATCTCGGCGATCGCCATGACGGAGCCGGGCGCGGGATCCGACCTGCAGGGCATCCGCACGACGGCGAAGAAGTCGGGCAATGGCTACGTCATCAACGGCTCCAAAACCTTCATCACCAACGGGCAGATGGCGAACCTCATCATCGTGGTCGCCAAGACCGACCCGACGCAGGGCGCCAAGGGCACCTCGCTGATGATCGTGGAGACGGACGGCGCGGAGGGGTTTGAGCGCGGCCGCAACCTCAACAAGCTGGGCCAGCCGGCGCAGGATACGTCCGAACTGTTCTTCAACGATGTGAAGGTGCCGGCGGAGAACCTTCTGGGCGCCGAAGAGGGCCAGGGCTTCTTCCAGCTGATGGGGCAGTTGCCGCAGGAGCGTCTGAACATCGCGGTGCAGGCCATCGCGACCATCGAGCGCGCGCTGCAGCTGACCATCGACTATGTGAAGGAGCGCAAGGCGTTCGGAAAGACCGTCATGGATTTCCAGAACACGCAGTTCGTGCTGGCCGAATGCAAGACCGAGGCGACGGTGGCGCGCGTGTTCGTGAACCACTGCATCGGCCAGCATCTCAAGGGCAAGTTGGACGCCGCGACCGCGTCGATGGCGAAATACTGGACGACCGACATCGAGGGTAAGATCGTGGACCGCTGCCTGCAGCTGTTCGGCGGCTACGGCTTCATGGACGAGTATCCGATCAGCCGCATGTATCGCGACAGCCGCATCCAGCGCATCTATGGCGGCACCAACGAGATCATGAAGATCCTGATTGCGCGGACGCTGTAGCGCAGATGGAGCAGGCGGCGGATTTCCTTGCGGAGACAAAGGCGCTGGCGGCGTTGCTGGCGCCTTTGCCGGATGCGGCGTTCGACGCAGCGACGCAGTTCAAGGGCTGGACGCTCAATGATGTTGTCCGCCACCTGCATTTCTGGAATCGCGCGGCCGGCCTGCAGCTGACCGACGAGGCGGAGTTGCTGCGCCTGCTGGGCGCGATTTCCGGCGCGGGCGGCATGCGCGCCGTGGAGCGCGACGTGGTCCGCGCCTCGGGGCAGGCGCTGCGGGTAGAATGGCTCAAGACGGCGGGCGAGATCGCCGACCTCTATGCGACGGCCGATCCCAAGGCGCGCCTGAAATGGGCGGGCCCCGACATGAGCGCGCGGTCTTCAATCACGGCGCGGCTGATGGAGACATGGGCGCACGGGCAGGAGATCTATGATCATCTCGGCGCCGAGCGCATCGATCAGGACCGCATCCGCAACATCGCGCATCTGGGCGTGTCGACATTCGGCTGGACCTATATGGTCCGGAAAATGCCCGTGCCGCAGACGATTCCGCATGTGCGGCTGACGGCGCCGTCGGGCGAGGTGTGGACCTGGGGCGAGCCGAGCGAGGCGGAGCTGGTTTCCGGTTCGGCTACGGAGTTCTGCCAAGTGGTGACGCAGGTGCGGAACGTGGCGGACACGCAACTGACCGTGCGTGGCCCGGTGGCGGCGGAATGGATGGGGATGGCGCAATGCTTTGCCGGCGCGGCTGAACCCTCGCCCGCGCCGGGCACACGATTCAGGCGCCAGCGGGTGGTCTGAACGGACCGCTTTTCTTATGCCGCTATCCCGCTACGCTTCGGCTGATGGAGGCATGACAGGATGAGCGATCTGATCCTTCGCGAACGGTTGGGCCATGTGACGCGCCTGACGCTGAACAGTCCGGGCAGTCTCAATGCGCTGTCGGATGCCATGCTGGCGGCGCTGAGCGATGCGTTGAAGACATTGGCGGACGATCGCGGGACGCGCGTGATCGTGCTGCGGGGCGCCGGCAAGGCGTTCTGCGCGGGGCATGATCTCAAGGAGATGCAGGCGGCGCGGCAGGCGCCTGACAAGGGCGCGGCCTATTTTCTCGATCTCTTCACGCGCTGCGGGGCGATCATGCAGATGATCCCGGCGCTGCCGCAGCCCGTGATCGCCGAGGTGCATGGCATCGCCACGGCGGCGGGCTGCCAGCTGGTTGCGAGCTGCGACATGGTGGTGGCGGCGGAGAGAACGCGGTTCGGCGTCAATGGCGTCAATATCGGGCTGTTCTGCTCGACGCCGATGGTGGCGCTGTCGCGCAACACGCCGCGCAAGGTTGCATTCGAGATGCTGACGACGGGGGAGTTCATCGATGCGGCGCGCGGCCGCGAGGCCGGGCTGGTCAATCGCGTTGTTGCGGCTGCGGATCTGTCTGAAGCTGCGCTGGCGCTGGCGCAGACGGTTGCGGGCAAGCTGACGGCGGCGGTGAAGATCGGCAAGCGCGCGTTCTATGATCAGCTGTCGCTGCCGCTGGCCGACGCTTATGCGCTGACGGCGCGTGTCATGGCCGAGAACATGCTGATGCGGGATACGGATGAGGGCATCCAGGCCTTCATCGAAAAGCGCCCGCCGGACTGGAAGGGCTGATGCCGGACAAGCCTGCCTTCGATCGTCGCGAGCTGACGGGGCCATTCGACATTGTCGGCGATGTGCATGGCTGCGCCGACGAGCTTGAAGACCTGCTCGGCCTGCTTGGTTATGACGTTGCCTGGTCCGGGCGCGAGGTGAGCGTGACGCCGGCGGCGGGGCGCATGCTCGTGTTTGTCGGCGATCTTGTTGATCGCGGGCCGCGTTCGCCGGACGTGTTGCGGATCGCCATGGCGATGGCTGGGGCCGGAACGGCGCTGTGCGTCGAGGGCAATCACGACCACAAGTTCGCGCGCTGGCTTTCGGGCGCGAACGTAAAGACCGGACACGGCCTGCAGCTGTCGATCGACCAGATGGCGGAGGAGGATCCGGCCTTCCATGCACGTGTGCGAACCTATCTTGCGGGCCTGCCGCCCTGGCTGTGGCTCGATGGCGGCCGGCTGGTGGTCGCGCATGCCGGGCTCAAGGAAGAGATGATCGGCCAGACCGGCGGCAAGGTCCGTTCGTTTGCGCTCTATGGCGACACGACGGGCGAGACGGACGGCTTCGGCTTCCCGGTCCGGCGCAACTGGGCGCTGGATTATCGCGGCGAGGCGGCGGTGGTTTACGGTCACGTCGCCGCGCACGACGTGCAGGCGGCGAACAACACCTGGTGCATCGACACGGGCTGCTGTTTCGGCGGCAGGTTGACGGCGCTGCGTTGGCCCGAGCGCGACCTCGTCAGCGTTCCCGCGCGGAAAGCATGGTTTGCAGGAACCCGGCCGCTGTCTGAACGAACGAGATAGGGGAGACGGCTTGACGGCGTCTGGCTTGCGGTTTCCTGATGCGGGCAACCGGAGGACACGACCCATGAAAACGCGCATCACCGAACTGTTCGGCATCGAGCACCCGATCATCCAGGGCGGGATGCACTATGTGGGCTTCGCGGAAATGGCTGCGGCTGTTTCCGAAGCGGGCGGTCTCGGCATCATCACCGGCCTGACGCAGAAGACGCCGGAAGGCCTGCGCAAGGAAATCCGCCGTTGCCGCGAGATGACCAGGAAGCCGTTCGGCGTAAACCTCACCTTCCTGCCGGCCGTGACGCCGCCGGACTATCCCGGCTTCGTGCGCACGATCATCGAGGAAGGCATCAAGATCGTCGAAACGGCGGGTAACAACCCGGCGCAGGTGATGCCCTTCTTCAAGGAGGCCGGCGTCAAGGTGATCCACAAATGCACCTCCGTCCGTCACTCCAAGAAGGCCGAGGCGATCGGCTGCGATGCGGTCAGCGTTGATGGTTTTGAGTGCGGCGGCCACCCGGGCGAGGACGATGTGCCGAACTTTATCCTGCTGCCCCGCGCCGCAGAGGAGCTGAAGATTCCCTTCGTCGCCTCGGGCGGCATGGCGGATGGCCGCTCGCTCGTTGCCGCGCTGGCGCTGGGCGCGGAAGGCATGAACATGGGCACGCGCTTCATCGCGACGAAGGAGGCGCCGGTCCACCAGAACGTGAAGGATACGCTGGTGAAAGCGAGCGAGCTGGACACGCGGCTCGTCATGCGCCCGCTGCGCAATACCGAGCGCGTGCTGAACAATGCGGGCGTCGCAAAGATTCTCGAGAAGGAGAAGCAGCTCGGCGCCGGCATCAAGTTCGAGGACATCCTCAACGAGGTGGCGGGGATCTATCCGAAGGTGATGGTCGAAGGCGACATGGAGGCCGGGGCGTGGAGCTGTGGCATGGTCGCGGGCCTCATCCACGACGTGCCGACGGTGAAGGAGCTGATCGACCGCATCATGCGCGAGGCGGACGACATCATCGCCAAGCGCCTCGCCGGGATGCGGGGCTGATCCTTCGGGCTCAGCGGTATTCGGCCGGCCGGTTGTCGACGCCGTTGAGTTCGTTGATCACGATGCGGATCGCATCGACGGTGTAGGAATCCCTGCCGCCGATCTTGCGGGCCAGCGCCTGAAGCCCCTCCAGCATGGCGGCGCTGCCGGCGCCCAGATCGGCGATGGCGACAAGGAAGGCTTCGAGCCGCGCGCAGCTTTCGACGCGGTTGGGAACGTCGCGCAGGGGACCGAGCGGCAGGCTGTCCATGATGCGCAGGATCTGCGGCGCAAGGCGCGGATCGTCCGGCCCGGCAAACAGCCGGCGCGCATCGCGCAGCATGGCGATGCCGGCGCCGAACGCTCGATCATCGGCCGAGACCAGCCAGCCCATCATCAGCCCGTAGGCGTCGGGGCGTCGCAGCAGAAGATCGGCCGCGAGCTCCGACGCCGGATTGTAGAGACTGGCGTGACGGCGCAGGAGATCAGGATTGCTGTCCTCGCGCAGCAATGCGGTTTCGTGCACGAAGAGGAACGACTTGAAGGCTTCAGGCAGGCCGGGCGGCGGGGCGGGAATGTCCGCAAGAGCGCGGCCGAAGGTGAAGGCGCGGGGCAGCCCGGCCTGTTCGGCCGTGAGTCCGGCTTCGAGCGTTTTCAGCTCGGCCTTGTCCGAAACGCGCGTATCCGCCGGATATACCAGCGTGGGATACCGCACCAGCGTCGCCGACATCGGCCATCGCCACGGCGCGCCAGCATGGTTCACCGAGACGCGCGGGAAGCGGCCGAGCCAGTCGACGACCGCTTGTGGGGTGGGTTCGGGCCAGTAGGCCGTCCACGCCTTGCCGGTGAAGCGGCCATCATCGCCGACCTGACGCGAGACCGTGACGGCGCCGCAGCTGAGACAGGCGTTGACGCTGAGCTGCGCCGGCGGCCAGACGGCGCGATGGAACGCCGGATCACAGCCGCAGGCGACGGTGATCTCACCGAGGCTTGTCTCCTTCTTTGGCTGCGCCGGCTCCGGATCGGGCGCCGGTGACTGCGACGCCGCCGCCGGCTTTGGTGCGCGCGGCGGCAGGGAGACGTCGCCCTTCTCGAAATACGTGCGCATGTGGTTGTTGCGCGGACCGTCCGTGGCCGCGAGCAGGAAGGCAAGCTGCACCGGCGCAGCGCCGTCCGGCTCCCAGTCGATCTCGATTTCGCGCATGTCGGGCGACAGGCGCATGGCGCGGATGACGCCCTCCGCCGCGAACGGCACGCGCACGCCGTTCGCGTCGGTGAAGCCGCGGATCACCCTGTAGCGGTGATGCGATTCGAGATGATCGACTGTCAGCCCCATCGGCGCCGCGCGTCAGCCTTGCATCAGGGGAGAAGCCGACCTGTCTCTACGCGCTGACGCCGACCCCGACCGGGCATGACACGCCCGTGCCGCCAAGCCCGCAATATCCGTCCGGGTTCTTGGCGAGATACTGCTGGTGGTAGGTCTCAGCATAGTAGAAGGGCGGGGCGGGACGGATCTCGCTTGTGATCTGCCCCATGCTCGCCTGGCGCAGCGCGGTCTGATAGGCCGCCAGCGAGGCTTTCGCCTTCGCGGCCTGCTCATCCGAATAGGTGTAGATCGCCGAGCGGTACTGCGTGCCGACATCATTGCCCTGACGCATGCCCTGCGTCGGATCATGGCTTTCCCAGAACATTTTCAGCAGCGCGTCGTAGCCGATCACCTTGGGATCGAACACGACAAGCACGACTTCGGTGTGGCCTGTCTCGCCCGAGCAGACCTCCTGATAGGTAGGGTTCGGCGTTTCGCCGCCCTGATAGCCGACGGCCGTGCTCCACACGCCGCCCTGCTGCCAGAACTTGCGCTCGGCGCCCCAGAAGCAGCCGAGACCGAAGGCGGCGACCTCCAGCCCTTCAGGGAACGGGCCCTTGATCGGGTTGCCGTTGACGAAGTGGCGGTTGTCGACCGGCATTTCCATGGCGCGGCCGGGCAGGGCGTGGCCGGCTTTCGGCAGGCTGGTTTTCTTTCCGAGGGACAGCATGGCGGCATCCTTTGAGGAGCGGTTGCGTTCCCCTATGTGGGGCCGGCGGGGCCGGACGTCAAAGGCCTGGATCGGCGCCGGGGGCAGGCGGCGCCGGGTCCGGTCGGGGCGGTAACTTGCGCTTCAGGCGGGCGCATGTAAAAGGCCCCCCTTCGACTGATCCCTGACCGGTGAGATGGCCGAGTGGTCGATGGCGCACGCTTGGAAAGCGTGTATACGGGCAACCGTATCGTGGGTTCGAATCCCACTCTCACCGCCAGATTTCCCGACAGTTTTGCAATGGCGCCGCAGCGGCGGCCGCGCGTCGCTCAGGCGCGTGCGGCCTGTTCAGGCGCGCGCGCAGGGCGTAGCCTCGGGCTGGCTAAACCGGGGGGCCGGCCGTTCTGGCCGGGCTCCATGTCTTCGAGGACGTTTGATGGCCAACCGCAGGGACAGACGGAAGGCGGCGGCGGTCCGGCGATCGTCCGGCGGCATGTCGGCGGCCGAGCGGCGCCAGCTTCTGATCGGCGCGCTCGTGATTGGCGGCGTGATCCTCGCGCTGATGCTCTACTTCATCTGGCCGCGCTGAGGGTGCGGCCAGAATTCAAACTGAGACACGACCTCTTTCAGAGTCCGATTGACTCTTTGGCGCGGGGGAGTCCTAATGGAACAAAACATGAACATATCCACAGGACGCAGACGTGCCGAGGGTCGAACTGGAAGTGCTGAAGCGGGAAGTGGCCCGGCTGGAACGCGGATCGTCCGCGCCGGCCGCCGCGCGCTTTTCGACCGGGGCGATGAAGCTCGATGCGGGCCTTGGCGGCGGGCTGATGCGCGGGGCGCTGCATGAAGTGTTCGCCGCGGGCATGCTGGATGAGGCGTCGGCGGCGGCGTTCGCCATCGGGCTGGCGGTGCGCGCCTCGCACGCTGCGCCCGTCGTGTGGGTGCGGCAGGATTTTGTCGGGCTGGAGCTGGGCGAGATCTACGCGCCGGGGCTGGCCGAGCTTGGCCTCTCGCCCGAGCGGCTGATCCTGGTGAAGGCGCGCGATGGACCCGCCGTGCTGCGCGCAGGCGAGGAGGCCGCGCGCTGTCCGCCGCTGGGCGCCGTGATCATCGAGCCATGGGGCAATCCCAAGGCGCTCGACCTTGTCGCCTCGCGCCGGCTGATGCTGGCGGCGGCGCGGTCCGGTGTGCCGCTGTTTATGCTGCGCGCGGGCGGCGAGCCGTTGCCGAGCGCGGCGGCGACGCGGTGGAGCGTCAGGGCGGCCGCATCGGCGCCGCTGGAGGCCACGGCGCCGGGCCATCCCGTGTTCGACGTCAGCCTGATGCGCGACCGGGCGGGCGCCATGGGTCGCAACTGGATTGTGGAATGGAAGCGTGATGTCCGCAGCTTCAGCGATATCGCAGAGACAAGAGCAGCGGCGCTATCTGGCGGCATGGTTCCCCTTCCTCCCGGCGGACCGGGTGCTGAGGCGGAACTTCACCGGCGCGCCGGATAAGGTCGCGGAACCGCTGCCATTGGTGCTGGTCGAGAAGGTGAAGGGCGCAAGCCGCCTCGCCGCCGTCAGCCGCATGGCAAGGCGGGCGGGATTGTCTCCCGGTCTGACGCTGGCCGATGCGCGCGCGCGCATTCCGCAGCTCTGGGTCGAGGAGATGGACCGGCAGGCGGATGCGGGCCTGCTTGAGGCGGTTGCGGAGGATTGTGATCGCGTCACGCCGATTGTGGCCATCGATGCGCCGGATGGGCTGACGCTCGACATTACCGGATGCGGGCATCTGTTCGGCGGCGAGGCGGAGCTGCGCGCCGGCGTCTCGCAGCGCCTGCGCCGGGCCGGGCTCAATGTGCGTACGGTGATCGCTGGCGCCCCGGATGCGGCGCGCGCGCTTGCCCGCCATGGCCGTATCGCCATCGTGCCGGCGGGCGAGGAGGCTGCGGCGGTGCGCGGTCTTCCCATCGCCGCGCTCGGGCTGGAGGCGAAGGATCAGCTCGCCATCGCGCGCGCGGGCCTCAAGACGATCGGCGCGCTTGCCGACCGGCCGAGCGCACTGTTCGCGGCACGGTTCGGCGAGGAGATGACGGCGCGGCTGGCCCGGCTGCAGGGGCGTGCGCTATCGCCGCTGCTTCCGCGGCGGGCCGTTCCGATGCTGTGGGCGGAGCGGCGCTTTGCCGAGCCGATCGGCCGGGCGGAGGATGTCAAGGCGGTGGTGGCGGGGCTGGCCGGCGAGATTTGCCAGATGCTGCTGGAGCGGCGCGAGGGCGCGCGGGTTGTGGAGGCAAGTTTCCACCGCGCCGACGGCGCCGTGCGGCGCGTTGCGGTGGAGACCGGGCGAGGCTCGCGCGATCCGGCAGCGATGCTGCGGCTCTTCCGCGAGAAGCTGGATGCGCTGGCCGATCCTCTCGATCCGGGTTTCGGTTTCGATCTTGTGCGGCTCTGCGTTCTGGAAGCCGAAGCGCTGGCCGTGATGCAGCCGGAGCTGGATGGCCGCGCGCTGGAGGCGGACGAGATCGCCAATCTGGCGGACCGGTTGTCGGCGCGCTTCGGGCCGGGCCGCGTGCTGCGCTTCCTGCCGGAGGATACGCACGATCCCGATCGCGCGGCGCGCATCGTGCCGGCGCAGACGGCGCCGGCGGCGGCGGGCTGGATGCAGCCGGCGGCGGGCGAGCCGCCCTTGCGGCCGCCGCTTGTGTTCGATCCGCCGCAGCCGGTGACGATCCTGTTTGCGGAAGTGCCCGATGGTCCGCCGCGCGCCTTCCGCTGGCGGCGCATGGAGCATCGCATCGTGGGCCATGAAGGGCCCGAGCGCATCGCCCCGGAATGGTGGCGTGAGACGCCCGGCGAGGCGCGCGATTATTATCGTGTGGAGGATACGCAGGGGCGCCGCTTCTGGCTGTTTCGCACGGGCGCGTATGGCGCGGAGGACAATCCGCCCCGCTGGTTCCTGCATGGGGCGTTCGGATGAGCGCGCCCGTCTATGCAGAGATGGCGGCGGCCACCAACTTTTCCTTCCTGCGCGGGGCTTCGACCGGGCAGGACATGGTGTTGCGGGCGCTGCGCCTTGGTCATGCCGGCATCGGGATTGCCGATCGCAACACGCTCGCCGGCGTCGTGCGCGCCTGGGCGGCGCTGCAGCGGATTCGCGAGGATGGTTTGCCGGCGCCAACACGCGTTCGCGAAGGCGGATCGCCCGGCGAGGCGGGCTGGAGCGAACACCCGGACGAGGAAAAGCTGAAGGCGTGGCAGGTCGAGCTGAAGCGGCGGGCGAAGGCGTTCAAACTATGCATCGGGGCGCGGCTCGTTTTTGTCGACGGCACGCCGGATATCATCGCCTATCCGGCCAACCGCGACGGCTGGGGGCGGCTGTGCCGCCTCCTCACGGCAGGCAATCTCCGTCCGCCGCCGGGGGCTACGCGGGCGACCAAGGGCGAATGCCGTCTCACGCTCGGCGACCTGCTTACCTTCGCGCAGGATCTGCTGCTGGTCGTGATGCCCAGTGAAAATCCGGATGCGTTGCAGCCATTGCTGGAAGTCCTGCGGGCGCGGGCGCCGGTATGGCTTGGCGCAACCATGCACCGGCGCGGGCCGGATGCGCGCCGTCTTGAGCGGCTGAAGGCGGTCGCCGCCGCCAGCGGCGTGCCGCTCATCGCAACCAATGATGCGCTCTATCATGACGCCGAACAGCGCGACCTCCAGGATGTGATGACCTGCATCCGCGAAGGCGTCCGGATCGAGGCCGCGGGCCGCCTGCTGGAGGCGAACGCCGAGCGCTATCTCAAGCCGGCGGCGGAAATGGCGCGGCTGTTCCGGGCTGCGCCGGGCGCTATCGCCGAAACGGATGTTTTGCTCGGGCTGATCGATTTCGATCTCGGGGAGCTGACATACAATTATCCGCAGGAGCCCGTTCCGCCCGGCCTGTCGCCGCAGGACTATCTTGAGGACCGCGTCTGGTTCCATGCCGGCATGAAGTACAACTGGCGCATCCCGAAGAAGGTGAAGCGCCTGCTGCGCCGCGAACTGGCCTTCATCGCGGGCAAGCGGATGGCGCCGTATTTTCTCACCATCTTCGACATGGTGCGCGTGGCTGAAGACAAGGGAATTCTCTGCCAGGGCCGCGGCTCGGCTGCGAACTCGGCCGTCTGTTATGTGCTGGGCATCACGTCGGTGAACCCGGCGACGTTCGATGTCCTGTTCGAGCGTTTTCTCTCCAACGAGCGTAACGAGCCGCCGGATATCGATGTCGATTTCGAGCACGAGCGGCGCGAGGAGATCATTCAGCATATCTACGAGCGCTATGGCCGTCACCGCGCTGGCATTGCGGCGACCGTGATCCACTACCGGCCGCGCAGCGCCATGCGTGAGGTCGGCAAGGTGTTCGGCCTCACCGATGATGTGACGGCGCAGCTCTCCGGTCTTGTCTGGGGCAGCTGGGGCGCAGCGCCGGTTGCGCAGCAATTGCGGCAGGCGGGTCTCGATCCCGACAATCCGGTCCTGCATCGCGCCCTGCGTTTTGCCAACAGACTGCTCGGCTTTCCGCGTCACCTGTCGCAGCATGTTGGCGGATTCGTGCTAACGCAGGGCCGGCTCGACGAGCTTGTTCCCATCGGCAATGCGGCGATGGACGAACGCACCTTCATCGAGTGGGACAAGGACGACATCGACGCGCTGGGCCTGATGAAGGTCGATGTGTTGGCGCTTGGCATGCTCAGCTGCATCCGCAAGGCGCGCGATCTGCTCTATCTTCATGGCGGGCCGCGTTATGGCCTGCGTGATTTTCCGCTGGAGGATCCGGCGGTCTACGATATGTTGTGCGAAGGCGATTCCATCGGCGTCTTCCAGGTGGAAAGCCGCGCCCAGATCAACATGCTACCGCGTCTCAGGCCGCGCGAGATGTATGATCTCGTGATCGAGGTCGCGATCGTCCGGCCAGGACCGATCCAGGGCAATATGGTCCATCCCTATCTCAAGCGGCGCAACAAGGAGGAGGATGTCACCTTTCCTTCGCCGTCGCCGGAGCATGGGCCGCCTGACGAACTCTACCGGGTGCTCAACAAGACGCTCGGCGTGCCGCTGTTCCAGGAACAGGCGATGAAACTGGCCATGGTGGCAGCCAAATTTTCATCGGAGGAAGCGAACGGCCTTCGCCGCGCCATGGCGACATTCCGCAATGTCGGCACCATCCATACGTTCGAGAAACGGATGGTCGAGGGCATGGCGGTGCGCGGCTATGAACGTGACTTCGCGCAGCGCTGCTTTGAGCAGATCAAGGGCTTCGGCAGTTACGGCTTTCCTGAAAGCCATGCCGCGGCGTTTGCGCAGCTTGTCTATGTGTCGTCCTGGTTGAAGCATCATCATCCGGCGGCGTTCGCCTGCGCGCTGCTGAACGCCCAGCCGATGGGCTTCTATGCGCCCGCCCAGATCGTGCGCGATGCGCAGGAGCATGGCGTCGAGGTTCGTCCGGTCGATGCAAACCATAGCCATTACGACAATGCGCTGGAGCGGCGCGAGGATGGTTCGCTCGCGTTGCGTCTCGGCTTCCGGCAGGTGGACGGCATGCGTGAGGATGACGCCGCCAACCTGGTTGCGCGCCGGGGCGAGGGCTATGCCAGCGTGCAGGACATGCGCGAGCGCGGGGGCGTGTCGACGCCGATGCTGCGGCGGCTGGCCGATGCGGACGCCTTCAGGTCGCTGGCGCAGGACAGGCGCGAGGCGCTCTGGGATGTACGCCGGCTTCCGGATGATGATCTGCTTCCGCTGTTTGCGGCGGCGGAAGCGCGCGAACTTGGCGAAGAGCCGGAGAGCAATCTTCCCGACATGCCGCTGCGCGAGCATGTGGCGGCGGATTATCAGACGGTTCGCCTGTCGCTGAAGGCGCATCCGATGCAGATCCTGCGGCCGGTCTTCGCCGCCGAGCGCATTCTCTCATGCAGCGAGACCAGCGAGCTGCGCGATGGACGCTGGGCGCGAACGGCGGGCGTTGTTCTGGTCCGCCAGCGGCCAGGGAATGGCAAGGCGATCTTCATCACGCTGGAGGACGAGACGGGCATCACCAACGCCCTGCTGTGGGCGCGGGTGTTCGAGCGGTTTCGCGCCGAGGTAATGGGCGCGCGCCTGCTGCTGATCGAGGGCAGGGTGCAGAAGAGCAAGGAAGGCGTTACGCACCTGATGGGGGCGCGGGTGTTCAACCGCACGATGGATCTGGCGCGGCTGTCAGAGGACCATGAAGCGGACTTCGAGCTGACACGGGCTGACGAGATCAAGCATCCCCAGCATCCGCGTGGACCGAAGGGACCCGATGGTCTGTTCAGACATCCGCGCGATGTCCGCATCCTGCCCAAATCCCGTGATTTCCATTGAGGGCGTCTGCATCCGCAGGTTGACCTCTTGCGCGTTGCGGCGCGTTGTTCGATTGAACAGGCACAAGATTCGGAGACGCCGATGCGCAACGCCAGATCCCGACAGACGATTGCGCGGCGGGTGCTGCTGGCGTCGGGCGTGGCGGCGTCTTTGCTGGCGGCTGCGTGCCAGTCGAATGACCAGAAGCCGGCCGGCGAGGCCGAGGCGCAGGGCTGGGCCGGAGCGCCACTCGATGCCGATCCGGAACAGGTTGCCGCCGGCAAGGAGATCGCCGAGCGCGAATGCGCACAGTGCCATGCAGTCGACCGGACCTCGAAAAGCCCGAACGAAACGGCGCCGCCGCTTCGCGACGTGCTGGCCATCAACGATGCTGACAATCTCGCCTACCGCTTCATCGAAGCGATGCGCGTGGGGCATGACGACATGCCGCTCTTCGATTTCGATGTGCGCTCGGCCGATGCCCTGATCGCCTACATCGCCTCGATCAGCCAGTAATCCCGAACGAAAAGGCGCGCGATCCGTCGACCGCGCGCCCTTCCCCGGGGTTTTGCTGCGTCTCAGACCGCGCGAAGCATCGGCGTGTCTTCGGCGGAGCCGCCTTCGGCCAGATCCTCAAGAATATCGCGGCGCAGGATGGTGCAGTGATAGAGCGAGCCCATGCGGATCCAGCCGCGGCGCTGGAATTCCGACATCTTGCGCGACACTGTTTCGAGACGAAGGCCTAGGAATTCGGCCATGTCGCCGCGGCGCATCGGCATGTCGAACTCGGCGCCATTGGCGCTGTCGCAGAGGTCGCAGATCGTCAGCAGGAAGTTGGCGAGCTTCTGTTCGGCCGACTGCGTGCCGACGGCGGCCAGCTGGGCCTGCGCGGCGCCGAGCTGGCGTCCGACCTGACGCAGCAGTTGGTCGGCGAGCTTGCCGTCGTTGAGACAGATTTCGGTGACGCGGGACATCGGGATGCTGCGCACCACAACCGGCGTGATCGCTTCGCATCCATTGGTGTGTTCGACATCGGACTCGAGGCCGAGGATGGAACCGGTGTTGGCGAAGCCGACAATCTGGCGCTGGCCATCGATCAGCGTGCGGTAGAGCTTCACCCAGCCTGACTCGACGACATAGAGGCAGTCGCGCGCGTCGCCTTCATAGTAGAGATGCTCGTGAGCCTCGACCTGCCGAAGCGCTGCCCGTGCGGGCATCCGCTCCTTGCGCGCCGCCTCTGGCGCAAAACCGGTGATCGCTCCGCCTGCAATGCACATACTCGCCTCCTGTCCGTGTCAGCGAGGCGAACTATGTGCGTGCTATCTTGCTGGCTTTTGCCGGAGTGTGTCTGCGAGTGTGACGAAGTGTGTCTGACGCTGGAAACTTGCTGAAAGGCACGCAAAACAGTGCATTTGCGCGCAAGGCGCGGCCGGACGTCGCAGCAGATTTCAGACGATCAGCGATTGATGACGCGGAAGTTCGTCGTGGCGGGCCGGCGGGCGCGCATGGGATGCGCGTGTTCCGGCTCCAGCGCCGCGACGGCCATGTCGAGCACCCGCAACGCGGTGGCCAGATCCTGGTCCGACACGTCAGCCAGAACTTCATCCCGCATCTGGGCGGCGATCGCGTCCACTTCCTCAATGATGCTTTCGCCGGCGGGCTGGATCAGCACGAGCTTGGCGCGGCGGTCCCCCGGCGCTTCCGCGCGCCGGACCAGATCCTGGGCCTCAAGCGCATCGAGCAGGCGCACGAGCGTCGGGCCCTGCACGCCCATGCGTTCGGCGAGATCGGACTGGATCAGACCCTCGGGCGATTGCGACAGGTGATAGAGCGCATTCCAACGCGCTTCTGTCTGGCTGGTCGACTTCACGCGCTCGGCAAAGCGGGCGCGAAACCGTCGCGTCAGGATCGCAGCCTTGAAAAAGGTCTCAAGCTGATTCCTAGCCCGTTCGGGAGACATCTGCTTCACTGCGACTGCGCCCATTTCACCGCTCGCTACCCATCTCAGGTCCGCCACGCATGGCTGAATGACACTAGCAGGCTAACAAGAACCAAGGTCATAGAGTTTGATTGGGGTCAAACTCCAACGGCGCCGCGCCGTGCTGTACCCAAAATGGGCGCCACGGCCAAAGCCCGGGCGTCGTTCAGCGACGTATTGATTTGCAATCGCAGACTGGGCCGCGCGTTGGGTCGTTAGACCGCCAGGCTGTGGCGGCCTGCCTGCGGCGCAAGATCCGGATCGAAGCATGCGGCGACGTTACGGACATAGGGACGCCCGCGCGACGTAATGCTGAGCCGGCGCCCCGAGCGTTCAGCCAAGCCTGCCGAGATGGCGCGCTGCAGACGGTCCAGAGACGGGATGCTTCCGTCTTCCGGAAGATCGACCTCGAAGTCGCAAAGCAGTCGTTCGATCAGCCGGCCGACGCGAAGATCGTCTTCGCTCAGAACCGCACCACGCACGACCGGAGAGCGGCGCTCCGTCAATGCCTCGCGATAGTGCGCGGAGTCAGCGACGTTCTGGTAGATGAGGCCGGGTAGGGACGAGATGGACGACGCGCCGAGGCCGATGAGCGCGGTCGAGGCGTCTTCCGTATAGCCTTGGAAATTCCGGTGCAGCTGGCCCTGACGGGCGGCGGCGGCCAGCGGGTCCCCCGGCGCGGCGAAATGGTCGAAGCCGATCGGCAGATAGCCTGCCTGTTCCAACGTGCGGGCGGCGGCCTCGGCCTGACGGAAGCGCGCTTCACCCGAAGGCAGATCGTCCGTGCTGATGCCCTTCTGGTGTTTCTTCATCCACGGCACATGCGCATAGCCAAACACGGCGACGCGATCGACGTCCTGCATCGCTGCAAACGTGGCGGTTTCAACGACGTGCCCGGGCGTCTGGCCGGGGAGGCCGTACATCATGTCGATGTTGATTCCCTCGACGCCAGCTGCGCGCAGGGCGCGGATGGACGTCTCGATCGCGGCGGCAGGCTGGATGCGGTTGATGCGTTCCTGCACGCTGCGGTCGAGCACCTGAACGCCAAGGCTTGCGCGCGTAAGGCCGTTGCGCGCGAACGCGTCGATGACCTCGCGCGACAGGCCGCGCGGGTCGGACTCTGCCGCGATTTCCGGATAGCGTGTGAATGTGAAACCGCGGCGGAGTGCTGCAAACAGCCGGTCGATCTGGGCCGGCGTCAGGATGTCCGGCGAGCCGCCGCCGAAATGGGCGCGCGTTACGCGGGCGGTTGATGGTGTCAGCGCTGCGACCTGAGCGATCTCCGCTTCCAGCGCATCGATATAGCTATCGACCGGATCGGCCTGTGTCGGCACGCTGGTGTGGCAGCCGCAATACCAGCACAGCTTCTGGCAGTAGGGGATATGCAGGTAGAGCGAGAGCTCGGCGCCAGCGGGGAGGGCGGCGAGGGCCGCTGCCGCCGTGGCGGGTCCCACGCCGCCGCTGAAGCGGTTGGCCGGCGGATAGCTTGTGTAGCGCGGCAGCTGCTCCTGCGCGAATTCCGGCAGGTAGTCCCACTGGCGGGATGTGGATCTATCGGACAGCGTACGCGTGATCATTTCTTCACCACTGCCGCCTTGCGAGCGGGTGCGACATGTTCACGCGCAATCAGCATCAACGGCGCGACCAGCGCGACGATTCCGCCGACGGCCATCATCGCGCAACCGGCGCAGTGCGCGTGATTCATCGAGGTCAACAGCGCCGGGTCGCCGCACCATGACGCTGACAATTGTGCGGAAAGACCGCCATCGCAGGTGCGCGTGAAGGCGCCCGCTACAGCAATGGCGACACCGGACAGGAATACAGCCACTGGTTTCACAGGCGCCTCCACTTCGACCGCCGCGACAAAAGCGCCACGAGCAGCGATGTCCCGTGTATTCGAGTGCTCCCGGAAAATGTTTGAGCTGCGTCAAGGGCTGAACGCGGCCGTGCTGGCAGTTGCACCCTCGCGAGGGCGACCGGTTGGGTCACCCCGTTGCAAGGACAGTTATTCATGGCAGCGGCAGCATCGCGCACAGCGCGCTTGGATCCCAGTACGGCGGCGGTCGGGCTGGTGTTGATAGTCGTGCTGGTTCTGGCGTTTGCCGGGGCGGCGAATGCAACCGACGCGGGCTTCGCGGCGCACAGCTGGATGTTCCTCATCGCAGCGGTCGCCGGTCTGGCGGCGTTGCTCGGCTGGCATGAGGCCGGCGACAAGACGCCGACCTTCGACAAGGCCTACTATGAAGAGGGCGTCGTCAAGGCGGGCATTGTCGCCACCATGTTCTGGGGCGTCGCCGGCTTCCTCGTCGGCCTGATCATCGCGCTCCAGCTGACCTGGCCGAACCTCTTCTACTTCCCTGATCTTCCCTGGACGAATTTCGGACGCATCCGCCCGCTGCACACGTCGGCGGTGATCTTCGCATTCGGCGGCAACGCGCTGATCGCGACGTCCTTCTATGTCGTGCAGCGCACCTGCCGCACCCGCCTCGCCGGCGGTATGTGGCCTTGGTTCGTGTTCTGGGGCTACCAGCTCTTCATCGTGATCGCCGCAACCGGCTATCTGATGGGGATCACCCAGTCGAAGGAATACGCCGAGCCGGAATGGTATGCCGACCTGTGGCTGACCATTGTGTGGGTCGCCTATCTCGGCGTCTTCGTCGCCACCATCCTGCGGCGCAAGGAGCCGCACATTTACGTGGCGAACTGGTTCTATCTCGCTTTCATCGTCACGATTGCGATGCTGCACATCGTGAACAACATCTCGCTGCCGGCGAGCCTTGCGGGCGCCAAGTCCTTCTCCGTGTTCAGCGGCGTGCAGAGCGCCCTGATCCAGTGGTGGTACGGCCACAACGCCGTCGGCTTCTTCCTGACGGCCGGCTTCCTGGCGATGATGTACTACTTCATTCCGAAGCGCGTCGAACGTCCGGTCTGGTCGTACAGGCTGTCGATCGTCCACTTCTGGTCGCTGATCTTCATCTACATCTGGGCCGGCCCGCACCACCTCCACTACACGGCATTGCCGCAATGGGCGCAGACGCTGGGCATGACCTTCTCGATCATGCTGTGGATGCCGAGCTGGGGCGGCATGATCAACGGTCTGATGACGCTGTCGGGCGCATGGGACAAGCTGCGCACCGATCCGGTTGTGCGGATGCTGGTCGTGTCGGTCGCCTTCTACGGCATGTCGACGTTCGAAGGCCCGCTGATGTCGGTGCGCGAAGTCAACGCGCTGTCGCACTACACCGACTGGGGCATCGGTCACGTGCACTCCGGCGCGCTCGGCTGGGTGGGCTTCGTTACCTTCGGGTCGATGTACTGCCTGACGCAGTGGGTGTGGAAGCGTCCGAAACTCTACTCGAACGCGCTGGTCGAGTGGCATTTCTGGATCTCGACGATCGGCATCGTGCTCTACATCTCCTCGATGTGGGTGTCGGGCATCATGGAAGGCCTGATGTGGCGCGCCTATAACGAGTTCGGCTTCCTCGAATACTCGTTCATCGAGACGGTCAGCGCGAAGCACATCTCGTACATCATCCGGGCGACAGGCGGCGGGCTGTTCCTGCTGGGCGCCCTGATCATGATCTACAATCTGGTGCGCACGGCGCGCGGCGATGTTCCTGTCGAGGATCGCAATCGCTCCGCCTCCACACCCACTCTCCAACCCGCTGAATAGGTGAAGCAGACATGGCTACGAAACAGGGCTGGCTGCTCCGAAACCACAAGTTCTTCGAGAAGCACAGCTACATCCTGCTGGCGGGAATCCTGGTGACGGTCGCCATCGGCGGTCTGATCGAGATCGTGCCGCTGTTCTATCTCAAGAACACGATCGAGAAGGTCGAAGGCGTGCGGCCGTATACGCCGCTGGAGCTGGCTGGTCAGAACATCTATGTACGGGAAGGCTGCTATGTCTGCCACTCGCAGATGATCCGCCCGCTACGCGATGAGGCCGAGCGTTATGGCCACTACTCGCTGGCGGCGGAGAGCATGTATGACCATCCCTTCCAGTGGGGATCGAAACGGACAGGGCCGGATCTCGCGCGCGTCGGCGGCAAGTACTCCGACGAATGGCACAAGCAGCACCTGATCGACCCGCGCTCGCTGGTGCCGGAATCGATTATGCCGCCCTACGCCTTCCTTGCGGATCAGCCGCTCGACCTGTCGGGCATCAAGGCCGATATGGGAACGCTGCGCATCGCGGGCGTGCCCTACACCGACGAGATGATCTCCCGCGCGGTCGATGATGCGATGGGGCAGGCGGGCGGCGAATACGATGTCGAGGCGATGGCCGCCGACTATGGCAAGATCGCCGGCCGCGAAGGAACGGTGACCGTTCGCGATTTCGACGGCGAACCCGGCGAGCCGACCGAGATGGACGCGCTCATCGCCTATCTGCAGGTGCTCGGCACGATGGTCGACTTCTCGACCTACGAAGCCGAAGACCTCTCCAACAAGCGGTGATGCGATGGATTACGAAGGCTGGTCTTCATTCGCACAGACAGGCGGCACGATCTATTTCGTCGTTATCTTCCTGGCTGCGGTCGTCTACGCACTCTGGCCCCGCAATGGCGCGCGCTTCCGGCGCGCCGCGGAACTCCCCATGAAAGAGAAGGAGCTCGGCGATGACCGACCGCTCAACTGAAGTTGATGCACACAGCGGCGTTGAGACAACCGGCCACGAGTGGGACGGGATCAAGGAGCTCAACAACCCGCTGCCGCGCTGGTGGCGCTTCATCTTCTGGGGCAGCGTCATCTTCTCGGTGATCTACTGGGTGCTGATGCCGGCGTGGCCGGCGCTGCCCGGCATGCAGGGCAACACAACCGGCGTGTGGGAACAGTCCGACCGTGGCGAGGTCGCGGCGAAGGTCGCGGCCGCGCGGAGCGAACGGGCCGCTCTCGGCAGCAAGCTGATGGACCGCGACGCGGCGGACATCCTCAAGGACCATGAGCTCAGCCAGCTCGCGCTGTCGCTGGGCGAAAGCGCCTTCGGCGACAACTGCGCCACCTGCCATGGCAGCGGCGGACGCGGCGCCAAGGGCTATCCGCGTCTGGCTGACGACGTATGGCTGTGGGGCGGGTCGTTGTCAGATATCGAGTTCACGATCCGTCACGGGATCCGCAATGGCGGCGATGAAGCCCGCTTCTCGGAAATGCCGGCGTTCGGCCGTGATGCCTTCCTTGAACCGGCGCAGATCGATGATCTGGTCGAGTATGTCGTGTCGCGCTCGGGCCGCAGCGCGGATCAGGCGGCGGTCGTGCGGGCTGCGCAGACATTCGAGAAGGAGTGCTCAAGCTGCCATGGTCTCGACGCGCGTGGCGACCGCTCCAAGGGCGCGCCGAACCTCACCGACGCTGACTGGCTCTATGGCGGCGATCGCGCCACGATCCGGCGGACCATCTTTGGGCCCCGCAATGGCGTGATGCCGGCGTGGCAGGGTCGCTTTGACGACGCGACCATCCGGGCGCTTGCTGTCTACGTTCACTCCCTGGGAGGGGGCGAGTAATCATGGGCTCGACCACGCTGATCGACGCACGCGGCAAGCGTGGCGAGCCTGCCTCCGGCGGCGGTGAACCGCCGGAGGGCGATGAACCGGTTGTGCTCTACGCCAAGCGCCGGCAGGTCTACCCCAAGCTGGTCTCGGGTAAGTTCCGGTCGCTCAAATGGTTCCTGCTCATCGTTACGCTGGGCTTCTATTACGTCCTGCCATGGCTGCGCTGGGATCGTGGTGTGGGCGTGCCCGACCAAGCGGTGCTGGCTGACTTCGCGGGCGGCAAGTTCTACTTCTTCTTTCTCGAGATCTGGCCGCAGGAAGTCTACTTCATCACCGGCCTGCTGATCCTTGCGGCCATCGGCCTGTTCCTTGTGACAGCCGTGTTCGGCCGCGTCTGGTGTGGCTATTTCTGTCCCCAGACGGTCTGGACCGACCTCTTCATCGTGGTCGAGCGTTTCTTCGAAGGCGACCGCAACGCCCGCATGATGCGCGACAAGGGTCCGTGGAATGTCGACAAGGTCTGGCGCAAGGGCGCCAAGCATGCGGTGTGGCTGCTGGTGTCGTTCGCAACCGGCGGCGCCTTCATTCTCTACTGGCATGACGCCCCGACAATCGCCGAGACGTTCTTCACGGGTCAGGCACCTGCGACGGCCTATGTCTTCGCTATACTCCTGACCGCCACGACCTATGCGCTGGCCGGCACGATGCGCGAGCAGGTCTGCACCTATATGTGTCCTTGGCCGCGCATTCAGGGAGCGCTGGTCGACAAGGACACGATGTCCGTCACCTACCGCTCCGACCGCGGCGAGCCGCGCGGCCCGCACAAGAAGAACGAGAGCTGGGAAGGACGGGGCGATTGCATCGACTGCAAGCAGTGCGTCGTCGTGTGTCCGATGGGGATCGATATCCGCAATGGGGCGCAGCTCGAATGCATCCAGTGCGCGCTGTGCATCGACGCCTGCGACGCCATCATGAAGAAGGTCGGCCGCCCGACCGGTCTCATCGCCTATGATACGGATGAGAATGTCCTGCTGCGCACCGCCAAGGAAAAGGCGCGGGCGTTCCGGCCGATCCGGGCGCGCACCACGCTCTATCTCGTCGTGTTCCTGATCACGGCTGGCCTCATGGTCTTCGGCCTCTCGACCCGCACGACGCTGGAATTCTCTGCGCTCAAGGACAGGTCGCTCCCCTATGTGCAGCTCAGCACGGGTGAAATCCGCAACACCTACACCATGAAGGTCGCCAACAAGCAGCGCGAGGTCCGCACGTTCAGCCTGTCGGTTGAGGGCGTTGCCGATGCGAAGCTCGAAGTGATCGGGGAGGCCGACATGGTTGGCCATGGCCTCAAGCTCGAACCCGGTGCGGTTGAAAGCTATCGCGTTCTGGTGACGGCGCCGGCTGCGAGCCGTCCCTCTGGCGGAGAGGATATCCGCCTCGTTCTGACCGACCCGACGGGCATGCGCGCGACCGCATCGACCCGCTTCTCAGGACCGGAGAACTGACATGGCGACCCGTGCGATGAAGACGAAAGGCCTGCGCGGCATTCACGTGCTCTGGTGGATTTCCGGCTTCTTCGCCGTGATCATCGCGCTCGACACGCTGTTCGTGACCTGGGCGCTGCAATCCTTCCCGGGAGAGGAGGTCAAGAATTCCTACGTGCTCGGGCTCGACTACAATCGCGAGGTCGAACGCCGGCGCGAGCAGGAAAAACTCGGCTGGACATCGGAAGTCGGTCTTGAACAGGCGGACGACACGCGGCTGGTCGTCAGGATGAACGGCGCAGACCAGGCGCCGGTGACCGGACTTGCTGTGTCGGCCAGCGTGCATGTGATCGGCGAAGCCGACGCGACGACGATCGATCTGGCTGAAGGCGCGCCCGGCGAGTACACGGCTTCGCTTGCGGCGCCGTCGCAGGCGCGGCTTGAGCTGTCGATCTCCGCGCGTCGTCATGGCGAGGAGCAGCCGGTCTTCACCGCGATCAAATCACTGGTGTCGCCATGATGGACGCGACGGCCGGATGCCCCAGCGGACTGGCGCCGGCGACACCGGCTGGCGTCGCACAGGATCCGGCTGCCTTCGTGACCGAGAGCCGCGGCCGCCGCATTCTGGAAATCATGGTTCGCGGCGCAAGCTGCGGCGGATGCCTTTCCAAGATCGAGGGCGCTGTCGGCAAATTGCCGGGTATCGAGCAGGCGCGGCTGAATCTGTCGACGGGCCGCATGCACGTCGAGTGGACAGGCGGACTGCAGCCGAAACGCGTCATCGAAACGATCACAAAGCTGGGCTATGGCGCGGCTGCTTTCGATGCCGGCAGGCAGGACAATACCGAGGGACAGACCGAGCAACGCTTGCTGATCGCCATGGTGGTTGCGGGCGTGGCGACGATGGGCGTGATGATGGTCGCTGAACCGCTCTGGTTCAGCCCCGACGTTTCGCCAGAGACACGCACGCTGCTGCACTGGGTATCGGCGCTGATCGCCATCCCGGCGACAGCGTTCTCGGGCAGACCGTTCTTCGAGTCGGCTGTGGCGTCGATCCGGCGCGGCCGTCTCAATATGGACGTGCCGATTTCGCTGGCGGTCATTCTGGCGATTGGCATCAGCATCTATGAAACGGCGCGGGGCGGCGAGCACGCCTATTTCGACGCCTCCGTCATGCTGCTGTTCTTCCTGCTGATCGGACGGTTCTTCGATGCGCGCCTGAGGCGGCGCGCCTATGCGGCGGCCAACGCGCTTGCGGCGTTGCAGACGGCGACGGCGACGCGCATCGGTCCGCTGGGCGCGGCGGAGGCGGTGCGCGCGTCGGATATCCGCCCGGGCGACGTGCTGCTTGTGGCCGCCGGCGAACGGCTCGCGGTCGATGCCGAAGTTGTCTCGGGCGCAAGCGAAATCGATCTTCGCATGGTGACAGGCGAGGTCACGCCCTCGGCCGCCTATGCGGGGCAGGTGCTGCACGCAGGCGCGGTGAACCTGTCCGCGCCGCTGCGCGTGCGTGCAGCTGCGGCCGCCAGCCAGTCGCTGACAGCGGAGATTTCACGCCTGCTGGAAGCGGGCGAGCAGAAGAAATCCTCCTATCGCCGGATCGCTGACCGTGCGGCTGAAGCCTACGTTCCGCAGGTTCACATCGCGGCCGCGCTGACATTCGTCGGCTGGCTTGTGTTCGGCGCATCCGTTTCGCAGGCGGCTTTCACCGCGATCACGGTTCTGATTATCACATGCCCTTGCGCCATCGCGCTTGCTGCGCCGATGGTTCAGGTTGCTGCGGCGGGACGGCTGTTCAAGCACGGCGCCTATCTCGCTTCGGGCGATGCGCTGGAGCGGATCGCCGCGGTCGACCATGTCGTCTTCGACAAGACGGGCACGCTGACGCTGGGCGACCCGAAACTGGTCGGAGATTATCCCACAGAGCAGATGGCGAAGGCGGCCATGCTGGCGCGCGCCAGCCGGCACCCCTTCTCGCGGGCGATCGCGCATGCGGCGGGGGCAGGGCCGGTCGCCGAGCATGTCGAGGAGCATCCCGGCGAAGGTGTTTCGGGTGAGATCGATGGTCGCCAGGCGCGGCTGGGGTCCGCCGCCTTCTGCGGCGCCGCGGCCCGTGGCGGCAGCGAGCTCTGGTTCGCCGTCGCGGGCGAGACGCCGGTCGCCTTCCGGTTCGAGGACGCGCTGCGGCCCGAAGCAAAGGAGACGATCGAACGTCTCCGGTCGATGGGTCTTTCAGTCGAGCTTCTGTCCGGCGACAGCGACGCGCGCGTCGCCAAGGCCGCCGCCGACGCGGGCATCACGGAATGGAGCGCCGCCGCGACGCCGGTCTCCAAAGCCGAGCGCCTTGCGAAACTGGAGCGCGAAGGCCGGAAAGTGCTGATGGTCGGGGATGGCCTCAATGATGCGGCGGCGCTGGCCGGCGCGCATGCCTCGCTGGCGCCCGGCGGCGCGGTCGACGTCTCGCGGCTCGCCAGTGACTGTGTCTATTCCGGCGACAGCCTCAGGTCGGTCGCTCTGATCGTCGAGGTCGCCCGCGCTTCCCGGCAGAGGATGCGGGAGAATTTCGCATTCGCCGCCCTTTACAATCTCGTCGCAGTTCCGGTGGCTGTGGTGGGATGGGCGACGCCCGTCGTGGCCGCTGCGGCCATGTCGCTGTCATCCGCTGTCGTGACGCTCAATGCGCTGCGGCTGTCGGTGATGACGCTGAAGGAGGATGGCAAATGACCGTCCTGATCTACATGCTTCCGGCCGCCCTGCTGCTGGCTGCTGTTGGGCTCGCGGGCTTCGTCTGGTCGCTGCGCAGCGGCCAGTTCGATGATCCGGCCGGGGCTGCGGCGCGAATCCTCGAGGACAAGGACCCGATACCCTGACGCGGGTTCCACGGTGGGTGCGCCAACTCGTGCGTTGACAGGCGCGGCCAGCAATGGCCCCTGAGGGACTTATCATGTGACAGGTCCAGGGGCTGGAGCTTCTTTTTGTCGGCCGGAACTTCGCTCGGATGCATTCTGATCGTCGATGACGATGTTGGGCTGCGCGAAACCCTGGCCAATTTCCTTGAGGCCGAGGGCTATCACACCCGCCAGGCCGGCAACCCCGCCGAAGCGCGGACGCTGATGGCGGCCGGTGAGCCGGATCTGTTGCTACTCGACATCAACATGCCGGGCGGCGACGGGCTGTCGCTGGCGGCCGAGATCCGGGCGCGGCAGACGACGCCCATCATCATGCTGTCCGGCAAGGGCTCGATGGTGGATCGCGTGGTCGGGCTCGAGGTTGGCGCGGACGATTATCTGCCGAAGCCATTCGAACTGCGTGAGCTGCTGGCGCGGGTGCGCGCTGTCCTGCGACGGGCGCGGCCTGCCGGCGAAGCGGCTGCGCCGGCGCCCGCGACGTCAGAGCGTCAGGCGCGGTTCGACATGTTTGTGCTCACGCCGTCGCGCAGGGATGTCCGCACGACTGGCGGCGCGCGTGTCGACCTGACAGGCGCGGAGTACAATCTGCTGGCGTCGCTGGTGGATCGGCCCAACCGGGTGATGACGCGCGACGCCATCGCTGAGTCGACCCGGAAGGATGACTGGGACGCGTTCGATCGCAGCATCGACACACTGGTCAGCCGCCTGCGCCGCGAGCTTGGCCAGCACACGGATACGGCGAACCTGATCCAGACCGTGCGTGGCGAGGGCTATGTCCTGGCGTGCGAGGTGCGCTGGACGTCCTGATCCCGGAGCTGCGGGGTCACTCGGCGGCAGGGTGGAGCGAGTCGCGCACCATCTGGGCAAGTTGGGCGCGTGTCGACGGCTTCGGCAGGAAAGGCCGGCTGTTTGTTCCGCCGGACGCCATGCGCGGCGAATAGCCGGACGTCATGATGATGCGGACCTGCGGCCAGCGCTTCTCGATTTCGTCGGCCAGCGCGTGCCCGTCCATCCCGCCCGGCATCACGACGTCGACAAGCGCGAGTTCAACCTCGGGCGACTGGCCAAGCATTTCGAGGCCGTTCTGGCCATCGACTGCGATCTTCACGCGATAACCCAGGCTTTCCAGCCGTGAGACCGTGACAAGGCGGACATCGGGATCGTCCTCGACGACAAGGATGGTTTCGCCATTGCCCTCGGGCGTGGAGGTGTCCGTCGCCGCCGCCGCAGCCGTCGCCTGGGACGGCGTGTAGGGGAAGAACAGGCTGACGCGCGTACCGCGGCCGACTTCGCTGTAGAGCCGGGCGTGACCGCCGATCTGCTTCATGAAGCCGTAGACCATCGACAGGCCCAGCCCCGTTCCGGCGCCGACTTCCTTGGTGGTGAAGAAAGGCTCGATCGCCCTCGCGCACACCTCCGGCGACATCCCCTGACCGGTGTCGGAAACAGATACGCGCAGATACTCGCCCGGAGGCGCTTCCTGCGCGGTGCGGGGATCATCGTCGAAGCGGACCACTTCCGTCTCGATCGCGATCAGACCGCCGTCCGGCATGGCGTCGCGCGCGTTGACGGCGAGGTTGAGTACGGCCGTCTCGAACTGGTCGATATCGGCATCGACGCGACCCCGGATGGGGGTGAGGTGCATGCGCACCTCAACCGTTTCGCCCAGCGTGCGCTGGAGCATCTCGGCCATGTCCTCGAGGCATTTGTTGAGGTCCAGCATCTGCCGCTGCAGCGGCTGCTTGCGCGCGAACGCCAGCAGGCGCTGGGTGATTCGCGCGGCGCGGATCGCGGCGTCCTGCGCGCGCACAACGGCGCGCCGGGCCGCAGGCGGAAGGTCCACATTGGCGATCATCTCGAGATTGCCGCCGATGACCGCCAGAATGTTGTTGAAGTCGTGCGCGATGCCGCCAGACAACTGGCCGATCGCGTCAAGTTTCTGGTGATGCAGGATCACTTCCTCGGCGCGCTTCTTTTCGGTGAGATCATAGATGATGCCGACGAAGATAGCGCCGGTATCGGTCTCCGCTTCGCCCACGGACAGATACATCGGGAAGACCGTTCCGTCCGATTTGAGCCCGGTCAGTTCGCGCCCGATGCCTATGATGCGTTTCACGCGCGTTTCCCGGTGACGCGACAGATAGCTGTCGTGGTTCTCTGCGAAGGGCGTCGGCATCAGCGTCGAGACATTGCGCCCCAGCAGCTCTCTGGCCGTGTACTTGAACAGCTTTTCGCAGCCCGGGTTCACGTACTGGATGGTTCCGGCGGCGTCGATGACGATCAGCCCGTCGACCATCGTCTCGGGAACGATCCTGAAGTAGTCATCCGAAAAGAGCGATTGCAGGCTTATGTCCGGCAGCCTCCAGAGACGAGGCGTATCTACCGCAGACCCACCGGCCGCGCCAGTTGGGGCCTTCCCGGGCGAAACAGGCGCTGGATCGCGCATAAGCAGGGCCTCGTGACGCTGGATCGCGCTGTCGTGTTCGCATGCCGCGAGCGCCGTCTTGTCCCATTGATCTGGATCAGAACGTCGCAGGCCCCGCGGCGTCACGATGATTTTGATGGCACCGGACGGCAGCTCATCGGGGAGACGTATGCGAAAGGGCAAATCGAGGGTTTTTACTGGCCTTGCCGGGCTAGTGATTTTGGCTGGCTGCGCCGGGGCCCAAACAGCCGAAGACTACCGGGTTTCGCTGCAGACCGTCACAGCAACGGCGCTTGGCGTTTCCGACGCCACCGCCATCACCGTGACGGATGAATCGCGCGTCAACGCCAAGTGGACCTGGAAGGCTTCCACGGGCGGCAAGACCTACACGTGCGATGCGGACGACCAGATGCGGTTGCCATCCTGCGCCCAGACAACCTGATCATCCGAATCCGAACGGAGCCAACAATGGATTTGCAGCCCTATTTCGTGCCGGGCGTCATTACTGTGATGACAGTCTTCGCGCTCGTTCTGGCCTACGCCACGATCGTGACCCGGACCCCCAAATAGCTTGGGTCGCGCCACTGGAGACCGGCAGTTCACTGTGGCGCCAGAACATGCTCTAGCTTCTTTCCGGAGTACGGGAGGAAGTCCATGAAGCCTGTGTTTCTAGCGGTTGCCGCAGCGGCGGCCGTCGTGGCTGCGCCTGCTTCTGTCGGGCAGGTCGACGGCGTCCGCCTTGGCGTGATGAAGCACAATATCTGCGTTATCGACTGCAAGAACGCGGACAAGGAATCCGGCGTCAACATCTCCGGCGAGCTGCGGTTCAAATCGCCGGATTTCCTCGGCTGGGCGGGCTCGCCTCATCCTTACCTCATGGTGTCCGCCAACACGGACGGAAACACATCCTATGGCGGCGGCGGCCTTGAGTGGGACTTCGAGTTTGCGCCCGGCTGGCGGCTGGAGCCCGGCTTCGGCTACGTGATCCACGATGGCGACATCAACAATCCGTTCGCTTCGGGCACACAGGAAGCGGTCGACTATTCGGCCGACCACGTGCTCTTGGGCTCGCGCGACCTGTTCCGAACATCGCTGGCGCTGACCTGGGAATTTTCGCCGGGCTTTGCGGTGCAAGGCATCTACGAGCATCTGAGCCATGGCCAGATCCTCGGCGAGGGGCGCAATCAGGGACTGGACGAGATCGGCGTCCGGGCGGTCTGGAATTTTAACTGACGGCGCCGGTCCTGAGGGGCAGTTCCTGCGCTTCGTGGGCAAGCCCGCAGGGGCGACCCAACGTTCCCCTTGAATCCCGACCGCGCCGCCTGTATCACCCGCGCCTTGCTATCTGCCCAGATGGCGGAATTGGTAGACGCACTAGTTTCAGGTACTAGCGGGTAACACCGTGGAGGTTCGAGTCCTCTTCTGGGCACCAAGCGACGCTCCGGCGTCGCTTTTCTTTGTCCGATAGCAAGATAAAATCTAATAAAAACAAAGAAACTTGTCCTAGACGGTCCGGAACGGTCCGGGTGGGTTTGTTGGTATCCCGCGAACTTGTTGGTATAGTTGTTGGTACAGCAGAGGGCATTTTGCCTGTCTGTGTTGGTACAGGCGCCTGCACCCCATGCCGCTTACCGACCTCAAGCTTCGCCAGCTGAAGCCCGCCGCAGCCCCGTTCCGCCAAAGCGACGGCGGGGGTCTGTTTATCGAGGTGCGCCCCGGCGGGTCACGCCTCTGGCGCCTGGCCTACCGGTTCGGCGGCAAGCAGAAACTTCTGGCGCTGGGCAGCTACCCGGAAACCCCGCTCGCCCGCGCTCGCCAGTTGCGCCAGGACGCCAGATCGCAGCTCCAGGCTGGCCGTGATCCGGCGGCGGAGGCAAAGGCCGCCGCCGAGGCGGAGCGCGCCCTTACCAAGGATACCTTCGCGGCCTTGGCGGACGAACTGCTGGCGAAGCAGAAGCGGGAAGGGAAGGCCGCCGCCACACTCGACAAGAAGCGCTGGCTGATCGGTCTCGCCGCCGCCGACCTTGGCGACCGGCCAATCCGCTCGATTACCGCCGCCGAAATCCTGAAGCCTCTCCAGCGGGCGGAAGCCAGCGGCACTTATGAAACCGCGCGGCGTATGCGCGCCGTGATCGGGCAGGTGTTCCGCTACGCCATCGCGACCGCCCGCGCCGATGCAGACCCGACATTCGGCCTGCGCGGCGCTTTGGTGACGCCGAAAGTCTCACACCGGGCGGCGGTCACTGAGCAGAACGGCTTCGCCGGGCTTGTGCGCGCCGTCTGGGGCTATCAGGGGGCAATCGAGACACAGGCGGCTCTGAAGCTGCTTGTCCTGCTTTATCCGCGTCCTGGCGAATTGCGGCTCGCTAGCTGGGACGAGTTCGACCTGAAGCGGGCGATCTGGACCATCCCCGCCGACCGGACAAAGATGCGGCGCGAGCACGTGAAACCCTTACCGCAGGCGGCGATTGAAATTCTGGAAGACCTTCGCGCGCACACGGGCAATTATCCTTTCGTGTTTCCGTCCCAACTGTCGCCGGGCAAGCCGATCAGCGAGAACACGTTGAACGGTGCCCTGCGGCGGATGGATATCCAGAAGTCAGAGCACACCTCGCACGGCTTCCGCGCCAGCGCCTCAAGCCTTCTCAATGAAAGCGGGTTGTGGAACCGCGACGCCATCGAAGCAGAGCTGGCCCATGTCGGCTCCGATCAGGTCCGCCGCGCCTATCATCGCGCCGCATACTGGGACGAACGGGTGCGCATGGCGGATTGGTGGGCGGACGCAGTCTTAGGATATGCGAACTGACTCCCACCTACCCACAACGGTCAGCATCGGACATCCTCTGACCGTTTCAGTCGTTGGGGGACGAAGTATGCCGAAGGGGCCGAAAGACCGCGCGGAAGTCACAGCGCTGCTGCTGGAAACGGCATTCCCACACGTTGCTGCGTGGCTGCAACTTTACCGCCGTTCGAGCAACGAGGCCCCGGTTGAACCACCGACCGAGCCTCAGCTGGCCGCATTCCATGCCTATGCAAACAAGGTCAGAACGATGACCGATGGCGAGCTCTTTGTGGAGAAGCAGCTCGTTGAAGCCCAGGCCATAGCCGCTAGCACGCTGCCGGACAGCGTCGATTCGGCGAACTGGAAGATCAAAGGTCTGGACAATGATGAACGCTCGTATTGGGCTAACACTCTGGCCGAGTGGGACGAAGCCGAGGCGGAGTTTCTCGAAGCTGAAGCAAAGGCAGCGGCGGAAACGAGTTCGTCTCAGGGCCTGCGCTCAGAGTTGGTCGCCGCTCGCCAGCGAATCCGGGAGCTTGAGGAACGAAACCTACACGAGCAGGCCAAGGCTCACGAGTACGCTCTGCATTTGCGGCGGCGAGTCGAAGACTTGCACGGCGCACTAGCCGAATCGGTGGGCGTGCTCGCGCGGCTAGAAGACCAGCTAGAAAAAGAGCGCAAAGCCGCCGTGGCGGCGAAGGCAGGTACCGTCCATCCCAAGCTTCGTACTACCTTTGAAAAGCTCTTGCTGGGGATGGCGATAGACAAGTTTAAATATCAGCTTGGCCAGTCAGGCTCCGTTCCGGAGAACATTCGCAGCGCACTTTTGCGCGCCGGAATCAAACTGGATGTGAAGACAATCAGAGAGCGACTGACAGACGCCGCGCGCAAGTTTGAAGAGGAAGACTGGGGTTAGGCTCGGGAATTACCGAAAAACTCTGCGGGAAATACCGAGCTGCGCGCTGTCTCGGACTTACACCACCTCGAACCCAGCTGAACGAGGTGGACCAATGTCAAACCAACCCCAACAACTTCCCGAGACCGGCTTCCTGCGCCTTCGTGCGGTTTTGGCGCCGGCTGGGCCGATTCCCGTTAGCCGCAGCACTTGGTGGCAGGGCGTCAAAGACGGAAGGTTTCCGCGCCCGGTGAAGCTGGGTAAGCGCGTCACGGTTTGGCGCGTCGAGGATATCCGACGGCTGATCGAAACCGGCGGCGCATGAGATGGGCCGCCGCCTCAAGTGGCGGGCCATCAGCATCCATCGCAACTACGAAGTCGGCGAGCTTGCCAGTGTTCTGGGTGTGGACAAACGCACTATCAGGCGATGGATCAGCGGCGGCTTGCCAGTTATTCGAGACAGGAAGCCCGCCCTGGTCCTTGGCGAGGACGTGATTGCCTACCTCAAGCGGCAGGGCGGGCCAAAGGTCCGCTGCGGCCCTGGCCGCTTCTTCTGTCTGCGCTGCCATGCTCCTCGCGGACCGGCCTTTGGCGAAGCAGAAATCCTCAATCGCAGCGCCGCCAGCGTGAACCTGCGCGCCCTCTGCGCGGAATGTGCCGGGATGATGCACCGGCGAGTCGCGTGGCGGTTTCTTGCCCGCGATATGCCGAAAATCGTCGTGCGCGATCCGGAGGCTCAGAGACACCTAAGCGATACCACAGCCGCGTGCGGAAATGTCCGCTAGCGATGGGAGAGACCGACGATGCGGAAGCACCATCCGAAAAACGAACGGATCAAGCGTGCCTATCTTTCTTATCTGGAAGAGGCCAAACGCATGTCCCGCGACAGCGCCAACGATGCAGCCGCTGCCATTCACCGGTTCGAAGCCTCGACCGACTGGAAGGATTTCGCTGCCTTTCACATCGAGCAGGCCAAGCGGTTCAAGCGGGTGCTGTCTGAACAGCTCAGCACCAGGACTGGGAAGCCGCTTGCGAAGGCCACCATCTTGTCGCGCCTGATGGCAGTCCGCGACTTCTTTGCTTGGCTGGCAGAGCAGCCCGGCTACAAATCGCGCATTTCGCGGACCGATTGTGACTACTTCAACCCGACCGCCAACGATACGCGGATCGCGACGGCAAGGCGTGAGCGTCCCGTTCCCGAGATTGGACAAATCCGGCACGTACTGGACAACATGCCATGTGGTACAAGCGTGGAGAAGCGGGACCGCGCGCTACTTGCCTTTGCGCTTCTGTCCGGAGCCCGTGACAACGCTATTGCCTCTCTGAACATCGGGCATGTTGATTTGCAACGCCGGACCGTTTTCCAGGATGCGCGGACTGTTCGCACCAAGAACCGGAAGACGTTCACGTCGTCCTTCTTTCCGGTCGGCGACGAGGTGGAGGCCATTGTCGTGAACTGGATTGTCCACTTGCAGCATGACCTGCAATTCAGAGCGGAGGATCCGCTGTTTCCGAAAACCCGCATGGGATTTGACGATGCCGGTGCCTTTGCCCCGGTCGGGCTGGAGCGGCGCCACTGGAATGATGCGTCGCCCATTCGGCGGATTTTTAAGGAGGCGTTTGAGGGGCAGGGCTTGCCCTACTTCAATCCGCATTCCTTTCGCCACACGCTGGCGCGTCTAGGCCAGAACCGGTGCAGGACGCAAGAGCAGGAAAAGGCGTGGTCATTGAATTTCGGGCACGATCATGTGCGCACGACCATGAACAGCTATGGCGACATTCCTACCTATCGGCAGGTCGAGATTATGGACCAGATGCGGTGTTCGGAGGGGAGCGTGGCCCCCGGCATACCGGATGACCAGACCATCGCACAGGTTCTCGACTACGTCGCCAAAAAGACCCTGCGGTCTTGATCAGTTTCGCATTCCGCAACATGCTCGCCTCTGGCCCGCGACTAGGCTTGTTTATGCACCTAGCGGCATATCGATCGTCTTCATAATGCGATCAGTTTCGGCCAGAACTTTCAGTATTCGCTGATAGTGCTTCACATCCTCGAAATCGAGCGAGCGACCCTTTCGGTCCTTCAGCCATTTCTGCGCCGGCTGATACCCACCAACATAGAATGACCACGAAACGTCAGGTGCGTTTTCGAACCGCTGCGTCGCGTTGATCCAGACAGCGCCATCGCGAAACTCGATCTTGCCAACGTCAGTGTTTCCATCGCCGACAAACGGGTATGGCGTCTTCCCGATGGCAACCGGCTCCATCAGGTGCAACCGTCGCAACTGTTCGCCCTTGTACGAGACTTCCCAGAACACGTCCGGGGTCGCGGGCCACGGGATACGCGGATAGTCGATCTTCAAAAACTCGGCGTAGGTTTCACGATAAGCGGGGCAATGCAGCACCCCATAGATATAGTCAAAGACCGCGACCTCGTCCGGCTCGCCTCGCTTGGGGTGCTTGGCCAGCTTGCGGAGCTTGGCGTAAAGCTTCGACTCAAAATTGACACGGCGAGTTTGGTCTAGCTCGTCTGGCTCGGGGTACAGATAAAGGGGAAAGTTCATCGCGTTTGATCCGGTGGTCCCCGATAGAAAAATTGCCTCCGTTGGTACCGTAGTCACAAACACGTGTGCAAATTTTGCATCGCGCACGGCCTTCGGCGCCAGAAGGCCTATGTTTCGTTGGCCTACGTAGTGCCGCATTACTTGTGGGACCGGCCATCCCACGAATCCGCGCGAGATGCCCGAGTAGAACAGTTTCTTCTCTTGGAATGGTCTGTAGTTTAGTGGTGTGATCGGCGCTTTTTGAAAATTCGCGCTGATGTCGGCTTTCGCCCACTCATATCGCCAGTCCCGAACATCTTCCGGCAATTGGTATTTTTCCCGGACTGCGATTTCTGGAAGCTGAAGAAAGTCACGCAGCACTTCTTGAACTTCCTCATCAGTCTCGCGGACAGATAAGAAGTCCCTCTTTGTGACGATGCCATTTCCATGCAGCGGCATGAACTTTTCCAAATGAATGCCGCTTTCATACTGCTCCAACAGCGCAGTGTTGCGCGGCACGAACACGCAACTCGGCATCTGTGACGCAACGCGGGTCATTTTCAGACTTGTGAGATCCGCATGACGAAGCAGTTCGTACTTCGAATCACGAGGCCCCCAGACATCCGCATGGTATACTTGGGTTTCGTGGCGCCGCGACGCAGCACGCTTCACGGCGATAACGATCGCAACGCCCGGTGGAATGTCGAACACGTTCTTGTCCGGCTGACCTCCGGGCGCAACTTCCTTCTTTAGCGTGCTGCCATGCAGGTCGATCACGTAAATCTTGTCAAAAGTCTGGAGCAAACGCCAGCGCATACCGCGGAAGGTAGGATTGTCGAGATAGCCGTGATTGGTGATGAAACCGAGCACGCCTTGCCCATTTTTTTCGATGAGCGCCTCGGCCATACGAATGAACTTAACGTAGTCGTCATTGATCCACTTCGAATTGCGCTCTTTGAGTTTCTCTCTGCCGCCCGGCTCTCGTTTGTAGGCTTCGATCAGATTCATGATCCAATCGCCTTTGTTCACACTCTCACCGCGATACGGCGGATTGCCGATGACACACATGATCGGCATGTCTCGCTTGATCGTGTTGGCCTCACGCGCTTCATTCGACAGCCATTGCGCGAACGGCAGTTCGTAGTTTGCAGCGTCACCTTCTTCAAGTGAGTTAGTGAGATACACGCTTACACGAGGTGGTTTGGCCGTCGGCTTATAGCCATGCTCGCGAAGCACCATATCGAGCTTCATGTGGCACATGGCGTAGGACGCCATCAACAACTCGAAGCCGTGTAGGCGTGGGATCAGGTCCTTCTCAACATACTTGGCCCATAGGCCTGGCGCCTTGGCCTTCACATGCGGCGCGACCTGCTTGATCACTTCGGCGAGAAACGTTCCCGTGCCCGTCGCGGGATCGAGAATCTGGACTCGGTGAACTTCTTTTTTTCCCTTCACGGTTTCGGCCGACTTCGCCAGCTTTCCGGCCTTTGTCGTCCCGCGCTGCCCGGTGTCCCACTCGATCGTCACCTTCGACGTATCGGCGAGGCCTTCTTCCAATCCGAACTCGGTCTTGAGCACGTCGTTGATCGCGCGGACAATGAAATTGACAACCGGTTCAGGCGTATACCAGACCCCGCGCGCGTCACGCTTGGCCGGGTTGTACGCTTTGAGAAAGTCCTCGTAGAAATGCAGGAATGGATCGTTGCGCTGCGTCGTCTTGCCGAACTTGGCCATCAACGCAGAAACGTCTGATGCACGAAACACCGACGCCAAATCATCGATGATCCACGAAATTCGCGGATCGAGATTTGGTCCCGCGATATAGCCAAACAGGTTACGCAGAAACGGATTGGACTTCGGGAGCAGGTCCAACGCTTCCTGCCTGCTGAACGTGTCCTTGGTCGTGTCATGTAGCCGCGCCGCGAACATGCCGTAGGTAATCGTCTCGGCGTACATGTCTGCAAAGTCGGCAATCGAAATGTCGTGGATCAGGTGCTGCTGGAAAGCCTTGTACTGGTTCGTCAGTTCGGTTTCCTGGTCCTTGTCCTGCATCAGCGTGTTGGCGAGAACGTCCTTGATCAGGACGGTTTTGCCCGCCATCCGCTCAGCCAGCGCGCGCGAAGATGTGATGGTCTGCGGTGATTGCGCGATGAAGTCGCGTAGCATGGCCTCCAGCGCCGCGAACCTGTTTGGCAGCGGCTGGATACCCATAAGGAAGTCCGCGATCCGGACCTCGTGCTTCAGTTCGCCATCGCGATACCACACCCATTCCAGACAGTTGGTGTAGAGCAGGTTCTGGAGGCCGCCGATGTAGCGCTTCTTCTGCGCGAGGTTGGCGTCCTTCATCGTCTTGAGATCAACGTCGATGTCCTTGGCCTCGCAATGGCCGATGACGATATCGCCACGACTGATCGAGAAGTCTGGCGCGCCGACCTTTTCGCGCTTCGGCTCGTTCAGGGCCGAGATCTTGTTCGGTTCGAGGCTGTCGAACAGGCGCTGCAGCGCCGGGCGGTAGGAATGCTCGCCCGCGCCGCCCTTTTTCCGTGTTGCGATCACGGAGTCGAGAAACTTACTGATCAGCTGATTCGCCATCTGCACCCCCTGGCCCCTACTAGGCTACAGCCATCGTCCCGAAAAGCACCAAACCAGATGAGGTGAGAACCCACGATATGAGCTGGACCTGCCGAACGACGAAGAGGTAGAGGGCAGCGGATCCACTGTTTCCAAACGTGATCCCGAGTCGATTGACTCTAGCCCCAACCATTTCATGCTCCTCTAGATGCGACATTCAGAGGATAGAATCCCTGCCGTTGAGTTCGAGAGGCGGAAGTACCGATCCCACCTGCTCCTTACGCGAGCCATTGCCGACGCCGATCAACGGGACAAGGCGCTGGCGATGTTGGACGCCCGGCCACGAATGCAACGCATCAGTCAATGGATCGGATCGTTGTATATTGCGGTGGCACTTGTCGGCGTGAATGGGCTCCTTGACTACTCGTCAGGTTTTGGGATCGGACGCCATATTCCGCCGTTGCTGTCGGCTGTCCTTGGTGTCATCGGTACCTTGGGATTTATCCTGTCCATTCGCCTTGATCGACTGCTGGATCGCGGCGAGAGGGGGCACAAGTCGAGACAGAGAAGCCTGAAATTGACCTTCCTTGATCGGAGGCCGAGGGCGTGAGCAAAGCGGATGGCGGATGACGGCGCGCCGCAGCAACCCTTCAATCTGTTGGTACATTTGTTGGTACAGCTGACGGGCTTCGCTTGCGAAGGCCTACAATATAAGGCTTCCGGACAACACTTTCGGTCCTCTTCTGGCACCAAGCGACGCTCCGGCGTCGCTTTTCTTTTTCTGATAGCGCAATAAAAACAAAGAAAAACAAAGAACACCGTTCTAGGCGGTCCGGAACGGTCCGGGTGCGTTTGTTGGTATCCCGCCAATTTGTTGGTACACCAGAGCGCGTTTTGCCTGTCTGTGTTGGTACAGGCGCCCGCACCCACGCCCCTCACCGACCTCAACCTTCGCCAGCTCAAACTCGCCGCCGCGCCATTCCGTCAGAGCGATGGCGGGGGACTGTTCATTGAGGTGCGGCCCGGCGGCTCCCGTCTCTGGCGCCTTGCCCACCGGTTCGGGGGCAAGCAGAAGCTTCTCGCGCTCGGCAGCTACCCGGAAACCCCTCTCGCTCGTGCTCGCCAGCTGCGTCAGGACGCCCGATCGCAGCTTCAGGCTGGCCGTGATCCGGCGGCGGAGGCGAAGGCCGCCGCCGAGGCGGAGCGCGCCCTTACCAAGGATACCTTCGCGGCATTGGCCGAAGAACTGCTGGCGAAGCAGGAGCGGGAAGGGAAGGCCGCCGCCACGCTTGACAAGAAGCGCTGGCTGATCGGGCTCGCCGCCGCCGACCTTGGCGACCGGCCAATCCGCTCAATTACCGCCGCCGAAATCCTGAAACCTCTCCAGCGAGCGGAAGCCAGCGGAACGTATGAAACCGCCCGTCGCATGCGCGCCGTGATCGGGCAGGTGTTCCGCTATGCCATTGCGACCGCTCGCGCCGATACGGACCCGACCTTCGGCCTACGCGGCGCCCTGGTGACCCCGAAGGTTTCGCATCGCGCGGCAGTCACGGAGCAGGACGGCTTTGCCGGGCTTGTGCGCGCCGTCTGGGGGTATCAGGGCGCCATCGAGACGCAGGCAGCGCTGAAACTGCTTGCCTTGCTTTACCCGCGTCCAGGCGAATTGCGGTTGGCCAGCTGGGACGAGTTCGACCTGAATCGGGCAATCTGGACCATACCTGCCGAGCGGACCAAGATGCGCCGCGAGCACGTGAAGCCCCTGCCGCAGGCGGCGATTGATATTCTGGAAAACCTGCGCGCGCACACGGGCAACTACCCCTTCGTCTTCCCGTCCCAACTCTCGCCGAGCAAACCGATCAGCGAAAACACACTGAACGGCGCCCTCCGGCGGATGGACATCCAGAAATCCGAGCACACCTCGCACGGCTTTCGCGCAAGCGCTTCTAGTCTCCTCAACGAAAGCGGCCTGTGGAACCGCGACGCCATCGAGGCGGAGCTGGCGCATGTCGGCTCCGATCAGGTCCGCCGCGCCTATCACCGTGCGGCGTACTGGGGCGAGCGGGTTCGGATGGCGGAGTGGTGGGCGGCGGAGGTCGCGGGGTTTGCCAGCGCGTCTATCGCAACGCCCAGCCGAGCGTGAAGCCGAAGAGCTTATCATACCAGGGCGGATCGACAGGCGCGCACACATTCTCGCCTTCGCGGCCGCGCAGGATCGGCGCGGCAGTGACGATTTCTTCGTCTATCAGGTGCGGGAAGGGGGCTTCGGCGCCGGTGGTGGTAGGAGTGAGGCTGCCCCGAAGTTTGAGGTCGCAGACTTCGGCGATGTCTTCCGGCGATGCGCCGGATCGCATCGCCCATGACACGTCCCAGAGCCTTGCGGTGTTGTCGTCGCTCCAGATGAGAATGCGAGTTTCGTCCTGCGAGAATGCGGCGGCGGAGACAGTGCTATCATTATAGAAAGCGGAACCGATCTGTTTGCCGGTGGCGACGTCCCAGAGCCGTACGGTGGCGTCCTCGCTCCAAGTGAGGAAGCGGGTCTCATCCAGCGAGAATGCGGCGCCGAAGATATCGTACTCATGCTGGACGGCGGGCCCAATCTGTTTCCCGGTTGCGGCGTCCCAGAGCCTCGCGGTTCGGTCTGCACGCCAGGTTAGAATGAGGGCACCGTTCCGCGAGAACGCTGCGCCCAATAATTGGCCTGCATGCAAAAGGTCGTGTCCGACTTGCTTGCCTGTGGCAACGTCCCAGAGCTTTGCTGTGTCGTCGCTCCACGTGAGGACACGGCCTCCATCCGGCGACAACGCGCCGCCGCGGATAGTGTCATCATACTGGATGGCGGGTCCGATCTTTTCGACTGCTGCCGGGGCCAAGAGCCTTGTGTTTCCGTCTTCGCTCCAAGCTACGTTGACGCTGTCCTCCCGCGAGAAGGAGGCGTCCCAGAGCCGTGCAGTGGCGTCCGCACTCCAGGTTAGGATGCGGGTCTCGTCCCGCGAGAAGGCGGCGCCCCAGACTCCTCCCTCGTGTGCGAGTGCGGGTCCAATCTGTTGGCCCGTCGCGATGTCCCAGAGCCGTGCGGTGGCGTCCGCACTCCACGTTAGAATGCGGGTCTCATTCCGCGAGAACGCAGCGCCGAAGAGCAAGCTTTCGTGTGCCAGGGCGGGTCCGATCTGTTTGCCGGTTGCGGTGTCCCAGAGCCTGGCGTCGCCCCTGCCTGCCGATATGTCCCCGCTCCAGGTGAGTATTCGGGTCTCGTCTTGTGAGAAGGCTGCGCCGACGAGATAGCTCTCATGCTGTAGGGCGGGTCCGATCTGTTCGCCTGTGGCGGCGTCCCAAGGCCTAGCGGTGTCATCTGCACTCCAGGTTAGGATGCGGGCTTCGTCTTGCGAGAACGCGGCGCCCTTGACAGGACCCCCATGCCGGAGGGCGGGACCGATCTGCGCGCCCGTCGCGGCGTCCCAAAGCTTTGCTGTGTTGTCGTCGCTCCACGTGAGGATACGTGTCTCGTCTTGCGAGAATACCGCTCCTTTGACAGGACCCTCATGCGGGAGGGTCGGACCGATCTGTTTGCCCGTCGCTGTGTCCCAGAGTCTTGCGGTGGCGTCCCGGCTCCATGTGAGGATGCGAGTCGCGTCCTGTGAGAACGCAGCGCCGAGGACAGTGCCATCATGCTGGATGGCGAGTCCGATCTGTTCGCCGGTTGCGGCGTCCCAGAGCCTTACGTCACCCGTACCTGTGTAGGGGTTCCCGCTCCATGTGAGGATGCGTGTCCCGTCCTGTGAGAACGCGGCGCCGTTGACAGGGCCCTCATGCCGGAAGGCGGGACCGATCTGCGCGCCCGTGGTGGTGTCCCAAAGTTTTGCGGTGGCATCTGCGCTCCAGGTGAGTATTCGGGTCTCGTCCTGCGAGAATGCGGCGCCGTTGACAGGGCCCTCATGCCGAAGAGCGGCTAGCTGCTTCATCGTTTGCGCAGACGACGCAAAAACCGCACGCGCCTCGGGCGTTGTAGGCGAGAGTGTCGAGTCCTGGCTCGCCAGGATGGACAGGAGAAGGGCGCGCCGCGGGTCGCCATCATTGTGAAACTGTTCGGCGGTGCGGGCCAACATCAGGGACCTGGATTTGCTAAATGCCCGCTGTTCCGAAATTAGGAACCAGCTGCCCGTTGCGAGAGCGGAGAAGCCGAGCACGAGGATCAGCGCCGCTGCCGCCTGCCAAATGCGCGCCCGGCGGATCTGGCGTCGTTCTCGGCCGAGTTGTTCCTGGATGTTTGCGCGGCTGGCAGCAATCCAAGCAGTGAAGAGTTCTCCGGGTTCTGGTTCATTCTTCGGCCGGCGCGCGGCCCAGGCTTCGGCCTCTTCGAACGCGCCGGATGGCAGCAGGCCGCCTTTGGGCGCGCCTTTGCGCTCCCAGGCAGCAGCGCGCTCGGCATACTGGCGGCCCTCGCGTAGCCAGGCGCTGTTGATGGCCAGGACGCGCGCGACTTGGCCAAACGCGCCGTCAAATCCTGGTCCCGCTTCGGTGAAGTCGATGGCGATGTTCAGGGCGGCGAGCTTGGGCGGCAACTTCGCGAAATCGATAGGTGCGGCGAGCACCGGGATGACGCGCTTGCCAAGGCGCTGAGCGTAGGCGATCTCCTCATCGCAGACGCGGCTGGCAATGGAATCCGGCGAGACAAGGAAAACCATCGCCTCGGCGCTCGCGATCATTTCTTCAAGACGCTGCCACCAAGGCTCGTCTGCCGAAATGCCGGCGTTCACGCGGTCCGGATCGTGATCGGCCTTGTCGAAGTCTGGCTCGAAATCGTTGTTTGCTATGAGCGCGTCGGCGATGCGCCGCATCAGCACGCTGTCCTTGCGGGAATAGGACAGGAAGACTTTCGTTTCGTCCGTCGCCGGAGGCGATTCAATGGAATCCGTAGGAGGGCTGTCCGCGCCCGTCATGGCGCTACCCTTGGCCAGTCGCAGACGGCGACAATTTCGTAGTTGTTCCGGCTGGAATGGCTGATGAAGATGGTGCCCACGAAAGTCCCGGTCTGGTCCCGGCAACCATCCAATATGAGCCGGGAAAGCCCGGCAAGGGGCGACGCTGTATGAGGATGAGGCGATTATTTGGCCTTCATCACAGCCAGGTTGGACGCGGACGTCCAGGCTGCATCGGGTGCGAGCGAGAACGTCTAAAGCATGCCACCTGATTCCGGATTGATTCCGGAATCGGGCTGCATGTCGTGGGCGCACTTCCTCTTCCAGCCGTAATCAGGTGGCTCGTGCATGAGCGTTTCGGCGGTTATGACGCCGAAACCAAGGTTCATGGCCATATGCAGTACATTCCGCCCGACCAGGCGGGCGAGGCGAAGACATATCGCGATCTCCTCAAGCGGCTCCCGGAAGAGCAAGTCAGACAATCGTTCCAGGATCGGCCTGGCGAACTGATACCTCTCGCTGAAGAGGAGATTGAAGACCGTGAAAGTGTCCTCTTCTTCAGTCAACCAAGTGCCATTGCGGACTATACCTACTGGGCCTGCTTTCCCTTCTGGTCCCTGCGGGACGCGGTTGCGCTGACGCTTGGCCGCGACCCCGGCGTGGTGGACTGGCGCGCGTTCGAGCGGGAAACCGCGACGGCACCAAGCCCCGCTCTGGCGGGGTTTTTCTTTGTCTGAAGTCTGACAAAAACTGATGTAAAATCAGATAGGTTTCGCGTCCGGAGCGACCGCGCGCATTCCTAGCTGCGTGGCGGGCAGTTGAAGCACAGGCCGTACACCTTCGAGTCGTTCCACGGCAGCTGTTTGTGGCCGCTTTTCTGCGCCACCCGGTCCTTGGTGTTGAGGAAGGCCTGTTCGACCCGCTGTTGTTTCACCAGCTCCTCCGCCAGCACCGGCGCATAGACGCCCTCGCGCGCGAACTCGCCGCTGTCGGTGGCGTAGGCGACCAGCATGCCCCGTGGAACGTCGATCCGCGCCAGGCCCTTGGTCGGCGGCTCATAGCCCTTGGGGGCGCCGACGGCCTTGACCTCGGGCGGAACGTTTCTGCAGGCGTCGAACACGAGGAACACGCCCTTCGCGCCCACGCTGCGGAAGAAGTCGCGCTGCGCCGTCAGGCTGACGCCGAACTTCTGGATATCGCCTTCCGCTGCGAGTTCGGCGTCGGTCCCCAGAAGGAAGTTGTCGGCGCCGTGCGGGTCCTGCACGCCATGGCCCGTATAATAGATGAAGCCGACCGCTTCATTGCCGGCCGCCGCCAGCGTCTTGCGGAAATCGCCGAGGGCCTTTTCGAGATCGTCCTTCGACTTGTTGCGGACGCGCGTGATCTTGAACTCAAGCGTGTCGAGAGCGCCCTCGATCAGGTTGCCTTCCTCCTCGGCCTGATCGACACGGCGGATGGAGGTGTCATTGTATTCGGTCTGGGTGATCACCAGCGCGAGCCGGGGTCCGGTGACAGGAACGGCTGTCGCATCAATGACCGGCTGCTCCGTCGATGAGGCCTTCGGCAGAAACTGGCTGACTGCAAGGCCGCCAACGGCCACAACGGCGATTGCCGCCGCTGCGATCAGCCCTGTCCGTCCTTTGAAGAACGGTTGCGAATCGCTGGCGGGCGCCGCCTTCGGCGGCGGTTTGAAATCATCGCCCAGCACATCCCTTGCGATCCGGTCGGCGAGCCGCTGCACAGCGGCGGCGATGACCTCCGGCGGCTGGCTCGTGACATCGAGCTTGCGGATCACGCCTTCGCGAAGCTTGTCGGGAATGTCCGCGTCCGGAACATCGTCGATCCGGATGGCGTGGCGGCTTTCCTTCTGGACCGCATGGTCGATCTCGAACGTTTGGTTGTCGCGTGACCGTTTGCCGATGATCATCAGGACGCTCGAAGCCTTGTCGATCGCGTCGGTCACCAGCGTCTGCCACGGCGTGCCCGGTCTTTCGTCCTGGTCCTCCTCCTGACTCTGGACCGCGCGGTCCTCCTCGTCGCTCAACCGGCATGGGGTCGGATCGTAGATCCATATGCTGACGCGGCGGCGGAGCAGGCTGCGCACGATGGCGCGCAGAAGGTCCGGATCTGTCTCGCGGACATGGCTGATGAAGACGTAGCGGGCGGGATCGAAGTCGAACGGGAGAATCAGCCCGCGCTCCTCGGCGGGTTCAAACCTGTCCCTGTCGACCGCCTTTGTCTGGCTGGTCTGCGTCACAGAAGACCTCCCCGGGATTCTGACCCGTCTTCTCGGGCAATCATAGGGCAGCCCCGTCCCCATGTCCTCACCCGGGTTGCGGAAAGTCTGCTTTCCCGCCATTCCTCGGCCCCAGACGAGGAGAATACCGCTTGGCTATCCATACTCACGAAGGCGACCTGCCGGCCCATGTGACGTTCGAAGGCTCGGTCGCCATCGACACCGAGACCATGGGGCTCAACCCCTTCCGCGACGCGCTGTGCGTCGTGCAGCTGTCGGACGGGAAGGGCGACGCGCACGTCGTGCGCCTCAAGCGGCCGGACTATGATTGTCCCAACTTGAAAGCGCTGGTCTCCAACCCGCGCATCCTCAAGATCTTCCACTTTGCGCGCTTTGATCTGGCGATGCTGCAGCAATGGCTCGGCGCGCCGTGCTTCCCTGTCTACTGCACCAAGATCGCCTCGCGCCTCGCCCGGACCTACACCGACCGGCATTCGCTCAAGGAGCTTGCGCGCGAGATGCTCAATGTCGACATGTCCAAGGCGCAGCAGAGTTCCGACTGGGGCTCGGACAAGCTGTCTGACGCCCAGCTTTCCTATGCCGCCTCGGATGTCCTGCATCTTCACGAGATCAAGGCGAAGCTGGACGCCATGCTGGAACGGGAAGGTCGGACGGAACTCGCCCAGGCCTGTTTTGATTTCCTGCCGGTCCGGGCGGCGCTCGACCTGTCCGGCTGGGCGGATCAGGATATTTTCGCACACAGCTGAAGAATCCGGGGCCCAACGGCTCCGGAGGCTGGAAATTCCGCCCGATTCAGGCGTATCGCTGCGCTCGCCCGGTTTCCTCGGGCGGCTGACCCGATCTAGGCTGGCGCATGGCAACTGCCGCCCACACCCGCCATTCCATGGACCTCTGGGGTCCGCGACGCGCAGCGTCGCTGAGGGAAGCCCGTTTCCGGACGGCGCTCGTTCACATCCTGCGGCTGCTTTTCACGATCGGGGCAGTGCTGTCGGCCGGCTGGCTTCTGGGAACCATCATCGAGAGCAGCCTGCGGCAGAAGGGGGCGGAACCGGGCGCAACCGGTCTCAGCGTCACCGTGCTGGGCCCGCGCTTCGATGGCTATGACGCGAACGACCGTCCGTACACGCTGACCGCCGAAACCGCCCGCCGCCGGCGGGACAATGTGAACCTCGTCGACCTCGTGAATCCCCGCCTGCAGGACGCCGCTTCCAGCGCGGTGCAGGCCCGCGAGGGGGTATGGAACGCCGAGGAGGAAATCCTCGATCTGGTGGGCGACGTGGTCATGACGGACGCAGCTGGCTACACTTTCACCTCGCAGCGGACGCGCATGTTCGTGAAGGACAACCGGGTCGAGGGGCAGGATCCGCTTCAGGGCAAGGGGCCCATTGGCGATGTCCGCGCCGACGCCTATGAGGTGCTGGATGATGGCAACCGGATCATCCTCAAGGGCAATGTTTGGACACGATTTGAGGCCAAGAGAAAGCGGGCTCCGGCCGGTGCGGCCGGGCAATGACAGGGTGATCGCGATGATGGTCTTCCGTTTCACCGGCCTGGCCGGAACCCTTGCAGCCGCAGCGCTCGCCTGCGGTGCGGCGCAGGCGCAGATCGGCCGTTCGGACGCGCCGATCGAGATCACGTCCAACCAGGGCGAGTATCTCCAGAATGAGGGACGCGGCGTCTACACGGGTTCGGTCCGGGCGATCCAGGGCGACAGCCGCATCACCACCGACAAGCTCACCGTGATCTGCCAGAAGGGCCCCGCCGCCAGCGGCGAGTCGCCGGCCTGCGAGGCGATCGAGAAACTCGTGGCCGAGGGCAACATCTATTACACGGCGCCGGACGTGAAGATCAAAGGCGACCGCGCCGAGTACGACTACCCGACGGACACGATCACCATCACCGGCGATGTGATCCTCTCGCGCGGCGCGGACGGCGTCGTACGCGGCAAGCGCGTGGTCTATCAGGTCGGCGAGGGCCGCACCGTGATCACGGCTGGAACGGATCGCGTCACCTCCATCTTCACGCCGGCCCCGCGCAGCAACACCACGCCGGCGCCCGCCGAGCCTCCGCAGAACTGAGAGACGCATGGACGCGCGCACCGAAACGGCGCCGGTCGCCTTCGAAGCGGATGATCGAGACGGTCTCCGCGCCAACAACCTCGCCAAGTCCTTCAAGGGCCGGCAGGTGGTGAAGGATGTGAGCCTGCACCTCAAGCGCGGCGAGATCGCCGGCCTGCTCGGCCCGAACGGGGCGGGCAAGACCACCTGCTTCTACATGATGATGGGGCTGATCACTTCCGATGCGGGCCGTGTGACGATCGACGGCGCCGATGTCACCGCTCTGCCCATGTATCAGCGCGCGCGTCTCGGCGTCGGCTACCTGCCGCAGGAGAACTCAATTTTCCGCGGCATGAGCGTGTGGGACAATGTGATGTCGGTCGCCGAACTGACCGAAAGCACACGCGCCAAGCGAAAAGAGCTGACCGAGAGCCTGCTCGAGGAATTGCAGATCTCCCGGCTGGCCAAGCAGAACGCCAACTCCCTGTCCGGCGGGGAACGCCGCCGGGTGGAGATCGCGCGGGCGCTGGCCTCCCGCCCCAACTTCATGCTGCTGGATGAACCGTTTACCGGCATCGACCCGCTGGCGGTTTCGGACATTTCCGACCTGGTCCGCTACCTCAAGGGCCGGGGGCTGGGCGTCCTCATCACCGACCATCAGGTCCGCGAAACGCTTGAAATCGTCGACCGCGCCTCGATCATCTATGACGGCACGGTGCTGTTCGAAGGCACGCCGTCGGCCGTACTTGCTAACGAGGATGTGCGCCGCGTTTACCTTGGAGCAAGATTCTCCGCCCAGTGACGGAAATCGTCAGAACTGCTTTGGCAGATGCGGAAATTTCGGTGGTTCACCGATTATGCAATTTTAATACCGCGCGCTTAGTGTAGCTTCTGTGGATTGGTTCCGTGAAGGCAGCCGGTAGTCGGCCTGGCCGCGGGCCAGGGGAGGTCAGGGTGGCGCTCGCGCATCGGCTGCAGCTGAGACAGGGTCAGTCCCTCGTCATGACGCCGCAGTTGCAGCAGGCGATCAAGCTGCTCCAGCTCTCCAACGTCGAACTTGCCGAATACGTCGAGACCGAAATCGAGCGGAATCCGCTGCTGACCCGCGCCGAGGGCGAAGGCGTGGCGGAAGGCGAGGCGCCCGAGCGCGCCACCGAGAAGCGCGAAGAGATGCGCCTGGACGAGGCGGACGGCGCCGACCGCGCCAGCCGTGAGCTCGACGCCCGCTCCGACGATGTCTACGAAAATGACAGCCCCTCCGAAGCGCCCGAGGGCGCGGGTCCGAGCGGTCCTTCCGCGCAGCTCGACTGGTCCAAGGCCGGTTCCGGCAAGCAGCGCTCCGAGGACTTCGATCTTGAATCGGTGACGGCCGAAGAGAAATCACTTCGCGACCATCTTGAGGACCAGCTGCAGCTGGCCGGTCTCAACGACGCCGACCGGCTGATCGCCTCGCGCCTCATCGAGGAGACCGACGAGGCCGGCTTCATGCGCGGCGACGTGCAAGAAATCGCAGACGCGCTCGGCACCGAGGTCGAGGATGTCGAGGCGGTGCTGCAGGTCTGTCAGGGCTTCGAGCCGACAGGCGTGATGGCCCGCAATCTCCAGGAATGCCTCTCGCTGCAGCTGATCGAGCGCGACCGCTTTGATCCCGCGATGCAGAAGCTGATCGCCAATCTCGAACTGGCCGCAAAGCGCGACTTCAAGCGGCTGTCGGATTTGTGCGGCGTCGATCAGGAAGACGTGGTCGACATGCTGGCTGAGCTGCGCACGCTGACGCCGCGTCCCGGTGCGGCCTTCGCGGGCGAAGCGGCGCCGGCGGTAACGCCGGATGTGTTCGTCCGCGAAATGCCGAACGGCGCCTATGCGGTCGAACTCAATGCCGACACCCTGCCGCGCGTGCTGATCGACCGTAGCTATTACGCAGAAGTTTCGGGTCTGACGCGGACGGAGGAGGACAAGGCGTTCCTCACCGAATGCCAGGCGTCCGCCAACTGGCTTATCAAGTCGCTCGACCAGCGCGCCCGCACGATCCTGAAGGTCGCAAGCGAGATCGTGCGCCAGCAGGACGGGTTCTTCGTCAATGGCGTGCGCGCCCTGCGCCCGCTCAATCTGAAGACCGTGGCCGACGCCGTGGAAATGCATGAATCCACGGTCAGCCGCGTCACATCGAACAAGTATGTCGCAACGCCCCGCGGCGTGTTCGAGCTGAAATACTTCTTCTCGGCCTCGATTCCGGCCGTGCAGGGCGGGGAATCCCATTCGGCGGAATCCGTGCGTCACCGCATCAAGGAAATGATCGATCAGGAAAGCCGCGACGCTGTGCTGTCGGATGACCAGATCGTGGAGCGTCTTCGCGCGCACGGCATCGACATCGCGCGCCGTACGGTCGCCAAATACCGGGAGTCGCTGCGGATTCCCTCGTCGGTGGAACGCCGCAGGATTTTCGCGACGACCGCCTGATGCGGCGCCTGCGAGACACGCAGGCCTCACCCTCATACAACTGCTGCTGCGTACTGGGCATTACGCATGTGCCGGGCCGTCGAACCGTTGACCTTCGCCACACCCGATCCCAAAGTTGATAGATATCAGTGAGGGTTGGCCAGCCGCGCGCAAGTGATTGTCGCGGACCAGGAAAAGGAGCCTCCGTTGCAAGTCCAGATCGCAGGCAAGAAGCTCGAGATTGGGGCGGCCCTGCAGGAGCGCATAGCCGCCGGCCTTGAGGAGCGGGTCTCGAAATATTTCAACCGCACGGGCGAGGCGTTTGTCACCGTGTCCAAGCCGGGCTGGGCCTTCAACGTGGACTGCTCGATCCATCTTCCGGCCGGCGTGACACTGCAGGCCCATGGCGAGGGCGACGATGGCTATCAGGCCTTCGAGATGGCGCTGGAGAAGATCGAGAAGCGCGTTCGCCGGTACAAGAACCGGCTGCGCAGCCATCGCGGCCGGGAAAATGGCGCCAATAGCGCGGCCGAAATCGCCCTCGAGCGCATTATCCTGCCGGTCGACGAGACGAATGCTCCCGACGAGGAGGGCGGCGAGTCGTCCGCGGGCGAGTCTCCGGCCATTGTCGCAGAATCGGACACGAAAATCCGGACGCTGACCGTTTCCATGGCGGTGATGCAGCTCGAACTGGCCGATTCTCCGGCACTCCTGTTCCGCAATGCCGCTCATGGCGGTCTGAACATGGTTTACCGTAGACCAGACGGTAACGTTGGCTGGGTAGACCCTGGCAAAGCCAGCTGATTTTCATCCGGCTGAAATTTTGCAGATGTTTTGCTGTAGGGACGCTTTGCGTTGATGCGTTCGCTTTTGCGCGCGATATGCTGGGCCCCATCGGGCGTAAGGGCGTTCCCTCGGGAGGGACGTGGTAGAGTTATGCATCGCAATCTTGTTGCTTCGGGCGGAGCTTTCTGATGGCTGGCCCGGTTCCCCTGAACATGATCACGCCGAGCCTCGGCGATCTCATCCTTCCGCAGGCGATTGCGCCGCGGGCCCGCTGGCAGGGCAAGAAGCAGGTGCTGGCCGAGATGTCGGCGATGATGGCGTCTGCGCTGCAGCTCGACGCCCGGCAGGTGCATGAGGCCGTGTTGGAACGCGAGCGCCTGGGGTCGACCGGCGTCGGCGAGGGCGTCGCCATTCCCCATGCCCGCATCGAAAGCCTGTCGCGCCCGGTTGCGGGGTTTGCGCGTCTGATGGAGCCGGCCGATTTCGAGGCGATCGACGAGCGTCCGGCCGATCTCATCATTATGCTGCTGGCGCCCACGGATTCAGGCGCCGATCACCTGCGCGCCCTGGCGCGCGCGGCCCGCGTTTTCCGGCAGGAGCGTATCCGCACGGCGTTGCGGCAGGCGCAGACGGTCGAGACCGTACTGGCCATCCTCGCGCCCGATACGGCGATCGACGCGGCCTGAGGTCAATCCGCTTCAAATGAGGCGTGGAAGGCCGCAATGCGGTCCGCCAGCCAGTCCGGCTGTTCCAGCGGCATCATGTGACCTGCGGCGTCCGCCTGCGCGGCCAGCGCGCCCGGAACGAGCGCCGCCATGCGTTCGATCGACTCCCACGGGACGAAGGGATCGCCGTCCGCGCCGATGAACAGCACCGGGAGCGCCAGCTCCGGCAGGCGCGGGGCCAACGAGGTCCGGGCCGACGTCTCGCGCAGCTGGCTGACCAGAACGGTCTTGCCGAGATCGCGGTCCATGGCGCGGATCACGTCGATCACCTCCGGGTCGGACTGGTGGGTGGGGTGCACGAACTGGTTGATGCGCGCCGGGGAAATGCCCCGGTATTCGTGCTTCTCAAGCAGGTCGAGGGCGCGGACCCGTTCCGCCGCCTCCTTTGCCGACAGGCCGAAGGCGGACGTTGCGACGGTTACGATGGACGCCACCTGTCCGGGGTGGTCCAGCGCATAGGCAAGCGCCAGATAGCCGCCCATCGAGAACGCGACGAGATGAAGCGGGCCAGCCTCTCTCGCTGCCGAATCGATCAGCTCCAGCATCCCTTCCCGCGTGGGCCGGGTCTCGGTGGCGAGATATATCGAAGGAAACCGGGGGCTGAGCCTCTGGCGCACCGGCGCCCAGACCCGTTCATCGCACATGGTTCCGGGCAGGAAGGCCAGCGTCCGGGGCATGCGAACTCCTTCAGTTTACCCGCTTGATCCGCGGCAGCTCTCGCTATAAGCAACGCGCTCCCAAATCGGGCCGCGCCGGAAATGGCCGTCCGAACCACGGTTGTGGGGCCATAGCTCAGTTGGGAGAGCGCTTGCATGGCATGCAAGAGGTCGTCGGTTCGATTCCGTCTGGCTCCACCATCCTTCTTCCCCTGATCCTGTGAACCGGGCCGCCTCCAGGCGGTCGCGCGCGCCGCAAAAGCAGACGGCCCGCGATCAGATCGCGGGCCGCCGGTCAGTTCCTTCAGGACGAGAGGCCTATCGTTCCTCTTCTTCTTCCTCGCCGTCGAGGTCGTCGTCCTCAAACTCGTCGTCTTCGTCGATGACGGTCAGATCGTCGTCCTCTTCGTCCTCGTCTTCGAGGTCATCGTCCATATCGTCATCATCGTCGTCGTCGGAGAAGTCGCCGTCCTCGTCGGTTTCAAGGACGTCTTCCTCGTCATCCTCCGCCTCGTCTTCTTCCTCGTCGTCGGCATCTTCCTCGTCGTCGAGGTCTTCATCATCCTCGTCGTCGAGATCCTCGTCTTCTTCGTCCTCGTCCTCATCATCCTCGTCGTCATCCCGCGACGATGCCTTGGCGGCGGCGGCGGTCGCCTTTGGCTTGGCCGGCGCGCGCTTGGGTTTGGCGGCTTCGGCGGCCAGCTCGATCACTGTTCCACACTTCGGGCACACCGGCGGGTGTTTCCCGAGATCGTAGAATCTGGACCCGCATTCCGGGCAGATGTGTTTTTCGCCGAGGTGAGTGTCAGCCAAGGTCATTTCCCCATGCTTGGGTCGGCGCTTGCCATGTTCGCGCGAGGCTGTAAAGCGCTCATGTTTCGCCGGCCAGATGGTGGCCGGCGCCCCTGTTCACAAGCCTCGGAAAGCCGATGCGCGCGACCTCCAGACCAGCCGCCCGGATCGCCGGATCGGTCAGAGCGCCGGGCGACAAATCGTGTTCGCATCGCGCCATCATGATGGCGGCGGTCGCCGAGGGCGAGTCCACGATCACCGGCCTGCTCGAAGGCGAGGATGTCATAAACACCGCGAAGGCGGCGAAGGCGCTCGGGGCGGGCGTCCAGCGCACCGGGCAGGGCGCCTGGACCGTGGCCGGCGTCGGCGCACGTGGCTTTTCCACCCCGGCCAGCGATCTCGACTTCGGCAATTCCGGCACCGGCGCGCGCCTGATGATGGGGCTGGTGGCCGGACACACTGTGACGGCCCGCTTCGTTGGCGACGCCTCGCTGTCATCACGGCCGATGGAACGCGTGCTGAAGCCGTTGCGGGAAATGGGCCTCAGGGCCGAAACCTCACCGGGGGGCCGCCTGCCGGCGGTGCTGACGGGCGGACAGCTCAAGGCGATCCGCTATGCCCCGCCTGAAGCCTCGGCGCAGGTGAAGTCCGCCATCATGCTGGCCGGGCTCCGCGCCGACGGCGTGACCGTGGTGGAGGAGAAGGAAGCCACGCGCGACCATACCGAACGCATGTTGCGGGCATTCGGCGTCGAGGTTGGCGTCGAGGAGCGTCCCGATGGCGGTCCGGTAGTTTCGGTGCGGGGTGGCCAGCCCCTGACGGCCGTGCACGGCGCATCGGTAGCAGGCGATCCATCTTCAGCGGCGTTCGCCATCGCGATGGCCCTGATCGCCGGCGAGGGCGGTGCATCGGTAACCGGCATGCTGGACAACCGCACGCGCACTGGCTTCCTCGATGCGGCGCAGGAGATGGGTGGCGCGCTGAACGTCGCGGCGGATGGCGTCGCCACAGGCGAGGCGACCGTGAGCGTGACGGCCTCGGCATCGCGCCTGCGGGGCATCGTGCTGGACCCGGCGCTGGTGCCGTCGATGATCGATGAACTGCCGATCTTCGCGGTGCTGGCTGCGTTCGCGGACGGCAAGACCACTGTGACCGGCGCGGCCGAACTGCGGGTCAAGGAAAGCGATCGGGTCAAGGCGATCTGCGCCATGCTGGCGGTCAATGGCGTCGCGGTCGAGGAACTGCCGGACGGCTTCATCGTCACCGGCATGGGCGCGCGCGGCGTGCCCGGCGGCGGGCTGGTGGAAGCCCGCCACGATCATCGCATCGCCATGTCGGCACTGGTGATGGGCTCGGCCGCGAAGGAAGCGGTGGGGGTGGACGACATCGCGATGATCGCGACCAGCTATCCGGAATTCTTCGACCACATGGCGGCTCTGGGGGCCGATGTCGCGAAGGATCCCGCATGATCATCGCGATCGACGGAACGACATCTTCGGGCAAGGGCACGCTGGCCAAGCGGCTGGCCAAGCATTTTCGCCTGCCGCATCTGGATACGGGACTGCTTTATCGCGCTGTGGCGATGGCTGCGACGAAGGCGGGTGTTGCGCTGACGGACGAGGCGGCCTGCGCTGCGCTGGCCGAGACGATTGATCTCAAACGTTTCAAGGAGCGTGACCTGCGCACGGTGGGCGTCGGCGCGGCGGCGTCTGTTGTGGCCTCGCTGGGGGCAGTGCGGCGGGCGCTGCTGGACGTGCAGCGGAAGTTCGCCACGCAGAAGGGCGGGGCTGTTCTCGATGGCCGCGACATCGGCACGGTGATTGCGCCCGAGGCGGACGTGAAGCTCTGGGTCGACGCCTCGGTGGAGGAGCGGGCGCGACGCCGCTTTCTGGAATTCTCGTCGATGGGCGAGGTCACGACCCAGGCCGACGTGCTGGCGCAGCTGAAGGAACGCGATGCGCGCGACTCGCAGCGCAAGGACGCGCCGATGAAGCCGGCGGAGGATGCGATCTGGATCGACACCACGCGTCTGACGCCGGATGATTGCCTCGCCAAGGCGATCGAGATCGTCGAAACCCGGATCGGAAAGAAGCGCTAGGCGCCCACCACAGCCTGCTGGATGTCGCGCGGCAGCTGACCCACCATGCCTTCGAGCGTGGTGTTGGTGAGGTTGACGATGGTCGTCTTCCGGGCCGGGTCGACGAACCAGGAATGGCCCCACACGCCGCCCCATTGCCAGGAGCCGGGCGACAGGAAGGATCCCGACGCGGCCGGATCCATCAGGATCGAGCCGCCGAAACCGAAGGCCGTGTTGCCGGTGGGATCGAACAGGATGCGCAGCGGTCCGATCTGGTTGGACATCATCTGTTTCGTCGTGGCGTCCGAAAGGATCGGCTCGCCGCCGGCGCGGATCGCGTCGAGCATGCGAACAATGTCCAGCGCCTTGCCGTTCATGCAGCCCCCGCCGCCCTGGAAGGCGTTGCGGTTGAAGGCGCGGGAGACGCCGAGATTGATCGGCGCGCAGCCGGGCACGAAGGGCTGCTTGAAATTATCGCCGATGCGGACGGGCTCAGGCGCCGAATTGGAGTAGGGTTGGACAAGGCGCGCTGCGTCGGTGACGAAGAAGGACGTATCCGTCATCTCGAGAGGGCCGGTCACGTACCTGGTCACCACACCCTCGACATCCGTGCCCTCGATCTTCGCGAGGATCGCGCCCAGCACGTCGATGGCGACGGAGTAAAGCCACATGGCGCCGGGCGGGAAGGTGAGTCCCGCCTGAACCATACGATCGAGATTCTCTTCCATCGTGAGGTCGCCGTCGATACCGGCGGAAACCTTGATGGTGTTGTAGGGCCCGTTCTCGGGCTGGAGGAAGTCGTAGGAGAGACCCGATGTGTGGGTGAGCAGGTGGCGGATGGTGATGACCGGCGTGGAGCCATCCGGCGCCTTCGGCTTGAAGTCAGGCAGGAAGTCGGTGACCGGCGTGTCGAGGCCCAGCTTGCCCAATTCGATCATCCGCATGGCGGCGGCGGTGACGATCGGCTTCGAGATCGAGGCGAGGCGGAAGATGTCGTCTTCCTTCATGGCGCGGCCGGCTTCGCGGTCGGCGAGGCCATAGGCCTTGAAGTGGGCGAGGTCGCCGTCCTGCATGACGGCGATGACGGCCCCAACTATGCGCTTGTCGTTGAGAGCAGACTGGACGGCGGCGTCGATGCGCGGTGTGAGATTTGTCATGTGGCGGAGGTCACGCCGTTTGCCGGCGTTTGTCCAGTGCGGACGTTAGGTGAGCTCAGATCCGGTTGAGGCCGAGCCGTTTCGCGACGGTCTTGTCAACCATGCGCTTGGGCAGGTTACGGCTCATCCAGTTTGTGAAAGGCTCGGGCGTCACGACATAGCGCGTCTTCGGAGATGTGGTCGTGAGGGCGGTGTGGACCGTCTCGCCGATACGCTCGGGAGGGAAACCCTTGCGGCCCAGTTCGACCATATACCGCTTCACGCGGTCCAGCGCCTGGGCGTACGGCGTGTTGGCGTAGCGCGAAACGTCGATGGCGTCGGCCTTGTCCCAGATCGGCGTGGCGATGGCGCCCGGCGCGATAACAATCACGTCGACGCCATAGATCATCAGCTCGCGGCGTAGCGCTTCGGACAGGCCTTCGAGCGCGAACTTCGAGGTGTTGTAGGGGCCCACGAATGGCGAAGCGACCTTGCCGCCGACCGAACTCATCATTGCGATACGGCCCGGCGATGCCGTCTTGGTTTCCGGGCTGGCGCCGAGCAGCGGAGCGAACGCCTGTGTGACGATGAGTTGTCCGGTGACGTTCACTTCCAGCTGTTGCCGGAAGTCGTCTATGCCAATGTGGAGCAGCGGGCCGGGATTGGCGATGCCGGCATTGTTGACGAGCCCGGCGAGTGTCGCGCCTTTGAGCGCGGCCTGCACTGCACGCGCGCCGGCGGCGACCGCGACCTGATCGGTGACGTCGAAAATCAGTGGTGTGAAAGAGGCGCCGAATTCCTTCGATAGCCGGTCAGCGTCGGCCTGCTTGCGGACGCTGCCGAAGACATGGAAGCCGCGCTGCGTGAGCACTTTCACGCAGCCCCAGCCGATGCCGGTGGATGCGCCCGTGACGACAACGCTCTTCATGCCAGTCTCCCACATGCGACCTGATGCCCAACTTGGTGGCGCCTGACAGTGAAGCAAGTGGGTTCAGCTGGAAACTGGCGTGACGTGCGCGGCATGCGTCGTCATTACCCACGTGTCGCATATGGCAATCCATCGGCGAGCATCAGACATAGCGCGCAACCGCAACAGTCGTCTGTTGCCAGAGAGGCCACATGTCGGGACAGGCCGGATGACCAAGCTTGCGCTGGCTGGAATCGATGCGGGAGCGGATGGCGCGCTTGTCTTCCGTTTCACTGCGGCCGGCCAGCCGATGACGTGGGAATTCAAGTCGGCGTCCTTTCCGGAATTCCTCGCCCTGCTGTTCAGCGGCCGGCTGGGATCCGGAAACGATGTGCACTTCGATGCCGCCGAAGTCTCGATGCTGGATCACGCCGGATGCCGGAGCGGTTCAGTCAGGATCGCCATCGGTGATAAGGCCACGATCGTTGCGCCCCTGCCGGCGCAGGCCATTGTCCTGAAGGCGGCGCGACATCCGGGCGAATAGGGCGTCAGTCTTCCCGATTGTCCTGCTGACTTGACTTTGTAGCTCCCGGGAGCCTAGAGAGCCGCTCCCGCCCTGTGGACAGCCCTCGCGGACATGCCGGCCCAAAACCGGCTCGACCCGCGAAATCCCCCAGCTGACCGGCGGAAATTCAGCATTCACGCCGCACGACGCGGCGAGACCGCCGGGACAACCGGTCGGCCTGCAATGACGAAATCCATTGGAGCCTTGATGTCTACTGTAACCATGAACCCGACGACTGACGACTTTGCCGCCCTCCTTGAGGAGAGCTTTTCCGGATCCGCGATGATCGAAGGCCGGGTCGTCCCGGCGACCGTCACGAGCGTTGGCGGCGACTTCATCACGGTCGATGTCGGCCTGAAGACCGAAGGCCGCATCCCGGTCCGTGAATTTGCCTCCGACGATAAGCAGCCGGCTGTTGGCGAAATCGTCGAGGTTTATCTGGAGCGCATCGAGAACGCGCTGGGCGACGCCGTCCTGTCGCGCGACAAGGCCCGCCGCGAGGAAGCCTGGACGCGCCTTGAGCGCCTGTCCGAGAAGAAAGAGACGGTAAAGGGCACGATCGTTGGCCGCGTGAAGGGCGGCTTCACGGTCGACCTCGGCGGCGTCAACGCCTTCCTTCCGGGGTCGCAGGTGGACATCCGCCCGATCCGCGATGTCGGCCCGCTCATGGGTCAGGCCCAGCCCTTCGCCATCCTCAAGATGGACCGTCCGCGCGGCAACATCGTTGTTTCGCGCCGCGCCGTGCTCGAAGAGTCCCGCGCCGAACAGCGCGCCGAGATCGTCGGCAACATGGCCGAGGGCGAGCGTCGCAAGGGCGTCGTCAAGAACATCACCGACTACGGCGCCTTCGTGGACCTGGGCGGCATCGACGGCCTGCTGCACGTCACCGACATGAGCTGGAAGCGCGTGTCGCACCCGTCTCAGGTTGTGGAAGTTGGCCAGGAAGTCGAAGTCCAGATCATCAAGATCAACCCGGATACGCAGCGCATCTCGCTGGGCATGAAGCAGCTGATGACCGATCCGTGGGATGGCGTCTCGGCCAAGTACCCGGTCGGCGCCAAGCTGTCGGGCCGCGTGACCAACATCACCGACTACGGCGCGTTCGTCGAACTGGAGGATGGCGTCGAAGGCCTGATCCACGTCTCCGAAATGTCGTGGACCAAGAAGAACGTTCACCCCGGCAAGATCATCTCTTCCTCGCAGGAAGTGGATGTCATGGTGCTGGACGTCGATGCCGAGAAGCGCCGCATCTCGCTGGGCCTCAAGCAGGTCATGAACAATCCATGGGAAGCCTTCATGGCTGAACACCCGATCGGCACCAACATCGAGGGCGAAGTTCGCGGCATCACCGAGTTCGGCATGTTTGTCGGCCTTGGCCCCGATCTCGACGGCATGGTCCACATCAACGACATCGACTGGAACGAGCCGGGCGAGGAAGCCATCAAGAAGTACAACAAGGGCGACAACGTGCAGGCGCGCGTCCTTGACGTGGACATCGAGAAGGAACGCATCTCGCTGGGCATCAAGCAGCTCAGCCAGGACCCGACCGAGTCGATCGACCTGCGCAAGAACTCGGTGGTGACCGGCACGGTGACGGAAGTCACGACCGGCGGCATCGAAGTCTCGATCGCCGACGGCGCCATGAAGGCCTTCATCCGCAAGGCCGACCTGTCGCGCGATCGCGGCGACCAGCGTCCGGAACGTTTCGCTGTAGGCGACAAGGTCGACGCGCTGGTCACGACGTTCGACAAGGCGTCCCGCAAGGTCTCGCTGTCGATCAAGGCGATGGAGATCAAGGACGAGAAGGAAGCCGTGGAACAGTACGGCTCGGCCGACTCGGGCGCCTCGCTGGGCGACATCCTCGGCGCGGCCCTGAAACAGGCCAAGAAGGAAGACTAGGCCTCACGCAGGTGAGCAAACCGGAACGCCCCTGCGAAAGCGGGGGCGTTCTGCGTTTCAGGCAGGCCTGGCGGCGCCAGCGCTCGGGGTTAGCTCCGGGAATCGCGCCCGGTTCGGCCCGTAATGGGACGCAAGTGCAGCTCCCTGCAGGAATGTCACGAAAAACTCTTGCTTTCCTCGGCTCTTAGCGCAAGTTTGCCCCTATGCTGCGCTCCGAACTCATCAACAAGCTCGCGGAAGAGAATCCCAACCTCAAGGTGCGTGAGGTCGAGCGGATCGTCGATGTGATTTTCGACGAGATCGCCGGCGCGCTCGAGCGCGGGGACCGGGTTGAGCTTCGCGGCTTCGGAGCCTTCTCCGTGCGCAAGCGCGAAGCCCGCACCGGGCGCAATCCGCGCACCGGCAATTCGGTTTCGGTCGAGGCCAAGCACGTGCCGTTCTTCAAGGCCGGCAAGGAGCTGCGTTCGCGGCTCAACAACGGGCAGGACCCGGAAGACCGGACCTGATCCGGCGCAATTTTCGGCCTTTTTGGGGAATATCCGGCCTTCCTGATTCGGGCTGGACGCTGGGCTGGCGCATTGCGAAACTGTAAGCGGCGCACCTTACGCGCCAGGCGGCAAGAGGGGAGACACCTTGCTCAAGGAATTCCGGGACTTTGCCCTGCGCGGAAATGTGGTCGACTTGGCGGTCGGTCTCATCATCGGCACGGCGTTCGGGGCGATCGTGAAATCGCTGGTGGACGACGTCCTGATGCCGATCATTGGCGTTCTGGTGAAGGTCGATTTTTCCCAGCTGAAATACGTTCTCCAGGAAGCCCACGTCACGGCTGGCGGCGAGGACCTGCCGGAAGTGGCGATCCGGTACGGATCGTTCATCAACTTCATCATCACCTTCGCAATTGTCGCCTTCGCCATGTTCCTGCTGGTCAAGGCGATGAACAATCTTCTCAAGAAAAAGGCCGAAGCTCCTTCCCCTCCGGAACCCACGGCGCAGGAAAAACTCCTTACCGAGATCAGGGACTTGCTTGCAAAAGGCCGCTGATGTATTTGGGCGGCCTGCGTAGAGTCATGTAGCGTAAGGAAGGGGCGGCCTTGACGGCCGCCCTTTCTGTTTTGAAGTCCTTGGTCTTGATTTGGCCGGGACCTGAACCGGGACGCCAGCCATGGTCGCTGTGAAGATCTGCGGCATCACCCGTGAAGCCGACCTCGACATGGCGATCGAGGCCGGGGCCGACATGGTCGGTTTCGTCATTGTCGAGACAAGTCCGCGATATGTGCCGTTCGAGACGGCTCAGGCCCTGATCCGGCGGGCGGCCGAGATGGGCGCCGAACCCTGGGTTGTGGCGACGCTGGACGCGCCCGGACTGGATCAGTTGATCGATGAAACGTCCGAGATCGGTGCAGTGCAGTTGCACGGCAAGGAGACGCCGGGGCAGGTCGCCTCCTTCGTGAAGCGACATTCGCTCGTACCCGTCATCAAGGCGATGGGGATCGGCGGGCGACGTGATCTGGAAGACGCCGCGAGCTTCGCGGAGGCCGACGCCTTCCTGTTCGACGCCAAGCCTCCCAAGGGGGCGACCCGCGAGGGCGGGCATGGGCGGACGTTCGACTGGTCGATCCTCAAAGGTTTCCGCGTGAACGACCACGAGGACTGGACGCTGTCGGGCGGACTGACGTCCGAGAATGTCGCTGAAGCGATCCGGCAGAGCGGAGCGGCCGCTGTCGATGTATCGTCCGGTGTTGAATCCAGTCCCGGCGTGAAGGATGCCGCTAAAGTGCGGGCGTTCATCAAGGCGGCGAAGGGATAGGCGCTTGAAGCGATCGGGCGAACGGCGTCCTGGGCGGAGGCGCAAAATGCTGAGATCGCCGATGCTCGCGGGCGTTGTGCTGATGTGTGGATGCGGGCAGCAGACGCCGCAGCCTCCATCGCTTCCAACACAGGAAACAAACACGCCGGCAGCTCCTGCCGAAACGCAGGATGAGCCGAAGCCCGTCGCGCCCGCGCTTGCCGTGATCCTGCCTGAGGCTCTTCCGCCAGCCTCTGAAAATGGCGTGACGATGGACGCTTGGGGGCCCATCCGGATCGGCATGACGCTGGATGCGCTCAACGCTGCGCTGGGAACCAACATCTCTGTCGCGGACGATGTCGATTACGGGGAGTATGGGTGCACGTGGCTCGATCTGCCGGGGGATACTGATCGGCCGGGGGTTATGTTTGTGGATGGCAAGGTCGCTCGCTTCAGCCTCCATGAAGGCAGCGCATCGACTTACGCCGGGTTGAAGCTCGGAGACAGTGCGGCGTTGGTCCGCGAGGCGTTCGGGTCTGCATTGAATGAACAGCCGCATTTCTATCGTGGCCGGCCATCTCAGTATCTGACTGTGTGGATGGGAGCCGCGCCGCCTTTTGCTGACGAAGCGGCGCGGGAGGCGGCGCGTGGCCTGCGGTTCGAGACGGACGACGACGGAGCCATCATCGCGATCCATGCGGGAGATGGATCGGTTGAATGGGTCGAAGGCTGCCTGTAGCCGCGTTCCGGTACGAGCCGTAGGCGCCGTGAGTACAGCTATTCCGCCATCGTCTGGTCCGAGCCGCCGAAGGCGCCCGGGAAGTCCTTGAACTTCGGCAGGCCGTCCTTCATCGGCAGCACCGTTTCTGCGTAGTTGATGTGCAGGCCGGGCTTGAAGGCAAGCGTGGGAAGCGTCGCGGAAAACACATCGACGACGCCGAGCGTCGGATGATCCGTCATCAGATGGCCGCCGCAGGTTGCGCAGTATTTTCGACTGCTGCTGGGCGTCTTGTTGAAGGTGGCGATGGCGTCAGCGCCGGCCGTGACCTTCACGTTTTCGGGCTTCCAGAGCGTGAAGGCGTTGACCGGCCCTCCCGACCAGGACCGGCACGACTGGCAATGGCAATACCCCATCCCTTCCGGCTCGCCCGCGACTTCGATTTTCACTTCACCGCAGAAACACTCACCCTTGTACGACATGCGCCTCTCCTCTGAACGCCCGGAGGTTATAGGCCCCCCGAAATGCCCTGTCATGCTGGCTCGCGCCTGATCCACGAACCGCGCTTGGAAGGCGGGCCCAGTCGGTCTATGGGAGCGCCATGACAGACGCAGCCACCCCCCGTCCCAACACATGGTCGCAATGGCCCGACGCCAATGGGCGTTTCGGCGCGTTCGGCGGACGGTATGTGGCCGAGACGCTGATGCCGCTCGTGCTCGACCTTGAGCAGGAATACCGCAAGGCGAAGGCCGATCCGGAATTCCAGAGAGAGTTCGACTGGCTGCTGGAGCACTATGTCGGCCGCCCGAGCCCACTCTATTACGCCGAACGCCTGACGCAGCATTTCGGCGGCGCGAAAATCTACTTCAAGCGCGACGAGCTGAACCATACAGGCGCGCACAAGATCAACAACTGCATCGGTCAGGTCCTTCTGGCGCGGCGCATGGGCAAGTCGCGCATCATCGCGGAGACGGGGGCGGGGCGCATGGCGTCGCCACGGCGACGATCTGCGCGCGCTTCGGCCTGCCGTGCGTTGTGTTCATGGGCGAGACCGATGTGGAGCGGCAGAAGCCCAACGTGTTCCGCATGCGCCTGCTCGGCGCCGAGATCGTGCCGGTGTCGTCGGGTACGGGCACGCTGAAGGATGCGATGAATGAGGCGCTGCGCGACTGGGTGACGAATGTGAAGAACACGTTCTACGTCATCGGCACGGCGGCGGGCCCGCACCCTATCCGGAACTGGTGCGCGATTTCCAGTCGATCATCGGCAAGGAAGCGCGGGCGCAGATCCTGAAACAGGAAGGTCGCCTGCCTGACGCGCTGGTGGCGGCGATCGGCGGCGGCTCGAACGCGATCGGCCTGTTCCATCCGTTCATCGAGGATGAGGGCGTACGGATGATTGGCGTTGAGGCCGGCGGCCATGGCGTTGACACCGGCATGCACGCAGCGTCGCTGACGGGCGGCGCGCCGGGCATCCTGCATGGCAACCGCACCTACCTGTTGCAGGACGAGAATGGCCAGATCATCGATGCGCATTCGATCTCGGCGGGTCTCGACTATCCGGGCATCGGGCCCGAGCACGCCTTCCTGCACGAGACAGGACGCGCAGAGTATCGCACCTGCACGGACAAGGAGGCGCTCGACGCCTTCCAGCTTTGCACGCGCCTCGAAGGCATCATCCCGGCGCTGGAGCCGGCGCACGCGCTGGCGCGCACGGGCGATGTCGCGAAGGAACTGGGCAAGGACGGCGTGATCATCATGAACATGTGCGGCCGAGGCGACAAAGACATCTTCGCTGTCGCGGGCCATCTGGGAATGAAGATCTAGTCTGAGCCGGGTGCGGATGTGACGATCCACAAGATGACCATCATCAGCGGGGCCTGCACGCCGCGGATGTACAATCCGGTCGAGTAGGGCTGACTCAACCTTCGCGCGATGTGCGATCGAACGTCAGTGTGATATTCTGCCGGCGTTGGAGCTCGGGCCGCTTGTTTTGCGGCGCTGCAGAGCCAGCGTTCATCGCGGAGACGCCACATTGCTGAGAACGCTAATCGCTGTGCTTCTTGCGTTTGGGCTCGCCGCCTGCGGCGAGTCCGGTCCCGAAGGCGATTCCAAAGCAGATGCCGGCCCCCGCATATTGCCGGAGACGGTGGGGCTCAAGGTGGCCGACGGCGACCAGCTGACGCCCTGCGCCGAAGACGGCGCGTCCGACAACACGCCTGACGCCGACTGTGTGCTGACCTCTGCGGCTAATCCGATGGAGCCCTATGCCTCCAGCCTCAAGATGTTTCTCTGGGTGAGGACAATGGCGTTTCCGGATGGCAGCGAGCTTTGGCTTCGGCCCACGGCCACAAGCGGGCGATGCCAGCAGCTGTCGGTCACACGTTCCGCCCCGGCGACGGGCGGCGGCGATCAGGTGTTGCTGCGCTTTAGCGTCAAGGACAATGTATGCTGATCAGGCCGTCCCGGCCCGCAGTAGAATCAGGAGCGCTCGCCATGACCACACACGCCGGATCGTGCCATTGCGGGCGCGTCGCCTTCGAGGTCGATGGAACTTTCGGCGGCGCCGTGGTGTGCAACTGTTCCTACTGCCGCCGGACAGGCAACATGCTCGCGTTCACGACGCCGGACCATTTCCGGCTCAAGACGCCGCAAAACGACGTCTCCACCTATCTGTTCAACACGCAGAAGATAAACCACTACTTCTGCGCCAATTGCGGCGTCTCCACCCATGGCGGCGGCGTCGGGCCGGACGGCAAGCAGATGGTGGCTGTGAACCTGCGCTGTGTGCCGGACATCGATCTCGATGCGCTCGCGATCCAGAAGTTCGACGGCGCGAAACTGTAAGCCTTCATGTTGCCCGCTGACGGTTTGCCAGCGACCCAGGCGTGCGAAGCGCCACGCCCGGCGACGGCGGAGCGCGGGTCGGAAGATGTGTTCGTCTTCCACGATCCTTGCGTGCTGGGCACGCGGCTCAACCTCGCTTTGATGGCCGACAGCCAGGAGGCTGCGTATACCGCCGCCTGTGCGGCCCGCGCGGAGATTGATCGGCTGGACGCCGTGTTCAACTGGCGCCACGCCGACAGCGAGATTTCGCACCTGAACCGGTCGAGCCGGTTTGTTGTCTCGCAGGATCTCTTCGCGGTCGTCGCAGCGATCGAGCGCTGGCGCGCGTTGAGCGGCGGCGCCGTAAGCGGACGGCTGGGCGTCCTGCTCGATCACTGGCGCGCAGCGCAGGTTTTGCCGGATCGCGGAGCCATGCGGCAGTTGGCTGAGGCGATTGCGGCGGCTCCCCTGAAGCTCGACCCGGCGACGCGGATGATCGAACGCCCGGAGATCGTGCGCTTCGATCTCGATGCGATGGCCAAGGGATACGTTGTCGACCGGGCGGCAGACGCGGCGATGCAGACGCCGGGCGTGCGCGGCGCGATGGTGGATATCGGCGGCGACATACGCTGCGCTGGCGCAGGGCCGCAGGGCGGATGGCGCATCGGCGCGCCTGACCCGCTCTCAACATTCGATAACGGACCGCTCGTAGGCGAGATCATCCTGCGCGATGCAGCCATCGCAACGTCAGGCTGCGGACCGCGCGACAGGCTTGTCGGTGAGCGAACCGTTTCAGCGACGCTGGATCCACGCACGGGCTGGCCCGCGCCCCACCGGCGTTCCGTCACGGCGCTTGCAGGGAATGCGATGGAGGCCGATGCGCTGGCAACCGCCACGCTGGTGCTTGATGACGAAGCGGCGGACAGGATGATCGCGCAGCTGTCCGGCCTGTCCGCGCGCGTGACCCGGCCCGGCGGCGCACGCTGGATTGGCGCGCCACAGCCGCACTGGATCGAGTACGCGCCGCAGCCGCAGGCCGGGCAGGGCGCGCCCACGCTGTGGAAGCAGGGCTGGTACGCCAACGTCACCTTTGAAGCGCCGCCGAAGGACATGCGCCGCGAGATCGCGTTCCGCTCGCCCTATGTCGCGATCTGGGTGAGCGACACGGATGACAAGCCTGTGCGCACGCTGCTGCTGATCGGCCGGCACAAGGAGTGGCACGAGGGCAATCATGTGTGGTGGCGATTGAACCGCGCGCAGGTGGACAGCTTCTTTGCTGGCCGCTCGATGTCGACGCGCGGATCGGGGACGTACAAGGTCTATTGGGATGGCGCGGACGATGCGGGCGGAACCGTGCCGCCCGGAAAATACCGTCTTCACGTCGAGACCAGCCGCGAAGGCGGCGGGCATGAACACCGTGTGCTCGATCTCGACTTCTCCCAGCCGAAAGAGTTCGAGGCCGAGTTACCGGTCAACGCACGATCCGGCGGGCTTCTGGTGTCGTTCCAGAAATTCTAGTCGAGAACTTCGAGATCGCCGCCGCTCTGTTCCGACAGGCAGGCGGCCATCTGCCTGCGCGCATTTCTCTTCAGGTCATTGTCGGCGGCGACCTCCACACCAGCAGACATGCCGCCAGCGACGTAACTGAAGTCCAGGTTCTGACTTGATGCGGCTTGCACCCTGCAGCTCGCCACGACCATCTTCTGCTTCAGGTCGAAAAGCAGGACGACAACCGTCGCCGAGCCTGCCTGAAACGTCTTGTCGTTGATGAAGGCCGGCGTTCGATAGCCGTCGATAATGTAGAAGGCAGCAAAGGGCGTTGCGACCGCCTCATCCAGGATGCCGGCAAAGAAGGGATCGACTGGCTCGTCGGGCGGATAGTCGATCCCGTCCTTCACCCAGTCTAGCGCCTGACCCAGCCTTGAATGGAAATCGAGATCCCATGCGGGGGCTTCTCCCGTGCGGAATTCCTGCACGGACTGGAAGAAGATGTTCGTGTCGTAGGTCGAGCCGTCTCGCTCGCCATAGCGGGGCAGGATGGAGCCGCCGACCGGCGCGACATGAGGGTCGCGCGGCACGTCGTTGAGGATCGCCCGGATCTCGTCCTTCTTGGCGTTGATCAGCGGGCGATAGGTCTCGAAGCGCGCGGCATTGGTTTCCGGAGCCGGTCCGCAGCCGGATACGCCGGTCAGCAGCGCGAACACAGCGGGCGCAAGCGGCCAGAGGCGGGAGCCAAACATCGTGAAGCGCACAGGCCCGTCCCCCTCCACCCCTTATCTTTCAAAGCGCGACGGCCAGGAAAACGGGATCACCTCTTGGGCGGTTGGCCTGTTCCCCCTTTGTTGCGGTGCGTCATCAGGAAGCGCGTGAGGGGGTAGGTCGGGACCCGGTTTTGAGGTATCTACCGCCGCTTCCGCCCCAACCAGCCCTGCTGGGGGCGCAATGGAACTCGCATCTGGCTTGATACCGTCCGAAGCGCTTTCGCACCCATACCCCACTGATGACCGCTGACCGGATTGCTGCGACCTTCGCCGCCTGCGCCAAGCAGGGCCGGGCTGCTTTTGTCGGCTATCTGATGGCCGGCGACCCGGACAACGAAACAAGTTTCAGCAATATCAAGGCTCTGGCAGATTCCGGCGCCGATGTCATCGAGCTTGGCGCGCCCTTCACGGACCCGATGGCGGATGGACCCGCCATCCAGAAGGCGGCCCTGCGTGCGCTCGCGGCTGGCGCGAACCTTAACTCTACGTTAGAAATCGCCCGCCGCTTCCGGGCCACCAACACGACGACACCGCTGATCCTGATGGGATACGCCAACCCGATCCACCGCATGGGCTATGCCGCCTTCGCACGCGCGGCGGCAGAGGCCGGCATCGACGGGATTATCACCGTCGACATGCCGCCGGAGGAGGACGCCCCCCTTCGCGAAGAACTGTCCGCGCATGGCCTTGCCGTGATCCGCCTGGCGACGCCCACGACAACCGAGCAACGAATGAAGCGGATCGCCGATGGCGCGTCCGGCTTTGTCTATTACGTCTCCGTCGCTGGTGTTACCGGCGCGGGAATAGGCGCCGAGGCCGACATTTCCGTTGGCGTAAACCAGGCCCGTCGACTCTCCCATCTGCCCGTGGCTGTTGGATTTGGCGTACGAACGCCGGAACAAGCGGCTGCTTTTGCTCGTATTTCGGATGGCGTGGTGGTGGGGTCTGCGCTGGTTGAAGAGGTTCGCGACGCAGTCGAGCAGGGCGATCCGGCGTCGTCTGTCAAGCGAATAAGTGTTGTTGCAAAGTCACTGTCAAACGCCATAGCCTTGGCGCGTACCGAACGGAGCGTTCCTTGAACTGGCTTACGAACCTGCCTCCCGGGCTGAAGTCGATCTTCGCCAAGCGGGAGGACACCGAGGGCGACGACCTCTGGGTCAAGTGCCCCAAGACGGGCGAGCTGGTCTACCGGCAGGAGCTTGAGAGCGCCTACTGGGTGACGCCGTCGGGCGCGCACATGCGCATCAGCCCCGAGCAGCGCTTCGAATACATGTTCGATGGCGGCCTGTGGACGGACATCCCGATGCCGCCTGTTCCCAAGGACCCGCTGAAGTTCAAGGACGACAAGCGTTACACCGACCGCCTGAAGTCCGCGAAAGCCAAGACCGGCCGCGACGACTGCATGGCGGCGGCGCATGGCGAGATCAACGGACGCAAGGCCGTGATCCTGGTGCAGGACTTCGCCTTCATGGGCGGTTCGCTCGGCATGGCTGCGGGCGAGGCCTTCATCAAGGCCGCCGAGGTCGCGGTGGCGCGCAAGGCCGCCTTCATCGTCGTCACCGCCTCGGGCGGTGCGCGGATGCAGGAATCCTCCTTCGCGCTGATGCAGATGCCGCGCACGGTTCTGGCGGTGCAGGACGTGAAGCACGCCCGGCTTCCCTACATTGTCGTGCTGTCCGACCCGACCTCGGGCGGCGTGCTGGCGTCCTACGCCATGCTGGGTGATGTCCACATCGCCGAGCCGGGCGCGCAGCTGGCCTTCACGGGCCCGCGCGTGATCGAGTCGACGATCCGCGAGAAGCTGCCGGAAGGCTTCCAGCGTTCGGAGTTCCTGCGCGAGCGGGGCATGGTCGACATCGTCTGCCACCGCAAGGAGCTGACGGCGACCATCGGCGCTGTTCTCGGCATGTTGATGCCGCCCGCGCGTGGCAAGCGCGCCAAGGTCGCCGCTGCCGCCGAAGAGACAACCGCCGCCAAGTAATCTGACGCGATCGCAGGCCGGAGCGCCAGCCCATCACGGGAAGGTGGTTTCTCAGCCGCGCGCGCGACCCTAGACTGCCGACTGCGGAGCTGTGCATCCGCCTATCCGGGATGCAACCGCCTTGGCCGACGCCGCCATCGTAAGCGCTGAACTGGACCGCTTCAGGTCCTCCTCCGCCGCGCGCGTCGCGCCGGTGTTCGGGACGGCGCACATCCGCAGGGCGCTGGTGACGATGGGTGATCCGCAGGATCGCATACCGCCGGCCATCCATCTGACGGGCACCAATGGCAAGGGCTCGACCGGGGCATTCATCCGCGCCATGGCCGAAGCCGCCGGCCTCAAGGTGCATGCCTTCACATCGCCGCACCTGACGCGTGTCAACGAGCGCATCCGCGTCGCGGGTAAGCTGGTGGAAGACGCCGAGCTGGCCGACGTGCTGGCTGACATCTGGCGGCGGACCGAACAACTCACCTATTTCGAGGCGCTGACCACGGCGGCCTTCTGCCTGTTCGCGCATCACCGCGCGGACCTGTCGATCATCGAGGTCGGGGCGGGCGGGGCGACCGACGCCACCAATGTGATGACCAGGCCCGCGGCCTGCGCCGTGACGCCGATCAGCCGCGATCACGAAGCGATGTTCGGGATATCGGGCGTTGCGGCGATCGCCCGCGTGAAGGCCGGCATCTTCCGCGAAGGCGTTCCCGCGATCATTGCGGACCAGCCGGCAATCGCGCTGGGCGTGCTGCGTGAGGAAGCGCGCACGGTCGGCGCGAAGGTACTGGAATCGGGCGACGACTGGCAGGCGCGCTGGGAAGGCGATGCTTTCGTCTATGAAGGCCGAAGCCTGTCGGTGCGTTCGCCATGGCTTGGCCTGCGCGGCCAGCATCAGGCCCAGAATGCGGGCGCGGCCTGCGCCGTACTGGAGGCCATCAACGATCCCTGCATCAGGTCGGAGCACATGGCGGCCGGCCTGCGCGAGGCGACATGGCCGGCGCGGCTGCAGAAGCTTAAGCCGGGACCACTGGCGAAGGACCACGATGTCTGGATCGACGCGGCGCACAATCCCGGCGGCGCCGCAACGCTGGCCCGGGCGATCGGACAGGCGAAACAGGATGGCGGCCGCGCGGCCCTCGTGTTTGCGATCCAGGGCGTGAAGGATGTCGAGGGCGTGCTGGGCGAACTTGTCCGCGTTGCCGGCGAGATCATCGTCTGTCCGCTGCCGGACAGCGGCGGCCAGGAGGGCGGACCCGGCGCTGACCCTGCGCATGTCGCTGGCATTGCGCGGACGCTGGGCGCCGATGTCAGCGAGGCGGAGACGCTTGAACGGGCTGTGGCGCACGCGCAGGAAAATGCGTCGCGCATCTATGTGTGCGGCTCTGTCTATCTCTGCGGCGCGGCGCTGATGGCGAATGGCGAGGCGATTGAGTAGGCCTGTCCACAGCGCGTCCGGGCCGGCTGTGCAAGGTGCGGTCGACATCCCTTCCTTTCCTGTCACAGTGCCCCGCAATCGCAGTGAGAGGGCCATGACGCGCGTTCTGGCGATCCTGTTTGTTTTTGCGCTTGCGCTGGCCGGACCTGCGTTCGCGCAGGCGACTGCAAAGCCGTGGGCGCACGAGCAGAGCGATATCGCGCCGGATCCGGCGGTGAGGTTTGGCGTGCTGCCGAACGGCATGCGCTATGCGCTGCGGCACAATGCTCTTCCAAAGAGCGCCGTTTCCATCCGGTTCACTTTCGCGTTTGGCTCGCTGTACGAGACGGACGCGGAACAGGGGTTGGCGCATTTCATCGAGCACATGGCCTTCAACGGCTCGCAGAATGTGCCCGAAGGCGAGATGGTGAAAATTCTCGAGCGACTGGGTCTCGCCTTCGGCGCCGACACCAACGCGTCGACCGGGCAGGATTTTACCACCTACATGCTGGAGCTGCCCAACGCAGCTGACGGGTTGGTGGATGAGAGTCTGTTCCTGCTGCGCGAGATCGCGAGCGAGCTGAACTTCAGTCAGTCGGCAATCGATCGCGAGCGCGGGATCGTCATGTCGGAATGGCGGAAGGGCGAGAATTTCCAGCGCCGGCGCAACGAACAGCAGCTCGGCTTCCTGCTGCCCGGCGCCCGGGCGGCCAACCGCATGCCGATCGGACTGGCTCCGGTTATCGAGACGGCGACCCGCGAGCAGATGGTAAGTCTCTATCAGCGCTACTACCGGCCGGAACGGGCGACGCTGCTGATCGTTGGCGACTTCGACGTCGACGCCATGGAACAGAAGATTGTCGCGCGGTTTGGCGGCTGGCAGGGGCAGGGAGAGCCGGGTCAGGAACCGGATCTGTCCTACACGCTGCCCGAGCGGTCTTCAGAGGCTTCGGTGTTCGTGCACGAGGATGGCGGCGATACGATCGCCGTCTATTCGCTGTCGCCCTATGTCGATGATGTCGATACGCTGGCGCAGCGGCGCGATGACAACATGCTGATGTTCGGCATTGGCGCAGTGCAGCGGCGGTTGGCTCCGTTGGCCAATGCAGAGGATGCGCCGTTCCGCAGTGTCGGTCTTTCAACCGGTGATCTTCTGCGCGCCGCCGACGTAGCCGGTGGATCGGTCTCGTTTGCCCCGGGTGAATGGCGTCCCGCCCTTGCTGCACTGGAGCATGAATGGCGGCGTGCGCTCCTGCATGGATTCACCGCCGCGGAAATCGAGGCGCAGGTCGAGGCCTTCCGCACCAGCCAACGGAACCAGGCCGAACGCGAGGAGACGCGCACAACCGGCGCGCTGATGAACGCCCTGCTGGCGTCGGTGCAGAATGACACGGTCTTTGCAACGCCATCATCCGGTCTTGCGCGGTTCGAGAGCTGGGCCGGTGACGTGACGCCGGCGACCGTGCACGAGGCCTTTGCATCGCATATGGCCATGCGTTCGCCCCTTTTCTTCGTGTCCTCGACGGTGGATGAGCCGGGGCTGGCGGACAAAGTGGTGGAAGCGTGGCGCGAGAGCGGCAAGGAGGCTGTCACGCCGCCCGAGGCCCGGAAGCGCCTGCCTTTCGCCTACACGAACTTCGGCAAACCCGGCCAGGTCGTGAAGGACGAGCGGCTTGAGGATATCGGCGTGCGCCTCGTGACGTTCGATAACAATGTGCGTCTGAATCTCAAGAAGACTGACTTCACGCGCAACTCGGTGCAGATGTCCCTGCGCGTCGGGCAGGGGTTGCTTGATTTTCCCGAGGAGCCTTTCGGGCTGGGTTCGCTTATGTCGGCGTTTGCAGCCGGTGGGCTCGGCAAGCATTCGATCGACGATCTGCGCGCCATTCTTCAGGGGCGGGTGGCCGCGGCGCGATTTGGCGCCGGCGGGACATCGTTTGGAGGAACCTATTCAACAACGCCGGCTGACCTTGAGCTGCAGCTGCGGTTGCTGGCGGCCTATGTGACCGATCCGGGCTATCGCCCCGAAGCCGAAAAGCGCTGGCGCCAGAATGTCGTGTTGAGCTGGCCGCGCGCGGATGCAACCGCGCAGATGGTGTGGGCGGCGCAGGGCGTTCGCACGCTTGTGGGCGGCGACAAGCGGATCGGAAACGATCCGGATGATGGCGCCGTATTCCGCTCCTTCGTGGAGCTGCGCCACTATCTGACCCCGGTTCTCGAACATGGCCCCATTGAGATCGCCGTTGTCGGCGACATCGACGAGGATGCGGTGATCCGGCTGGTGGCGCGGACCTTCGGGGCGCTGCTGGCGCGCGAACCCAGGCCTTCGAAATGGCGGGCGGAGCGGCCCGTGACGTTTCGGGATGATCGTTCGCCTGTCGTGCTCGCGCATGCCGGGGAGGCGAGCCAGGCGCTGGCTTATATCTACTGGCCGGTGACGGGCGTGGACCCCGACGCCGATCCGCAGACTGTCAGGGTGATCGCCGTAACCGCCGCGATCATGCGTCTGAAAGTGATCGAGGCGATCCGCGAGCGGCTCGGCGCGACCTATTCGCCAACCGCAGGCGCGACGATTTCCAGCATCTATTCCGGCTTTGGCTATGTCAGCGCCGGAGCGGAGGTGAAACCAGAGGATGTCGAGCGTGTTCTGGCGGCGCTGCGGGACATCGCGGCGGACATGCGGGCGGGCGACATATCCGATGACGAGTTTCTGCGCGCGGTGACCCCGTCGCTGGAAATCCTGCCTCAGAACGCGACCTCCAATGCGTACTGGCTGAGCCTGATCTCGCAGGCGCAGACGCGGCCCGACGTGATGGAGCGCAACCGCCTCGAGACAATCGAGGCGAGCGTCCGGGCCATTACAAAGGCGGATGTGATCGGCGCGGCGCAGAAGTGGCTGGTCCCGGAAAATGCGCGCGAGGCCTATGTCCTGCCGGCGGCTAAGCACGAAACGACAGACTAGAATGCAAGCGACCCGGCTCGCAGGAGCCGGGCCGTGATGCATACACTGTACACTACTCTACTGAAATCAGACCGTGACGGCGTTGAGCGCCTCTTCCAGCTCCGCAAAGGAAGGTTGGGCTTCGCTCGGAACCTGACCGCGGCCGATCTCGACAGAGACCTGCGCCGCATTGCCGTGCAGGTGGGCGACCAGCACATCCTTGATGATCTTGTAGAACTGGCCTTCCTCGTCGATCACCTGACCCATGCGGGCAGCGAACGGGCCGACGAAGCCGTAGGCGAGGAACACGCCAAGGAAGGTGCCGACCAGCGCCGAGCCGATCAGCTTGCCGAGATATTCTGGCGGCTGGCTGATTGCGCCCATGGTCTTGATGATGCCGAGCACAGCCGCAACGATGCCGAGAGCGGGCAGGGCGTCCGCCATGTTCTGGATCGCGTGCGCCGCCTTGTGCGCCTCATGGTGATGCTTCTCGATCTGCTTGTCGATGGCTTCCTCGACCTGGTGCGGGTCTTCGAGGTTCATCGTCATCATGCGCAGCGTGTCGCAGATGAGATCGGTGGCGAAGTGGTCTTTCAGGATCTTCGGATAGTTCTGGAAGATCGTGGAGTCCTTGGGGTTCTCGATGTGCTGTTCGATCGCCACCACGCCCTTTGTCTTCATTGTCTTTGTCAATATGAACAATAGACTGAGCAGGTCGGTGTAGTCTTTCGCCTTCCACTTGGCGCCGCCCATGATCTTTCCGAAACCGCCCAGCGCGGCCATCACGGTCTTGAACGAGTTGCCGATCAGGAAGGCGCCGACAGCGGCGCCGCCGATCATCATCATCTCGAAAGGCGCAGCCTTGATGATCACGTCGAAATGGCCGCCGGCGAGCATGAAGCCGCCGAACACCATTACGAAAACAACCACCACCCCGATAATCTGAAACATGACGCAGTCCTGCCGTCAGGCATGTTTTTGGTTGTGCCGTTTATGCACGATCAAGCTTAACGCGCGGTTTGAGTCGCCTCGGGAAAAGGGTTGCCGGGCAGTTAAGACGAGGGACGCGGCGCACGGCGGCGGGAGCGCGCGAGGCCGTTTGCCAGTCTGACCAAATTTTGCTAACGCTTTCAGGAAGCTGGGCTTCTGGAGGGGCGAATATGAAGGGCAAGGTTCTGGTCTTCGACGCGGCTGCCGGTACGGGCATCGTCAACGGCGAAGACGGCAAGCGCTACGCGTTCACCGCAGCGGACAACAAGAGTCCCAACCCGCCGAAGGCCAATGACGAGGTGGACTTTGTCGCGGACGGCGCAAACGCCAAGGACATCTTCGTCGTGACAGCCGCGGCCGCGCCGGCGGCGAGCATCGACATGTCGAAGATCGCGGCCGACCCGAATGTGAAGAACATCCTCGCCAAGCCGAACGTGATCTGGGCTGCGATCGTGATCCTCGGATCCCTGATCGGTGGCTACTTCACCGCAATTACGTACATCGGCGGCGGGCCTTACGGCATGATGGGCGCGGGCGGCTTCTTCTATGCCCTGCTGTTCTTCATCCCGGTCGCCGCGGGTGTGCTGATCTTCTTCGAACTCACCAACCACGCCATGACGTCAACGTTCCGGCTGGTCGCTGGCGGCCTTGCCGCTGCCGGACCGATTGTGCTGCCGCTGATCGGCAATGCCTTGCTGCCCGGACTGCTGGGCGCGGCGGTCTCCATGGGAGGCGGCATGGGCGGCATCCTGTCCGTCGGCAGCATTATCACCATAGCGGGCGGCGTGCTGATCCTGCTGACGCACTTCGGCATCATCAAGAAACTCGGCTAATGCAGTTGCGGCCCTGACCTGCCGGGTTTCGGTCGCTTCACTGCCGCATTCCTGAGGCCCCCTGATATCCACGATATCAGGGGGTCTTCATGTCTGGCCTCATCGAGCGCCGTCTTTTTCTTGCAGCCGCCGGCGCAGCTTTTCTGGCGCCGCGCGCGTTCGCGCAACCAGCCAGCCAGGACCTTGCCTTTCCGCTCAAGGTGGCGGCAGGCGCGGAGTTGCGCGCGAAGAAGTTTGAAATCTACGATCCCGCCTATGTGAAACTCGCCTACCCCATGGGCGATGTGGCGGACGATCGGGGCGTGTGCTCCGACACGGTGATCCGCGCCTTCCGCCATGCCGGCGTTGACCTGCAGGTAGAGGTGCATGAGGACATGCGCGCCAATTTTTCCGCCTATCCCAAGATCTGGGGTCTGACGAAGCCCGACCGCAATATCGATCACCGTCGCGTGCCCAACCTCGAAACGCTGTTCCGGCGGAAGGGCGGGGCGCGCACGATCAGTGAAAACGCAGCTGACTACCTGCCGGGCGACAGCGTGAGTTGGCGGTTGACCGGCGGCGGCTTGCCTCACATCGGCGTGGTCACGCGGAAGACGCGGGGCGCACAGCCGCTGATCGCGCACAATATCGGCGCAGGGACCCGGGAAGAGCCATGCCTTTTCGACTGGCCCATCAAGGGCTGGTTCAGGTTCGAGACCTGGGCTTGAGCCTCAGGTCGGCGGCGTCTCGATCAGATGACCTTCCGGCCGCGGCACGTCGCGGAACTGCGCATGGCAGGATGTGCACCCGCCCATCATGTCGCCGTCGGTGAAGACGAGATCGTCGGCCGAATTCTGCGCCAGCGCCTCGGCAGTCTGCTTCGTCGCCGTGATGACCGTGTCGCAGGTTTCATCCCACGCCGGGCCTTTCGAGCGACCTGACTGTTGCAGCAGTTCACAGCCATGGATGACATCCTGCGTCGCTTTCACCAGCCGGGCCCAGCCAGCTTCATCGGCCGGCGCCTCTTCACTTTCAGCGGCGAAGAGCGTTTCGGAACCCGGAATGACGAAGGCGTGCATCACATCGGCGACCGAGGACTGGTCGGTGATGCTGGCTGGGTCGACGGTCGGGATACGCGGATCATCGCTGGCGGGCGGAGACTCGGCCGTGGGCGGCGGCGTCGCCTCCGCCGTCTTGGTTTCATCAGGCTTGGGGGCGCAGGCGGACGCGAGAACAAGGGCGAGGGCAAACAGCGGAATGCGCATGACAGAACCTCCCTGTACGGCGCTGGGATCCGAAGCAGGCGGAAAGTGTCGCGCCGCAAGGCTGCGACCGGGATGAGACGAAACCGCGCGCCTGCCGGCGTGGATCAGGGCCTTGCAGGCGCGACAGGCAGGATTATGCGTGAGGCTGCGGCCGGACCGTGCATCAACCGGTTGGTGGCGACCTGCATCTCCGTCGACCTGTAGGGGTCTCCGGCAGTGTTGAGGTTCCGCGCATAAGTCGGGAAATTGCTGGAAGAGATTTCCACCCGGATCGAATGCCCCTTGAGGAAAGTGTTGGCGACCAGCATGGGTGGCGGCGAGATGCTGTAAGTTTCGCCCGGCTTCATGAAGACGGTTTTGTCGTCTCCCTCGCGATAACGCATGCGCTGGATGGTGTCGGCGATATTCCACGCCGTACCATCGGGCGCGACATCAACCAGCTTCACGGTGAAATCCGTATCGGGCGCATCCGAGCCCACAAACAGCTCAGCCGTTACGAAGCCGAAGACGGGCAGGTCTTCGACCAAAGGCGAGGTCGTATAGACGAGGACGTCAAGCCGGGCCTCAATGCCCCGCTGATCGAAGGCGCCGTCCTCCTGATCTGTTCCAACGCCGGAAATCTGGCCGCCATGGCTGATCACGGGGTTGGCCGGATCATAGACGAACTGGTCGGTGATGGACTTGGTCGCCGCCGCCGGCGTCAGCAGGCCGTCGCCGGCCGCCAGCCGCGCATTGCTCTTGCTTTCGAAGTAAAGCGTGCGGTCCTGAGGAGACGCACCCGCCGTGGGAACGCTGGCGAAATCGCGCCATGCGTTCTCGCCCGCCATGTAGGCATGCACGGGAGCGGCGGGGATGGCGGCCGACGTATCCTCCTTCAGCCAGTGGTCGAACCAGGCCAGCACCGCTGCATTCCAGTCGAAGGTCGCATCGCCCAGCGGCCGGTCGCCAATTGCCGTGCGCGGGCGCGCGAAGGAACAATGCTGGCCGTTGGTCAGGACGATGGCCTGCGTGCCGGCCGGGTTGTCTGTACGGGTTTTCTCAAAGCGCGCGGCCCCCGGCGGAGCGGAGATGTCATAGAGCGCATCCGCATAGAGGCCGGGGATCTTGCTTACGTCCTTGTCCGTCACCCGATCCTCGGCCCAGGCGGGATTGAAGGGGCCGCGATCGAGATATTCTTCAAGCTCTGTATCGGGCGCGCCGACGGCCTTGCCGAGATCGATCATCGGCAGATGCATGCGGGCCGAATCAAAAGCTGCGGCCGGGATGCCCTCGGGCTCTGTCACTTTGGTTTCGCCCGAAAGCCGCGTGCGTTCCTCGTCCGACAGGCCTGGAGCAAGCTGCGGCCAATCGAGATACATCGCGTTGAAGAAATAATCGGCCCAGCCCATCTGCCAGACGCCGCCGCGCCAGAAATTGCCCTGCTCCCTGTGGGGACCAGCCTCAGCTATGCCCACGCCCGGGGAACCAGCGACCATCGCCTTGTGGGCCGGGTGGCCAAGGGTGGACAGCTTCATCTGGTTTTCGGCGGAGGACGAGCAGCCATAGGTCCCGATCCTGCCGTTCGACCAGGTCTGCTGCGTGATCCAGTCCAGTGTATCCCACCCATCCTCATCGGCGTTTCCAAGCATGCGCATGTCGCCTTCGGAGAGGTAGCGCCCGCGCTCGTGCTGCTGAACGACCGCGTATCCCGCCTTCAGCAGATCGGACTGGAAGCCGCCCATCTCAGTCCGATAGGGCGTGCGGATGAGCACGACAGGAAACTTGCCATTCTTCGCAGGAAGCCAGACCGACGTGTCGAGGCGGACGCCATCGCGCATTCTGGCCTGAAGGTGGGGCATGGCGACTGCGCCCTCCGGCATCTGGAAGCCGGGGCGGACATCGGCTCCTGGCGAGGCCGAAGGCGGGGCGGCCGGTTCTGAACAGGCGGCCAGAGCCAGCGCCAGCACTGTCGCCAGGCGAGTTGAGAGCGCGGCCATGGGGTCTCCGTGAATCTTCAGCTCCGGACTGTTGCGCCGACCGGGCTTCCGCGTCCAGCATGGGCAGGCGGCTGATGTCGTGATTCCGGGGAGTTTAGCAGAGTGATGAGGCATGCGGCGCGTCTGCTCACGGTGCTGACGCTGGCGTTTGGCGCATGGGGAGGCGTCGCGCTGATGGCGAGTCACGCACAGCCCCCCGCGGGAGCATCGCGGGTATGTGCGCCGACGAATTCGGAAAAGACGACGGTCGCGGCGATCGCCGCTGATCCCGCAAGCTGGCTGGGCGAGTGCGTCAGCGTCGAGGCGATCTATTCCGGCGAACGCCTTTATGCCGATGCGGACGCGATCTACGGCGTCAATGGCGATGCGATCGGCGGCTATGTCGATGGCAGGGGCGATGTCGGCGGGGCATGGCGGGGAAGCTTCACCGGCCGTGTGGCCGATTGTGCGCAGGCGGAAGAGGATCTGCTCACCGGTCTGCTGCGCTCGCCGGGTATCAGTCTGCATGGCCGCACGCTCGGGTGTCCCGAGCCGCATGGACCGTTTCTGGTCTTCATGAGCCAGGGCGAGTTGAAGCCTGCCGGCCTGAAGCGGCGATTGCCGGGGGGCAGAGGTGGGGACCTCTTGCCGGATGAACCCGATAGTGTCGTTGCCGAACTTGCGGACGATCTGGCAATCCAGTTCGAGGCCGCGATGCGCAGCGGCGATGCAGGTGATCTCGCCGGCCTTGTTGGCAATGCCTATCAGGCTGAGCAGCTCATGACACGGGAGGACACGGCATTCGCAGGCCTTAAGCGTGGGGCGGTGAAAGAGCGCCGCGTCTTCGGCTATCGCGCGTCATCTCCAGCCCAAGAGGCTGCCGAGGCGTGCTGGTGCCTCAAGCCCGACTGCACGAAGCTGTGGCCCATCCATGGACGTGACGCCGACAATCAGCCAACGCGCCCCTACGCGTGTATTCGCGTCGATATGATCCTGTTGCCAGGGCGAACGGACTCGTGGCGCTGGCGTGTCGATGCCAGCCACGATGTCTACGGACTGGATGAGCCGTAAAGACTAGAGCCCGTAAGCCGCCGCCATATCCGGGTCTTTTGCGGCGACCTGCTTCGCGAGGTCAACGATGACCTTGGCCTGTTTCCAGGTGGCGTCGTCCTGCATCTTGCCGTCGAGCATCACAACGCCTGTGCCGTCGGGCATGGCTTCGAGGATGCGCAGCGCGAATTTCACTTCGCCGGGCTCGGGCGAGAAGACGCGTTTGGCGATATCAATCTGGCCGGGATGGAGCGACCAGGCGCCGGCGCAACCCATGAGAAAGGCGTTCTTGAACTGCTGCTCGCAGGCGGCGAGATCGGCGATGTCGCCGAACGGGCCGTAGAACGGCTTGATGCCGGCCTGCACGCAGGCGTCCACCATCTTGCCGAGCGTGTAGTGCCACGGATCCTGCTGGGCGGCGGCGCGCGGGGCGGCGGCGTCAGGGTGCGGATCCTCGATCACCTTGTACATCGGATGGCCGCCGCCGACGCGCGTGGTCTTCATCGCGCGGTTGGCGGCAAGGTCGGCCGGGCCGAGGCTGATGCCCTGCATGCGCGGGGAGGCGAGGCAGATATCCTCGACGAGGGCGACGCCCTGTCCGGTTTCGAGGATAGCGTGGAAGAGGATGGGACGGGTGACGCCGGCTTTCGCTTCCAGCTGGGCGACCAGTTGGTCGGCATAGTGGATGTCCCACGGGCCTTCGACCTTGGGCAGCATGATCACGTCGAACACGTTGCCGGCCTTGGTGACGATCTCGGTGACATCGTCGAGGAACCAGGGCGAGTTGAGCGGGTTGACGCGTGTCCACAGGCCCGTGCCCTGCTTCGCCCAGTCAAGCATGCCGGCCATCTCGATGGCGCCGGCGCGGGCGGCTTCCTTCGCATCCGAAGGAATGGCGTCCTCAAGATTGGCCAGGATGACATCGACCTTTGCGGCCATGTCCGGGGTCTTGGAACGGACTTTCGCGTTGTGGCCCGGCACGAAATGGATCATGCGCTCCAGCCGCGTCGGCAGTTCGCGCATCGGCTCCGGGGCGCCAATCGCCAGCGGCTTGAAGAACTGGCGCGGTGTTCTCGTGCTCATTGAAGTCCCCGGTCTGTCGCCGGCCTGTCATGCAAGCCGTGTGCTGCATCGCATCAAGGCGGAGCTGGTTCAAGGGTTACGCGTGTGGGCGACCCGTTGCGAATTATCCTTCTTGCGGAGATACCAGCGCATGAGCGGGGCGGACCCATCCTTGGCGGCGGACGCGCGCGCCGACCGGCGCACGTGGCTGCTGGTTACTGTGCTTACCAGCGTATCGCTGCTGGTGACGGCGCTGACGCGCATATCGGAAGCCGGAAGGCGCGGCTCAGGCGAAGGCTGGGCCGAGATCTGGGTGCTGGAAGGCACCTCGCATGTCGTGATCGTGGGACTGGCGCTGCTGTTTCCGCTGTTGCTCAGCCGCGTCGAGGTGCGCTGGGATCGCCTGGCCCGCACCGCGCCTGTTCTGATCGCCGCCTGGCTCGGCTTTGCGTTACTGCATGTGAGCCTGATGCATCTGTTGCGTGCGGCGCTGATCCCGCTCGCAACCGGCCAGCCTTATATCTTCCGCGCGCTTGATCCGGCGACGCTCGGCTATGAGGGACTGAAGGACCTGTTTGTCTTCCTGCTGATCGGCAGCGGATTTGTGCTCGGCCGGATGATCGAGCAGGCGCGCGTGGAACAACAGGACCGGCTGGGAACGGCGCGTACGGAGCACAAGATCACGCTACGTTCGGGAACAGCGATGCATCTCGTGCCTGCCAGCGAGATCACCTGGGTCAGGGCCGCCGCCAACTATGCCGAAGTGCATACGCCGACACGGTCGATCTTTGCGCGAACAACGCTGGCGAGCCTTGAGCAGGAGCTGAAGGCGGCCGGAGGGCGTCACGTACGCATCCATCGGTCCTACATCGTGAACCCGGATGCTGTGACCTTAATTACGCCGACCGGCGAGGGGGATGTCGTTGTGAAGCTGGAGACGGGCGAGGAGCTTCCCGGCAGCCGTCGTTTCCGGGAAGCCCTCGCTGCCGCCGCTGCGCTGCGCGGTCAGACTGGCGCCCGGGGTCAGTCAGGATAGGGCGCCGGTCCAGACCTAGAATTGCGACAGCGCGCTCAGCTCTACATCGATAGGGTTGTCAGGCTTGCGGTTGAGCGGCCTGTCGCCGAAGTCTGCCCGCGACGAGCCCACCGTTCCACGCAGCAGGAATGGGCCGCCCAGATCAACATCAACACCGAGGCCATACCGCAGGAGACCCTGCTTGTCGGTCTGCGTGAACGCGCCGCCCGGTCCGGTTCCGGTCACGTCGAAGTCGCGCTTGGTCTCGGAGAGATAGGCGAAGACCAGGCTGTCATCGTTGAGGCGCCAGCCGATCTGGCCGCCGTACCGGAACTGGAAGTTGTTGCTGTAGTCGATGGCGAGCCCCGAGGGATCATCAAGGTGGAGATCACCATCCTCGAAGCCGAAACCACCCTCAAGGCCGAGGACGAACCCGTTGTCGAATTCCTTCCGCCAGCCGCCGAAGAACATGATGGCGGGGCGGGTATCCTGCGCCAGGTAGTCGACGCCGCCGACCAGCGAGCCGCCAATGACGTTGTGCAGGCCAATGCTGATCCCGACATAGGGCCCGTCGAACGCGAGTCCGTTTGTTGAGTTTTCGGGGGCGGTGGGCTGGGCGGCGGCGGTCCCGGCCGCGAGCGCCGCGAAGGCAGCCAGCAGGGCAGTGCGGGTCATTTATTTTTCTCCTGTCGGCTCCGGGGAGGAGCTGGACAGAGGGGTCTCACAGGCGGCAGCGACGCGCTCGCCTTCTGGGATATGTGGCAGGCCGGGATGACGAAAAGCGCTGTCCGGTCAAGGCGCGGGGACAGGCGGCGGCGGGCAGGGACAAGATCAGGTGCGGAAATCAGAAGACCCGCACGGCGCGGGCCGTACGGGTCCTCCAGGTCAGACGTTAAACAACAATCAGCCGGCCGAAGGGGTCGTTTCCCTGATCCACTCGGCAAGCTTGGCCTTGGTCATGGCGCCTGTCTTCATCGACAGGAGCTGACCGTTCTCGAAGATCAGGAGCGTGGGCAGGCCGCGCACGCCGAACTTGCCCGGCGTCATCGGGTTCTCGTCGGCGTTGAACTTCACGAGCTTGGCCTTGCCTTCCAGCTCGCCCGCCAGCTGTTCGAAAGCCGGCATCATCTGCTTGCACGAGCCGCACCATTCCGCCCACAGGTCGACAACCACAGGGCCCGACGCGCTGAGGACCTCGGCGTCGAAGGTGTCGTCGGTGACTTCAGCGAGAGCCATGAGAGAATTCCTTTGTTATTCGGCCACGGAGGGCGCGGATTGTTTCAGCCACTCGATCATGCGCGCCTTGTTCATGGCGCCCAGATGCGTGGCGGTGACCTGTCCATCCTGGAAGATCATGAAGGTCGGCAGACCGCGCACGCCGAAGCGCTGCGCAGACAGCGGGTGGTCGTCGATGTTCAGCTTCACCACCTTCACCTTGCCGGCCAGCTCTTCGGACAGGGCGTCGAATGTCGGGGCGACCTGTTTGCAGGGGCCGCACCATTCCGCCCAGAAGTCGACGATCACCGGCTTGTCGGAAGCCAGCACTTCAGCGTCGAAACTGTCGTCGGTGATGGAAGCAACGGCCATGACGGCGGGATCCTGAACTATTCGTTCCACCTAGGTAGGCGGGGGCGAGCGCGTATCCAACGGAGAGCCGCTAAACGATCCGTTGATCAACGCAAGCGGTTGATCGCCTTGTCCAGCATTTCCGGCGGTATTTCCATGGGTTTTGGCCCATCTGTCCACACCAGCAGGCATCGCACCGGGCGATCCGGCCAGCGTTGCGACAGGACGGCGCGGTAGGCCGCCATCTGGGCGATATAGGCCTCGCCGACGCCCGCGACCGAGGCTGGCGCCGGCCGGTCGGTTTTGTAGTCGACCGCGAGAATCCGGTCCGGGGCGACGACCAGCCGGTCGACCCGCCCATTGATGATGGCGCCGTTTGGCAGCTCGCCGATGACGGGCGCCTCTGGCCGTCCGCCGGGGCCGAACACGTCTGCGAACTGTGGATCGTCCAGCACGCCGAAGGCGGCATCCAGCATTTCGGTGCGCTGGTCTGGCATGAGGTCGAGCTGCTTCTTGAGAAAGTTCTCGGCGGCGCGCCAGCGGCTCTTCGCGGGCAGGCCGGGCAGCACTTCGAAGAGCATGTGGATCAGGGTCCCGCGCCGCAGCTTCTCCGCGCGCCCGGCGCCGAAGGGCGAGAGGACAGGCGGTTCCGAGGAAGCAGTGAGCCGCGATGGCGAGAGGATGCGCCGTCCGGTCTCGGCGGGCGCCAGCGTGCGCAGCCAGGCGGGGAGGGTAGCGGCCAACGCTTGCTGCGCTTCCGCCAAGCCAAGCGCCGGCGGGGCGTCGCCCAGACGCAGGACGGTCGCGTCCTCGCCATCAAGCGACTCGCTGAGTCCGGCCGCCTGACCATCCGCGATCAGGCGCTGCATGCCTGCCTCGCAGAGCTGATACCAAGAGTCCTTGTCGCGGCCTTCCTTGCTCCTGCCATACCAGGCGCCGCAGACAACCAGCCGGTCTTGCGCGCGCGTGAGCGCGACATAGAGCAGGCGGCGATGCTCCCGCAGGGCGCGCGCGTTGATGTCCTGGCGCAAGGCTGCGGTGGCAGGCGTATCCCCGCTCTTGGGCCCGGCCCAGACGGGCAGGCCATCCTCGGTGAAGAACAGGCCAGATGTATCGAGCTTCGGCGCGCTGGTGGTGTCCGGCAGAATCACGATGGGCGCCTGAAGGCCCTTGGCGCCGTGCACCGTCATCACGCGCACTTCGTCCTGTGGTCCGGAAAGTTCGCGCTTCACCTCGCCGCCGGAGGCTTCGATGGCGGCAAGGAAAAGCTCGAGGCTAGGCGGTTGATCGGCGTCGAAGCCGGCGGCGCGATCGACAAGGGCGCTGACTGGTTCGCGCGCCGGACCGCCAAAGCGGGACAGGATCAGCTCCCAGCCGGGGCGGGGCAGCCCCCGGCCAAGTTCCAGCGCGTGGGTGATGAATTCGAATGGCGGCTGATGGCGGCGCGCCAGCACGTCTTCCAGGAAGGCGCGCAGGGGCGCGAAACGCTCCGATTTGGAAGCGCGCAGCTGATCCCAGAGCCGGCCCTGCCGGTCGATGGCGAGATCGAAGAGATCGTTGTCATCCAGCCAGGGGAAATCGCCGCCTTCGGCATGGGCGCCGAAGGGGCCCTTCAGGATTTCAGCAAGCGTCAGGTCGTCGGCCGGGCACAGGGCAAAGCGCACGAGATTGAGCACGTCCTGCACCGGCGCGCTGTCGAGCAGCAGGATGCGGTCAGCGCCGGCGACAGGGATGTCGCGCGCCTTCAGCTGCTGCAGGATGGCGTCGAAGATGCCGCCGGTGCGACGCTTGACGAGGATCAGGAAGTCGCCCGGGCGGGCGGGACGTTGCTTGCCCTTTTCCCAGACGCCGGCGCCGTTGGCGATCTCGCGCGCGATGAAGCCGGCGATCCGGCGCGCAAGCTGGACTGGGGCGTCCGTCTCGGAGACGCTATCGACAGGCGCATCCCACGGATCGGGTTCTTCAACGTCGGCCGGCGGTTGCAACGGCCACAGTTCGACGCAGCCAGGCTCGTGGCGGCGGTGGGCTGTGTGGGGGGCGTAGTCAGCCTCGACCGGAACCTGCACCGAGAACGGCGCGCCGCCGGAGAAATGCTGCGGATCGAAGACATCGTCGACATAGGTCAGCACCTGCCGCACCGAGCGGAACGACATGGCGAGGCTTGGCGTGTTGAAGGGCGCGCCGGCCTCTTCGGCTGCGGCATGCAGTTCGCGCGCCTGGCGCAGGAAGTGCTCGGGGTCGGCGCCCTGGAACGAGTAGATCGACTGCTTCTGGTCGCCGACGATGAACAGCGTGCGTTGCGATCTGTGCACCGCGCCGGCGCCGGCGAAGATCTCGGCGGTGAGACGGCGTAGGATGCGCCACTGTTCGGGGCTGGTGTCCTGCGCCTCGTCGAGCAGGACATGGGCGATGCCGCCATCAAGCTTCCACAACACCCATTCGGCGGCGTGGCTGCGCTCGAACAGGCGCGAGACACTGTCGATCAGGTCATCGAAATCGAGGCCGGCGCGGGCGCGCTTGCGTTTCTCGAACTCGCCTAGCAGCGGGCTGGCGACGCGGATCAAGGCTGCGGAGCGATCGAAGACGCGCCGCGCGGCGAGCAGGCGGGCCACCTCGGCAACGCGCGTGACTTCGCTGCCTTCCGGCGTGGCGGCGGTCTGGAAGAGATCGGCAAGCTGGGGCGCAACTTTGGCTGCTTCAGCCGTGTACGGGTTTTTCTTGCGAACCTCGCCCGCGTCGGTGAACGCAATGCCGGCATAGGCCTCGAAACGGACGGCGGCATCCATATCGGACAGCGCCGTCTGGAGTTTTTCGACCAGCGTGGCGTCAGTGGGTTTGGCGATGGGAATAGCGGCTGCAAGGGCGGTCAGCTGAGAGCGGGGCAGGTCGCGATTCATCGCTGCGTCGAGCAGTTCGGCCTCGCTTGCCTCCGGCGCGCCGAGAACGCTGCGCAGTCTATTGATGGCTGCATCAATGCCGCCACGGGCTTCCAGCAACGACTGGATCTCACCACGATGGGACTCAAGCCGCCTCAGGATGTCGAACCCGGCGCCGCCAGCTTCGGCGACCGCACGGGCCGCCGCGACGAGTTCAGGATTGCCGCGCACGACACGGGCGCCGAGCGCAAGGAAGGCCTGATCCCAGATTTCGTCTGAGTCCTGATCGTCGAGTTCCTGGAAGCCCGGAGCGACGCCGGCCTCTAGCGGGAAGCGCCGAAGCAGGCGGCCGCAGAAGGCATGGATGGTCTCGATCCTGAGGCCGCCGGGTGTTTCCAGCGCGCGGGCGAACAGTTCCCGCGCCCGCCCGAGATAGGCGTCGCTGAAGTCACGCTCGCCTTCCAGCTTTGTCAGCTCCGCGCGCAGGGTGTTGTCATCGGTGACGCACCAGTCGCCCAGCCGGGCGAACAACCGGTCCTGCATCTCACTGGCGGCGGCCTTGGTGTAGGTGACGCAGAGGATGGAGTCGGGTTCGGCGCCTGACAGCAGAAGGCGCGCAACGCGGTCGATCAAGACCTTGGTCTTGCCGGAGCCTGCATTGGCGGCGACCCAGGCGTTGGCTTGCGGCTCGGCGGCGGCGGCCTGACCGGCCAGCGCGTCTTCCCATTCCTTCCATGGCGCCGTCGGAGGCGTGGTCATTCCTCGCTCTCCCCGATGGTCCACTCGGCGCGGCGGGCGAGCCGGTCATAGTCGGTGAAGACCCGCACGGAGAACACGCGCGGCCGTGACAGATAGGGCTGATCCGGATTGTTGTAGGCCTCGATCATGCGCATGAGGCCCGCCAGCGCCTTCTCAGCATTGTCGGCCGTCGGCTCCTTGAGATCGAGCGGCTCGCCGTTGGATTCCTTCATCACCGCAGCGCTGGTCGAAAACTGGAAGTAGATCAGCTCCGAGACGGGCAGCTTGCCGACGCTGCCGAACATCGCGTTCCGGGCGATGGCGGCTTCGAGCGGCAATTGGGGTTCGAGACCGCTGCGCACCTGCTTTGCGGACTTGGGCGCGCCGGTCTTGAAATCAATGATCGCAAGTGTGTCGCCTGTCAGAAGCTCGATGCGGTCCGCCGTCGCCTTCAGCTCGGTCTCGCCCGCTTTCGTCTTGAACCTGATCCGGCCGGTCTTTTCCAGCTCGGCGCGAACGACATTGGCGTGGCGCGCCTCAGCCCAGCTCAGATAGACATTGGCGGCGCGCAGCCAGAGCGGCCGCTCGAGTTCCGCGATCTCGGGCGTCGCTCCTGCTTTCAGGAGCTGCTCATGGATCAGCGCGCCAAGGTCGCCTGCGCCATCAGCAAGCTCGTAGAGCTCGATCGCCTTGTGCACCGCCGATCCACGTTCGCGTGCATCGATCGGTTCGCCTGCGCGGCGCAGCCGTTCAAGGGTGAGGATACGCTGGGCGTAGTCCGCATAAGGATCGCGGATCAGGGTTGTCGCGCGCGACGGCGAGAACCTGTCCAGCTTGCGCTTCTTGACGGGAGGGCGTGGCGCCGGCGGATACGCGGGCGAGACATGTCCGGCGTGGCGCAGATGCCGCGCCCAGACCAGCGGATCGCGCCCCGCAGCGGGGCGCAGCGCGGCTTCTGCGGCGTCGCGTCCGCCCAGACCGCCCGCAGCCAGCGTGCGGAGTCGCCAGAGCCAGCGCGAGGCGACGGCGGGCTTGTCGTCGACGCGACGGGCGCGCAGCAGCACAACTTCGGGCGCATTGGCGAGCTGGGCGAAGTCGTGCGCCGACAGGCCGATGCGCTCATCAGGATCAGGCAGGCCGAGATCCTGTCGCAGCTTGCGATTGAGGAAGGCGTCGGCCGCGGCGGGCTTGGGCCATGAACCCTCGTTGAGGCTGGCAAGGATCATCCGGTCGCGGCGCTGCAGGCGCGCTTCCAGCGGGCCCCAGATGACGATGCGCGGGTGCTCGGGCGTGTCGGGGGCGCTGGTCTGGCCGCGCATGGCCGAGGCGACGAAGTCCGGGAAGTCGGCAGCCTCCATTGCGGCGAAGGCGGTGGTCAGTTCGCGAAGCTGGCCGACGAATTTTGCGGCCAGCTCGCCCGGCTTGCCCGACCAGATGCGCTGTCCTGAAAGTCCCGGCGCATCAGCGAGTGTCTGCGCAAGCTGCGCCAGCGCATCGGCGGCGTCGGGCGCAGAGAAATCGCCGGGCTGGAAGGCGTGAACGACGTCGCCCAGCAGACGGTCCACATCGTGGATCAGCGCAGCGCCTTCGGGATTGGGCGGTGGGCCCTTGCGTTCGGGGTCCGCGGGCTGTTCGGGCGCTTCAATTGCGGCTGCCAATGTTTCAAGCGTGCGATGTTTGCGCGGACCGCGCAGCGTGATCCGGTCGATGCGGGTGGCGAGCCGGGCGAGGTCGTCCGCCTCGCGCCCAACCCGCACCAGCGGATGTTTCAACACGGCGAGCAGGCGCACCGGGTCGGCCGGGTCAAAGACCCAGCGCGACAGGATCATCAGGAGACTTCCGGTCTGCGAATGCGCCAGCGGCGCGCCGGAGGAGGGCGCGATGTCGATCCCCCAGCGTTCGAGGATGGCGGCGACGCGGCGGGCGAGCGAGGCTTCAGGCGTCACCAGAGCGGCGGTTCTGCCAGGCGTTTCCAGCGTTTCGCGCAAGAGCAGCGCCGCGGCCAGCGCTTCCTCGTTCTCGTCTTCGGCCTCGACCAGCGAAACGTGCTCCAGCGCGGCGCGCACGAAATTCTCCGGCGTTTCCGGATCGGAAAGTTCGGCGAGGCGCTTCGTCCAGTCGCGCGTCTCGACAGCGGGCGCCAGCGCCTGGTTGAGCAACCGGCGGCGCGCGATGGCATGGTCGCTTTCAGTTGCGCCTGGCCATGAGCGCACATCGTCTGGCCGGAGACGCAGCCATTGCAGCGTGTCGTGCAACACATACTGGGGATGGCTGGCGGCTTCGCTGATCGATTCCCATTCGGAGGCTTTCGAGTCCGGATCGAGCCCGGGTAGCACGATGACGCCTTTGGGCAGCGTGAGAACAGCCTGCATCAGGATACGGGTGGCGGCGCCTGCGCCGGTCGAGCCGATGACAAGCACGGGATGGTCGGGCGGCGCGCGTCCCCAGCGCGTAGCCAGCGCTTCGGCGGCGCCAAGGCGGCGCATCTGGCCATCGCTGAGGCCCTGTTCCTTGAGATGCTTGGGCCAGGCGCGCATCACGATGTCGAGGAAGTCCGTAGAGGAGCGCCAATGCTCGGCCAGTTGCGGCGCCAGTTCTCCCGCAAGATCGTCCAGCTTCTTCCATTCGACGCCGCCAGCCATCCACGCCTGATCGATCAGTGCAGCCAGCTCATCCGCCGCCGATAGAAGCGCGCCGGGCGGCAAGGGCTCCCCACGGGCCGATGCGCGCCAGCGCTGGATCAGGCGCGCCAGCGCACCGCGCCGCTGCGCCGTCGAGATCGCGGGCGGCAGATCGAGCGCGTCCGGTCCGAACGCGGCGAGACCATCTTCCTCCTCGATATCGCCCAGCGTTCGGATTTCCGGTGTCAGCAGCGTGCCGCCGACGGCGTTGTAGAGCGCCAGCGCCAATCCGCGCGCCGCGCGCTGGTTGGGCGTGAAGATCAGGGCGTCGGCCAGCGCTTCCGGGTTGGCCTTGGCGCCTGTGGCTTCGACCAGACCGCGCGCCAGTTCGTCGAGATAGGCCGACGATGGCGGCAACGTGAAGATGCGCGGCGTGTGCGAGAATATGCTCATGGCGTCCCCCGATGCCTGAAGCAGCGCATCAGGCTCCCGGTCCCATCGTCTTGAGCCGCGCCTCGGCCTCGTCGCGGCCCTGCGGATCCCCAACATGCAGCCAGAACGGCTTCATGACCGTTCCGTAGAGCCGCCCGGCGCGGCCGAACGCGTTCCAGTAGATGTTGGCCGAAAATGGCCTGGCCTCATAGCTGCGAAGCAGGTCGGCGCGCGTGATGTGGGTTCCGGCAAAGACGTAGGGGGCGCTGGGCTTGTCGCCGCGGCGCAGCAGCTGGCCGTCAGAGGCGAGGAAGAAGTCGCCGGGCCCGCGGAAGCCAAGCGTTGCGCCTATCTCGGCCAACAGCAGCAGCGCGTCCATTTCATCCGGATCGTAGGCCTCGGCCATGCGGGCGAACGTGTCATCGCCCGCTGTGGCCCAGGTCACATCCGTATTGACGACGAAGAACGGATCATCGCCCAGCAGGGGCAGTGCCTTGAGGACGCCGCCGCCTGTCTCCAGCAATTCGGCGCGCTCGTCCGAGATGATGATCTCGATGTCGGTTCGCGCCTTCAGGTGTGCTTCGACCAGGTCGGCAAGATAATGCACGTTGACGACAGCGCGCGTGACGCCCTGCGCGATCAGCTTGTCGAGTACGCGATCGAGCAGCGTGCGTCCCGCCACCTCAATCAGCGGCTTGGGCAGGGTGTTGGTCAGCGGTTTCATCCGCGTGCCCAGCCCGGCCGCGAGCAGCATGGCGGTGGTGATGCGGGTCATGCCGGAACCAGCAGGTGCGGCGCGACGGCGTTGACGAAGTCGCGCGTCTCGGCAAGCGCGGGATGGTTCAGCGTTTCGTTGAGAAGGCCACGCAGGCGCGGCTGGAACAGATCGTATTTCGGCTTCTTATCGCGCGTCACCAGTCTTGCGAAGATGCCCATGATGCGCATCACGTTCATTGCGCCCAGCATGGCGAGCCGTTCCTCGAAGTCAGCCCGGCTGAGTCCCGTGCCCTCGAGATAGGCGCGGGTCGCCGCCTCGCGCGCGGCCGGCGAGACATCCCGGCGCGCATCATGCAGCAGCATCGACATATCCCATTCGCCCCAGCCCAGCACAGCGTCCTGGAAATCGAGCAGGCCGACGCGCTTCAGGCCTTCGCGACGGGGCAGCCAGATGAGATTTTCCGCATGCGTATCGCGCAGGATCAGGGCGCGCGGATAGTCCTCGGCGCGGCCGATCATGTTTTCGCGCACGCGTTCCCAGCGCAGCCGCGTCTGCTCGCTGATGCGCATGGACAGGTCACGCTGCGGCATCCACTCGACGAACAGATCGAGATTGGCCGACAGGGCGAGATGGTCATAGGCCAGCACCGGCCATTCGCCGCCGCGATAAGGCAGCATCGGCGGCGCCGGCGCGCGATGCACGGCGGCGAGCACATCGCCGGCGGCAGCGTAGAGCGCAGCCTCGTCCCCGCCGCGGTTGATGACCTCGGCGAAGAGATCGTCGCCAAGATCCTCGAGCAGCGCGATGCCGCGTGGAATGTCGGCGTCGAGAATAGCAGGCGCCGAGAGACCAAGATGGCCGAGATAGTCGGCGACCGCAGCGAAGGCCTCGACGCGCGAAGCGGCCAGGCGGGCGATAGCGTTCCAGCCAAGCTTGAGCCGTTCCTCCTCCTCAGCGCCGGGCGGGCAGGGTAGCGATTCCAGCGGCGGCGCGTCCATCAGCATTGCCGTCTCGGTCTTGCGGCGCAGCCGTTCATAGCGGCGGGTTGAGGCGTCGGCGTTGAGGGGCGTGCGCGCGGCCTCGCTCCAGCCGGAGCGGACCAGGAACTCCCGGATTTCGGTCGCCCGCAAATTACCGCCAGTCGCCATCGAGTCGCGCACTCCAGTCATCGAAATCCACCAGCCGGGCGATTCGCCCGGCTCCGGCAAGAGATAGCCGAACTTCCAGCCGCACGGATGGCAGATAGCGTCCCAGCCTTTCCGGCCATTCGATCAGCGTAAGGCCATCCACAGCTTCCTCCAGTCCCAGCTCCCGCGCCTCCTCCGGATGTTCGAAGCGATAGAGGTCGAAATGCCAGATGGGAAAATGGGGGCCGGGATAGGTCTGGACCAGTGTGAAGGTCGGGCTGGGGGCTTCCGTTTCGGGGCCGAGCTGCGAACGGATCAGCGCGCGCGCCAGCGTCGTCTTGCCTGCGCCCAGATCGCCGAACAGCGCGATCACATCGCCTGCACGGGCGGCCGCGCCGAGCAGGGCTCCGAGCGCGGCGGTCGCAGCCTCGTCCGGCAGGTCGAAGGAGAGTTCGCGGGGGGCCATGCCGCTGGTTTGACGGTGCGGCGCCTGCCTGACAAGGGTGGCCTAACAAGGGCGGCCTGTTCGCACGGGTTCTCCATGTTAAGGAGGCGACGTAGCAGACAGGGGACGCCAGCATGCCCGGAACGCCACAGCGGATCGTCATTATCGGCGCCGGACAGGCCGGCGGACAGGCCGCCTATTCGCTGCGCCTGGGTGGTTTCGAGGGCGCAATCACCTTGATCGGCGACGAACCCCAGCCGCCTTATCAACGCCCGCCTCTGTCCAAGGCCTATTTCAAGGGTGAGCTGGAAGCCGACCGCCTGTTCCTGAAGCCGCTGGAATATTACGCCGACCATGCTGTCGACCTGAAGACGGGCGTCCGCGCGGAACGCATCGATCTCGACGCCCGTACGGTCGAGCTCGACACAGGCGCGGCGCTGCCCTGGGACAAGCTGATCATCGCCACCGGCTCGCGGCCGCGCCGCTTGGCTGTCGAGGGTGCGGAGCTTGGCGGCGTGCTCGAGCTTCGCACGCTAAAGGATGTGGACCTTCTGAAGAAGGCTGCCTTCCCGGGTGCGCGGCTGGTGGTGGTCGGCGCCGGCTATATCGGGCTGGAGGCGGCGGCGGTTGCCAGCCAGCTCGGGCTGAAGGTCATCGTGCTCGAAGCGATGCCGCAGGTTCTCTCGCGCGTGGCGGGGCCGGAGATCGGCCAGTTCTACAGTCAGGTCCACCGCGCCGCCGGCGTCGACATCCGGACCGGCGCCCGGCTTGAGGCGTTCGAGGGGGCGGGGCTTGTAACCGGGGTCAGGCTCGCGGGCGGGGAAGTCCTGTCGGCGGATATCGTGCTGGTCGGCGTCGGCGTCCTGCCCAATATGGAGCTGGCAGACGAGGCCGGGCTTGTCTGCGGCAATGGCATCGCAGTCGATGGCGAAATGCGCACCAGCGATCCGGATGTCTACGCGATCGGCGATGTCGCCTGGCGACCGCTGGTCCATTACGGAAGGGAAGGCCGGCTGGAGTCGGTCCATAACGCGATCGAGGGCGGCAAGATTGCCGCCGCCTCGATCCTGGGCGCGCGCCCGCCGACGCTTGAAGCGCCATGGTTCTGGTCCGACCAGTATGACCTGAAGCTCCAGACCGCCGGACTGTGGACCGGGGCGGACGAGCGGGTCATGCGGGGCGATCCGCAATCGCGCAGTTTTGCTGTGTTTTACCTCAAGGAAGGTCGGGTGATCGCGGTCGATGCGGTCAACGCCGCGCCCGAATACCTGGTCGGAAAGAAGCTGGTTGCGGCCATGGCGACAGTTGCGCCCGCCGAACTAGCCGATAAATCCATATCCATGAAGGAAATCGGCGCCCGCGCGCTGAGCCAGTGAGCGCCTTCCGGGATTGTAGTCAGGGATAGCCATGCCGAAGATCACGTATATCGACGCCTCCGGAACCGAACGGACCGTCGAGGGCAAGAACGGCATGACCGTCATGGAGACGGCCATCAAGAACAATATCCCCGGAATTGACGCCGATTGCGGCGGGGCCTGCGCGTGCGCGACCTGCCATGTCTATGTGGACGCCGCCTTCACGGACAAGGTGGGCAAGCCCTCGGCGATGGAACAGTCGATGCTCGATTTCGCCGAGAACGTGAAAGAGAACTCGCGGCTGAGCTGCCAGATCAAGATCCGGGACGATCTGGACGGGCTGAAAGTCACGACGCCGGAAAGCCAGCACTAGACACAAGCGACCCGATTTGGGGGTAGCGATTTGAGGCCGGGCGCAACCGCGTTGGGGGCCTCGCGCGCTCGCGTATTTCACCTAAGAACGCCGCGACTCCACGGTCGTATTTTGCGAACCAAATTCCCTGCTAGCAGGGAATATCAGGGAAAAAGTGCGTTTTTCGGCCCAAAGCCGCGAAAATCCAGGGATTCAGCCTTCCAAAATCAAGGACTTAGCGGCGATTTCCCTGTTCGGCCAGAACAGGGAATTTCAGAACGCCGAACAGGGAATTGGGCGCCCAGGCGCAGGGAAGTTGATCATGCCCAGCAGGGTAGCGGCAGAAGCGATGACCCTGACATTTCGACCCTCGCGTCCTGATTTTTTGCGCCCGTTTGCAGCAAAATTTTTTGAGGCGGCGTCTTCCGTCCGGAGCCTGCGGAAAAGCTCCCAGAACAGCACGATCCTCAAGACAGCAGCGATCGGATGGGCTGAATCTAGCTGCGAGCTTTGCTGCGGGAAGCTGCGAGATTAGCTGCGAAGAGCTGCGGGCTTGCTGCGAGAAAAGCGATACCGTTCCGCCGCGTTGAAGTCGGGGCGCCGCGGCCAGAGCCAAGAGGCGCCAACTCACCGCGCGTCTGTGCAGAGAGTGGGACCAAGGCGGCGGAGGTCTCGTCGCGACGGCGGCCTCAGTCTCGTGACAGCGGAACGCGATTCCGGGGGTGGGGTGAGGGACAGAGAACTCGACCGCCAAGCCATGTTCGGGTGCTGCCGACACCGGCATTGGGGGCGTCCGATTTGAGACCTTGTGCGCCGAGGCGACCCCAATCCATTGCCGGCGGCGCTCGCAAAAGGGCGCTCCCGCCGGAAAGCGCTCTTCTTCCTGGTCCGCATTTTCGGGGATGTCGGACAGGGGCTGTCGCAACGGCAGAATGCTCGCGCGATGAAGAGAGCAAAAACAGGCAAGCGATTGACCGATAAGGTCCGCCTTACGCGCTTTCCTGATTGTCGCTTGAGCCGTCCGGGGTCTTGGGAAGGTTGGTCACGATGCCAACCAGTTCGCTGATGCGATTGACCTCCATCTTTTCGAACAGATGCCGGATCTGGGCGCGGACCGTGCCGATCGCCACGCCGCGAAGCTCGGCGACCTCCTGCACGTTTTTGCCGGAGGCAAGAATGGCGGCCACCTCCGCCTCAGCGATGGTCAGGCCAAAAAGGCCGCGGAGATCATCCGTGGAGATGGACTGTCGGCGTTTGGAATCGACAAGCGTCAACAGCATGCGGGCGCCGGGAAGGGCATCCAGACCCAGCCCGCGTAGCGGCGTGGGCTTAATGAGGATGGGGCCCGCATTCTTCCGTTGCACGACAAAGTTGGACGCCATGCCGGGACCGCCCTTCTGCGAGGCGGATTGCGCCAGCGCTTCGAGCCGGCCCTGACTTTCAGGATGTAAGGCCCAAAGCCGATTCTCACGCACGCCGAAGCAGCGTGTGAAGAGGTTCTCGGCGTGCGGGTTCACAGCGAGCACCTGTCCGCGGTGATCAAGGACGATAAGGGGAATGCCGGCGATGCCGGCAAGATCGGCGGCGCCCTGTACGCGAGCGTGCCGCATATTATGCGCGAGCATCAAGGTGCGGTTGGCGTACGGCACGAAGGCGGAGAGGCGGGCCGCTTCCTCTTGCGTAACGGATCCGGCCTCCTTCGATCGCGCCATCGAGAAGATCCACGTCTCATCCTCAATGTTCACACGCCATCCGGCAAAGTGCGCCATGCGCTGCGGGACATAGAGCTCATTGAAAATCGCGGAGGAAAGCCGTTGCTCCTCGGGGACGGCGACATGATCAAGATAGAGCGAGCCCGGCGCCGCGTCGTTGACGGTTGCGGCGCGATAATCGGCGCCTACCCAACCACCCGTCTCGTAAGCCTTGAATCCTTCGAGCGAGGCGTCCGATGCGATGACGTTGAGATCGTTGATGTTGGCATGGACGAGACAGAAATGATCGAAGCCGAGCAGTCGTCCGGCGGTCTCCATGGTGACAGCTTGGGTCTCGGGTTCGAACATGCCTGATTCAAGACGCGCGATCGCACGTTCGACATCAGGGTCGAGGGCCTTGTCGCCGCTGTTACTCAAGCTCGTCCCACACCCAGGGCGTTTCCAGGCGACACTCTTGCCGACCGCGCAGCGCAGTGTCAAAGCCGCGCCGGATCTGCGCGTCAGGGCACGCCCAGGTTGATCGCTTCGCTTTGGTCGGTCGGACGAGAATCCTACAACGCCTTCCGTAAGGGGAATGCTCAAGGCCGAATGCGCCAAGCGAATTCGCCCGGCCATAGGCAGAGTTGCCTATGTACTAGCACCGGAAGTTCAGCCCTATCCTAAGCCCTTGGGGGGACGGGCCCATCTCTCCTCGAGGGCGGATGATCAAACGATCTTCGCTCGGTGCTTGTCCGCAAGGCTCGCCTCCGATGTCTTGACCCTGCCGACCCGTCGGGGCGCTCCCAAAAGGAGCGCCCCATTTTTGTGATGAGCCGGTCAGGAGGGCATTCATCTCGAGGCGCAGGTCGTGCCGAGCCTGCATTCGCTTTGACGCACCGGCGTGGGTCTAGGCGGTTTCTGGCGCAGCAGCAGCGATCAGCCTTGCTGGGTCTGGGCGATCACGCGTTGGGATGAAAATTACTGCAACGGTGATGACGATCACCTTGCAGCCGGATGCGCTCCGCTACAGACATCCTCGCCTTCCCGGCCTCGCAAAGATGGCATCAAGGCTACGTCAGCTCGCTTGATCAGCCGCAGCGAGCCGCCGAGCCGTCCGGTCGATGGATCGCAGACAAAATCGCGCAGAGAAGGCAGGCCATCGCGCTTGCGGTCGCCGGGCCCCATCAGTGTTGTGATGCTAACGGCCTCAAACTCGCCGCCCAATTCACTGAAATAGGCTTGTGCGCCATCCGAGCTGAAACGCGTATCACCGAACGCGAGAGGATAAGACAGGTTAGGTGAGTCCGACATGTCGGCAAGTTGGGCCAGCTCTATTCCAGTCCCTGCATCCCAGAGGCGGACGCTGCTGCTATCTCCTGCCGTCAGGATCCGCGTTCCATCGGGACTAAAGACGGCATCGCGGATAGCGTCCGTATGCCCGACCAGGCGCAAGAGCTGGCGTCCGGACCCGGCGTCCCAAACGCGCGCTATCGCGTCCGCGCCGGATGTCACCAGACGGCTGCCGTCAGGCGAGAAGGTCGCCGAGAAGATCCGTCCGGTGTGACCATCCGGACCGTTCAAGTGCGCGATGACCTTGCCTGTTGTGCTGTCGATCAGATCGACGGGCCCGTCCTCATCCTCAGGCGGCCAATAGAGCTCGCGCGTTGCCGTATGCTCCAGACGCGGAGCAAGGTCCGTATCCCGTTGATCATCCATGAACTCGCTATCCGACGTCGTCTCATATTCGGGCCCCTGCCAGATCCGGACCGTCCCATCTCTGCTGGCGGTCAGGATCCGTGAGGCATCGGGGCTGAAGGCAACATCCACGACCGCATCAGTGTGTCCGACAAATCGCTCAAGCTCGCGACCATCGCGATCATCCCAAAGGCGGGCCGTCCCATCAAAGCTTGCAGTCGCGATCCAGGGCGCGGTGGGCTGACGCACATGGTCGACCGCGGCAATGCCTGCCGTATGACCAATCAGCAACCGCTCATTTGCAATCTCGCCCGAGTCCAGTTCATCGCCGATCGCCAGCGTGTTCATGATTGGCCCGTAGGCGTATTGCCAGAGGGGCTCGGGCTGAGCCGCGTCCAGAAAGGGCTGAGCCTCATCTTTGGGAAGCTCGGCTCCGTCCGCGGCGCGGAACACGCGCGCGCAATTCGACTCGCCTTGCGAGATGATAACCTCATCAGTGAAAACAGAGAGGCGCAGGTCTGTGCTGGCTCCCGAATAATCCGTCGTCTGAACAAAGCAGATCGGCACACGAAATAGTTCGTCGCCGGTGCGCGTGTCCCCGACCACGCCGATGAATTCGGGAAAGCCATCCTCGCCGGAGCGATCATCTCGTGCGATCAGGATTTTGCTGCCGTCCGGGTTGAACGCAACGCCCCACACGAGGGCTTCGTTGAGGGGCAGGGTCGCCGGATCGTTCGGCTCACCCGTCTTGAACAAGGAGACCTGCGCTCCGGTTGTCGTGTCCCATATCCGTGTTGTGCCATCGTCTGCAGCCGAGGCGACAAAACGGCCGTCAGGACTGAACGCGGCGAATTGCAGCGCGGCTGTATGGCCCGACAGTTCGACCAGAGCGTTCGACATGGTCGCAGACTTCGCCAACGCTGGTTCGGCTTCCTCGGCGGCGGGACCAAGCAGTGCATCACCCCGCATGGCAAGAACTGCGAGCCGGAGGGCGGCGTCGGGATGTCCTGCGGTCGCCTCCGACAGTGATGTCTGAGCGAGTTGACGCGAGAAGCCCGTCACCTGGGTCCTCATCCCCCAGAGGCTGACGGCGCCGATCGCTGCAATCACGAGACTTGCGACCAGGGCGGTTCGAACGCCATTGGCCAAGGCTCTGCGGCGATCGCGTTTCCAGAGCTGGTCGAAATCGACCTCAAGCAGGCCCGCCGCTAGACGGGCAAGCAAGCGTGCTTTTGATTGCTTCCGTACATCCAGCGCTAGCGGTTCGATCGGCATTGCATCCGGTGTCTCAGCGTTGGCGGCGACTCGCAGTGCAGGCGGAAAGCATTCTGTCTTCGCCGTGCCGGAGTTGGGTTGCCCATCAACAATGACAGCGAAGACTTTTCCCGACCGGCCGGTCTTCCGGTAGTGTTCGATCTCAGCGTTCACCCATTTCGACTTCGCGGAGTTGGGCGAGCAGATCACAATGAGACTTTCAGCATCCTCGATCGCGCCGCGAACAATGCCGGCGATGTCAGCCGCAGCGCTCATGTCGTCATCGTCGCGGAAGAAACGACCGAGCCGTCGTCGCTTGGCGAGCTCGGTCACGCCCAAAACACCCATTGGGACGCGGTAGGCCTCCAGGCTCTTGTGAAGGCGCTTGGTCTGGGCAGCGTCTTTCTGGCTGTAACTAATGAACGCCCTAAAGCGCCGTGTCCCCAAACTCATCTCGCACCCCTGGACGAACGCTTTGGCGAGCGACGGCAGTATGCCGGCTCCATGAGAATTGGCATCAGGAATTTCCCGCTGCCACTCCCGGGCTCCGGGTAAGCTGAGAAACAGATCTGGCTGACGCAGCCTGTGGCTGATGAGAGCGATGCGTTGGAATGCGGCGCGCGAAAGGGTCGAATTTGCCTTTCGTGCGCAGGGGCAGGACGAAGATCTGCCCGCGTGTCGCAATCGACCCAAGAACTCGCTGGCGCTTGCACGTTGAGGCGGCGCGTCGCCTCATTGCTCCTGATCCGCATGGGGCTAGCCCTTGGATATTAAGGAACAGAGACGCATCCTTAACCGGCCAGTGATAGGCAGGTCAAAATGAGCGACCAGTCTGACATCTCAGCGACCGCCGACGCCGGCTTGTCCCGTGAGGACCTGCTGCAGGCGCTTGAGGTCATTGACGACGGCATCGCCATCTACAACGGGGCGGAAACGCCGATCCTTCTCAACCGCGTCACGCGGGAACGATTCCCCACCATCTATGGCGACATGGAGCGGGAGGGGATCAGCTATCTGGAGGCCTTGCGACGGACGGTCAGACGAGTCGTTCCCAACGGGAGCGATGCTGAGATCGAGGCGCTGGCGCACAAGCACCACAATTACTTCACCTCGGGAGAGAGCTACGTCACGCTTGCGGAGAACGGGCAATGGGTGCGCGTCACCTTCCGTCGCATGCCGAACGGCATGACGGCGGCCATTTCTGTTGACCTGACTCAGGAGCGCGAGCGCGCCAAGGAGCTGCAGCGCGCACGAGAAGCTGCCGAAGCCGCCAATACAGCGAAGTCGGCGTTCCTTGCGAATATGAGTCACGAAATCCGTACCCCGCTCAACGGCATCATCGGCATGGCGCAGGTCATGATGGGAACGGAGCTCACGGACGAGCAACGTGAATTTATGACCGTACTCGTTGAGTCGGGCCAGGCGCTCACGCTGCTCCTCAACGATGTTCTTGATCTTTCCAAGATTGAGGCGGGAAAGCTTGCGATCGCGCCTGCCGACACCGATGTGCAAGCGCTCATCAGGCGTATCGTGCTGCTCTGGCGTCCGCGCGCGGAAGAGAAAGAGGCTGACGCGCTCTCTCTGAGCTTTGATGCGGATCTTCCTCGTATGATTCGACTTGATCCGATGCGCGTCCAGCAATGCATCGCCAACCTGGTCTCGAACGCGATCAAGTTCACCGATGCGGGCGGCGTGCGTATCCACGCACATGCTAGAAATGGTGCTGACGGCCCTCAGTTGGTAATTGAGGTCAGTGATACCGGCGCGGGGATGGACGAAGAGACTCGCCAGCGACTCTTCACGCCCTTTGTCCAAGCAGATGAGACCATCGCCCGCAAGCACGGCGGAACCGGACTTGGGTTATCGATTGTACGCAAACTCGCTGAAGCGATGGGTGGCGGAGCGATTGCGACAAGCGAGCTCGGCAAAGGTTCGATATTTGCGGTCTCGTTCAGGTATGAACCCGTCGCAGTCTCCGCGATTAGGACCCGGGAGACGGACGGAGCCGGTGGCGCGAACGATCGTGCGGCGCTATGCAGGACAGGCCTCCGTGTCCTCATCGTAGACGACCATCCCATCAACCGGCGGCTCGTCGATCTGTTCTTGAGGACCATCGACGCTCACACCGTTCAGGCTGTGAACGGTCAGCAGGCGCTTGATGCGCTTGGCGCAGAACCCTTCGATCTGGTTCTACTCGACATGCACATGCCCGTCATGGACGGCCCCGAAACCATCCGTCACATCCGCGCCAGCCAGTCGGCTTGGTCAAACATCCCAGTGATCGCTTTGACGGCCGATGCCATGAGCGGCGATCGCGAACGATACCTCGCTATGGGGATGAATAGCTACCTTTCGAAACCGCTGAGCGAACGCGAACTCATCAGTGAAATTGCTCGCATTAGCACTCAGGCTCAAGCGGCCGCTTGAAGAACGCTCCTATACGTGAAGGGTGACATTGCCGCTTGCCAAAGGTCCTCGAGACCCGATGCCATAACCCCGAGCTGATCGTCACTTCTCCGCTCAACAAGTGGTGATCCCGCCACGAGCGCTGCGGAACAACCGAAAGTGTAATCTGGACTACAGTTCAGATGCAGAGCATCATGCGTTTGGATTGGCCCGTCCCCCCAACCCAGGGCCAAGTCCGAGAAGGGCGTCGGGAAACCGGCGCCCTTCTTCATGTCAACACGACCTGGCAGGTTGATGCTCATCTGAAATCTTGGGGAGAGCGGTCACGCCATCCGACATGGTGTCAGTGCTGCTCCTACCCTGTCGGCTCGGTTCGCTCCGGTCCGATTGGCGGAGACAACCCGGGTCGATGTTTGCCAAGAGCAGGGAACTCGCCGTCGCCACAAGCGGGCCGTGGGGTGATCTTGCCCATGGGCCCCGCCCGTCTGATGCGCGCTTGCTCTCGGCGTATTCGGAGAGGACGGGCGCTGGAGGCCAGTTCGACGCAGGTCCTGGCGAAGTTAGGCCTTAGTCTGTCCCACGCGCGCGCGACTACATGGTGCGACGTCAACAGGAGACGTTCGTCACCGCCATCTTTCATGTCCTGAGTCTCTCTGCCATTCTACGCAAAGGGTTGTAGGCAGCGAACTCGCGCCCAGGGCTATGTCCCGGGGATGTGGGCAAGAGGGGAGGCGCATCATGATCATGAAGGCAATTCTGTTATCCGGCGCTCTTGGTTCGCTGGCCATGGCCGCTGAGGCCCAGTCGCATCCTGATCTCGAAGGGTTCTGGACAAATCAGTCGGTCACCAAGCTTGAGCGACCCGCCGGCGCCGACAAGCTGATTGTCACAGAGGCCGAGGCTGTCGCGCTTGAGCGCAGCAACATATGGAATCGCGTCTATCGCGAACAGGAAGGCACGGTGGACGTTGATGCGCGTCCTGAAGCGGGCGCAGCCGAGTTTGGCACGCGCGGCTATAATGCGTTCTGGATCGATCCGGGCCGGCGACTGGCCACCGTCAAAGGCGAATACCGCACATCAATGATCACCGATCCGCCCAACGGTCGCATTCCGTGGGCAGCGGGAGGTCGCCAACTTGTGCAGCGTTTGTCGGACAGGCCGGCCATCGGAAGTTATGATGGCATCGAGACGCGACCACTGGCGGAGCGGTGTCTCATGAGTTTCTCCAACGCCGGCGGCCCGGTCATGCAGAACGGGCTCTACAACAACACCTACCAGATCGTTCAGGTGCCTGATCACGTCATGATTCTGGTCGAGATGGTCCACGATGTGCGCATCATTCCCGTCTTTGACGGACCGGACGAGGCCCGCTCAGCTCATCGTCCCAGCGCCATTCAACCGTGGATGGGCGATTCGGTCGGCTGGTATGAGAATGGCGCCTTGGTGATCGAGACGGTAAACCCGAATACTTGGCAGCGTGGCTTGATCACATCTAGCGGGAAGGTGACGGAGCGCTTCGCCAGGTACTCAAAGGATCAGCTGCTCTATGAATTCACGGTTGATGATCCCTCGCTTTATTCTCAGGTTTGGAAAGGGGAGATGAGTTTCAACGCCTCAAGCGAACCGCTTTACGAGTACGCCTGCCATGAGGGCAATCATGCCATGCATGGCATTCTTGCCGGTGCGCGAGTCTTTGAGACGGAGGGCCGCGATCCCGGATCGAATTCCGACGTAGAGCGATAGACAGCGCGAGTCATCCCGGCGCCCGCTACGGAGCCAGGGTCGTGGCGCAAAAAACGCACATCGCAAACTTGGCGATCCCAATCATGACAGAACCGCGCCCCGCAACCCGTGCAGGCGATCGCGGTGCAGCGTCGGAGTCTCTGTGGTTTGCGTCTCAGGCCAGGACGATCGGCCGGCGCAAGTTCACCGCTAGACCGTAGCCGCGCTACCTGTTCGACAGCGCATAGTTAGACAGCGAAGAAAAGCATTGATTGCCCTTGCTTTGAATGGGATGCATGACTGCTACCTCTCCATGATCAAAGTTGGCGAGCCCACGCGCTTCACAGGGATAACATCTGGACGTAATGCGCTGCTGCGCAGTGATGTTACAACGATGCTAACATGTCAGGAAAGATCCAACCCTAACGCTGATGTGCTCCGTCACACGCCCCTGAACATTTTCTCTCCAGACTTTGGATCGCTGGTGCGCGAGCAGGCCCGGCACAGAATTTACTTACGAATGCACGGCCGATGAGCAGGACGTCGACTGAAGACATCGCGAGCTTGATCGATCGCCTTTTCAACAGAGCGCCCGTCTCTGAGGATCGCGTAACGCAGTCGATGAAGACTGTTATCATGCTGGTCTGCGTCATAGGCGGTTTGGCGATGGCCGCCAACTTCGTCTGGTTCGTTGTCTCGAATCCGCTCGTGACCTTTTTCGATACGTTTGTGCTCCTGATCGCGCCGGCCTCTGTTGTTATCGCCGGGCCCCTCCTCGCGAAGCGCTCGTCAAATATTGGACGGACAGCCAACCTAATCCTGGTGGCGGGTTATGGGCTGGTTGTGCTTGCCACCCTCCAAAAAGGCTCCCCGATCGGAACCGCCGCCTATTTGATGCTGGCTCTGTCGCTCTGTTATGCGCTCTTGTTCGGGTGGCGCGGACTGTTGATCGCAGGCCTGGTTTCGGTCGCTCACTTTGCTCTGTTTCTCTCTCTGGGTGATCAGCTGCGCGGTCCGTACACGCTTGTGGTGCGGCATGCGCATGTAATCGACATGGGCGCGATCACGGGCACGCTCAGCAATTACGCGCTTGTGTTTCTGATCAGCGGCTCATGCGCTGCAGCATTCAACACGCAGATATCTTGGGCAGTGGCCGAGCTTGCGGAGGCTCGGCGCCAGGCAGAGGAGGCAAGCGCCGCGAAGTCAGTGTTCCTGACAAACATGAGTCATGAAATCAGGACGCCGATGAATGGCGTCCTTGGTATGGCTCAGGTTCTCAAGCAACAGGATTTGAGACCCGATCATGCTGAGATGGTGGACACCATCCTTGAATCCGGAACGACGCTCACCTCACTCCTCAATGACCTCCTGGATCTGTCCAAGATTCAAGCAGGCAAACTGGAGGTGAGACAGGTCGCCCAGGATCTTGGCGCGGCGATCCGGGGGGTGGTCAGGCTGTTTGGAGCAGGCTGGCGAAAGTGATCGCGTGGTTTGAGCTGGCAGTACCGATCCCGGGTTCCCTGCGAGTGGCGTGTGACGCCGTAAGAGTTCGCCAATGCATCGCGAATCTCATCTCAAATGCGATCAAGTTTACGCCTTCCGGCGAGATTGTGGTGACGGCAAGCGCCGCTCGCCACGAATCGACCGGCCAGCATCTGATCACCATCGTCGTTTCAGATACCGGCATCGGGATCGACGATGAGACACAAGCTCGCCTGTTCGGGAATTTTGAACAGGCAAGCGCGATCACAGGCGAGCAGTACGGCGGCACGGGATTGGGACTGGCGATCTCGCGAAACATTGCTCGGCTGATGGGCGGTGACGTAACCGTGTCAAGCAAGCTCGGGGCGGGCGCAACTTTTACGCTCACGTTCCTTGCGCCAGAGGCGCCCGAGGAGGCGCTAATCGAATCTGAAGCCGAGGATAGGCTCTTTGGCGACAGACCTCGCCGGATCCTGCTCGTGGACGACAACGCCGCCAATAGGCGGATCGCACGATCCATGCTTGCCGCGATTGCGTGTGAGATTGACGAAGCGGAAGATGGCGAGCGAGCCCTGAGTCTGTTGGCGAGCAAACCGTTTGATCTCGTCCTGCTAGATCTTCGCATGCCGGGAATGGACGGCGAAGAGACATTTTTGAAGATTCGCGCAGTCACCGAGTCTTGGCGGGATATCCCCGTGATCGCACTGACCGCTCACAAGTCGGGCGGAAGCCGCGAACGATGCATTGCGCTTGGCATGAACGGGTATGTCTCCAAGCCTATCGATGCGCATGATCTTCTGGCGCAGGTGCGATCTGCGTTGGGCGGAGTGGGGGATGGTCTCCTCGAGCCGACATCGGCCTAAGGCTGATCGGGCGCGAGACGGTAAACCTATCCAGGCAGAGGCATTGGCAGAGGCATTGAAGGCGAAGAGAGACTCCTCCGCTTGTCCGCATAGTCGCCTGTGCCGGGCCGTGGCGAGGTAGATCCCTCTGCGGGGGCCGGTGAGCGATCTGATAATCACGACCTGCGATCCTAACGGATGAACAGGAACACTGCATAAGAGATGTAGGCTGAAAGCAGGACGACGCCTTCGAGACGATTAATCTGGCGCCCGGTACGCGCGAACACGACCAGCAAGGCGGCGCTGCCGATGAGCGTGGCCCAGTCGATGAGGCCAATGTCTGCCGGCACGACAATTGGGTGCACCAGAGCCGTAACGCCGACGATGCCAAGAATATTGTAGGTGTTGGATCCAAGAATACTGCCCAGCGCGATATCGGAGCGGCCCCTAAGGGCGGCGGCGAGGGTTGCGACCAGCTCAGGCAGCGATGTGCCGATCGCCACGATCGTCATGCCGATGACAGTTTCGGAGATTCCGACGAGGCGCGCGGTCGTGATCGCGCCGTGCACGAGCAGGTCGGCGCCACAAAGGAGAAGCAAAAGACCCCCGAGCGCAAAGAGAGCGGAGAGCCAAAAGGGCGTGGAAGCAGGGTCGTTGCCCTGCGGGTCTTCTTTGTGAACAATCGCAGTAACGCCGCTCCTGCGCTCCGCCCGCCAGACGTTCGCGATGTAGACGATGAGCGCCAGAACCATGAACATGCCGACCCAGCGATCGAATTCGGCCAGGATGTAGGCGAGCCCGGCCAGAGCGATTGAAAGCAGCACGACCAGCGCGCCGTCACGACAGACGGCGGAGCGCACGGTTTGAATCGGGCGGATAATCGCCACCAGCCCCAGAATGAGGAGGATGTTGCTGATATTGGACCCGAGCACGTTTCCGAGTGCGATGCCTGGCGATCCAAGCACGGCCGCCTCGATGCTTGTCAGAAGTTCGGGCGCTGACGTGCCGAACCCAACAAGGGTCACGCCAATCAGGAACTCGGAGAGACCAAGCTTCCGCGCGAGGCCAACGGCGCCTCGGATCACGCCTTCGCCGCCAGCGGTAAGGAGGATCAGGCCTGCAATGATCTGGAAAGCCGCTTCCATGTCGCCTCAGACGTGCCGGTTCATGCGATAGCCGCCCGGCGTGGCCAGAGACGGTGGACGGCGGCCGCCAAGAGCAGAGACATCAGCGAGCCCGTCAGCACCCCAACGCGCGCGGCCTCCTCGCCGACGGGATCGCCGGCGAACGCAAGACCCCCGATAAACAGGCTCATTGTAAAGCCGACGCCACAAAGACATCCGACGATCACCAGGCGCCGCACCGAAAAGGGAAGGGGTGTTTGTGCGAGACGCGCCGCACCGAGGGCAAACAACGTTACGCCAAGTGGCTTCCCGACGGCGAGTGCGATCGCAACGCCAGCCGATACCCCTCCGGCGAGGTCAGCGAAGCCTAGGCCTGTGAGGGAGACACCGGCCGCGCAGAACGCGAAGATTGGCAGCACCACATAGGCTGAGATGGGATGGATGAGGTGTTCGAGCTGGCCGATGAGGGTTGTTTCCGCCTGTGTCGGGCGTGGCGGGACAATCAGGGCGGCGGCGACGGCCATGACAGAGGTATGCAAGCCGGACTCCTTGGCGAGCACCCATGTCACAAGGGCGAGCGCCGGATAGGTCCAGATCGGAAGCACGTATCGCCGGCCGAGGGTCCAGGCTGCCACGAGGAGGCCAAGGGCCGCTGCAAGCGGGAGGATCTGCAGATCGCTTGTGAACAGGACGGCGATCAGTGCACTGGC
>JAWKVC010000016.1:0-100848 GCA_041398245.1 Hyphomonadaceae bacterium
ACGCTGGCTGGCCGCACGCTGGTCAACCTGTTCTTCGAGAACTCCACCCGCACGCAGGGCTCGTTCGAGATCGCCGGCCGCAGGCTTGGCGCCGATGTCGTGACCATGCCGATCGCCACCTCGGCGGTGAAGAAAGGCGAGACGCTGATCGACACGGCGATGACGCTAAACGCCATGCGGCCAGACCTGCTGGTGATCCGGCACGGCTCGTCCGGCGCCGTGAAGCTGCTGTCCCGCAAGGTGGATTGCGCCGTCATCAACGCGGGCGACGGCACGCACGAACATCCGACGCAGGCCCTGCTCGACGCGCTCACCATTCGCCGCCGCGTCGGCGACATTGGCGGCCTGCGCGTCGCCATCTGCGGCGACATCCTTCACAGCCGCGTTGCGCGCTCGAATGTCGCCTGCCTCAACGTGCTCGGCGCCGAGGTCCGGCTTGTGGCGCCGCGTACGCTGACGCCGCCGGGCGCGGCCGAATGGGGCGCTGAAGTCTTCACCGATATGCGCAAGGGCCTCGAGGACTGCGATGTCGTGATGATGCTGCGGCTCCAGCAGGAGCGCATGGACGGCGCCTACCTGCCCTCCGCCCGCGAGTTCTTCCACTTCTACGGCCTCGACGCAGACAAGCTCGCGCACGCCAGGCCGGATGCGCTGGTGATGCACCCGGGCCCGATGAACCGCGGCGTCGAGATCGAAAGCAGCGTCGCCGATCACAAGACGCGCTCGCTGATTACCGAACAGGTCGAGATGGGCGTCGCGATCCGCATGGCCGTGCTGGAAACGCTGGCCAGGAACGCTCCCGAGAACGCAGTTGGGCCCGGAGCCAAGGCGCGATGACCGGCAGAACAACCATCTACAACGCGCGCGTGATCGACCCGGCCAGCGGCCTGGACGAAAAAGGCGGCGTGCTGATCGAAAACGGCCTGATCGCAGAGATCGGCGCTGGCGTGACCCGGACAACGGCGGCAGACGTCAGGATCGACGCCAAGGGCAAGGCGCTGGCGCCCGGCCTGATCGACCTGCGCGTCAAGACCGGCGAGCCCGGCGCGGAACACAAGGAAACGCTCCAGACCGCCAGCGATGCAGCCGCCGCAGGCGGCGTCACAACTTTTGTCGTGATGCCAGACACCGATCCGGTGATCGACTCGGTGGCGCTGGTGGACTTCATCAAGCGGCGCGCGGATGGCGTCGCCAAGGTGAAGGTCCATCCTGCCGGCGGGCTCACGCTCGGCCTCGACGGCGCGAAGATGTCGGAGATCGGCCTGATCCACGAAGCCGGCGCCATGTTCTTTACCAATGGCGACAAGCCCGTGCAGGACGCCGGAGTCCTGCGCCGCGCCATGTCGTATGCGGCTAGCTTCGGCGTACTGGTCGCTTCGCGGCCGGATACGCCGGCGCTGTCCGCCAACACGGTAATGAACGCTGGCGCATTCGCCGCCCGGCTGGGCCTGCGCGGCGCGCCGCCGGAAGCGGAATGGATCGCCCTCGCCCGCGACCTGATGCTGGCGGAAACAACCGGTGTGCGCCTGCTGGCCGACTGCATCTCCACGGCCCGCTCGCTCGGTGCCGTGGATCGGGCGCGGAAGAATGGCGTGAAGGTCGCCTGTTCGGTCGCCGCGTATTCGCTGTTCTTCAACGAGCTCGATGTCGGCGACTATCTGACCTACTGCAAGGTGCAGCCGCCTTTCCGCACGGAGAGCGACCGCACCGCGCTGATCGAAGGGCTGAAGTCCGGCATGATCGACGCCGTCGTCTCGGCGCACGATCCGCAGCCGACCGAAGACAAGCGCCTGCCGATTGCCGACGCGGCCTTTGGCGCCGTCGGCCTCGAAACCCTGCTGCCGTGCCTCCTGTCGATCGCTCTGCGCGAGGACATCCCGCTTGCGACAGCCCTGAAGCCGGTGACGAGCGGCCCCGCCGACCTTCTAGGCCTGCCGCAAGGCCGGCTCGCCAAGGGCGCTCCCGCCGATCTCGTGATGTTCGATCCCGCCACGCCATGGGCCTGCGACCGGGACGACCTCTCCTCCCGATCCAAGAACTCGCCCTTCGACGGACGCAAGCTGGAAGGCCGGGTCTTGCGCACGTGGGTCAACGGCGTGACGGTGTTCGAGCGCGGCTAGGCCAGCCCGCTATTGCTGCGGCGCTTCGGGGGCGCGGGGATTGAGAACGCCCTTCTCCCAGTCGATGACGAAGCCGGCCCCGAAGGCGTCGAGACCGAGAATGCCCATGCGGCTGTCCTGCCCGTCATCGTGGACATCGACATTCTTCAGCTGCACCGTATGGCCGCCTGCGGTGATCGCGAGACTGGCGATGCGCTTCGTCTTGTCACTGGTTACCATGCCGCCGGCGCCGCCGCGCGTCGACGTCACGGTTTCGGCGTCCTGCATGATCCCCGGAGCGGCATCCGCGAAGCCGCTGCTGAACGACGTCCGCTGCGCGCCGCTGTCGAGCAGCATCATGACATCCGCAGCGTCGTCATTGGCGGCGACATTGACCGTGACGATGGGCGACATGCCGCCGAACAGAATGTTGCGTTCCGCATCGCCAACATCTGCAGCTTCCTCGCCAAATACGAATTCCTCGGCGCCGTCCGCCTCGGTCAGCTGGATCCGCCCCATCTCGAAGAATACGGGCATGCCGAGAATGGCGTCGATCGTGTAGGCCCCGTTGGCGAACGACAGATCAGCGTCGGGCAGTACAATGAAGATGACGTTCGAGAATTGTGCACCGCCAATCGAAAGCTGGTCAGCGACGCCCAGGCGCGACGCCACTGCGTCCCGGCTGGACGATGCAACGCTGACCGCTGACTCCAGCATGCGCAGCCCGAGGCGCTGCGCCGATGTTTCGTTGATCGTGGAGAAATTGGCGCCGGTATCGAGGATAGCAGCAACCGATTGATCGCCGACGCTGATATCGCCTCGCATGAGACCGGCGAGGTCGCGCTTCACCGCGACCCGCCCCGACGGATTGCCGATTGCGCGTGTGGGCGCGACGCCGACCAGCGCCTGCAGGAACGCAAGCGCCTGCTGCTCGCTCGGCGCCAGCGGCTCGAACGCCGCCGACGCAGCGCCAGTTTCGGCTGCTGCGGCAAACGCTCCGCGACGCATCTGGTACGACATCAGCGATCGAAGCCCGGCGGCCTTCAGCGACGGATCCGCCTGCGCTTCGATAGCGTCGGCCAGCGCAACGGCCGTGGCGTCGTCGTAAGCCATCCAGCTTTGTTCGACTGCGAAGGCGAGTTTCTGCGTTGTGTCTCCGTCCGCAGCCGCCTGCGCGCCGCGCGCCATCGACATCCATGGCGTCGATTGCCGACCGCACTTTCACCGCGGGTCGGCGCACACTAACGCGGCAACGGCGACGAAGTGCAACGGCGACAACCACAAGAGTTCGAAACATTCCTGTCATGCCGACCTCCTAACACAGCGGGCCGCCATCAAGAAACAATTGGCAGGCAGTAGCCGACGCCCTAAACAACGGCGGGACTGGAAATGCGCGAAGGGGCCGCATGACAATCGACTGGCTGGCCTACCTTACAGCGGCGACGGCAGGCTACCTGCTGGGGTCGATTCCCTTTGGTCTGGTGATCACGCGCCTGGCGGGATTGGGCGACATCCGCACCATCGGATCCGGCAATATCGGCGCGACCAACGTTCTACGGACCGGGCGCAAGGATCTTGCGCTGGCGACCCTTCTGCTCGATGCGGGCAAGGCCGGGCTGGCCTACTGGTTGTGCGTCTGGGGCGTGGGCCTGCTGGCGACCAATTCAGGCCAGATAATCTATCCGGGATCGGTACACACGATCGGACTGATCGGCGGCGCGATGGCGTTCATCGGCCACTGCTATCCGGTGTGGCTGGGCTTCAAGGGCGGCAAGGGCGTCGCCACCTATATCGGTCTTCTGCTCGCGGCGATGTTGGCAGGTCGGACTGGCGTTCTGCGGCATCTGGCTGCTGGTCGCGCTGATCTTCCGGATGTCGTCCCTTGCAGCGCTGGTGGCGACGCTGGCGGCGCCGGTGATCGCCTATGTCCTCAACCCGCTGGGCGACGACTGGATCGTGACCGGCGCACTGGCCTTGCTGATCTACTGGCGGCATCGCGCGAACATCCAGCGTATCTAGCAGGGACCGAGCCGAAGATCAGCGCGAAGAAAGAAAGCGGCCGAGGCAGCCGCCCGGGGATGGCGGATGAAACGGCGCGCGCTCACGGGGGAGAGCGGGCGGACTGGCTGAGACTGTCGCGAGCGCGCGGCATCGGGCCGATCACCTTCTTTCATCTGCTGGAACGCTATGGCTCCGCTGCGGCGGTGCTGGATGATCTTCCGGCGCTGGCCAAGAAGGCTGGCGGCAAGGCGGATATCCGCGCGCCATCGCGCGACGAAGCCGAGCGCGAAATTGCGGCCATCGAAAAGCACGGCGCCGTCATGCGCGCAGCATGCGAGCCGGACTATTCCGCCTGTCTCGCGGCGATCGACGCGCCGCCGCCCCTGATCTGCCTGTATGGCAAGCGCGAGCTTCTGAACCGGCCCGCAATCGCCATGGTCGGCGCACGCGACGCCTCCGCAGCCGGCCGGCGCATGGCGCGCGACCTTGCTAGGGATCTGGGAGAGGCCGGTTACGTTATCGTGTCGGGGATGGCGCGCGGCGTCGATGGCGAGGCGCATGCGGCGGCCATGGATAGCGGAACAGTCGCCGTGCTCGCCGGCGGGATCGACCAGATCTACCCGCCGCAACACGACAGGCTCTACGCCCTGCTGGCCGAGCGCGGCTGCCTGGTGTCGGAAGCGCCGCTCGGCTATGTGGCGCAGGCGCGCGATTTCCCGAAGCGCAACCGGATCATATCCGGCCTCTCGCTGGCGACGTTGGTGGTGGAGGCGGCGGAGAAATCCGGCAGCCTGATCACCGCGCGCTTCGCGCTGGAACAGGGACGCGAAGTGATGGCTGTTCCCGGCTCGCCGCTCGATCCGCGCTGCCGCGGCGCCAACCGGCTGATCAAGCAGGGCGCGGCCCTGATCGAAAACGCCGATGACGTGCTGAACGCCATGCAGGGAATCTCCCCGCCCGCTTTCGACGAACCTTCCGGCGACCGTTTCGATCCTCGCGATGCGGATGTGCCGCCAGCCCTGCTGCGGGCCGTCCGCGAGGCGCTCAGCCCAACGCCGATGCCCGTCGAGGAGATCGTCCGCGCGGTCGATGCGCCCCACCGGATGGTGCTGGCTGCGCTTGCCGAGTTGGAGCTTTCCGGCGAGGCCAGGACCCATGTTGGCGGCATGGCCAGCCGCGCGATCTGAGCCACGCATTCACGAGCTGAAAATATTCTCCCCCTACGGGGGAGAGGCGGGCCGGACAGGTCGCCCGAATTGACAATCGGACCGGCGCCCCCCAATTTCCCGCCGCATCCTCCCCACAACCGCCCTGAAATCACGAGGAAAAATGCAGGTTGTCGTCGTAGAGTCCCCCGGAAAGGTCAAATCCATCAACAAGTACCTGGGCCCCGGGTACAAGGTGATGGCGTCCTATGGCCACATCCGCGACCTGCCCTCCAAGGACGGTTCCGTGAAGCCGGATGAGGACTTCGCGATGTCGTGGGACATCGATGCGAAGTCGGCCAAGCACGTCCGGGAAATCGCCGAGGCGGTGAAGAACGCCGACGGCCTGATCCTCGCCACCGACCCCGATCGCGAAGGCGAAGCGATCTCTTGGCACGTGCTGGAGGCGCTCAACAACCGCAAGGTGCTGAAGGGCAAACAGATCCAGCGCGTGACGTTCAACGCCATCACCAAGAAGGCGGTGACCGAGGCCATCGAGAACCCGCGCGAGATCGACCAGCAGCTGGTCGACGCCTACCTCGCCCGCCGGGCGCTCGACTATCTCGTCGGCTTCTCGCTCTCGCCGGTGCTGTGGCGCAAGCTGCCGGGCTCGCGCTCGGCCGGCCGCGTGCAGTCCGTTGCGCTGCGCCTGATCGTGGACCGCGAGATCGAGATCGAGCGGTTCGTGTCTCAGGAATATTGGAACGTCGTCGCCACCATGGCGGTGAACGGTTCGCAGTTCGAAGCGCGCCTGACCGAACTCGACGGCCAGAAGCTGCAGAAGTTCTCGCTGCCCAACGCCGATGCCGCGGCCCGTGCGCTCGCCGCCGTCAAGGCCGGCGCCTTTCGCGTCGCTTCGGTCGAGGCGAAGCCGGTGCGCCGCAATCCGCCGCCACCCTTCACGACTTCCACGCTGCAGCAGGAAGCCGCCCGCAAGCTGGGATTCTCGGCCAGCCGCACCATGCAGGTGGCGCAGCGACTCTATGAAGGCATCGCGATCGGCGGCGAGAATGTCGGCCTGATCACGTATATGCGTACCGACGGCGTGCAGATGGCCGAGGAAGCCTACGCCGCCGCGCGCAGCGCCATCGGCCGCAATTACGGCAATGAATATCTGCCGGAAGGTCCGCGCCGCTACACATCCAAGGCCAAGAACGCGCAGGAAGCGCACGAAGCCGTTCGTCCCACCGATTTCATGCGCCGCCCGGGCGATGTGTCGATGGAGCCGGACATGGCGCGGCTCTACGAACTGATCTGGAAACGCGCCGTCGCCTCGCAGATGGAAGCCGCGCTGATCGAGCGCACGACGGTCGAAATTCCCTCGTCCGACGGCAAGGTTGGCCTGCGCGCAACCGGCCAGGTGATCAAGTTCGACGGCTTCCTGACGCTCTATCAGGAAGGCCAGGACGAGAAGGACGACGAGGATGGCGGCCGCCTGCCCCAGATGGCGGCGGGCAATACGCCGAAGCTGGTCGACGCCATCCACACGCAGCACTTCACCGAACCGCCGCCGCGCTTCTCGGAAGCCTCGCTGGTCAAGCGGCTTGAGGAACTCGGCATCGGCCGGCCGTCGACCTATGCGTCGATCCTGTCGACGCTGATCGACCGCGACTACGTCAAGCTGGAGCAGAAGCGCTTCACGCCGGAAGACAAGGGCCGGCTGGTCACCATCTTTCTCGAGAAGTTCTTCGCGCGCTATGTCGAGTACGACTTTACCGCGTCGCTGGAAGAAAAGCTGGACCTGGTTTCCGACGGCAAGCTGTCGTGGAAGGATTTCCTGCGGGACTTCTGGAAGGACTTTTCAGCCGCTATCGGCGCGACGTCCGAACTTGCGCGTGACCAACGTGATCGATGCGCTCAACGAGGTTCTGGAACCGCATCTTCCCGCCGCGCAACGACGAGAACGGCAACCCCGTCGACCCGCGCCAGTGCCCCACCTGCGGCACGGGCCAGCTGTCACTCAGCTCGGCAAGTTCGGCCCTTCATCGGCTGTTCGAACTATCCTGAATGCCGCTTCACGCGTCCCTTCGGCGCCGACCAGAACCAGAACAGCGACATCCCGCCGGACGGCAAGGTGCTGGGCGAGGATCCGGACGGGATCACGGTCTATCTCAAGACCGGCCGCTTCGGCGCCTATGTGCAGTTGGGTCCGGACCCGGTCGAGAAGGGCGACAAGCCCAAGCGCTCATCCATTCCACGCAACTGGCCTGTCGCCGAATTGACGCTTGAGCAGGCGCTGAAGCTTCTGTCGCTGCCACGTGAGGTCGGCCACCATCCCGAGGATGGCGAACCCATCGTGGCCAACCTTGGCCGCTACGGGCCTTACGTTCAGCACCTCAAGACCTACGCCAGCCTGGGCGATGTCAACGAGCTGTTCGAGGTTGGCCTCAACCGCGCCGTGACGCTGATCGCCGAGAAGCGCGCCGGCAAGAGCGGCGGACGGGGCCGTCAGGCCATCGCCCCGCTGCGGGAACTCGGCAACCACCCGGACGGCGAGCCGATCAACCTTTTTAACGGCCGCTACGGCCCCTATCTGAAGCACGGGACGATCAACGCGAACATTCCGCGGGGAGCTGATCCGGCCGCGATCACGCTGGAACAGGCGATCGAGCTGGTGAACGCCCGCGCGGCCGCCGCGCCCTCAACCAAGGCGCGGGGCAAGAAAGCCGCGAAGAAGACAACCGCAAAAGCGCCGGCCAAGAAGAAGGCTGCGCCCGCGAAGAAAGCGGCCAGCAAGGCCGCAGGCAAATCCACTGGAGACTCCAAATCAACGACCACCAAGAAGGCGGCCGCCAAAAAGGCGCCGGCAAAAGCAAAAAGCGCGAAGGCGACAAAAGAGAAGGCATGAGCCGGCCGCCGCGCCCTTCGACGCCACCCACCCGCGAGATGGTTCTCGACTATCTCGAGAAGAACCCGAACCACGGCGCCAAGCGCGACATCGCGCGCGGCCTTGACGTTCCGACAGAGCACAAGGCCGAGCTGCGGCGCATCCTGAACGAGCTGGAAGCCGAGGGCGCACTGGTGCGCACCGCCAAGCGCGCCTTCTCGCCAGCTGAAACGCCCCCGCCCACCGGCATTGTGCGCTTCGAGCGCATCGACCGCGACGGCGAACTCATAGGCCGGGCCATGGGCAAGGATGGCCCCTTCGGTCCCGACATCATGTATGCAGGTCCCTCCGGCACGAACCACCGCAAGGGCAACCGCGATCCTGCGCCGGGCGTGGGCGAGCGCGCGCTGTCCCGCATCGAGAAGGGCCGCGACGGCGTCTGGCGCGCCCGCGTCATCAAGAAGATCGACGCGGCGCCCGAAACCTCGCTGATCGGCGTCTATCGCGCCAATCGCTATGGTGGGACGGTGGAACCCACCTCCCGCAAGGAGAAATCCGACTTCATCATCGAACAGGGCGATACGCGCGATGCGCGGGACGGCGATCTTGTCCGCATCCAGGCGCGCCCCGCACGCGGCTATGGCCCGCGCCGCGCCAGCATTGTGGAAGTGCTGGGTCATGTTGATGATCCGCGCGCGGCCTCCATCATCGCCATGCATACGCACGGCGTGCCGGACGAGTTCGCGGATCACGTGATCGAGGAAGCGGAGAAGGCGAAACCCGCCCCCGCCCCACGCGATGATCTCACCCGCATTCCCCTCATCACCATCGATCCCGAAGACGCACGCGACCACGACGATGCGGTCTTTGCCGAACCTGACGGCCATGGCGGCTGGCGCGTGATCGTCGCGATTGCCGATGTTGCGGCCTATGTCCGGGTCGGCACGGCGCTGGATCGTGAAGCCTACCGGCGCGGGAACTCGACCTATTTCCCGGATCGCGTCTCGCCCATGCTGCCGGAGCATCTGTCGGCCAATCTCTGTTCGCTGCGCGAGAACGAACTGCGCGAGGCCTTCGCGGTCGAGATGTTCTTCAACGCCGGCGGCCACAAGACGAAGCATCGCTTCATCCGCGGCAAGATGCGTTCGGCCGCGAAACTTTCCTATCGGCAGGCGCAGGACGCGATCGACGGCAATCCGGATACGAAGACGCAGCCCTTGCTGGAATCCGTCCTGAAGCCGCTCTGGGGCGCCTATGCGGCGGCCTCGAAGGCGCGCGACCAGCGCCATCCGCTTGACCTCGATTTGCCGGAGCGGCGCGTGCGCATCGGCGAGGATGGGAATATCGCCTCGATCAGCCTGCGCGAGCGCTTCGACGCGCACCGCCTAATCGAGGAGTTCATGATCCAGGCCAACGTATGCGCGGCGGAGACGCTGGAGGCGAAGCATACGCCGCTGGTCTATCGCGTTCACGAAGAGCCCAGCGAAGAGAAGGTCAATTCGCTGTCGAACTTCCTGCCGACCATTGGCCTCAAATGGACGCGTGGCGAGAAGATCACCGGCGCACGCTTCAACAGGCTGCTGGCCGACGTGAAAGGCTCCGAGAACGAACACCTCGTCAACGAGATGGTGCTGCGCACGCAGGCGCAAGCGCGCTACGCCAACGAGAATCTCGGCCATTTCGGTCTCAACCTTACGAAATACGCCCACTTCACGTCGCCCATCCGCCGCTATGCCGACCTGATTGTGCACCGCGCTCTGATCCGCGCGCTTGGCCTCGGGCCGGACGGCATGAGCGATCAGGACGCCGTGCGTCTTGAAGAGATGGCCGAGCACGTCACCATGACCGAGCGACGCTCGATGGCGGCCGAGCGCGAGGCGACGGACCGCTATCTCGCCATCTACATGGCTGATCGGGTCGGCGCGATCTTCGAAGCCCGCATCGCGGGCGTGACGCGCGCAGGACTGTTCGTTCGCCTCGCCGAGAATGGTGCTGACGGGTTCATCCCCGCCGCCCGCCTGTCGGACGAATACTGGATCCATGACGACGCCAGCGCGGCGCTGGTCGCCCAGCGTTCCGGCCTTCGTTACGAGATGGGTATGACCGTCGAGGTGAAGCTGATGGAAACGGCGCCGATCACCGGCGGCCTGCTGTTTTCCATGCAGTCGCCTCCAAGGCCGCGACGGAAGGACCTCAAACACCCGACCCGGGACGATGACCGTCGGGGGCCGCGCGGCGCCCCTGCGCGCAAGCGCCCGCTTGATGGCGGCGGCAGGCCGCCTAACATCAGGCACAGCACCAAGAAGGGCAAAGCCGGCTACGGCAAGAACAAGAAACGCAAGGGCAGATGAGCCAGGGAGTCTTTGATCCGGATGACGATCCCGCGCAGGTCGTGGCGGCCAAGGCGGCCGCCGCCAAGGCCCTGAGCGAGGACGATCTCCTGCGCGAGGACCCCGCGAACCTGATCGCGAACCCGGCGATCCCGCGCGATGCGGCCACCCTGATCCTCTATCGGTTGACGCCGGATGGTCCGCGTATCCTGATGGGCTGCCGTTCTTCCGGCCACGACTTCATGCCGAACAAATACGTCTTCCCGGGCGGCCGGGTGGATGAGGAAGATGCGATTGCGCCATCGCTCTCCGAACTGGAAGCCGAAGATCAGCGCACGTTAGAAATTGGCGCGGCGCGCGCCGTGCGTGCCTTCCCGCTGACGGCGGTGCGCGAGGTATTCGAGGAAACCGGCCTGCTGGTGGGCCGCGCGGCGCAGGACATCGCCAACGTGCCGGCGTCGTGGACCGACTATTTCGCGCAGGGCGTCGCCCCGCATCTTTCCGGCTTCCGCTTTGTTGGCCGGGCGATCACGCCGCCCATGCGCCACAAGCGCTTTGACGCCCGCTTCTTCATGGCGAACGCCGACGAGGCCCTGATCGACGACCGTCCGCCGGCCGACAGCCGGGAACTGGGCGACCTGCGCTGGTTCACCCTGGCCGAGGCGGCGGACCTCGACCTGCCCAACGTGACCCGCTTCGTGATTTCCGAGATCGACGCCCGGCTCCGCGGCGAGGCCGTCGTGCGGCCCTTCCACCTCTACTGGACTCAAGCCGGTCATGTCCGCGAGCGGATCGGCTGACAATTATCGATATTTTTCAGATATTTGCGCCTGCGACTTGACTCCGGAGGCGCTCGCCTGTCTAAGCACGCTTCCGATTTTTCAGACACCGCCCGAGACCGACCATGGCCAAGCCGACCACCATCAAGATTCGCCTGAACTCGTCGGCAGACACCGGCTTCTTCTATGTCACCAAGAAGAACCCGCGCACCCAGACCGAAAAGCTCGTGCTGAAGAAGTACGACCCGGTCGTGCGCAAGCACGTCGAGTTCAAGGAAGGCAAGATCAAGTAAGCCCTCCTCTTTCGCGGAATCGAAAAGGCCCGGAGCGATGCTCCGGGCCTTTTGCTTTCTCTCCCTATTCTCCCGTCTTTGGCAGGGCGTAGGCGATCACCCATCCGCCCGCGCCATCCGTCGGCTCGCTGTTGCCGCCGGTGCGCGGGTAACGCCAGCTCGGGTTCGGGATCGTCACCACGACATACTGGCGGCCATCCTTGCCCAGATAGCTCATGGGCGTTGCGTGTGCGCTGCCCGGCAGATCGCTCTGCCACTTCACCTCGCCCGTCCGGAGGTCGAACGCCCGGATCGTGGAATCCATCGCGCCGGCGTGGAAGATCAGGCCGCCGCGCGTCGTCATCGAGGCTGACTGCAGCGGCGTTCCGACCATGAAGGGCAGCCCCGTGCCGATGCCAAAGGGTCCCGACTCCTTCATCGATCCGAATGGCCGCTTCCACAGCAGCTTGTTGGTGTTGAGGTCGATGACGCCGATCATGCCATAGGGCGGCTCGAAGCACGGCAGGTTGGTGCCGACGTTGAGGAACGGGATTGGCAGGCGCCAGTCCGACATGAAGGGCGACGTGTCGCCGAGATAAAGCACGCGGTTCTGATCGTACTTCTGTTGGTGCGCCGCGCGAGCGGGATCCGCCTGCCCGCCACGTCGGCCGCCGGGACCGCCGCCAGCGGCCGGTTGTTGCGGACCGGCATGCTCGTCGCGCGCCGCCCTGCGCTCTGCTGCCGAGGCGGCCATGGCCGCACGATCCTCGAGGCTGCGAAGCACGATGCGATTGCCCAGGGTCATGGGCGCCGCAACCAGAAGGCCGTTGTCGGCGTCCACCGAGACAGAGCCCCAGTTGAAGCCGCCAGCGTTGCCCGGGTACTGGAACGATCCGCCCCAGGTCTCTTCGGCATCGCCATAGCCGCCGCCGCCGCGCATGGGGGGCGTGAAGTGGCCTTCATACCGCATCTTCTTCAGCTCGATCCGGCAATGCAGCTGGTCGAGCGGCGTCAGGCCCCACATATCCTTCTCGGTCCGGTCGTCGCGGAAGTGCGGCAGCGGCGAGAAAGGCTGGGTCGCCGTGACAAACTCGCCCTGCTCCGGATTCTGCGGCACGGGCTGTTCCGGCGTCTCGTAGATCGGCACGCCTGTGCGGCGGTCGAGCAGGAAGATCTCGCCGCGCTTGGTGGGCTGGGCCACGGCAGGAATGATCTCGCCGGTTCCGTCCTTGCGGATGTTAACCAGTACAGGCTGCGAAGGAACGTCGTAGTCCCAGATATCACGGTGCACGGTCTGATAGACCCAGCGCCGCTCACCCGTGGCTGCATCGATGGCGACGAGCGAGCTGGCATTCTCCTCGGCTTGCTCGGTGCGGAGTTCGCCATCGGAATAGTCCGGCGAGGAATTGCCGGTGGGCGCGTAGATCAGGTTGAGCACCGGATCATAGCTCATATTCGTCCACACGTTCGGCGTGCCGCGCGTGTATTCCTCGCCCTCGTCCGGCAGACCCTGATAGCCGGGATTGCCGAGGTCCCACGCCCAGGCGAACTCGCCCGTGATGGCGTCGTAGGCGCGTACGACGCCCGACGGGTTGCCGATCTGCTGGTTGTCGGTGACCCAGCCGCCGGTCACCACCTTGTCGCCCGCGACAAGAGGCGCCGATGTCACCATGAAGTTGCCGAGCGGCGAATAGCCAAGGCCCGACATCAGGTTGACGGCGCCGTCGCGGCCGAAGCTGGTGCACAGCTGGCCCGTCATGGCGTCGACGGCGACATAGCGTGCATCGACCGTGCCCGCGATGATCCGCTTGGCGCATTCGCCGGTGTATTCCGGCGGCGCCTCATAGTAGCCAAGACCGCGGCAGGTGCGCGCGAAGGTGGAGGCGTTTTCGAGTCCGCCGGGAACGTTTGTCTTGGTGTCATAGCGCCAGACTTCAGCGCCGGAATCCGAATCCAGCGCGATCAGCGTACTGCCGGCCGTGCAGATATAGACCAGACCATTGGCCATCTGCGGCGTCTGCTTGAAGTCGTAGGGAACGCCAGTGCGGAACTCCCACGCCTTCTCCAGCTGACCGACATTCTCGAGGTTGATCTGGTCAAGCTGCGCGAAGCGCTGGCCGCCGGCGACGCCGCCATAGAAGCGCCAGTCCGTGACGGCCGGGCCGTTCAACAGGTTGGCGTCGCGCGTGCCCTCGACCACGGAGTAGCCCTGCAGCGCGCCGATGGCGAGCAACAGCGCGCCCGCGCCGGCCGAGAATCCGACCCAGCGCCCGCCGACCCAGACCGGTCGCGGCTCGGGCTTCTTCGTGGCCGCCGCATACCAGGGCGACAGGAACCACAGGCCAAAGACCAGCCATGCCGCCAGACGCGGTAGCAGAGCGATGAAATCCAGCCCGGCTTCGAGGAAGGACCAGATGACCGTGATAACGAGGATGGCTGCATAGAGCGTCGTCGCCAGCGGATTGCGCGCGAAAACGAACCACGCACACGCGGCCAGCAGAACGCCCATCAGCGCGTAATAGAAACTGCCGCCGAGCATCAGCAGCTGCAGGCCATAGTAGAGCAGATACAGTGCGATCGACGCCAGCGCCGCGGCATAGGCCGCGTTCAGGCCAAGCACGACGGCGAGCGGATCATTCTTCCGGGCAAGCTGAACCGAGACGAAGGCCGCGCCGGCAAACAGCGCGCCCGTGATGAAGTAGAACAGCGAGGCGATGATCATCCCTGAATTCACCTGCAGCGGCAGGGGATCAGGGTTGAACGGGCCGGGAGGCGGCAGCGGCGGCGACAACTCGTTGACGATGCCGCCAAGGATGGATGTCAGCGCGATCAGCGCATAGATGATCGCAAACGCCCAAGGGGCGAGACGCCTGGACATAGTCTTCCTCCCATACGGTCGTGTTCCTGCGCCCAAACCCCGCGCGGCCCGACCTTCCGGAAACGAAACTAGCGTTACTGATTGGTCCGTGAAAAGCCGCGCAATGCCTGAAGGAGCCGCCTTTTCGTCGCGGCAGGGCTCACAAGCGTGTGCTCGATAGGACGCGAATCACCCCGGCGGCGGGCCTGCGATACGAGGCCGTCTCCTCCTAGGCGAAGGGTCTCATCGGCTCGGCCTTGTGCTCGGCATAGGTCTGGTCGTCGTCCGCCTCGACCAGCCGGACCTCATAGCCCCACAGATCGGCCAGATGCTGGAGCACGCGGTCGGCGTCCTTCTCCTCCAGGACCACGCCATCGACGACGTTGTGGCGGAGTTCGAGACGGCGGTCGCCGGCAAGATCCACGTCGACGACCTGGATGTCCGGATCGCGCCGCGCGACGTCGTACTGGCGCGCCAACGCTCGCCGGATCTCGCGATAGCCGCGCTCGTCATGGATGGCGCCGACCAGCATGTCTTCCTCGTCGTGATCATCGAGGATCTGGAAGAGACCGAGTTTGCGGATGAGATTCGGCGACAGGTATTGCGAGATGATGCTCTCGTCCCGGAAGTTGGCCCACACCTCCTTGAGCGTCCCATAGGGATCGCCATTGCCGGCGATGTCGGGGAACCAGGCGCGATCCTCGTCCGTCGGCTTGGTCGAGATGCGCTCAAGGTCCTGCATCATCGCGAAGCCGAGCGCGTAAGGGTTGATGCCGGAATAGCGGCGGTCGTCGAAGTCCGGCTGCATCACCACGCTGGTGTGCGAGTGCAGGAACTCCAGATAGGAGCCGTCGTTGATGAGGCCCTGCTCGTGCAGCCGGGTCATGATGCGATGGTGCGTCCAGGTCGCGCAGCCTTCATTCATCATCTTGGTCTGGCGCTGCGGATAGAAATACTGCGCGATCAGACGAATGATGCGCAGGATTTCCCGCTGCCACCCGGCAAGTCGCGGGGCGGTCTTTTCGAGGAAGTAGAGGATGTTCTCCTCGGGCAGCTTCAGGATCGCCCGGCGCTTTTCTTCTTCCAGCTTCTTCTTGGAGGCTGGCTTCTTGCCCTTGGGCACAGGCACCGTGCGCCAGAGATCGTTGAACAGCGCCTCGCCATGCGCCCGCCGTTCCTGTTCGCGGCGCTCCTCGGTGCGGAGATCCATCGAGCGCTTCCCGGGATAGCGGTGAATGCCGTGGCTCTGCAGCGCATGCGCCGCATCGATCAGCCGTTCGACATTCTCGACGCCATAGCGCTCCTCGCACTTGGCGATGTAGCTCTTGGCGAAGGCGAGATAGTCCGCGATGCCCGAGGCGTCGGTCCATTGGCGGAAAACGTAGTTGTTCTTGAAGAAGTGGTTGTGGCCCATGGCGGCATGGGCCAGCACCAGCGTCTGCATCGTCGCGGAGTTCTCCTCCATGATGTAGCAGATACAGGGATCGGAATTGATGACGATCTCGTACGCCAGGCCCTGATAGCCCTTGTTGTACATCATCTGGTTGCGGGCGAAGTCCTTGCCGAAGCTCCAGTGCTTGTAGAATAGCGGCATGCCGACGCTGGAATAGGCGTCGAGCATCTGCTCCGAGGTAATCACCTCGATCTGCGTGCGATAGGTGTCGAGCCCGATCTCGCCCTCGCCGACCTCGCGGACAGCGTCGAAAATGCGCCCGAGGGTGTCGAAGTTCCAGTCCGCGCTGGAGTAGAGCAGCTTCGAGGACGCCGGCGTCTCGGGCTTCGCCACGACGTGGGAGCGCGGCTTGCGGACGGTTGTGCTGTCTTCACTCATGGCTCACGCCTCCGCCTTTGCGCCGTCCTTGGCGAATAGTTCGCGGAACACAGGATAGATATCGCGGCGATGGCTGACCTTGCGCATCGCCATGCGTTCGTCCGAGCCTGCCACAAGTTCGTAGGCCCGCCACAGCGAGGTTGCATCGCCCGAACCATCGTCGCGTGCATGGCTCACTTCCAGATAGGCATAGTACTGGCAGAGCGGCAGGATGGCGGACTTCAGAAGATTGATGGTGTTGGCGTTGTCCATCGGCAGGTTGTCGCCGTCGCTCGCCTGCGCGGCATAGATGTTCCACTGGCTCGCCGGAAACCGATCGTGGACAACACGGGCCATTTCCTCAAGCGCGGTCGACACAACCGTGCCGCCGCTCTCGCGCGAGTGGAAGAAGGTGTCCTCGTCGACTTCCTTCGCCTCGTGCGTATGGCGGATGAAGACGACCTCGACCCGCTTGTAGCGGCGCTTCAGGAAGAGATAGAGCAGCGCGTAGAAGCGCTTCGCCAGATCCTTCATGTGCTCGTCCATCGAGCCGGAGACGTCCATCAGGCAGAACATCACGGCGCGGGCGACCGGCTTGGGAACCTGATCATAGCGGCGATAGCGCACGTCCAGCGGATCGATGAACGGCACCAGCCGCATACGGCGCTGTTTGCGCTCAAGCTCCTCGCGTAGCGCCATGATCTTGTCGTCGTGCCCGCCTTCCTGATCGAGCTTCGCGATCTCGGCTTCCAGCGCGGCAATGTCTTCCGGACGCGGGCGTCCCAGCGCCGTCCGCCGCGACAGCGAGTTTCGCATGGTGCGCACGACAGACAGCGTCGCCGGCGGACCGGATGAGCGATAGCCGGCCCGGACAGGCTGGCTTTCCTCGACGCCCATCACCTGCCGCTTGGCGAGATCCGGAAGTTCGAGATCTTCGAGGAACAGATCGAGGAACTCCTCGTCCGACAGGGCGAACCGGAAATCGTCCTCGCCCTCGCCGTCCGCGCTGGCGCCGGAGCCACCGCCTTCTTCCTCGGGCCGCGGAATGGCGTCGCCCTGGATATACTTCTTGTTGCCGGGCAGCACGTATTCGCGCTTTCCGCCCTGACTGCCGCGCCGGAGAACCGGTTCGTGCACGCCATCGGCCGGCACGACAATGTCACCGCCCTTGTCGACATCCTTGATCGATCTGTTGGCCGACGCCTCGCGCACGGCGCGGCGGACCAGCGCCCGTGCGCGCCGGATGAATCTCTGACGGTTCGCCAGCGATTTGCCCCCGGGGTCGCGTCGGCGGTCAATGATGTTCATGGGATGGGCGTCCTAGCTGGTCTGCTTGACCCTCATGTACCATTCGACCAGGCGGCGAACCTGCCGCTCGGTATACCCACGCTCCACCATCCGTTGCACGAACTCGTCGTGCTTCTTCTCGCTTTCCGAGTCCTTCTTCGAACCGAACGAGATGACCGGCAGCAGATCCTCGACCTGGCTGAACATCCGGCGCTCGATGACTTCCCGGATTTTCTCGTAGCTCGTCCACGACGGGTTGCGGCCCTTGTTGTTGGCGCGGGCGCGCAGCGTGAACTTCACCACCTCGTTCCGGAAATCTTTCGGGTTGGCGATGCCGGCCGGCTTCTCGATCTTCGAGAGTTCCTGGTTCAGCAGCTCACGATCGAGCAGCTGCCCGGTGTCGGGATCCTTGAAGTCCTGATCCTCGATCCAGGCGTCGGCATAGTCGACATAACGGTCGAAGAGGTTCTGGCCGTAGTCGTGATAGCTTTCGAGATACGCCTTCTGGATTTCGTGACCGATGAACTCCGCGTAGCGCGGCCAGATCAGCCTTGATGAATTCGAGATACTGGTTCTCGACATCCTCGGGGAACTGCTCGCGCTTGATCGCCTGTTCCAGCACGTACATCAGGTGCACCGGATCGGCGGCCACCTCCTCGGTGTCGTGGTTGAAGGTCGCCGACAGCGCCTTGAAGGCGAAGCGGGTCGAAATCCCCTCCATGCCCTCGTCCACGCCGGCCGCGTCCTTGTATTCCTGCAGCGTGCGCGCCTTGGGATCGACCTCCTTAAGGCTTTCACCGTCATAGACGCGCATCTTTGCGAACAGGTTGGAGTTCTCGTGCGGCTTGAGGCGCGAAAGAACCGAGAACCGGGCCAGCATTTCCAGCGTTCCTGGCGCCAGCGGCGATTCCGCCAGCTCGGACCCACGCACCAGCTTCTCGTAGATCCGCGTCTCTTCCGTCACGCGCAGGCAGTACGGAACCTTGATGACGTAGATCCGGTCGATGAAGGCTTCGTTGGTCTTGTTGTTCTTGAACTGGCGCCACTCGCTTTCGTTCGAGTGGGCCAGCACAATCCCCGTGAACGGGATCGCTCCGATATTCTCCGAGCCAACATAATTGCCTTCCTGCGTCGCGGTCAGCAGGGGTGCAGCATCTTGATCGGCGCCTTGAACATCTCGACAAACTCGAGAACGCCCTGGTTCGCGCGATTGAGGCCGCCGAATAGGAATAGGCGTCCGGGTCATTCTGCGAATGCATCTCCAGCTTGCGGATGTCGACCTTGCCGACCAGCGAGGAGACGTCCTGGTTGTTCTCGTCGCCCGGCTCGGTCTTCGCGATGCCGATCTGGCGCAGCCGCGACGGCTTCACCTTGGCGACCTTGAACTTGGTGATGTCGCCGCCGAACTCGTCCAGCCGCTTGAGCGCCCACGGGCTCATCAGGCCGGTGAGACGCCGGCGCGGAATGCCATAGTCCTTCTGCAGTTGCTCGGCCTGCGTTTCCGGATCGAACAGCACAAGCGGGCTTTCGAACACGGGCGACAGGTCGTTACCGGCCTTCAGCACATAGATGGGCAGGTCTTCCATCAGCGCCTTGATACGCTCGGCCAGCGATGACTTGCCGCCGCCGACAGGACCCAGCAAGTAGAGGATCTGCTTGCGCTCTTCGAGGCCCTGCGCGCCCTGGCGGAAGAAGGCGACGATCCGTTCGATCGTCTCCTCCATTCCGTAGAATTCAGAGAAGCGCGGATAAGCCCGGATCGTCCGGTTTGAGTGAATGCGGCCAAGCCTTGGATCCCTGGACGTATCGATCATCTCGGGCTCGCCGATCGCCGCAAGCAGACGTTCGTGCGGACCCGCAAACATCAGCGGGTCATCCTTGCAGCCGTCCAGATACCCCTGGATCGTCATCACCGTCTCGCGACGGCTTTCAAAGGCTTTCGTGTAACTGTCGAACAGATCGCGCGACATTCTCGCTCCCATTTTCCGTCCGCCGCCGCGGATTCAAACAAGGCACGTCGTAGAGCATCCACTCGGGGGCGCTGCGCGCCGCCGTAACCGCTCACTAGCTGCACCCTGTCGGGAGAAGCGCGCCTGCCACTTGCTGGGCGCGCAGGCGCCACCCCGGTGGTGCGTAGAGGAACCGTCTCCTCAAATGTCGGCGCTGGAAGGGCGAATTGAAGAGGCTTGCTGCTCAACCCGCCCGACGCGCTGAATCACGATACTAGAAGAATCGGCTGAAGGGACCAGCCTTGGCCACATTTGAACGAGCTCTGGCCGCACATGTCATGTCCCGTGCTGCATCGGCCACATTTGCTGCGCCGGGATCAGGCAATGCTGGCAAAACCGCTCCCGTGCTGCGTGCAAGGTGAGGACGCGCAACAAAAAGGGCACGATCATGCGCGCCGCACCCCGCGCCAGCTGACACATTAACAGACGCGCCTGCCGCAATTGGCGCTCAACATGTGTGAGTGCTGGCAGCGCCGGATTGCCGCGGCGGTGTCTGAACACACAGACAGCTGCAGCCAAAGTCGCCCCGGACAATCCGTCAGGCGTTCTCGCCCAGCAATTCCTTCTTGCGGGCGAGCATGCGCTCGCCAAGCGCCTGCAACGCATTGCGGCCGATAAGTTCCCGCACTTTCGGAAACATCTCCTCCTCTTCCTCACCCAGGTGATGGAAGATGTAGTCCTTCAGCACTTTTGCCTGACCCGAATAAGCCACGCTTGATGGATCGGCCTTATGCAGATCGAGGATCACTTTCCGGTCACAGGCGCGGTGCTCCTCGATCCCCTCCGCCACCATGCGATCGTCGTCGATTTGATCGGACGCTTCGAGGAATGCCGGATAGAACAACTCCTCCTCGATCGTCGTGTGAGCCCTGAGCTCGGCCTCAAGCCGCTTCAGAAGCTTCTTCCGGGTTTCGATCGCGCGCTCGGTGGTGTCGGCGAACTCACTCACCAGCTTGCGCAGCATTTCGTGATCGTCGCGCAGAACCGTGATCGCGTCCAAGGCGAGCCTCCTTCTTGCCTAGTGATGATGACGGCGGCGGCCATCAAACCGCCAGACGTGATGATTATGCGCGTCGCTGCCGCCGACCCAGGTCAGCGAGTTATCGGGTGCGAAACCGGCCTCGCCCGCCCCGGTCGCTTCCGGATCAGGCGTCTGAGGGCCCCAGCCATGGAAGTCGTGAGGAAATCCGTCCGTCCAGGTCGGCTTGTGCGTTTCGGACCCATAGAGCACGCCGAAATCATAGTCGTCAGCATGATAGGGGTTGCCGATGTCGATGGGAGCAGACTTCTCTGCCATTGCGGGTCCTCCAATGTGTCAGCCAGCCGGTCGGGAAGCCCCAACGGCGTCAACACAAAGAAAACGCGCAAGATCGAAGTTGGTTACGAGCCGATGGCGATCCCGGCAGGACTTGAACCTGCAACCGTCCGCTTAGAAGGCGGATGCTCTATCCAGTTGAGCTACGGGATCAGATGCAACCGGGCCTGGGCCGGCCGCTTCACTCACCGAATTGCGGCGTAGCAGGCTGCCCGTGCTTGGCAAGGCGTTTGAGGATCTCGGTCTCGAAGCCCAACTCGTAGCCAGAAAAGCCGGGCTTGTCGCCCCAGGCCGCTATCCTGCGACGCCACCAGGCCTGATAGTCCGGCCGCTTGCAGTATTCGTCGATCGTTCCCAGCCAGCCTTCGAATTCCGCCTTGCGCCGCGAAGACCCGGCATGCTGGTAGGCCAGAACGGCCGTCTCGAAGACGCTCGTCAGCATTTGCAGGATCGCCTCCAACCGGGCGTCCTGCCCGCCGTCGTCGGGCGGAAAGCGTGCGGGGTTCATCTCCACCAGCCTGTATTCCGGGTACTGAACGGCAATCGCCAGAAATTCCCGCCATCGATCATTGGCGAGCGTGTATTTCTCGGCAGCCAGAGCGCGCGCTCTTGCGATCTGGCCGGGCACGAACGCCACCAACGCCGCCAAGGCGGCGGCGGCCGTCAACATTACCGATATGACCGTGGCGATGGAGGCGAGATCAGTCCAATTGTAACCGAACATCGTCCCCCCGAGGACAGGCCGCTAGTGCGTCCAGGGTCTCTTGCGGACCGCGCTGAAATTGTCGGCGTAGGCCTTGATGACGCGCTTGGGTTCGCGCGGCTCGGTAACCTGGAACGGAATGCCCTGACGGCGGGCGTAGGCGATGGCTTCCTCGCGCGTTTCGAAGGTCAACCGTACCTGCGTATTGGTGTCGCCATTGCTGATCCAGCCCATCAGAGGATCGACGGTGCGCGGCGTGGCGCTGTCGAACTCCAGCACCCAGTCCTGCGACTTGGCCGTGCCTGACTGCATGGCGTTGCGGGCCGGACGAAAGATCTTCGCGAGCATCGGGCGACTCCCTGACGGGCCTCATCTGCCCCCAAAGTGTCGAGAATTCAACTGCTCACGACGCCGCGCCGCTACTTCGCCCGGTCCGGCGCCAGGCTGGTGATATAGGCCGTAAGATCAGTCACTTCCTGATCGCGGAAGATGTAGTTTGGCATCTTGGGATGGCTGTCGCGCATCCATGCCGCCAGCCCCTCTGCCGTGCTTGCTGGACGGCCCGCAATCTCGCGGAAGCCGGGCGCGCCGACATTCTGGGCCGGGGCGGCGCCCATGCCGACATCATGGCATTGCGCACAGACCTGCCCGGCGATGGCTGCGCCCCGGTAGGCGGCGGGATCCTCCTCGACCTGAGGCGGAGGGGTTGGCTCCCAATCAGGGTCATTCCCCGGCGAACACGCCGCCAGACCGGCGAGCGCCATAACCGCGATGGATACAAACCGTGTCATGGAGAAGCCTCCTTCGAGCGCGCATGCATCAGCCTGCCGGTCATTTTCTGCCGCGGCTTGATCGCCATCAATCCGGCAGGCCAAGCCGCCCGCGCGCCTCCGCTGCGATCAGCCCCGGCAGGCCCGGAAGCTCGCCGACGGTGAAGGCCGCGACCGGCGTATGCCTTGCTGCTGTCACCAGCACATCGAAGTCCTCGCCGCCATGCAGACCCTCGCCCAGAAAAAGGCCGATCGCCGCCCACGGCGGCTCGGTGCGCGCGATAACATCAGCGGCAAACGGCTCCTGCTCCAGAAAGCCTGTCTCGATCCGTCCGTAGCGGGCCTGCATCGCCTGCGCGACATGCTGGGCGCAGGCAGCCGACCGGCCCGGCTGTTTCGAGCCATGCGCCACCAGCACGACGCGGGGATCGACCGAATGGCTGATCGTCCTGTGCGCCAGATTGTCGGCCAGGAAGGGCGCGAAGCTTGCCCATAGCGCGAGCGGCGGCGCCAGCGTACGTCCCGGTCCAGCGACAAAGGGCTTGAGACGCGTCTCGAAGAAGAAGCCGTCGGAGAAAAGAAGCGGCAGCACCAGCACAGGCCGCGCTTCACAGGCCGCGATCGCCCGCTCAACCACGCCTTCGACATTGACCAGGATCGAGCCGACATCCGCTTCGGGGATCAGCGCGCCGGCCCGCTCGACGATCGCCGCCAGCCGCGCATTGTTGGCGGCGCCGCCGCGCTCGCCATGCGCCGCCAGCAGGATCACGGGCCTCGCTGTCATGGGATCAGGCTACACGAGACATGAGCCGTGTCACCCGGACGAAGCGATGGCGGGGAAACTGGTCGGAGTGGAGAGATTCGAACTCCCGACCCTCTGGTCCCAAACCAGATGCGCTACCAGACTGCGCCACACTCCGACTTGGCGGGGCTTATACCCGAAAGATGGCGGAACGGAAGCAAAACCCTGCCCGGCCGTTCAGACCTTGCGCAGCAGGCGGAACACGCCTGTTCCGCGGGCCCGGACGTCCCCGCCGACCTTCACGAGACATTCTGTATGAGCGACTTCGCCGTCATGATCGACCAGCCGGCCATGCGCCGTCAGCCAGTCGCCCTTCTTGACGGGATCGAAATACTCCAGCGCCATGCGCAGCGTGACGGTACGCCTTTGCAAGAGAAACACCGCGGCGCGCGCCATCGCGCTGTCGCACACGGTCGCGATCATGCCGCCATGCATGAAGCCCATCGTGTTGGTGTGAACGGCGTCGACCTGCAGACCGAGCGTCATCTCGCCCGGCGCATCCTTCTCCGCCTGGAACAGCGGACCGACATGGTTCACGAAAGGCGCACGCGCGACATAGACGAAGCCCGCCGGCGCAACCGGCGAAGACTCATCCGGCATGGCCGAGGATCCTGTGCTCGGCCTTGTCGCCGGGCTTGATGCCAAGGGCAGCGGCCTGCCCGCCCGGGATCTCCACGATCGCTACGGAGCGCAGACCCGGATCGAGCGGACGCAGACTGCCGGCGCGGGCATGCTGGACGATTGCGACGATCTTGCCGTCGGGCGCAAGGAACAGGAGATCAAGCTCGACCTGCACGCCCCTCATGGTGAGCGGCGCAGCCTGCGGCAGGGCGCGCATGTCGAGCAGCATGCCATGGTCCGCAGCGAGCGTAGCGCGGCCCGTCAGGCCTTTCGCGATTTCGTCAGGCGTATCGGCAAGTTCGACATTGATCGTATGCGTCTTGTCTCCGCTCGCGATCGTGAGCTTCTCGGTCGCTCCCTGCGCGAATGCAGGCAGGGCGAACAGCAGCGATGTGACAGCGATAGCGGCGAGGTTTTTCATGACGCACCGGATAAGGCGCCGGCCGCGGTTAGCCAAGCCGTTCCCGGCCGGGCCCGTCATCAGGGCGGCAGTTTTGCGCTGATGATATGGCGGCCCTTCTGGCCCTTGCCGACCGACGCCAGCAGGGCCTGACCGGGCTGGAGATCCTCGATCCCCGCCTTCCGGACGACCACCATGTGGATGAAGATGTCTTCCGGGTCGTCCCGCCGCTGCACAAAGCCGTAGCCCTTGGTGCGGTTGAACCACTTCACCAGCACGACTTCGAGCGGCCCGCCGGCCTCGGACTCGACCTCCTCCTCCGAGACGGCGAGTTCCAGCACCTCGTTGACCTGATAGCCCCTGTCGCGCGTGGCGACATTGCAGACGATGCGCGCGCCTTCCTGGGCGTTGTCGCGCCCGAATTTCCGCATGACGGAGATGTGCAGCAGCACATCACGCTTCAGCCCGCCGCCCTGTGTCCCGACGTCAGGCACGACGAAGCCATAGCCCTTCGCCGGGTCGAACCACTTCACACGGCCCTCTACCCGGACAACAGGTTCCGCCTCAGCTTCCGTAGCACTCTGATTCTGTTGCGGCTGCATCCACCCACAGGCTCCCCACAGCCGTGACTGTAGCATGACAATTCCGCTCGCGAACATAGCGGAGCGACGGATTATCCACGTTTGATTAACCAGCAGACAGCCAGCCAAATCAATGGCTTGCCGCCTATCGATAAGATGTGACAACGCGTATGGACCACAGTCCAAATTCTTGCCCACGCAGAATCAGTCTGTGTCACTTCCCGCCGTCGGGAAAATGCACCGGACCCAGGTAGATGCGGGCCGGATAGCGGTGGGTCGCAAGGAACTCCATCGCCTTCTGCTCGGCCAGCTCGGCCGAAATGTACTTGCCGTAGCCGTATCCGGTGCCGTCGCCGAGATCGACAGTGTTGCTGCCGAACTCGTTGGTCCAGTGGTTGCGCCAGTGACCCGGCTTGCGCACCGAAGGCTTCCGCTTCGCCTTTGGCCTGGTGATGGTCGTGGACATGGCGACTGGTCCCCTCAACGCCATTCGGCGGGATTTCCGGACACTCCTAGATTGTCAAACGCGCGCCGCTCGCAAGAGGGGGCAACCGTGCAAACACAGTTGCCTGATCCGCTTCAGGCAAATTGCCCTGCAAACAATGTCGTGGCAAAGTCGCTGGCAGTCCCTAGGGGAGTCGAACCCCTCTTTTCAGGTTGAAAACCTGACGTCCTAACCGATAGACGAAGGGACCGTCCGCGGAGCGGCGGATATAGCTGCATGCGCTTGGGGGTGCAAGCAGGATCGGCGGCGGAAAATCCGCGACATTCCAGTCACCCTGCCCGGCCCTGAAAGGCCCCGAAACGCCTGCTATTCGGCCAGCGCGACGTCCGCGACCTCGATCTGGACCTTGCCGGGCCCGCGCCAGGTATCGGGCCGCAGCCGCCCGGCGACATGCAGCGGGGCGCCTCCGAGAATCGCTTCGCCCTCGGGGCTGTCGGCCACCCGCCAGGCGATGGCGCGCACGCGGGCCCCGTCCTCCCCGACCATGTCGAACGCCATGTGGTTCTGGCCGACCCGCCGGCATCCGCCGCCCTGGCGCGTGGGCACGGCGGATATGACGGCTCCGGGCTGTTTCGAGCCCTGCGGGACCGATCCGCTCGACCACATCGAGCAATCCACCCGTCGCGGCGCCGGGCGCGAGCGTCGCGTCGATTTCCAGCACTCGCGCTTCAGCCAGTTCGGCCTTCGCGCCGTGTGTTCGGCTTTCGAGATAGTCGCGCAGGTCTGTCAGCCGCGCCGGATCCATCCCGAGCCCCGCCGCCATCGCGTGACCGCCGCCGGAGATCAGGATGTCTTCCTTGACGGCGGCGCTGACAAGTTCGCCAAGATTGACGCCGGGCACCGAACGTCCCGACCCGCGCGCGATCGGGCCGAGCCCCTCGCCCCATCCCACCACGATTGCCGGGCGGTGATACTTCTCCTTCAGGCGGCCGGCGACGATGCCGATCACGCCGGGATGCCATCCCTCGCCGCCGACCACGATGATGCCTGCATCCGGCTCCTCGGCGAGACGGCGATCCGCTTGCTCGATGGCTTCCTTCTGGATGCCGGCCTCGACGTCCTTGCGCTCGGCGTTCTGGACATTGAGCTTCTCCGCGAGTTGGATCGCCTCGGAGCGATCGTCGGTCGCCAGCAGCCGCGCCGCCGTCCACGGATCGCCGATGCGTCCGCCGGCGTTGAGCCGCGGGCCCAGCACGAAGGTCGCATGATAGACGGAGCTTGGCGCCTCGATGCCGGCGACCTCCGCCAGCGCCTTCAGGCCGGCATTCTCCAGCCGCTCGAGAACCTTGAGCCCACGCGTGACGATGGCGCGGTTGACGCCTCTCAGCGGAGCCATGTCACACAGCGTTCCCAGCGCCGCGAGATCGAGCCATTTCATCGGATCGGGAAGACCGCCCGGCGGCGCAACGCCGCGCTGGCGCGCGAGCCGGTTGAGCGCGGCGATCAGCACGAACACAACGCCCGCAGCCGCAAGGAAGCCGTGGCCTGAGCGGCAGTCGGAACGGTTGGGATTGACCAGCGCCAGCGTCGGCGGCGTGTGATCGTCATGCATGAGATGGTGGTCCATCACCACGACATCGAGGCCGATCTCGTTGGCGGTCTTCAGGGCCGCGATCGCCGCAGCGCCGCAATCAACGGTGACAACCAGTTCGGCGCCAGCTTCCTTGAGTGCACGGAAGGCGCCGGGAGTCGGGCCGAAGCCTTCGGTGAGACGGTCCGGTACGTAGAGGATCAGCTCGCGACCCCAGGCGCGGAAATAGCGCGAGAGAATTGCCGACGACGTGCCGCCATCGACGTCGTAGTCGGCGAACACCGCCGTCGGCTTGCCCGACACGATGGCATCGAGGATGACCTCGGCCGCCTTGTCCATGTCCGCAAAGCTCGAGGGATCGGGAAAGAGATCCTTGAACGTGGGATTGAGGAAGACCTGCGCTTCCTCAAGCGTGACGCCGCGGGCGGCCAGCAACCGGCCCACCAGGTCAGGCGCCTGAAGCCGCCGCGCGTGCTCCACGGCAAGCTGCTCGTCCATGGCGCGCTGGCGCCAGCTGCGCCCCGAAAGGGACTGCGTGACTCCGAGGAAGGCGGCGGGAGCGGTCATCAGCCGCCCTCAGCCGTCGCGCCGCGCACGGATCGAGGCGAGCGTTTCGAGCACATAGCTTCCCGGCGCCGGCTTGGCGCCGATGGCTGGCGCAGGCGGGGGTACGTCCTCGCCCGATTTCGCGGCGAGCCAGTCCGACCACACAGGCCACCAGGACCCCGGATGCTCCTTCGCGTAGGCGAACCAGCCATCATGGCTGGGCGGCAGGAGGTCGCTCATCCAGTAGCGGTATTTTTCGGCGGCGGGCGGGTTCACCACGCCGGCGATGTGACCAGAATCCGCAAGCAGGAACGTCACGTCGCCGCCGAAGAGGTTCACCCCTTTGTACACTGACGGGAACGGCGAGATGTGATCCTTGCGCGCAGCGTGGATGAAGGTCGGCGTCCTGATCGCACGCAGGTCGACGGGCTTGCCCTCGACCATGAAGCCGCCCTTGGCCAGCGCGTTTTCCAGATAGAGACGGCGCAGGCTGGCCACGTGCAGCGGGCCGGGAAGATTGGTCTGATCCGAGTTCCAGTAGAGAAGATCGAAGGGCCGGGCTTCATTGCCCAGCAGATAGCGTTCTTCGACATAGCGCCAGATCCGGTCTTCCGGGCGCAACAGATTGAACGCATCACGCATCGCTTCGCCGGGCATCACGCCGCCGGATTCCGCGATGAGCGCTTCGATGCCGCCGATCGAATTGTCGTCGATGAAGAGACCGAGATCGCCAGGCTCCGAGAAGTCTGTCTGCGCGGCCAGCAGGGTCAGCGAGGCAAGCCGGTTGTCGCCTTCATCCGCCATGCGCGCGGCGAGGATCGAGGCCAGCGCGCCGCCCACGCAATAGCCGGCGACATTGACCGGCGCATCGTGCTCGGCATGGATCCAGTCGAGCGAGGCGCGCGCGCCAAGCCGGAGATAGTCGTCCCAGCCGAAGTCCCTGATCTCCGGATCGGCCGAGCGCCACGAGACCATGTAGACGGTGAAACCCTGATCGCGCAGCCAGGCGACCAGCGAGTTCGCCGGCGTGAGATCGAGCACGTAGTACTTGTTGATCCACGGCGGGAAGATCAGGACCGGGCTCTGCTTTACCGTCTCGGTCGTCGGGAAGTAGCGGATCAGTTCGATCAGCGGGTTCCTGAGGACCACTTCACCTGGGGTCACTGCAAGATTGCGACCCGGCTCGAATGCATCCGGATCGGACTGCGTGACCGCAACGCGGCCATTGCCCTTGTCGAAGTCTTCCTGCAGCTGCGCGAAACCGCGCTGGACAGAGCTTCCGTCGGTATCGAACAGGGCTTTCAGCGCACGCGGGTTGCCCATCAGCATGTTGGAGGGCGCCATGGCGGCCGTGGCCTGCCGGATGAAGAAGGCAGCGCGGCGGCGCTCGGTATCGCTGAGGCCCGGCGCATTCCAGGCGAGGTTCTCCGCCCAGCTGGACTGGGCCAGATACATCCGGCGCATGAAGTCGAAGAATGGGTTCTCGCGCCAGGCCGTGTCAGAAAAACGCGGATCAGCGTCGCCCGCTTCCGACGGCGCGCCGGCCGACAGCTCTTGCAGCGCCAACGTATTGCGGCCGAAGAGGTCGAGCTGCGCTTCGTTGAAGGCCTCGGGCTGGCGCGCATAGGCTTCAGTCAGGGAACGGAAGGCCGAGGCGGCCGCTTCGAGTTCCAGCTTGCGCGGCGCGGCGCTACCCGCCAGCCGGGTTATGTCCGAAAGTTCACGACTGAGGTCAGCGATCTTCTGGCCGAGCCGCTGGAAGCTGACGTCGGACAGATCAGCGCCGCCGGACCCGTCGCCGGGCGGCTTGCCGGGAGGATTGTCCCCGCTCTGGCTCATGACCTCGCTGGCCTTTGCATTCTGGCCCCTGACGGACGTTTCGCCGGGCGGACATGATTCTTCCGCTCGCCAAATCTGCCGACTGTCAGTAGGTAGGATCGCAGGCAAGCGCAATCACGGGGAACAATCCCCGGCTGGCTGGAAATTCGGCATGTTTCGCGGACTCGCGATCTCTGTGGCTCTTTGCAGCCCCGTCCTTGCCGGCGGGTGCGCAGATCTCATGCAGCAGTCGTACATCAGCCAGATCGCCCCCGAATGGTTCGAGGCCAAGGCCGTCGAGGTGAAGGGCGAGGGATATCCGGAACTTGCGGACATTCCCGAGACCCGTCCCGTTGATGGCACGCGGGTACAATGGGACCGGCGCGCGACTGCTCTGAAGGACGAGGCCGCCCAGCTCGAAGCCAAGCTCGCCGCCGAAGGCATGATCCCTTCGGACGAAACGCTCCGAGCTACCGCGGCGCAATGGCGCGCCACGCTGGAAGACGGCGCCGCAGCTGCGGGCCATCCGGCTGCTCCGCAACCCTGATCCAAGGGTCCGGCGGCCATTCCGGCAAAACTTACCCCATAGCCGAGCGTTTGATACCGCTTTACAGAAACATTTACCCGGCGCAGCTCACACGCGCCGGGGTCCGAAACAGGTGAACCGACATGATGTTGGATTTCCACAAGATCAGACGTCTGCCGCCCTACGTGTTCGAGCAGGTGAACGTCACCAAGGCCGCCTTGCGCACGCAGGGCGCCGACGTGATCGACCTCGGCATGGGCAATCCAGACCTGCCGACCCCGCCCCATATCGTCGAGAAACTGTGCGAGACGGCCCGCAAGCCAGACGTGCATGGCTATTCTTCCAGCCGCGGGATCCCCGGCCTGCGCCGCGCGCTGTCCGGCTATTATGACCGCCGTTTCGGCGTGAAGCTCGACCCGAACAAGGAAGTCGTCGTCACGCTGGGCTCGAAGGAAGGCTTCGCCAACCTCGCCCAGGCGATCGCCGCGCCGGGCGACACCATCATCGTGCCAAACCCGTCCTATCCGCTGCACTCGTTCGGCTTCATCATGGCCGGCGCGAGCATCCGTTCGGTCGAAGCGCATTCGCCCGAGCAGTATCTCTCCAATCTTGGCCGCGCCGTGCGCCATTCGATCCCGGCGCCGACGGCGATGGTGGTGTGCTATCCAGCCAACCCGACTGCGCAGGTGGTTGAGCTCGACTTCTACAAGGAAGTCGTCGCCTTCGCGAAGAAGCATGAGATCTGGGTTCTGTCCGATCTCGCCTACACCGAAATCTACTATGGCGATCCGCCGCCCTCGATCCTTCAGGTCGATGGCGCGAAGGACATCGCCGTCGAAGTCACATCCATGTCGAAAACCTATGCGATGGCCGGCTGGCGCGTTGGCTTCGCTGCAGGCAACGAACGGCTGATCAACGCGCTGGCGCGCGTGAAGTCGTATCTCGACTACGGCGCGTTCACGCCGGTTCAGGTTGCTGCGGCGGCGGCCCTCAACGGCCCGCAGGATTGTGTGGACGAGATGCGCGAGATCTATCGCACCCGCCGCAACGCAATGGTCGAAAGTTTCGGCCGCGCCGGATGGGATATCCCCGCGCCCAAGGCGTCGATGTTCGCCTGGGCGCCGATCCCCGAACCGTTCCGCGAAATGGGATCGCTGGAATTCTCCCTGCGGCTGATCAAGGAAGCGCACGTGGCCGTCGCGCCGGGCGCGGGCTTTGGCGAGCACGGCGACAACTATGTGCGGCTGGCGCTTGTCGAGAACGAGCAGCGCATCCGTCAGGCGGCGCGCAATGTGCGCAAGTTCCTCGAGGCCAACGGCGTCAAGGTAAAGCCGGAGAAGGAACCGAAGGCGAAGGCCGAAGCGCCCGCGCCGGCAAGGAAGGCAGCGGGATGACGTCTTCGGGCAAGACGCTGAGGCTCGGCGTGGCCGGCCTCGGCACGGTGGGCGGGGGCCTGCTGAAACTGATCGAGCGGCAGGCGGAACTCCGCCTTCCCGGCAAGCTGGAGGTTGTCGCCGTTTCGGCGCGCAACAAGAGCCGCAATCGCGGCGTCGACATCTCCAAATTCCGCTGGGTTGACGATCCGGTCGAACTGGCTGTGGCCGACGACATCGACGTGGTGGTCGAACTGGTGGGCGGATCCGACGGCCCGGCCAAGCGCACGGTCGAAGCCGCGCTGCGCTCGGGCAAGTCCGTTGTCAGCGCCAACAAGGCGCTGATCGCCGAACACGGAATCGAGATCGCCTCGCTTGCCGAGAAACACAACGCCCACCTTCTGTTCGAGGCGGCGGTCGCAGGCGCGATCCCGATCGTTCGCGCCGTCAAGAATTCGCTGTCGGGCGTGATCGTCAGCCGGGTATCCGGCATCCTCAACGGCACGTGCAACTACATCCTCAGCGAGATGCTGCGAACGGGCGCGGCCTATGAAGCCGTGCTCGCGGAAGCCCAGAGGCTGGGCTACGCCGAAAGCGATCCGTTCCTCGATGTCTCGGGGGGCGACGCCGCGCACAAGGTTCTGATCCTCGCCTCCATCGCCTTCGGCGCAGTGCCGGATTTCGCGCAGGTGCAGGTGGAAGGCATCGACAGGATCGAGGCGATGGATATCGCACTCGCCAACCGGTTCGACTATCGCATCAAGCTTGTGGCTGAAGCCTTCCGTACCAACGGAAATGCGCGCTGCCGTGTTGCGCCCGTTCTGGTTTCCGCGAACCATCCGCTCGCCCAGGTGAACGGCCCGCTGAATGCGGTTGTCGTGGAGGGCGAACCCGTCGGCCGCCTCACCTTCACTGGCCCCGGCGCCGGCGCAGGCCCGACAGCCGCCGCCGTGATGGGTGATCTTGCGCGTCTCTTCGAAGGTCCGCCGACACCGCCGCTCGGCAAGGCGACGCGCGACCTCACAGCCCAGATCGCGACGATCGACAGCGCGGCCGACCAAGGCTCCTTCTTCATCGGCGCGCGGCTGGCCGACAAGCCGGGCACGTTCGCGGCGTTGACCGAACAGCTGGGCGATGCGGGCGTCTCGATCGACAAGCTGATCCAAGAATCCGCTGGCGACACCGGCGCGGCCCCTATCGCGATCATGACGCATCCATGCCCACGTTCGACCGTGGAGGTCGCGCTCAAGCGGGCCGCCGAACTGAAGCTGACGGCCGATACGCCGCGCCTGCTTCGCATCGAGACGCGGGCGTGATGCGCCTGCAGGCCGCGCTGGCCATGCTGGCGCTGGCCGCATGCACGCATGTGAGCCCAAGCGACCCGCTTGATCGCTCCGGCTTCGTCGATGCGGCGCAGGCCGTGTCCGGGCTTGCCGTGGAGATGAAGTATTTCAGCGACGACAATTTCGTCGGCCGGCCAATTGCCGGATACGAGGCGCCCATCTGTCTGCTGACGACAGAAGCAGCGGCTGCGCTATCACAAGCACAGGCGAGCGCTGGTGCGTTCGGCTTAGGCCTCAAGGTCTTCGATTGCTACCGGCCACGACGGGCTGTGGCCGATTTTGTGATGTGGGCCAAAAACCTCTCGGACCAGACGCGCAAGACAGTCCAGTATCCGAATGTCGACAAGTCGCGGCTGTTCGAACTGGGTTACATCGCCGAACGTTCGGGCCACTCGCGTGGCTCGACGCTGGATCTCACACTTATCGATCTCGCGACGGGCGCCGAACTCAACATGGGCTCGGGCTATGACCTGTTCGACACGCTGTCCTGGCCAAGCGACCCGCGCCCCGGCCCGCAGGCGCGCGCAAACCGGATGCTGCTGCAAACGCTGATGACTGGCGCAGGCTTCCGGCCGCTCAAGGAAGAGTGGTGGCACTTCACGCTGAACGGAGAGCCTTATCCCGAAACCTATTTCGATTTCGCGGTGAAGTAGACTACTCGTCCGACCCTCCCGGCGGCGGAGGCGGCGAATAGCGGGGCTTGAGCGCCTCGATGCGCGCTTCCAGCGCGGCGCGTTCAGCTTCAGGCTTGGCATTCCACCACGGCGCTACATCGTTGTTCGGCGCCGGGAGCACCCAGCCTTCATAGGCTTCGAGCTGCTTTTGCGGAAAGCCGCTGTCGACCCCGCGCAGATGCTTGTCGAAGAAGCCGAGCACGAAATCGTTCTGCGCGCCGACGATGATGTCCGACGGCCCATCCCCAAGCAGCGGAGCGCGCAACAGCGGGTCCATGAACAGCGTGAAATCCGACAGGCCCAGATGCCGGGCTCCCTTCAGGCTCACGCGATAGACATCGTCGCGCTGCCCGGCTTCGCCAATACGTTCGTAGGAGAACTCGTTGAATCCCCGCGCGCCGGTCTCCGGCGGCTCGCGTTCCATCGATTGATAGAGATAGTTCAAGTCCGAATGGAACATCAGGAATGGCGCGGGCACGTCGAGATTGAAAGACGTGAACGGGAAGTTGCCGCCATCAAGGTTGACGCCCGCCGCGCAGCGCGGATCGATCATGCAGATCTCGCCCGAAATGGCGCCGCCGAACGACATGCCCATCTCGCCCACGCGTTTCAGATTGCTGGCGGCCGCGATATCCGCGACATTTTCCGGCGGCGCATCCATCAGCGTATCGTGCAGGAAAAGCCGGTCCGCCACCCAGACCGGCGTGCTCTGCGCCGTGATGCGATCCTTCACGCGCACGGCATATTCCTGATAGACGAGAGCGCCTTCGAGCCGCTTGTCGAGCGTGTCGCCGGCGAGCGCGTCGGCCTGCGATGGGCGCGCGTCCTCGGTCGCTATGTCCAGCATGTCGGGATCCATCGGCGCCACATCGCCATTGGGGAAGGCCGTGTCGGAGGAGTCATAGGTGTGCTGCACCGAGAAAACGACATAGCCGTGGCTCGCCAGTTCCTCCATCAGCGCTGTGTTCTGCTGAAGGAAGGATGTGTAGCCGTGGCTGTAGAAGACCACAGGCAGGTTCGTCGCGCCGTCCAGCAGCGGCGCGTAGGGATAGGAGTTTGTTCGCACGTTGCGGACGTAGGTGAAGAACTCCGGGAAACCGACCATGCCGCCAAGCGAGCGCGCCGTGCTGTTCGCTTCGGCCTCGGTGAAATAAAGCGCCGGCTCGCGCCCCGAAACATCCTGCGCAGGATACCAGACACGCACCAGCAAACGCCGCGGCTCGTCCGGCTTTGCGGCGAACACGCCGGGGCGCGAAGCGTCCGCCAATTCGAACGTGCGCACGCCGACCGCGTACTGACCTGACGGCTTGGGCAAGGGATTGACCGGAAACAGCATGATCGCGGCGGCGGCCATGGCCGCGCTGAAGGCGACGCCAATGCCGGTCAGCCAGGGAACGCCGCCCGTGCGGTCGGTACGTGTGATGCGGTTCTTGATGACAACGCCACCCAGCGCAATGAGCCACGCCGCGGCAACGATGCCCCCGGCGAGATCCTGCCAGCGGAAATTGAGATAGCCGACGACGGCAATCACAACAGCGACGACGGCTGCGACGATCAGCACGATGCGGCGCGCTGGCGTCCGCCTGATCCACCAGGCCAGCACAAAGACGGCGAGAGCTGCGATAAGCAGAATGTCAGTGAGTGTCATGTTTCCGCCCCCTGACCTTGGTCGTCGCTCTAGTCGAGTCGGCCAAGTACGCCGCGGATCGTGTCGACCATCTGGTCGATGTGGGTCTTTTCCACGATCAAGGGCGGCGACAGGGCGATGATATCGCCGGTGACGCGGGTCAGGAGCCCCGCATCGAAGCAGGCACGGAACGCTTCAAGCGCGCGGGCCGTTGGCTTGCCCGGGCGGGGCTCCATCTCGATGCCGCCAATGAGACCAAGGTTGCGGATGTCGATCACGTGGGGCGCATCGCGCAGCGAGTGCAGCGCGTTTTCCCAGTACGGCGCGAGTTCGGCGGCGCGCTCGAACAAGCGCTGCTCGCGGAAGACATCGAGCGTGGCGAGACCAGCGGCGCAGGCCAGCGGATGCGCCGTCATGGTGTAACCGTGGAAGAGTTCGATCGGCGTTTGCGATGCGGCGAGCATGGTGTCATAGATCTCGCGGCGAGCCGCGACCGCGCCCATGGGAACCGTGGCGTTGTTGATTGCCTTGGCCATGGTGAGGAGGTCGGGCTTCACGTCGAAATATTGTGACGCGAACGGCGCCCCGAGGCGACCGAAGCCCGTGATGACCTCATCGAAGATCAGCAGGATATCGTGCTTGGTGCAAAGCTCGCGCAGGCGCTGGAGATAGCCTTGCGGCGGAACGAGCACGCCGGTTGAGCCGGCAACCGGCTCGACAATCACCGCCGCGATCGTCGAGGCGTCATGCAGCAGGATGAGACGTTCCAGCGCGTCGGCATACTCGGCGCCGTGCTTGGGCTGGCCGCGCGTGAAGGCGTTGCGCGTGATGTCGTGGGTGTGCGGCAGGTGATCGACACCGCCGACCATCGGACCGAAATTCATACGGTTGCGCGTGATGCCGCCAACCGACATGCCGCCGAAGTTGACGCCATGATAGGCGCGCTCGCGGCCAATGAGCCGATACTTGCCCGGTTTGCCGCGCGCGACCTGATAAGCGAGCGCGATCTTGAGGGCGCTGTCGATGCTCTCCGAGCCGGAGTTTGCGAAGAAGATGCGGTCCATGCCGTCCGGCAGGATGCCGGAGAGACGGTTCGCGAATTCGAAGGCCATCGGATGGCCCATGTTGAAACTGCCGGCGTAGTCGAGCTCGCCGGCGGCCTTCCGTATCGCCTCGACAATCTTCGGCTGGTTGTGCCCCGCAGCGACGCACCAGAGACCTGACGTGCCATCCAGCACTGCACGGCCATCCGGCGTGTAGTAGAACATCCCTTCGGCGCGGGTGACCAAACGCGGATCGGCCTTGAACGCCTTGTTCGGCGTGAAGGGCATCCAGAACGCGTCGAGCGAGTTGGGAAGATGGGGGTTGGTCATTCCGTGAAACTGTCGCGTTGGCTCGCGCTGCGCAATAGTCAGCCACTAATAGATGTCGTCTTCAGGGACGTTCAACTGAGCCAGGTCAATGAAGATACGTCCAACCGCAACAAAATCCTCGACATCGCTCCAGCGGTCCACGGCGTGATAGTGGCCAGCGCGCCCTTCTATGATCCACTCCGCTCCATCCTTGCCGGCGCTCGTCACGATTATGTCGCCGCTCTCGTCCTCCGCAAAAAAGCCAGACACTTGGTCGCTCGACGGTAGGGTCCAGAAATCGATCCTCTCCAAGCCAGCAACGATGCGCGACCAATCATCTTTTGTCAGCTGGCGATGGATGCGTTGCAGGGGCTTTCCGCTGAGGCGGGCCTCATTCGAGGTGGCGACATCGAGCGTGTAGCGATTGCCTGAGCGGTCGATCTGAATCGCCACCGGCTGATGAAACGACCGCAGCCAGACAAGCCGGTAGGTCTCGTCGGCGCGCGGCGCGCCGCAGCTAAGGGATGGCAGCTCAAGCCAGTCCATGGTCATCGAATAGGATTCACGTCTTTCAGGGTCCGGATCAAAATCCGATGGTTTGAATGTATAACCGAGCCGAGGTGGCGGAATGGACGGCGCAAATGTACCCGCGGGAAAGTAGTACGTGTCAGGGCCAGCTGATCCGCAGGCGAGATAAGGGTTGGCCGACGCTGACGTGCAACCGGCAAACAAGGACGAAACGACAACCGCTACGGCAAACTTCATCAATGGCTGATCCAACCCGCCAACATTCAGACATCACACCTGACGACGGCGCAACGCAGCTTAGCTCACGGTGAAAGAGTACTACGAGAATGCTCACGCGGCAGCGATATTGGAAGTCGGATTCTTGCGCGGCGCCTCACTCCCACATCCTGCTGCCCTAGAGTGCGGTGCAGCATGAAACAAATCCGCGCGCGAGGCGATTTTACTTTTGGCGACTACCCTCGGGGCGTATGCCTTTGTTCGCGATTCGCGGGCGGACGCGCCAACGCGAGCTGACACGGGTCAGGATCGGACAACCACATGGGCAAACTCTCAACTTCCTGTTCGACGCTGGGCTATGCCATGGCGGGCGCGACCATCGCCGCAGCCACAGCCGCCGAAGCCTGGATCGGGCGCGGCGACGAACAGGCCGCCGAGGAAGCCTCAGCCAATGCCATGCGCGATGCGCTGAATGCGATTGATTTCGCAGGCCGCGTGATCGTTGGCGAAGCCGATATCGCGATCCTGAATATCGGCGAGGATGTTGGCACGGGCAACGGCGTGGAGCTCGACGTGGCGCTTGAAGCGCTTGAAGGAACGACGCTGGCCGCCAAGGCGATGCCGAACGCCATCGCCGTGATCGCCGCGGCTCCGCGGGGCGGGCTGCTGCAGGTTCCGGATCTCTACATGGAGAAGCTGGCGATCGGCCCCGGCTTCGAACGCGGCGTTGTCGATCTTGATGCCGGCGCCGGCGAAAACGCTGTGCGGCTGGCCAAAGCCAAGGGCGTGGATGTCAGCGAGATCACCGCGTGCGTGTTGGACCGGCCGCGCCACGAGAAGATCATCAGCGAACTGCGCAGCGTGGGCGCGCGCATCAATCTGATCCCCGATGGCGACGTCGCTGGCGTGATCGGCACTGCGATGCCGGAGGCCGGCATCGACATGTATGTGGGCCAGGGCAAGGCGCCGGAAGGCGTGCTCGCGGCGGCCGCGCTCCGCTGTGTCGGCGGACAGATGCAGGCGCGCTTCGCCTTCCGCAACGAGGCGGAAAAACTGCAGGCCCAGCGCAGCGGGCTGAAAGACGCGGGACGCCGGTATGAGCTCGACGATCTCGTCTCGGGCGACGTGATCTTCTCGGCTACGGGCGTCACCAAGGGCGGCCTGCTGGACGGCGTCGAGCGCCGCAATGGCGCGATCGAGACGCACACCATGCTGATGTCGTCAGCCGATGGCGTCATGCGGAAAATCCGCTCGGTCACGCCGCTGCGCGCCTGAAGCGGCAAAACACTAAGGCCACCGCGCCCCAAGCCAATGTATTCAATAATTTCAACGCACTGGTGCGCTCCTGCGACCGACTGTGGTTAAGATTGGAATTATTCCAATTTGATCTTGCTCCTAGGCTGGAACGGTTCTAACTTTATCTGACGCTTTCGAGGCGCGGCTCTCCGCCCCGCCGATGACCGGCGAACGCACGCTCATAAAACCGAGGGAACAGCAGCCATGGCCGACACCACCAACGAAGCAAAATGTCCCGTCCCGCACTCACGTGGCCGCATGAACCGCGACTGGTGGCCGAACCAGGTCAACGTCAACATCCTCCACCAGAACCCGCCCGCGGCCGATCCGATGGGCGCCGATTTCGACTACGCCAAGGCGTTCGACGCGCTGGACCTCGACGCAGTGGTGAAAGACCTCACCGCCCTCATGACCGACAGCCAGGACTGGTGGCCGGCTGACTATGGTCACTATGGCCCCTTCTTCATCCGCATGGCCTGGCACGCGGCCGGCACCTATCGCACCGGCGATGGACGCGGCGGCGGCGGGCGTGGCCAGCAGCGCTTTGCGCCGCTGAACTCGTGGCCGGACAACGGCAACCTCGACAAGGCGCGCCGCCTGCTCTGGCCGATCAAGCAGAAGTACGGCGAGAAGCTCTCGTGGGCCGACCTGATGATCCTCACCGGCAACGTCGCCATCCAGTCGATGGGCGGCCCGGTGTTCGGTTTCGGCGGCGGCCGCGCCGACACCTGGGAGCCTGAGCAGCATGTAAACTGGGGCGCGGAAGAAGCGTGGCTCGCGGACTCGAAAGCCGAGAACAGCCGCTATTCGGGCGACCGCGAACTCGCAGGCGATCTCGCCGCCGTGCAGATGGGCCTCATCTACGTCAACCCGGAAGGTCCGGACGGCAATCCCGATCCGGTCGCGTCCGGTCGCGACATCCGCGAGACGTTCGCCCGGATGGCGATGAATGACGAGGAAACCGTGGCGCTGGTCGCCGGCGGTCACACCTTCGGCAAGGCGCATGGCGCCGGCCCCGCCAGCCATGTCGGCAAGGAGCCGGAAGGCGCTGACATCACCGAACAGGGTCTTGGCTGGGCGTCGACCTTCGAGAGCGGCATGGCCGGCCACACCATCACCTCCGGCATCGAAGGCGCCTGGAAGCCCAAGCCGACGACGTGGGACATGGGCTATCTCGAAACCCTGTTCAAATACGAGTGGGAGCTGACCAAGTCGCCGGCTGGCGCACACCAGTGGAAGCCGAAAGGCACGACAGGCGACGGAACGGTCGAAGACGCATTCGACAAAACCAAGAAGCACGCGCCGATGATGACCACCGCCGATATGGCGATGCGCATGGACCCGGCTTACGAGAAGATCTCGCGCCACTTCCTCGCCAACCCGGCAGAGTTCGCCGACGCCTTCGCGCGCGCCTGGTACAAGCTGACCCACCGCGACATGGGCCCGAAGACACTCTATCGCGGCAAGCTGGTGAAACGCGAAGGAAACGCTGATCTGGCAGGACCCGATCTCGGGCACGCCGAGCAACATCAGCGATGCGGACGCCGAGATCCTGAAAGCGAAGATCCTCGCGACTGGACTTTCGGTGCGTGAATTGGCCGAGACGGCATGGGCTTCGGCCTCATCCTTCCGCGGATCGGACAAGCGCGGCGGCGCCAACGGCGCACGCATCCGCCTTGCTCCGATGAAGAACTGGGAGGTCAACAAGCCGGCCCAGCTGGCGAAGGTCATCTCCGCGCTGGAAGGCGTGCAGAAGGAGTTCAATGCTGGCGGCAAATACGTCTCGCTCGCCGACCTGATTGTGCTCGGCGGCAATGCTGCGGTCGAGAAAGCGGCGAAAGCCGGCGGCGTCGATGTGAAGGTTCCCTTCGCGCCGGGCCGCGCCGACGCCACGCAGGACGAGACCGAGATCGAAAGCTTCGCCTGGCTCGAGCCGAAGGCCGACGGCTTCCGCAACTATGTGCGCAAGCCGATCATGGCGATCGAGGAACACCTGGTTGATCGCGCCCAGCTGCTGACTGTGTCGGCGCCGGAAATGACGGCGCTGATCGGCGGCCTGCGCGTGCTGCAGGTGGGCGATGACAAGCTCGGCGTGCTGACCACGCGCCCGGGCACGCTGTCGAACGACTACTTCGTCAACCTGCTCGACATGAGCGTGAAGTGGAAAGCTGTCGACGACACCTACAACAACAAGTTCGAAGCCAAGGACCGCAAGACCGGCCAGGTGAAATGGACCGGCACGCGCGCCGATCTGATCTTCGGGTCGCACTCGCAACTGCGTGCGCTCGCCGAGGTCTACGGCGCCGACGATGCGAAAGAGAAGTTCGTGAAGGACTTCGTCGCCTCGTGGACGAAGGTCATGAACGCGGATCGCTTCGATCTGAAGAAATAGGTTTCCGGACCGGCTCCCGAGGAGGGAGAATGTGGAGGAACTGCCCCGGGCCTGCAGCGGCCCGGGGCTTTTTTTCGCGTGCGGGCTCTGCTGCGGCGCACGAACTCCGTGCAGCTCGAAACCGTGCATTGCCTACAAATTTCGCAGCGATTTCCTTCCCATGCGACAAAGTTGGAACCGTTCTAATTCGATGTTGCGCATGCGAAGACTCAGGTCTAAGGCCTTCCCTTGCGCGCAGCTTCCCCTGCGTCAGAGCAGAAGACGTCCAGACCGGAGATACGACATGCTTGGCATTGGCCAGAAACTCCCCGCTTTCGAAGTGACTGGCGTGAAGCCGGGCTTTATGCAGCACGAAGAGAACGGCGTCTCGGCGTTCGAAACGCTCACGCAGGACTCGTTCGAAGGCAAATGGAAGGTGATCTTCTTCTACCCGAAGGACTTCACCTTTGTGTGCCCCACCGAGATCGCTGAATTCGCCCGCCTCAACGGCGAGTTCGCTGACCGCGACGCAGTGGTCATCGGCGGTTCGACCGACAACGAGTTCGTGAAGCTGGCCTGGCGCCGCGATCACAAGGACCTCGCCAAGCTGCCGATCTGGCAATTCGCCGACACCAACGGCTCGCTGACGGATGGCCTTGGCGTGCGCGACCCGGCGGCTGGCGTCGCCTACCGCGCCACCTTCGTTGTCGATCCGCACAACGTCATCCAGCACGTCTACGTCACCAATCTGAACGTTGGCCGCGCGCCGGCGGACACGCTGCGCGTGCTCGATGCGCTTCAGACGGACGAACTGTGCCCGTGCAACCGCGCGGTCGGCGGCGAAACGCTGAAGGCCGCCTAGCCCACAGCGACTGACACGACAAAGGAAGCCTCCCGGTCCGCTCCCCAAGATCACGGCCGGGAGGCTTTCGCTTTCCTGATACGAGCCCGGAAACGAACCACGCCATGAATCTCGAAACGCTGAAAGCCGCCCTGCCGGACTATGCGAAGGACCTGAAGCTCAATCTCGGCACGCTGTCGAACGAGACATCGCTGAGCGACCAGCAGAAGTGGGGCACATTCCTCGCCTGCGCCTTCGCCGTGGGCGAGCCCAAGACGATCCATGCGATGATCGGTGAGGCGATGGACCGGATCACGCCCGAGGCGCAGAAAGCCGCGAAGGCGGCAGCGTCCATCATGGGCATGAACAATGTCTACTACCGCTTCACGCACCTCGTTCACAACGAGGTCTACCGCACAACGCCGGCCAAGCTGCGCATGCAGGTGATCGGCGCGCCGGGCATTCCGCGGCCGGATTTCGAACTGTTCTGCGTCGCCATCTCGGCCATCAATGGCTGTGGCGCGTGTATGGACAGCCACGAGGAAGAGCTGCGCAAGGCCGGCTTCACGACCGAGCAGATCCAGGCCAGCATTCGCATCGCGGCTGTGGTGAACGCTGTCGCCCGCACCATGGCGGCGGAAACGGCGATTTCGTAGGACCTTACCTCTCCCAAGACAGCTAGGCCCCGGTCCCGCAAAGGCCGGGGCTTTTTCGTTTGCGATGCCGACAACACTTGCCAGCATGCGCTGGGAGTGCTGAGTGGTACTAAATAGTACCATACGGAGGAAGCATGCGGCGGCGGGATGTTCTGTGGGGCGCGAGCGCACTTGGGCTGCTGGGCATGTCCGGCTGCCAGACCGGCGCGGCAGGAACCGATGGCGAAGGCGCAGGGATGGAGGCGGCGTTCCTCTACGCCTTCCCGCTCTATGAGATTGCGCGCACGGGCCAGAACCGCGCGATGCAGACAGGGCTCAACAAGATGGGCCACCGCGCGGCGCTGGCCGATCACACGATGCGCGCGATCACCGCGCCCAACAACGACACGATCTATTCCTCGGCGCAGCTGGAGCTGTCCGGCGGACCGATGGAGGTGGTGAGCCCCACCGACACCAAGCGCTACTTCAACATAACGTTCATGGACGCTTTCACGGACAACTTCGCCGCGATCGGATCGGGCCCGACAAAGGGCCAGGGCGGCCGCTTCTGGATTGCGGGTCCGGAATGGCGGGGCGCCGCGCCGGCGGGCGTGACCGTGCTGCGGTCCTCGACCAATGATGTCTGGATGCTTGGCCGCATCGTGGTGGACGGGCCGGCGGATATTGCGGCGGCCAAGGCGCTGCAACAACAGATCCTGCTGAAGCCGACGAGCGATGCTCCGCCACGCGCCTTTGGCGTCAAATGCACAAGCTCGCTCGATCCGCAAGACTTCCTGGCGGTCGTCAACGACATGCTGGCGCGCTCACCGGGAACGATGGGACATCTGGCAAAACGCGACGCCTATCGCGAATTCGGCGTTGGCCTCGCGCCGTACGCCGAGATCCCGGAGAGCCTGCTGGCTGCGTGGCGGGAGTATCTGCCCGGCGCGATGGACATGTTGCGCGAGACATTCGAGTTCCGTGAGCTGATCACCGACGGCTGGACCTATCAGCAGCCGGGCGTCGGCAGCGCCAAGGCGACGCCGCTGCTGCGTTCAGCCATTGCGCTGGGCGGGCTTGCGGCGCTGCCCGAGGCGGAAGCGATGTACTATCACTGTCTGTTCGAGCCGAATGGCGCGAGGCTGGATGGCGGCAACAAATATGTGTGGCGCGTGCCGCCGGGCGGCGTGCCGGTGGACGCCTTCTGGTCGCTCACCATGTACAAGCCAGAACCGGATGGCCGGTATTTCTATGCCCAGAACCCGATCAACCGCTTCTCGATCGGCGATCGCAGCGAAGGGCTGGTGAAGAACAGCGACGGGTCGATCGACATCCTGATCCAGCACGAGGCGCCAGCCGAAGCCATGATGCCGAACTGGCTGCCTGCGCCGCTTGGGCCGATCCGGCTGGCGTTGCGCGCCTACCTGCCAAAGCCGGAGCTGCGGGACCGGCGCTGGACCGTGCCGCCGGTTAAACGGATCTAGAAACTGATTTCCTTGCCTTCGAGGCCGGGGAGTTTCAGCACGATCATCAGATCGCGGATTTCCTGACGGGCCGCGACGTGGCTCATCGTGAAGGCGACCCCGGAACCGGCATCGGTGAGATCGAGCAGCGAAAGCCCCATCGGGAACAGCTCGCGATAGATCACGCGTTCCGACAGGCCCGGCGCGATGCGGAAACCGATGCGGCGGGACAGGTTTTCCAGCGCCTCGCCGACGCGCTGCTTGTTGCGCGCATCGAGTGGCGACATGCGGTTGCGCATGACGATCCAGTCGATCGGCTTGCGGCTGGTCTGCGCCTTCTGCTTGCGGCATTCCCAGACGAGTTCAGCATAAAAACTGGGGCGGGCGACTTCGAGCGTCTGCGGGTCGACATCGCCCAGCAGGTCGAAGTCGACGAAGGAGTCATTGAGCGGCGTCACCAGCGTATCGGCCGCCGAATGCGCCAGCCGCGACAGGAAGGTGTCGCCGCCGGGGGCGTCGATGATGATGAAATTGCACTTCTCCGACAGGCGACGAAGACTGTCCTCAAAATGCTTTGCTTCCTCAGCTTCGGCGGCGTCGAGGTCCCGCGCCTGGCTGGCGTCGATGCGGACCATTTCCGGCATTGGCAGCGGCGCGCCCGTGTTGCGGACCCAGCGCGAGCGGTTTTCGAGATAGCGGGCAAGCGAACGCTGACGGACATCCAGGTCCATCACGCCGACCTTCATCCCCATGCGCAGGAGGCCAACGCAGAGGTGCATCGCGACGGTGGATTTGCCCGCGCCGCCTTTCTCGTTGCCGATGACGATCGTGTGCGCGAGCCGCGTCTGGCCCGGGTTGTCGCGATTCTGGGAAGCAGAGGGAGCCGTCATGACAGCCGATGTCATCCTGTCACCAGGCCCTTATTGGCGCGACGGGCCGGCAAGGGCCAGCCAGCGCCGCAAGTTCAACACACAGCGCCTCGACCTCAGCCGCGCTTCCCAGCGGACCGGCGACGAGGCGAACCTGCCCGCCAACATCCGCATAGGCCGGACGCAGGCCGGCGAGGCGGTTCGTTTCGGACAGCTGGCGCCAGCGCTCCTCCGCCGCGATGCGCGAGGCGACCGAGCCCAGCTCAGCCTGATGGAAGAGTGAGTTGGCTGACTCGATCTTCGGGGCAACAGCATAGAGCTGCGAGATATCGCGCCCGGCCCCGTCGTCCAGCGAAACCGGAAGGAACAGGCCGGGATGATCCGGAAGCGGACCGAGCACATCCAGCGCCTTGCGGATATTCGCGATCTCGGCATCGACCACCGCGAGGTCCGCCTCCAGCGGGGCGATCTGGTCGCCGGCGCGAACATGCTGCGCCGGGGCTTCGCCCGCGGGAGCCTCGCCAAAGCGGGGTTCCGGCCTCGGCGCGGGCGCCTGGGCGGCCGCCAGCGGCGCGCAGACAGCCAGCCCGAAAGCCGCTGCACTGACGCCGATCGATCGCAGGTGCCGAACAAGATACTGACGCATGGGCGGAAGATCGGGCCGGGCGGTTAAGGACCTATAAAGCCCGCGGCTTGCCGGACGATTGATCCACCGGCGGAACGGGCCTAGACACCCGCCCCGAATGCCCATCCGGCGCAGCGGATTCGGGCTTTCGCGTAGGTGGAGAAGGTGGACCTTGCCCAGGCGTTCCGGACTTGTGGTGGCCCGTACTCGGGCGGAGGCCCGCGAATGGAGCCGCAGCATGCGGGCGGGCGGCAAACGGATCGCCTTCGCCCCGACCATGGGGGCGCTGCATGAGGGGCATATCAGCCTGATCCGGATCGGGCTCGAAAAGGCCGATGTCGCCGCCTCGTCCATCTTCGTGAACCCCACCCAGTTCGCCGCCAATGAGGATCTGGCCACCTATCCGCGCGCCGAGGACAGCGACCTCCAGAAGCTCGAGGCGGCCGGGTGCTCATTCTGCTACTGCCCGACGCCCGGCGAGATGTACCCGGCGGGGGACTCCACGCGGGTGAAGGTGAAGGACCTGTCGCACATGCTGGAGGGGGAAGTGCGGCCGCACTTCTTTGAAGGGGTCGCCAGCGTGGTGAGCCGCCTGTTCCTGCACGTGCAGCCGGACGTCGCCGTGTTCGGCGAGAAGGACTACCAGCAGCTTCTGGTCATCAAGCGCATGGTGCAGGACATGGGCTTCCCCATCGAGATCGTGGGCGGGCCGACCCTGCGCGAGACGGACGGCCTCGCCATGTCGTCGCGCAACGCCTATCTCAGCGCCGACGAGCGGGCGCGCGCAGCGACGCTGGCGCGTGTGATGCGCGACACTGCAGTGAAGCTGGAAGCCGGCGACAGCATCCGCACGGCGACGGAAGCTGCCCAGGCGGAACTGCTGGCGGCCGGCTTTGCTTCGATCGACTATGTCGAGGCGCGGCGCGCGGACACGCTGGCGCCGTTCGGATCGGATACAGCGCCGGCGGGCGCGAGCGGACGTCTGTTGATCGCCGCCCGCATGGGAACGACGCGCCTGATCGACAATATGGGCTTCGTGCGGAAGTCCTGACGCGGACTTCATTTCCCAATCGCGCGAATACTAAAAAGCGACCTTAGGGGTTAACTCCGGTTGTCAGGGCGTCACGCGCAGCGTGACGCTCACGCCTGCTTGCACCGTATACGGACGAGCAGATTGGGTTTGGGAAAAGACATCAGACAATCAGGTCTGAACATCGCGTCGGCGACACGCTGCGACCAATTGGGGGGATCTGTGATCAAGTTTGAGGACCACTGGAGAAAACTGCTGGGCGCGGCTCAGGATAATGGCGACATCATTGCGTCAATCCGTGAGGAGGCGATCAATCACTATCTGGAGAAGCACTTCGATCTCGACAAGCCGAAGTACTCAGTCATTCGAACAATAGTTGGGAAAATCGCAGACGCGACAGGAGCGGTCCGTGACGTTCCAATAACGATGACCGTTTCCGCCAAATCCCCACTCATCATGGATTTTGCTCCAATAAAAAGCGCAGCGAGTGTCAGCGGCAACTGGACTGACGTTCCTTCGCCGGAGGCGACGCCCAATCTCAGTCAGGGAAACATCGGCGTCCGCACTGATAAGGTTCAATTTCAACTTGAATGGAAGAGCGTCTATTCGCCGGGACAGACGTTTTCGTGGAAGCCGTCTCCGGTCCTGTTCGAAGCCGAAGGGTATGTGGAACTGATCACGATCGAAGAGCCTACCGAAGAATCGCGGCATGCGCTCAAGCTGCAGGTGTTACGCGCCCGGTTCGATCGCCCGAGCGTTTCGGTTGTTGAAAAGGAACTCCAGGACCTCATTGCGAAGCTCCCTGCCGCAGATGCGGCAATCGTGAAAAAGCATGCGGTCGAGAAATTCGACGAGCTGCTCGTCGTTGCGCTGAACACAGCCGCAATCGAAGTGGCGCCGCGCTTTGCGGCAAGCGTCGAGATACCGGTCACAGTTGTCGCCCAAAAGCGACTGACGCCCCGCGCGCTGCTGGTCTCCGACAACATAGTTACAGTGAGCTTTGGCCTAGCCGAAGATCAGCTCCGCATGGAAGCAGATGCCGCACTCAAGCGCGCACAAGTCGAAATCATGTCGGCGCTGGAAGAGGATATCGAAGCTGCAGGCGGACTGCGAAACCTCGTTGTTGACCAGCCGGACAGGGTGGCCTGGGATGATCTCGAAGCCTTACGTAAGGTAGTCATCTTGCCGCCGGATGAGGTCGCCGTAAGACTTACTCGTACTCAAGGCGCATCGAGGCGATACGGCGAACGCGCGCAACGTGAAATCCAGATCGCCGATACCGCCGCCAAAGGCAACCCAACGAAGGCAACCGTGAATGACGGCGTCGGCATCGCGCTGAATGAGTACCTGCTCGACTCCATTGCCGCTACGTTTGCCCGGTCGAGCCCTAAGGAATGCACCGCATGGTTGGATCTTGTGGGCGTTCGGGGGCGAGCCTGCTATTGGGCGCGGCTTTACGATCCTGACGTCGATGTGGACCAGAGCGGCGGAACGCTCGTCGTCGGTGGCAAGGTCAGCGTTGACGTTGGCGGATCACTCGAAGGCTGTGTTCGCAAGTTCTGGGATTGCAGCTGGAAATGGGCCTGCTCTGAAATTCGAATGGCGGTCGTCGGTCGCCCTCAGATTGATCTGTCGCTACTGCAAAACAAGTATATCGCGTTCTCAGCAAGGATCAGAGGCGCTCTTCAACTCGAGACGAACTTGCCATTTCCATTCGACAAGATTGCCGCTGCTGTCTCCAGACTTGTCTGGGAAGCAATCAAGGCGGTTCTCAACGTATTTCTGGCGCAGATACAGATCGTGCTGGTGCCTCCCAAGTTCGAAATTCCGAAGCAGGAAACCGGAATGGCGCTCAGCAATTTTGCCCCCAGCTATTTCGTATACAATGGCGGAGGCGCGCCAAAGGAGCGATATGCTGCCTACTCGGTGGGCCTAACCGCAGGCAAAGTCTGAGGATCGACGGAAACAAGGCAGCTCGGTTCTCGACCGCTCTAAGCTTGGAGCAAGATCATTCCGGGCCGGAGACCGGTTATCCCACCGTCTCAGGTTGGCCAAGCAGCGATGCGGGCGCGACGACGCTCACCACGCCAGCGCTTCCTTCAGCGCTTGCTCCAGATCAGCCGAGAGGGCCGGGCCCTTGCCGTCGAGGTCCGATGGGGCGTCTGCCGGTTCGAGATAGCGCCAGCCCTGGAAGGGACGCTTCTTGCGCGGCTTCGTGCGGATCAACTGCGGGTCCAGGTGGATGCGGCACATCGGCTTGCCGTCCTTGTCCTGCACTTCCTCAAGGCCGACGATGCGCTGGCGCACGATGATGTAGTGCTTGATGACCCAGTAGAGCGAACCGCCGGCGAGCATGTCCTTGGCGCGCTTCGGCATCATGCGCGTGTCGTGATACGGGTTGGGCGGCTTGCCCTTCTTCCTGAGTTCGGCCGCGCGCTTGTCCTGCCATCCGGCAAGGTCCTCGACGTTCTCGACGCCGACGCACAGCTTGATCATGTGAAGCGCCATGGCCCCGAGCTAAGCGCGAGTCTGGCGGAGTGCAACCAGCTAGCGGAGAATCGCTGTGGGTCCGGGGTAGTACGGCGTGGGGGCGGTCTGGAGCGACTGCTTGCTGTCGCCAGCGAAACCGAACGCCACATCGGTGAGCACGACCTTGACGGAGCGTTCCTCGCTGAGCCCCCAGCGGCCGCCCCGGGCCACCAGATCATAGCCGATGACGAAGGAAACGCCCCAGCGCTCGGAATAGGCGAAGTTGTAGGTCTGCCGGTACTCGTTGACCGTGGTTCCGTTGTCCAGCGTGACCGGGCTGTCGATCTGGTACTCGATACGCGAGACGTAGCCCGAATTGCGATCAAGCTGGAGGCGACCGGCCATGCGGGCCGAGAACTGCTGATCGACCGGGCCGTCGTTCATTGACATCCGGTGGCGGAAGCTGACGGCCATGGAGTCGGCCGCGCCGGCGATGCGTGCATCGCCCAGGCTCAGCCGCAGGTCTTCGGCGAACAGGCGGGAGTCGGGATCCTTCTCCTCCATCCAGCCTTTCACGACCGCGTCGAGTTCCTCGTTGTCGCCGTGATAGTAGGTCAGGCGGAAACGATCGATCCCTTCGGCGTAGGGGTCGAACTGGATCATGCGCACGGCGTTGCCGCTGGTGAGCGTGGCGTTGAACGCAGCGCGGAGCGCGGGCGGCGGCTCGGCCGCATCAAGCGCCCGTTCCAGGGCCTGCTCTGGCGAGAGCCCTGCCCATGTCACTGCAAAGAACAGCCACGCGGGCATACTACGTCATCCGTCCCAATTGCCGTGGCTGACGCCGGGGCCGCGACCGTCCTGCCGGAATGTGGCTGGAATTGGCCGGGGAACCTTAAATCAGCCTTGCCGCTGCTGAACGCACTTTGCCTGCGCCGTGATGAACAATTCCCGAATCGGGCGCGGCGGGAACAAGGCGGAAGCAGCAGGGTTTTCGGGCGAAGTTCAGTTCACCAGCGTGGCTTCAGTGAGCTTGCCGATTTCCTCGCGCGTGACACCGGGGGCCATCTCGATGACCCTGAGACCGCCCTCGACCACATCGAACACGCCGAGATTGGTGATGATGCGGTTGACGACCTTGCGGCCGGTGAGCGGCAGGGTGCAGTCCTTCAGCAGCTTGGATTCCCCGGCTTTGTTGGCGTGATCCATGATGACGACGACGCGCTTGACGCCCGCCACAAGATCCATCGCACCGCCCATGCCTTTCACAAGCTTGCCCGGGATCATCCAGTTGGCGAGATCGCCAACCTCCGAGACTTCCATGGCGCCGAGGATGGCGAGGTCGATGTGACCGCCGCGGATCATCGAAAAGGACGTCGAGGAGGAGAAGTAGGAGGTGCGGTCCAACTCGGTGATGGTTTGCTTGCCGGCGTTGATGAGGTCGGGGTCTTCCTCGCCCTCGTACGGGAACGGGCCCATGCCGAGCATGCCGTTCTCCGACTGCAGCGTGACGTCGACGCCGTCTGGAATGTAGTTGGCCACCAGCGTCGGAATGCCGATGCCGAGGTTCACGTAGAAGCCGTCCTTTAGCTCCTGAGCGGCGCGGGCCGCCATCTGGTCACGATCCCAGGGCATATCAGACAGCCTCCCTCGCGCGCGTGGTCACTTTCTCGATCCGCTTCTCGAACTGGCCGGGAATGATGCGGTTCACGAAGATGCCCGGCAGGTGAATGTTGTCGGGATCGAGCGAGCCGACCGGAACGATCTCTTCCACTTCGGCGATACAGACCTTGCCGGCGGTCGCCATGTCCGGATTGAAGTTGCGGGCCGTCTTGCGGAAGACGAGATTGCCCTGCGCATCGCCCTTCCATGCCTTCACGATAGACAGGTCGCTGGTAAGGCCGGTTTCCATCACATAGGTCTCGCCGTTGAACTCGCGCGTTTCCTTGCCTTCCGCGACCAGCGTGCCGACGCCGGTCTTAGTGTAGAAAGCCGGGATGCCGGCGCCGCCCGCGCGGCAGCGTTCGGCCAGCGTGCCCTGCGGATTGAATTCCAGCTCAAGTTCGCCCGAGAGATACTGGCGCTCGAACTCCTTGTTCTCGCCGACATAGGACGAGATCATCTTCTTGACCTGCCGCGTATTGAGCAGAACGCCGAGGCCGAAGCCATCAACGCCGGCATTGTTGGAGACGACCGTCAGATTCTTCACGCCAGCGTCCCTGATCGCGCTGATCAGGTTTTCCGGAATGCCGCACAGACCGAAGCCGCCGGCCATGATCGTCATGCCGTCGAACAGCAATCCGTCGAGCGCGGCGTGCGCATCGCGATAGACCTTGTTCGCCATTGTCGATCCCCTTGTTCCTATGCGCCGACGGTCTGGTCGATGCGGCCAAAGATGGAGCGGCCACGATCATCCAGCATTTCGATCTCGACGCGATCCCCCTGCTTGAGGAATCCCGTCCGCGGCGCGCCATGTGTGAGCGTTTCGACCGTCCGGAGCTCGGCGATGCACGAATATCCGACACCGCCTTCCGATACCGGCTTGCCCGGGCCGCCATCCTCGCCGCGATTGGATACGGTTCCCGAGCCTACGATCGAGCCGGCCGACAGCGGCCGCGTCTTGGCGGCATGAGCGATGAGAGTCGGGAAATCGAACGTCATGTCGACGCGCGTGTTGGCGCGGCCGAAAGGCTCGCCATTGAGGCGGACCGTGAGCACGCCGTTGAGCCGCTCCCCATCCCACATCGGCCCAAGTTCGTCAGGCGTGACCGCCACGGGCGAGAAGGCGGAGGACGGCTTGGACTGGAAGAAACCGAAGCCCTTGCCGAGTTCGCCAGGGATGAGGTTGCGCAGGCTGACGTCGTTACAGAGCATGACGAGGCGAATGGATGCCTGCGCCTGCTCGCGGCTGGCGCCGTTGCGGACATCGCCGGTAATCACGGCGATCTCGCCTTCCATATCGCAGCCCCACGACTCGTCGCTGAGCGGAATGGGATCGCGTGGCGCGAGGAAGGAATCGGACCCGCCCTGGTACATCAGCGGATCCGTCCAGAAGCTGTCCGGCATTTCGGCGCCGCGCGCCTTGCGCACCAGCTGCACGTGATTGACGTAGGCCGAGCCGTCCGCCCACTGATAGGCGCGCGGCAAGGGCGAGGCGCAGTCCTTTTCATGGAAGCGTGAGGTGGGAACGGAGCCAAGCTCCACTTCCTCAGCCAGCGTTTCGAGACGCGGCGCGTGGCGCTTCCAGTTGTCGAGCGCGGCCTGCAGCGTCGGCGCTATGTGCGATGCATCGGCATAACGCGTGAGATCGCGGGAAACGACGACCAAGCGTCCGTCGCGGCCGTTCTTCAGGGAAGCAAGCTTCATGGCCCCGCTTGTAGGGCGCGCGCGTGCGGGACGCAAACGCTGCGCATGAAAAGAAAAATTTGTGCGCAGACGAACGGACTTCCCCGCCAGCCATTCCCGAATCGGGCGGCGGCGGGCGGGGATGAGGATCAGTTGACCGCGATGGCGCAGTCTTCCCAGGCCATGCGGGCGCGGGCGAAGCGGATGACGGTCGGCGTGTCGCCCCCGCCGGACTTCGCGATCGACACCTTGCCATCCGTAAAGACCGTGACGCCCGGCTCGCTATCCGCCGTCGGCGCCAGAGCCGGAAGTTCGAGCGCGACGCCGTCGTCGTAGGTCAGCGTTGCGGCCGCGTCTGTGAATGCGACGACATAAGGCTGGCCGCCGCAGGTGACGTGCATTGCCGCCGCAGACACATCCTGCTGCGGCGTGGGCAGCATGGTCGGGTCCGGCGTCGTGCTGGCGGCCGGCGCGGGTTCGGCGGGCGTTTCCGGCGCGGGTTCGCCGCCGCAGGCCGCCAGCGCCAAGGCCCCCGCAAAGAAGATCACGACAGTCCGCATCGCCAAATCCTCCACTTTCCAATGCTCAAAAGTAGGTCAGACGGACGCGGCGGCAACGTCCACCCGTCGTTAACTATCCGCGGGCATCCTCACACACGCGTAACAGAGTTCACGAGAAACCTAACGCGCAGGAAGCGCCCCCAGAGCTGCGCCGGGAGAGTCGAACCATGTATTTCACCCGCGCCTGCTTTTACGCGGCCGTTTGCGCCTATCTGATGCCGGTCTCGGTGCTTGTCGCCGGACTGAATTACGCGAACGCGAAGCGCTAGCGGTTTTCCAAGAGATCGATGAATTCGGCGCCGCAGACCCTGTTCTGCGGGATGGTCGAGAAATTCGCCTTTGGCCATGAGCCGAGGAAGAGTGTCTGCACTTCCAGCGTGCCCGTGGGCGGCGCAAGCAACACGTCGCGACCCTGAAACCTGCAGGGTTCAAGGCCACGCAGGCGGATGCCGCTCTCCACATTTATCAGTTTGAGTTCGGGTCTGGCTTCCTGCGCCTTCTGGCGCGAGAACATCTGCATCAGACCGGGCTTTGGCTGACGCACCAGCACGAGACGCGTGACGAGATTTTCGGGGATCACGGTCGGGATGCCCCAATTCCACGTGACGCAGGCGAAGACATCATCGCCCGCGCCCGGACGCACCCAGCACACTTTCGGCACAAAGACGCTGTTGCCCGCGGCGGCCTGCATGGCGGCGCGATTGGCGTTCCAATCCCACACCGCATCGATCAGGGCTGCATCGGCGGCGAAGAGGCGATCGTCTCCGCCGGGCGGCGTGATCGAGGAAAAGCATTCGCGAGCGGCCTCATCCCACGCTTTCAGCATCGCCTCGCGCGAGAACGGCGCATCGCCCACAACCTGCGCATCCTTCGCTACGCCGCCGAATTGCGACAGGAAGGCTTCCACCTCGCCCGCGATCTCCAGCGCGAGCGTGTGAGGCGCGAGATAATCGGCGGTGATCCACACATGCGGGTCCGACGCCGCGGGCCGATCCATGATCTGCAGCACGAAGGCGAGATCGGTATCGTCATTGGCGTAGCGGATGACGTTTCCATCGAACGTGTAGCGGCCGCGCGCGGCGAACCAGGCGCGGATCGCCTCCGCATCGAATGGCTCGGGGCTCAGGAAGATTTCGTGGGACACTACGCTATTTCGGCTTCCAGCTGTTGACGTAGTCGGGATTCTCCAGCGCCTCGGCGTCCTTGCCGACATCGAGCGGATCGCGCGTGTCGATCATGACAGCGTATTCGTCCGTCATCGCCTTGTCCTGCACGAACATCTTCGTCAGCGCCTTGGGATGCGGGCCGTGGGTGAAGCCCGACGGGTGGAAGGTCATCATCCCCGCCTTGATGTTATCGCGGCTGAAGAAGTCGCCGGCGTGGTAGAACAGCACTTCGTCGTAATCGTCATTGTTATGGAAGAACGGCACTTTCAGCGCGCCGGGATCCGTCTCGAACGGGCGCGGCGCGAAGGTGCAGACCACGAAGCGGTCAGCCAGGAAAGTGGTGTGGACCGACGGCGGCAGATGGTAGCGGTGCGAGACGACCGGGCGGATGTCGCGCACGTTGAGTTTCACCGGCGCAAGGTCGCCATGCCAGCCTACGGCGTCATGCGGGTTGTAGGGATAGGTGATCGTCGAGACCTGCCCGCGCTTCTTGACCCAGACCTTCCAGTCGCCGCCTTCCTTCTGCCGTGACAGGAAATCCTGATCAATAACGGGAGCCTGAAGCAGCGCTGGATCGAACACGGCGTGCGGCCCGAGCATGCCGCGATCAGGCAGCGTGTAGTGGCCGTTGGTCGCCTCGATGATCAGGATGCGGAAGCCATCCGAGGTGTGCTTGTCCAGATTGAACATGGCGCCGCGCGGCAGGTAGACGTAGTCGCCTTCCTCCACGAACAGATGGCCCCAGTCGGTCCAGAGATGGCCGTGGCCTTCATGGATGAAGAGCAGCGTGTCGCCATCGCTGTTGCGGGCGTAGCCCGCCATCGGCGCCGTGAGATGCCACATGCGGATCTCACACGCCTTGTTGGAGAGGATGACCGGCGCCTCCCACGGCGAATGCGTGAACGCGTCCGGCTTCACCAGATCGAAGGCGCGCGGACGCAGCGGACCCTCGAAGCTGGTCCAGCCGGTTGGCGGCTTCTGGTGATAGAAGAAGGCGGCGGGGCCGAAGAATCCCTCCTTCGACATCTCGCGTTCGTAAGTGCCCTCGGGCAGGTCGGTGTGGGCCTGCTTCGAATGCTTGCCTTCCGCGCCCTTCACGGGAATCCATTTGCCTTTGGTCATCGCGGCCTCTTGAGCGTTGCCTCCACCAGTCGCAGACTGGGGGAGGTGGATCGGCGCGCAGCGCCGAGATGGAGGGGGTCTTTCTGTGAAGTCCGACTACCTGACACGTTCGCGTGCGCGCGCCCTGCGGCAGGACTTCACCGAAGCAGAGCGCATTCTATGGTCGCGACTGAAGGCCAAGCAACTGGGCGGCTGGCAGTTCCGTGCGCAGCATCCGGTGAGCCCCTACATTCTCGACTTTGCGGTTGCCAAGCTGAAGCTCGCGATCGAACTGGATGGCGCGACGCATTCCACTCCGGACGAACGCAAAAATGATGCGCGACGGACGGTGTTTCTTGAAAGCAAAGGGTGGACTGTGCTGCGGTTCTGGAATGACGAGGTTTATCGCAATCTCAATGGCGTGATTGCCTCGATTGAGGCACGGCTACCTCCCAAGGTGTGAGTCGACGATAGACCCCCTCCGTCACGCTGCTGCGCAGCGCGCCACCTCCCCCACTTGCCTTGCAAGCGGGGGAGGCAAGGTTCTAGGCTTTCGCTTCGGGTTGCTGGTCGGGCGCTGCGTCGTGGAAGGGCTTCAGCTTCTTCAATGCCGCATCGATACGCAGGATGTTGGGGAACCGGTCGAGATCGATCTGCGGATAGCGGCGGGCGTTCGCGACCTGCGGCACGAGCACGATATCGGCGACCGTCACCGCATTGCCGACGCAGACGTCCCCGGAGGACGGCAACATCTGCTCCAGCACCTCGAAGCCGCGGACGATCCAGTGCTCATACCAGCTGGCGATGGCGGCATCGTCTGCGCCGAACTGTGTGCGCAGGCGCGCCAGGACGGACGTGTTGTTAAGCGGGTGGATATCCGCCACGATCTGGTCCTTGATGTCGCGGACGAGGGCGCGCAGCGCGACATCGCGCGGCATCAGCGGCGGCTCGGGCCGCGTTTCGTCGAGATAGTCGATCATCGCCATCGACTGGCCGATGCGATGGCCGTCGATCTCGAGGATGGGCACCCGGCCCGATGGATGGCGGGCCAAATGCTCGGGCGCCGTCTGCTCGTCCTTCAGGAGATGAACGCCGACCGTGCGATAGGGCACGCCCTTGAGATTGAGCGCGATGCGCGTGCGATAGGTCGCCGAGGAGCGCCAGTAGCCATAGAGGATGGTTTCGCTTTTCATGCTGCCCTTGCGTTCCATCGCCAGCGCGCCGGGACTGACGCCTGTCATCAGAACAATATCACAACGCGATCATTCTGCGCGTGCGCTTCCGGAGAATCGCCAGGATTGCTGGGGCTTTCCTCTCCATAGGACAAGATCTCGAGTGTCCCTGTGCGGACGCCGTTCCCCGTCAGAAAATCGCGAACCGCGATACCGCGCCGCTCGCCAAGGGCCATGTTCGATTCGCGACTACCCGTCGAACGCGTATGACCTTCAATGCGAACGGGGCGAGGATTGTCCCTGAGCGACGCCGCAAGAGCGAGGAGCACCTGCTGCGCCTCGGGCGAGAGTGTTACGCTCCCCTCGACAAAGAAAAGAGTCGCCGGACTCGTGATTGCCACTGGAGCTTCCGGCGCTGCGACATTCGTTGGCGGCGTCGATATGGGTGTTCCCGGCTTCACGGCGACCTGACAAACCGACGTCTGGTTCGGGACCTTGGTGTCCCATTGTCCCGTCCATTCGCCGCGCTCGCGAGTCGCTGCCGCTGTGCAAACCGACTGCGCGTGTTCGCCATTGAGAATTGGCCCCACTTCAACATCCCTCAGTTCAAGCCTGGCAAAGCGGTCGCGTTCAGGCGCAGGAGTTGGCGCCGATGCGGGCTCAGACATTGTGGGGACGTACGGCGGCTCGTATTCGAGCGAGTCGCAACCGGAAATCAGCAAGGCGCCCGCGACCAGCACCCCTTTGGTCACAAGTCGTTTCATGGTCGCTCTCCTTGGCGCGTTAGCACGCCACGTCGACCGTCCCAGCAGACCGACCGACGGGCTCCCGGGAACACAATCGGCCTACTCACTGATCGTCGTGCGCGAAACGACGGCCTTTTCGACATCCTCATCGCGCCAGAGCAGGTCATCCCAGCCCTTCTTCGAATATAGTTCGGTCTGGTCCGAATAGTGAGGCGAGGTCGGGTCGGTTGACTGCGAATAGGTGAGGAAGCCCTGGCTCTTCGGGCCGTCGTCGGTGAACTCGACGACGTAGATCCAGCTGGCGCCGTGGCGGATCGAGGTCCAGCCTTTCTCGGGCTCAAGGCTATCGTTCTGGACCGAGATGACATTGAACACGCCTTCCGGCCCGGCGCTGCCGTGGATCGGAATGCGCACGCCATTGCGGGTTTCGCCCTGCACATCGCCCAGCCTTGCATCGAGCGGGATCTTCAGCGCGTTGAGTTTGTCGACCGCCGTTTCCAGCGCAGCGAGAACGGCCGGGTTGCCGGTATCCAGCTTCGCGGGCGTGTGGACGGCGTCGGTTGCATCGAACGCGTCCTTGAACTTGATGCCGCCGGCTTCGGCGAACAGGTGGAACAGGTGTGCGCCGCGGCTGTCGAGATTGACCTTGAGGTCCCATCCGGCAAGCGCATCGCAGGCGGGCGCGAGCTTCGCCTTGCCCGAAGCGCGGCACGCGGCGACGAGATCATCGCGCACCAGCTCGCCGCCATAGTGGCGGTTGGAGAGCATGACCTGTTTCAGGCTTTCGAGATCGAATTTCGGCTCGCCGAACCCGTCCGTGCCCGCCATGCGGCGCTCGACCTGTTCGTGGGCTGCGCGGGTGCGCAGGGAGCGCGGCGTCGCCTCGTCGCCAAAGACCGGGCTCAGACCCGTGATCGGCGCGAACATGTTGGTAAGCCAGTAGCTGTCATTGCTCTGGAGCACGTAGTCAGTGCGGAACTGGTGCGGTCCTTCGGAGGCGCCGAAGACGCCGGGCTGGGAGGCGTCTTCATCCGAGCCCCAGTCGCAGTCGGCGCGTGAGCCGTCGAACACCGGGAAGCGCGTCTTCTCCCACTGCTGCTTCGCGAAGGCGGAGGTCGCGCACCGGGCGGCCAGCTCTCGCGAGACGTTGGGGATGAGGCCCATGTCGCCATAGAGCGCCTCGCCGGTTGAATCGACCGCGGTTGCATTGAACCGGAAGGACTGCCAGCGCGCGAGCGCCGCCTTCATGTCGTGCACCGTCTTCGCGCGCCATACGGCCATGTACTGATCCGGATCGCGCAGGCCGACTTCGACGGTGCGCAGGGCGTAAGCCCTGTCCTTCGTCCACGGATAGCTTTCGGATTCGAACAGCGGACCCCAGCGCGTGGAATAGACCGTGCGAGTTTCGGTCTCGATGGCGTCGCCGCGCTTCACCTCGACGGAAACATCCTGCTTCTCCATCGGGACCCACGCGCCTTCATAGCGGTACTGCGTCGGGTCGTCGGGGTTGAGCGTCAGTTCGTAGTAGCCATAGCGGCGCGCGGTCGAGACCGTGTTGCTCCAGGCCAGCGTCTCGGTGTGACCGATGCGGATCATCGGCATGCCGATATAACTGATGCCGACGATGTTGATGTCGCCCGGGATGATGAAGTGCGTGCGGTAGAACCGGTTCACGCCATCCCAGGGATAGTGCGGATTGCCGAGCAGGACGCCCTTGCCGCCCTTGGTGAATTCGCGGCCGAAGGCATAGGCGTTCGAGCCCCAGCCGGTTTCGTCGACAAGAACGTCCGGCGCGAGCGAGGCATGATCCGGCCCGGGAGGCGCGGCGCCGGTTGTCGGCGCGAAGAAGCCGTCGACCGTCTGGCCGACATACATGTGGCGCCAGAAATCGAGGGCGGTGATCTCGCGCACCCAGTCCGCATCCTTGCAGCGCGGGTCGGTGATCGTGTCGCGGTTCTCGCGCAGATAGCGGTTGAAGCCGGCGGCGTAGCCCTCGGCCAGTGCGCGCGCTTCGGCGCTGGGCGTGTCGGGGGAGTCGGCAGGTCCGGCGAGCAGAGCCTCGACGCGCTGCGAGGCGATCATGCGCTGGTGATAGAGGTCGCTGGTGATATTGGCGTCGTTCTCGCCGGGCCCGAGATATTTCGCGCGCTGGCCGGAGACGGTGAGCAGCCGGTCCGCGATCTCGCAGAGATTGTCCTCGGCGCTGGCATAGCCGTAGCCATAGCCGATGCCGCCCATGTCGTTCGCCTTGATGTGCGGGACGCCGAAGGCGGTGCGGCGGATTTCCGCGTCGAAACGATGGTTCGCGGCCTCGCCCGCGCTGCAGGCGCCAAGCGCCAGACCGGGCGCCACAGCCAAGAGGATCGCACGCATTGTCTCTCTCCCTCGTCTTTTGACTCTGGGTAGCATGCGCGCGGCGCTGTGCGAAAGCTCTGGACCGGCGTTCCGGCTAGTTTCCGCCGGCCTGCGCAGCGTATTCCGCCGTCAGCGGGCCGTAGCGGTCCGGCGTCGGAAATTTTTCGAAGCGGTGTTTGGCCGGCGTGGTCGCCCAGGGCAGCTTTTCGCTGACATAGCTTTCGATGAAGGGCGTCGACCAGGCGGGTACGTCAAACAGGGCCGGCCGGACATTGACGACAGGCGCGCCGCGCAGGCCGGTGTAGAGCCAGTTGAGACAGCGTGGGCAGAAATAATAGAGATTGTCGCCGTGCAGCGCGCCGATCTGTGGCTCGCCCTTGATGACGGCGAAGGCGTCGGCCGCGAACATCGCCGTGAGCGAGAAGGCCGATGCGCTGAGCTTCTGGCAGCCCTTGCAGTGGCAGGCCATCGTGATCATGGGCGGGGCGCTGACACGGACGCACACCTCGCCGCACATGCAGGACCCTTCGAGGGGAAGCGTTACGGGCATCGCCGACTCCTCTTACTCGCGCCAGTTGTCGTGGCCTATCACGGGCGCGCCGGCCAGTCATAGTCCGGCAGGCGGAAATCATCCTTCAACGACCCACCGAGGAACAGATCCGCGACAAAGGGAATGCCGAAGGCGCGTGAAACAATATCACGCACCGTGACGCCGAACTGCGTCTTAGGCGCGAAGGACGATGCGAACTTCTCGGCGGAATTCTGCTTGCGATCGATGAACGGCTTGACCTGCGCCTGATAGGCTGGAAGCGCGACACCCGGCGCGGCCTTGCAGAGTTCGCCGGCGAGGACATAGGCCTCGATCATGGCGAGGCCCGATCCTTCGCCCGCAAGCAGCGAGGGCGCCGCCGCCGCATCTCCGACGAGACAGACGCGGCCGTTCCACCAGCGCTCCATCCGGATCTGGCTGACGCGATCAAAATAGAGCTGGGACGCGGAATCCATCGCCTTCAGCACCTCCGGCGTTTCCCACCCGAGGCCGTCGAAGCGCTTGTGCAACAGGGCTTTGCTCAGTTGAGGGTCGGCATGCGTGGGCATGCTGGAGTCCGCGTCATGAAGAACCAGCATGAACAGCGTGCCATCATCGCGCAGGGAGAAGCGATCGACCTGCAGCCCCGGCTTGCTGAAACTCACATAAACGTTTTCGTCGCGGTGCGGATATCCCTGCGTCTCGAAGGCGGCGACCTGATATCCGAGATAGCGCTCGTAGGTCGCCTGTTCGCCGAAGCAGAGCCGCCGGACATTGGAGTGCAGACCGTCGGCGCCGACCACGACATCGAAACTGCGCGCCGGCGCGTTGCGAAACTGGACGCGCGCGCGATCATCCTGCTGATCGATCGCGACGATGCTGTCGCCCCAGATGATGTCGACATCGTCGCGGATGGCGTCGACAATAACTGCCGAGAGTTCGCTGCGCGGCAGGCTGACATAGCGGCCGTTGGTCGCCCGCTTGAACACATCGGCGGAGAAGCCGCCCGAGCGATGGCCCTCCTCGTCGACAAAGCGGATCTCCTCGGCGAAGTAGCCAACATCACGCAGGCGCGGGATGATCCCCATGCGATCGGCGATATCGTAGCCAAGGCCCCAGAAATCGATGATGTAGCCGCCGGTGCGGAGTTGATCGGCCTCCTCCACGATGACCGGGCGATGGCCGCCGCGACGCAGCCACCAGGCGAGCGTCGGGCCTGCGATCCCCATTCCGCTGATCAGGACATCCATGTGCGCCTCCGTGAGGATCATGGAATGGCAACGGCGCCCTGAAGCCGAGGATCCGCCGCCGATTTCGGGGGCGACGTCAGCTGGATGGGCCGGCGCCGATACGCTCACGCCATGCGACCGCGCCAGCAATGGCGCCCGCTATTGCAAACAGGACCACGACCGGCGCGACAATCAAAGGGGTAATAAACGTCGGAACGGCCGCCAGCAGCAAAACGATCAGCAGTCCGACCACGGCGCCTGCAGCCGCCCATTGCCACCGTTGCTGCAGCTGGAGCCTTTCGACCACGGCAAGCGCGGACAGGCCAAAGACCAGACAGATCGGAATCGCGGCAAGCAAACTGCCGGCAGCCGCAACCAGCATCACGGGGATCAGGTAAGACAGGCCGATGACATTCGTCTCAAAAATCATCAGCGCGAACATAAACAGCGTCGCACCAACCGAAACCACCGCCCATCCCGCAAGGGGGGCGGCGTACACTGCTCCTATCCTGTTGGACGTTTCACCTGAGGCGTCTGCCCGGCGATCCCAATGCCGTCTTACGCCTCCGCCTTGAGGACGCCTCGGCGGATCTGATCGGCTTCGATGGACTCGAAGAGCGCGCGGAAATTGCCTTCGCCGAACCCTTCATTGCCCTTGCGCTGGATCAGCTCGAAGAAGATCGGGCCGATCTGGTTGGCGGTGAAGATCTGGAGCAGGAGGCCCTGCCCCTTGGTCGGCGCGCCATCGATCAGGATGTGGTTCTTGTGAAGGCGCGGCACATCCTCGCCATGGGCGCCGATGCGCTGACCGATGCCTTCATAATAGGTGTCGGGCGCGGTCTGGAACGGGATGCCGCGCTCGCGCAGCATTTCGACGGACTTGTAGATGTCGTCGGTGCCGAGCGCGATGTGCTGGATGCCCTCGCCGTTATAGTCGCGGAGGAATTCCTCGATCTGGCTCTTGTCGTCGCGGCTTTCGTTCAGCGGGATGCGGATCTTGCCGCACGGCGACGTCATCGCTTTCGAGAGAAGGCCGGTCTGCTTGCCCTCGATGTCGAAGTAACGGATCTCGCGGAAGTTGAAGATGCGCTCGTAGTAGTCGGCCCACTTCGCCATGTTGCCGCGATGCAGGTTGTGCGTGAGGTGGTCGAGGTAGGTGAGGCCGACGGAGTTCTTGGCTTCATTGGCGCCGGGTATCGGCACGAAGTCGATGTCGTAGATGCCGTGCGCGCCGTAGCGGTCGACCAGATAGATGTAGGCGCCGCCGATGGCCTGGATGGCCGGGATGTTCAGCTCCATCGGGCCGACATTGCCGAAGGCCGGCTCAGCGCCGCGCTTGAGGGCTTCGGCGTAGGCCTTTGCGGCGTCCTTCACGCGGAAGGCCATCGCGTTGGCGCCGGCGCCGTGCACACCGCGGAAGGCCGCTGGCTGGCCCGACGGCTCCATGTTCAGGATGAAGTTGATGTCGCCCTGCTTGTAGCGGACCACGTTCTTCGAGCGATGGCGTGAGACGGCCGTGAAGCCGAAATCCTCAAACAGCTTGGCGAGGACATGCGGATTGGGCGAGGTGTATTCGACGAATTCGAAACCGTCGGTGCCCAGCGGGTTTTCAAAGATATCGGCCATATGAGTCTCCGGCGATTCAGTCGGGAGCATTTGCCGGAGATATATACCGCGATCGCCGGGTAACCCAGCGCGCGGGCGGCGCGAAGCCGATCAAACTTTGCAAGACCTGTGCGCAATAGGCTGGAATCACGACGATTCCGTGCGGCGCCGCAGCGTGAGACTTTCTCAGGTCTGATTGCGGGCGCGCAGCGAGCGCCAGCCGTCTGACACCAGATGCCAGCCGACATAGAGCAGCAGGCCGGCGGACGCGGCGAACATCGCCTCCATCACGTCATGGCCAGCCTCGCCCACGGCATGCGCGATGACCCAGCCAAGCGGCGTGGTGAAGGACGACGCCACAACCGCGACCAACGCCGCGACCGATGGCTTGAGGCCTGCGCGCATTGCCAGCGCCATGGCGACGACGCCTTCCGGCGCTTCGTGCAGGATAAGGCCCAGCGACGTCATCAGCCCGGAATCGTTGCTGTGCCAGAAGACGGCCGTGTAGACGGCGCCGTCGAGCGTTGAATGGACAGCCAGCACGGCGATGCCGAGCCAGGCGCCCAGGTGCGCTGCGGACTCCGAACGTCCGGAGCGCGCCCGGAAGATGAGTTCGAGAACGATGCCGATAATCGCGCCGGCGGCGAAGAAGATGCGGGCGACGTCTCCGGCGGAGAGCGCCTCGGGGGCGAGGTGCGTGATGCCCGCCGCCAGGATGATCACCCCGCCGGCCATGCCGACAATGTCGGTCACCCGGCGCGCCATGGTGGCGGCGAGGAGCGCAAAGGCCACGCCAGCAATGCTGAGCGCGCCAGCGCCGAGCACGATTGCGGCTTCGGACCCTGTCATGCAGCGGGTGTTACATAGTAACATTCGTCTGGCAAGGACAAAGCTGGGGTTTTGAGGGCGGACCAAGCAGGAAAAGCTCCACTGCCCGGCGGCATGGAGGTTCGCTGTGGTTCTGCCCTCTTCAAGCAATGGAGGGCCGGGGACGCGGGATGGCCCGCGCGAGGATGGGCCGTGCGGGAGATGGTGGGATGCGCTTGCATCCCGCGTCCCCGTGATCGTTCTTCGCCAGCCTCGAACAGGAGATTTTTCACCTCCCTGACGTTGTAGCGCCGGCTGCGTGCGGGCTTTGGCTGTCCAGCCGAAGTCCCGGGCTCACGCTCGACCACATCGCACCCGCGCCGCTGGACAGTGATCGGCTGTCCTCCATGCGGATGCGATGGGGGGAGTATGCGCGCGGTGCAGAGGGGTGGGGACAACGCGACGTCTGTCCTACAGCTGCATTCGCGCAACCGCTTGAGATGGTGAGGGAAGATTTTTCAGAGCGAGCGCGCTGTTCGGCCGAATCCGGAACGCCTGGATAGACGTCCCCACCTGTCCTCCCCGTAAACGGGGAGGGACCCGGATGCGCCACCGTCCTTCGATGCTGGGTAGGTTTGTGAAGCATGGTTCCTCCCCGTTTACGGGAAGGACAGGTGGGGGTCTGTTTCGGCAGGCGCGGCTGCGTCTGGTCCCTGGATCACACATCCGGGACGACAAACGGACCCGGGGAGTCGCTAGATCGAGAAGTCGACGCCCTGTTCGCCAGCGCCGCCGATGATGCCGGCGGCGCGCAGGCTGTCGATTACCTGATCGGCCAGTTGCTCGGCGTCGGCATGCGAGGTGTCGAGCCGCAGCTCGGGCGAGACGGGCGCTTCGTAGGGGCTGTCGATGCCGGTGAAGTTGCGGATCTGCCCGGCCCGCGCCTTCTTGTAGAGGCCCTTGGGATCGCGGCTTTCGGCCAGATGCAGCGGCGTGTCGACAAAGACCTCGAAGAACTCGCCCTTCTCGACAAGGTTGCGCACCATGTCGCGCTCGGCCCGGAAGGGCGAGATGAACGAGGCCGTGACGATGAGGCCGGCGTCGACGAACAGCTTCGCGACCTCGCCGATACGGCGGATGTTCTCGACGCGGTCGGCGTCGGCGAAGCCGAGATCCTTGTTGAGACCCTGACGGATGTTGTCGCCGTCGAGCGAATAGGTATGCGCGCCCATGGCCGAGAGCTTGCGCTCGACCAGGTTGGCGATGGTGGACTTGCCCGCGCCCGAGAGGCCGGTGAACCACAGGATGGCGGGGCGATGGCCCTTCAGCAGCGAGCGGGACGCCTTGGTGACGTCCATCGCCTGACGGTGAACGTTGGTGGCGCGGCTGAGCGAGAACTCGATCATGCCGGCGCCGACGGTCTGGTTGGTGAACCGGTCGATCAGGATGAACGCGCCCGCCTCGCGGATCGCCTTGTAGGGATCGAACACGACGGGCTGGTTGGTCGAGACGTTGCAGAAGCCGATCTCGTTGAGGCCGAGCGCGTGGCCCTGCGTCTTGTCCAGCGTGTTGATGTCGATCTTGTGCCGGATGCCGGTGACGGTGGCCTGCACGGTCTGGCTGCCGATCTTGAGGACATAGGCCTGACCGGTGGTGAGCTGATCCTCATGCATCCAGAGGATGTTGGCGGTGAACTGGTTCGAGACTTCAGGGCGCGCATCGGGCGCAGCGAACACATCGCCGCGCGAGGCGTCGATCTCGTCCTCGATCACCAGCGTGATGGCCTCGCCCGCGCCGGCGACCTCGCGGTCGCCATCGGCCGTGACCAGCGCCTTCACCTTCGACATCTTGCCGGACTTGGCGACGACGACGGAATCGCCCGGCCGGACCGAACCCGAGACGATGGTTCCGGAGAAGCCGCGGAAGTCGAGATTCGGACGGTTGACCCATTGCACCGGCAGACGGAAGGGCGCGTTGCCGCGCTCGTCGGCGATCTCGATGGCTTCGAGATGCTCGATCAGCGTGGGACCGGCATGCCAGGAGATTGCTTCGGAGCGCGTGGTGACGTTTTCGCCCTTCAGCGCCGACATCGGGATGGGCGTGATCGACTCGAAGCCGAGATTCTCGGCGACAGCCAGATAGCTCGCCACGATCTCGTGGAAGCGGGCGCGGCTGTAGTCGACCAGATCCATCTTGTTGACCGCCAGCACGATGTGGCGGACGCCCAGCATGTTGGCGATGTAGGTGTGGCGCTTGGTCTGCGGCAGCACGCCCTTGCGCGCGTCGATCAGGATGATGGCGAGATCGGCGGTCGATGCGCCGGTCGCCATGTTGCGGGTGTATTGCTCGTGGCCGGGCGTATCCGCGACGATGAATTTGCGCTTGTCGGTGGAGAAGAAGCGATAGGCCACATCGATGGTGATGCCCTGCTCGCGTTCGGCCTCGAGGCCGTCGAGCAGCAGCGCGAAGTCGATATTCTCGCCCTGGGTGCCGTGCTTGACCGAATCCTTCTTGAGGGCCGCCAGCTGATCCTCGAAGATCAGCTTGGTGTCGTAGAGCAGCCGGCCGATCAGCGTTGATTTGCCATCGTCGACCGACCCGCAGGTGATGAAGCGCAGGACGCCCATCTCGGCGTTGGCGAGTTCGCGGACCGACGGGCGCGGCTGGGCCGCCGGCTTGCGCATGGGGGTCACCTTCGTGGCCATCAGAAGTAGCCCTCGCGCTTCTTCTTCTCCATCGACCCGCTTTCGTCATGGTCGATGAGCCGGCCCGAGCGTTCGGACGTGCGCGCGGTCAACATCTCGGCGACAATGTCGTCGAGCGTGGCGGCGTCGCTCTCGATGGCGGCGGTGAGCGGATAGCAGCCCAGCGTGCGGAAGCGGATCATCCGGTCCTGCGGAACCTCGCCCGCCTCGAGCGGCGTGCGGTCATCGTCGACCATGAAGATCTGGTCGTTGCGGATGACGGTGGGACGCGTCGCGCCGAAATAGAGCGGCACAATCGGGATCTCTTCCTCGGCGATGTAGGCCCAGATATCGAGCTCGGTCCAGTTGGAGAGCGGGAAGACGCGGATGCTTTCGCCGCGCGCCTTGCGGGTGTTGTAGAGGCTCCAGAGTTCGGGCCGCTGGTTCTTGGGGTCCCAGCCATGGTCTGCCGTGCGGAAGGAGAAGATGCGCTCCTTCGCCCTGCTCTTTTCCTCGTCCCGCCGGGCCCCGCCGAAGGCCGCGTCGAACCGGTACTTGTCCATCGCCTGGCGCAGGCCCTCGGTCTTCATCACCTGGGTGTGGAGGCTGGAGCCCGAGGCGTAGGGGTTGACGCCCCGCTTCAGCCCGTCCTCGTTGATATGCACGATGAGATCGAGGCCAAGTTTCCGGGTGATCAGGTCCCGGAAGCGGATCATCTCCCGGAATTTCCAGGTGGTGTCGACATGCATGAAGGGAAAAGGCGGCCGCGAGGGCCAGAACGCCTTCATCGCCAGATGCAGCATCACCGACGAGTCCTTGCCGATGGAATACAGCATCACCGGGTTCTCGAAGCCGGCGGCGACCTCCCGCATGATGAAAATGCTTTCAGCTTCAAGCCGCTGCAGATGCGCCGGCAAGGGCTTCCGGCGCGCCGGGCGCGACTTGAAACGTTCGGCATAAGCCGCAAGATCGGTTTCGAGCGTCAAGGTCCTGACCGTCCACAGGTAGGTTGAAAGCCCGACTTAGGGGGTGGGCCAGCCCCGGTAAAGCGCGGCCATCTCAAGTCAGACCCTACCGTGCCTTAAAGGTGGCGGGTGGCCAGCGCCCTGATGACGCCTAACTTGGTCGGTGACATCAAAGGACGGAAAGCAAAGAGGATTCGATGGCCTTCGCGATCCCCCTGTCGATACCCCCCAAGGCGCGCAAGCCGCTGATCATCGCCGGCAGCGTGATCGGCGGGCTTCTGGCCTTGCTGATCCTTGCGGTCCTGATCATTCCCAACCTGATCCCGCAGGAGGTCTATCGCGCCGAGATCGAGAAGGCGGCGCGGGAGGCGACTGGCCGGAATGTCTCGGTGACGGGCAATATCAGCGTGGCGGTCTTCCCCCGCATCGAGGCGCGCGCCGGCGCATCGTCCATCTCCAACCCCGAAGGGTTCGGCGATGCCCCCTTCGCGACCATGAAGGAGCTGCGCGCGGCGGTGGCGCTGTGGCCGCTCATCTTCGGCGGCAATGTCGAGATCGAGGAATTCGTGATGGTCGAGCCGGATATCCGGCTGGTGAACCTGGCGGACGGAACGAACAACTGGACGTTCGATGTTGGCGGTGGTGGCGAGGCCGCGCCTGCCGAGACGCCGCAGGAGCCGGGTGGAAAGCTTTCGGCGTCGTTGCGCGACCTGCGCATCGAGAAAGGCCGCGTGTCGTGGGACGACCAGCAGGAAGGCCGCATCCAGACGCTGAGCGATCTTGAGCTGTCCGCCGACATGCAGGCGATGGACAAGCCGCTGTCGTTCAACGCCAAGGGTCTCGCCAATGACCTCGCCTTCAAGCTGACGGCGCGGCTGGACAATCCGCAGGCGACGCTTGACGGCAATCCGTCGCCGGCGACGATCCAGCTCGATACGGACCTCATCAAGGCCGACCTCAAAGGCACGCTTGGCCTCGGCGCGACGCCACGGTTCGATTTCGAAGCGAAGGGCGATATTCCATCTCTGGTGGAGCTGGCCGAGGCGTTCAAGGTGACGGCCATCCCGGCGCGCGACGTGCTGGGCAAGCTGTCGCTTGAAGGTCAGGCGTTCGGAACGCCGGACGACATCACCATCAAGATCGGCAAGGCGCGGCATGAAAGCCCGCTGCTGATCGCCGACCTGAAGGGCGAGACACGCATCGCCGGCGGGGTCGCCCTGCAGCTGGATGCGGATGCCGAGGCGCCGAAGCTGGCCGAACTGGCGCGCGCGATGGGCATCGCCGCGCCGGCCGAGGCGGCGCTGGGCAAGGCGAGCCTTGCCGGCACGATCTCGGGCCAGCTCGACAGTCTTTCGTTCGAGAACGTGCAGTTCTCGCATGACAGCGGTCTGCTGAAGCTCGACTTCGCGGGGGAGGCCGCGCTGAAGGACAGTCTCACCTACAACGGTAAGGTCGCGATCGCCGCGCCGGACCTGCGCAAGCTGGCGGCGGCGGCCGGCACGCAACTGCCGGCGGGCGACATCTACAAGGCCTTTTCGCTGGAAGGCGAGACGTCCGGCAGCGCGACAGACGTGCTGCTGAAGAATGCGAACCTGACGTTTGACGCTGTGACGGCGACGGGCGAAGCAGCGCTGCGCTTCGACGGCAAGCCGAAACTGGTCGGATCGCTGACCACCAACAGCATCGATATCACGCCTTACGCGACAGCGTCCGGCGCGCCGACGGAACCGGGCCCGGCGACCGTTGGGTGGGGCAAGACGCCGATCGATCTGTCGCCGTTGAAGCTTGTCGACGCCGACATCACGCTTAAGGCGAGCGGCCTGCGCTTCGATACGTTCGACTTTGGCGCCTCGACCGTGGCGGTTGCGTTGGCCAATGGGCTTCTGACGGCCGATGTGAAGCAGACCTCGCTGTTCGGCGGCAAAGGCAGCGCGCAGCTTGTTGCGGACGGCAGCAAGGCGGCGCCCGCCATTGCGTTCAGCGCGAACATGGAAGGGCTGGGACTCAAGAAGCTGCTGACCGCGGCGGCGGGCTTCGGATCACTCGACGGATCGGGCGACATCGTCATCGATGTTGCCGGGTCCGGAGCTGACCTGCAAACGCTGATGAATTCGCTGGTGGGCAATGGCCAGTTCCTGTTCGACAAGGGAACACTGACGGGCGTCGACCTGATGGCGCTGGGCGAGGCGGCGAAGTCCGCGCTCAACAAGCGCGAGGTCAAGGGCGGCGCCATCTCGCCGCTGGCGCAGACCAAGTTCGAAACGCTGAAGACGAGTTTCGTGATGACGGACGGCGTCGCCATGGTGACGGGGCTCAACATCGATGCGCCGGGCTTCACGCTCTCCGGCGGCGGCGCGCTCGACATCGGCAAGCAGCAGGCGAGCCTCAACCTCTTCCCGCAATACAAGGACAAGTCGTCGGGCCTCAACGGCTACGGCCTGCCGCTGGAACTGGCCGGATCGTGGAACGGGATCAAGCTGTCGCTGGACTGGGACTGGCTGAAGGACAAGGCGAGCGCCGGGCTGCGCGACCGCGCGCAGGACGAGATCAAGGACGAGGTGCAGAAGGTGACGGACGACCTCGCCGCACGTCTCGGGCTCGGAAAGCCGAAGCCGGCGGCGACCCCCACGCCCGCTCCGGCCCAGACCGAGACGCCGGCCGCGCCCGACCAGCCGGCAAACGACGGGACACAAGCCGCCGCCGAACCCGCGGCCCCTGCCCCGTCCCAGCCACCCGCGGCTAACGCCGAGGACCGGCTGAAAGCCGAGGCCCAGAAGGCGCTGGACCGCCTCCTCGGGCGGGACTGAAGCGCCGCTCGGGAGGGGCGCTTTCGGGGGGCTCTGCCGAGGCGCTTGCTCCGGGGGTCCCGAGGGTCTAAGAGGCGGCCTTCGCGCGCCCGCGCGCCATGCCGGTCGCCGCCATAGCTCAGTTGGTTAGAGCGCTAGATTGTGGATCTAGAGGTCCCCCGTTCGAGCCGGGGTGGCGGTACCAGAAATCGAAGGGAAAGTTAGCGCGTTTCCGGGCATTAGGCGAGCGATTTCCCACTCGTGCCAATGATGTGCCGCGGCCAGCGCGGCGTCGAATAACTTGCGGCAAAGAGCGCCCGCTCGCGTGTTCAGTCTGTCGTGCATCCAACTGCACCATCGCGACGCGGACCCGACAGAGTGGGTTCTCGCGCTGCTTTACTTGTTCGTTGAAGGGCTAGCCGGTTGAAACGGCCATCAAACCGGCCAAATAACCGGCCATATTGGCGGTCACACACTTGCTAGTCTTGTTAACATATCCCTGTTATTATTCATATTATGTCGAACCCGCCGCCTGACAGTGAACCGGCCAAAAACACGGCTCCAGACCGTGGTGAAAACACCGGGCTCATGGAGCCGATGCTGCTCTCCGAGGACGCGCGCGGCCGTGCGGCGCTGACCGATCTCGCGGTCGAGTTGGCCGCCAAATCCGCCGGCTTCCGCAAGAGCCTGCCGGATGGCGTTGTGCGCGCCCTCGCCGACCTCGTCCGGTCGATGAACTGCTACTACTCGAACCTCATCGAGGGGCATGACACGCACCCGATCGACATCGAGCGCGCCCTCAAACAGGACTACAGCAAAGACCCCAAGAAACGCGACCTGCAGCTGGAGGCTCGCGCCCATATCGCGGTTCAAGCCTGGATCGATGCAGGTGGTCTTGATGGTCGCGCCGCAACCGCTGAGGGCGTATGCGAGACGCACCGGCGTTTCTGCTCAGAACTTCCGGATGAACTGCTCTGGGTGAAGAACCCCGACACCGGCGAGAAGCTGAAGGTCATCCCTGGCGACTACCGGACGGCGGATGCCGCCGTCGGTCAGCACGTCGCCATCAGCCCGGGCTCGATTCCACGCTTCATGCTGCGGTTTGAGCAGGCGTACCGCAAGCTCGGAAAAACCAACGCCATCCTTGCAGCAGCGGCGGCGCACCATCGTCTTGTCTGGATCCACCCGTTTGCCGACGGAAATGGGCGTGTGGTGCGGCTGATGTCCTATGCGATGCTCCGCGAGGCGCTGGACACCGGCGGCGTCTGGTCAATCGCCCGCGGTCTCGCGCGCACCGTCGACGATTACAAGGCCGGCCTTGCCAATTGCGCTCAACGCCGTCGCAACGACCTCGACGGTCGCGGCACCCTCAGCGAGGGGGCGCTGGCCAGCTTCACCGGCTATTTCCTCAAGACCTGTCTCGATCAGGTCGCCTTCATGGAAGATCCTGGTGCAGCCCGACAAGCTACGCGCACGCATCCTCATCTGGGCCGAAGAGGAAATTCGGCTTGCGCCCTGCCGCCCAAATCTGGCGCGGTGCTTGAGGCAATCCTATACCGAGGCGAACTGCCGCGTGGTGACGTCGACGGCTCGCTCGGCGCAAGCGACCGCACGGCCTGCCGCCTAAACGTCATCGTTCATCGAACGCGGCGTCGTGGCGTTTGACCCTTACCACGCGCGCCGTCTGCCTCGCCTTCCCGGCCACGTTGGCCACGCTGGATGCTCCGGGCTATTCCCGGACAAGGGACGGTGACAGGGAAAAAGATCATTAGCGCGCCAAGAACCCGTTATCCTGCAAAAACTACAAAGTGAGCACCTGCAGGATAATCGCGTTCGGCAACTTGCGCGGCCGCCAGCCGCGAGGCTTCATACCGCTGCTGGTTGCGTTGCCCTACCGGATTGGTGCCCGCTTTGTGATCGAGATGACTCAGGCAATATACGACCTTGATGTTGGCAGTGACCGCATGCACAACCGAGTGACTCCCGTCTGTTTGGCTGATCTAGACGGACTCGAACGGCAAACCTCTGTCACAGGTCAGCCGCGCTCGCTACAGCTGCTGCTCTTCCCCCAGTTCGGCACGATAGAGCCCGGCAGCCTCGTTCAACAATGCATACGCATCCTGTAACTCAGGGTGCACTGAAATCGCTTTCGCCAGTTCTTCTAAGACGGGAAGGCCGGAACGATAAACGTTCTTGCTCGGCTCCCACTGACGAGGGAATTCCAATCGGCGTCAAACATCGTAGCGTCACCGAGAATAGCTGAGACCAGCAAAAGGTCGGCATTCGTCCAGTGTTTGCGCTGGCTGCTTGCCCGGATTGCGGCGCGAACCTGATGTGTGGCTCGGAGGAGTTCACCGTTTGGATCGGCAAGATCGCCCGCCCCCTCCAACAGCCGAAACGGCGACCAGAAACTGCAGCCGGTTGTAAGTGCTATCGACGTCATAAGCTGTCTCCAGCTCAGCACCGCGTCCATAGAATGCCTTCGCCTCAGAAAGTCGTCCTACTCGACGGGCCAGTCCTCCCCTTTGCCCATAGCTATCAGCAAGATCATTCGCCAAGAGCTTGCGGTCCGCCTTCGTCAAGCGGAAGTTCACCTTGCTCCGCCGCTTTTTCACGGCGGGCTAGTTCAGTCTCGAGCAAGGTGATGGCTGTAGCGAGGACGAGATCGGCCTTGCATATCCCTCCCCGTCCCTTTCTGGCGTTCGCTGCGGGCATCGCCGATAAGTCCCCGAGCGCGCTCAAGAATACCTGGAGATCAGTTTTCAGGCGTCGGCATCAAGCATCCCCGTTAAGCCGTGGTATAATCCGCGATCTTTGATCTCGACCTGAACGTCGTGGAGGGCCGTCATGATGTTCTTGCGAAGAGCTTACAAAGACCTGTTGCAGCCGCGCCCTTGGCAACACTCCGACCATCGAGCAGGTACAGCGCCGCTTTCAATCTATCGTGGGCGTTAAACAGCATTTGGCGCGACAGTTCGGGGTTGCGGTGATAGAGGTATTGCAGGCCTCCGTTCGCACTAATGTCTCGCCCGATCACCGCTATCACCTGATCGAATAGCTCCCGCTCGAGCGTGGCACGAACCCCTGTTCTGTTCACCACCGCGCTGCTTTCGGCGGCGGCATAGATGACGTTCTCTCGATTACGTGGTCCACTGATATCATCCTCAATGGCAAGGAAAGCGTCGCGAAACTTTGTTCCGCCGGCGACTTTGGGTGACATTATAGACAATTGGTTGAAATGCCTTGAGCAAGCGCAACGACGCGTCGGAGCTTGCGAGAGGCGTACGCCCACCGGACTTAATGACACAAATGGGAGGAATTCTGATTGACGGCCAATCGCACGCCCAGCTCGAAAAAGACGTTTGGCCGCCAACCCGTCCAGTCTACCAAACACCGCTCCGCAAACCGGGTCATTTCGTAGATGCGTTCACCGACCAGCAACGGCGAGCGATACTCGGTCACGGGCCTGACCGAATACTCCTTAGGATTTTTTGCGTCCTTGCTAAGGCTGGCGCGCTTGATGATGCTGCGCAGCTGCGGAAGCGTGTTGGAGAGATAGTCTTCGTTGAACGAGCAAAGCGTGAATGACTCGCTGGCATTACCGGAGGTATCCTGCGTCCGTCGCTGACCATGCCGTACCGAGTCAAAGACCGGCAAATCGCGGTAGGCGCGAGCGTTCGACTTTATGCCCATCCAGCCAAGAAACAGGACCTCTGCCAGGTCATTTTCCATACCTGCAGACAGACGAAGGACCAGCAGGTCCTTAATATTGAAGGGCAGCTCGTTCCATTTGGGGTCTTCTTCGACGATGACAACCGTCAGACCGCGGCGGACGGCTGCTCGGATTCCCAACAGCAACATGAGCGACGGCTGGGTTGTCGCTGCCCATCTTTCGGCCCAGGTTGGAAGACCGCGATGGGTGCTTTCGGCCAAGGAGTCGTGTCGCAAGACCGACAGCCTCTTGACTGACGACGCAGTCTTCCGCCTGAAGTGGAACAGTGATTGGATCAAAGCCGAAGTCATCACGCGATTGCGCAAAGACCAGTGCGTTGTCGACCAAGCTCGGTAGCCACTCCTCACGCGCGTTGGACTTTTCTTCGGACGAACTCACGACGAGGCAATAGTTCGACATGTTACAAAATGTCGGCTGGTCCGCTCGCTTCGTTTCATCCAGGTTTTCTCTGGCTGGCTTCCATATTGGCTCTAGGTCCTTCCACAAAGGTCGCCGTGTGGGGTCATGGGATGGGAGCACTTTCGACCACTTCTCGCGCAGCTTCCGCAGGGAATTTGGAAGCCCCTCTATCGCGCTTGCCGTCGGGTCCTTCGCGACGATTGGGTCGCGTGGGCCTGCTGGCAATATACGGCGTGTACCGAACCGCAAGATGATATCGGTGAATCCCGCCATCGGCGGTGTTGCTCTTTGAAAGGACATCGACAATCGCGGGATCGTTGTTGTCGGGCTTAACTATCTTCGTTCCGTCAGGTAGTTCGATGTGTTCAAACGCACCATCGATGCGCTTTAGCTGGGAGACAATGACTCGATTGAGGTGCTGCGCCGGGTTCGAACATGTTTTTCCGACACCGGGTCAAACAACTCGCCGTTTCTGATGCACGGCCTTGCTGAGCTCAGCCTGAACCGCAGGAAGGTCGAGAGCATTGTATAGGTCGGTCAGCCGCTCTGCGTCAGTGGTCTGAATGCCCGCCCTTCTCCCCGGATTCGCCGAATTTTGTCCAGATCATCGGGCTTTAAGGCCGCAACAACATTTTTGAGGACCGCTGCATGATCGAAGTCGGCAAGACAGAACTGATGAGGTCGGTGAGCGCGCCATCGCCATACCCGGCAATGAGAAGGCGCTGCTCCTCCTTCTTGGCTGCCCAGGCCAATCCGTCGGGCTGCCAATAGCTATGCTGCCTGAGGTCGTCGGACTCGAGGCCGTAGCCCACTGCCAAAATCACTAGGTCGAACTTCTGCTCGTCGGGAAGAGGCTTCTTTGCCTCCTTCGATGTTACAAGAACGCCGTCGGCCTGGCTCTTCAGTTTGGTGACTGCGGTATACCGACGTTCATCGACAGCCTCACCAAACTTGCGCGCAACGGCCGCCCACTCTGTTCGAAGATGCTTAGCGAGATCGTCGGCATTTTGGGCTGACCAGTCGAGCACAGGCAATCCCGCATTGTCGGGCAGCTGGCCGTCAATCAGTTCTACGGGCCACTCATAGAGGTGTGGGTGCACCCACCGATGGCTTGCCTCACTCTGCACACTGAGCAAGCTAGCGCTTTGTTCGAAGACAGTGACATTTCCACCGTAGACCAAGGCGCGAGCCGCGGCAGTCAATCCCCCTGCCCCCCCTCCAACAATTGCGACCTGCCGACCACACAGTCCGAAACCGTAGTGCTGGATAGCGTCGACAAGATTTACCGCGCGAACCTGTTGCGAATAGATCGTGACGCGCCTTGCGTACGCGCCAAGGACAAATATCCGAGACGACCCAGGCACGCTCATTAGATCAAGAATACGATCGTACGGCACCAACCCCTCTTATCCCCAAAGCGTCGCTGCAATCAGCCAAAAGCCGCTTTCATGATGCGGCAACAGCAATTTTCCGCAAGCGAAACAAGGAAAGTATCTCTCTTCAAACCGGCAAAAGCCGGCTGGAGCCCTCTCGCCACGCTAGTCGTCGCGAAAAGAGGTTCCGATCAACCTAGCTACCTGCAGCAAAACCCGGGTAAGTTATGTCGTAGAGGGACAAGCGCTTTCCTGCGCTGTTCCACCTTGAGGTTTTGAGCCAAGCGAGTTCTGGAACTCATCGCGGTCGTGGGGAACATGCAGCAGGTATGGATCTCCTTTCCTAGGATCGACCTGAACAGCCAGAAATCGCTTGTCTCCGAGCTAGCGACAAAGGTGAAGAGAGCGCTGAAACTGCTGGCAAGGGTCGATCGGTATGCTGTTGTTGACGTGCGTATGACCCGTCATCGACTGGACAATCACTCAATGGTCCTAGTGATCGTCTGCGAGCCCGAGGTCGAGAAGATTATTAGCGAGCCAGCACGGGAAGCCGCCGCAAAAGTCAACACAAGTCCCCGCATCGAAGTCCTCCCGTCGACCGCAAGATCGCCAGCCTAGATGTTCGGAATTCCACCCCCGCATCCGTTCGTTGTGACTCACCGCTGTCATGGACTCGAGCGTGGGCCGCTGGGCCCGAATTGATTTCGAGCGTTGCAGACCCAGCGTCGGTATCCCGCCGGTCACGGGTTGGTTGATGCTTAGGCGGAGACGGCCGAAGCGGACGCCTGACCTCTCCATGGCGTTGGTTGGCGGTAGAGAGCACAGGAAATCGGGCCATTCAACGATCCGGATATCCGGCCACCGCGCTGCAGTCTCTCAAAAGAACCGCGATTTCAGTACAGCCGGCGACAGCCAGTGCTGGCGAGCGCCAACAGGAGGCGAGCCCAGAAGCGGCGATGAAGGGGCCGGCCCGCCAGCAGCGAGCCGGCGGCCCAGCATCAGGGCAACTGCGATGGCCAGCCCGGTCACGGAGGCGAATAACAGCACCGCGGGGAGCGGCGACCAGCCGAGCCATGCCCCGGCGGCGGCCATCAGTTTCGCATCGCCGCGTCCGAGGCCTTCACGGCCACGAAGCCGCCGGTAGGCGCTGGCGACAAGCACAAGGGAGAAATAGCCGGCGGCCGCGCCGATCACATGGTCGACCAGCCGGCCCTGTTGTGTGAACGCGACATAGAGAAGTCCGCCCGCGATCATCGGAAGCGTGAGCAGATCCGGCAGGCGATAGCGGTCGATGTCGATCATCACCGCCCAGGCCAGCGCGAACGCCAGAGGTACGCATGCCGCGGGATGGAGCGTGCTCCACAAAAGTCCGGACACGGCAAGGCTTAATCCCAGCACGACAGCCAGCACGGCCTTGGGTCGCGAAAGCGCAAGAGTGGTCGCCAAGGATTCTGCCTGCATCTTGTTCTGCTTCACGTCCTTATCGCCAGACCTGCGTTTACGCGAAGACGTCTGATCATCTCCGTCGATCGATTGATTCCGCGCTGGCGCACTATGGAGGGCTCCCTTCTCGAGAGCTGCTCGCAACCTTTCGCAAAATATCTGTCACTGAACCGACACCGAACCGTCAAGGATGTTGCCGCCGGGTTTCAGTCGCATGGATTATCGAGGCCCGCATCAACGCTCCCGAGCTCTCGCGCCATGCATCCTTAAGCTGTCATTAATCCGATAAGCTCCCCTCCTATGCACTCCCTGACTTTCCAGAAGCGCTCGCTGAAATCGCGGGCGTCAAACGGGCGAGAAGGGGACTTCATGAAGATGCGTGCATCGCTTCGAACGAGCATACTTGCCTTGGCGCTGGCCTTTGGCGCCTGCTCGCAGGGATCCAGTATCGAGTCGCCCGGCGCGACCAACCCCGGCACGGGCGGTGGCGGCGGCGGCGGTGGCGGTGGCGGCGGCAGCGGTGGCGGAACCGCCTCGTGCCCGACCGGAACGTCGAACCAGGGCGCGCTCGGCGCCAACACGATCTGCCAGCTCTCCGGTGAAATCCTCGCGAACCTCAGCCTGCCGGCGACGCCGAACGTCGTCTATCGCATCAATGGCCGGGTCGACATCGGCAAGGACACGGGCGCTGACGGCACAGCGGCGGGCGGCACATCAGCGACGCTGACTGTCGCAGCTGGCGCGACGCTCTATGGCACGGTCGCCGGCGACATGCTGATCGTCAACCGCGGCAGCCGCATCGTCGCGAACGGCTCGGTGTCGCAGCCAATCATCTTCACGAGCGACAAGGACATCCTCGGTCAGAACGACCCGACCGTCGCCAACCGCCAGTGGGGCGGCCTCATCCTTCTGGGCAAGGCGCCGATCCGCGGCTGCAACACCGCCGTCACGTCGGGCACGGTCGCCTGCCAGGACGAGACGGAAGGCGTCACCAACGCCACTGGCCGCGTCGCACTCTTTGGCGGCGCCACGCCGACCGACAGCAGCGGCAGCCTACAATATGTGCAGATCCGTTATCCTGGCGCGTTCCTCACCTCGGCTGCTGCAGGCGATGACCTCAATGGTCTCACGCTTGGCGGCATCGGTTCCGGCACAACGATCGATCACATCCAGATCCACAACTCGGGCGATGACGGCATCGAAGTGTTCGGCGGCACTGTCAGCATGAAGCACGTCATCATCACGGGCGCGCTCGATGACTCGCTGGACTGCGACTACGGCTGGACCGGCAACATGCAGTTCCTCGTCGTCAAGCAGACCGCGATCGTCGGCGGACCGGACGGCCTGATGGAATGCTCGAACGCTCCGAAGAACAGCGCGGGCGGCACGCTGCAAACCCGTCCGACGATCTCCAACTACACCTTCGTCGGCCTTCCGACGAGCTCTTCGGGTTCGTCCCTGAAAGGCGTCGGCATCGACTCGTCCGGCGGCCTGCCGGGCGCCTCGGCCCGCTTCTACAACGGTGTTGTTGTCGGTGCGACGCGCTGCCTCTCCGTCGTTGAACCGGAAACGGGTTCGGGCCGCGGCAGCACGGATCCGACCAATCCGCCGACGCTCAACCACGTCCTGATGGATTGCATCAACCAGCCTTCAACGACCACGATCTCGGGCACCTCGGTGTCGGCGGCGTCGATCGTCGCGGCTGGAACAGACGTGGTCACAACGACGCCGAATACGCTGGCAAGCGTTGTGTTCCCGGGTGCGGCCGAACAGTTCGGTACGCCATTCGATCCGACCACGCTGGGCTCCTTCTTCGAGGCGGGCTCCTATGCAGGCGCCTTCTCGCCGACGGAAACGCCGGCGACCAACTGGGCTGCGGGCTGGTCGATCCAGCTTCTGCCGCCGGCCGGCTGCCCGTCGGGCACGACCGAAGCTTCGGCCACGCTCAACGGCCGCAAGCGCTGCGTCATGGCTGGCACCCTTGGACAAGGCGGCGTTCCGGCTTCGGTTCGCCTCACCGCCGGCAACTACTATGAGATCTCCGGACGCGTGGACGTCGGCGTCGATCGCGGCGCTGACAACAGCGGCGGTGTCGCGGGCGCGCTCACCATTGATCCGGGCGTAACCCTGTTCGGCACCGACGCGGGCGACATGCTGATCGTCAACCGCGGCAGCCAGATCCTGGTGAACGGCACGAACTCGGCGCCGGTCATTATGACCTCGCTGGCCGACATCACGCGCACGACGCCGAACCCCTCGGCCAACCGTGAGTGGGGCGGTCTTATCGTGCTCGGCCGCGCGCCGATCCGCGGCTGCAACACGGCCGTCACCTCGGGTACGGTCGCCTGCCAGGACGAGACGGAAGGCGTCACCAACGCCACCGGCCGTGTCGCACTCTTCGGCGGCGCAACCGCGAACGACAACAGTGGTCGCCTGACCTATCTGCAGGTCCGCTACGCTGGCGCGTTCCTTACCTCGGCTGCTGCGGGCGATGACCTCAACGGCATCACGCTCGGCGGCATCGGTTCGGCCACGACGATCGATCGCGTCCAGGTCCACAACTCGGGCGATGATGGCATCGAAGTGTTCGGCGGCACGGTGAACATGAAGCACGTCATTATCACGGGCGCGCTCGATGACTCGCTGGACTGCGACTACGGCTGGACCGGCAACGTGCAATTCCTGATCGTCCGTCAGTCGGCCTTCACCGGCGGACCGGACGGCCTGATGGAATGCTCGAACGCTCCGAAGAACAGCTCGGGCGGCACGCTGCAGACCCGTCCAACCCTGTCGAACTTCACCTTCATCGGCGTGCCGACCAGCTCCTCGGGATCGAACCTGAAGGGTATCGGCATTGACGGAGCGGGCGGTACGCCGGGCGCTTCGGCCCGCCTAGTCAACGGTGTGGTGACGGGCTCAACCCGCTGCCTCTCGGTCACCCAACCGGAAACCGGTTCGGGCCGTGGAGACGCCGATACCGCCAATCCGGTCACCGCAGACGGGATGCTATTCGATTGCCCAGCGGCCTACAGCGCCGCAGCGACGACCATCATCGGCGCGGGAACCAGCAACACCACGGCAACGGCCAACTCGCTCGGTCTCGCCGCGGCGCCCGCCACCGCCCTCGCAAACTTCGTGAACGGCACGGCGGAAACCACACATGGCTTCATCGATCCGACGACCCTCGGTTCGTCGTTCTTCTCGGCGGCGCCCTATGTCGGTGCGGTTCGGGACTCGAACGACAACTGGTGGCGCAGCTGGAGCTGCGGCCTGGAAACAGTGACCTGCTGATCTCGCAGACGGCGGGCGGCGGCAAAACCGCCGCCCGCTTCATCTCATCCGGTCGCCAATTCCTTTGAAAGTTGAAGACTCATGAAACCGATTTCACTTCCGTGGCACAGGCTGGCGCTGCTCACGACCTTCCTCGTGTCGCCTGCCATAGCGGTCGCTCAACAGACGCCCGCCACGCCACAAGCCGAGGCCACGGTTACCCAGGAACAACCGCCCGAGGACGCGGCTGATGACAGCGACGTAATCGTTGTTCTCGGCAGATATATTCCTGAGCCGCAGCAGGTCTCGACGGCTGTCGCCAGCTTCCTGACCGCCGACGACCTTGATCGTCAAGGCGACGCCAATGCAGCTTCGGCTCTGACGCGCCTCGCCGGCCTGTCGGTCGTCTCCGGCAGGTTTGTCTACGTTCGGGGTCTTGGCGATCGTTACTCCTCCGCGCTGCTCAACGGCTCGCCCCTACCGAGCCCAGAGCCGCTGCGCCGCCAGGTTCCGCTGGATCTGTTCCCCTCGAACATCCTCGCCGGCGCCACCGTGCAGAAGACATTCTCTCCCAACTACCCCGGCGAGTTTGGCGGCGGCATCATCGATCTGAGAACGCTGTCGAATCCGGACTATCCGTTCCTGACCATGAAACTTGGAACGGGGGGCAACACCACATCGACAGGGAAACGGGGCCTCGTCTATCGCGGTCATGACGAAGACTGGTACGGCTTCGATCACACGCTTCGGGACATCCCCGCTGATATCCAGCAGGCGATTGCTACGGGTCAGCGCATCAACACGGCCAATTTCAGCGACGCGCAACTCGAAGTGCTGGGCGAAAGCCTCGTGAACTCTCCCCTGACCGTCATCCAGTCGGAGCGTCTCCAGCCCGACTTCGAAGGCGAAATCACGGGCGGCACGGCGCTCGACTTCGACAACTTCTCGATCGGTCTGGTCGGCGTCGCCGGCTATGACAGCCAGATGCGCACGCAGGTCGCGCATCGTCAGGACATCAATGGCGGCATCATCCGCCGCGATTCCGAGGTCGAGACAACTGATTGGGATATTGTCTTCAACGCATTCGGCAGCGCCGGAATTTCGTGGGACGACAACCAGATCACGGCGACGGGTCTGTTCGTGCGCAGCACAACCAAGAAGGCCCAGATCGGCGAGAACCTGTTCGACGCCAACCGCGCTGGCACGCCGCCCGTCCATTCGGAATCAACGGCCTGGTATCAGCGCGAACTCGGCACAGTTCAGCTGGCCGGCGAGCACAAGTTCGACGCCTTCAAGCTGAACTGGCGCACGGCCTACGCGGAATCGACCCGCGATGCGCCCTACGAGCGGTTCGTGAACTATATCCGCACGCCGATCTTCCCGCTGTTCTACGACGCGGGTGCGACGCAGGACAACGGCACGACCTTCTCGGACCTCACCGACCAGGTTGTCAGCGGCGGCGTGGACGGAAGCTACGAGATCCCCATCGACGCCGGTCGTACGGCGATCCTCTCGGCCGGTGTGGACTATTCGAATGCGGTGCGCGTCTACAACCAGCGCGCCTTCACGTTCGACGCACCCTTCCCGGCCCAGCTGGCGGCGGGTTGCGAGACGCCGGTTGACGATCCATCGACGGCCTGCAGCCTCGCGGCGCGCGTGGACTATCTGTTCTCGCCGGACAACATCCGCCCGGATGGCTTTGTCCTGACCGAGATCACGACGCCGGACAGCAGCTACAAGGCCCGCCTGACCCAATGGGCGGCCTACGCAATGGCTGATGTCGACATCCTTCCGCTGGTGCACCTCAACGTGGGCACACGCTACGAGGATGCATCCGAAGTGGTGCGCACGTTCAACACGGTCGGCGAAGCGCCCCGCGCTGTGCCGACTCAGTTGAACAACAGCTACTGGCTGCCCTCGGCGACACTGACCTGGAACTTCGCTGACGATCTGCAGGCGCGCTTTGCCTACTCGCAGACCATCGCGCGTCCGCAGTTCCGCGAACTGGCCTTCTCGGCCTACATCGATCCGGAAACGGACCGCGTCTATCGCGGCAACCCGTATCTCCAGGATAGCAAGTTCGACAACTACGACACGCGTCTGGAATGGTATTTCGGCGAGAACCAGTTCACGACCCTGAGCGGCTTCTTCAAGAAGATTGAACGGCCGATCGAGGAAGTGATCAGCGCCAACACCAGCGGCGACGTCACGACCCAATTCCTCAACGCGCCGGAAGCACAGCTGTACGGCGTCGAAGCGGAATACCGCACCTGGTTCGAAATGCCGTTCGACCTGCTGCCGTTCCTCGAGGCCGAGGAATGGATTTTTGGCGTGAACTACACCTACACCAAGTCGGAAGTTAAAGGCGTTGACGACCTCGTCGTCGATGTCACGCAGCTGCCGAACCTTGTGACCGTTCCTGCCTCGCGCTTCCAGCTCGACGGATCGCAGCTGCAGGGCACGCCTGAGAATATCTTCAACCTGCAGTTCGGCTTCGAAACGCCCGAGACGCAGCTCACGCTGCTTGTCGGCTGGGTCGATGAGCGGATTGCGCGGCGCGGTCTGGGCGGCATTCCGTCGGTCATCGAGAAGCCCGGCGTGAACGTCGATCTTGTGTTCCATCAGGACATCCAGTTCGGGGACACCGTCCTCTCGCTGGGCCTGAGCGGACGGAACCTCTTGAATGAGGATCACGAGGAGTACCAAACGTCTGCAGCCGGCAAGACCGACGCCAACACCTATGAACGCGGCCGTTCCTTCTCGGCCAGCCTCACGGCCAAGTTCTAGGACCGGGTTCGGTTGAGCACACTGCCCGTCAAATTCTGGCGGGCAGTGCGGCGCGACAGGCGACTGTCACACAGGCTTCGCAATTGTCATGTTGATGTCGCGAAGCTTGGGCGGACGGGGCGCGCAATTGCAGCGTTGGTCCGTTTGGCGCGCAAAACGAGGCGTTGCACGTTGTCATGAAACCGTCATGGGGAGCTCGCCGCTTGTCTGCCACCCGCTGGGGCGCCGCCGCTGGCCTGCTGAGGCCTGGCGCGGAAGCCGTTCTGCTCGCGGGCGTGGCGATCGGTTGCGCCCAGATCGGCTGGCGCATCGCTTCGCCGGATCTGCCGGACATGTTGATTGGGGGTGGCGGGCACGCACCGGGCGGCGTGGAAGTGGCGCACGAGCTGCGGTCGCCCTTTGCGCCGCTCAGTGACGCCGCCACGAGTGACCGGACGCCGCATGCCGACGTAAGCGGCATCCGGCTTGTTGGTCTGCGCATGTCGACGGAGCCGGAGTACAGCGGCGCCGTGCTCATCCTTGGCGACGGCGTCCAGCGCTCCTTCCTTGTCGGCTACGAGATCGCTGACGGCGTCACGCTGGAAGAAGTTGCGACCGACCACGTCGTCCTGTCGCTTGGCGATGCGGAAGAAACTCTGATGTTGGAGAACGCAACGCCTGCCCGGCCGTCGCTGGCGCTGGCGCTTCTGGGCGTGCCGCAGCAGCAGACTCCCTCGGCGCCCCAGCCGATCCAGACCGCGTGGACGCCGGATGGCAGCGCACAGACCGTTTCCATGGCGGCCGATGCGCGGGCCGAGGCGAGCCGCTGGCTGTTCTCGACCGCGGGCCATGTCGAGATGCGCAATGGCGTGCGTTATGCGTGGCGCGCGGACTCAGCTTTTCCTGAAGCCGGCATCGATGCAGGCGATCTCATCCTGTCCGTGAACGGCGTCGGTCCGGCTGACGGACAGGCCAAGCTTCTATCTGCCGCGCGCGGACCTATCACGCTTCTGGTGGAGCGTCGTTCGGGCGAGCGTGCGCAGCTGTCTCTTCCGAGTGGTGTTATTCAATGAAGCCGTCCCTGCGCGTAATGCTGGCCGCCATGTTCAGCATGGCGGGCGCCGGCGCCGGACTATCGGCCCCGGCCATCGCGCAGGTTCAGGACGGCTCGACCACCCTGCGCGAAGTCGACATCCGCGCCTTCATTGAAGACGTCGCGAACGTCACGGGACGAACCTTCATCATCGATCCGCGAGTGTCGGGGAAAGTTTCGGTCATTTCCTCGCGCATGCTGTCGCCGAACGAGCTGTTCGAGGTTTTTCAGGCGACGCTGCGCGCCAACGGGTTTGTCGCAACGCCCGCGGGTTCCGGCGCCTATCGCATCGTGCCGGACGAAGTCGCGGCGCGCGAACCTTCTGGCTCTGGCGGCGGGTCCGCGCTCGACCGGTACATTACGCAGGTCTTCTCGTTGAAGTATGCCGACGCCGAGAGCGTCGCCAACGCCATCCGCCCTATTCTCTCGACGCGCGGGGCCGCAACGTCGGTTCGGCGCGGCAACTCGCTGATCGTCGTGGACTATGGCTCAACGCTGATACGGGTCCGGGACATCATCTCGAGCCTTGACCGCGATACGACGGCGCTGCGCACCGTTCGCCTCTCCAATACCTCCGCCACCGAAATGGCGCGCGCGCTGCAGAGCGTGATCACGGCCGATGGCACCACGTCCATCCAGGTCGTGCCGCTTGCCGCGAGCAACAGCATCGTGCTGCGTGGCGAGCCCAGCCTTCTGGACCGTTATGCGCCGCTTCTGCAGGATCTCGACGTGCAGGCCGATTTTCGCCGCGGCGTCACGGTGATCCCCCTCACCTATGCCGTGGCTGACGAAGTGCTGCCGATCCTGCAGCAGATTTCGTCGTCTATGGAAGGGCCGGCCGGCGTTGACGGCGCCCCCGCCGCCAACCGCCGGGCGAATATCGCGGCGCACCGGGCCACCAACTCGCTGATTATCAGCGCCGAGCCGGACGTTCAGGAAGCTTTGGCGCAGGTTGTGGACTCGCTCGACAAGCGCCGGCAGCAAGTCAATGTGGAAGCCGTTATTGTCGAGGTCTCCGACACGGCTGCGCAGGATCTGGGGCTTCAGTTCCTTGTTGCAGGCGGAGAGGACAACGCGGTTCCCTTCCTCTCGACCAGCTACGCCAACTCCGCGCCGAACCTGCTGGCCGTGACCGGCGCGCTTCTGACGGGCAACAAGGACTCAAGCGACGCCAATCCGGCGATCGACCAGTTGCGTCAGGCTGCAGTGACGTCGTTGCTGGGCGCGAATGGCGGGCTCTTCGGCGTTGGCGGTCAGCGGGACGACGGCACGATACTCGGCCTCATCGTCAACGCGTTGAAGCAGGATCGCGACAGCAACGTGCTGTCGACGCCTTCGGTGCTGACGCTCGACAACGAAAAAGCGTCGATCATGGTCGGCCAGCAGATCCCGATCACCACGGGCGAGGCGCTTGGCTCCGCCAATACAAACCCGTTCCGCACGATCCAGCGCGAGGATGTGGGCGTCCAGCTCGAAGTAACACCGCAGATCAGCGAAGGCGGCGTCATTCGCCTCACCATCCGCCAGGAAGTCTCCAGCATTTTCGGGCCGGTGACATCCGCGTCCTACGACCTGATCACCAACAAGCGTGAGATCAACACAGTCGTTCAGGTCGACGCAGGCCAGATCGTCGTTCTCGGCGGGCTGATCCAGGAAGATGTGCAGAAATCCGAGAGCGGTATTCCCGGTCTGCGCGATATTCCGCTGGTCGGCGGATTGTTCGGATCGACCAGCGAGTCGCGGACGCGGACCAACCTTATGGTCTTCCTGCGGCCAACCATTGTGAACACGCCCGAGCAGGCGCGCGACGTCACCCTGCGCCAGTACCAGGCGGTTCAGGGCTTCGACGGTCTTGACCCTGTCCTGCGCGCCAAGATCGAACGCGACTTCATTGACCCCGGCGCTCCGGCGCCAGCCGCCGCGCCTGTGCCGCCGCAATCCACGGCTCCCGTGGAGCAGCAGCCGGCTCCACCGGCGCAACCCGCCCTGCCCGCTCCGGAGGCGCCGCAGCAGCAATGAGCGGACCGGCGGCAGCCACGGGGACCGATATCTCCCTCGACTACGCCTTCGCCAGGGATCGCGGGGTCGTTCTGCTGACCGATGCGGCGCCGTGGCGGGTCGGCATGCGGCGCGGCGGCGACGCGCTTGCGCTGGTCGAGGTGCGGCGCAGCCTCGGCGGACCGTTCGAGGTTGTGCAACTCGACCCGGCCGCTTTTGACGCGGCGCTGTCCCAGCGTTACGCGGTCACGTCCGAGGCGACCCGCAAGATCGCCACAGGCCTCGACGCGGAACCTTCGCTTGATGCGCTTTCGGAAGAAGCGGGGGCGACGGCCGATCTTCTCGATAGCCAGGACGATGCGCCGGTTATCCGGCTTATCAACGGTCTGATCTCCGAAGCGATCACGCAGGGCGCCTCCGACATCCATGTGGAGCCTTTCGAGTCACATGTGGTCGTGCGGTTGCGGATCGACGGCGAGCTTCGCGAAGTGTTGCGTGTTCCGGCCAAGGCCAAGTCGCGCCTCGTCTCGCGCATCAAGGTGATGGGGCGGCTCGACATCGCCGAGAAACGTTTGCCGCAGGATGGCCGGATCTCGCTGACGCTGGGCGGGCGCGGCGTCGACGTGCGCGTATCGACGCTGCCTTCGCATCATGGCGAGCGCGTCGTGATGCGCATTCTCGACAAGGACCAGAGCCTCCGCAGCCTTGAATCGCTGGGCATGTCGCCCGCCATCCTGTCGCGTTTCCGGTCGGTCCTGTCAGCGCCCAACGGCATCGTCCTGGTGACCGGCCCGACGGGCTCGGGCAAGACAACGACGCTCTATGCGGCGCTCAATCTTCTGAATGACCGCACGCGCAATATCCTCACCGTCGAAGATCCGATCGAATACGCCGTCGAGGGCATCGGCCAAACCCAGGTGAATGCGCGCATCGGCATGACGTTCGCCGCCGGCCTCAAGGCCATCCTGCGTCAGGATCCGAACGTGGTGATGGTCGGCGAGATCCGTGACGTCGAGACCGCGCAGATCGCGGTGCAAGCATCGCTCACGGGCCATCTCGTCTTCTCGACCGTCCACACCAATGACGCGGTGGCCGCGATCACGCGCATGCGCGACATGGGCATCGAGCCCTACCTGCTGGCGTCGACCGTGCGCCTCGTCCTTGCGCAGCGCCTGGTGCGCCGGCTGTGCGACGCCTGCAAGCGGCCGGCGATCATTGGCGAGCGCGAAACAACGCTGCTGCGCTCCATCGGGGCTGACGCCACGGTGTTCGAGGCGGGCGGGTGCCCCTCCTGCAACAACACCGGCTATGTCGGCCGGATCGGCCTCTACGAATGCATGGTGGTGGACGACGAGATCCGCCGCATGATCCACACCAACGCCACGGAAGAGGCGATGGCCGCCCATGCCTTCCGCGATGCGGATCGCCTGCTGACCAGCGGCCTCCGGTGTGCGGCTGCCGGCCTGACGTCGCTGAGCGATGTACTGCGCAGCGCGGGCTCAGGCGAAGGGGCTTAGCATGGCCCGCTTCTCCTATCTTGCGATCGATCCGGATGGACGCGAACGCCGCGGCGGAATGAATGCCGCCGATGAGCGCGCTGTGCGGCGCGCGCTCGAGGACAAGAAGCTCTACCCGCTCGCCGTCGAGCATGCAGGCAACAGTTCGGCGTCGCAGACCGGCTCGAAGTCGCCCGCAAAAGGCGCCGGCCAGCCGAAAGTTTCGTCGCGCGATGCGCTGCGCCACAAGGACAGGATGCTGGTCACGCGCCAACTCGCCACGCTCGTCGGCGCGTCGGTGTCTGTCGACGAGGCGCTCGGCATTCTGGTGTCCCAGCAGGAGAGCGCCGCCGCGCGGCGCGTTCTCGCCGATATGCGCCGGAGCATCCAGGAAGGCTCGCGCCTCGCTGACGCCATGGCGCGCCACAAGTCCAGCTTTCCAGCCGCCTATCGCGCCGCTGTCGCAGGCGGGGAACGCTCCGGCAATCTCGGGCCGGTTCTCAACCGTCTGGCGCTCTACCTTCAGCGCGAACAGGGCCTGCGTTCGAAGATCACGACGGCGCTGGTCTATCCCATCGCGCTCAGCCTCGTGGCCGTCACGGTCGTCGCCTGTCTGATGGTCTTCGTGGTTCCCGCGCTGGTCGAACAGTTCAAGTCGTTCCACGGCGACCTGCCCCTGATCACCTCGATCCTGATCGCCGTATCGGAGGGCCTGACGCGTTTCTGGCCGCTGATCCTTCTGGTCCTCGCGGGCGGCTTCATCGTGATCCGCACATTGCTGCGCCAGCCGCATCTGCGGTTGGCCTTCGATGGCGGCCTTCTCAAGGCGCCGCTGGTGGGCAAATGGATCCGCGCGGTCTGCTGCAGCCGTTTCGTCCGCTCTGTGGCCACGCTGAACGCCAGCGGGCTTCCCGTGCTCGAAAGCGTCCGCGCCTCGCGCGACGCCGCATCAAATCGCGCCTTCATGCGAGCCGCCGACCAGATGGCCGAGCGGATCCAGGAGGGCGAGCCGCTCTCTCACGCGATGCGCCAGAGCGGCTACGTTCCGCCGATGGTCGTTTACATGGCGGTCGGCGGTGAGAATTCCGGCGAGCTGCCCGGCATGCTGGAAAAGGCCGCGGACCATCTCGATCAGGAATTCGAGGGTTTCGTGCAGACAGCGCTGAGCCTCATCGAGCCGGCCATCATTGTTCTGATGGGTGGGATGGTGGCGGGAATCGTTCTCGCGATCATGCTGCCGATCCTGCAGCTGAACCAGCTCGCTGCAGGTTGAAGGAGTACTGCCGTGACCAACCGCCAGCCCAAGAAACGCAATCGGCGCCTGCATCCCGAGGCCGGGGTGACGCTGGTCGAAATGATGGTGGTGATCTTCATCATCGGCCTGATCACAGCGATCGTGGCGATCAACGTGCTGCCAAGCCAGGACAAGGCGCGTGTGGAAAAGGCCAAGGCCGATATCGCCGCCATCGATCAGGCCCTCACGCTGTTTCACCTTGAGGCGGCGCGGTATCCGACGATGGAGGAAGGACTCGAGGCGCTGGCCAAGCCCGAAGCGGCGCTCGGCGCGCGGCGCGATCCCTTCATCCGCAGCCTTCCGAACGACCCCTGGAACCGGGCCTATCAGTATGTGACGCCGGGCCAGAACGGACCTTACGACCTCTATTCGCTTGGAGCCGACGGCAAGGTCGGCGGCGAGGGACTCGATGCGGACGTTTCCGCCAACAGCTAAGGCGCATTGTTCGGCGGGCTTCACGCTAGTTGAAGTCATGACGACGCTTGCCGTTCTCGGACTGGTCGCCGGCGCGGTGATGCTGGCTGCGCCCGGCGCGGATACGCGCATGCATGGCGGGGTGGAACGGCTTGCCGCGCGCCTGAAGCTCGCCAGCGACCAGAGCGTGCTGCTGAACCGCGACATTGCGTTGGTCGCGACGCCCGAGGGTTATCACTTCGAGAAGCTTGAGGAGGACGGCTGGCGCAGGATCGAGAATGCCGGCTCGCTCGGCTTCCAGGCCTGGCCCGGCGGCGAGGCGCCGCGCGTTGTCGAGCCTGCTGCTCCTGACGGTGGCGTGGAAGCGGCGCGCCTCGCCGAGTTCGACCCGCTGGGCGGCGCCTCCGAAATGCAGCTGGTGTTTGGCGAGCGCGGCGTTGGTTGGCGCCTCGCCATCGATGGAGAGGGGGCGATCCGTGTCGAGCGCACCCAATAGCTCCCCAAGACAGGAAGACGGCTTCTCGGTCGTGGAAACGCTGGTGGCGCTGTTTGTCTTTGCGCTTGCCGGGGTCGGCCTGATCTCGATGCAGACGCAGTCGATCGACACCTATGACCGCGTCGAGACGCGCGCGCTGGCCAGCATCGTCGCCGAGAACCAGCTGATTGACGCCATGGCCCTTCGCACGCCGCCGCCGATCGGCGCGCAGGATGGCGAGACGGAGCTTGGCGGCCGCAAATGGCGCTGGCGTCTCGATGTGATCGCGACCTACGATCAGGCCACCGTTCGCATCGACGCATCCGTCTTTGCCGCCGGCGAGGAGGCCCCCTCCGCGACGGTCTCCGCCTATCGTCTTTCGGGGGCGGTCTCGTGACGCGGCAGGCGCATCCGGAGGCGGGGTTCACGCTTGTCGAGGCTCTGGTCTCGCTTTTCATCTTCGCGCTGGTGGCGGGCGGCGGCGTCTTGCTGCTCTCGCAGACGCTGCAGGCGCAGGGCCGCATCGAAACGGCGCAGGACGAACTGCGCGCAATCCAGTCGGCGCGCGCGCTGCTGGCGGCCGATCTGGCGCAGCTTGCGCCGCGCCCTGTTCGCGAAGACGGACATCCGGCGCTCGCCTTCCATGGAGTTGGCGGCGCCGAGCCTTCAATGTCGTTTGTGCGAGCCGCGGGCGATCCCGGTTCATCTGACCGGATCACGACGAAGCTGGTGGCGGTGGAATACAGCATCGACGAACAGGGCAAGCTAGTCCGGTCGACGCGCGACGCCATCGATCCGGGCGCCAAGGCCGATAGCCGCCAGCGCACGCTGGTGGCGGCGCCGGGCGAGACGCGATTTGAGTTTAACGACGGCGCGGGCTGGCGCGAGGACTGGCCGCCTTCGGCATTCGGCGTTCCACGCGCCGTTGCGATTACGCTCACCCTGCCCCGCTACGGGAAAGTGCGCCTGCAGGCGCTGACGGGGCTATGATGCGCAAGCCCGTCTCTTCTCCGTCCTCTGCCGATCGTGACCGCGGCGCGGCGCTGGCGACCGTTCTGGTGATGGTTGCGGTCATGAGCATGATCGCCGTCGGCGTCGTCGAGGCGGCGAGGTTCAGCATTCAGCGCACCGACAATCAGGCGCAGATGGATCAATCGCACTGGTTCCTGCTCGGCGCCGAAGCCTACGCCACGAGCCGCATCGATCGCGCGCTGGAGCAGAGCGCAGCCGATCGCGCCAGCCTCTCCGAGTGGGTTGGACGCACGATTACGCTGCCGCTCGATGAAGGGTCGATGTTCATCACGATTTCGGATGGCGGCAATTGCTTCAACCTGAACAGCCTCGTGCAGCAGAATGAAGGCGGCCCGCTTGTCGCCAGCGAGGCGGGCGTGGCGCGGTTCTCGCGTCTGCTCAGCATCCTCGGCGTGCCGTCATCGCGAACGCTGGCGGCTTCGCTTGCCGACTGGATCGACGCGGACAATGTGCCGGGCCTTGGCGGCGCCGAGGACGGGGCTTATGGCGGCTCGCAGGCAGTCTACCTGCCCGCCAACCAGTTGCTTGGCGACACCAGCGAATTGCGTTCGATCCAGGGGTTCGACGGCGGCGTGATCAGCCGGCTGGCCGGGCTTGCGTGCGTGCGCCCCACGGCCGCAGCCAACGCCATTGGCGTGAATACGCTCCGCCCGGATCAGGCGCCGCTGCTCTCGGCCATCTTTGGCCCGGGCCTGCCGCTGGCGTCCGCCGAAACGGTGATCCGGGATCGCCCCAAGGGCGGCTGGCCTGATCTCGACAGCTTTTTCAGCGATCCAAGGCTTGCGCCAATCGAGCTGAGTGCTGAGAGCCGGTCGATGTTCACATTAGTGTCACGTTGGTATGTGATCGGCGTTCGGGTCCATTTCGCGGATACGGTCGAAACCAGCGTCGCCCTGGTGGATACGGCCAGCGGCCATGGGCGCATCGTGCGCCGCGTTTTCGGCGCACCTACGACGAACGGTGTCTTGTGAGCTCGCCCGTACTGGTCCTCATCGCCGGAGATACGCCCGACGCGCCGATCACGTGGGTGAAGGCGCATCTGGGCGCCCGCACGATCCTGGCGCGCGGCGTGCTGGAGGATGGCGCCGCCGTCCCCGGCGTCACAGGCGATTGTATCCTCGTGCTTCCGGGCTTTGAGGCGCAGCTACAACTGCTCGAAACACCGGCGCGATCAGCGGCTCAGGCGAAGGCCGCCGCCGCCTACCTCTTCAAGGGCGCGCTTGCGACATCCGAGTCCGATACCCTGTTCGCCGTGGGCGAACCCTCCGCCGTCAACAGCGCTAGACTTGTCGCCGCCATCGGCCGTTCGCGTCTTGCCGCGTGGTTGGGCCGCTGCGCGAGGTCCCGCCTCACGCCCCAGGCGATCTATCCCGACTGTGCGCTCTGGCCGGCGTCGGCGGGGACGGCGCATGTCGTCCGCCTTGGCGAACGCACGCTCGTCTCGGCCGGCGCCTCAGGCGGCTTCACGATTGAATCCGATCTTGCTCCAACTCTTCTTGGTTCGTGGCTGGCCCAGCGCCGCAGAGATGTAACTTCGCTCAGCCTCAATGGCTGGTCTGTGGACCAGCTTGCCGTGCAGATGGATTCCACCCTTGCAGTCAGCGCTGACATGGGTTCGCCGGATCCAGCTGATGTGCTGGCGCTTGCGGCCGCCGCGATGCCCGCTGGCGCACCCAACCTTGCCCTCAATACGACCGAAGCGAGCCGGCGATCGGGCTCACCGCTGACGCCATGGTTGCTTGCTGCTTCGCTTGCGGTCGCCGCCGGCATCGCGCAGATCGGCGTCACCATCCTCGATGGCGCGCACGACGCCGAAGCAGCCACGCACATCGCCGCCTCCGCTGAAGCCGACTTCCGCGCTGCGCGTCCGGATGTCAGCCGGATAACAAACCTGCGCGCCCAGGTTACTGCCGCCCTCAACAGCCTGACGCATACCGCCGCCAACCCGGTCCTCGCCGTCAGCCCCGCCGTCAGCGACATGCTGGTCGCGCATCCCGATGTGCAGCTTGAGGAAATCCGCCACGAGGTTCCCGGCCGGGCCGTTTCCCTGCGGTTCTCGAGCATGCTGCCCGCAGAACTCGACGCGGCGGTTGCGGCCCTGCGCCAGACCTCGCCTCAGCTGAATGTCGGCCCCATGCAGGCGATCGACGGGCGTTCATCTGTCACCATCTCGATGGGGGCGGCATGATCGGGTCGATTGTCGCCTGGTTCCGGTCACGCACGCCGCGCGAGCAGGTGCTGCTGCAGGTCGCCGCCTTTGTCGTGGTGATCGGCGGCGGACTGACCTGGGGCTATCAGGCCGCCAGCGCCTATCGCGCCGAAGCCGCTTCCGATCTCGCGAGCGCGCAGCAGCTGCGCGACGACGTCGCGCGTCTGTCTGCGCAGGCATCGGACCCGGCGGCCGTTGTTCCGGCCGCATCCGACGGGACTGCGCGGGGCGCCGCCTCGGCTATCGCAACGCAGTTTGGCCTCTCGCTGTCGCTCATCGAGCCCGATGGTCCAACCGGCGTGCGCGTTACGTTCAGCCCTGCCGCGGCCCGCGCCATCTATGGCTGGGTTGATGCTGTCGAGCGATCCGGGCTCGCCGTCACGCGCATCTCGCTTGTCCGTGTCGGCGAAGGCGACCTAGTGCAGGCGGACGCAACCCTGTCGGCGCGCAAGACATGATCCGCTGGTGGCATCTGGCCGTCTTTGGCGTGTCGCTCGTTGTCGCGGGCGCCGCGTTCGCGCCTGCGCGTTTCTTCTTCCATCCGGACAATGACGGCCTCGCTTTCGAGGACGCGCGCGGCAGCGTCTGGGACGCCACGCTGACCAAGGCGAGCATTGGCGGTCTCGACGCCGGCGATGTCGCGTTCCGTGTTTCGCCGGCCGATATCCTTCTTGGCCGTCTTGTCGCCGACGTGGATCTCGCCGGGTCCAATATCATCGGCAACGTGCGGCTGCAGCTCGGCCTTGGCGGCGAGCGCCGTCTCACGACATCCGACATGCGGATCAAGGACTTTCCGGTGCAGAACCAGTTTCTGCTGACTGGCGAAACACGGCTTAGCAACATCGACCTGCTGCTTGGCGATCAGGCCTGCCAATCGGCGCAGGGTATCCTGGAAAGCGACATGCTGATACGCAGCGCCGAGATGCTCGGCGCGCGTGGGCCCGCTCTCTCGGGCGAAGCCAGCTGCAGCGGACCGGCCGGGCGGCTGACGCTGGCAGGCGAACGCGATGGCGACGCTGTCGAGCTTGTACTAGACCTTGCCGGGAATGGCGGCGCCCAGTGGTCCCTGACCTATCGCACCGCCACGCCGGAGGTCAGCATGCGCCTCGCGGCTTTCGGTCTTGAACCGCTGCCGGAAACGGGGGCATTTGGAAAAAGGGGAGCAGCCAGATGGCTTCCGTTCTGAAACGCCTTGTGTGCAGCCTCGTGGCGCTGGGAGCCGCCGGCGCCGCTCTCGCGCAGAATGTCGGCGAACAGGTCGTCGTCGGCGACTTCGCGTTGCAGGGCCTCGCCGCGCAGACGCTCAACCCGGGCCATTGCGGTCTCTTCCTGTGGAGCAAGACAGAGCGGCCGGTCTTCATCCTCTATGCGACCGAGAGCCCGGCGCAGGCGCTTGTCCGGATCGGCGGCCGCGACAGGAAGCTGGCCCGTAAGACGACGTCGGGCGAGTCGCTGTTCGGGCATTTCGACAAGCAGACTTTCGCGGGCGACAAGTACAGCCTCGAGATCGAGCTGACCTACGATCGCGACAGCAAGATGCAGGACGGCGCGCTGATCCAGCGCGGCGTCCTGCGCTCGCGCGACAAGGCCGGCGCCGAGACCATTCTTCCGGTCGGCGGCATGATCGGCTGCAAGAAGGCCTGACCTTCACCCCTCCAGGCGCTGGACGCGTACGGAGCCCGCCGCACGCGTCCAGCGCCTTGAAGAGCGGCCCGCGTCTACTTGAGAGACGCGGTCTGTAGCGTGGGTTGATCGAGCGACCAGCCGATCCGCGCCCGCACCTGATCCGCAACGTTGGCGCGCGGCGCGAACGTCATCGCCTCAACCACGCCCTTGGCCGTCATCCGGAAAGCCTCGGAGGTGCACGACAGGACCCGAATCGCGTCCGGTTCGCCCGTCATGCTGATCGCGAAGGAGACCTCGCATGCGCCGCTTAGATTGCGCGCGCCAGCGTATTGCGGATAGCGCAGGTCGTCGTGAGAAATCGGCGTGATTTCAGAGTTGAAGGTGATGGTGAAGGGCTTGGGATTGCCCCCCGGCTCATCAGCTGACGCAGTCGGCAGAACGCTCGCCACCCCAGCTGCCAAAAGGATCGATGTCAGTTTCATGACAGTTATATGACACATTTGCTACAGGGTGTCAGCAAGGTTATTGCGCCCGCTGACGGAAGCCACGGCGACCCGCGCCAAAGCCGTCAGCGGCGCTGCTCGCAAGGACCAGATTCGGGGTGCGGCGCAGGGGTCAAAGCCCTAGGGTAAGCGCCTGCACGCAACCTCCCCCGAAGCCCATGACAACGCGCAATCTCGACGCCCTGTTTTCACCGCGCAGCGTGGCGCTGATCGGCGCGAGTGCTGAAGCCGGATCGGTCGGCAACATTGTTGCGCGCAACCTGCTGGCGGGCGGCTTCGGCGGCTCCCTGATGTTCGTGAACCCGCATGCGGCGGAGGTGAACGGACATCCCTGTCACGCCGCGATCGGAGCGCTTCCGGAGGCGCCGGATCTTGCCGTTATCGCCACGCCGCCGCGCACTGTTCCTGGCCTTGTCTCGGAACTCGGCGTCGCCGGATGCCGCGCAGCCATTGTGATTACCGCCGGCTTCGACCGCGCGCAGAAGCAGGCGATGCTGGACGCGGCGCGGCCGCATCTGATGCGCATTGTCGGCCCCAACTGCCTCGGCTTCCTGTCGCCGGTGAACGGGATCAACGCCAGCTTCTCGCACATGGCGCCGACAAGAGGCCGGCTGGCGCTTCTTTCGCAGTCCGGCGCCATCGCAACATCCATCATCGACTGGGCCAACGGCCACGGGATCGGGTTCTCACACCTCGTCTCGATGGGCGACATGGCCGATGTCGATTTCGGCGACCTGCTCGACTTCCTGGCGATGGACAGCGAGACGCGCGCCATCCTGCTCTACGCAGAATCCGTCACTGCGGCGCGCAAGTTCATGTCGGCTGGCCGCATCGCGGCGCGCGCCAAACCCGTTATTGTCGTGAAAGCCGGGCGCAGCGCCGCGGGCGCCAAGGCCGCCGCGTCGCATACCGGGGCGCTTGCGGGCGCTGACGCCGTCTATGACGCCGCATTCCGGCGGGCGGGCATGCTGCGCGTGGAGTCGCTGCGCGACCTGTTCGACGCCGCTGGAACGCTGGCGTCGGGCCTGCGGGTGCATGGCGACAATCTTGCGATCCTGACCAATGGCGGCGGGCTGGGCGTGCTCGCCACAGATGCGCTGGAGCAGAGCGGCGGCCAGCTCGCGCGGCTATCGGCCCAGACACTCGCCGCTCTGGATGGCGCTCTCCCGGCTGCGTGGTCTCACGGCAATCCGGTGGACATCATCGGCGACGCCAACGGCGCGCGCTACGCAGCCGCGCTTGAAGCCCTCGCAAACGAGCCGGCGGCGGACGCCATTCTTGTCATGAACTGCCCGACCGGCGTGGCTGACAGCAGCGATGCGGCCAGGGCGGCGCTGGCGGTGCGGGCGCGCCACCCCAACCGCCCCATGCTCGGCTGCTGGATGGGCGAGGCCACCGCCGCTGCACCACGGCGGATGCTGGCGGACGCAGGACTGCCCAACTACGAAACGCCCGACGAGGCCGTACGCGCCTTCCTTCATTTGCGCGACTATGCCCGCAACCAGCAGGCACTCTACGAAACCCCGGTGAAAGCCGAAGCCGGCGTCGACCCCGGTCGCGCAAACGCCGTGAAGGACCTCATCCGGCGCGTTCTTGACGAAGGCCGCTCCATCCTGACCGAGCCCGAGGCGAAGGCGGCGCTAGCGGCTTATGGCGTCCCTGTCGTGAAAACGGCGACGGTCGCCACGGCGAAGGAAGCGGAAGCAGCCGCACGCGCAATCGACGCGGCCGTCGCCCTGAAAATCTTGTCGCGCCAGATCACGCACAAGAGCGATGTCGGCGGCGTGCGGCTCGATCTTGAAACGCCGGAGGCTGTTCGCCGTGCGGCGGAAGACATGCTGGAGCGCATTCGCCGGGAGCGGCCCGACGCGATCATCGACGGCTTTACCGTTCAGCAGATGATCAGACGCCCGCATGCACGCGAATTGCTGCTTGGCGCCGTTGTCGATCCGACATTTGGCCCCTGCATTCTGTTCGGGCATGGCGGCGTGGCGACCGAGGTGATCGCCGACCGCACGATCGGTTTGCCGCCGCTGAACCCGGTCCTTGCGCGCGACATGATCGGGCGCACGCGTATCGCGCGGCTTTTGGCCGGGTATCGCGACCGGAAGCCGGCCGATCTCGATGGAGTTTCGGCGACCCTCGTTGCGCTTTCCAGCATGATGATCGACCTGCCGGAAATTGCTGAACTCGATATCAACCCTCTGCTCGCGGATGCTGACGGGGTCATCGCGCTCGACGCCCGCATCGTCGTTCATGAGGCGCCGGAAAACACGGACCGGCTCGCGATCCGGCCGTGGCCGCGCGAACTGGCCCACACGGTGAAGGCCGGCGGGCAGGATCTGTTGTTCCGTCCCATCCGGCCCGATGATGCGGTTGGCCTGGTGGCATTCGCGACGCGGACACACCTGTCCGATCTTCGCTTGCGGTTTCACGGTTCGGTCGGCCGGATCTCCGAGACGACGGCCGCGCGGCTCTGCCAGATCGACTATGATCGTGAGATGGTTCTGGTTGCGGAGGAGGCGAGCGGCGGTCTGGCCGGCATCGTGCGGCTGGTGTTCGATCCCGAATTCCAGACTGCGGACGTCGCCGTGATCGTCCGGTCGGACCTTCAGCGCCATGGCCTTGGGAAGCTTCTGCTTGAGGACGCCATCGCCTATGCGCGTTCGCGCGGCGCCAAGCGCGTTATCGGCGACGTTCTCTCCGACAACACCACAACGCTCGACCTGGCCCGCGCACTTGGCGCTGAGCTGCATCGCCATCCCGAAGACGCGACCATCACGCGCGTTGAACTCATACTCATTTGAGGCCTTCGGCAGAAGCTGCATCGCCCATGCACAGCGACGCCTGTTGCCAGTGGCAAGCGACTCCACAGCGCTACATTCAGGCGGCGGGCGACTGCGGAGAGTCGATTGATCTCCGACAAGGCCTGTCTGCAACGCGACTGGCAGGCATTGGCGATGCCGAAAGGCGGCATGGCGTGTTATAACCGATCCCGATGCTGGCCTCCGACGCACCAGAAAGTCCGGTTGGCGATCTGACCTTCGCCTTGCGCAAGGTCTGCAAGCGTTATGGCGACGGTCCCGCGGCCGTACACGCGCTGAGAGATGTCGATCTCGACGTGAAGCCGGGCGAAATGCTTGTGCTGCTGGGCCCATCAGGCTCCGGCAAGTCGACGCTGCTGAACATCATGGGCGGGCTGGACCGCGCGACATCCGGCGAGGTCTGGTTCGGGCGGGAGAACCTCGCGGCGGTCAGTGACGATGACCTCACGCAATACCGGCGCAAGCGCGTCGGCTTCATCTTCCAGTTCTACAATCTGATCCCCAGCCTGACCGCACGGGAGAATGTCGAACTCGTCAACGAGATTGCCGACGATCCCCTTCCGGCGGCCGAGGCGCTCGAACTCGTGGGGCTAGGCGGGCGTCTGGACCATTTTCCAGCGCAGCTTCGGCGGCGAGCAGCAAAGGGTCGCGGTGGCGCGCGCCATTGCGAAGCGTCCAGCCATCATGCTGTGTGACGAACCGACCGGCGCTCTCGACGTGCGGACAGGCGTGCGTGTTCTGGAAGCGCTGATGGAGGTCAACCAGCGGTTCGGATCGACCATGTTGCTGGTTACGCACAATGCCGACGTCGCGAGGCTGGGCGACCGGGTGGTGAGATTTCTCGACGGCGGCATCCGCTCCATCGAGACGAATACAAGTCGCGCGCATCCCTCCGAACTGGAGTGGTAGGCGCATGCGAATGCTCGACAGAAAAGTGCTGCGCGACCTCTGGCGGATGCGCGTCAACGTCATCGCGATCGCGCTTATCCTTGGATGTGGCGTCGCCATTCTTGTGATGGCCGTCGGCATGCGCAGCTCGCTCGAGCGAACGCGGCTTTCTTACTACGCCTCGCACAAGATGGCTGACCTTGCCGTGTCGCTGGTCCGGGCGCCGCGCAGCATCGCAACGCAACTTGCGGAAATTCCCGGCGTCTCGGCCGTTGAGGCGCGCGTGACCGGTCTGGCCCTGCTCGATCTGCCCGGCGTCAAGGAACCGGCTTCGGCGCAGCTTGTGTCCCTTCCCCGGATCGGACGGCCGAAGGTGAATGATCTGTCGCTCGCCCGGGGGCGCTGGCCTGATCCCGACCGGGCCGACGAGGTGCTGGTCAACGAAGCGCTGGCCACCGCCAACAAGTTCGAGCTTGGACAGGAACTGACAGCGACCCTGCATGGCGGCCGGCATACGCTGAAGATTGTCGGCATCGCGAATTCACCGGAGTTCGTGTTCGTCACGGCGCCGGGAGAGATATTTCCGCAGCAGGACCGCTTTGGCGTTCTCTGGATGGGCGAGGAAACGCTGGCGCGCGCCTATGATCTCGAAGGCGCGTTCAACAACGCCGTCTTTCGTCTGCCGCCGGGCGCAGATGTGGACGCGATCAAGGGGGCCGTCGATCGCATTCTCGAGCCCTATGGTTCGGCCGGCGCCTATGATCGCGACCGCATGCCATCCGATCGCTTCCTGACGGAGGAGCTCGGCCAGCTCGCCACCATGGCGGCGTTCCTGCCAACCTTCTTCATAGTGATCGCGGCGTTTCTGGTGAACATCGCGCTTACGCGCATCATTGCGGCGGAGCGATCCAATATCGGGCTGCTGAAAGCGTTCGGGTATTCCAACCGCGCCGTCGCGATTCACTATGCCAAGGGCGCGATGCTGATGGCCGTTGCCGGCGCGGCGCTGGGATCGGTCGCCGGATGGATGCTGGGCCGCATGATGGCGACGCTCTATCAGGGGTATTATCGCTTTCCTCGTCTGGAGTTCGAGGCGTCGCCGGCGCTTTATGCTGCGGCGTGGACCATCGCGCTTGCCTGCGCGATGGTGGGATCCCTGGCGGCGGTGATGTCGGCCGTTCGTCTTGCACCCGCCGCGGCGCTGGCGCCCCCGCCGCCGACCTCTTTCCGAGGCGGCAGCGCCATGCTGAAGGCGTTCAGTTCACGGCTCGACGCCAAGAGCCGGATCATCCTTCGCCGGATCGTCCGGTTCCCGCGCCGCTCCACCACCACTGTCATCGGCATATCGCTGGCGATTTCCGTTCTGGTCGTCGCCGGCGCCTTTCCTGCGGTGATGAACAGGCTGATGGACGTCAACTTCTCCGAGGCCAATCGGCAGGACGCGTCGCTGAGCTTCGTCGACGCCAAGGAGAGCGGCGTTATCCATGCCGTTGAGAATCTTCCGGGGGTTATCTACGCCGAACCGAGCCGTGCAGACCGCGTGATCCTTCACCACGCCGGACGAAGCGTCGAGGAGACACTGATCGGCGTGTTGCCAGAGGCGCGCCTGAGCCGGCTGGTGGACGCCAACCTCGACACCATCGAGCCCCCTGCGGCAGGCGTTGCGCTGGCGCGAGCGCTTGCGGAGAAACTGGACGCCAAGCCCGGTGACGCCATCGAAGTGGAACAAACCACCGGCCGGCGGCTAACCACACGCACCCGCGTCGCCACAATCGTTGACCCGATGGTCGGCGCATCCGCCTATATGGACATGGACGCGCTGGCCCGCATGATGCGGGAGCCCGGCCGCATCACCGGCGTCCACGTGCGGTTCGACGCCGCCCAATACGACCGCTTCAACGCAGCGATCAAGGAAGCCCCGGCGCTGGCGGGCGCGAGCTTCATCAATCTTGCTGAGCGCTCGATGCGTCAGAATTTCGATCGCAGCGTCGGCACGATGAATTTCATCTATCTGTCATTCGCCGCCATCATGGCTGGAGGCGTCGCCTTTTCGGCGGCACGGATCACGCTCGCGGAACAGGAACGGGATCTTGCGACGCTGCGCGTGCTCGGCTTCACGCGCCTCGAGGTCTCGTATGTCCTCGTAGGAGAACTGGCCGCTCTCGGGTTGCTCTCGGTTGTCCCGGGCGTGATCGCAGGAACGCTGATAGGCGAGTGGCTGATGGATCTTTTCTCCAACGACCTCTACTCGTTCCCCTATGTATTCAACGCAACCGGCTATGCCGTCGCCATCGGTTTCACGCTAGGATGCGTGGCGGCCGCCGCCATGGTTGTCCGCACGGGCGTTGACCGGCTCGACATGGTTGGCACGCTGAAGGCGCGCGACTGACCGGCGTCAAAGCAGGCCAACGCAATATCTGTGAGACAGGCGCGATGCCCGGCATATCTTCGAAGCTTGCGAAAATACCGACAGCGGCGCTTGTGTGGGCCGGCGCAGGACTCGCGCTCGTTCTGGCGATGACCTGGCTGCTGTGGCCGCGCCCAACGCCTGTGCAGACCGCCCGGATCGATCGCGGCGAGGTCACGCGCGAAATCTTCGAGGAAGCGCGCGTCGAGGTTCAGGATCTCCATGCGGTCACGGCACCGGTGACCGGGCGA
>JAWKVC010000017.1:0-67027 GCA_041398245.1 Hyphomonadaceae bacterium
GTCGCGATCCGGGAGGACGCGCAGGAGATCGCAACCCGGATCCTGGGACCGAGGCCGGCGCTGGAACTTCAGCGTATGCGTGACCGGGATATCGGCGCTCGCGCGTTCACCCGGCTCGACCGGGAGCTCATCGCCCTCGACGGTCCGGGCGGTCTCGGCAGCTCATTCCGCCACACCGACCTCCCGCGCCGCCTCGACACGCTCTCGGGGTGGGGGCTTGCTGCTGTCGGTCCGGATGGCAGCTGGCGTCTTGCTTCAGACCTGCCAGCCCAACTCAGGCAAATGGCGGACAGCGACGAGGTCGCCCGCATTGTCGCGCGTCAGGGACGCGGCCACACGGGCATGCCTGTTCTGGCTGCGGATGGGACCCGGCAAGAATCCGGTCGGCTTGTTGGTCTGGGGTATTCCGATGACGGGGCGGACAATCTCATCGCCATCATCGAGAACGGGCGTGGCGAACTTCGCTATACCCGTTTCCGCGAACCCGGCGCGCTTGCGGTTCTGGAGGACACACCAAAGGGCGCGCTGATTGCCTTCGAGCCCCAGGAGGCCCGCATCGGCCCGTCAGACGAGGCCGTGGCGCGCGTCGCCCGCCTAAACCGCGGCCTCTACTCGGCTGACATCCACGCCCGGATGGAGGCGAACGTCCCCGACGGTCTTGTCGCTGCCAACATCAGGCGACTGGAGGCAATGCGTCGTGCTGGCCTGATCTCTCGGGGCAGGGACGGCATTTTCGACATCGCTCCTGACCATCTCGATCGTGTGCTGACCTATGAGCGCGCGCGTCTCGTCCGCGCCCCGATGGCTCCGCGTGTGCAAAGCTATATGCCACTCGCCAACCAGGTCGGTGCTGCCGGACCGACGCATCTCGACCGCGCGCTCGCCGGTCTGGAGGTGGCCCCTGATGGCGCAGGCCATCTCGCGCGGGAGTTTGAATCAGCGCTCCGGCAAAGGCGGTTGTTCCTGATCGAGCAGGGCTGGATGGGGGCGACGGACAAACGGCTTTCGAGACAAGCGCTCGAAGACATGCGCGCGCATGAGCTCCGAACGGCCGCAAAGAACCTTGCCGGAGAGATCGGCATGCCGGTCAGGCTTGGCTCGGGGACCATATCCGGGGTCTACACGCGCCGCATCGACCTGGCGCAGGGCAGGGTGGCGTTGATCGTGGGGGATCAAACTTCGCAGCTCGTACCGTGGCGTCCGGCGCTCGAACGATTTGCAGGTCAGAATGTGATCGGCGTTCAACGCGGTCGATCGATCTCGTGGAGCCTTCAGCGCGGAAGAGGACTCGGACTGGGAATCTGATGAGGGCGATCTGGTGCGATCCGCGGGTGAATGATGAGCCAAGTCGGGGCCAGAATGGAACGATGGCGGTTGATCTGCATCAGGCATTGCTCGCGCGTTCGGCGTGCTTGCGGCGGAAGCGCCGCATCTTCGGCTCAGGGATGAATGCGCTGGCTGTGACGGGCAGCCTGTGGATGAATTGACAGACGAGAGGAATGAAAGCGGATGTCGCGGGCGCATAGCAGGAAGCCAGAGAGGACGTTGGCCATCAAGGACCAACTCGATCTGTTCGCCGCGCCTGCGGCGAAGTCCGCTACTCACTCTACGTCGCCGTCTTCGCAGGTGGTCGCGAGTCAACCGGCAGAACGGATTGCAGCGACCTCGTCACCGGTCCAATCGGAGACGGTTGGTATCGACCGTCGCCTGATCGACTTCGTGACCGGCACTCAACGAAAGCGCGGGCGTCCGCCAAGGACTTTGGAATCTGCCGCGCCGAAGGTCGATGACGGAAAGCGGCTCCTGGATGTGCGAGAGGCAGCTGCGCGCCTTGGGCTCTCCAAGTCGACGCTCGACAAGATGCGTTGCTCGGGCAGAGGGCCACGGTATATCCGCGCGACCGATCGCGCCGTCCGATACGACCCTGCTGACCTTGCTGCATTTGCCGATGGTCGACGCCGGCGCTCAACTTCTGAGGAAGCCATCGCTGCATTCAGCGAGTGAGCGCGGCTTCCAAATCCAATTTCGGAAACGCTGTGAGACGCCCGGAGACGGCGTCCACCTTCCAGTTTCTGTGAATATCAAATCCGCCACGGTGATGCCCAGGTGATGCCCAGGCGATTTTCAGAAGTTGGAGAGAGTGGCTAGAGCCTTGATTTAGTGGTGCTGCCTAGGTGACTTGAACACCTGACCCCCGCATTACGAATGCGATGCTCTACCAGCTGAGCTAAGGCAGCGTCCCGGCGTTTCGACCAGAGGCGGGCGCTATAACCCGGACGGGGTTAAGAAAGCAAGGTCGGCCGCAGCCCCGCGGCCGCGGCCGGATTTTTCCCTTGCCGGGCAATGTCCGGCGCGGGCGGCGGCGGGATCAGGCCGGCTTGCGGAAGCGCAGGGTCTGGCGGTCGCTCTCGCCGATCGCCTTGTATTTGGCCGGATCAAAGCCCTCCGGCGTCTCGCCGCGATTGCCCGGCGAGGTCCAGGAATTTGGCGGAAGGGTCCAGACGCCAAAGGGGTGGTCCTTGGTGTCCTTCGGGTTGGCGTTGATCCCGGATTCAGCCTCCAGCACGAGACCCGCCCGGGTTGCGGCGGCGACGATGGTTGCCTTGGCGACATATCCGTCGCTTGCCGCCCGGCCGTTGGTCACGGTTTCGGGACGCGGATCGGCGCGGTGTTCGACAACGCCAAGCACGCCGCCCGGCTTCAGCACGGCCGCGAAGTCGCCCATCGCCTTGTCGAGGAAGCCCGGCTGCCAGAGCCAGTTGTGGATGTTGCGGAAGGTGAGGACCATGTCGGCCGATCCCGGAGCGCCCAGCGGACCGGACGTGCCGTTGAAAGGCACATAGGTCTGCACGCCCCATCTGGACTGATCTGCCATCGCCTCGATCGGATTGCCAGTCGCGACGTATTTGCCGCCGCCCGCCGTGAGATAGGGCGCGAGGATTTCGGCGTAGTAGCCGCCGCCGGGCGCGATCTCGACCACGGTCATCGTCGGCTTGACGCCGAAGAAGGCGAGCGTCTCGGCGGGATGGCGATAGACGTCGCGGACCTTGTTGGCGTCTGCGCGGGCCGGGTTGGCGATGGCGGCCGCAAGGCCAGCTTCGGCTGCAGCGCTGGAGGCGGCGTCTGTCGTGGTTTCCATCGGCGCAGGCGACGTCGTGCAGCCAGCAAGCGCTGCGGCGCTGATGGCGGCAAGCAACAGGATGCGTTTCAAGCTCTTCTCCAGGATGATCGTTCCGGCGTTCGAGCTAGATGGCGTTGATTGCGCCGGCAAGCGAAAGCCGAACACATCCACGCCAGCGGCGTGACGGCGGCGTAACAACGTAATCACCATTACCGGCAACTAGCCGGATCTGCCGCTGATCGCAGCGGCGCTGAGCAGCCGGTCATTGAGCTCACGTAGGGCCGATTCCAGCTTCGCACGATCGAGCGCCTGCTTGCGCCACACGACATAGGCGTCGCCAGCCTTGCCCAACAGGGCAGACACAGCGGCGGCAGCGCCGCGCACATCGCCGATTGCGAGCTGACGCCGTGCCGTCCGGATCGTATCCGAGTTGCGAACGACAAGCTGGCTCGGCGCGAACTCCACGACGCCCGCGAATGACTGGCGCAGCCAGTTCCACCCGTCGTCGCTGTCCTGTTCCGAAAGCTTGCGGGCGCGGTTAGCCGCCGAGTCGAAATCAGCGCGCAACTGGGCGAGCGTCGGCACGCCCGATCTGGCCGCGCTGGCGATGCCACCAAGGCTGGCGTCGCCTGGCAGGATGTCGGTGAGGGCGGCGTGTTCGGCCAGGAAGGGAAGGTCGCCGGCTGCGGCCGCCTCCAGCGCCGCGAGCGCACGGATTGTCCGCGCGCGATCGGCTGCCGCAACGATCTGCGCCGGGTCAGATGGAGGCGGCGGCGCTGCGACTTGCGCACGCGGGCGCGGCGCCTCGCCGGCGCGTACGGCGGAAACATCGGCTGCCAGCGTGCGTAAGCCATCCTCAAGAGCAGCCAGCGCGGCCTGACGCTGGTCGAACGCGGTCACCATCGTCGTGTTGGCCCGGTCGAGCGATGCGACCTGATCGGCAAGATCCGCGATGGCGCGCTGCACCTCGCGCGTTGTTTCGGGCGCGTAGCGATCCTCGGCGACGATGCCCTCCAGCCGGTTGATCCGCGCCAGCAGGACGCCCAGCGGCGAACTGGCCGGCAGAGCGTCCGGCGGCGCATCACCCGAACCCGTTCCGCTGATCGCGGAGAGCTGTCCGGTCAGCGCCGATATGTCGGTGCGGAGCTGGGTCGCGGCGCCGTCGAGCCGGTTGAGCCTGTCTCCCTGCGCGCTGAAGCTGGAGCGCAGGCCGATTACGTCGCTGGTCGCAAGGTCGGCCCGGTCACGAAGGTCTGACAGGTCACGACGCAAGAGATCGATTTCGCGGGCCAGGGTTCCTGTTGGCGCGCCAGAGCCGGCATTGCTGGTCGCGATGGCCACAATCGCGCCGAGCCCGGCCGCCACGAGGCCAGTTATGACAAGGTGGGTGAAGGTTACGGTGCGGCTGCGCATCGGTTTTGGCGCGCCGCGCGGCGGGCGCACCTCCGCGCCTTCGATGGGTTCGAATTCGGCTTCGATAGGTTCAGGCTCGTCGCCGATTTTGACCGTCGTCATCGACCACCATCCTCATGGCGTTCGCAGGCGCGCTCCCCAGCCCGGAGGATAAGCGGAGCCGCCCGGTCTTCTCAACCCGAAACGAGGTCGGTGAGGGCGGAAAACAGTGCATCCTCGTTTGGTGACGCGGCGATGACCTTGCGCCCGACCAGCCCATCAAGAGGCGCCGCTGCAGCGACCGATATGGCGGCCACGTCGAAAGCCGCCGGCTTGGCCGCCGCACGAAGTATGTCCGCCAGGATTACGGCCGCCCGCGGCGAATGGATCAGCGCCACATCAAAGGCAGGTTCCCCGGAAATCTGCCGGGCGAGCGCCGGACCGGGCGCGGCGACCGGTTCGGCGCGGAACAGGGCGACAAACTGTGCGGCAACGCCAGCGGCCACCAGACGGCCAGTGAGATCGCCGCGGCTATCCTCATTGCCCGCATGCAGGAGCCGCGCGCCTTCCGGCAGCCTGTCACGGATGAGGTTTTCGAGCGCCGTCACATCCCCTTCGGCCGACATCACTTCCATGAACCCGGCTTCGCGCGCGGTGGCGGCGGTGCGTGCGCCGACGCAGAAGACGGGCGCATCGCGGCGCGCCGACAAGGCCGCGAAGCGGCGGACGCCATTCAGGCTGGTGAAGGCGAGCGCGTCGAATGCAGGGAGGTCCACATCGATGGGCGCGATGACGAACAGCGGCTCGACGATAGGGTGATGGCCGGCCGCCTGAAGCCGCTTCGCCGTCTCCGATGCGCCCGGCTCGCTGCGGGTCACCAGAACACGAAGCGACGCCGGCCGGCTCACACTTCGTCCTCGCGGTCAGCCTCGCCAGGTTCATAGCCGGGCGGCGCCGCGCCTTCGAGTTCCCAGGCGCGTTCGGCTGCCACGTCCTCGGCCAGCGCATCCCCCAGCACCTCGGCGTCGAACACGGAAGGCCGTCCCTCGATGAGACCTTCGGCGCGCCAGCGTTTCGAGCCGTCATCGGCCAGAACCTCGCCGGTCATCTCGGCGCCGTCGGCGGTCAGGCGGAAATGGGCGGCGATCGGCGTGCGGCACGATCCATCCAGCCGGCGCAGGAAGGCGCGTTCGGCCGTCGCCGCGAGCCGGGCTTCCTCATTGTCAATTCGGGCCGCGAGGTCCGTCAGCCACTTCGGCGCGTCGGTGCGCAGCGTCGCGCCGATGATACCCTGTCCGCCCGCCGGCAGCATGTCGTCGACCGAAAGGATTCCCGCCGCCTTGTCGATCATGCCAAGTCGTCGGAGGCCAGCCGCCGCAAGGATGGTCGCCTGCGCCTCGCCCTCGGCAAGCTTGCGCAGCCGTGTCTGCACATTGCCCCGGAAGGTGATCACCTTCAGGTCCGGCCGCGCCGCCCGCAGCTGGGCCTGCCGCCGCAGGCTGGACGAACCAACCACAGCGCCCTGCGGCAGATCGGCGATTGTCGCATAAGGCCCGATCAGGCAGTCGCGCGGGTCCTCGCGCTCCAGGAACGCTGCAAGATAGAGGAAGTCGGGGAGGGTGACGGTGACGTCCTTCAGTGAATGGACGGCGATGTCGATCTCGCCGGTTTCCTGCGCCCGGTCCAGTTCCTTGGTGAACAGGCCTTTCCCACCGGCATCCTGCAGCGGCTTGTCGAGAATCCTGTCGCCGGTTGTGGTGAAGGCGTGAATGCTTGTGGCCACTGCGCCGCCAGAAGCCTTGGCGATCAGGTCCGCGAACATGTTCGCCTGCGCCATCGCCAGAGGCGAGCCGCGCGTACCGATCCTGACTGTGCGTTCTGTCGACATGGGTTGGCTTATCCGTGGCAGGCGGCGTACAAGCGCCGCCGCTATGATGCAAGGCGCTGTCACCGTTCTCGGGATCGAAACCAGCTGCGATGAAACCGCGGCGGCCGTCCTGCGTCTGCATGACGGCCATGCGGAGGTGCTGGGCGAGCGGATCGCCAGCCAGACCGAGGAACACGCCCTCTATGGCGGCGTCGTGCCCGAGATCGCGGCCCGCGCGCATGTGGAACGGCTGGATTCGCTGATTGCGCTGGCGATGCACGACGCCGGCGTTGGTTGGGACGGACTCACGGGCGTTGCGGCGACGTCCGGGCCGGGCCTGATCGGCGGGGTGATGGCGGGCCTGTCCGCCGCCAAGGCCATCGCCCTGGCCAAAGGCATCCCGCTGATCGCCATCAACCATCTCGAAGGTCACGCGCTCAGCCCGCGCCTGGCGGACGAGGTAAGCTTTCCCTATCTGCTGCTGCTCGTGTCCGGGGGGCATTGCCAGTTCGTCTCGGTCGAAGGCGTCGGTCATTATCGCCGCCTCGGCTCCACCATCGACGACGCCGCGGGCGAGGCTTTCGACAAGACCGCCAAGATGCTCGGGCTGACCGGACAGGGCGGGCCGGCCGTCGAGCGCGCGGCGATGCAGGGCAATGCATCGGCCGTCGACCTGCCGCGTCCGCTGCTCGATCGGCCTGGTCTCGACATGAGCTTCTCGGGCCTCAAGACAGCGGTCCGCCGCGCGATCGAGGAACAGGACCTGACGCCCCAGCGCGTGGCCGATATCTGCGCGTCTTTCCAGGAAGCCGTCGCCGACATCCTCACGGTGAAGTCCTCGCGGGCGATGGCGCAGGTGAAGGACCAGTTCGACCGCCACACCTTCGTCGTCGCCGGCGGCGTGGCCGCCAACAAGACGTTGCGCGCGCGCCTTGAAGCCGAAGCGCGCCACCATGGCTTTCACTTCTTCGCCCCGCCGCTGCGCTGGTGCACCGACAATGCCGCGATGATCGCGCTGGCCGGCGCCGAGCGTCTGAAGCGCGGGCTTTCCGATCCGCTCGATACGCCCGCCCGCGCGCGCTGGCCGCTGGACGAGGCATCAGCGTCCGCCACGCCGGTCTATGGCGGCGGCAAGAAGGGCGCGAAAGCCTAGGGCTGCTGCTGTGGCGTGATCAGCTGGGCGTCGCCCGGCTGGCGCTGATCGGCCGGCAAGATCTCCGGCTCCGGTATCGGCGCCCATTGCGGGGCAGGCTGGCCGCCGACGCGCAGCACCTTGCGGACCGAATAGGCCCCGCCGATCTGTCCCTCGGAATAGCCGGACGCCTCATCCAGCGGATATTCCTGCGCCAGAAGCAGCTTGATGCGCGGATCGATCTCCCCGCCGTGGCACGCCAGGCAGGTGTCGATCATGCGCACCGGCCAGAGCCAGCGGAACACGGTTTCATCGCCTTCCTGCACGATCTCGGCGTTTTCGAAGGTGTCGGGGTCGAGGCCCGCATCCATCAAAAAGTTGAACGTCTCCAGCTGTTGGCGTTCCCAGTCATCGGGCGCGCTGGATGGGTTGCGCACGCCCAGCGCCGTGCGGCTGAAGTCGAGTTCGAACTGGTTCGAGATCTCGCGGGCCCAGCCGGGCGTGTGATCGGCATAGGCCAGATACACAGCAACAGGATCTTCGCTGCGCTCCAGCCGGTCGGTGATTTCGCGCTTGAGGCGCAGATCGAATTCCATCGCCGCCCGGCGCGCCGACTGGATATCGGCCGGTGCGGGCTCTTGGGCTTTTGGCGTGCAGGCCGCCAGCAGCAGCGCGAAAAGCGCGGGCGCAGCTGGCGCGCCGGTGCGCAATCAGCTGGCTTTCAGTGTGAAAGTGAACGTGTCGGCGGCCGGCTCTGTGGCGTCTTCCCAGGGACGGCGCTGGGCCAGCACGATCGCGCCTTCGCCAGCGGCGACAGCTTCGATGATGATGACTTCCCAATGGTTGCCGCCGGCGAAGCCGGGCAGCATCTGCGCCGTCGAGGTGGCGCCGCCGGGTCCATCGCTGGCCTTGACCCAGTCCGGTGGGCTGGACGCCGCCCAGACATAGCCGGCGGTCGGCACGCCAACGAGCGCCACGGAAATCGTCTGGCCAACCTTGATCTCGAAGGACTTGCCTGCGTCCAGCTCGGTGAGGGCATGGGCGACGCCCTCGACGGTCGGCGCCGGAAGGCTCTTGATCATGAACTTGCACTCGGTTGTGGCGCCGGCCGCCGTGTAGGTGACATCAGCACCGTCCATCAACAGCGTGACGTCGCCGCCCTTGTAGGTGATGCCGTCCTGCGCGTCGGGATCGATGGCGAGCGCCTGCGGCGCGCCGCCGTCGAAACGGATTTTCACGGCCTGCATGCCTTCGACGCCATAGACCAGATCCAGACTCTTCCCGCCGCCGCATTCGTAGTTGAGCGCGTTCGCGAACTCGCTCGCCGCGACTTCATCGAGCGTGGGCTTGGCCGGGTCGGGTTGCGCGCAGGCGGCGAGTCCCAGCCCGGCGGCTGCGGCAGTCAGAAAGATCTTCATTGTCGTCCCCATTCAGGCGCATGGTTCAGGCGCATGCGCCAATCTGTTTGCCCAGCCCGGCCGGGTGTCCGCTTCCCCGCCATCCACAGCCGCTGATTCCCACTAAATCACCGGGCCGGAAAAAGAATAGCGGGTCAGCGCTGTATTTCGGGCAATTCCGGCGGGGCGATTCCAGAATCGGCTGCGAGGCCCTAGACCATTGAGACAACGAATCGTGCTCCGGGGGCTCCGCATGGCCGACTTCTATTCGATCCTGAACGGCACCGCGGCCCTCACGGCGGGCGGGGCGGCCGCATCCGGCTGGACCGCCGCGGTCATTACGGCGAACACCGCTTTCGACGGGCTGGACCATGGCCGCGCCGACCGGATGCTGCGCAAGGTGATTTCGGCGACGGCGGGGTTTCAGGCGGCGCTTCTGGCCATCGCGGCCGGCGCGACCCTCATCACGGGCGCCAGGGTGGCGGCCATCGTTTGCGGCCTTTGTGCGCTGGGTTTCCTGTCGAATATCTGGACGCTGGCGCCGCGCCGGGAGAAGGCCCCTCCCGGCATGCGCAAGAAGAATACGGCCCAGCGGGTCGTAGCCGTCTCGCTCACACTCATCATGACAATCACAGCCCTGTCCGGAGGCATACTGGCTGCCTTCGGCATCTAGTTGGCCATGTGCGATCCGCCGCGAGACCGCGCGGTGGAAGGTGGCGTCAGGCGCTGCAGCTCATGCGCGCGGCGTTGATCGTCGCCGAAACTTCTGCATCGTCGGCAAGGCTGGCCGGTATGAAACGGGTCCCGCGCCGGTTGCCGTCAATCGCCTTGGCGACGCTGTCGAGCTTCTCAGGCGTCAGGTTGGTGGCGAGCGTGTCGGCAAAGCATGAGCAGTTAAGGTCTGCGCCTTCCTTTTCCCCGCAGATCGTCGCCAGCAAGTCCTTGCTGGCGGCCGGTTCTCCTCCGCAGGCGGTCAGCGTCCCCATGCCGATTACTAGGGACGCGACAAGTGAAACAGGACGTTTCATCGATACTCCCTGTGTGTTTGCGGATCTTGATCGTCCGCACCCAAATGGAGCCGCCCATCCGCCTGTGTTGTCAAACGAAGACTCGTCAGAATTCACGGGCTTGAATACTTGCCGTGGACGGAATGCCGCAGGGTCTTCAACAGTCTTGATCTGGCGATGTCCTCAACTCGCTGGGGCTGGCCATAAAGGCTGCCTCGTGAAACCAAACCGGGCAGGGCGTGGAGGCCTCGGATAATGGAAACTGCTGTCCAGTCGTTCGTGACAGGCTTCCCACAATTCATGCTGCATGGCGGGGTCACGCTCGCCCTGCTTATCGGCGGTTGCATGGTTCATGTGCTGCTGACGCCCATGAAGGAACTCAAACTGATCCGGACCGGAAATATCTCGGCCGGCGTCAGCCTCGGAGCGGTCATCGTCGGACTGGCGGTGCCGATGGCCGCGTGTCTGGTTACAGCGGTTTCAGTCTACGACATCCTGATCTGGGGCGTTGTCGCCATCCTCCTGCAATTGCTTGCATTTCGGGCAGCCGACCTGGTCCTTCGCGATCTTCCACGCCGGATCGAGCGCGATGAAATCGGCGCCGCGCTGGTTCTTGCGGCGGTGAAAATTGCTGCTGCAATGGTAATGGCGTCGGCCTTGTGAGTTTGCCCCGGCGGTCGAATATATGACCTCGCGGAGTCGAGCATGAGAATCCCCGACTGGGTGGTCTATGCAGTCGTGCTGGTTGCGATCGTCGGGACGCTCTTCTCAAGCGGCTCGGGCGGTCGCGAGCGGCCCTACGCGATTCCCCGTCCCGAGATCGCAGATCCCTATACGCCTGGCTTTGATGCGGACGATTTTGCCGGCACGCGGCCGGTTCCCCTGCCGGAGCCGGGTCCGCCGCTGCCGCAATCCCACCCGTTTGACGAGCGGGTTGTGGTGCAGGTCGACAATCCCGAGGACGGCATCGGCACCGCTTTCGCGATCAACCGGTCCGGTCTCTGGCTGACGGCGCGCCATGTCGTCGATGGCTGCACGCGCGTCGGCCTCGCCGTCGGCGGCGGTCGCATGGTGCGCGTCGAGCAGGTCCGGACGTCGCACGACACGGACCTTGCGCTTCTGGTCACCGACCGTGCGCCGACAGCGCTGCAGCTCGGCCTCGACCGGGAACTGCGCGTCGGCGAGACCGCCTTCCACGTCGGCTTCCCGCAGGGCGAGTCGGGCGAGGCGGTTTCGGTCCTCGAGGCGCGTTCGAACCTGATCACGCGTGGCCGCTATGAGATGGAAGAGCCTGTCCTCACCTGGTCCGAGCGGGGCCGCTCGGAAGGAATCGAGGGAACGCTTTCGGGCATGAGCGGAGGGCCTGTGTTCGACGTCGACGGGTCCGTCATCGGCGTCACGGTCGCTGAAAGCCCACGCCGGGGCCGTATCTATTCCGCCTCGCCGGATTCAATCCGCAAGTTTCTGGACTCGCAGGGCGAAGTCCCTTACGGCGGCGACGCGCGCCCAATCAGTGCATCGTCCTATGAGGCCGAGGCCGATCGCATGCGGGATGAACGCGCAGTCGTGAAGGTGCTGTGCCGCGTGGGCGACAGGTGAACGGAAGCTTTGCCGACAGGTTGATCGAACGGGTCCGGGCGCTTGGTCCCCTTTGTGTCGGCATCGATCCGCATCCCGCCCTCATTCCTCCGATGTTCGGCCCTGCGGGGCCCGAGGCTGCCGCAAGCTGGGGGCTCGCCATCCTTGAGCGCGTCCAGGGACGCGTGGCGATCGTCAAGCCGCAGGCCGGGCTGTTCGAGCGATGGGGCGCCAAGGGCTTCGCCGCGCTTGAGCGCGTCTGCAACGCCGCTGCGGCGCAGGGAACGATGGTGATCCTCGACGCCAAGCGGGGTGACATCGGATCGACCGCGGAGGGTTACGCCGAGGGCTATCTTGGCGCGGCCTCCGCGTGCCCGTGCGACGCCATCACCGTGAACCCCTATATGGGCGTCGAGACGATCGAGCCGTTCGTGAAGGTCGCCGAAACGCAGGGCAAGGGCGTGGTGGTTCTCGCCCGCACGTCAAATCCCGGATCGCAGGACTTCCAGGCCAAGTTGGTCGATGGCCAGCCGCTCTATCTGCATGTCGCGCGCGCGCTTGCGCCGATGATCGCGCGACTGCGCGGCGCCAGCGGCTGGTCCGGCCTGATGCTGGTCGCCGGCGCGACCGGACCCGAGGATGCAGCCGCGCTGCGCGAGGCGGCAGGCGATGCTCTGTTCCTTGTGCCCGGCTATGGCGCGCAGGGCGCTGGCGCGCGCGAGGCTGTCGCCGGGTTTGTTGCGCGTGGGAACCGGCGCGAGGGCGGCGTCGTCAACGCATCGCGTTCGGTCGCGTCGCCGGAAGGCGCGCTTCAGGCGGCTACGGCCGCTGAATGGTCGGCGCTCGTTGATGGCGCCATCGCGGCGGCTCAGACCGAGCTGCTTGCCGCGACGTAAGTCCGAGTACGCGCAGCGCCAGCAGGCGCGCCCCTGTGCGCCAATCCTTTACCATTTCGTGCCAGTGGAAAGGGACGCGTCGAGGAGAGCCATGCCTGCCGTCGAAACCAGCCGCGCAGCGCTGATTGCCCACATTCGCAAAACGGCAGTCTTCACGGCGATCATCCTCGCGGTGGTGTTGCCGTTTGACTATCTCTTTTCAGCTGTCCTGTTCGCCACGCCCAGCCAGGAATACACGCCGGCGCTGACGATCGCGATCACGCTGCTCGTTGCGCCTCCCTTCTGCTTTTTTCTGATCCGCCAGGGTGCGCGTCTGGAAGCCGTGCAGGCCTCGCTTGCCGAGGAACGCGCTGGCCGTCTCGCTGAAGTCGAAGCGGCGCGCGATGCGGCCGAGGCAGCGACGCAGGTCAAGAGCGAGTTTCTCGCCAACATGAGCCACGAGATCCGCACGCCGCTCAATGGCGTGCTTGGCATGACACAGGCGCTGGCCGGCCGCGACCTCGATCCAGAGGTGCGCGACATGGTCGCGACGATCCGCGAGTCGGGCGTTACTCTGATGGCGATCCTCAATGACGTGCTCGATCTCTCGAAGATCGAGGCCGGCCGGCTCGAAATCGCGCCGGGCGACGCCAGCCTGTCGCACACGCTTCGCCAGGTGCAGCGTCTGTTCGAGCCAGTCGCCAGCGAGAAGGACATCGCCCTCTCGCTCAGGTGCGACCAGTCCTCATCCGACCGCCTGAAATTTGATGCGCTGCGCGTGCGCCAGTGCGTCTCGAACCTTGTTTCGAATGCCGTCAAGTTTACGCCCCGGGGCCAGATCGACATTGCGGTGACCGTGACGCCAGAAGGCGAGCGCCATCGCGTGACGGTCTGTGTCGCGGACACGGGCATCGGCATGGACGATGCGACACGCAACCGGCTGTTCGAGGCCTTCACGCAGGCTGATGGATCGACGACACGACGGTTCGGCGGAACAGGCCTCGGCCTTGCCATCTCTCGGCGTCTCGCTCGCATGATGGGCGGCGACATCACGGTTGAAAGCGAACTGGGGCGAGGCTCCACATTCGCGCTGACCTTCCTTGCGGAAGCTGCAAGCAGCGAAGGAGTGGCCACTCCTGCTACGAATGCGCCAAGCCGTAACGAGACGCGTCTGCGCGGCGCGCGCGTGCTTCTGACAGACGACAACGCCGTCAACCGTCAGGTCGCGCGGCTCTTCCTGCAGCCGCAGGGCGCCGAGCTGACCGAAGCCGCGAATGGCGCAGAGGCGCTGCGCATACTCGAGAAAGAAACGTTCGATCTCGTTCTGCTCGATGTCCACATGCCGGTGATGGACGGCATCGAGACGATCCAGCGCATACGCGCCTCCGATCATCCCTGGCGCAGCATTCCTGTCATCGCGTTGACGGCCGATGCGATGAGCGGAGACCGCGAACGGCTGTTGGCGCTCGGCATGACCGGCTATGTATCCAAGCCAATCGAGCAATCTGAGTTGCTGTCGGCGATCATGATCGCCCTTGGCGGGGATGCGGGGGCCCAGCCTGTGCACGCGCAAGGCGCCGAAGCGGGCGGCAGCGACGTCAATCTCGACGACCTGCTGGCCGATCTCGACCGGCTCGCCGGGTAGAGCCACGCCGCTTCATCCAAATCGCTCCCACGCCGCCTGCCGCGATATGCCCAGCGCATCGCCGATCTTCTGCCATGAGACCTCGCGCTCGCGCAGGGTGTCGATCTGTTGCTGCAGGACATCGCGCGCAGCTTCCGATGCAGCCTGCGAGCGGGCCAGATTGCCGAGGAGGTCTTCGTCCTTGAGCGAATCCCACCCGGCGAAACCCGCCGTCGGTACGCCTTCGAGGATGCGGTTGCAGATCCCCACGCAGTCGCCGCAGATGTGAACGCCCGGGCCGGCGATCAGCGACGGGACTTCCTTCGCCGTGCGCCGGCAGAACGTGCAGAACAGCTTGGCCTTGTTCACCAACATGTCAGGTTCTCCTTGACGGTATGTCAGGTATCTCCTGACGCGCATACGTGTGTCAAGGATATCCTGACAGATCGAGGCGCTGCTTAGCTGACGTCACGTAAAATCGAAACGTGGCATGCCGCGCAGCGGCATCGAATAATCGCGCGCTGGCCCGGGTTCGCCTTTGCCAAACCGGCCCAAGAGTGATGAATTTCCGCCATGTCCGGTGACTGGACGCGGGAGGATGCAATGAGAATCAAGGGTGCGCTGCTGGCTGGCTTTGTGCTGGCGGCCCTGGCTGCATGTGGCGAGGCGAACGCGCCCGCGATCACTGCGGCCGAGGTGGATGGGCAGGCGATCATCGACGCGGACAAGCGGCCGGGGATCTGGATCAGCCATGGGCGCACCTATTCCGAGCAGCGCTTCTCACCGCTGAAGCAGATCACAACGGACAATGTGAATGAGCTTGGTCTCGCCTGGGCCGCCGACCTGGACGCAAACCGCGGCATGGAAGCGACGCCGATTGTCGTCGATGGCGTGATGTACGTCACCTCCGCCTGGTCGATCGTCTACGCCTACGACGCCAAGACCGGTGAGCGGCTCTGGAAGTATGATCCTGGCGTCGACAAGGCGCGCGGCGTCGAAGCCTGCTGTGATGTCGTGAACCGCGGCGTAGCGATCTGGCAGGGCAAGGTCTTCGTCGGAACGATCGACGGTCGTCTCATTGCGATCGACGCCAAGACCGGCGAGCCGGCGTGGGATGTGGTCACCGTCGACCAGTCCAAGCCCTACACCATCACAGGCGCGCCCCGGGTCGTGAAGGGCAAGGTTCTGATCGGCAATGGCGGCGCGGAGTTCGGCGTGCGCGGCTATCTCACCGCCTACGACGCCGCTGACGGCAAGCTCGCCTGGCGGTTCTACATGGCGCCAAATCCCGAGAAGCAGCCCGACAATGCGGCGTCCGACAAGTTTTTCGCCGAGAAGGGCAATGCAACCTGGGGCGACAGCGGCGAATGGAAGGAGATCGGCGGGGGTGGAACGCCCTGGGACGCCATGGCCTACGATCCTGACCTCGATATCGTCTATATCGGCATCGGCAATGGCACGCCGTGGAATCGCGAACGCCGCGATCCGTCTGGCGGCGACAACCTGTTGCTGTCGTCCATTCTCGCGCTCAAGCCGGAGACCGGCGAGTATGTCTGGCATTACCAGACCACGCCGGGGGAATCCTGGGACTATACAGCGACGCAGCACATCATCCTCGCCGACATCAAGATCGGCGATAAGACGCGCAAGGTCGCGATGCAGGCGCCGAAGAACGGCTTCTTCTACGTGCTTGACCGCGAGACCGGTGAACTGATCTCGGCGGACAAGTATCAGGACAACGTCAACTGGGCGACGAGTGTCGATCTTGCGACGGGCCGTCCGGTCGAGGCGCCCGGCGTGCGCTATCTTGAAAGCCCGTTCCAGGCGATCCCCGGTCCGCTTGGCAGCCACAACTGGCATCCAATGGCGTTCAGCCCCGATACGGGCCTTGTCTACATTCCTGCGCAGACCATCCCGCAGATTTATGCCGATCAGGCCGACTTCGCCTATCGTCCGGGCTTCTGGAACACCGGCATCGAATTCGCCGGCGCCCCCGGGCCGACGCCTACGCTCAACGAGCGCCTAGCGGGCCGCGCCGCCCTCAAGGGTCAGCTTGTCGCCTGGGATCCGGTTGCGAAGAAGCCGCGCTGGACCGTGGACTATCCAACGCCATGGAATGGCGGCGTGCTCGCAACCGCGGGCGGGCTGGTGTTCCAGGGCGGGCTCGACGGCAAGTTCCGCGCCTACAACGCCGCCGAGGGCGGCACGCCGCTCTGGACGACGGACGGCCAGTACCCGGTGATGTCGGGACCCATCAGCTACGAGATCGACGGCGAACAATACATCGCCGTGACGGCTGGCTGGGGCACGGCGCTGCCCGTCACGGCTGGCGGCAACGCCATCCCCAAGATCGGGTCGCCCGAGATGGGACGCGTTCTTGTCTACAAGATCGGCGGCAAGGCGGAGCTCGAACCGTACGAGGTCTTCGAGGTCGACAAGGTTCCGGCCGCCGAGGACTTCGGCAACGCCCAGCAGCTTGAATACGGCCGCGTCCTGTTCGAGCGGAACTGCATGGTGTGTCACGGACAACTGGTGGTGTCCGGCGGCGCGATCCAGGATCTTCGCTGGGCCCAGGCGCCCGGCACAAAGCAGGACTTCGCCGACGTGGTGCTGAACGGCAAGTACGCCAGCGCCGGCATGGCGAGCTTCGCGTCCGTACTGTCGGCGGACGACGCCGAGTCCATCCGCGCCTACATCATCAACCGCGCGCATGAAGATGCCGCCGCCTTGGCGGCGGCTGCGCCGACGGCGAACTAACCCGGCCACGCAACCGCGTGGATACGACTGGCGCCGGCTGTCTCCCGGGAGGCAGCCGGCGCATGATTCTGATTGTGTGTGTCACGCGGGCGAACTAGCTTCGAAGCGCCATGTTGGGGGGCTTCATGATCCGGACAATCAGGTTTGGGCTGGCGGCTTGCGTCTTCGCATCCGCCGCGCCCGCGTTCGCGCAACCATCCGCGCCGGAAGGAGCGGTCGCCGCCGTTGCGCCGACCGAGGCGGAAATCGCCGAAATGACTGCAGCGTTCGAGGCTTCGCTAGAACACCGTAAGGGCGTCATCACGCTGGCGAAGGCCAATGTCGCGCTGAAGGTGCCGGAGAACTTCTATTTCCTGGATGCTTCTGACGCCCATGATGTCCTTGTCGAGGCTTGGGGCAACCCGCCCGAAGCCGCGCAGGTGGACGGCATGCTCTTCCCGGAAGGATCGTCCCCGCTGGACGAGGACGCGTGGGGCGTCGTTCTGACTTACGAAGACACCGGTTACGTGTCGGACGACGATGCATCGGGCATCGACTATGACATGCTGATCGATGCAATGCGTGACGGGCTCGACGCCGAGAACGCCCAGCGCCGCGCCAATGGTTATCCCAAGCTGGATATTATCGGCTGGGCGACGCAACCGCGCTACGACGCCGCCGCGCACAAGCTCTACTGGGCGAAGGAGTTGTCTTTCGACGAGGATCCGGATCACACGTTGAATTACGACATGCGCGTGCTCGGCCGGTTTGGGGTTCTCTCGATGAACTTCGTTGCCGGCCTCGATCAGCTCAAGCTGGTCGAGCGCGCCTCACCGGAAGTGCTCGCGCTGGCCGAGTTCAACCCGGGCTCCCGGTATGATGAATTCAACGCCTCCACGGACGCCAAGTCCGATCTCGGCATAGCGGGCCTTATCGGCGGAGCCGCCGCAGCGTCGGTGCTGGCGAAGAATGGCGGCATCATCGCCGCCATCCTGCTGTTCCTGAAGAAAGGCTGGATTCTTGTTGTCGCCGCCATTGGCGGCATCGGCGCGGTATTCCGCGGTCTCTTTGGCGGCAAGGCCAAGGCAGCAGCGAAAACCGAACAACGCGCCTCTACGGCTTTCTTTGACGGTCCCGCCTCCGAAGAATCGGAGCCGCCTTCCAAACCGCCATCGAGCGGCAGCTGAACGGCGAAAGAAAAGGCCCGGAGTGACGCTCCGGGCCTTTTCATTCCTGCACTGGCGCTGGCCTATTTCGGGTTGCAGTAGACGAGGAAGTCGCGCGCCGCTGTATCGAAGTTCTTGAGCGAGCCGATGTGCTTGGCCTGAACCTGCGCTGCAGCATCCTTCACCAGCGTCCACTCGACCTCGCCCTTGTCGGAAAGGAACGAGACCATGTCGAGCTGGCCGATGCCGAGAAGATCCGCCGACGTAATCGGGAAGACGAAGTTCGCATCGCTCGAGCCCTTGGCCTGCTCGAACTTGCCGTTGATCTCGCGCATGGTTGCGCCCGTGCGGATACGATAGGTTGCTGACTGTCCGAGGCGGGCGATGTCCTGCTTGCCTACGCGCATGGTGATGCCGCCATTGGCCGCGTTGCAGGAGGCATAGACGCCCAGCGGGTTGCTGGTCACGGCGACGTTCGCGCCGACCAGCGCCAGCACCGGATCGTCCGGCACAAGATTCTCTTCGGCCGCCCAGTGCGATGTCGAGGCAATGTTGAGGACGGTGACGGAACTGGCGGCGGCGGGCGTGGTGGCTGCGCCTGGCGTGGCCGTCCCGGATGGTCCGGCGTCCGGCGAGGCGGGCGTGCTGGTGGCGCACGCAGCGGCCATCAGACCTGCGGCAGCGGCGAGAGCGATTCGGCTGAACATCGGAATTTCCCCTGTTTCAGTTTGGGCGAGGCGCATCTGGCCCCGGACGGAACGGTCTCAGATGGTGATGACGACTTTGCCCTTTGCGCGGCGTTCCGACAGCTCCTTTATGGCGTCGGCGGCGCGTTCGAGCGGATAACGGTTGGAAATGTGAGGTTTGATCTTGCCGGCCTGATAAAGGCGGAAGAGGTCGGCCAGGTTGTCGGCATGGCCCTTCGGGTCGCGCGCCACGAAGGCGCCCCAGAATACGCCCACAATCTGGCAGGATTTCAGAAGCGTCAGATTGAGCGGCAGTTTCGGAATCCCGGCCGGGAAGCCGATCACCAGGAAACGGCCATCCCAGTTGAGCGCGCGGACGGCCGGCTCGGCGTAATCGCCTCCGACGCCATCATAGACAACGTCAACGCCGCCGCCCGAGATCTCCTTGATCTGGTCCGAGAAGGCTTTCTGCTGCTCACGCGACAGTGGGTTCTCCGGATAGACCAGTCCCTTGTCAGCGCCCTTGGAGAGGCAGAAGTCCACCTTCTCCTGACTTGAGGCGGCGGCGATCACTTCTGCGCCCATCGCCTTGCCCAATTCGACGGCGGCGAGACCGACGCCGCCGGCCGCTCCCAGCACCAGCAGCTTTTCACCCGGCTGGATCTTCGCGCGATCCTTCAACGCGTAGTGCGACGTGCCATAGGTCATCAGCAGCGCAGCGGCCTCATCGAACGGCATGAAGTCGGGCAGAAGGTTCATGCGGCTGGCGTGAACCAGAATCTCTTCCGCCATGCCGCCCGCGCCGGTCGAGCCAAACACCTTGTCGCCGACCTTGAACTGCGTGACGCCATCGCCGACGGCCTTCACCACGCCGGAAATCTCCCCGCCCGGCGAGAAGGGGCGGGGCGGCTTGTACTGATACATGTCCTGGATGATCAGGAAGTCGGGAAAGTTCACGCCGACAGCCTTGACCGAAACGACAATCTCTCCGGCCTTGGGGGCGGGGGCGGGCACATCCTCCAGCACCAGCGTATCGGGCAGGCCCGGGGCCTTGGAGAGAATGGCTTTCATGGTTTGCGTGCTCCGCATGTCGTTCGTCGCCCTGCCTTAGCGAAGCTGGATCGGACTGTCATCCCGCCGCGTCGCTCGGCTCGTCCCGGAGTCTTTCTGTCCGGGGTGTTGTCCAGCCCAATTGCGGGCTAGGCTGGCTCCACGATTTAGATGGCTACCATCGGGGGAGGATGTCGGTCGATGCGCGCTTTGCTGCTGGCCTGCTTCTGCCTGTCCGGTATGTCACCGGCCTTTGCACAGGGCGCCGCGGGCGTGGAGCGTACGCCCGATGGGCGGCCCGATCTGCAGGGCGTCTGGGCCACACGCTTCGTCACGCGCCTGGAACGGCCCGCCGTCGCCACCGCGCTCGAAGTCTCGGCCGATGAAGCCAAGAGGATCGTCGAGGACATGCGCTCGCGCTCAAGCGCCGTCACCGATCCCGATTTCGCCTTCTATGGCTTTGACCAGCTGGCGCAGGTCAACGGCAAATTCCGCACATCGCAGATGATCGACCCGCCTGATGGAAAAATACCCTACACGCAGGTCGGTATTGATCTCGCTGAAGCATTCGACATGCGCGAAAGCTATGCCTTCGACGATCCGGAGGATCGCCCGCCCTACGAAAGATGTCTTGCCGGGATCCTTGCGCCGCCGATACGCACGTTGCCGATGCTCATCCCGATCCAGATCGTGCAGACGCCCGACGCGGTTGTCTTCACGAACGAGGATGTGCAGGGGCTCCGCATCGTGCCGGTCAACGCGAAGCCGTGGCCGGCTGTGGTCCAGCCGTTCGATGGGGTTGGGCGCGGACGGTGGGAAGACGACACGCTGGTGATCGAAACGACAGGCTTCAGGCCGGACGACATCGCACGGCCGGATTTTGGCCCGCCGATCATGCTGACCGAGACGACCCTCATCACCGAGCGCTTCACACGCACGTCGCATGACGCGTTGCTGTACCAGTACACTGTTGAGGATGCGCATCTCTACACGCAGCCATGGAGCGCCGAGTTCGTCATGACGCTGGAGCCCGACGGCGTCGTTCACGAATACGCCTGCCATGAAGCTAACCACTCGCTCGGCAACATGCTTCTGGCTGGACGCCTTGGGCGGCAATCGAAGCCGGATCCAAAATAGGGGCCGCCGCCCGTCAGTCTGGCCGGGGCGCCGGTCCGGGCAGGGAAGGTAGGGTGTACCGAAATCGCGGCGGATGTGTGCATCCAGCCAGTCCGGATACTGGACGCTGAGTTCGGTCGGCAGCGCGCGGTCACGATCCGCAATATCGAAGGTGAGCGGCATACATTTCGACGCTATCCTTTGCCGGTTGCCTGCGCCAGTGACGAGGCTTGCGCCGGGCGCACGGGTCTGAAACCCTGCTAACGTGCGGTCCGCGAGAGGTCGCGCGAGGGAGGGCAACAATGTTCCGATCGATCAGCCGCCGTCTGTTTGCCGGCGCCATTGCGGGCGCGGCGTTGGCGCTCGCGGCGTGCGTCACCCAACCTGAGACAACGCCGGCTCCGGTCGATGGCGTCTCCTTCCGGATGGTGGAGACGAACGGCATCAAGCTGCGCGTGGCGGAAGCAGGCGAGGGGCCGCTCGTCGTGCTCGTGCATGGCTGGCCGGAAAGCTGGTATTCATGGCGTCACCAGATTCCTGTGATCGCCAAGGCGGGATACAAGGTCATCGCGCCCGACATGCGCGGCTTTGGCGGGTCCGATAAGCCGCCGAACGTTGACGATTACGACGTGAAGGATCTTGCCGGCGATATCGTCGGACTGCTCGACGCCTATGGCGCCGAGAAGGCGATCATCATCGGGCACGACTGGGGATCGATCGCGACCTGGAACAGCGTGATGCTGTACCCCGAGCGGTTCTCGGCGATGATCGCGATGAGCGTGCCGAATGGCGGGCGCGGCAACTCCTCGCCCATGGCGGCGATGCGCGCGGCCAACGGGGATAATTTCTACTACATCCTCTACCATCAGGAGCCCGGCGTGGCCGAGGCCGAGTACGACGCCAATCCGCGCGGCCTCCTGCTTGGCATCTATGCGCCGCTGGATGCGCCGCGCGATCCGCCGCTGATCACTGATCCCAAGGCTTCGGCTGGCGGCTGGATTCCGCGGCTGGGCAAGCCGAAGGCGCTGCCTGCCTGGCTTCAGGAAAAGGATCTCGACTATTTCGTTTCGGAGTTCGAACGCGCGGGCTTCCGCGGCGGCGTGAACTACTACCGCAACATCGAGCGCAACTGGGAGATCACGCCCGAGCTCACCGGCGTGCACATCAAGGTTCCGGTCGCCTTCATTGCTGGGACGGACGATATCGTCATTCGCGGCGCCAAGGCGGACATGCTTCGCGCCCAGATGTCCCGCGTGGCGGATGATCTGCGCGCCGTCACGCTCGTTCCCGGCGCCGGACACTGGATCCAGCAGGAAAAGCCGGAAGAGGTGAATGCCTTCATCATGGATTTCCTGAAGGGCCTGAAGCCGTAGCGGCGGTTGACACGCAGCCATTGACGTCATTCACCGTCGCGCATGAAACAGATCCGCGGATATTTCGGGGTCGGCGTCGAATCCCTGTCGAAGCCCATGAATCTGGGCGCGCTCCAGCGCACGGCGCATGCCTTCGGCGCGGCTTTCACCTTCACGGTCGCCGCTGCGCCCAAGGTACGCGTGATGCACAATGCCGACACGTCGAAGTCGGATCTGCACGTGCCCTGGTATTTGTGGAATTCGGTCGAAGAGATGCAACTGCCGCGCGGCTGTCAGCTTGTCGGCGTCGAACTGACGGACGGCGCAGTCGAGCTGCCGGCCTTCCGCCATCCCCTGCGCGCCGCCTATGTCATGGGCGGAGAGGCGCGGGATTTATCGCCGGAGATGCAGGCCCGTTGCGCGCATATCGTGAAGATACCGACGCGCTTCTGCATCAATGTCGGGCTGGCTGGCGCGCTGGTTATGTATGACCGCGTGCTGTCGATGGGAAACTGGCCGCCACGGCCGGTGAAAGCCGGCGGACCTGCTCGCAAGGCCTAGTCGAGATAGCTGCGCCCGCCCCGCCGCAGGTTGTTGCCGACATAGGCAAGGCCCAGCCCGGCCACTGTGCCGATGCCCAGCACGATCGCCGCGACCGCGTCTTCCTTTTCAAGTCCGGTCGCCAGCAGGAAGACCAGCATTGCGCCAAGCCCGAAGGCGATGGCGAGGCCAACCATGCGGGTCACGTCCGCCGTGAAATTCGCGATCGGCGCAGCCCGCCGCCAATGGCCGTAGATCAGGCGCCCGAGAAGCAGCACCACAATACCGCCCAAAACCCCGCCTGCCGCGCCGGTTGCGAGAACCGGGGGCGTCGCGGGCAGGTCGCCGGATTTAACAATGGAGACGGCCAGCACCGTCGCGCCTGCGATCGTCGCCAACAAGGCGGCGGCTCCAAGGCCCATGATGATTGCGCCACACGCGCGCCGCCACGCCATGACGTAACGAACTCCTGGATATCCCGCTGGATTCCGTGTGTCCAAAGCAGGCGGGGCGCCGTCCTATGTTTGCTTAATGCGGACAGATCGGCACCTCCGCCGACGCGATTTCCGGCCCAGATTGACGCAAAAAGCCCTGATTTCCGGGCGTTGCGTGAAATTCGCGCGAACCGCTTAAACGCATTTTCAAGCGTGCGTGCCAGTTTGAGCCGGAACAGGGAGGCCGCCTCAGAGCCTTCCGTCTACTGATGATGGTGTGGACATGGCCAAGACCGTTCTGGTCGTCGATGACGATCCAACTCAGCGCCGCCTGATGCAAGCCGCCGCCGAGAAGCAGGGCTTCCGCGCGCGTGTTGTCGAGAATGGCGAACGTGCGCTGGAAGAAGCTTCCGATCCGCGCAACGGCGTTGACGTTGTCCTGCTGGATCTGGTGATGCCGGGCCTCTCGGGCATGGAAACGCTCGAGCGCCTGATGGAGCGCCGCCCCGACCTTCCGGTCATCGTGCTCACCGCCACTGGCGGCATCGATACGGTTGTCCAGGCCATGCGCGCCGGCGCGATCGACTTCTTCGTCAAGCCGGCCAGCCCGGAACGCATCGGCATCTCGATCCGCAACGCCCTCAAGATGTCGGACCTGCGCGGCGAGGTGAAACGCCTCTCCAAGAAGTCCGAAGGCAAGATGGGTTTCGAGGACATGATCGCTGGCGCGCCCTCCATGCGCGGCGTCGTTCGCCTCGGCCAGCGCGCCGCCGCCTCGACCATTCCGATCCTCATCCTTGGTGAATCGGGCGTTGGCAAGGAAGTCGTCGCGCGTTGCATTCAGGGCGCGTCGGACCGCTCCGGCAAACCGTTCGTCGCGGTCAACTGCGGCGCCATTCCGGAAAACCTCGTCGAGTCGATCCTGTTCGGCCACGAGAAGGGCTCATTCACCGGCGCGCACGAGAAGAAGCTCGGCAAGTTCGTCGAAGCCGATCAAGGCACGCTGTTCCTCGACGAAGTCGGCGAACTGCCGCTCGACATGCAGGTGAAGCTTCTGCGCGTCCTGCAGGAAGGCGAAGTCGATGCTGTGGGATCGCGCCGCCCGACCAAGGTCGACGTCCGCATCATCTCGGCCACCAACCGCGATCTGGCCCAGCTGGTGAAGGAAGGCCGCTTCCGCGAGGACCTCTACTATCGCCTCAACGTCTTCCCGATCGAGATCCCCTCGCTGCGCGAGCGCAAGGAAGATCTCCCGGCGCTGATCGAGCACTTCGTGGCGCGCTTCAACGCCGAGGAAGGCAAGAACATCCCGGGCGTCGCCCAGGACACGCTGGGCATGCTGGTCAACTACGACTGGCCGGGCAACGTTCGCCAGCTGGAGAACTCGATCTTCCGCGCTGTCGTGCTGTCGGATGGCGGCGCGCTCAAGCCGGAAGACTTCCCGCAGATCTCGGGTCTGTCGTTCGCCTCGCCGTCGTCGGAGCCGATAGTTGCGCCTCCGGCCGCCAACGATCAGGCCGACCAGCCCGTCTCGATCACGGACGGCACGGGCGAGCTGCGCACGCTGGAAGCCATCGAACGCGACCTGATCCAGTTCGCCATCGATCACTATTCCGGTCATATGTCGGAAGTGGCCCGCCGGCTCGGCATCGGCCGCTCGACGCTTTATCGCAAGGTCCGCGAATACGATCTCAAGGTGCGCGAAGAGGGCGATGATCTGGACGCCGTCGGCGCCTGATCGCGCTGTCAACGGGCGACATGACCGTTCAGGACTTCGGGGGCGCCATCTTCGGGATGGCGCCCTCTGCTTTTCTGCCCGGGCCCGAACGCACAAAGGCCGGCCGCGCCCACGCGCAGCCGGCCTTGTTCAATGTGCCGGTCAGTCTGGCCGTCTAGGCCTTCGGAAGCAGGCCTTCGCGCTGGGCGCGTTTGCGGGCGAGCTTGCGGGCGCGGCGAACGGCCTCGGCTTTCTCGCGGGCCTTGCGCTCCGAGGGCTTCTCGAAGTGGTTGCGACGCTTCATTTCGCGGAAGAGACCTTCACGCTGCATCTTCTTCTTGAGCGCCTTCAACGCCTGATCGACGTTGTTATCGCGGACAACGATCTGAACTATTTGAAACTCTCCATCGGTTTCCCGGCCGGCTCCGGGGGATTGGTCAGATACGCAACAAACGCCGAAACGGCCGCGAACGCTCCCGCAAGGGATGCGTTGGCCCGCTCGACGGGTGAATTTTCCAGCTCGCCACGGAATGCCATGACGGGCAGGCGGCGCTCCGATACCATATCAAACCGGGCCTGCCTACTGCCCAAAAACCACGGAAAATGCTCATGGAACCCAAGGATAACGCCCCCAGCGACCTTTTCCTCGACCGGCTGACCGACGCCATGCTCGAACTGGCCCCGGAATCGGGCTGGACCCGGGCCGCCCTTGATAAGGCCGCCGAAAAGGCCGGCCTCAGCCAGGGTCAGGCCCTTCTGGCGGCGCCGAACGGCGTGGCGGACGTGCTGGCGGCTTTCGGGAAGCGGGCCGCCCGGGCCGGGGGCGAGGCGCTCGCCCTGCCGGCGGTTGCGTCTCTCAAGGTCCGCGAAAAGGTCCGGGCGGGGGTGAAAGGCTGGCTGGCGGCGCTTGCGCCCCACAAGGCGGCCGTGAAGCGCGCCGCGGCCAGCCCGGCAAATCTGCTCACAGGGCCGAAGGGGCTCTGGGCGGCGGCCGACGCGATCTGGTCGGCGCTCGGCGACAAGTCGACCGACTATAACTGGTACACCAAGCGGATGACGCTGGTGGCCGTGCTCGGATCGACCCTTGCCGCCTGGCTCGGAACGGATGACGCGGAGCAGGTTGATGCTTTCCTCGACCGCCGCATCGAGAACGTCATGCAGTTCGAGAAGTTCAAGGCGCAGGCGCGCTCCGCGTTTTCCAAATTCCCGGATCCGCTCGACATTCTCGGCCAGCGAAAATCGCCCTGACCCGGTCCGGGTTCCTGTCTCGCCGTAAACCGTTCGCGCCGGAGTGGCGGCACTACAGATCCTACAGACCGGCGTCGTAAAGTCCCGGCATCAGGTGGACGATCTTGTCCGCCAGATGATGGCGGCTCAGCGGTTTCTCGGTCCAGTCCGTCATCCCCATCGACAGAAGCCGGCCGACTTGTTCGCGGTGCCGATCATCGACCATGCCGAGAATCGGAATGTCGGCCCATGGCGTGCGGCTGCGGCGCACCCAGCGGATCACATCGGCGCCTGTCATGTGGGGCAGGTCCATACCGACGAGGACAAGGTCGAACGAGCGCAGCGCCAGCAGATCGACGGCGGATTGCCCGTCCTCGACCTCAATCACCGAGATGCGCGGGCTGGCCAGCAGCACGCGCAGGACGCGGCGGTGATAAGGATCGGCTTCGGCCGCACGAATGCGTGTGTAGTCGTGCGGGCCCTGGTTGAACGGCTGGCGGGCCGGTTGGCTTAACGCACGACGGACGTCGCTGATCGGCCCGAAGGAATCGAACGGTTCCTCCGCCGCTTCAGTCGAAACGTCGTCCTGGGCAAGCAGCCAGTCCTCTATCTTGGCGTGCAGCGAACGCATCGGGAATTTCCGGTTGCATATGGAGGCCCCCCACGGGTCCGCGCGAAGATTCGCTCGGATGCCCTAAGGGAGACTCAGCGCGCGCACCGGAATTTCCGCATTCGCGATAACCATGCGCCAGAGCACATAAAAAACGGCCCCACGCTCAAGGCGTGAGGCCGCTTCGGCCGTCCTGCAGACGGTGGAACTATTTTCAGTGATGCGTCTTCTTCCACGCCGCCGACTGTTTCGCGAGGATATCAACAAGGTTGCCCATCGCGATGTTGGCGTCGTTGAGATGCAGGCCCCAGCCCGGATCGGGCTTGCCGTTCGCCATCACGTCCGTGCCGGGATCATCAATGCGCGGATCGTTCGGATCGGCGTTGAATGTCACCTTCAGATAGTGGTGGTTGCCCTCGTGCACGCACTCGGTTGTGGTCAGGCCCGGGGTCACAACGAAAGGCGTCGTGATCTGCTTGCCGGTCACCCAGGTCTTGTCGGCTGTGGACCAGTAGGCTTTCGCTTCCGCCGCGCCGCCGCCCAGCGCCGCCGGGTTGGCGCAAACCGCTTCCATGTCGCCGCGCTCCAGGCCGAACATCGCCTGCGGCGAGGGCGGCACGGTCGACCGGAAAGACGAGAAAGAAATCGCGCAGCCCGTCTGGTCGGCCGACTTGCACGCCGGAATGTGCTTGAAGGTGCCGCCAACGTCCTGGCCCTTGGGCGCCATCAGCGAGAAGCCCATCACGATGGCGGAAACGAGCTTCTCCTGCGCGGGCTGACCGTCCACCTTGGATGAGATCAGGCGCATGATCTGGCCCGAGCCCTGGCTGTGGCCGAGAATCACGACGCCACGGCCCTTGTTCTCGTTGGCCATATACCAGTCCCAGGCGTCATCGACGTCGTTGTTGGCGTCGGCCGGCGTGCCGCGTTCAGGCACAGCGCCGCTGCCCGACATACGGGCGCGCAGGGCGCCGAGCGAGAACTGCCGGTACATCGGCGCGAAGATGCGGCACTGACTGCCAAGCCGCGCGACTTGCGCCTTCACGACATTGAGTTCTTCCGGCCCCGGTACGAGATCGGATTGCGTAAACGGATCCAGCGACACGGTCGGATAGATGTAGAAACAATCGATCGGCGCGTTCGGGTTGCTGGTGAACTTTTCGAGCGTTGTCGATCCATCCGCCTTCACGACCGTCGCGTCCATGTTCACCTCGCACGCATTGTTGGCGATACCCGGACGGCAAAGCCAGTGCGCGGGGACGGAATAGTCGGTGCGGCCCGATGCAGCCGGCGTGACGGCGACCGCCGGCGTCGCGGCTGGCGCGGCCGGCTTTGCGGCGGGCGGGTTCGGCGCCTGCGGCGCCAGTGTCGGCGACATCGTCGGGTGAATCGGAATCTGCGGCGCAGCTCTGGAATGATCCGGGGCAAACAGCCCGCACCCTGTCGCCAGCAGGATGGCGGCAGCCATCGCGGCGCCAGCCTTCAGTCGGTGTTTCATTGCAGTCTCTCCCTCGCATCGTTGTTATGTTGATTGCGGCGCAATCTGCCGCCGCAAGGGAAAGCTTGTCCAGCGATTGCTGGCTCAACCTGGCGTGACTGCGTCGCAGCTCGACATCTGAGTTGAGCGGACCGCTGCGGCGCGGGGGTCATCTTCGCCCACGATATGGGCGGAGAAGGTTCGGTTCTCTGTCGAGGCGAACAGGTCTTCCAGCGGACCCGCTGCGCTCTCCACCATGAACACATCGACATGCGCGCCCTTGATGGCGCCGCCGCGATCGCCGGCGAAGAGATAGCCGTCATGCACATAGTCGCGGCCGTCGATCCGGAATGCGCGGCCGCGGAGGTCGGGCACGAATACGACAGACTCGAGCGGGATCACATCAGGATCGACCGCGATGGTGCGGAAAGGAACAAGCGGATGGTTGCGCACGCCGCAGCCGAGTGGATGGTTCACGCGCATGAAGCGGGCGCGTCGCGTCGCGGCCTTCACCGTGCCGGAAAGGTCGCCCAGCCATTGATCGCAATTGGCCTGCTCCGGTCCGCGCGCGTCGACGAAGACATAGGCCGTCGATGTCTCGCCCTGCCGCACCGAAACCGATCCCTGAAGGGCCGCCTCGCACCAGTCGCGGTGCGTCAGCGGCGGAGAGATTGGCTGGCCGTCACGATCGAGCAGCGGGAAGGCGGCCGATATCGTCGCGAGCGCAGGCGTGATGCTCGGCGTGTGATAGTGCGTGGCCCACAATCTCAAATCCGGTCCGAGCGTCTGCTCATCCGGCGCAGCGAGCGCGAACGCCTGAGCCGCTTCCTCGAGTGTCATCACAGGCGACAGCGGCGTGGGCTCGCGTCCTGTCGTTGAAGCTGTGGCGCACGCTGTCAGCAGGCCAAGGATCGCATAGCTCGCCTGACGTGGCATGCGTCGCCGTGGCGCCGCCGCAGCTTCAGGCGCAGGCGCGCACGCGACCACATCCGCGCCGCTGGGGGCGGGATCTGCCCTGAGGCCCAGGATCGCGTTGAGTTCTTTCATGCAATAGCGAAATCGGCAGAGGTGTTACCGGACCGTTACCGCGTCTTCCAGAGGCGTCAGACCGGGTTGGTCGTCCGGCGCTTGCGGCCGGGGCCATCCGTGTCCTTGCAGACCTCGTCGGCGGCGTCCTTCAGCGCGATAGCCGCCGGATGCTTCGGGTCGACGAAATAGGCTTCGAACGTGCCGCGCGGGCTGGAGCGCACGATATCGGGGAAGGGATCGACCGCTGCGTCGGCGACGAACATGTCGATATGGTTGCCCTCGATGGCGCCGCCTGTGTCGCTGGCGATCACATAGCCATCATGCGTGAAGAACTCGCCGGCATTCCAGAACGTCTTGCCGCGCAGCTTGGGCACGTAGAGCACCGTGCCCATTTTGATCTTGGAACGATCCACCGCGATCGTGCGGAACGCCATCAGCGGGATCACGCGCACATCGCAGGCTTGCGGATGATGGAACTCGACAAAGCGCGCCCGGCGCGTGGCCGATTTGATGCCCGCCGACAGGTCGCCGAAATACTTGTCGCACACAACCTGTTCGGGGCCGCGGCTATCAACGAACATGTAGGCCGTCGGCTTGTCCTTGCCGTTATGGACCCACACCGAGCCCTGCATGGCGGCGTTGCACCAGTCCTGGGTCGAGAGGGGCGGAGACACCGGCGAGCCGTTACGGCCCAGAAGCGGCTTGGCCGACACGCTGGTCCACGACGGACGCACGGTTGGCATATGATAGTAGGTCGCCCACAGCTTGGTCTTCTTCTTCGCCGGCAGTTCGGCGTCGGCGGGCGCGTCCAGAAGGAAGTTCAACGCCTGCTGCGTGGGATGCAGCTCCGCGCGTCCCAGCGTGATGTTGACTTCAGTGGAGGCGAAGGCTGAGCGGAGTTGCGGGCCAAGCAGCATGATGCCGCCAACGACAACCAACACCAGGGCGAGGAGCAGTTTTTTCATACGATTCCCGGCTGCCGCCCCGTGCCCTGCAGAAGCCTTCGAACTTGGGCGAGATCATGGCAGGTTCAACCGTCGGGTGCAATCGGTCGCAGCCGCAGCTTGCGGCTAAATCGGCGGCGGCTGTCGCGGCGTTGATGGCAGCGCGGGGTCGTGATGCGCCCATGCCGGAGCCGAGTCCTTCCAGATGTTAAGCGTCGGTCTGGCGATCGACGTGTCGTCGAGTGTCCCCGCGCGCAGGATGATGAGGTGAGGGCGGGCCTCCGACGCGCTGGTCATGGGCGTTCCGCAGGTCACGCAGAAGCTGCGGACCATGCGGTTGCCGGAGTCCGCGACCGAAATGAATTGCGTCAGGGGGCCGGTGATCGTCACCTTGTCGAGCGGGAAGACGACGTTCACCGTCGCCGAGCCTGAAGCCCAGTACTGGCAGACGCGGCACCAGCACTGCCGCACCATCATGGGTTGCGCCTCAACGCTGTAGCGCACTGCGCCGCACAGGCATCCGCCTGTCACGGGGTGATCTGTCACTGGTTGAGGTGTGCCGGTCATTCCGCCCTCCCGCTTTCGCCAAGGACTAGCGGCTCAGCCGCTCTCCGGCCAGCGCAGGCGTCAGGCTGCGGCGACCTTCTGCTTCTGGCGAGGATCCATGCAGGCGGCGATCCGCGTCAGCAGCAGGCGCCTGTCGATGGGCTTGGCGACATAATCGGTCATCCCCATCGCCACGAAGCGCTCGCGGTCGCCTTCCATGGCGTCCGCGGTGAGGGCGATCACCGGCAGGTCGCGCCAGGGCTGATCCGACGCACGGATGCGGCGGATCGCTTCGCAGCCATCCATCGCCGGCATATGAACATCGAGCAGCACGATGTCGAACGCCTCGCTGGCAAGCCGGTCGAGCGCTTCCGCGCCATTCACGGCTTCAGTAACGGTCGCGTGGATTGACGCCAGGAACAGCCGGACAACCTGACGATTCACGCTGTTGTCGTCGACCAGCAGGACGCGCAGGGGACGCGATGGCGTCCAGTTCGTTTCGGTTTCGGCGGCGGGCGTCGGGGCCGGACTTGCGGCGCCGCTCGCAGCCTCGTCCGCCGCAAACGTCATCGTGAAGGTCGAGCCCTCGCCGGGCGCGCTTTCGGCGGAGGCATCGCCGCCCATCATCCGCAACAGGCGGCGTGTGATCGCCAGCCCCAGTCCGGTGCCACCGAACCGGCGGGTGATCGATCCGTCTGCCTGCGTGAACGGCGTGAACAGATTGGCGAGCGTATCGGCGCTCATGCCGATGCCGGTGTCCTTCACGGAAATGGCGACGGCAGGTTTGCCTTCGGCGCTGCGCCGGATGCGGCAGCCGATCTCGATCCGGCCCTGATGAGTAAACTTCACGGCGTTGGAGATCAGATTGCCGATGCACTGGTGTACGCGGACCGGATCGTATTTCAGGCGCGCCGGCAGATCGGCCGGAAGATCCAGCACCATCTCCAGTCCCTTGTCGCGCGCCTGCGGCGCAAAGAGACGGAAGACACGGTTGATTGTCGCCCGCAGATCGCTTTCGACGGGCTCGATCGCCAGCTTGCCAGCTTCGATCTTCGACAGGTCGAGAATGTCGTTCAGCAGTCCGGTCAGCGTCTCTCCCGAGGCGACGATCAGATCGACCTTCTCCTTCTGCCCCTCTGCCAGCGGCTCCTGCGCCAACGCCTGCGCCATGCCCAGAATGCCGTTCAGAGGCGTGCGGATTTCGTGGCTCATCGTCGCCAGGAAGTCGGACTTGGCCTGCGAGGCCCGGGTCGCACGCTCCGTTTCAGCCGATAGCTGCTGCGTGGCGGCCAGAAGCCGGGCGTTCTTTTCCTCAGCGACAAGCACGGACGCGCGATAGAGATCGAAGGCGCTCGCAACGCCAGCATAGCAGCCGTTTTCATCCGTCATCGCGACACCCTGCAGCAGGGCTTCGGGCGACATGCCGGCAATGAGGCGGCAAAGCTCTTCCATGGGCGCATCGATGCGCACGAGGCGCGGGTTAGCCTGCATCAGCTGCGCGATCGGGCGCTTGTCCCAAAGCTCGCGGCCGAATTTCAGCGAGAAGGATTGAAACAGCGCGTGGCGCGTGACGAGTCCGACGGGACGCTGATCGCCGTCGACGACCGCGATGATGTGAAGATCCTCGTCCTGCTCGAAACGTCTGACGACGGCGCCGCCGGGCGTCGCCGGTCCCGCCGCTTCGATACGGCGGGCGATGTCGCAGGCAAACATACCCTCACTCACTCTACTCCCCCCAGTATACCCGACCGGATGCAGGTGTAGCCGACCGCGCTGAAAGCGGCGTGAATCCTGTGGCGGGCCCGCTCGGTCGGAGCGTGTTTTCTCGTGAATTTTTTATGTCGCTTATGCGACGATGAGGCCGTCCAGCTTGCCGGCTGGCATCTTGCCGCAACCCGACGCTGATCGGCCTTCAGCGAACACAGGGATGATGCAGCCGTAACCACCGTTCCCTGCCACCGCTAGATTGCTTCGCTAAACAAAATCTTCGCGAGCTAACCCAAGGGAATGGCCGCGAACGTTGGGGCATGATGCCGTAGCGGCCGCCTAGATAGTGATTCACGCCCGTTACCGATTGGTCCAATCATCTCTCAGCGCTCCGGAGGGATAGCCAGGGTGCATAGAAAAAAGAAATCCAGGGAGGGAATGAGCATGCTGACAAGCAAAAGATATCGGCGTGTGTCGGCGGCTGCGCTGGCGTTCGGAGCGTGGGGAATCCCCGCGGCGTATGCGCAGACCACGGAACAGCCGACGACCGTAGAGCAGGTGCAACCGGAGCAGCCGGAAGGCGAGACCCGCGACCGGGTCATCGTTACCGGCTCCAATATCGCAACGGCGGCGGAAGACGCGCCATTGCCAGTAGAAGTCTACACGGCCGATGAGTCGTTCAAACAGGGCGGCCAGAACGCGCTTGAATTCACCAAGTCGCTGAGCGTCGTTGGCTCGACGTTGGGTGAGACCAACCAGTTCCAGGCGGGCTACGGCAATATCGGCGCAGCCACGCTGAACCTGCGCGGTCTTGGCGGCGGCCGCACGCTGACCATCTTCAACGGCCGGCGGTTCAGCGAAAACATCAACATGATCCCGCAGATCGCGCTGTCGCGAACGGAGATTCTGAAGGACGGCGGCGCAGTGATCTACGGCGCCGACGCAACCGGCGGTGTCGTCAACTTCATCACGCGCGACAGCTTTGACGGTTTCATCGCCGACGCCGAATACAAGTTCATCGATGGATCCGATGGCGACTACAATCTCGGCATGTTGTGGGGAACCAATCTCGACAACGGCAACATCATGCTGTCGTACGAGTTCTCACACCGCAGCGAACTCGATGTCCTTGAGCGTGACTGGACGGTGCACTCCTTCGCTGAGAACAGCACGCCCTGGGCGCCGTACCACAACTACGCGACCTACATTCTCCGGCCCACGGATGCGACTGCGGGCCTCGCCCCCAACATCCCCGGCCTTGGCAGGACGTGGGGTCCGGTTGCTGACTGGGATCGCGCCGGCTCGGACTGCGAGAACTCCACGGGTCCGGTTCAGGGCATCGATACGACGTTGAGCGGACTGCCAGTCTGCTGGTGGAACTACATGATCCACACCTACAACCTCGTCGAGGAGCAGGACCAGCATCGCGCCTACCTGCAGATCACTAACGACCTTTCAGATTCTGTCCGTTTCACCGGGCAGCTGTCCTACGGCAAGTCCAGCGTGCCGCGCATCGGCACGGTGGCCTCGTATCAGGCCAACGTTGGTCCGGGTCCGGGTTCGGGCACAGCCTTCCAGTACTATGTGCCGGCGACCAACCCGTACTTCGCCGACTTCCTGACTCAAAACGCGGCCCAGATTCCAGTTCCCGCGGCTTACATCGCCGGCGCCGATCAGTTCCTGTCGATCTTCTTCGGTCCGTCTGGCGCGCCCCATCTTCCGTCGGGCGAGGGCACCATGCCTTCGACAGAACTCGAGAACTGGAACGCGGTTGCCGCTCTCGAAGGCGATTTCGGCGACATGGCCGGGGAATGGCTGAATTCGTGGAAAGTATCCGGCGCATTCAACTACGCCACCACAACCACTACGCTTCCGGATACGATCTCCCATCGTGTGCAGGATGCGCTCAACGGCTTTGGCGGACCGAACTGCAACGCGGCCGACCTCGTGCCTGACCGGTTCGATATGGCCTCCGTCGATCTCAACAATGACGGCATTGTCACCAGCCAGGAATGGAATTCGGTCGTCGGCATTCAGAACCCGGCTGAGGCCGGCAAGAATGGCTGTCTCTACCTGAACCCGTTCTCCAGCAGCTATCCCGCAAACGGCACGTTCGGCACGCCGAACCCACGCTACATTGCGGGTAATGACATCCCGCCCGAACTCTCTGCCTGGCTCTATGATGAGCGCTGGGAAGAGTCGGTCTCGACGAACCTCGTTGTCGATGCCCTGGTCTCAGGCGGTACGCCGCTTGAACTGCCCGGCGGCAAGGTGGCGTGGGCGGCCGGCGGCCAGTGGCGGCAGAGCGAGTTCCGCGACCAGATCCGCAGCGACTACATGGATCCGGATGTGTATCCGTGCGCATGGGCTGGCCAGCAGCCGGGCGACGTAGGCTGCGCGCCGACGGGACAATCGCCCTTCTTCTTCTTTGGCCAGAACAACCAGAGCCGGTCCGATCAGCAGCAATATTCCTACTTTGGAGAACTGCGGATCCCCGCGCTCGACAACCTCAACTTCCAGCTTGCCGCCCGCCGCGAGGAGTTCCCGCAATCGGGCCTCGGCTCCACCGTCTACAAGATCGCGGGCAAGTGGGATCCGGTTGACTGGCTGTCGCTACGCGGTTCGTTCGGCACCAACTATGCGACGCCGCCGGCCAGCTTCATCCCCGGCCAGATCTCAAGCGGCCTGTCGTTGATCGCCAACGCCGGCAACAAGTATCTGCGCGTGCAGACCGAAACCCTGAGCGGTGTGAAGCCGGAGACAGCAGAGGTCGCCAACTTCGGCGCCATCTTCTACTTCAGCAACCTGCCGCTCAACGGTTCGCTGCGGGCCAGCGTCGATTACTTCGACTTCAAGATTATCGACGAGATCAAGACGGTCAGCCACAACCAGATCCTGAACAGCGTCTTCGTGGGTGCGCGCGGGGCCAGCCAGCCGATCAACTGCTCGGCGCCGCTCATCGACCGGATCACCTTCATCAACGGTCAAGGCGCCTCGGGGTGCACCCAGGGCACCACGGTCGGCGACGATGTCACCAGCATCCGCTCGGTGCGCGGCAACGGCCCGGGCGCCCGCACAAACGGCATCGACTACGACATCACGTATGATTTCGAAGCCTTGGGCGGGGACATGACAGCCTCGCTGACGGCGACGAACATCATGACGTACGAGATCGACGCCTTCGCGCTCAACGGCATCGAACTCAGCCCCGCCGTCGACGGGCTTGGCTTCGCCAACTACTCGCGCGACGGGGACCTTGTGTCCGAGTGGCGCGGCAACGCCTCGCTCAACTACGCCATCGGCGAGCACAACCTGCGCTACGTTGTGCGCTACATCCAGGGCGTGACTGACGACCGTTACGCCAATGTGGAGATCGACGACTTCATCACGTCGAACCTCTACTACCAGTACACCCTGCCGTGGGATGATGGTCTGACGCTTAGCCTGTCGATCGAGAACCTGACGGATGAAGATCCGCCGTTCACGATCCAGCAGTACAGCTACGACCCGTTCATCGGGAACCCGCTGGGCCGCACCTACGAGATCGGGCTCCGCAAGACCTTCTAGGGCGTCCTGTCGCGCTCATGACTGCCCCGGCTGCTATCCGCAGCCGGGGTTTTCTTTTTGGGCTTCAGATCAGGCTGTAATCACGCCGGCAATCGCGGCCTTGGCGGCGAGCACCGGGCTCATCAGGTGCGTGCGGCCGCCGCGCCCCTGCCGCCCCTCGAAATTGCGGTTCGAGGTCGAGGCGCAACGTTCGCCCGGCGCCAGGATGTCGGGGTTCATGCCGAGGCACATCGAACAGCCCGGCTCCCGCCATTCGAAACCGGCGTCGAGGAACACCTTGTCGAGACCTTCTTCCTCGGCCTGCGCGCGCACGAGGCCCGAACCCGGCACCACCATGGCGCGCACGCCCGTCGCAACCCGCTGCCCGCGCGCGATCTCGGCGGCGGCGCGCAGATCCTCGATGCGGGAATTGGTGCATGAGCCGATGAAGACGCGGTCGATCTTGAGGCCTTCCAGCTTCTGCCCCGGCGCAATGCCCATATAGGCGAGGGCGCGCTCGGCAGCTTCGCGCTTCACCGGATCAGTGATCTGGTCGGGATCCGGCGCGGTTGCTGTGATGGCGGACGCCTGCTCCGGGCTTGTACCCCAGGTGATCGTCGCCGGCACATCCTCGGCCGCAATGTCAATGACTGCGTCCCACTGCGCGCCCTCATCCGAGAACAGCGTTTTCCAGTGCTGCACGGCGGTTTCCCATTGTCCGCCCTTGGGTGTCGATGGCCGGCCCTGCATCCAGGCGACAGTCGTCTCGTCCGGCGCGATCAATCCGGCGCGCGCGCCGCCCTCGATCGACAGGTTGCACAACGTCATCCGGCCTTCTATCGAGAGCGACCGGACGGCCGATCCCATGTACTCGATCACATGGCCGGCCCCGCCATTCGTTCCGATGATGGAGATGAGGTGCAAGGCAAGATCCTTGGCGCCGACGCCGGGATGGAATTCCCCTTCGACGCGCACGGCCATGTTTTTCATCTTGCGGGCGCGCAGCGTCTGCGTCGCCAGCACATGCTCGACCTCGCTGGTGCCGATGCCGTGCGCCAGCGCGCCGAAGGCGCCATGGGTCGAGGTGTGACTGTCGCCGCAAACGATGGTGAGGCCCGGCTGCGTGCGGCCCTGTTCGGGGCCAACCACATGGACGATGCCATTATTGGGATCCCCCATCGGGAAGAACGTGATGCCGTGTTCCTTTACATTCGCCGCCAGCGTTTCAAGCTGCTGGCGCGCCTCGGGGTCTTTCACGCCCGCCATGCCAAGCGACTGGCCCTCGGTCGGCGTGTTGTGGTCGGCGACAGCCAGCGTGAGGTCCGGCCGGCGCACGCGGCGATGGTTGGCCTTCAGGCCTGCGAAGGCCTGCGGCGTCGTCACCTCGTGGATCAGGTGAAGATCGATATAGAGAAGGCTCTCGCCCGTCGCCTTGTCGGTCGAGACGACGTGGGCGTCCCAGATCTTGTCGTAGAGGGTGCGAGGTGAAGCCATGCCCGGCTATATGCGCGGGGGCAGGGCCGGCCGCAAGGGCAGCTACAACCAGCTCGCGATCGTGGAGAGGGGCTTCTTGATCATCGCGTGGGTCGGCACCGTCGCATCCGGGGCAGGATAGCCCGCGACCAGAAGCAGGAAGGGTTTTTCTGACGCCGGCCGGCCGCAAATCTCGTTCAGAAATCCCATGGGCGCGGGCGTGTGCGTCAAAGTCGCCAGCCCGGCCTGATGCAGGGCCGCGATCAGGAATCCGGTCGCAATGCCGACGGACTCGGTCACGTAGTAGTTCTTGGTCCTGCCGTCTTCGGCGATGCCGCCGCGTTTCTGCGCGAAGACGGCGATGAGCCATGGCGCGGCTTCCAGGAACGCCTTGTCTGCGTCGGTTCCAAGCGGCGCGAGGTCGGCCAGCCAGGCGTCACCCGCCTTGCCGTCATAGAACGCGCGTTCCTCCGCTTCGGCTGCTTCGCGAACGCGCCGCTTTGCATCGGCGGACCCGATCACCGCAAAGTGCCAGGGCTGATGGTTGGCGCCGCTGGGTGCGAGGCCGGCCGTCTGGGTGCACATCTCGATGATCTCGCGCGCCACCGGGCGGTCGGAAAAATCGCGGATCGTGTGGCGCGTCCGCATGCGCGCCAGAAATACCGCCGCGGCGGCGCGCATCTCGTCGGGCGATAGTTCGGTGAAATCCGACAGCGGGACTTTGTCGTGGTCCTTCATGCCGCGCCTCCATCCATCGCCGGTCCGGATCCATATGCGCGGGGAGCAGGAAACGGGCAAGCCGGACAGGTCTGGCCGGAGCAGAGCGTCAATAGGTCCCCGTCTGGCGCCTTGCCGGATGGACAGATCGTGTAAGGTAGACGCTGGCCGTCGCCGGCCACACTCCAGGGGATATTCCGCGCATGACTTCGCTGTTTGAACCGCTGCCGCTCAGCCACGGTCCGGCCCTGAAGAACCGGTTCATGCTCGCCCCGCTCACCAACCTGCAAAGCCATGCCGACGGGCGGCTGTCTGACGACGAATTCAACTGGCTCACCATGCGCGCAAAGGGAGGCTTCGGCCTCACCATGACGTGCGCCTCCCATGTCCAGCGCGAGGGGCAGGGCTTTCCCGGCCAGCTCGGATGCTGGGACGACATGCACCTCGAAGGGCTTGCGCGCCTCGCTCAGGGCCTCAAGGCGCACGACACGCACGCGGTGGTTCAGCTGCATCATGCCGGCATGCGCTCGCCGAAGCAGCTGATCGGTGGCGATCCGATGTGTCCGTCCGACAATGCTGAAACCGGCGCTCGCGGCATGACGCTGGCCGAGGTCGAAGCTTCACGCGACGCCTTCATCGCCGCCGCGCGCCGCGCCGAGAAGGCGGGCTTCCATGGCGTCGAGCTTCATGGCGCCCACGGCTATCTCATCTGCCAGTTCCTGAGCTCCGAGATAAACCGGCGCGAGGACAGATATGGCGGATCGATCGAGAACCGCGCGCGCCTCCTGTTCGAAATCATCGATGGCGTTCGCGCCGAATGCGGCAAGGATTTCAGCCTCGGCGTCCGTCTGTCGCCCGAGCGCTTCGGCCTGCGGCTGTCCGAAATAGCAGAAGTGGCCCGGCGCCTGCTGCGCGACGACCGTATCGACTATCTCGACATGTCACTGTGGGACGCCTTCAAGGAGCCGGAGGAGGCCGAACACAAGGGTCGCAGCCTGATGTCGGTCTTCGCCTCGCTTGAACGCGGCAAGACCCGCCTCGGCGCCGCCGGCAAGATCAATAGCGGCGAAGCCTGCCGCCGCGCGATGGAGGCCGGTCTCGACTATGTCGTCATCGGCCGCGCGGCCATCCTGCACCATGATTTCCCGAAGCGCGTCGAGGCCGACGCGGATTTCAGGCCGGCGGCTCTGCCGGTCGCCGCCGATCATCTCCGCAGCGAAGGGCTGGGGGAGGCGTTCGTCGGCTACATGCGCACATGGAAAGGCTTCGTGGCGGATGAGGCCGCCGTCAGCTGATCACCCGGTTCATCCGCGCCAACGTTTCAGCAAACTCGGCCATCGTCTCGTCGAGGATCTGTTTCACCGGTTTGACCTCGGTGATCCGTCCAGCCACCTGGCCGGTCAGCGCAATGCCGGCTTCCAGATCGCCCTTGAAATAGACATCCTGCGTACGCGCGAACTCGCCAAAGATATTGGGCGAACCTTCATTCTCCAGCCGCGTCGTCCGCTCGGTCCGCAGGGCGCGCAGGGCGGGGCCCGGACCCTTGCGATTCAGGAACACCGTGTCGGTCGCCTCGGCGTTGACGATGGCGTCCTTCCAGTTGCTGTGAACCGGGCTTTCGGCGGACGACAGGATGCGCGTTCCCATCAGCACGCCCTCCGCGCCGAGCGCGAACGCCGCGGCCATGGAGCGGCCGTCCATGATGCCGCCAGCCGCCACGACGGGAATGGCCACCCGCTCGCACACCAGTGGAATCAGGACCATGGAGGCGACGTCCTTCGGGTTCTTGAAGCCGCCGCCTTCGCCGCCCTCCACGATCAGGCCGTCAACGCCTGCCTCTACCGCGCGCAATGCGCCGGCCAGATTGGGCACGACATGGAACACGGTCAGCCCGGCGCCCTTCAGCATGGCCGTGTATTTCATCGGATCGCCGGCCGAGGTCGTGACGAATTTCACGCCTTGGTCGATCACGAACTGCACGATACCGGGATCGCGCACGAAGGCCTGCGCCACATTCACGCCGAACGGCTTGTCGGTCAGCGTGCGCATCTTCACGATCTCTTCCTTCACCGCGTCGAGTTCGCCGGAAGAGGTCTCGATGATGCCCATGCCGCCTGCGTTGGAGACCGCTGACGACAGCTGCGCCCGCGCGATCCAGCCCATGGCGGCCTGGATGATCGGCTTCTCGATGCCGAGCATGTTGGTAACGCGTGTGCGGAGGGTCATAGCGGCAATCCGAAATAGGGAAGGAACACGAGAAGCGCGATGATAACCGCCACGAACGCCGCGACCAGTACTGCCCCAGCGGCAACATCCTTCGCGGCTTTCACCGAAACATGGAACTCCGGCTGCACCACGTCACAGAGGTATTCGAAGGCTGTGTTCACGATCTCGGCCACCCATACGAAGCCGATGGCGAAGATGATCCAGCGCCAGTCGTAGAAGGACAGGTTCATCCAGACGCCCGCCGCGATCACGGCCACGGTCGCCGCAAGATGAATCCACGCATTGTGCTGCGTCTTCAGCATGAATCCGAGCCCGCGGAAGGCGTAGCCGAAGCTCCTGATGCGCTCGCCGAGACTGAACATGTGGTAGCCCCCTTCATGGTCGAACCCATCTGGCTCAAGCCGCCCGCCGGATGCAACGCCTCGCGGGCGTGATGCTGGATTCGGCCGGTTGGCGAGGTGGCGCTCCGGGTGAATTCCACCCACAATCAAGGCTCATCAGCCGCGCGGATGTACAGCTTCCGCAGTTTTGTCCCCAGGCGAGAGCGCGTCGCTCGATAATCGCCGATGACAGGCAATACCTCCAACCTTCAGCTTCCATACCTCGCCGTTGGGCAGGCGCAGAAGCACGTCACGGTCAACGAGTCGCTGCGCAAGCTCGACGCCATCATTCAGCTCAGCATCGTTTCGGCGACGACGACGGCTCAACCCGCCAGCCCGAATGATGGCGACGTCTGGATCGCACCTCCGGGCAAGAGCGGCGCGCAATGGGATGCCTTCGCGGACGGGTCGTTGGCCTACTTCCGCGATGGCGCCTGGGTGCAGATCGCGCCGCGCGAAGGATGGCTGGCCTGGGTGAAGGATACCGACGTCATGCTGGTCTACACCGGCGCTGCCTGGTCGACCGCGGCGCTGCGGTCCGGGCTCGGCCTCGGCTCGGCCGCGACGCAGAACACGGGCACCTCCGGAGCCAACGTGCCGCTGCTCAACGGAACGCTGACGTGGTCAGGGTCGCACAGCTTCACTGGATCAAGCTATCTCTTCCAGGCGTCCGGCGGCGCCACGAGCCTCACTGTCCGGGGCGACACCGGCGCGACGGCCTCCTACGAGCGTTCCGGCGACACGACTGGCGGCCCGATCTTCAACCTCCAGAAATCGCGCGGGGCGCTCCTGTCCCGCAGCAACATCGCGGCGAATGACACGCTCGGAACATTCACGTTCAGCGGCTATGCGGATGGCGCCTTCCGTCCCGGCGCGCAGATCGTGACCAGCGTTCTGACCGCTTCGCCGGGCGGCGCGGACATGCAGTCCGAGATTTCATTCCTTACGTCCGGCGCCGGGTCCGTATCGCCATCGGCGCGTATGCGTATCCGCGACACGGCCGTCCGGCCCGGCGCCGACAACGCGCAGTCGCTCGGCGACGCCTCCTATCGCTGGTCCGAAGTGTTCGCCGGCGCCGGCGCGATCAATACATCCGATGCGCGCGAGAAGGCGATATTGCGCCCGCTGTCTGATGCGGAGAAACGGGCTGCGAAGCGCATCCTTGGCGGCGTCGGCGTGTTCCAATGGCTTGCCGCCGTTGAGGTGAAAGGCGAGGGCGCGCGCCTGCATATCGGCGTCACGGCGCAGGCGGTGGAAGCGGCATTCGCTGCGGAAGGGCTTGATGCGCGCCGCTACGGCTTGTTCTGCGCCGATGCGGTCGGGGAGGGCGAACGCCTCGGCCTTCGCTACGACCAGCTGCTCGCGCTGATGCTTGCCGCGCTTGTGGCGTGAGCCCTACCAGATGCCGCGCGTCAGGCCGTTCACCAGATACTGGCCCAGCGTCGGCGCATAGTACTGGTTGGACGGCAGGTCGCCCGGCGGCAGGGGCTTCACCCGGCCAGCCAGCACATCCGCCATGGTCTCAACGACAAGGTCCTGCGACTTCGCCGCCATCAGCGTCACATAGGTCTGCATGTTGTCGTTCGCGGCGACAGGAATCTGATTGGTCGCGAGGATCGGGCCCGTGTCGACGCCAAGATCGACAAGGTGCAGCGTCACGCCAAAATTTTCCGGCTCGCCATTGGCCAATGCGAAATAGCCGCCATTGATGCCGCGATAGGCGGGGTTCACGCCCGAATGATAGTTCACCACCGGGCAGCGGCACGCCTCCAGAAGCGCGCTGCGCAGCATGCCGGTGGAGGCGACGAACACGGCCTTGGGTTTCAGTGCGCGGACCTTCGCGATCGTGTCCGGATCGTTGAGGCTGTCGACCTCGATGCGCAGCGCAGCGCTCACCGGAGCCGCATCGCACTCGGCCTGAAGCTCTGCGAGCCGCGCACGGGAAAGCCGCTTGGTGACTCTGGCGGCCAACGCCGCCGCCTTCATCGAATAGACCGTCCCGGCGCCCAGCTTCTTCTTTCGCCGCTCCCAGAAGGCGGACGCCGGCTCGCCGCGCTCGACGATCACGGGGAAATCGCCAAAGCGCTTGCGCAGGGCGTTCACCATCGTCCAGGCGTGCGGCGCATCGCCGACAAGTGCGACAAGTCCAGACATCATGACCGGAATCCGGGCAGTTGAGCGCCGGAGCCTAGCGAAGGATGGTTAGAATCGCCGGAAGCGGATCGGTGAAATTCGATCAGTCGCAGCCATCGCGGTTGCCCTCATAGACCGGCGACATCGACATGGGACCGCCGCCCGGCCCGGCGGTGGTCATGATCCGCAAGGTGTCGCCCGGGGCTTCTACAAGAAGGAAGAGCGGCTCAGCGCCATTCGATCGATAGGCCAACCAGCCGGCATCAGGCGCCATCCAGTCCGCCGTCGCCGCCACAAACCTCTCGGCCGGATTGTCGCCGTGTGTAAATGTCGCGAACGATCCATCCCGCGCGAACGAAAGCGTCGCTTCCCGCTCGACCGTGGAGGCGCCCGCATGATCCACGCCGCCCTCAATGACCGGTGCGCCGACAGACGGGGCCAACAGGCGGAGAAATACAGCGCCAGCGCCTTCACGCGCGATCCAGCAGCCGCGCATGCGGTCGACCCGCTCCGCCAGGCTGTTCGCCGGCTCCGGTGCAACCGGCGCTGGCGCACGCGAATCAGACGCGCAGCCGCTCAGCACGACAGCAATCGCCCCAGCAAGGCCGGAAATGCGGGTGTCCATGATCCGGTCGTCTCCCATGATGTTCGGGCCTTATCCTGCGCGGCCCAAGCCTGTTAGTCTCCCGGCTTGAACACGGGAGTCGGCCATGTTGCCAACTGAAGCTTTCATTCGCGGCATTCCCAAGGCGGAGCTGCATCTACACATCGAAGGCTCGCTTGAGCCCGAACAGATGTTCGCCTTCGGCAAGCGCAACAAGGTCGATATCCCGTTCAAATCGGTTGAAGAGGTGAGGGCGGCCTACGCCTTCTCCAACCTGCAGGACTTTCTCGACATCTACTATCAGGGCGCCAACGTCCTGCAGACGGAGGAGGACTTCCGCGATCTTGCGCTGGCCTATTTCGAGCGTCTCGCCGCGGACGGCGGCGTGCACGCCGAGATCTTCTTCGATCCCGAGACGCACACCGATCGCGGCCTTCCCTTCTCAATCGCTATCGAGGGCCTGCTGGCCGGCATGAAGGAGTCGGAGACGAAGTACGGCGTCACCTCCAAGCTGATCATGTGCTTCCTGCGCCATCTCGACGAGGAGTCGAGCTTCCGCACGCTGAATGCCGCCGAGCCCTGGCTCGACCGCATCACGGGCGTTGGCCTCGACAGCTCGGAGAAGGGGCATCCGCCCAGCAAGTTCGCTCGCGTCTTCAAGGCCGCGAAGGAACGCGGCCTGAAGATCTGCGCCCATGCCGGCGAAGAAGGTCCGCCCGACTACGTCCACGAAGCGCTCGACATCCTGCATGTCGACCGCATCGACCACGGCAATCGCGCGCTGGAGGACGGCGCGCTCACCCAGCGCCTCGTTCGCGACGGCATGACGCTTACCGTCTGCCCGCTTTCTAATCTCAAGCTGTGCGTCGTGCACGACCTCAAGGATCATCCGATGAAGCGGATGCTGCAGCTCGGCCTCAAGGCCACCTGTAATTCGGATGATCCGGCCTATTTCGGCGGCTATGTCGGCGACAACTACATCCGCACGGCTGAAGCCGTAGGCCTTGATCGCAACGACATTGTTACGCTGGCGAAGAACTCGTTCACCGGATCATTTCTCGATCAGGCGATGGTCGCCCGGCATGTCGCGGCTGTCGAAGCCTTCGCCGCCGCCAACTGACGCCGGCTTCACAACCCGTCTTCCTTTCCATCCGGCTGCAGACTACATCTGCGCCTGTTTCCGGAGTTCGCCGCATGCGTGTCGCAGTCCTGGCCGGGTGTCTGGCGATGACCCTTGGCCTTGCGGGGCCATCGCTGGCGCAGGCCTCCTTTCAGCATGTGAAGGATTCAGGTCCGACGCCCGTCTACTGGGATGCGGCGAGCCTGAAGCGCGCTGGCGACACGTTCGAAGTCGATGTTTTGCAGATCTACAAGATGCCCGCCGGCAAGCCGCTCGAAGGCGGCGTCACGCGTTATCGGCTCTCATGCGTTTGGACTGCAACCGTCGGCGGCACGCTCGGCAACTGGCGGATTGGCGAGACCGGCAGGGTGCTGAGTCAGTCGGGTCCCGAGCCTTTCGCGCAGGGCTCCTTCTATGGGCCACACGGCTGGCAGGCGCTGCTCGTTCCCGTCGTCTGCGATTCCGCATGGAAACCCGGCAAGGGGCTCACCGCTGCGCAGGCGTTTGCGGACGCGAAGGCGCGGATGGCGATCAAGGCCCCGAAAGAGCCGGACCCGAAGCGCGCTGCAGCGGCGCCGGCCGATACTGTCCCGGCGCGCTTCGCCGTGATCCGGAAGGAAGCGGCGACGGGCAACATGGCCTTCATCGACTGGTCGCGGATAACGCGTCAGGGCGACAAGGCGACCGTGCAGACATTCGACATCCTCGGCGATGACACGCCGCCCCCGCCCGAGCCGCAATGGCTGTATTCGGTCTTCGATCTCCGCACGCTCGACCTCGACTGCAAGGCGCGGACACTCACGCAGACGGTGTCCCAATCCTTCTCCAAATATTTCGAGCCCGGCTTTCCCGACGGCATGGTCTGGCCGGTGCGCACCGCGAAGGACTGGCCGCTTGGCGCTGATATTCTCGATGCCGTCTGCAGCGGCGCGGAGCCCACGCAGACCTTTGCCTCGCGCGCGGCGGCCATCGCGCATCAGCGCAGCTTTCACCCCCTGCGCAAGGCCGGCGGCTAGCGTCAACGACCTCGCCGGTACTTGCTTTGCCGGCGGGATCATCCCAGATCGACAGCCATGAGCGAACAGATCCGCAAGCACATCCCCTTCGCCGGCGTCCTCGGCATCGAGGTCGTTTCCGCAACGAAGGAGCGGATTGAGGCGCGGCTTCTGGTGCGGCCGGACCTCTGCAACCCGATGAAGGGCCTGCACGGCGGCGCGGCCATGTCGCTGGCGGACACGCTGGGGGCGATGGGCGCCTCGATGAACCTGCCGGACGGCGCCAGCGGCACCACGACGCTGGAAAGCAAGACGAATTTCATCGGCTCCGCCCGGGAGGGCGAAACGGTCATCGCCGTCTGCACGCCCATCCATATCGGCCGCCGCACCTCGATCTGGCAGACCAGGATCACGTCCGAGGCAGGCAAGACTGTCGCACTGGTGACGCAGACCCAGATGGTGCTCTAAGCTCATCCTCCGCAACGGAGGATTCGATGTCCCTCGAACGGAAGGCCCGCGCCTATGTCGCCGCTGTAGAAGGCGGTGCGGTGGGGGATGATCTCGCCGGATTCTATCACCCGGACGCTATCCAGCATGAGTTTCCGAATCGGCTGATACCGAACGGCATCCAGCGCGACCTCGCCGCCATTCTCGAAGGCGCCGAACGCGGCGTCACGCTGATGGAGCGCCAGATCTATGATATCCACACCGTGACCGAACTCGGCGACCGGGTGATTCTCGAATACACGTGGACCGGCTATCCGCGCACGCCCGTTGGCACGGTCCGCGCGGGAGAGGCGATGCGCGCACGCATCTGCCAGGTGATCGAGTACGAGGATGGACTGATCATTCGCCAGCGCAACTACGATTGCTTCGAGCCGTTCTGATGGGAACGCAGCGCTTCCTGCCGGTGCTTCTGGCGCTCCTTCTCGTATCCTGCGGCGAGGAACCTGCGCCCGAGCCTGAAGCCGAACCGCTGCGGGATGGATCGGACGCCGCCATATCCGCCGCCGTCGCCGCCGAACAGCAAGCGCTGTCCACGTGCGGCGCTGTGACGGTCGATGGCTATTGTGGCGTTCGCTTCGGCATGACGGCCGAAGCCGCGACGGCCGCTTTCCCGGTGAAGCTGGAGAATTACGAAGCCGCGCCGGGCGCCGATTTTGATCCGATGCGCTGCTACGAACTCTTCGCCGTCGAACCCGTCACCGGGATCAGCCTGCTGATGGAACGCAACGGCGTCACCCGCATCGACTTCCTCAGCGCCACGGCGCGCACGGCCGATGGCTTCGGCGTCGGCAGCCAGGCGGCCGACATCCGCGCGAAGTTCGGCGACGCCGTCAGCGAGATGTCGAACGTGTTCGAGCCCGAGATCACCAATCTCGGCGTGGTACAGGGCGCGACGAAGTTCGTCTTCGAGATCGAGGACGGCGCCGTCCGCTCTTGGCGGGCAGGGCTCATGCCAGCGGTCGACTATCCCGCACATTGCGGTTGAGGGCTGCTGAGGCTCAGGCCTTCTTCAGCACGTTCTCGAGAACGGCCTTGGCCTTGGCGCCAAGATCCGGATGCGCGAGCGCCATGGCGGCGAAGGCTTCGAGATAGAGAAGCTTGTCGCCGCAGTCATAGTCCTGTCCGGCATACTTGAAGGCGTGGAAGTCCTGATCCGACATCAGGCGCTGCATCGCGTCCGTCAGCTGGATTTCGCCGCCGGCGCCCGGCGTCTGCGTCGCCAGCAGGTCGAACACTTCCGGCTGAAGGATATAGCGGCCTGTGATCTTCAGGCGCGACGGCGCCTTGTCGACCGGCGGCTTCTCCACCATGCCCTTCATCTTCACCAGCGGGCCTTCATCGACCGCCTTCACCGGGTCGATCACGCCATACTGGTTGACCCGCTCGGCCGGAACCTCGTCCACCGCAATGATGTTGCCGCCAACCTCGTTGTAGGCGTCCACCATCTGCTTGAGGCACGAGCCGCCCTTGCCCTTCACGATCACGTCGGGAAGCAGGACGGCGAATGGCTCATCGCCCACGATATCGCGCGCGCACAGAACGGCGTGGCCCAGGCCAAGCGCGGCCTGTTGGCGCGTGAAGCTGGAAGCTCCCGGCGGCAGGGCGGCGGCGCGCACTTCGGCGAGGATCGCATCCTTCTTCTTGGCTTCCAGAGTAGTTTCCAACTCGAAGGCCTTGTCGAAATAATCCTCAATCGCCTGCTTGCCGCGGCCAGTCACGAACACGAAGTGCTCGATCCCCGCCTCGCGCGCCTCATCCACCACGTATTGCAGGGCAGGACGGTCGAACACCGTCAGCATTTCCTTCGGCACAGCCTTGGTGGCCGGCAGCACGCGCGTGCCGAAACCGGCGACGGGCAGAACGGCCTTCCGCACGGGTTTGCTGGCAGGCTTCATGGTAAATTCCCCAAATGGCGTCGCGGTTCATCATGCGACAGGCAAACCGGCACGCAATGTGTGCTGCGCCGTTAAGTGCAATCTCGCTGCCAGCCCATAGGGCCCGCGAGCTACTCAACCGTTACGGATTTAGCCAGATTCCGCGGCTGGTCCACGTCCGTGCCCTTCTCGACGGCCACATGATAGGCCAGCAATTGCAGGGGAACGACTGTCACAATCGGCTGGATCACGCGTTCGCATTCGGGAATCTCGATCGTCCCGAACGGGGCGTTTCCGGCCTGCCTGATGCCCGTGGCGTCCGAAACCAGGAACACCTTGCCGCGCCGGGCGGACACTTCCTGAAGATTCGAGATTGATTTCTCAAGCAGATGGTCGTGCGGTGCCGCCATGATCACCGGCGTCGCCTCATCGATCAGCGCAATCGGTCCGTGCTTCAGCTCGCCCGAGGCATAGCCCTCGGCATGGATGTAGGAGATTTCCTTGAGCTTCAGGGCGCCTTCCAGCGCGATCGGATAGTGCTGGCCACGGCCGAGATAGAGGATGTCGCGCGCCTTCGCAATCTCCGGCGCCAGCTCCATGATCTGCGTTTCCGTTCGCAACGCATCGCCGATCAGGCGCGGCAGCTCGATCATGGCGCCGATATAGGCCTTCTCGTTCTCGCGCGAGAGGAAGTCGCGCTGCCGTCCCGCTGCGATGGCTGTGGCAAGCAGGGCGCAGAGCTGCGCCGTAAACGCCTTGGTAGACGCAACGCCGATCTCGACGCCCGCCAGCGTTGGCAGGATGGCTTCGCACTCGCGTGCAATCGAGGAAGTCGGCACGTTGACGACGGCGGCCGTCGTCACGCCCTTCGCCTTGCAGTATTCCATCGCGGCCTTGGTGTCCGCCGTCTCGCCCGACTGCGTCACCATGATGGCCAGCGTGCGCGGCCCCAGCACCGGCTCGCGATAGCGGAACTCGGACGCCACATCGACGTCGGTCACGAGGCCGGCGAGTTGTTCGAACCAGTATTTGGCGACGAAGCCGGCATAGTAGGCCGTGCCGCACGCCACGATCTGGATGCGGTCGAACTTCGTGAAATCCAGCGTCGCCTTGCCCGGTCGCGCCGGCAGGACAGCCTTGAGATCGTAGGCGTCGACATAGGCCGACACCGTGCGGCCCGTGTAGTCAGGCTGCTCGTAGATCTCCTTCTGCATGAAGTGGCGGTAATTGCCTTTCTCCGCCGCCGCGCCCGCCGCGGGCACATGCGTTTCGGCGCGCGCGACCTTCTTTCCGGCCGCGTCGAACACCTCGAACGAGGTCCGGGTGACGGCGCACCAGTCGCCTTCCTCAAGATAGATCACCCGCGTCGTGAACGGCCCAACGGCCAGTGCGTCGGACCCCAGGAACATCTCGCTCTCGCCGACGCCGATCACCAGCGGCGATCCGCGCCGCCCGCCAAGGATCAGATCGTCCTCGCCCTCGATCAGCGCGGCAATAGCGAACGCCCCGCGCAGCTGATCCAGCGTCGCCTTGAACGCCTCCTTCGGTTTCAGCCCCTTCGACAGGCCTTCATCGATCAGGTGGGCGATTGTCTCAGAATCCGTTTCGGTCTCGAACCTGCGGCCGCGCGCCTCCATCGCCTCGCGCAGTTCGCGGAAGTTCTCGATGATGCCGTTGTGGACGATCGCCACCCGGCCGGCGGCGTGCGGATGGGCGTTTGTCTCATTGGGCTGGCCATGCGTCGCCCAGCGCGTATGGCCAATGCCGACCGCAGCTTTCAGCGGCGTCTCGCGCACCCGGGCGTCGAGATTCGACAGCTTGCCCGGCGCGCGGAGCCGCTTCAGTTTCCCGTTTTCCAGCAGGGCGACGCCCGCGGAATCATAGCCCCGGTATTCCAGCCGTTTCAGCGCCTCCACCAGCCGCGGAGCGGCTGGCTGATTGCCGAGAATGCCGATAATTCCGCACATCTACGCCACGCTCCGAAATCGCGCCCAAACTTGGCCAAGGCCGGTGATCTAGGCGATTGGCGCATATAAGATATTGCACAACATGGCGTCGGTCCGTCACGAAAATCACGGTTTCACGGCAGGTTATGGAGTTTCTGCTAGCGGCATGGCCTATCCCCCCGCCACATGCATGCCTGGCGCGTTTGAGTGAGGAACGATGACTGCCCGCAAGATCTTCGGCACGGACGGCATTCGCGGCACGGCCAACGCCTGGCCTGTCACACCTGAAATGGCGATGCGGCTCGGCATGGCCGCCGCCAGCCACTTCCGCAAATCCGACCCGCGCCGTCACCTCGTCGTCATCGGCAAGGACACACGCCTGTCCGGCTACATGCTGGAGCCGGCGCTGACCGCGGGTTTCACCGCCAAGGGCATGGACGTCGTCCTGTTCGGCCCGCTGCCGACGCCCGGCGTCGCCATGCTCACGCGCAGCCTGCGCGCCGATCTTGGCGTGATGATTTCCGCCTCGCACAACTCCTATCAGGACAACGGCATCAAGCTGTTCGGGCCGGATGGCTACAAGCTGTCCGACGAGGCCGAACTCGCGATCGAAGAGCTGATGACGCATCCGCTCGACGAGGGTCTCGCCGCACCGCCGGACCTCGGCCGCGCCCAGCGGGTCGATGACGCCCAGTCGCGCTATGTCGAGATCGTCAAGTCGACCTTCCCGCGCAAGCTACGTCTTTCCGGCCTGCGCATCGTGATCGATTGCGCCAACGGCGCCGCCTACAAGGTCGCCCCCAAGGCGCTCTATGAACTCGGGGCGGAAGTCTTCGCCATCGGAGACGAGCCCAACGGCTTCAACATCAACCGCGAGATCGGCTCCACCGACACCCGCGCCATGGTCGAGGCCGTGCACCGCTATCGCGCCGACATCGGCATTGCGCTTGATGGCGACGCCGACCGCGTCGTCATGTGTGACGAAATCGGCCGCATCATCGATGGCGACCAGCTGCTCGGCATGATCGCCCAGAGCTGGAAACAGCAGGGCAGGCTGACGAAGAAAGCCGTTGTCGCCACGGTCATGTCCAATCTCGGGCTCGAGAACCATCTCAAAGGCCTCGGCGTCGCGCTCGAACGCACGCAGGTCGGTGATCGCTATGTCGTTTCGCGCATGCTCGAGAAGGGCATCAATGTCGGCGGCGAACAGTCCGGTCACATCGTTCTCTCCGACTTCTCGACCACGGGCGACGGTCTTCTCGCCGCGCTGCAGGTGCTGGCTGTGATGGTCGAAACCGGCAAGCGCCTCTCCGAAGTCGCGCACGTCTTCGATCCGGCGCCGCAGACGCTGGTCAACCGCAAGTTCACCGGCGCCGATCCCCTGAGCCGCAAGCATGTCCAGGACGCCATCGCCGCCGCGGAGAAGGCGCTTGGAACGAAGGGCCGCCTGCTGGTGCGCAAGTCGGGAACCGAGCCGCTGATCCGCGTGATGGCGCAGGCCGAAAGCGACGATCTCGTGCGCGAGGCCGTCGATGGCGTGCTGGCGGCGCTGGATCGCGACTAGGCGTCAGGTCCGGATCATTCACCACACCATGTGATGGGTGGCTCCCTGTCCGCGTCGCGGCTAGGGTGGCGGCGTTCGCTTGATCGAGGCCGATCCCATGAAAGACGTTGCTGTCGTCGCCTACTGCCGCACTGGTATCGCCAAGGCCCAGCGTGGCGCGCTCAACCAGACGCACGGTATCCCCATGGCGGCGCACGTCATGCAGAACGCCGTTGCGCGCGCCGGGATCGACGCCGCCGAGATCGAGGATGTGATCCTCGGCTGCGGTCTGCCGGAAGGCGCGACTGGTCACAATGTCGCGCGCAATGCGGCGCTCCATGCGGGCTTTGGCGTCGGCGTGCCGGGCATCACGGTCAACCGCTATTGTGGCTCCGGCATTTCGGCCGCATCCATGCTGGCGACGCGCATCGCAACCGGCGAGATCAAGGCCGGGATCGCTGGCGGCGTCGAAAGCATCAGCCTGGTCCAGTTCAATCTCAACCTGAACGGCTTCTTCTACGAACCCCTGCAGCAGGTGATGCCCGCGGTCTGGTGGACGATGAACCAGACAGCCGATTTCGTTGCGCAGAAGTACGGCTTTGCCCGCGAGGCGCTCGACGCCTACGTGGTCGAAAGCCAGAAGCGCGTCGCCGCCGCGTCGGCCGCTGGCAAGTATGCCGAGGAAATCGTTCCCTTCACCACCACAATGAAGGTGTTCGACAAGGCCACTGGCGAAACGCGCGAGCAGGAAGTGACGCTCGACCGCGATGAAGGCCCGCGCCCCGACACGACGCTCGAAGGTCTGGCCAGGCTCAAGCCGGTCTTCGATGGCGGCACGACGACGGCGGGCAATGCCTCGCAGCTGTCCGACGGCGCCGCGGCGCTGGTGATGATGGAGGCGGACCTTGCCGCAAAGCGCGGCCTTCCCATTCTCGGCCTTTTCCGGGGGATGCAGCTCGGCGCTGTCCATCCGGAGGAAATGAGCATCGCGATCACGCCGGCCATCCGGAAACTGATGGCGCACAACGGCCTCAGGATGGACGATATTGACCTCTGGGAGCTGCATGAGGCCTACGCCGTCACGACGCTCTACAACCAGCGTGAGCTGCAGACGCCGTGGGAGACGACCAACGTCAATGGCGGCGCTGTCGCCCTCGGTCATCCCTATGGGATGTCCGGCGTCCGCTATGTCGGGTCGGCCCTGATGGAGCTCGGCCGCCGCAAGGCGAGGAACGCCATTGTCGGGGTGTGCACGGCTGGCGGCATGGCGACGGCGGCCTGGCTCCAACGCTGAGACGCCATCCGGTTTCGCTTTACATACGCCCGCGCTGCGGCAATCCTCGCCGTCAGGGTCAGATGCTTCGTGCGCGGGAGACGCAGATGAAAGCGTGGGGCCTCATTCTTTCCGCTCTGGTCCTTGTGTGTACGGGATGCGTGTGTACGGGCTGCGCCGCGACGGTTTCGGCGCGCCCGCCCGACCCCGACATGCAGATCAGCCCAAGGCTGCCTGATCCGCCGAACTTCGACCGGGCTGGCGTTGATGTCATCCGCGGCTTCTTCGCGCCCGGCCGCCAGCCTGACGGCAATACGGTGATCCTTGCCTCTGCCGGCGGTCTCATCGTGTTCGACACGGGCCGCCACGCCGACCATGCACAGAAGATCGCCGATATCGCCCGGTCACACGATGCGCCTGTCCTCGCAATCATCAATTCGCACTGGCACCTCGACCATATCAGCGGAAACATCCCGCTCCGAAAGATGTGGCCCGGCGCAACCGTCTATTCCAACGATGCGGCGTTGACGGATGCGCTGGGCTCCTTCCTTGCGCGCGGTCTTGAATCAAACCGGACGATGGCGGCCGACCCCGCAACGCCGCCGGCTCTGGCTGACGATCTGCGCGGAGACATCGTGACGGTGGAGCAGGGCGCATTGCTCCATCCCGGCATCTCCGTTGAAGGTCCCGTCACGCTCAACATTGCAGGCCGCGTCTTGCAGCTTCACACAGCCAGCGCGGCGAGCGCCGGCGACATCTGGCTCTACGACCCAGCCGCCAGGTTGATCGCGTCCGGCGATCTCGTGACCCTTCCCGCGCCGTTTCTCGACACGGCCTGTCCGGCCAAGTGGAGCGCCGCGCTCGAGGACGTATTGGCCCAGCCATTTGAGCGGCTTGTCCCCGGCCATGGCCGCGAGATGACCCGAGCCGACGTCATGCTCTATCGCGATGCGTTCAACGCCTTGCTCCGGTGCGCTGCCAGCGACGCCGAAGCCTCCGCCTGCGCCGAAGCCTGGGCCGGTTCCATTGGCTCGCTGCTCGACGACCAGTCGGGCGATGCCGTCGCAGCTAAGGCGTATGCGGGATACTATGCCGGTCTTCTGCGCCAGCCCGGCGCCCGCCCGGTCTGGTGCGCCTGAGGCTTCGCGCCGCGCGCCGTCAAGCGCCGAATTCACTTGTTGGAAACCTGGCGGCCCCTTACCTTGCCAACTGGCGGTAAGCTGCAGCGTTCGAACGGCATCACATTCCGTCGACCGTACATTTCTGTTCGGGAGCTGGCTCTGGCGGGGACCGTGGTCCCCATCATCTGGCGCCCACCTGGCTTGCTGGGTCGAACGGGAATGCAAACGCTCGTACGGCGCATGGTGGCCCCGCCAACCTTTCCTTTCCACACTGCTCATGCCGGATGGCGCGGGCCCGGATGGAGCGCGCGACCCTGACCGATTCAGCCGAGATCATCGAACAGAAGGCCATCCTGCGCGGCCACATGCAGGAGATCCGCGCCGAAGCCGCCGCGCGGGATCCCGATGCCGGCGCCAGGCTGGCCGCGCGCTTCCCCGTGAAGCTGTTCGAACGCTATGGCCCGGTCGTCGCCGGCACGCTCGCCATCCGCGATGAACTTGATGCAGCGCCGCTCCTGGCGCGTCTCGCGAGCCTTGGCGCACGCATCGTCCTGCCGCGCGTTGAAGCCGATGGCGAGATGACCTTCCGCGACAGTTCCGAAGCCTCACTCGAAAAAGGGCCTTTCGGCCTCACCCAGCCCACGGACAAGGCCGAGGTCGTGCGGCCCAATCTCGTCCTTGCGCCCCTGCTGGCGTTCGACCTGCGCGGCCGGCGGCTCGGCTATGGCAAGGGACATTACGATCGCGCAATCGCGCGGCTGCGCGCGACCGGCCGCGTGTTCTATCTTGGCCTTGCCTATGCCCAGCAGCAGGTCGATGCGGTTCCCGTCGAACGCCATGATCTCCTGCTCGATTGGGTCGAGACGCCGCTCAACTCCATTCCGCTGTTCCTCGGTCAGGCGGTCAGCCGCTGAAGAAGCGGTAACCCTCTCAGGGGCATGTTCTTGCGCGGTTCCGTGCTTGACCCCTGCGGGCGGCGCGGGCGAGCATTCCATCAGCTACGGCTGGGTTGCAGGGAGGAGAGCCGCGTGAGCGATAAGGGCGAGAACAGGCTGGGCAAGGTCGTCCGTGCGGCGCTGCTGACATCCCTTGCCGCCGCAAGTCTTGCGGCCTGCGCTGGCGGAGGAGGCGGTGGATCGCCTCCCGGCCCGCCGCCGCCGATCCTGCCGCCGCCGCCACCCCCGCCGCCGCCTCCGCCCCCACCGCCGCCGCCTCCACCCCCGCCGCCGAGCTTCTTCGAGACGCCGGAATACGACGGCACCTACTTCAATGGGGATCCGCCTACCGTCACCGATCTGATCGGCGCTTCGACGGCCTATTCGCAGGGCGCGACCGGGCAGGGCATCGTGGTCGCGGTCATCGACACCAATGTCGACACGACGATCAGCGAACTGGATGGCCAGCTCGCCGGAACGCATGATGTGTGTGCAACTGCCGCCGCAGGCTGCGGTGGTATCGCGCGATCAGCTACAGATATCGATACGGACGGTCATGGCACCATGGTCGCCAGCGTCATCGTGGCGAAGAAGGACGGTGTCGGCATGCACGGCGTCGCCTACGAAGCCAAGGTCCTGAGCATTCGCGCTGACCGGCCCGGCACATGCCAGGAGACCGGCGAAGACGAAGGGTGCCGGTTCAATGACTCGGCGCTGATAACGGCGATCAACTACGCCGTCGCCAATGGCGCCAAGGTGATCAACATGTCGCTGGGCGGCGATGGAGCAATCTCCACCAACCTGCGCAACGCAATCATCTCGGCCACCAATCAGGGCGTGCTGTTCACGATCGCCGCCGGCAATGAAGGCGCTGCTCCTACCGCCACCGATCCGGCCAAAGGCACGGTTCCATCCGAACCTGCAATTGTGGCGGGCGATTCCGCTGTGAATGGGCGCGTTGTTGCTGTCGGCGCCGTCGATCGCAATGGCAACATGCCGACCTTCTCCAATCGCGCCGGCCCCACCGCGAACTTCTACCTGTTGGCGCCGGGCGCGGGCATCGTGCTTGCGGGCGTCGATGACAATGTGCGCAATCCATCCAATCCCACGTGCGGGCCTGGTGTCTCTTCTCCCTGCAACGACACCGACGACGAGGGTGACTACTGGACCGGTTCGGGCACGTCCTTCGCGGCGCCCGCTGTCGCCGGTGCGCTGGCGCTGATGCTCGACCTGTTCCCGAACCTCACGCCTGAAGCCGCGTTGCAGATCCTGCTCGACACCGCCGACGACTATGTGACGACAACGCCCGACGCCGTGCTCGGCATCACGGCGGGTGTTGGAACCGACAGCGTCGGCGGTCGCGGCATCATGAATCTCGTCGCGGCTTTCTCGCCTCAGGGTACGACGACGCTCAGCTTCGATGGCAAGATCGTTCAGCTGGCCGAGGCGCTGGGCCCGGCCAGCGGCGCGCTCGGCGACTGGGCCGAGAATTCGGGCGCGTTCAACGATATCGTCTTCCAGGACCGCTACATGCGGGGTTTCCGCATCGACAATACCCGCATGATAGCCGGCCGTGCGCCGTTCAACGATTTCGGCACGCGCGCCGAATACGCCCGCGGCCACGCCCGGGGCGTCGCGATGGGTCCGGCGCAGCTGACATGGTTCAATGCGCCGGCGCCGATCTACGATCCGCGCTATCCGTGGATGGAGGCGCCGGACGCCACCTTCCAGCTCAGCTATTCGATGGGCGATTCCAATATCGCACTCGGACGCGGCGGCGGGCCACAGCGCCTGACGCCCGGCCTCATGCTGCTGGATGACGTGTCGGGTCCGACCCAGCTTGGCTCGGGCGATTCATGGACCAGCGTCTCGCACGCCTTCGGTCTGGTCACGCTCGATGCGCGCACATCCGAAGGCCGCGGGCGGTCATCGTCCAGCATCGGCGTTGGCGGCGGCGGCGATGGCTGGGCCGTGCGTCTCGGCTATGCGGCGCTGCGCGATGATGTCACCGCGCTTGGCGGCACGATGCAGAGCCGTTTTGGCGGCGAGGACGAAACCCGGATGACCGCCGTCAGCCTCGAAGGCGCGGCCGATCTGGGCGACTGGCGTCTGTCCGGCGCGATGGAGGCGGCCGAGCCGCGGCTCAAGGGCCTCGACATCAACGGTCTCTGGACCAGCAGCTGGACGCTCAGCGCCCAGCATCCGTTCGCCGGCGGCGTGCTGCGTTTCAGCGCCGCCCAGCCGCGCCGGGCCGAAGGCGGCGAGCTCTCCTTCCGGGCGCCGATCGAGATCACGAAGTCGGGCCGGCTGATCTATGAGGACCGGTTCGCCGGACTGACGCCCTCCGGCCGCGAAGTCGACTTCGAGGCGGCCTGGATGGTTCCGCTCGGCGACATGACGACGCTGGAAACGGCGATCGCGCTGGCGACGCAGCCCAACCATGTGGAAGACGCCAGCGACGCGTCAGCCTTCTGGATCAGCGTGCGTCACGCCTGGTAGAGCCTGTCGTTTATTCCGGCGTGCGGCGGAAGCTGTCCGTGCGGCGCGCGCGGCGCATGGCGCGGCGAACCGCTAGACCCATGCGCTGCATCGGACGGCTGCGGCGCACCGGCGCCAGACGGCGGACTTCCGTGGTGCCGCGCCGCGCCAGTTCTTCCGCGCGGCGCACGATGGCCGGCTGTTTCAGGTCTTCCGGCGTCGCATAGAGCAGCCAGGAGATCGATCCCTTACGGGCGACGCCCGAAACCTGCCGCGCGATCAGCGGCGCGAACAGCAGCACCAGACCCATGGGCAGGTTCTGCAGCAGGAAGGTCGGCGAGATCGCAAGCGAAGCGAGCAGCAGCAGCGCGCCGAAGATCACGTGCTGGATGTAGTGCCGCATCAGATCGCTCCACGCGAAGCCATTGCGGTCGCGCACCTGCGGGCGCCAGCCGCCATCGACGCCCATCAGGGTCGAGAGGATCGACCCGGCATGGTTCATGAACACGATCGGCGCCAGCAGCATCGTCATGCCGAGATCGCAGACCACGTTGACAAGGAAGCGCGGGGAACGGTCCCAGCCCGGCAATTTGCCGAACGCCCACAACACGACGGATAGCCATTTGGGCGATGTCAGCACGAGGGCGAGGATCGCCACCAGCCTCACGCTGGCATAGGGATCGGCCGCCGTCGCGGCGATGGTCTCGGTCTCGAAGAACTTGGCGTTGGCCGCGATCAGCACGCCGCATACGACGAAGCTGAGCCACAGCAGGCCCGACACATAGCCCATCAGGTTGGCGGCGATGTGGACCTTGGACAGCCAGTCGAAGCCCCGCGCGAGCAGGATCTGCACCTGCTGGATGTTGCCCTGCGCCCAGCGGCGGTCGCGCGCGGCCAGGTCGACGATGGTCGGCGGCGTTTCTTCATAGCTGCCTTTGATGTCGCCCGCGATTTCCACGCGCCAGCCGGCGCGGCGCAGCAGAGCGGCTTCGACGAAGTCGTGGCTCAGGATCTTGCCGCCCAGCGGTTCCTTGCCCGGCAGGTCGGGCAGGGCGGCGTGCGCTGCAAACGGCGCCAGACGGATAATGGCGTTGTGGCCCCAGAAATTGCCGGCCCCGCCGGACCACCAGCTCAGGCCCGCGCCGAACAGCCCGCCGTGCGAGCGCAGCGCCAGCTGTTGCAGGCGCGCCGAATAGGTGCGGGCGCCGACGATGATCGGCAGCGTCTGGATCAGCGCCGTGCGCGGCCGGGCGTCCATGCGGCGCACCAGCTCCAGCATGGCCTCGGGCGCGACGAAGCTGTCGGCGTCGAGTTCCAGCATGTATTCGTAGCGGCCGCCCCAGCGCTGGACGAAATCGTTGATATTGCCCTGCTTCTTCTGGGAGTTCTCGCGGCGGCGGCGATACCAGAACGGCTCGTCCGGGCGGCGGCGGATCAGGTCCTGGATCGCCTGTTCCTCGATCTCGACGAGGGCAGGGTCCATGGTGTCGGAGATGAAGAAGATCTCGAAGCCTTTCTCGGCGTCGATGTCTCTCAGCGAATCCCACATCGCCTCGGCCGCCGCGATGACCTTCGTCGGCTTCTCCTGATAGATCGGGATGATGATGGCGGTGAGGCTGCCCTTGCCGGATGGCTTCTTCGACAGCGGCGGCGGCTTCGGCGTGGTCAGCAGCACCAGCGTGCCGGCCGCGCCCGTGAAGGCGGCGATGCCGAGATAGCAGAAGTTGAACGCGAAGAGGCCGACGGCCAGCCATTCCAGCGCGTTGATCCCGCCCGCCGAAAAGCCGGACAGCATGGCCTGCGCGGCCAGCGCCGTCGTGATCACGGAACAGCCGAAGATGACGAGAAAACGCCAGCGGCCGTCGGTTTCCGGTTCGGGCTTGGAGCGTTTGGTCGCCAGCGGCTGGGCCGGCATCTCCAGACGCTGTTCAGGCGGGCGGCGGGCGAAGCCGACGTCGGAGCCGATGTAGGAGGTCCGCGCGCTGGTCGGGTTCCCCTCCGGGGAGGTGGCTGGAACTGACGTATGCGCTGCGGCTTGCGGGGCCGGCCCGTCGATCGTTTTCAACTGCACGCTCAAGCACCCCTTGAGACTTCAACGCTTGGGGACGGCGTGCCGTACCGTACCCTTGCTCCCCAGCGGTCGCGGCCGCCTCACCATTGAAAGTGTGGCCGTTACTGAGCCGGCCGTATAACACGGCTCAATGGGGATGAGGCCACCCCTGACCCCTTCAAACACCAAATTGCCAGCGAATTAATCACTTGACTCGTGCAGCAATCGCGCACTGCAGGGTTAATCGGCTGAAAACGCTGGGGAAGATCGTGCGATTCCGCCTCAGGGTGCGGCAGCGGCCGGCCGGACAGCCGGACTGTCCGGCGTCCGGTCCATGACCAGCCGCTCGATGAAGAACTCCATCATCCGGGTCTGGTCGACGCCCGTATGCCCGCGGTCCGGGCCGACCTGGACCTCGAAGCTCTTGCGGGCGTCCTGCAACGCCTTGATGAGCTGCAGGGCGTTCTTCGGATGCACATTGTCGTCCGAGGTGCCGTAATAGATCAGCAGGTCGCCGCTCAGCTGGCTGGCGTAGGTCAGCACGGCGGCGCGGTCATAGGCGTCGCCATCCTCGTCGGGCAGGCCCATGAACCGCTCCGTGTACGCCGTGTCATAGAGCCGATAGTCCGTGACCGGAGAGTTCGAGACCGCCGCCTGTACGACATCCGGGTGCCGCATCAGCACGGTCGCCGCTACGGTGCCGCCATAGGATGTGCCGTAGATGCCGACGCGCGTGCGGTCGACATAGGGGCGGTCCCAGGTCGCGCGAATGCCCGCGGCGATGTCGTCCATTTCGACAATGCCCAGCCGCTTGTAGACCGTGTCGAGAATCTTCCGGCCCTTGCCCGCATTGGTGCGCGCATCGACGCGCAGGATCAGGAAGCCGTATTCGGCCAGCGCGTTCGGCGCGGCGAAGTTTTCGTTCAACCCGTTCGAGCCCGGCCCGCCATAGACGCTCACCAGCATCGGATACTTCTTCGCCGGATCGAAGTTCGAAGGGAATTGCAGCATGCCGTGAAGCTGAGTCGCGCCATCGGCAGACGTGAAGGTGAAGAGGTCCGCGGGCTTCAATCCAAGCGCTTCGAATTCGCTCGCGTCACTCGAGGCGAGCTGCGCCACGGCGCGGCCATCGAAGTCGCGCACGCGCGTCACGGGCGGCCTGTCGTGCGCCTGCTCGACATCGACGAAGAATTTTCCGTCCGGCGAAAGCTCGACCCGGTGAGTCAGCGCCGGATCGGTCAGCCGCGTGTCTCCGGTTCCATCCAGCCGCACGCGATGCAGCTGGATCTTCATGTGATTGTCGCCCGATCGCGCCGTGTACCACAGCCACCCGCTGGCCTCGTCGACCCGGACGATGTCGACCGCTTCGAACGCATGCTGGGTCAGGTTCGCCAGCTTCTTCCCGCTGAGATCGTAGAGATAGAAATTGCGGAAATCGTTGCGCTCCGATGTCCAGATGAAGCGTTTGCCGTCCTTCAGGAACCGCGGCGCGGCGCCGCTCGCCCAGCTGCCCGGCCGCGTTTCGCGCACCACGCTGCGGCACTTGCCGGTCGCCGGCGCGCAGGCGGCAAGGTCGTAGGTCTTCTGCAGACGGTCAGCCCTACGCACGAGGATTTCCGAGCCGTCCTTCGTCCACTGCGCATTCCAGACATAGTGGCCAACAACCGCGTTGGAGAAGGGCGCGCCTTCGCGCACGTCCATCGTCTTTGTCTCGCCCGTGTTGAAGTCATGAACGAGCAGGTCGGCGACCGGGTTGTTTTCGCCCGGATGCGGATAGGCCTGCACCAGCAGGGTCGACTGGGTCTGCGTCTGGTCGAGCTGCAGGAAGTAATCGTTCACCTGCGTTTCGTCATACCGCATCCAGGCCAGCTTGCTTCCGTCCGGCGACCACCACACCGGCTGCGACACGCTGAATTCCTCAAGATAGACATAGGAGCCGACGCCATGGCGGATGCGGCTCGCATCGCTTCCATCGGTCGTCAGCTGCGAGCCCTCACCGCCATCGGCCGGCACAACCCAGATATTGCGGTCGCGCGAGATCGCGCGCGTCTGTCCGTCCGGCGACAGCACGTCGGCTTCCCGCCCGCGTCCGCGCGCCAGCACAAGACCGCCGGCCGGCGTAGCCGCGGCAGCCGGGCCGGGGGAGGGCGGGGATGTCCGCGGCGGCGGCTCGACAACCGCGCGCTTGCGCACGTCGAACCGCCAGCGCTTGCCGTCGAGCGTATAGTCGAACGACTGCGAATCCGCCGCCCATTCGGCATTGACCGAGCCGGATTTCAGGGCGTCGCTGATCTGCGGCGCCATTTCGGCCCAGCGGTCATAGCCGGGCATGTTGCGGATGCGCGACTGGCCCGTCGCCGCCGGCGTCAGCACAGCCACGGCCGCCGCTGCGGCAAGCCAGCTGGCGATCAGTGTGCGGCGTCTGCGCATGGGCGGTTCCTCGGCGTGTCTCTGGCGTTGGGTCGCTGGCCTCTTTCCGGGCCGGCTCCAGTCTAGGAAGAGACAGCGCATCCGGTCGAGCCCCGCCATGCGGCTGTTCCGTCGCTTGTTATCGCCTGCGCGCGGCCCTATCCCCGTCGGCCATGGAATCCGGGCCCCACAACGACTTGTCGCGTCCTGACCGGCGCGGCGCCTTCCTCCTGCTGTTCTTCTGCCTGCTGGCGGTCGGGGCGGGCAACACGATGCTGACCTCGGCGGTGCTGCCGCCGCTGACCCGCGAACTCAAACTGCCGGACTGGACGGCCGGCGCCATCTTCTCCCTGTCGGCTGCGGTCTGGGTCGTCACCGCGCCCTACTGGGGCGCCAAGTCCAACGTCTGGGGCCGCCGCCGCGTCGCCGCCATCGGCATGGCGGGCTTTGCCGCCTCCATGTTCTTCTTCGCGCTGGTGTCGCTGGTCGCGCTCCTTGGCTGGCTCAATGACTGGCTCCTGATCTTCATCCTGTTGCTGACAGCGCGCACGCTGTTCGGCGTCTTCGGCTCGGCCACCAATCCCGCCGCGCAGGCCTATGTCGCCGACCGCACCAGCCGCGACGAGCGGATGGACGAGATCGCAACGCTCACCTCCGGCTTCACGCTCGGCCAGATGGCCGGCCCTGCGGCGGCGGCGGCGCTGATCACGGGCGGGGCGATCCTCTCGCCAACCGTTGGTCTTCTCGCGCCCGTTGTGGTCATCACCGTCATCGCGGCCGCGATCGGGTTCATGGTGCTCGTGCGCCTGCCGGAAAACCGTGCGCCGCGCGCCGATGCGGGTCTCGGGCCCACATCAGGCGCAAAGGGGCTGTGGCGTCATCCCACGATCTTCCCCTTCCTGCTCTATGCGGTCGCGCTGTCGCTGGTCACGGGCGTGCTCAGCCAGACCTTTCCCTACGCGATCATGGACCGCATGAACGCGCCCGGCGCGGCGTCCGCGCAGTTCACCGGTCCCGCCATGACGCTCGGCGCGATGGCGACGCTGGTGTCCCAGCTCGTGCTGATCCCGCGGCTCCGGCTGTCGGTGCGTTCGCTGATGATCTACGGCGCGATCATGCTGGCGATGGCCTCGCTTTTCATGGTGTGGGCGCAGGATTTTGCGCTCTTCGCCTTCTCGCAGATCCTGTTCGGCTTCGGCCAGGGCTTTGCGCGTCCAGGCTTCTCCGCTGGCGTTTCGCTTTCTGCGACGCACGACCAGCAGGGCGACGTCGCCGGCCTCATTACGGCTGCCAACGGCATGGGCTTTGTCATCTCGCCGCTGTTCGGGCTCTGGATGTACGAGAATGTCTCAAGCGAAGCGCCCTTCATCTTCTGCACGGGCGTCGTCGTCCTGATGGCGATCTACGCCTTCTTCACGACGCCCCGCGGCATATCGGGCGCGCGGCGCGCCGTGGCTGACGTGGTCGCGAAGGACAAGCCTCCGCAATAGGTCCTATTGCTGCGCGGGGTCCGGTTGCGCGGGCGCCGGTTCCGGCATGTTTTCCGCCGCTTCACGCGCACTGTCGCTGATGCTGTCGGCTGCATCGCTGACGCTGTCGGCAACCTGTCCCAACGCTTCCTCGGCATTGCTGGGTCGGTTGTCAGCGCGGAGCATCATCCAGGCCAGCACAGCCACGGAAACAACCAGCGCGCCGATGGCGAAATACAGAAAACCGTTTCCGCCGCCCTCGCGGCGTTGCTCCTCGGCCATGACAATCTCCCGTTATTGGCGGGGATCGAACGTGTCCGGAGGATATGGGTTCCTGTTCCCGTCAGGCGGCGTCAGCTGGCGCTTGCGGCCTCAACGACGGTCGTCAGCATCGCGACGGTCGGGAAGCCGTCGGCGACCATCGCGCGATCCTTCTGGAATTTCTGCAGCGCGCCGCGCGTGCCGCGTCCGATGATCCCGTCGACCGCGCCTGCATTGTAGCCCAGCGTGTTCAGCGACTGCTGCAGGTCCTTCGCCTCCTGCTGCGTCAGCATCTGGATGTCATTTGGCCAAGGCCGCGACAGGTCGGGGCGTCCCGCCAGCCGGTCAGCCAGCAGGCCGACGGCCAGCGCATAGCTGTCGGCGTTGTTGTAGCGCTTGATGACGCTGAAATTGTCGAACAGCAGGAAGGCCGGGCCATACGATCCCGCCGGCAGGAAGAGTTCCGCCTGCAGCGCTTCGGAATTGGCGAAGCTCTCCGCTGTCGCCGGCGTCAATCCGACCGCCTTCCACGCCGCGACGGTCAGCTTGCGTCCATCGCCCATGCTGTAGTCGAAGCCGTCCGGGATGTGCGCTTCAACAGCCCAGGGCTGGCCCTTCCGCCAGCCATAAGCCGAGAGGTAATTCGCCGCCGAGGCCAGCGCATCGCCGGCATTGGTCCAGAGATCCTTCTTCCCGTCGCGGTCGAAGTCGCGGCCATACTGCAGCATGCTCGAGGGCATGAACTGCGTCTGCCCGATCGCGCCGGCCCACGAGGCCTTGCGGAACTGGTCGCGCGTCGCCGATCCGTCGTCGATCAGCTGCATGATCGCCAGCAGCTCGCCCTCGTTGAAATCCTTGCGGCGGCCGATGGCGGCCTGGCTGGCCAGCACACGCGGCGCATCCTCATTGCCGATGAACCCGCCGAAGCTGGATTCCATCCCCCAGATCGCAGCCACGATCTCGCGCGGCGGCGCATAGGACGCCTCGATGCCATCGAACGTTTCGGAAAGCGCAGCCAGCTTCGCCTGACCGTTTGTGATGCGGGTGGGGGAGACGGCGCTTTTCGCATAGTCCCAGATCGGCTTCACGAACTCGGCCTGGTTGTCGAACGACTGGGCCTGCACGGTCGGCTCGACAGGAACCAGACCATCCAGAACAGACTGGATCGTATCGGTCCGGCGGCCTGTCGTGCTCGCCTTCATGGCGAACTGGTCGCGCCAGGCGTCAAAGTCGGTATCGCCCGAGGTGGCGAAGGTCAGCGGCGCGTCCTGCGCATCGCCGGTCACCGGCGGGGGAGGCGGTGGCGCGGGGCTCTGCGGCGTCGGTCCGCCGCCAGCGATCTTGGTGGATTCGCACGCTGCTAGCGCGATGCCCATCGCGATGCCCGCAAGCGCCCACCGGAAGGATCGAGCCGACATTGTAAACAGCCCTCCGCAACCTGGAGCCTTATACCACGACAGACCGCGTCAATCTGGCCGTCTTTTCATGAATGACGCCCGAACGTTAAGGCCAATTTACGTCCGGAAACGCTCATCTTGCCGCCCGGTTGACACGTCTGCCTGCCTCCGTTACACGCCCCGCTCCCACAGATTTGGCCCGTAATTTAGATAATCCAGTCCGGCAGCCCGCCCATGAAAGTCCGTTCTTCGCTGAAATCGCTCAAGGGCCGCCACCGCGACTGCAAGGTCGTTCGTCGCAAGGGTCGCGTTTACGTGATCAACAAGACGGACCCGCGCTTCAAGGCCAAGCAGGGCTGATTTCCACCCAGGTCAGGGTTCCCGCCGCCAGCGGCCGCGCGCTGCTGATTGCGCTCCCTTGCCCGCATCCGGGCCGCCACGCATAGTGGCCGCCATGTTCCGTACAGCTATCGCCGCAACTTGCCTGCTCGCGCTCCTCGCGGCGTGCGGCGATAAGACGTTTTCGCCCGGCACGGCCGGCGAGGGCGCAACCGGAGCGGCCCCGCGCGATCTCGCCCAGTCGGAAAAGCCGGTCGGCGATCCGCGCGAACTGCTCGAAAACCTCTCCCAGGACCTGCTCGACAAGCTCAAGGCGTCCGAGTCCGACGAAGAGGCGGCGATGCTGGAGGAGGAGATCTGGGACGCCTGGCTCGTCTCCGGCAGCGCCACGGTCGACACGCTGATGAAGCGCGGTCTCGAATACCAGTCCGAGGACGACATCGAAGGCGCGCGCGATGCGTTCGATCGCGCCATCGCGCTCAAGCCGGACTATGCCGAGGCGTGGAACCGCCGCGCGGTCCTCTTTTTCAAGGACGGCAAATATGACGAGGCGGTCGCCGATCTCGAATCCGCCATCAAGAACGAGCCGCGTCATTTCGGCGCCTGGATCGGTCTGGCAATGATCTTCGAGTCGATCGGCCGGCCCGAGGCGGCCCTGCGCGCCTACGAGAAGGCGCTGGAAATCCACCCGCACCTGCAGTCTGCGATCCAGGCCAAGCGCCGGCTCGACCGCGCGGTCAACGGCACGCCGCTCTAGCAACTCACAGCCCCATCAACAGGGAATCGCCGCCATCCGCGCGCGCGTCGTTGGATGTGGTCCGGCGCCCCGGTAGGGTGCCCCCCGCAGATTTCCCGGAGTGCAGGATATGGATGACGGCGCAGCGGCGGCCACACTTACGCAGGCCGCCAAGGACAAGCTGAAACAGGTCGTCTCCAAGATCGAGCGCCTGGAAGAGGAAAAGAAGGAAGTGGGCGGCCAGATCAAGGACGTCTACGCCGAAGCCAAGTCGATGGGCTACGACACCAAGGCGCTGCGCCAGGTGATCCGTCTGCGCAAGATGGACCGGCAGGAGCGCGAGGAGGCCGAAGCCATCCTCGACACCTATCTGATGGCGCTCGGCGAGATCTGAAGCGCCGCGCCCGCCGAACCAGATCCCCACCTGTCCGCCCCGTAAACGGGGAGGGACCTTGCTGTACGAACTTACCCAACATCGAAGGACGGTGGCGCATCCGGGTCCCTCCCCGTTTACGGGGAGGACAGGTGGGGACCTCTCTCGGCAGACCCGGCCTGCGACACCCCGCCCGGCCCGGCGCCTGCACAGGGCGATTGACAATCAATCGCAACTAGTTGCAAATCACTCGCATGATCGTTTGTGTCTGCCGCGGCCTGAATACCTCCAAGGTGAACGACGCCATTGCGGCGGGCGCGCGCTCCCCTGCGCAGGTCCACCGCCACCACGAAACGACGATAAACTGCGGAAAATGCTGCGAAACTGTCTGCGGGATGATCCGCGAGCAGGACGTGCTGTGCGGCCGCGCCGATACGCACCAGCTGATCGCCGCCGAGTAGGTCCAATCGTAAGCCTGCGAACGCAACGTCTTTGCATTCTCAGAAAAACCCAATAAAAACAAGTTGCAAAACTTGGTGACTCGGGCTCTTTGGGCCGAGTCGCGCGTTGAGTCTGTGCCGGCCGCCCTCCCCGATGGAATCGGCCGCCAGAAGCCCAAGCCAGAGCCCAAGGGAGTCCGCCCATGAAAGGCGATGCCAAGGTCATCGAGTTCCTGAACAAGGCGCTCAAGAACGAGCTGACGGCCATCAACCAGTACTTCCTGCATTCGCGCATGCTGAAGGACTGGGGCGTCTCCGAGCTCGCCCACAAGGAGTACAAGGAATCCATCGA
>JAWKVC010000018.1:0-57153 GCA_041398245.1 Hyphomonadaceae bacterium
TCCCGGCGTTGTCGCCCAACAGCCATGGCTGTTTGCGCCAGAGGGAAAACTGGAAGCGAACTAGGCGGCGAAGGCCGCCGCTTCAACCACCCTTCACGCCGGCCGCCTGTTCGGCAAGGTCGGCGAGTTCACGCGCCGCATTCGGTTTGCCCAGCTGCCAGGCCGCCTTGGCCCGCGCCCGCAGGATGCCCGCATTGCTGATTCGCTCCAGCAACAGCGGCGCGAATGTCTCGACGGTGAACTTGGGCTCGGGCACCACATCGGCCGCAGCCCCCGTCACCATGCCCTCGGCGTTGGCTGTCTGGTGGTCGTCCATCGCAATGCCGAGCGGAATGAGGATGGCCGGCCGCCCGGCGATCGCCAGCTCGGTCACGGTCGAGGCGCCGGCCCGCGCGATCACCAGATGCGCCGCCGCCAGCCGCTCCTGCATGTCGGAGAAGAAGGACTCCACCGTCGCCCGGATGCCCGCATCGCGATAGGCGGCGCGCACGGCGTCGAGCTGTTCCTCACGGGCCTGCTGCACGATGTTGAGCCGCAAGCGCTGCGCCTCGGGCAGCGAGATGATGGCTTGCGGGATGACTTCACCGAACAGGCGCGCGCCTTGGCTGCCGCCCGTGATCAGGATGTTGATCGGTCCGGCATCGGTGAGATCGGGATAGGGCTTCTCGCGCACGGCCTTGATCGGATTGCGCACGGGATTGCCGACAACGCGTTTGACGCCTTCGGCGCCGGGCGGCAGGCGATCAAGCCGGTCGAAGCCGCAGGCGACGAACTTCGCGGATTTCGCGAACAGCCGGTTCACGCGCCCCAGCACCGAGTTCTGCTCGTGGATGATGATCGGCAGGCCCATCGCCCGCGCGGCCGACAGCGAGGGATAGCTCGGATAGCCGCCAAAGCCGGCGATCAGCTTCGGCCGCGTCTTCTCGAAATTGCGCCGCGCCTCCGCCGTTCCCTTGCGCAGCTTCAGCGCCGAGGCCAGCAGCTTGTGCGGCATCTTGGATCCGAAAGTCGCCGCCTCGACCTCCAGCCGCCAGTCAGCAGGAAAATTGGTCGCGTACTTCTTTCCGCGTTCGTCCGTCACCAGCGCAATCTGCCAGCCCCGCGCACGCATCTCGTCCGCGAAAGCCTGCGCCGGGAACATATGTCCGCCGGTTCCTCCGGCGGCGATCACGACCAGCGGCTTTGGCCCGGACATGTTGGCGGCGTCGGAATTCATGCATGCCTCAGATGCGGGAGGGAGGATTCAGGTTGCTTGCGGGTAAGTGCGAGCGCCAGACCAAGCGTCAGCGCGCTGCCCAGCAGCGACGACCCGCCGGATGACACCAGCGGCAGCGTCATGCCCTTGGGCGGAATGAGCGAGAGGTTGACCGACATGTTGACCGCCGCCTGCAGACCGAACAGCGCATAGAGACCAACGCCGGCGGCGCGCTGATAGGTATCCTTCTGCTTCGAGGCGTCCACGATGCCCTTGATCGAGATCACGGCGAACAGAAGCGTCAGCAAGGCCAGCAGGGCCAGCCCGAATTCCTCGCCGGCAACGGAATAGATGAAGTCGGTATGCGCATCAGGCAGAACACGTTTCACCTGCCCCTCGCCCGGCCCGACGCCAAAGAGGCCGCCGCGCTCGATCGCCTCGCGCGCCCGGTCAATCTGGAAGGTGTCGTTCTCGCTCGGGAACAGGAAGGAGTTCACGCGGAAACGAACATGCGGAAGCAGGAAGTAGAGTCCTGTGCCCAGCAGCGACCCGCCGATCACGAAGCCCGTCGCCCACAGCCATGGCAGGCCGGTCACGAAGAAGACGATCACGAACGCCGCCGTCAGCAGCGCCGCCTGCCCCACGTCCGGCTGGAGCAGAAGCAGGCCCACGGTCACGGCATAGAATGAGAAAGCGATCACGGCCCACGGACCAGCCGGGAATTTCTCGCGTTGCGCCAGCAGCCAGGCGGAGAGCACGATCAGCGCCGGCTTCACGATCTCGGATGGCTGGAACGTCGTGCCCCAGAGGCGGAACCACCGCTTGGCGCCCTTGGCCTCGTGCCCGAACAGCAGAAGCCCCGCCATCATCACGAAGCAGATGACGAACAGCATCCCACAGACGCGCCGCGACCACACCGGCCCCAGTAGGGAGGTTCCGACCAGCACGCCCGCCGAAACCACGGCAAAGGCGGCCTGCCGATAGACGAAGTAGAACGGATCATCGAGCCGCAGCTTGTTCGCCGCCGCCGGCCCGGCGGCCAGCGACAGCACCATGCCCGCGCCCATCAGGATGAGCGCCGCCGCGATCAGGCCCTTGTCGACGGTGCGCCACCATTCGGCGAGGGGAGACGCATCGGACCTCCGGAACACCTGCATGGCGGCGTCCTAGGCTGGTTCTGTGGTCGCGCGCCGTTTCGCCAGCAAGGCGGCCTCCTGGCGGAAGGCGTGGCCGCGCTGTTCGAAGTCGCGGAACTGGTCGAAGCTCGCACAGGCTGGCGAGAACAGCACGACCGGGTTGGCCTCGCCCGAAGCGCGCGCATCATTGAAGGCTGCTTCCACGGCCGCATCCAGCGTGCGGCACTTTACGTGATCCAGCTTGCCGGCGAGCGTGCGCGCGAAAGCTTCCGTCGACTCGCCGATCAGATAGGCCTTGCGGATCTGTCCGAACAGCGGGGCGAGGTCGTCGATGCCCTCTTCCTTCGGCCGGCCGCCGACGATCCACCACGCATTCGGGAAGGCGCGGATCGCCTGCTCGGCCGCCTGTGCATTGGTCGCCTTGGAATCGTTGATGAAGCGCACGCCTTCGAGCGCGCCGATGTATTCCAGCCGGTGCGGCAGGCCCGGGAAGGTCTGGATCGCCGCAACAATATCGGCCGGCTCCAGCCCCAGCGCGCGACAGACAGCGTAGGCGGCGGCGATGTTCTGGTGGTTGTGGCGGCCCGGCAGCGTCTTGGCGGTCGAGATGTCGACCGGAGGCTCAGCGCGGCCGGACATCGAATCCTGCAGCATGCCATCAAGCACGGCGACGCCGCGGCCAAGGCCATACTCGGCCGAAATCGGGATCACCCGCCGCAGACCCTCGCACGACAATTGCGTGGCCATCACGCCGGAACGCGTATCGTCCACACCGACGATGGCGAAGTCGTCCGGCCCCTGATTGCGGAAGATGCGCCGCTTGGCGCCGACATACCCGTCCATCCCGCCATGGCGCGACAGGTGATCGGGCGACAGGTTCAGCATCACGGCGACATCGCAGCGCAGGCTTTCAGCGAGATCGAGCTGATAGCTCGACAGCTCCAGCACATAGATCGCCGCGCCGTGCAGCTTTTCGAGATCGAGCACGCCAACGCCGATATTGCCGCCGACGCGCACATCCTTGCCGTTGGCCTTGAGGATGTGGCCGACCAGCGCGGTCGTCGTCGACTTGCCGTTGGTGCCGGTGATCCCGACGATCCGCGGGCGATCAATCTCCTTCATGTCGTTCACCGCGCGGGCGAACAGTTCCATGTCGCCGATCACAGGCACGCCGACCATCTGGGCCATGCGCACGAAGCGATGCGGCTCGGGAAAGCGGAACGGGATGCCGGGCGAGAGAACCAGCGCGGCGAAGGTCTGCCAGTCGCGGCGGTTGAGGTCGACCAGCGGCACACAGGCGGCTTCAGCGGCCTTACGCGCAGCCTCGTTGTCATCCCATGCGCATACGCGGGCGCCGCCCGCCATGAGGGCCTTGCAGGTCGCGATGCCCGACCTGCCCAGGCCGAACACGGCGACCTCTTTCCCTTCGAATGCGCGAACAGGAATCACGTGGGGCTCACCTCAGACGCAGCGTGGCGAGGCCCGCGAGCGCGAGCAGGAAGGCGATGATCCAGAAGCGGATCACGACGGTGGGCTCGGACCAGCCGAGCTTCTCGAAATGGTGGTGGACCGGCGCCATCTTGAAGAAGCGTTTGCCGGTGGCCTTGAAGTACAGGACCTGGATGATGACCGACAGCGCTTCGAACAGGAACAGGCCGCCGACGATCGCCAGCACGAGTTCATGTTTCACGCAGACCGCCATGGCGCCGAGGCAGCCGCCCAGCGCCAGCGAGCCCGTGTCGCCCATGAACACCTTCGCGGGCGGCGTATTGTACCAGAGGAAGCCCAGCCCCCCGCCAACCAGCGCGCCCATCACCACCGCTAGCTCCGCCGTGCCCGGCGTTGGCGTCAGCAGGAGATAGTCGGCGAAGCGCGGCGTTCCGGTGGCGTAGGCGATGAAGCCGAACGTGGCGCCGGCGATCATCACCGGGCCGATGGCAAGACCATCGAGACCGTCGGTGAAGTTCACGGCGTTGCCGGCGCCGACGATCACGAAGGCGCCGAAGGCGATGAAGCCGTAGATCGTCAGGTCGAACATGAAGTCCTTGAGGAAGGGCAGCGCCAACCCGGTGGCGAAGCCCGGCAGCGGCTCGACCTTCAGCGTGCCATTGGCCAGCGCCGCCGCAGTCGTCTCCTGCGCATAGTGCGAGGCCCAGAACACGGCGACGGCTGCGATCATGAACTCCATCAACAGCCGGATCCGGCCTGACAGGCCAGCCGTGCCCTTCTTGGTCACCTTCTGGTAGTCGTCGATGAAACCGACGCCGCAGAAGCCCACCGTCACGAACATCACGATCCAGATGTACTGGTTGGTGAGGTCCGCCCACAGGATCGTGCCCGACAGGATGCCGAACAGGATGAGGAAGCCGCCCATGGTGGGCGTGCCCTTCTTGGACTGGTGGCTTTCCGGGCCGTCCGTACGGATGGGCTGGCCCTTGCCCTGCCGCTTGCGCAACCACGCGATCATCGGCGCGCCGAACAGCAATGTCAGGATCAGGCCGGTCGCAAGACCGAGCGCCACCCGGAAGGTGATGAAACTGAACAGGTTCAACTCGCCGCCATAGGGCGACAGCAGGTGATAAAGCATTCTACGCCCCTGACGCCTTCTGCGCTTCTGCGACGGACTGGCTCATCTGCCGAAGCACCGTTCCAACGCGCGCCATGCCGGATGCATTCGAGCCTTTGATCAAGACCACGTCGCCCGGTTCTAACCAGCTTTTCACGAGTTCCGCAGCTTCCGTAGGACCTGTGACATGTTCGACTCGGATGGATGCGTCACGCGCGCGCAGTTCGTCTGCGAGATGCCGCATCTCTTCGCCAGAGAGCACTGCGGCAGAGACGCCCGCAGACACGATTGCGCCCGCCAGCCCTGCGTGAAGGGCGGCGCTGCCATCGCCGAGTTCCTTCATCTCGCCAAGCGCGACGAGCCTACGGCCGGGGCGGCGGGCGAGGCCTTCGATGGCCGCGCGCATCGATTCCGGATTGGCGTTGTAGGCGTCGTCGACCAGCGTCACATCGCCGCCCTGTGGAAGCCGGAGCGCTTCGGCGACGCCACGACCTGCAGGCGGCGCATAGCCGGAAAGACTTTCCGCCGCATGCCTGGGCTCGACGCCCGTGATCTTCGCGGCCATCAGGGCAAGCGCCGCATTGCTGGCCCAGTGCTCGCCAACGGCGTCGAGCACAACCTCGACGGTCTCTCCCATCACATCGATCCCGATGCGCGAGGAGAGGCCATTCGTGTCGTAGGACAGCGGCGTTGCGCCATGCCGGTCCGGCGTGCCGCCATAGGTGAAGACCTCGGCGGTCGGCTGGAGTTCCAGCGCCCGGCGCTTCAGGCGCTCGAAGAAATAGTCTTTCGCGGGCAGGATTGCGGACCCGCCCGGAACCAGGCCGGCGAAGATCTGCGACTTCTCGTCAGCCACGCCTTCGACCGAGCCCATGCCCTGCAGGTGGGCCGGCGCGATGCGGGTGATCATGGCCAGATGCGGCCGCACCATGTGCGAGCGGGGCGCGATTTCGCCCGGCGTGTTCATGCCGATCTCGAAGATGGCGCGCTCGGTTTCGCGCGGCATGCGGGCGAGCGTCAGCGGCACGCCCCAGTGATTGTTGAACGATTTGTCCGACCAGTGCGCCCGGCCGGCGGCGCGGAAGATGCGCGCCAGCATTTCCTTGACGCTGGTCTTGCCGACCGAACCCGTGACAGCGGCGCAGGTCGCGCCGGTGCGCTGGCGCGCAGCAAGTCCGAGCTTCTCCAGCGCGGGCAACACGTCGTCCACGACAAGGCCCGGCCGGCCCGCCAGCACATCGCGCGAGACCAGCGCGGCTGTGGCTCCAGCAGCGTAGGCGTTGTCCACGAAGTCGTGGCCATCCCGCACGTCCTTCAGCGCGACGAACATGTCGCCCGGCTTCAGCGACCGCGTGTCGATGGAAACTCCGCCGACGGCCCAGGCGCCCTGCGCCACACCGCCAGTTGCATCGGCGGCTTCCTCGGACGTCCAGAGAGGCGTGGCGACCGGCCCGGCCATCATGCAGCTCCTACTTGTCTGAGCGCCTCGCGCGCGACATCGAAGTCCGAGAAGGGGATGGTGACGCCCTTCACGATCTGTCCCGTCTCGTGGCCCTTGCCTGCGATCACCAGCGCGTCGCCGGCCTTGAGACGCCGCACGCCCTCCAAGATGGCGGCGGCGCGGTCGCCGATCTCGCTTGCTTCCGGCACGCCCTTGCGGATCGCGGCGCGGATCGTGGCTGCATCTTCCGAGCGTGGGTTGTCGTCCGTGACGATGACTTCGTCCGCCAGGCGCCGCGCGACATCGCCCATGATGGGGCGCTTGGTGGAATCGCGATCGCCGCCGCAACCGAACACCACGATCAGCTTGCCCCTGACGTGCGGACGCGCCGCGCGCAGCAGCACGTTCAGCCCATCCGGCGTGTGAGCGTAATCAACGAACACGGGAGCCTTTGCCGCCGTCTGCCCCACAAGCTCGAGGCGGCCGTGCACGCCGTTGAGACGGGTCAATCCGTCCAGAACGGCGTGGACGTCATCACCCAGCGCCATGGCGATGCCAGCCGCGCAGAGCGCGTTGAGCGCCTGGAACTCGCCGATCAGGGGCAGATGGATCGTCCGCTCGTTCGTTGCGCCCTCGCCCCACTGGATGACGAGGTCCTGTCCGGTTCCGCGCGGGATCGCTTCCGAGATGCGCAGATCGCGGCCGCGCCAGCCGACCGTGAAGATCGAAAGCCCGGCCTGCCGCGCGACCGTCTCGAAGGCTTCCAGCTCCGGGCTGTCCGCATTGATGATGGCCGGCGCGCCCTTTGGCAGCAGCTCGGTGAACAGCTTCATCTTGGCGCGGCGGTAGTCATCAAAGTCGCGATGGTAGTCGAGGTGATCCTGCGTGAGGTTAGTGAAGGCGCCGGCGGCGAGCTTCACGCCGTGCAGACGATACTGCGCGAGGCCATGGCTGGACGCTTCCATCGCCGCATGCGTCACCCCCTCGCGCGCGAGCTTGTCGAGCGTCTCGTGAATCGCAACCGGATCGGGCGTGGTGTGACCGAGATCGATGACGCCGGAAGGACCGATGGCGCCCAGCGTTCCCATGGACGCCGCCTTGCGGCCCATGCCCGCCCAGACCTGCCGCAGGAAATCGACGGTCGAGCTCTTGCCATTCGTTCCGGTAACCGCCGCAACCGTTCCGGGTTGTTGCGGAAACAAGGCGGCGGCGGCCTGAGCCAGAACCAGACGCGGTTCAACCGCCCTCACCGCCGGAATGCTCCACTCCCCGGGGCGATCGTCCGTAAGGATCGCGGCGGCGCCTGCCTTGATCGCGGCGTCGATGAAGTCGCGCCCGTCCTTCGCGACGCCTTGCAAGGCGGCGAACATATAGCCGGGCTTCACCTTGCGGCTGTCAGCCGTGATGCCCGCGATCTCGATCGACGACAGATCCGGCCCGGCGTCGGGCACAAGCGATGCGAGCTTCATGGCGTCGTCCCTTCCGAGTCCCGGAGGCTTGCCGCCTCCGCGTTGGTGGAGACGAGCACGGGCTGCACGTCCAGGAGCGGTGCGGAGCGCGCGATCACCTTTCCGGCGATCATGGCCGCCGTATAGGCGGCGGTGCGCTGGGCGCCCGTTCTGGGCTGTGCTTCATCGAGGACAACAAGCACGACGAATTGAGGGCGGGAAGCCGGGAACACGGCGGCGAAAGAAGTGATATTCCTGTTCGGATCGTAACCATTCGCGGTTGGTTTTTCGGCCGTACCGGTCTTGCCGGCGACTTCGTACCCCGGCGCATCCGCCAGCTTGCCGGAACCTTCCGTTACCGTACGGCGCAGCATGCCGAGCACCGTATCGGCCGTCTGCTTCGACATCACCTGACGGTGCTGGGACGCGGATGGGCTGACGGGCTCCAGGAACACTGGCGAAACGAGTTCCCCGCCGGTTGCAAACGGCGTGTAGGTCATCGCAAAAGCGAGCGGACTGACCGAAATGCCATGGCCATAGGCGATGGTCGCCATGGACGTCTCGTCCCAGTCGGTCGGCGCGAGGGGCGAGGCTGTCTGCGGCCCCTGTGTCGTGAAGCCGCCAAGCAGCCCCAGCTCTCCCAGGAATGACTGCAGCCGCTGCGGACCGATGCGCTGCGCGATCAGCGAGGCGCCGATGTTGGATGAATGGGCGATGATATCGCCGGCGGTCACTGCGTGCGCATGGGGCAGCGGATGCGGATCACGCACAAGCACTGCGCCGATCTTGACCGGACCGGACACGTTGAACTCGTCCGCCGGCGTCAGTTCGCCCGCCTCCAGCGCCGCCGCAACGGTGAGCGGCTTGTAGATCGAGCCCAATTCCATGCGGGCGTTGATGGCGCGATTGGTCTTGGCGTCGTCGGGTTCGTCGCCGCGCTTGCGCGGATCGGACAACGGCCACGAGGCAATCGCGCGAACGGCGCCTGTGTGGGCGTCGATCACCATGCCGGCGGCGCCCTTCATCTCGAACTGCTCCAGCGACCTCTGGAGTTCCTCCTCCAGAACGTACTGGACGCTGGCGTCCAGCGTGAGGCGCAGCGGCTGGCCGCCCGCACTCAGGCGATCGTTATAGATATTCTCGATTCCTTCGACGCCAACGCCATCGACATTGGTGTAGCCCAGCAGATGCCCGGCCAGCGCACCATTGGGATAAACGCGCTGTGGTTCTTCGACGAAGCGAAGCGCCTCGACGCCGAGGCTCTTCACGGCGCGCCGCTCGCGCTCGGAAATGCTGCGCTGGATCCAGACGAAGCGTCGCTTCTTGTCGGAGAGCGTCTGCGCCATCTGCGCAGTATCGATACCCGGAAACACCGTCTTGAGGCTGGCGGCGACTTCCTCGGGATCCCAGATCGCGCTGGGGTCAGCCGCCAGCGACCAGCCCTGCACGGTCGTCACCAGCAGCTGGCCATCGCGGTCCACAATGTCGGCGCGGCGCACCTTCTCGGCGGTCGCGGAAACACTGTCACTGCGCTCCGGCCCGTTGAACACGACCCAGGCTGAACGCCCCACGATCACCACAAAGACAAGGGCCAACGCCGCCGCGATGATGCGGGCGCGGCGCGGACCCCAGACGTCCTCACGTGGCGGGGCGTAGGTGTTCATTGCGCCGGCAAGCCCGTCCCTTCCGCAGCTTCGCCGGGCGCGGGAAGCGTAAGACGTTCCTCGCCCAGCCGCTGTTTCAGCGCTTCGCTGGCGACATACTGGCCGGGCGCGGCCTGTTCGAGTCCGAGACGTTCATGCGCGATCGGCCCGATACGTTCAGGCCGCGTCAGATAGGCTTCCTCGGCGCGCAGGACAGCGATGTCCTTCTCGACCTTCTCCGCCTGCGCTTTCAGGTCGTCGATCCGGCCTTGCGTTTCCTCGGCGCCGAGCTTGGCCCGATAGACCGCGACAGCAAGCCCGGCCACGACGACAAGTCCGCCGATAATGACAATCCGGTTCATCACGCAGTTCCTTCAAGCTGTTTGAGCTTCGGCAAGCGAAGCCCTTCCTCCGGCGGGCAGCCCATGGCTGCGCCTCGTACGCAGCGCCCAGCGCAGACGCGCAGACCGGGCGCGGGGTTGGCGGCCAGTTCGGCCACGTCCGGTTCGATGGCCTTGCGCTGCAGCACCTCGAACGTCGGCGCAGCGCCCTTCACCAGACCGGGAACATGCCGCGAGGCCCCGGGCTCGTTGCCCGAACGCGCCCGCAGGAACAGCTTCACGATACGATCCTCGATCGAATGGAAGGTAACGATCACCAGGCGCCCGCCCGGCTTGAGCACGCGCTCGGCCGCGGCCAGCGCGCGCACGAGTTCGCCGGTTTCGTCGTTGACCCACATGCGCAGCGCCTGGAATGCGCGCGTCGCGGGATGGGTCGGCTTGCCGCGCCGGCCGCCGAGCGCGCGCTCGATCTCGTCGGCGAGGTCCAGCGTCGTCTCGAACGGTTTCGAGCGGCGGCGCTGGGCGATCGCGCGCGCGATGCGACGGGCGGCAGGCTCCTCACCCAGCAGATGGAAGATGTCGGCCAGTTCGCCCTCGGTCAGCTTGTTGACCGCGTCGGCGGCGGACGGACCGCGCTTTTCCATGCGCATGTCGAGCGGGCCATCGCGCATGAAGGAAAAACCGCGACCCGCCTCATCGATCTGGAACGACGAAACGCCGAGATCGAGCATCACGCCATCGACGGAGTCGCGACCGGCGGCGCGCAGGATCGCCTCCATCTCGCTGAACCGGCCCGGCGCGGGAACAAGCCGCGGGTCCTTGCCGGCATGCGCCCAGGCGCGCTCCATCGCTTCGGGGTCACGGTCGATGGCAATGAGGGTGATGTTGGCGACCGAAAGCGCGGCGCGCGCATAGCCGCCGCCGCCATAGGTTCCATCCACCATGACAGCGCCATCCACTGGCGCGAGCGCGTGGATTACCTGCTCGACGAGAACGGGCACATGCGTGCCTGCATGGGGAGATACGGGGCCCGCGTTCATTCGGCAGCCACCGGACCGGGGCGGCGCGGCCGTGCCTTCAGGAGACCGAGGCTCTCGCGGGCGAGCGCGCGGGTCTGCTCGCGCATGGCCTCGAACGCGGCCGGCTCCCAGATCTGGAAGCGGTCGCCGAGACCAACGAACTTGGCCTTGTCGGTCACGCCGGCAATCGACAGCAACTCGGCGTCGAGCACGATGCGCCCGCCATCGTCGAACTTCGCCTGCCGCGCCTCGCCCATGATGTAGGTAGCGAGGGCGTAGCGACGCTCGTCCATGAGATCGAGTTCGGCCATGGCGTCATCGAACCCCTGCATCAGCCGCTGGCCCGCACCCTCGATGCAGGGCTTGTCCAGCGAAGGCCACAGGAAGACGCAGTCTTCCCCGGCCAGGGACTTGCGGAAGGAAGCGGGCACGGAGACCCGCTTCTTCGCATCAACGCTACTCTCGAAGGAGGAGAGAAACATGCCCCTTGCTGCCCGCTAAACGCCTGTCCCGGCCGGGATCGCGCACCCGAAAACTCATGACCACGGAGCCCCTTCCGTGGAGTTTCAGGGGATAGCATGGGAGGATATGGGCAACAACGGGACATTAGGTCGTCGTTAACCATCTGACGGAACAAACCAAGTAGATCGGTTAGTTCTATCGGCCGCTTTGTGGATAAGTGGTTTACGACGTGTGAATTCCGTGGCCATCAAGCCCGCTAATACTGGCGTTTTGATGGTGAACGCCGCGCGCTGGCTCTCTCCACAGGTATTGGATGACAGCCGGGCGAGAGAAGCGATCAGGCGGCCTGTAAGCCGGGTTCTGTCCACCGTCCGAAAACGGATAGGCGACCATTCCTCTGGGACGCCCCTCGCGGGACGCCTCGCGCGACCAACCCGGACGGGGCGCGAAGGCGCGCCTGCCCATTGCTGGGCGTCCGTCCCTATTCGGTCTTGCTCCAGGCGGGGCTTGCCGTGCCATCCCTGTCACCAGGGACGCGGTGCGCTCTTACCGCACCCTTTCACCCTTACCCTGCCGTTGCCGGCCGGGCGGTTTGCTTTCTGTGGCGCTATCCCTCGGATTACTCCGGGCGGACGTTATCCGCCGCCTTGCCTACGTGGAGCCCGGACTTTCCTCCAGCCCGGGCAAGCCCGGACCAGCGGTCGCCCGGCCGCCTGATCAGCCGCAAGTATAGCAACCTAACCCCGATTAGGCGATTCCGCCCATGAATGAGGCCGAAAGGCCGCAGGACAGCAATAACTGCCTTTGGTCATGGCGTGTTCAGGTCGGGACGTCTAAAAGCTGTCGCCACGACACTGGAGGGTATGAATGTTCCGGACTTCTGCTGTTCTTCTGGGCCTTGCGGTTCTTGCGGCCCCGGCCTTTGCAGACCCCGGCCCGGATGAAGGCTCCGCCCTTTACGAGGCCCGCTGCAAGATGTGCCACGGCTCGGGCCTCGCCAATGCGCCGCTAATCGACAAGCTGGCGACGCTTGAGAACGACAAGATCGTCGATGCGCTGACCAACCCGGTGCCGATGATGGCCAGCGTCGTCGGCGGCCTGACCGAGGAAGACAAGCGCAACATCGCCGTGTTCCTGACCAAGAAGCCCATGCCGGCCAAGGACGGCCTGCCCGCGGTCGACGCCGAGTAGGCTGCACGCCATATCGAACAATCGATCCACTGGACAATCGCGCGAAGGTCGCCACCTTCGCGCGATGATCCCTTTGCGCGCCCTTCTCGTCACGCTTCTGGCCGCCGGCGCTGCTCCGGCTATCGCGCAGACCTACAGCGCTCCAGTAAACATCATGGGCCAGCCGGACCTGTCCGGACACTGGACCAATGCGACGTCGACGCTGCTTGAGCGCGACCCCCGTTTCGGCGACCGGCTGACAATGACGGATGAGGAGGCCGCCGCTCTTCCGCGCGAGGCCTCACCCATGAAGGTCGACGGGAAGGTTCGCACGTCCTTTCTGGTCGAACCTGCGGACGGACAACTTCCGGACCTGACGCCGCAGGCGCGGTTCCAGTTCGAGGACAGGCTGGCCAGCTTCCCGCATGGTCTGGGCTACAGCCGGGGCGACAATCCCGAGTCGATGACCTACGCCGAGCGGTGCCTGCGGGACTTCGGTTCCTCCCTCGGTCCGCCGATGATGCCGGTGGGCTACAACAACACCTACCAGATCGTGCAGACGCCGGATCATGTGATGATCCTTGTGGAGATGATCCACGACGTGCGCATCATCCCGATCGGCGGCAAACACCGGCCCGACGTCATCCGTCCCTGGATGGGAGACTCGGTTGGCCATTATGAAGGCGACACGCTTGTGGTCGAGACCACGAATTTCCGGCCGGGCCTCGCTTTCCGTGGCGCGCCCGAGAGCATCACGCTGACCGAGCGGTTCAGGCGCGTCAGCGATACGCAGCTGCTCTACAGTTTCGAGATCAACGAGCCGGAAGTGTTCACCGCGCCGATCCGGGCCGAGATCGCCATGAACGCGGTGCGCGGCCCCGTGCTCGAGTACGCATGCCACGAGGGCAACTATTCCTTTGGCAACCAGTTGCAGACGCAGCGGCTGGCCGAGGAAGAAGGCGACTGACGTCCGTTATTTCGAGAAGTACTCGATCAGCGTGTCTGCCGCAGCTGCCCCGAGCGCGCGCGCATTGGCCAGCGGCTCATGGTCCCACAACTCGACAGTGATCCCCGGCGCCTTCAGGGCCTCAAGCGCCCACCCTTTCGACGTGCCCCCTTCGGAGTTGTGCGAGTAGCTCCAGGTCGGCGGCGAGGACAGCACGCTGTCGAATGTCGTCTTTAGCGCAGGAAGCAGATCGATCGTCGGCGAGGCCGAGTCGAGCGGCGGCGCGTAGATCACTGTCTTGTCCGTCGAATGGAAGTCCATCATCGACACGACACGGCGACCGCCCACCTGCTCGACGATCCAGCTGGATAGCGCTTTTGTTTCGGGCTGGGTGAACTTGCCCCAGTCGCGATTGAGATCCTGACCGCCGGCATTGAGACGCCAGTGCCCGTCATCAACGCCATCCGGATTGGGCATGGGCGCAAGAATGATGCGATGCCGCGCCCGGAAGGCGACAGCTTTTGAATCGTTGCGCGTGATCAGCCTTTCAACGAAGCCGCGATAGGCCTCTTGCCCGGTCGTCTCGGGTGGATGCTGGCGCGTCAGCGCGACGATGGCGTCAATGCCGCCGCCGCCGACAAAGCCGACGAGCGGCCGCCCCTCCAGCGAGCGCCCGTACTCGACCTCTGTGAAGCCAGCGCCCGCAAGCGCCCGGCGCGTCCAGTCAATATTGTTGCGTGAGGGCGACAATGGCTGACCCGCGACCCATGTGACGCCCGGCTGGATATCCAGGTTGATCGTCGCGCGCGTCTCGCGTTCATTGAGCACAACGGCCGTATCGGGAAGCGCCGTCCAGCTCGCGCCATCACGGCTGATGTAGGGCCGATAGCGGTGCTTGTAGTCGGTATAGTCCAGCGTCACCGTAAGGCTGCGCGCTGTTTGGGAATTGATGCGGAAGGCAAACCAGGGACTCGGATTGATCCCCTCGGTCAATGTCGGCTCGTGATCGACGGAAACAACAACAGACGCATCGGGCGCGATCACGCAGTCGTGCCGCCCGGCGGCCGGGAATGCGATGTCGATGTAGAACGCGCCAGACGCGCAGATGCCCTGCGGCGGCGGCGCCTCCAACATGGAGCAAGCCCCCAGCGCGAAGACCGCCGCAATCGCAAGTGTCCGTCTCAAGCCCGCCCCTCCCTGCAACCGCTGTCGCGCGAACAGGGTTAGTGCCTAATCGCGCAACGCGATAGGGGGACGAAGGATCGAAACCGGCTTTGTACGGCGGTGCTGGCGCGATCAGCGTTTCGTGACTGTTTCCGTCACAAACGCGGCGACTTCATCGGCCATCTCCTGCACGGCCACGGCCAGCGCGGCGGCGCGCGCACGCGATGCGCGATCAGACGGAGAACCGTCCGCTGAAAATGATTTCTGTGCGACGGGGCGGCGTGTGTGCGAATTGATCAGGCTGACCTGCACTTCGACATGAACGGGCGCGGTGTCGCGGCCGACTGAAAGATCCACGATGCGCCAGCGCAGATCGTAGTCGACTTCAGCGCCAAGTTGTCCGAGCACCGCGCGACCCGGGCCTTCGGCTTGCGACAGCGAGTTGATCACCGCGCTTTGCAGAAGCTGCGGCCCGGCATCCGCCCAGCGGACGTCGGCGAGGTAGACGAGCTCGGCGCCACTACGCACGGCGATGTCTGCGCCGGCAAAGGCGCGCGAGGCTTCGGGCGGATACACGGCGACGTCAGCCAGCAGCGGACGCGCCGGGGCTTGCGCGCGGTCAGCCGGCAGCGAGACAAGTGCGGAGGGCACCAACGGCTCCGGCAGGATGGAAACACATCCGGAGGCAGACAGCGTTGCGGCGGCGAGAAAAGCTGAAATCGTCAGACGCATGACCTAGCGCTCCACCGGCTGGGGCTGCTGATACACGAAGCGGCTGGGATCCTGTTCGATCTGCGCGATCAGGCCCTGCAGCTGGATAATCATCGTCCTGATATCCTGCGCCGTATTCCCCACCTGACGCAACGCGCGCGAGGCTGACGGCGTCACCTGCGTGTTGATCTGGTTGACCGCAATTCCCAGCCCGGCGAGCGTCGTGCGCGCCTGATCCAGCATGGGCTCGACTTTGTCGAGCGCCGACGACGCGTCTGTGGTCAGCGTCGACATATCGTCGCTGATCGAAGCGGCGGCGGCCTCGACAGACTTGGCTGCGGATTCAAGCGCGGCAATCGCCGGACCGAGCTGAGCGACGGCTTCGTTGGCGTTGTCGATCAGACCATCCTGCGCAGCGATCTTGGCGGCGGCGGCGTCGACGCTGCGCAGCGTCGAGGCGAAATGCTCGAGATTCTCTTCGGACAACATGTCGTTGAGACGCTTGATGGTGTCGCCGGAGACGCCCAGCAAATCCTGTCCGCCCTGGAAGAGTTCATCGACCAGCGTGCGGCTGGTCTTGATGCGCGGCGTGACGCCATCGATTGGCTTGAGCAGAGGGCTTTCCGGATTGCCCGCCAGGATCTGGATGAAGGTGACCCCGGTGATGCCCTGGAAGTTGAGCTGCGCGACACTGTCCGTCCGCACCGGCGTCTGTGACTCAATTCGGATGTGGGCGATGACGTTGTTGGGGTCCTCGCGGTCAAGGCGAAGCGTTGTCACCTCGCCGACCTTGATGCCGTTGAAACGCACCTCACCGCCTTCCGAGAGACCGTTCACGGGGCCATTGAAGATGACGTCATAGTCGGAATAGCTGCGGTTCAGCGGGTTGCCGGCGATCCATAGCGTAAACAGCGCCAGCGCGCCTGCAGCCAGCAGGACGAAGGCGCCGATCAGCACATAGTTGGCCTTGGTCTCCATGGCCTATCTCACCGCCGCCCGGCCACGCGGGCCGGAGAAGTATTCCTGAATCCACGGATTGGGATTCTCGCGGACCTCATCCAGAGGGCCAATTGCAAGCACCTTGCCGTCGGCCAGCACTGCTACCCGGTCGCAGGTCGCAGCCAGCGTGTCGAGATCGTGCGTTACAAGGAATACGGTTAATCCGAGCGCGTTGCTCAGTGAACGCACTAATTCATCGAACCGGCCGGCGCCAATCGGGTCGAGACCGGCTGTCGGTTCATCGAGAAACAGCAGATCCGGATCGAGCGCCAACGAGCGGGCAAGCGCCGCTCGCTTGCGCATGCCGCCGGAAAGGTCGGCCGGACGTTTCGCCGCCGCCTCCAGCTCCAACCCTGCGAGGCGAATCTTGAGGTCGGCAAGTTCGCGCATCAGTTGAGCAGGGATCTTCGTGTGCTCGATCATCGGCGCCATGACGTTCTCGCGCACGGTCAGCGTCGAGAACAGCGCCCCGTCCTGGAACATGACGCCCCAGCGCCGCTCCACTTCCACACGCTTGGCGCGCGGGAGGTTATTGAGCGTCTGGCCGAAGACTTCGATCTGGCCGGCGTTCGGCGTGTGCAGACCGACAATTGAACGCAGCAGCACGGACTTGCCGGTGCCTGACCCACCGATAACGCCCAGCACTTCGCCCCGTTTCATGTCGAGGTCGAGGCCGTCGTGCACGGTCTTCGGGCCGAAGCGATTGACAAGACCACGCACGCGCACGGCCATATCGTCGCCGGGGCGCTCGTCTGCCTCGCTGGGCGGGGTGAACTCAGCGACCGTCATACATCCAACAGATAGTAGAGAACCGCGAACATCGCATCGAGCGCGATAACCAGGAAAATCGCCTGCACAACCGCGGACGTCGTGCGCCGGCCAAGCGACACGACATCGCCTTCAACCAGCATGCCTTGCCGGCAACCGACCATCGCCACGACGAGCGCGAATACCGGCGTCTTGATGATGCCGACCCAGAAATGACGCGGCGGGACGACCTCCTGAAAGCGGGACAGGAACATCTGCGGAGAGATATCCATGGCGCTCCACGCCGCTATCAGGCCGCCCGCAATGCCTGCGAGCGTTGCAGCGAATGTCAGAAGGGGCGTCATCAGCAAGAGGGCGATCAGGCGCGGAGCGACAAGCGCTTCCATCGGATCGAGACCGATGGTGCGCATGGCGTCGATCTCCTGACGCATCTTCATCGCGCCGATCTGCGCAGTGAAGGCGCTGTCCGTCCGGCCCGCCAGCAGGATCGCCGTCAGGACGGCGCCGAACTCGCGCAACATGCCGATCGCCACGAGTTCGACCGTGAAGACGGACGCATTGAACATTGCGAGCAGGTTGGCGCCGATGAACGCGATGACGAGGCCAATGAAGAACGAGAGAAAGCACACGATGGGCAGGGCATCGAGGCCTGCATCCTCCATCACTGCGACAACCGAACGCCAACGGATGCGACTGGGCTTGAGCACAAGGCGGAACAGCGTCGCCATGGTCTCGCCGATGAAGGACAGGAGGCCAAGGAAATCGTTCCACGCCTCGACAGCCCCGCGGCCTGCCCTCTCCAGCAATGCGATGAGACCGGGCGGGCGAACGGGGTCCGGCGGCGCGGCCGGGCTCGCAATTCTTACGCGACCTAGCACGCGTTCGATTGAGGGATGATCACCCTGGATCGTGATCGGATCGTCGATGCCATCAAGCGCGCCAAATGCCCTGTCGATCAGATAGGCGCCCGAGGTATCGATGCGTTCCAGCGCAGAGACATCGAGAATGGCATCCAGCGGAATCCTGATCTTGCGGAGCTGTTCTTCGACGCTCGCGACAGTCCACACGGTCCAGTCGCCCGCGATGGAAAGCACCTGCCTTCCATCGGCGGCCGTTTCCACCTGGAACCGTGTTGGGTTACTCGCCATCGTCCGCTTTTACAGGTCAAACGTATAGGAAACACCAAACGCACACCCCCTGCGATGCGGTTCCCTTCAGGGTTGCAGTGCGTTTGCACGTGTTGCGCGAGCCATCGCCCTCGCTGGCGTTTACCTGCTAGAAAGGACAAAAGTCGCGGAAGATCGCGGAGGAACCATGCGCGCCATCGTTGTCGCGGCATCTCTTGTGGGCCTGCTTCTGGTGGCGGCCGGCGCCTCCGGCGGACACGGCGTCGTGCCGCTGGACGCGCAGGCCCGATGGCAGAGCGCCTTCATCTACGGTTTCGCACATACGCTGGCGGCGATCCTCGCCGCCATCCTGCCTTTCCGGCATTGGCTGCAATACATCGCGGGCTGGGCCTTCGTGCTTAGCGTCGTGCTGTTCTCCGGCGTCCAGATCGGCAAGATACTGATGGCCGGCATTCCGATGACGCCGACGCCGCTGGATCAGCTGGGCTTCCTCGTGCCGGTCGGCGGCGTCGCCTTCATCGCGGGCTGGCTGATGCCTTCGCTGGCCGGCGCCGATGGCGCGGCGTGAAAGCTTCGAGGACTGAGGATCAGCGGCTGGATTGCAGCCTGCGCAGCGTCAGGCGTCCGCGTTGCGGCCAGTTCGCTGTCGGCGGTGCGCCGCGCCTGGCCAAGGGCTTCGTCCAGCGGGCCAGCTCAAGCGAGATCTGGTATTCGACGTCGGAGCGCTTGTTCACCTGCACGAAGGCATCCGACAGCGAATCCCGCGCCTGACGCGCGTGAATCAGCGCGCGCTCAAATTCCGTTACGTCCGAACGCGTCGGCGCTTCGCGCCTTTCATCAGCGACTGCGCCAACCGGGTCAGCCTGCTCTGATGCCTGTGGCCGACGTGTTCATGTCGCCCGGATGCGGGAACTGCCAGCGCCGGGAGTCCCCTTGTCCGCGCCGATCAGCCGCCAATAGGCGCCCTCGCTGTGGTCCTTGCCGGTCAGCATATCCGCCAGCGAGGCGAGACTGGCCTCGCCGGTGGCGAGGCCTTTCTCCCGCGCTTGCTTGCAGAAAGCATCCGAAGGCTTCTGCAGCGGTGACGCTTCAGCCGTCAGGGAGATATCAGCGGAGACCGGTTCGTAGAGCGCAACCGTGGTGCAGGCGGCCATCGGGGCTGCCAGGGTGACGCAAGTAATCAGAAGGCGGATTCGGGACAACGAACCTAACCCCGAAAGTTCTTTTGTTCTCGAAAGGGTATAGATGCGTCGCATCCAAAAAACAAACACAGGCTAGATTAGTTGACGCAAGGATGACTGCCGGTAGATGAAGCAACCATGAACGAAGACAGACCCAGACGCTCGCTCTATCCCCCAATCGAGCCCCGCAAGGCCGGCCGTCTGGCCGTCAGTGCGCTCCACGAAATCTACTGGGAGGAAAGCGGCAATCCCGATGGCCTGCCCGTAATTGCCTTGCATGGCGGGCCTGGCGGCGGCTCCAGCCCGGAGATGCGACGCTTCTTCGACCCGCGCCGTTACAGAATCATCATGTTTGACCAGCGCGGCTGCGGCCGGTCGACGCCGCATTCGGAGCTGCGCGAGAACACCACGTGGGACCTTGTCCGCGACATCGAGACGCTGCGCGCGCATCTGGGGGTCAAGAAGTGGGTCGTGTTCGGCGGCTCGTGGGGGTCGACCCTGGCGCTCGCCTACACCGCCGCGCACCGCAAGCAGGTGCTCGGCCTCCTGCTGCGCGGCATCTTCCTCCTCAAGGAGAGCGAGATCCGCTGGTTCTATCAGGAAGGCGCCAGCAACATCTTCCCGGACGCATTCGATCGCTATGTCGCTCCCATTCCGGTCAATGAGCGCGGCGACCTGCTGAAGGCCTTCTACAAGCGCCTCACCGGCAAGAACGCCGCCGCCCGCGCAGAAGCCGCCGCCGCCTGGGCCCGCTGGGAAGGCGAGACACTGTCGATCCAGGGACCGCGCCAGCGTCCGCCGCGTTTCGATGAGTCCGACTTCCTCGATGCGTTCGCGCGGATCGAGTGCCACTACTTCCACAACAAGGGCTTCTTCGACTCCGACGGCTGGCTGCTTGAGCAGGCCGCAAAGTTCGGCGATCTGCCGGGCGTGATCGTGCACGGCCGTTATGATGTCGTGACACCGCTTTCGTCAGCCTGGGCGTTGCACAAGGCCTGGCCGAAATCGACGCTGAGGATTGTCCCGGATGCAGGACACTCCTCGCTTGAGCCCGGGATCGTCAGCGAGCTGATCAAGGCCAGCGACGCATTGGCGGAGAAGCTGGGCTAGGAGTCTCTAAGCCTAGTCTGTCGTCGTGAGAACACCGCCGCTCGCAGCGGGAATGCCGGCCGCGTCGAGCTTCTCGTGAATGCCGAGCACGAGGATCACGCCGATTGCGATGGGGATGACCCAACGCACGGCCGGACGCCAGACACGGAAAAAGGACGGGCCCATCTCGGCCTGCATCATCTTCTTCTCGATGATCCATCCGGCGAACACGGCGATCAGCAAGCCGCCAAGCGGCATCAGCAGGGACGACGCGACGAAGTCGACGAAAGCAATGTATTCGCGACTGTAGATATAGCCCCCGCCAATCACGAAAGCCGCGAAGCCAACGCCGAGGGCGGCGCCCCAGCGCGTCACGCCCGTGCGCTCGTCCAGCCACGACACCGCAACTTCCATCAATGAGATCGAGGACGCCAGCGCCGCAAAAAGAGCGAGCAGGAAAAAGGCCCCGCCAACAACATTGCCCAGCGGCATCTGCGCAAGGCCAATGGGCAGGTTGACGAACAGCAGGCTGAAGCCGGCGTTCGGCTCGCTGCCTACGGCGAAGACCAGCGAGAACACGACCAGGGCCGCGACGAGCGCCACCAGCGTGTCGCTGGCCGCGACAATGGCGGATGATCGTGGGACGTCCGCATCCGTCTTGAGATAGGCGCCGTAGGTGATCATCACGGCAGCGCCCACGCCGGTTGCGAAGAAGGACTGCGCCAGCGCATCCAGCAGCATCGAGAACGAAAAGTCCTCTGGCCGCACGCGCGTGAGAAAGCCAACCGCTTCCCCAAAGGCGCCCTCTGCGATCGCGAAACCGAGCAGGATGAGCAGAACAAGCGCGAAGACGGGCATCAGGATTGAGGACGCGCGCTCGATACCACGCTTGACGCCCCGCCCTACGACGAACGCCGCGACGCCGATGAAGATGGCGAGATAGCCCAGCAGCGCGGGAAGATTCTCTTTCGAAGTCACGGCCTCGAAGCGCGCCTGCGATTCCGAGACCAGCGGCACACCGTCAGAGAAAGCGCCGGACAGCGCAAAGGGAATGTAGGCCATGAACCAGGCCGACACGACGCAGTAGAAGGTGAGGATAAAAAAGGCCGCCAGCATGCCGAGCCAGGCGACGCCGCCCCAGAGTTCGCTCTTTCCCGACACGCGGGCCAGCGCCTGCACGCTCTCGACCGCCGAATGGCCCGAGCGCCGGCCGATGGCGTATTCAGCCGCGAGCAGCGGAAAAGCGATCAGCGCCATGCAGACGAGATAGGCGAGCACGAAGGCGCCGCCACCGTTTTCGCCGGCGGCGTAGGTGAAGCGCCAGATATTGCCGAGACCAACCGAAGAGCCGACGGCGGCCAGGACGAAACCAAGCCGCGAAGACCAGGTTTCGCTCTTGCGGTCGACCCGTCCGGCGATGGTCATGATGTGCCTGCCCCTTGCTTGGACCCCTGCCCCGGCCGGGCCGGAATCAGAGCAATCCGCGAAGGGTCATATCGTTCGCACGGTTGAGGTGTACAGCCATTAATAGCCCAAAACCGACCATGACTGTGACAATAGCCGTGCCGCCATACGAGATCAGCGGCAAAGGTATGCCCACGACAGGCAGCAGGCCGATGACCATTCCGATGTTGATCCCGACGTAAAGCACCAGCGTGACGACAAAGCCCGACGCCGCGAGCGCCCCGAACGAACTTCGCGAACTGCCCGCAATGATCATCCCCTGCGCGATCGCGGCCGCCCAGGCCAGCAGAAGCACAAGCGAACCCGCAAAGCCGAACTCCTCCGCCACGATGGTGAAGATGAAGTCCGTGTTCTGCTCGGGAATATATTCCAGCTCCTTCTGGGCGCCTTCCATGAAGCCCTTGCCGGCCAGCCCTCCCGAGCCGATGGCGATCAGGCCCTGCTGGAGCTGGTAACCGGCGCCGAGCGGGTCGGCGCTGGGATCCCACATCGTGTGGATGCGCTCCCGCTGATAGTCGTGCAACCCGAAGAAGTAGACGATAGGCGCCAGAGCCGCGACCATCAGGAATAGCAGCGTGATGATGCGAAGGCTGAGGCCGGCGAAGAAGATGACCCCGCAGCCTGTCCCGAGGATCATCAGCGCGGTGCCAAGGTCAGGCTGCTTCAGCACCAACGCCACAGGGATCGCCACCATGACGAAAGCGACGATATGGATCCATAGCTCCGACCGGCCGGCGGAAAACATCTGATGATAGAAGCGCGCGAGCGCAAGCGGCACGGCGATCTTCATCAGCTCGGAGGGCTGCAGCGTCAGCGGGCCAATGCTGAGCCAGCGCTGCGATCCGTTGACCACATTGCCCGCGACTTCCACCAATACGAGCAGGATCACGCCGATCGCATATCCCGGATAAGCCAGCGACGCCCACAACCTCAGCGGCAGCATTGCCACCGCCAGCATCACCACAAGCATGAAGAGGAAGCGTGACAGGTGGGCGAACGCGAAGCTGGCGTCGATCTTCAGCAGACCGGTTTCGAGATCGTGCGCGCTTGAACCCGCCGAGAACAGGATGAGCGTGCCGAACGTCGCCAGCGCGATGATCGTCAGCAGCAGAAACCAGTGCAGCTGGGTCAGCTTGAAGAGAAGGGTGTCCTTCCGGATCATGTCGGCTTCGCCGCCCCTTCAGCAGCTGCAACGTCCCGCGCTTTCGGCACAAACACCTGAGCGGCGCCCGGATCATAGCGAAGCGCGTGCGCCAGCAGATCGCGCGCGATCGGCGCGGCCGTCGAGGAGCCCGAAACACCGTGCTCCACGACCACGGCGACCGCATAGCGTGGCTTGTCGGTCGGCGCGAAGGCGACAAACAGGGCGTGGTCTCGCAACCGCCAGGGCAGTTTGTCGTTCGAGATAGCCTTCCCGCGCGCGTCGCGGAGATTGTCGAGACGGATGACCTGCGCCGAGCCGGATTTACCGGCCATACGCGCGCCGGTGTAGGGCGCGGGCAGCTTGTTCTCGGGATCGACCGAGCCTGACCGGATGGCCGTCCCGCCGCCTTCCGACGTCACGGCGAACATGCCGGCGCGAACGGCATCCAGCACGCCCGGCTTGAACTCGCCCATCGGGATGATCTCGTTGTCCGGGATCTGCAGGCCGCTGACAACCAGATGCGGATCTGGCGTCGCCGGTCCGCCGGCTATGCGCGAGCACATCACGGCGAGTTCGAACGGCGTCGCCGTCACATAGCCCTGGCCGATGCCTGCGCTGATCGTGTCGCCCGGATACCAGCGGTCCTTGATGCGCGGATTGTTCAGCTTCCACTCGTTGTTCGGCACGACGCCGGACTTTCCGCCTGTGACGCCCAGCTCATAGCGGTGGCCAAGCCCGAAGCGTTTGGCGACCTTCGCGATTTCCTCGATCCCGGTCTTCTCGGCGGCGCGATAGAAGTAGCAATCACACGAATACTGCAGACCGCGGTGCAGGTTCACCGTGCCGTGGCCTTCGTGCTTCCAGCAGTTGTAGAAGCGGTTGTAGTACCAGGCCTTGCCGCTGCAGTGGACAGTCTCTTCCGGATCCATGGCGCCGGATTCGAGCGCGGCTGCGGCGACCACGATCTTGAAGGTCGAGCCCGGCGGATAAACGCCATCATAGGCTTTGTGATAGAGCGGGTTGCGTTCGTCTTCGCGCAACGCCTTGTAAGGCCCCGTGGGGATGCCGCTGACAAACAGGTTGGGATCCGGCGCCGGCGTTGACATCATGCAGACGACTTCGCCCGTCGCGATGTCGATCATTACCGCGCTGCCGGCCTCCGAACCGAAACGCTGGATCGCATAGTTCTGCAGTTCCGCATCGACCGACAGCACGATGTCCGCGCCCGGCTTGCCGGCAAGGTCCTCACTGGGCAGGCGATCGATCACGCGGCCGGTTGCGTTCTGCAGCAAGCGGACCTTTCCGGGCTCGCCCTTGAGTTCAAGCTCGCCATAGGCCTCGATGCCCTGCGTGCCGACGCGCATCGCCGGATGCTTGTAGAGCCGCCGCACGGTCGCCGCGCGCGTCTTGCCTTCCGGCGAGTCCGGCGCTTCGCCAGCGAGCTTGAGCTCATGCTCGACCATGCGCTGGATGTCGGCTTCGTTGGCTTTCTGAACATAACCGATGGTGTGGTAGAAGGCCGACTGCAGCGGATACGAGCGCAGTTCGCCGACTTCGGCGCTGATGCCGGCCAGCTCCGGCGCCATGACGTTGACCTGCGCAAACTCTTCCCAGGTGAGGTCGTCGGCGACGAGAATGTCCCGGTGGTAGGGCGGCGTCGTTGCATCCTGAAGCAGCGAACGCTTCTTGGCCTCGGTCAGGCGCAACAGCTTGCCGGCCCGTTCGATGACATCAGCGATCTCCTGCCGCCGCTGCTGCGAGTCGCGGCTTTCGCTGGCGACTTCCGGCCGAAGCGTGACATAGAAATTGCGCTTGGAGCTGGCGAGTTCCCGCCCGTTGCGATCATAGATCGTGCCCCGGTGGGGCGGCGCCGGCTCAAGCTTGATGCGGACTTCGCGCGCCTTGGTCTCGAATTCCTGCTGGCGGAAAAGCTGCAGCTCGGCCAGCCGCGCCGTAAGACCAACGAACACGAGTCCGCCGCCGGTCAGGAAGATCATCCGGCGGGAGGGGAACAGGTTTTTCCAGTCGCGGTTCATCGTCTGGCCACCCTGATGCTGGCAGGCAGGATCAAGAAGCGAACAAGAGGATACAACAGCGCCGTCATTATGAAATCACCTGTGAGGGCGTTGCGTGCAAATCCCGGGTGTCCGGCGATGCTTCCGGCAATTCCGAGGGCAAGACTGACCACGATGAAACCACCCACGAGCGAGATGATCTCGGCGCTGATCACGCGAATCGGCGGCTGCCGGTCCCAGGCGACAAGCGCCACGGCATAAGCGCTGAGCAACGCCAGCGGCCAGGCGCCGATCGGCGCCTCTCCAAGATAGTCCATGGCGAGGCCGAGCAGGATCAGACATCCCGAGGCCCAGATCGACAGACCGAAAGCCGCGAGCGTTGTCGTGAGCCACAGGGCCGCGATCGGCCACCAGGCATCGGCCATGCCCACACGCATCCCGTAGGCCGTGACCAGTGCAGCCAGAACCGTGAGCACAAGGACCCAGAGCCGCCAGGCCAGCGTCACTGGGCGCCTCCCTGCCCGCCCGGCTGAGACGTTGTCACAACCGGCGCAAGCTCAACGCCAATGCTGCGAAGTCTCGGTTCGGTGTTGTCCTCGACGCCGCCAAGCGGAGGCGCATCCTCGGGCCGCGCGAAATCCGGCGGCGGAACCAGCCGCACGAAGTCGATCCGGCCCGCGTCGATGGCGAGGTCGAGCCGCCATTCGTCGCCGACCCGGTGCGCCGTGCCGACGCGCACGCCAAGCGGCATCTTTCCGTCGTCGCCCGACGTAACCCACACTTCGCCGTCGACGATCTTGTCCGGCGTTTCCGGTTCGATCAGGCGGGCGCCGGTTCCGTTGTCGCCGACCAGCAGGGCGCGGTCGCCCGAGCGGGTTCCCATCACGGGAATGCGGCTCGCGAAGTCGGTCAGCATCAGGACACGCGACGTATATTCCCCGACCCGCACGACGCGGCCCACAAGACCGTTCTCGTTGACGACGGCGAAGCCTTCGCGAACGCCATTGGCGGCGCCCGCATTGGCGATGCGGCTGGCCGAGAACGGGCCACCTTCCTCTGCAACGACGCGCGCGGTGACCGACTGACCCTGTGTTTCACCAACAAGGTCGAGCAGTTTTTCATAGCGCTCCATTCGGATCGCCATGGATTCCGCAAGGTCTTTCCAGCGGGTGAGGTCACGGACCTGGGCCTCAAGCTCGGCGATGCGCGCCTTGTCTTCCTCGCTGCCGCCGAAACCGAAGAAGGACCAGCTGGTAGTGTTCGAAGCGAATGTCGCCAAGCTGGCGGTAACGCCATCCATCGACTCGCGCGAGGCGTCGATGCCGGACCGCACGGCGGACGAAGTCTGGATGGCGAGCACGCCAACCATGGACAGGCCAAGGCCGACGATGACCGCCCGCGCGCCAGGGCGCGGCTCACCGGATCGTCTGTGACCATACCAGGCCATAGTGGCTCCTCGGGGACCTCGCCGTCCCGCGCTTCAACCGGAGACCTAGACCTCCGGCGCCAGCACGCCCTTCATCTTTTCCAGATTCTCGAGCACCTTGCCCGAACCGAGAACGACGCACTTCAGCGGGTCTTCCGCAACCGTTACGGGCAATCCCGTACGCTCGCGCAGCACAACGTCAAGGTTGCGCAGCAGTGCGCCGCCGCCAGTGAGCACGATGCCCTTGTCAACGATGTCAGCCGCCAGTTCAGGCGGCATCGCCTCAAGGGCGGTCTTCACAGAATCGACAATCTGCGTGACCGGCTCGGTCAGGGCCTTGGCGACCATCGCCTCGGTGATCTCGATCTCCTTGGGAACACCGTTCATCAGGTCGCGGCCGCGGATGTCGAGCGACATGCCCTTGCCGTTTTCCGGGCCCTTGGCGGTGCCGATTTCCTTCTTGATCCGCTCGGCCGAGGCCTCGCCGATCAGCAGGTTCTCTTCGCGACGCAGGTAGTTGACGATGGCGTCGTCCATCTTGTCGCCGCCAACGCGGACCGAACGCGAATAGACCAGACCGCCCAGCGACAGCACGGCGACCTCGGTCGTTCCGCCGCCGATATCGACCACCATCGAGCCGGAGGGTTCGTCGATCGGCAGACCGGCGCCGATGGCCGCGGCCATGGGTTCATAGATCAGGTGGACAGCGCGGGCGCCAGCCATCTGGGCCGACTGGTGGATGGCGCGGCGCTCAACCGGCGTCGCGCCGGCGGGCACGCAGATGATGATGACCGGCGCGATGAACGAGCGGCGGACCTGCACCTTCTGGATGAAGCGCTTGATCATCTCCTCGGCGACTTCGAAGTCGGCGATGACGCCGTCGCGCATCGGGCGGACGGCTTCCATGTAGATTGGGGTCTTGCCAAGCATCTGCTTGGCTTCCTTGCCGACGGCGTGAACGACCTTGCGGCCGTTCTGGTTCACATAGGCAACAACCGAAGGCTCATCGAGCTGGACGCCTTGACCCTTCACATAGACCAGGGTGTTCGCCGTCCCCAAGTCGATCGCCATGTCGGTGGACATCAGGCTGAAGAGTTTGCCGAACATGGGCGCGGGGCTCCCGAGGACGCGACTCAAAGCGCGCCGATTCAATCGCCACCCGTACCCTGTCTCGCGTTTCAAAATCGCTAATGCAAGAGGCGGCTGCCAATTAAGGGCACGTTTGTCGGAACGGAGCGTTTCGCCGTTGTTTTGGGCAGATTTTGCAACCCTTCGCGACCCGGAATCCGCGGAATCCCGCATCGGGACGCTCAAGGGGCTGGCGCCTCAGTCGGGACGAACCGTTCCCGCGGCAGAATTCGGCAAGTTTCACCCTGCCCCTTGCCAGACTGGCCGGCGCGGGCTCATGAGTGGCGCCGTTCCATGACGCGCCAGCCCCTCCCCCTCCAGACGACATGACAGACGCCAGCGCCGAGGCCGCTTCCGGGCATGCCGGACCGCGAAGGTTTGCCGCTTTCCGGCACCGGTCCTTCGTTCGCTATTTCACGGCGCGGTTGTTCACGACTTTCGGGGCGCAGATCCTGTCGGTGTCGGTCATCTGGCATATCTACGCCCTGACCAAGTCCGCCCTGTTCACCGGCATGGTGGGACTGGTCCAGTTCCTCCCGCTCGCCCTGCTCGTCCTGGTGACTGGAACCGCCGCCGACCAGTTCGGCCGCAGAATGATCATGGGCCTCTCCATCCTGCTGGCGGCCGCCTGCGCCGCCACGATGATGTTGCTGACGGCCAGCGGAGCAATCACGGCGACCCTGATGCTGGGCGTTCTGGTCGTCTTTGGCGTCGCCCGCGCCTTCCTGGGACCCGCCTCGTCCTCCCTGGTTGTGTCGCTGGTCCCGGCGCACGACTTCGCCAATGCCGTCACGTGGAACTCCTCAGCCTGGCAGGCCGCCACAATCGTCGGGCCGGCCGCGGGCGGGGTCCTGCTGGGACTGGGCGAGCCCGGTTTCGCCAACTGGCTGACAAAACACGGCCAGAGAGAACTCGGCGCCTTCCTCGACGGACACGGGCCGGAGATCGCCTACACCATCGCCTTTGTGTTCATGATCCTCGGCGCGCTGCTGGTCTTCTCCATCCCGAAACCGCCCAAGGCGCCACCCAAGGAACGGCCCACCCTCTCCAACATGCTGGAAGGCTTCCGCTTCATCTGGAAGCAGAAGGTCATCCTTGGCGCCATTTCGCTGGACCTCTTCGCCGTCCTCATGGGTGGCGTAATCGCGCTGCTGCCGATCTACGCCGAGGAAATCCTTCACCTTGGGCCGGAAGGTCTGGGCTGGCTGCGTGCGGCTCCCGGCGTCGGCGCCATTGTCACGGCTGCGCTGCTCGCAATGTTTCCGATCCGCGACCACGCCGGCCACATCATGTTCGTCTGTGTCGCCCTGTTCGGCGCTTTCACAGTCGTGTTCGGGCTCTCGACAGTCGCCTGGCTCTCGATCCTTGCACTTATCCTGCTAGGCGCCGCCGACATGGTGAGCGTGGTGGTCCGCGAGACGCTGTTGCAGCTGTGGACGCCGGATGAAGTCCGCGGGCGGGTGAATGCGGTAAACTCGGTCTTCGTGTCGGCCTCCAACGAGCTCGGCGAGTTTCGCGCCGGCACGATGGCGCATGCGATCGGCGCAGGAGCGGTTGGCGCCGTGCCGGCCGTTGTCATCGGCGGCGTTGGCGCCATGATGGTCGCCGGAGGCTGGGCGTGGATGTTCCCGAAACTGCGGAAGGCGCGCCGCCTCGACGGGTCGGACGTTGCGCATCCATCCTGATGTGAGGGGCTGATGGCTTACTGGCTGGTGAAATCGGAACCGGACGTCTTCTCGTGGGACGATGAGGTCAAGTCCGGGAAGAAGGGCGAGCCGTGGACAGGCGTGCGCAATCATGCCGCCAAGCTGAACCTGATGGCGATGAAGAAAGGCGACAAAGCCTTTTTCTATCATTCCAACACCGGCAAGGACATCGTCGGTGTCGTCGAGGTCGTGAAGGAGGCCTACCCGGATCCGACGGCGAAGGAAGGCCCGTGGGTCTGCGTCGACATTGCCGCGGTGGAGCCGCTGAAGAAGCCCGTGACGCTGGATGCAATCAAGGTCGACCCCAAGCTGAAGGACATGGCGCTGGTGAAGCTGTCGCGGCTGTCCGTGCAGCCGGTAACCGCCGACGAATGGAAGCACATCTGCAAGCTGGGCGGCGTCAAAGCCTGATTTCGCGGCTACAGCCGATCGTTTCAACAAACACCGGGTCGTGGCTAACGACGATGAGCGCGCCATCGTAGGCGATCAGCGCCTGTTCGATCACCTCGATTGAATCGATATCGAGGTGGTTGGTGGGCTCGTCGAGCAGGAGGAGCTGCGGCGGAGTCGTGCTTGCAAGCGTGATGGACATCGAGGCGCGCAGGCGTTCGCCGCCGGAGAGCGTGCCAACCATCTGATGCGCCTTCTTGTTGCGGAAAGCGAAGCGGGCGAGCGCGGCATAGGCGGCGTTGTCATCCAGCTCCGGGTTTGCGGCGCGCATGTTTTCGAGCAGCGTCTTCTGATCGTCCAGCGTATCGGCGTGCTGGTCGAGCATGGCGATGCGGCCATCGAGACGGCGGATCGAGCCCGAAGCGGGCCCGCGCTCGCCCGCGATAAGGCGGAGTAGCGTGGATTTCCCGGCGCCATTGTGACCGGCGATGTGGATGCGCTCCGGACCCACAACCTTGAAGGAAAGCGGGCCGAACAGTAGGCGGTCGCCTGCCCTCGCCGTCACGTCCTCGAATTGCAGCACCAGCTTCTGCGAGGGCAGATTGACGCTTGGAGCGCTGACGTTGAGCGGAACCAGTATTTCGAACTTCGCCTTCGCGTCCTCCAGAGCCTCATTGGCGGCGGAGAGCTGACGATCAGCGAGGCGATTGGCGGCGCCTTGCGAAGCCTCGGCGCGATCCTGCTTGAAGTCGAGCAGCATCTTGCTCTGCCCGGCGGCGAACCGGCCCGCCTTTCCGGCCGCGTCCTTGCGTTGCTTCATCTCCCTCTGGAGCTGGACCTGATCCTTCACCCGGCGGAGGTCTGTTTCGGCCTTATCGAGCGCATCCATGGCGGCAGCGCGGCGGGCATCACGGGCTTCGGCGAAGGCAGACCAACCACCGCCAAACACGTTGACGCCTACGGGCGTGAGTTCGACGATGCGGTCGACATGCTCAAGCAGGTCCCGGTCGTGGCTGGCGACGAAAGCGGCCCCGCGCCATTCGTCGATGAGGGCAAGAATAGCAGCGCGGCCAGGCGCATCGAGATTGTTGGTGGGTTCATCGAGCAGGAGGATATCCGGCGCCTCGAGCCACAGGCGGGCGACGGCAATGCGCGTTCGCTCGCCCCCGCTGAAGCCACGGATAGCGCGGGACAGGTCGCGTTCGGGGAGATCGACCTTCGCAAGCGTCTCGGCGATACGGTGTTCAAGCGTCCAGTCGGCCTCCGCGACGTCTTCGGCCGAACCCTCGCCACGCTCGAGACGAGCAAGACGCGCAAGGCCTTCGGCGGCGCCGAGCGCATCAGCAAGAGTGATCGTGTCATCCGGCCAGCGTTGGGCCAGCTCGCCGACACGACCATTGACCGTGATGGCCCCTGACGCGGGCTCGCTTTGGCCCGCAATCAGCTTGAGCAATGTGGACTTGCCCGCGCCATTGCGACCGACGAGACCGATACGCTCGGGTCCGATGGTGAGCGTCAGAGCGTCGAAGAGCGAGCGATCACCGGGCGTCTTCGCACCGACGCGATCGAGAGTGATTGAGGGAAACATGGAAACTCAGAAGCTGGTGTGAAAGCGACGCGCGGGATCAGGCGTGTTTCGCGAGCTTCATGTGTCGTGGCCTCCAAGGATCGGGGCTATCTGGTGGAAATGCTGATGTGTGTCAATGCCGGGCCCAAACCCCGTCGCGTCCGCATCTCGCGGAGAACGCGACGGGAGGATTGGCTAGGCCGCGCATCCAGTCAGGACGCCCGAAAAGCCCAGAACGGCAAACCCGACAACGGCCGCCCAGGCGATGTACCACAACACTCCGTTCCTGGGCGGCGGCTCACCACTTTCCGGTTCGAGAGATTCCACAGGCCACCTCCTTTCCGGGAGATGCCTAGCAAGCTCTTTATTGTCCGGCGTTGAGCGAGATCAACAGTGACGCGCACGGAATGCCGGCGTGAACACCTGAATCACGACAGCTTTCTCAAGCCGCTGCGCCCGTCGCCTTTGCGCGGCGCACCTCAAGCTTGTTGAGGGCGTGAACATAGGCGCGCGCCGACGCAACGAGCGTGTCGGGATCCGACGCCTTGCCGGTTGCCACGAGGCCATGCTCGGCCAACCGCACCGACACAGTCGCCTGCGCATCCGTGCCTTCGGTGACGGCGCTGACCTGATAGAGCTCCAGCACGGCCGTGTGCGGCACCAGCTGACGAATGCCATTGAACACGGCATCGACGGGGCCGTTGCCGGTGGCGGTGGTGGAGCGCGCCTCGCCCTCGACAGCCAGTTCGATCTCGGCCGTCTGCGGACCATCGGTTCCAGCGACTACTTTCAGACGTTTGAGCGTGATGCGCTCCTGCTTGCCGGCCATCTGATCATCAACCAGAGCGATGATGTCTTCGTCGAAGACATGCTTCTTCTTGTCAGCCAGCGCCTTGAAGCGCTTGAACGCATCGTTCAGGGCCGTCTGGTCAAGTACGTAACCCAGCGATTCCAGCTTGTCGCGGAATGCGTTGCGGCCCGACAGCTTGCCGAGCATCAGCGAGGTGGACGGAACGCCTACGTCCTCCGGCTGCATGATCTCGTAGGTTTCGCGGTGCTTGAGCATGCCATCCTGGTGGATGCCGCTTTCATGCGCGAAGGCGTTCTTGCCGACGATGGCCTTGTTATACTGCACCGGGAAGCCGGTGATGGACGACACCATCTTCGAGGCGCGCGACAGCTTCTGCGTCACCACCTCGGTGTAGAATGGCAGGGAGTCGCCGCGGACCTTGAGGGCCATGACGCATTCTTCCAGTGCGGCGTTGCCGGCGCGCTCGCCCATGCCATTGACCGCGCATTCGATCTGGCGTGCGCCATTAGCGACGCCAGCGAGCGAGTTGGCGACCGCGAGACCAAGATCGTTGTGGCAATGCGTTGACCAGATCACCTTGTCTGAGTTCGCGACGTTCTCGATCAGGCGGCGGATCAGAGCGCCATACTCAGCCGGGTGCGAATAGCCGACCGTGTCCGGCACATTGATGACAGTAGCGCCGGACTGGATCGCGACATCGATCGCCTTGCAGAGAAAATCGAACTCGGTGCGCGTTGCATCCTCGGCTGACCATTCGACATCGCCCGCATACTTGCGCGAATGCGTGACTGACGCCCCGATGGCCTCCAGCACGGCGTTCGGCCCCATCTTCAGCTTGTGCTTCATGTGCACCGGGCTGGTGGAGATGAAAGTGTGGATGCGAGGAGCCTTCGCCTTGCGCAGCGCCTCGCCTGCCTTGTCGATGTCGGTCAGTGTCGAACGCGCCAGCGTGCAGATCGCCATGTCCTTCGCCAGTTCGGCGATCTGCGAGACGCACTGGAAGTCCCCCTCGGACGAGGCGGCGAAACCCGCCTCGCAGACATCCACCTTCATCTCCTGCAGCAGTTCGGCAAGTTCGAGCTTTTCGCGCAATGTCATCGAGGCGCCGGGCGACTGCTCGCCATCGCGCATGGTGGTGTCGAAGATGAATACGCGGTCCTTGCCGCTGGTGGTGTTCGTGGTGGGGGTGGTCATATCAGGCGTCCTGTCAGGGCTTCGTCTTGCCCGGTCCATTTGGGGGTGGCTTCGTGTCCCCTGGACGCGCGACCGGCAGGATCAGCCGGTCACGAACGCGCCCAGGGGCTGCTAAGCAGCCCCGGCAGGGTAAGAAGGAGGGTAAGCCCCTGTTTGCGCATGCAACGTCTATCGTTCCGCTTGTGAGTTACGTCAAGCGACAGGAAATTCTCCCTTCCGGCAGACGCAGATCGGGCAGGTTCGTGCTCATCCGGACGCCAGCGCGGATCAATCCTGCGGCGCGGGTTCGTCCACCTTCTGCAGCGCAGGCTCGCCGCGAACCGCCTTGCGGGCGGCCAGCGCCACCGAGATCCACACCGCCACGACTGTGACGCCGAGCCCCACAGCCAGCATCAAGCCGCCGCCCATGGCCGACAGGACCGACTGGCCCAGCAGGGCCACGATCAGGATTTTCGGGATCGAGCCGATGATGACGCCGGCGGTGTAACGCCAGAAGTTCGCCTGGCTGGCCCCGAAGGCCATGTTGACCACCACTGCGGGCGCCGTCGGAACAGAGCGAACGATCAGGCTGGCGAGAAAATCGTTGCGACCGATAAAGCGTGACAGCCGGTTCACGGTGTCGCCGCCATACCGGCGGACAAGATCCGCTCCGCCCAGCCGCCCGATGATGAAATGGACCCAGGCCGACACGACCGTTCCGATCATCGCATAGAGACAGCCGAGCCAGGGCCCAAAGGCGACGACGCAGATCCCGAACAGGGCGAACTGGGGCGCGCCGAGAAAACTGGTGATCATGAAGAGCAGGATCACCATCGGCAGGCCCCATGGGCCGCTGCGCAGGGCGATGAGCTGCTCGTCCATATGGTCGGCGATGCCGGTGGCGCTGGCGATCACGATGATGGCCACGACACCGCCCAGCAGCGCCAGCGACACCCAGATGGTGCGCCAAGCCGCCGAGTCCATATTGTTGATGAAGGCGAGGAGCTTCTTCATGAGGGGGCGACACATGCGCTGCCGAGTCAGCCCCGTCAAGAATTCGTGACTGTTGGCGGGTTATGCCCTCGACAGCCATGGCTGCTGCAGCCAAGGTCGCGCCGCAGGGAACCCGACAGCTACCGATGATTCACGCCATGAAACACAAACGAATTCTCGCGGCTCTTGCTCTGGCGCCGGTGCTGGCGCTTGGCGCCTGTGACACTCTGACCGGCCCCGCCGCGCCGGGAGAGGCTGGCGCCGCCGGGGCCGTCGGCGAGTGGCCGTATCCCACCCTCGATGGGAAGAAGCCGATCTTGATCGGCCACCGGGGCGCTTCGGGCAACCTTCCAGAGCACACGCTTGAGTCCTACCAGCGCGCCCTGAACGACGGCGCCGACTGCATCGAGCCGGATCTGGTGATGACCAAGGACAATGTGCTGGTCACGCGGCACGACCTCTATCTGTCGACTACGACCGACGTCGCTTCGAAACCGGAATTCGCGAACCGCAAGCGCAAGTCGGACGATCCGGCCTATGAAGGCCGCAATGACTGGTGGGTCGAGGATTTCACGCTGGCGGAGATCAAGTCGCTGCGCGCTGTGCAGCCCTTCCCCGGCCGGACCAAGGTGTTCGACGGCCTCTATCAGATTCCCACTTTCGACGAGGTCCTTCAGCTCGCAAAATCGCGCATGACGGTCGCGAGCAATCCGGTATGCGTCTATCCTGAGGCCAAGTCGCCTGCTCATCACGCGCGGCTTGGCAAGCCGGACATGGGCGAGGCCATTCTCGCGGCGCTGGCCCGGCATGGCATGGCGCAGAAGGGATCGCCGGTCTTCATTCAATCGTTCGAACCTGACTTCGTGAAGGCGATGAACCAAAAGACCGACCTGCCCGTTGTCATGCTCGTCGGCGACAAGGCATCGCTTGAGTCGATCCTGGCGCGCCCTGACGCTCCGTTCTGGGATGGCCTTGGACCGAGCCTCAACCTGCTCATAGGCGCGGATGGCCAGTCGACTGGCGTGGTGGAAGCCAGCCATGCGAAGGGAATTCCGGTCCATCCCTGGACGTTCCGTGATGATGTGCGGACAAATGGCGAGCCGATCGAGACAACGATGAAGCGCTTTCTGGCGTTGGGCATCGACGGGTTCTTCACCGATTTCCCGGTCACCGGCTATCGCGTGCGCAACGACGTGCGGTTTTCACATTAGTGTTCTGCCGCAACGGCATCGCTTCCAGCACGGGCAATCGCTGACTAGTGTGGTCCCCAGCCGGCGATAACAGCCGGATGGGAGGACATCATGATCCGCACGTGTCTGTTGGCCTTCGCTGGCTTCATCGCGCTTTCATCCTGTGGCCCGGCTGACCCGGCATCGACGACGCTCGTTACACCGGCGGCAGTCGATCTCTCGGTCAAGGCGGACGAGCGAACCGCGCTGGATACGTACGTCGCCAAGCCGGACCCGGCCTACAAGTGGGAGCTCATTGGAACCTATCCGGGCGATGGGCAGACGACCTACGTGCTCGAGATGACCTCGCAGACCTGGCGCTCCGAGGCCGATGTCGACAGGCCCGTGTGGACGCACTGGATGACAATCGTGAAGCCGGACGTGGTGAAACACGACAAGGCCATGCTGTTCATCTGGCAGGGCGACAACACCGACCCCGCCCCGACGAAAGCGCAGGACCGCTCGATCCGCTTCGCGAAAGAAACCGGATCGGTCGTGGCCGAAGTCGGCATGGTTCCCAACCAGCCGCTGCGTTTTGCGGATTCATCCGACACGCCGCGCTGGGAAGACGACATCATCGCCTATACGCGCGTGAAGCACTTCAACACCAAGGACGATGAGTGGCTGGTTCGGCTGGCAATGGTGAAGGCTGGCGTCCGCGCGATGGACGCCACGCAGGAGTTCATGAAGTCTGATGCGGGCGGCGGCGTCGATATCAATCAGTTCGTCGTCTCTGGCGCTTCCAAGCGCGGCTGGACGACATGGCTCGTCGGTGCGGTCGACGAACGGGTGATCGGCATCATGCCGACCGTGATCGACGCATTGAACTCGGAGGAGATCACAAGGCATCACTACGAGGTGCTGGGCTTCTTCGCACCGTCGCTGAACGATTACGTCAATCACGGCCTGTTCCCGCACAAGATCGGCACGCCGGAATATCAGGCCGTTCTCGGGATCGAGGATCCCTACAATTATCGCGCGCGCGGCCGGCTCACGATTCCGAAGTTCATCGTGAATGCATCGGGCGACCAGTACTTCCATCCCGACAATTCGCGCTTCTACTACGCAGACCTGCCGCAGGAGAAACGGCTGCGCTATGTCGAAAACGCGGCGCACAATCTCAGGGGATCGGATGCGCAGGATTCGATGCTGGCCTGGTACAATTCGGTGATCACTGGCGGCAAACGGCCGGACTATCTCTGGAACACGGTGGACGCCAACGGCATCGTGTTCCGGCCACTTGATCCGCCCAAGGCTGTACGTCTGTGGCAGGCGCACAACCCCAAGGAACGCGACTTCCGCATGGAAGCTGTGGGCCCGATCTACACGTCGACCGAGCTGACGCCACAGGACGACGGCACATATTTCGCGCAAGTGGACATGCCAACGGAAGGCTACACGGCCTTCTTCATCGAAGCGGAATGGGACAGCGGCCTGCCCTCGGCCCCGTTCAAGTTCACCACGGGCGTGAGCATCGTTCCGGATACCGTGTCGTTCAAATGGGAAGATGCGGCCGAACAGTACAAGGACACGCGGCAATAGCTGGCGGGGGCGCCCGCCTTGCTCTTGCCAGGATGTCAGGCCCGGACCGCCCGCCGCCGCGAGATGGCCGGCAGGATACGCCGGTAGCTGTTCACGATCACGCCGAGGCCGATCGGCTGCGAAGCCGCATGCTCGAACGTCTGCCGTGTTTCGACCTCGGCGAAGAGCGGTCGTCCACGCCCAAGCGCGACCGGCACAATGGCGAGCTCGACCATGTCGATCAGGTTGTGCTTCAGGAACATTCCGGCCGTGACGCCGCCGCCGAACAGCCAGATGTCGGTGTCGAGATCCTGTTCACGCATGCGGGCGCGAAGTTTGGCCAGACCGTCAGCGGGATCGCCCGCGTGCGTGTGAACTGTCTGTGGCCCTTGTTCACGGCGCGCGACGTCATCACCAGCGCAGGCGTCTTCCCCACATCCAGCCGCCCATGCCAATGGCCTGATCATAGGTCGCTCGGCCGACAATGATGCCGCCGATCTGCTTCATCCACGGCCCGATAAATCCCATGGCGACCTTGCCATAGGGCGCGAGCCATTCATGCCCGCCATCGGGCGGGGCTATGAAGCCATCCATCGAAACAGCCACGTGATAGCGGACGAGATGCATCGCTGCTCCTGCATTGAAAGGAGCATGCGCATGGAGGTGCTGACACCCTGCTGTCAGCAGCGCGACAAAGGTTGACCTGCATCAGACGCAAGCCGACGCTTGAAAGGCAGTTTGAGCAAATGGAGGGGCGACAATGTCAGACATGCCACGGCGAATTCACATCCAGCAGCATGGCGGACTCGGCCTGCTCTGGTTCATCGGCTGGCTGTTCACCATTGGCTACGCCAAGCTGAACTTCTGGGGTGGCATCGCCGGCCTCTTTGTGTGGCCGTACTTCCTCGGCGATCACATCGCTTCCGGCGGCGCCAGCCTGCCTCCACCGCCTCCGGGGGGCTAGCCGGAATACAAACGGGCCGCGGAGTGATCCGCGGCCCGCTCCATTTCTGAGATCGACGCGCCCGATGTTAGACGGCGCCGCCCGCCATGGCGGCCAGCATCATCAGCGCGACGATGTTGGTGATCTTGATCATCGGGTTCACGGCGGGACCCGCCGTGTCCTTGTAGGGATCGCCGACGGTGTCGCCGGTCACGGACGCCTTGTGGGCTTCCGAACCCTTCTTGTGGACGACGCCATCCTTGTCGCGGAAGCCGTCCTCGAACGACTTCTTGGCGTTGTCCCACGCGCCGCCGCCCGAGGTCATCGAGATGGCGACGAACAGGCCGGTGACGATCACGCCCATCAGCATGGCGCCGACGGCGGAGAGAGCCTGGCTCACAGCCTCTGCCTGATCATGACCCGTCAGCGCGCCAATGCCCCAGATGACAAAGAACAGCACGACAGGCGACAGCACCGGCAGCAGGGACGGAACGATCATTTCCTTGATTGCGGCCTTGGTGAGCATATCAACGGCGCGGCCATAGTCCGGCTTCGCCGAGTACTCCATGATGCCCTTGATCTCGCGGAACTGGCGACGGACTTCCTCCACCACCGCCTGAGCGGCGCGACCCACAGCCATCATCGACATGCCGCCGAACAGGAAGGGCAGCAGACCGCCGAACAGCAGGCCAACCACCACATACGGGTTGGACAGCGAGAAGTCGGCCGAGACGCCATAGAGCAGCGAGCCTTCGCCAGCCACGCCGGCGAAGTGATCGAGGTCAGCCGTGAACGCCGCAAACAGCACGAGGGCGCCGAGACCGGCCGAACCGATGGCGTAGCCTTTCGTGACGGCCTTGGTCGTATTGCCGACGGCGTCGAGCGTGTCGGTGGTTTCACGAACCGAGTCGTCCAGGCCCGACATTTCGGCGATGCCGCCGGCATTGTCGGTGACCGGGCCGAAGGCGTCGAGCGCGACGACCATGCCGGCCAGCGCCAACATCGTGGTGACCGCGATGCCAATGCCGATAAGGCCCGCCATCGTGTAGGTGAAGATGATGCCGCCGATAATGATCAAGGCCGGAACGGCGCAGGCTTCAAGCGAAACGGCCAGACCCTGGATCACGTTGGTGCCGTGACCGGAGACCGACGCCTGGGCGATGGATTTCACCGGGCGATAGCCGACGCCGGTGTAGTATTCCGTGATCCAGACGATGAGGCCGGTGACGACCAGACCGGCCACGCCGCACCAGAAGAGGTTCATGGCGGGGATCGCGGTGCCGAGCGTGTCGGACATCGTGACAGTCGTCGACATCGGATCGCCCAGCGACAGGTAGATCGCACCGTAGAGCGCCGGAACCGAGAGAACGGCCGACGCGATGAACCCCTTGTAGAGAGCGCCCATAACATTGCGGGAGCCCGACGACAGGCGGACGAAGTAGCTGCCGATAATCGACGTGACGATGCAAACGCCCGCGATGGCAAGCGGCAGAACCATCATGCCGGTCTGAGCGGCGCCGGCAAACGAGATCGACGCGAGCACCATGGTGGCGACGATGGTGACCGCGTAGGTTTCGAACAAGTCGGCGGCCATACCGGCGCAGTCACCGACATTGTCGCCCACGTTGTCCGCGATCGTGGCGGGGTTGCGCGGATCGTCTTCCGGAATGCCGGCTTCGACCTTACCCACCATGTCGCCGCCGACGTCGGCGCCTTTGGTGAAAATGCCGCCGCCGAGACGGGCGAAGATGGAGATCAGCGAGGCGCCGAGACCAAGAGCGACCATGGCGTCGACAACCGTGCGGCTGCCGGGCTCCAGACCGAGACCAGCGGTGAGCAGCGCGTAGTAACCGCCAAGGCCGATGATCGCGAGACCGACAACCAGCATGCCGGTAACGGCGCCCGACTGGAAGGCGACGCTGAGGCCCTGTGCGAGGCCTTTCGACGAGGCCTCAGTGGTGCGGACGTTCGCCTGCACCGAGATCTTCATGCCGACGAAGCCGGCGGCGCCCGAGAGCACGGCGCCCAGAACGAAGCCGACCGGCGCCTGCCAGTTCATGAAAAAGATCGCGATCAGGACGGCAACGACAGCGCCGATAATGGCGATCGTGCGGTACTGGCGGTTGAGATAGGCGTTGGCGCCTTCCTGGATCGCCTTGGCGATCTCCTGCATCTTGGCGTTGCCGGTGGGCAGGGCCAGCAGGCGTTGCGTGGTGAACACCCCGTACGCGACAGCAATTACGCCCGCGATGATGGGCAGCCATAGCGAAAAATCGCTCATCGGTCGTCCTCTAGCACATTGAAATTGGACGACTTCCCCGCGACTCAACAAAAGGAGTCACGCTTGGCCCGCCCGAAAGGTGGGCGGAACATGCCCAAATTGGCCCTTTCAGGCAAGTTGGTTCGTGGCCGGGCGCGAAAGCCTGAGCCTTCCCTTAGGGTAAGCCTGTCAAATCAAGGCGATTGAGAAGACACGCACGTCATGCTGGATGGCGCGGATGTCGACCACTCTCCCGTCCAGCCTGGCTCACCGTACGCCGCCGATCCTGATCGCCATTATCGGCGTGATGCTGGGCTGCATCATGGACGCGATGGTGAAGACGCTCGGCGCGGCCTATGGCGTCGTGTTGATCGCGACAGGCCGCTACGTCTTCGGATCTATCTTCTCTGGAGCTGCGGTTGTGGCGACGAAGGCGCGCCTGCCCGGCGCTGCGGGAATGGGCCGCCACGCCGTGCGCGCCATGATCATCGCGACCTGCTCGGTCCTGTTCTTCAACTGCCTGTCGATCCTTCCGATCGCGGAAGCAACGGTGCTGATCTTCTGCGCGCCGCTGATGATCGCGCCGCTGGCGCGCCTGATCCTCGGCGAGAAGATCCGCGCCATGGCCGCGGCGGCGCTGGCGATCGGCTTTGTGGGCATGCTCGTGACCGTCCAGGGCGCCAACAGCGTGGGTGACGAGACGCGGCGGCTGGAGGGCGTGTTATCCGGCTTTGGCGCGGCAGCACTCTATGCCCTGTCGATGGTGCTGTTACGGCGTTTGGCGCGGAACGATGGCGCGGTGACAACCGCCTTCCTCAGCAACCTCTTCCCGGCGATCTATCTGTTGCCCGTTGCGATCTTTCTCGGCGCGGCGCCGGCCGCCGTCGATCTGCCGTTGTTTGCCGCGACAGGACTCACCGGCTTCTTCATGTGGTTCATGCTGACGGCTGCTTATTCGCGCGCGCCGGCGCAGGACATTGCGCCAGCGGAATACACAGCGCTGATCTGGAGCGCTCTCCTCGGCTATGTCTTTTTCGCCGAGCTGCCGCGCTGGCAGGTCTGGGCCGGCGCGGGCGTCATCGTGCTGGCCGTCATGATGGCGGCCTGGGACAGCCGGCGCGCCGAACAACGCGCCGCCGCGGCGAAAGCCGACGCCAGACCCTGACCGACGCAAAAAACAAGACGCCCCGCGGGACAATCCCGCGGGGCGTCGCTTGCTTGGTTGACGTGATTGCCGGCTATTGCGCGCCGGGATTTTCCTTGAGCCAGCGCTCCTTGCCCTTGGCGAGTTCTTCCGGCGTGCATTCGCCCACATAGGTGGCTTGCGCTTTCATTGAGAATCCGGCCGGGATCGGCCCGAGATTGGCTGTGCCCTTAGCGTGGATCGTCATGGATTTGTCGGTGTGAACCAGCGTGGCGTCGGCCGTCCCGGTCGTCTTGCCTTCGCAGATCAGCTTGAACAGAAAGCCGCCCTTGATGGCGCGAACGTTGTCCACGGTGCAGCCTTTCTGGAGATCATTCGCGAGCTTGGACAGCGTGATCTTGGACTCTTCCGGGATCAGGCACTCGAGGTTTTCCTCGTTGATCGGAACCGCCATGATGCTGGTTTCCTGCTTCCACTTGTACTTGCCGGGCGTGACCTGAACGGCGCCGTCCTTCAGCGTGTCAGCCGTCGCCGCACACACAGCCATCAGGGCCACGCCAGCCATAACGAGAAGCCGCATCTCACCATCTCCTTCAGCCGGGGCGGCCACCGGGGCGGGCCCTACGCTCGCAGTCCTTATAGCCCAGTCCTACATGAACGCGGCCCGAATGAGGCGGCCGCAATGCCGTCACAATCGGGAACCTCAGCGGGCCCGCAACGGGATCACCGACATGAGGATAGCGCCAACGATATAGCCGCCAAGGTGCGCCTCCCAACTGATGCCGGCCCCGAAGATGTAAGGCCCCGCAACGACAAGCAGCGCGTTGACCAGTGCGAACACGACGCTGAACAGGACGAACTCCCGCGCCAACAGCGAGCGCCGACCGCCCCACGGATCGACCAGGAAGGCGGCGGCCATCAGCCCCGACGTGCCACCCGAGGCGCCCACGAGATAGGGCGAGTTGACGTCTGACAACGCCAGATAGAGCGCGGAGCCGCCGATCACCGAGCCGACGAAAACGAGCATCCAGAGGCCCCAGCCGCGCGCGTCCTGTCCGAGCGCACGCGCAACCGGCGTACCGAACGCCAGCAGCATCAGCGAATTGACGATCACGTGCATCCAGTCCGCGTGCAGCAGCGCGGTGGAAAGCAGTGTGAGGAGGCCAGACAGGTGATCCGGATATACTTCGGGCGTGCCGGCCGGGGCCCAGAAGCGCGCCGGGAACACGGCATAGTCCCACATCACCTGTCGCCAGACTTCGTCAGACGAGAAGGTGACCACGGCGTGCAGGACGACCAGCAACACCGCCATGAGAACGACCAGGAGCGGCGCATTGAAGATGGGCTGGCGCTGGACGGGTTCGGCGCCGAAGCGTGTGTCGGTTTGATCGGACATCAGCCGAACATGGCGACGGATGGCGGCCGGGGCAATGGGCTAGAGCGCCTTGCCCATGCGAACGCCGGGCACATCGACGCCATCCTTTGAGGCTGCGATCATCCGTTCGATCTGCTGGTAGCCGCAGGCCCTGTAGAGCGGCTCGCCGGACATGGTGGCCATTAGCTCCACGGAGTGGAAGCCGGCCTCGCGCGCTGCAGTCTCGCAAAGGTCGAGTATGAGGCGGCCCACGCCGCGTCGGGCGAAGTCGGGGTGGGTGTACATCGCGCGGACACGGGCGGCGTCCTTTGCGATGTCCAGCAGGGCGGCGTTGCGCTGCGCGGTGGAGTGATCGCCGCCATAAAGCGTGGCGCGGCGGGACCAGCCGCCGCATCCGGCCAGACGATCGCCCTCCTCGACCAGGAAATAGGTGCGGTCAGCGATCAGCTGGGTGTCGAGCCCCATGATGGACTTCGACAGTTCGACCTGCGCCGGGTCCAGAAACGCCTTGAGGTGTTCGGCGATCGCTACATCCATCAGCGCCCTGATCGCAGGCAGATCGGCTTCGGTGGCAAGGCGGTGGGTGAACACGCAGAGTCAAATCCCGGGAGGCAACTGAAATCACCAGGTAGCATGAGGCGCCGGCTTGGGGCAGGCTCGTCCTGATCGATTGGGGGAAATCATGAGGCCTGCTGCAATCCTGACCGTGCTTGTGATGGGCCTGTCAACGCTTGGAGCAGCGCAGGCCTTCGCCCAGCGATCGCCGGACGATGAAGCCGCGTTCGAACGTGCGTTGGAGCTTATGGGTGACGACCCCGCTGGCGCGCGCAGACTGATTGAACCTCTGGCAGACAAAGGCGACGCCGAGTCGCTCAACTTCCTTGCGATCCTCGTCCAGAACGACGGACCGGATTGGGACGCCGACCCGCAGCTGGCAAGTGAACTGCGCGAAGCGGCGTTAAGCGCTGGATCAAGAGCCGCAGCCCTCAACATCGCGATCGGCCTTTTGATGACCAGCGACGCAGATCATGCGCGCGCCATCGAGCTTCTGACTTTTGCGGAGATTGAAGAACAGCTGAAGAGCGTTACAGCCTACCCGTGGGGTCGCGCTTATCTGTTCGGCTGGGGTGTTGAGCGCGACATGGCGAAGGGAGTCGCATATCTTGAGGCCTACGCTGATGGCCGCGATTCGATCGACGACACGATTGTCGATGCGCATTTCCTCGTGGCCCGCGCCTACCGCAACGGCTGGGACGTGCCCGTCGATGTCGATCGAGCCTATCGCCATTTCAGCATTGCAGCCGAATTGGGCGATTCACGCGCCCAGTGGAACCTGGCCATGATGCTGCTTCAGGGCGCGGGCGCGCCGAAGAACGACGTCGAAGCGTATGCATGGGTCACCAAGTCATCGGAGAACGGTTATGCCGAGGGCATGGTCTCGCGCGCTGTGATGCTCGCGACCGGAGAAGGCGTCGAAGAAGACGACGAAGCCGCGCGCGAGTGGTATTTCAACGCAGCGACGCTTGGCTCAGCGCATGCGTTGCGCGGTCTGGGCTTCATGCTGCTGACAGGAGAAGGCGGGGACGTCGATCAGGAAATGGGTTTTGCGTTCCTCGAGCTGGCAGCCGAGGCCGGCGAGGAGAACGCCCAGCGCCTGCTCGAAATGGTGCTTGCACAAAACACGCCCCCGGACCGCGCCGATATTGATGCGGTCAGGGAGCGATGGATCGCAGAATTCGGTGCACCCGAGCCGGTGAACTAACGCGGAGCGGCCCGACCCAATTCGATCAGTTCCTTTTCCGATCCACCAGCCGGTTCGACTTCGACCACTGCATCATGGCGCGGAGTTTTTCGCCGACTTCCTCGATCGGGTGATTGCTCATCTTGTTGCGCATAGCCTGGAAGGATGGTGCGCCAGCCTGGTTCTCCAGCACCCAGTCGCGCGCGAAGCGGCCTTGCTGGATGTCCTCCAGCACCTTCTTCATCTGCGCCTTCGTTTCGGAGGTGATGATGCGCGGGCCGGTGACATACTCGCCGAACTCGGCCGTGTTGGAGATCGAGTAGTTCATGTTGGCGATGCCGCCCTCGTAGATGAGGTCGACGATCAGCTTCACCTCGTGGAGGCATTCGAAGTAGGCCATCTCCGGCGCGTAGCCCGCTTCAACCAGCGTTTCGTAACCGGCCTTGATCAATTCGACGAGGCCGCCGCAGAGAACGGCCTGTTCGCCGAACAGATCGGTCTCGGTCTCTTCGCGGAAGGAGGTCTCGATGACGCCGGCGCGCGTGTTGCCGATGGCCTTCGAATAGGACAGTGCGGTCGCCTGGGCGATACCGGACGGATCCTGATGGATCGCGATGAGACCGGGAAGGCCGCGGCCCTGCGTGTACTGGTTGCGCAGCGTGTGACCCGGGCCCTTGGGCGCCGAGAGCGACACATCCATGTCGGCGCGCGGACGGATGAGGCCATAATGAATGTTGAAGCCGTGGCCGAACATCAGGTGCTGGCCCTTGCGCGTGTGCGGCTCGATCTCGTTGGCGTAGAGCACGGCCTGCTTCTCATCGGGCACAAGGATCATCATCACGTCAGCCCATTTGGCGGCTTCTGTCGGCGTGACGACTTTCAGGCCTTCCTGCTCGGCCTTGGGCTTGGAGCCGGAATTGTCCTGCAGACCCACAACGAGATCCTTGACGCCGCTTTCGCGCAGGTTGAGCGCGTGGGCGTGGCCCTGGCTGCCATAGCCAATGACGGCGACCTTCTTCGACTGGATGATCGAAAGGTCGGCGTCGTTCTCGTAGTAGACTTTCATCGTCGTTCACCTTGGAAGTTTGGCCGCCCCAATACGCGAACGGCCCCGGTTCGAAAACTGAATTCGTCGTTTAGCGCGCCGCTTAGCCCGGGCGGCCCTCGGGATCGGGTCCGGTGGTTTGGGGTCCGGGATCAGGCACGCCGAGATCCATCACTGCTTTCAGTGCGCCAGCAGCGTTCTTGCGCCAGACGGTGACATAGCGGCCGGCGCCCTGCTCCTCGCCGTTGAGCTTCACGGCATAACGCCCCGTCGTCACCGCAAGCTCGCCTGACGCGGCGCCATAACCATCATCGGGCTTCCATTCGAGCGCGAAGCCCGGCGGCAGGCTGTCAAACAGCTTGAGCACGTCGGTCGAGCCGCGGACCACGGCGCCGGGCTCAATCCGCTTGCCATCTTCCGCCATGAACTCCGCGAAGGCCGCCTTCACGCCATCGGTCGCGGCCATCGCCGCAAAGTCGCGATCGGCCTGCAGAGCCGACTCAAGCGTGGCTTCCGCGCCGGTGATCATCTCGACCGCGCTGATCTCCGTTCCGGTCGTGTCCGCGCCGGAACAGGCCACGGCAAGCGCCAGACAGACCGCGCCGAATGCGTAGCGATAGGGTCCGCGTTTCATCCTGCCTTCTCCTTGCCGCGTTGAATACTGAGCACGCCCGTGCGCGAGACTTCGACAAGCCCCAGCGGGCGCATGAGTTCGACGAACTGGTCGATCTTGGTGGAAGCGCCTGTGATCTCGAAAATGAAGCTTTCGTTCGTGGTATCGATCACATGAGCGCGAAAGATTTCCGAGATGCGCAGGGATTCCACGCGCTTCTCGCCCGTGCTGGCCACCTTCACGAGCGCCAGCTCACGCTCGATGCCGCCGGTTGTGTTGGTGACGTCGATCACCTTCGCAACCGGAACGAGACGCAGCAACTGCTGCTCGATCTGCTCCAGCACATGGTTGGTGCCGGACGTGACGATGGTGATGCGCGACTGGTGCGCGTTGCGATCGATTTCGGCGACCGTGAGCGACTCGATGTTGTAGCCGCGCGCCGAGAACAGGCCGACGACGCGGGCAAGCACGCCGGGCTCGTTGTCGACGATGCAGGCCAGCGTGCGCCGCTCGATCAGTTCGGTCGAGGGCGTCATGTCATAGGCGGACGCCGGATCTTCCCGGCCATTCTTGGGCGCCGGACGGGGACGTGGGGCGCGGGTCATGATGCGAACTCCTTGATCTTCTCGCCGCGGCGAACCGGATCGACCGCCTGGAAGACCTCGGCCAGGAAGGTGCGGCGGATCTTTCGCAGGTTCTCGACGGCTGGCTTGTCCGGACCCGGCGACATGCCGGCCTTGGCCATTAAGTCGTAGGCGCCGACAAGTGCATCCAGCGCGGGCTGGCGGTGACCCTGATAGCCGGCCTCGTTGTCCTTGCCGTGGTCGTCATTGACGATGTTCGGGAAGAACAGACGGCCGCGATCGATCAGCGCCGACAGATGCGACCGAATGGACGAACGCCGCACCGCGAAGTCCGCCTCCGCATACGACACGCCCTTCTCGGCGATCATCTCCTGCGCCGAGGCAAGCAGGGCGATGGCCTCGTCGGCCCAGCGTATCACATCGCTGTCGTGCGCCAGCTTCATCGCCACGGCGTCGCGTTTCTCCTGACGGTTGACGAGGCGGATGTTGAGCACGAACGACGCCAGCGCCAGCAAGGCCGAGCCCATGGCCATCCAGTGTTCAATTCCAAGAGATTCGAAAAACGCCTGCATCCGTCCTTGCCCCGCCGCTATGGTTTCATGCGATCTGCGCCGCAGGCCTCGTGAATTGAGGCAGCGATGGCGTAGGCATACCAGGACGTATGTGTCGGCAGGATGTCGGCTGCGCCGCCCGTCGCAGTCACATGACCGACCAGCTTCTGCAGCCGGTCGGTCACGGTCGAGACGACGGCGATGTCCGCGCAATCCTCTCCGGGTTTCGGTCGCTCGAAATAGTGCTCGGCGCCGAGGCTGCGCACGAGCGTCCAGCCCGCCGCCTGCATCGCATCGCGAAAGCCCGGCTCCAGTTCGCCGCCGCGGGAGTCGGCGTCCGTATAGACGAGACAAGCCGACCGGGGCGGATTGTCGTAATCGTCTGCAATAATTGTCTCGCAACTCTCGACCACCCGCATGTTCGCTGGAGGAACGAGATTGATCACGCCGGGAAGGATAGCCCCGGGCGGCGGGCCGCCGGCGAGTTCTCCCGGCGGCAGATCCGCTTCCGCTGGCGCCGGGGACGGCGCTCCGTCAAGCGCTGGCTCGGATGGCTCGCACGCGGCGATGGCAAGAAGGGTAATGGCGGCTAGACGCTTCATGCGGCCACCTTCCGAAGGCCCGCAATGACGGTTCGCCACGGCGCGTCGCCGCGAAGCACCCCGATATCTGGCAGTAGTGAGCGCATGCTTGTCTCCCTGCTTGCGCCCGCCCTAGACCAGCATCTTACCGGCTTCGCCGATTTCGTCGCCGGTGATCTTGCCGAGGATCATTTCGTTGTGCGCCGCCCCCGACGGGATCATCGGGAAGCAGTTTTCGGCCTTTTCCACCCGGCAATCGAACAGCACCGGCTTCGGCGTCTCGATCATTTCCATGATGGCGGCGTCAAGGTTCGCCGGGTCGTCGCAGCGGATGCCGTGGCAGCCATAGGCCTCGGCCAGCTTCACGAAGTCCGGCAGGCTCTCCGAATAGGAATGCGAATAGCGCTCGCCATGCAGCAGTTGCTGCCACTGGCGCACCATGCCCATCCACTCATTGTTGAGGATGAAGACCTTGATGGGCAGATCAAACTGGATGGCTGTCGACATCTCCTGCATCGTCATCTGCACCGAGGCGTCGCCCGCAATGTCGATGACCAAGGATTTGGGGTAGGCCGCCTGCACGCCGATGGCGGCCGGAAGGCCATAGCCCATCGTGCCGAGGCCGCCGGACGTCATCCAGCGGTTGGGCTGGTCAAAGTGGAAGAACTGGGCCGCCCACATCTGGTGCTGGCCGACCTCTGTCGTGATGTAGACGTCCTTGTCCTTCGTCAGCTCATAGAGGCGTTCGATCGCGTACTGGGGTTTGATCAGCGTCTTCGATTGCGGATAGGCGAAGCCCTTGCGGGCGCGCCACTGATCGATCTGCTGCATCCAGGGCTTGATGCTGGACGGCTTGCCGGCGTGCTTCGCCCAACCCTTGACGAGCGCCGCCAGCGCCTTGCCGCAATCGGCCACGATCGGCACATCGACCCGCACGTTCTTGTTGATCGAGGATGGATCGATATCGATGTGGATCTTCTTTGAACCGGGCGAGAAAGCGTCGAGGCGTCCGGTCACCCGGTCGTCGAAGCGCGCGCCGACGCACAGCATCACATCGCAGTCGTGCATCGCGTTGTTCGACTCGAACGAGCCGTGCATGCCGACCATGCCCAGCCATTGCGGGCTGGACGCCGGAAAGGCGCCGAGGCCCATCAGCGTGGACGTCACCGGCCAGCCGGTCGCCTTGGCCAGCGCCCGCAACGCTTCGGACGCTGCCGGTCCGGAATTGATGACGCCGCCGCCCGAATAGATGATCGGACGCTTCGCGCCGGCCATCAGGGCGACGGCCTCCTCGATACGACGATCCTGCGGCTCGGAACGCGGGTGATAGGTGCGATGTTCGATCGCCTCCGGACCGACATAACGGCCCTTGGCGAACTGCACGTTCTTCGGAACGTCGATCACGACAGGGCCGGGACGGCCGGTCGTGGCGATGTAGAACGCCTCGTGGATGACACGCGCGAGGTCATTCACATCGCGCACAAGATAGTTGTGCTTGGTGCAAGCGCGGGTGATCCCGACAGTATCCGCTTCCTGGAACGCGTCCGTGCCGATCAGGTGCGTCGGAACCTGGCCGGTGATGACCACCATGGGGATGGAATCCATCAGCGCATCTGTGATCGGCGTCACCATGTTGGTCGCGCCGGGGCCGGATGTCGCCAGCGCAACGCCGCACTTGCCGGTCGCGCGGGCATAGCCTTCGGCCATGTGGCCTGCGCCCTGCTCGTGCCGCACGAGGATGTGGCGAACCCGCTGCTGGGAATAGATGGCGTCATAGATCGGAAGAACGGCGCCGCCCGGATAGCCGAAAATGGTATCGACGCCCTGATCAGCCAGCGCGCGGAGTACGATTTCGGCGCCCGTCAGCGTCTCGGTCGTTTTGCTTTCGGTCTTGCTGCTTCCGTCCATCTTCGCCGCTCGTCAGTCTGTCTGGGCTACGTGGTCTGGCCCTTGGGGGAAAAGAAAAAGGGCCGCTCGGGCCCTTTCGTCATGCACTCGCCGTTCGGTCCCGGTGGGTTACCGGACCGGCGGCGAGCCAATTACGAGTACGAGAGCCTGACGGCGCTCGGACATGGGCGTTTCTCCCAAGTTCACTGTGGAAAAGGCAAATACCGTTTCATGTGCGCAGCGTCAACGGGCGCGAATCGCAAGATTTAACCCTGTCCCAAGCGAACCATGGTCAAAATGCGCGCTGGGCGATGGAGCGACTGCGCGAATTAGCCTTGGCCACAGATCTCCGCCCACATGTCGGCGATAACGCGGGTGCGGATGTCCATATCCTCGGACGGCACACGCGGCCACAGCGTGAACTGGTGAGCAATCCAGGTCATCTGCCGCTTGGCGTATCGGCGCGTATCGCGCTTGCAGCGCTCGACTGCCTCCTCAAGCGAGGCCCGGCCATCGAAGTAATCGCAGAAGCCCGGCATGCCATGAGCGCGCATGACCGGAAGCTCGTGATCGAGGCCACGCGCCCAGAGCGCTCGCGCTTCTTCCAGCGCGCCGGCCTTCATCATCAGATCGACGCGGTGGTCGATCCGGGCATAGAGCGCTTCCCGTGGCGGCGTCAGCGCAACACCGAGCCAGCTCCCTGCAGGCAAGACCGGCGTCGCCTTGCCATGAAAATGCGAAAGGGGAAGGCCTGTCGCGTTCAGCACTTCCAGCGCGCGGGCGATGCGTTGCCGGTCCTGTGGGTCGATCCGCCCAGCGGTGCGGGGATCACGCGCGCAGACTTCTGCCCACGCGCCGGGCAGATCGCGTGCGACACGGGCGCGGGAGTCCCGGCGGATCTGGTCGGGCACAGGTGGGATCTCGGAAAGGCCTTCGGTCAGCGCCATCAGGTAGAGCCCGGTTCCACCGACAATGATTGGAATCTTCCCGGCGGCGCCCAGCCGCGCGATTTCAGCGGCAGCCTCCTTCGACCATTCGCCCGCCGAATGGCGGCAGTCCGCATCGACATGGCCGAACAGATGGTGGGGCGCTGCTGCAAGTTCTTCCGCCTCCGGCCGGGCGGTCAGAATATCGAGATCGCGATAGCACTGCATCGCGTCGGCGTTGAGGATCTCGCCGTCAAGCCGCCGCGCCAGCGCAATGGCGAGCCTGGTCTTGCCGCTGGCCGTCGGCCCATGAATGAGGATCGCTGGACGCATCACCAATACACGTTACCCCAACTCCGGCGGCGGAGTTTGCGCCGCGCCGCCGCGCCTGTTACAGCGCAGGCCCGCCCTAACCTGACCCGGCGCTGTCGTCCATGTCCGAAGTCCTGACCCTTGTTTCGCGCAACGCTGACGTTGCCTCTCTGGCGAAACGCGCCCCGGGCGGAGCCGCGGATGTTGTGGACAGATCCGCGACCGACTGGCGCGTGGCCGAGCGGAGCGTTGCATCCGCCCCGGACCTGATTGCGTGGCTGGAAGCTGAGGCGATCGCGCACGGCGTCGACTGGTCGATCACACCTGCCGCGAATCGCAGGAAGCGGCTTCTGATCTCCGACATGGACTCAACCATCATCGGGCAGGAATGCCTCGACGAGCTCGCCGATTTTGCTGGGCTGAAGGCGCAGGTGTCGGCGATCACGGAGCGCGCTATGCGCGGGGAGCTGGATTTCGCCGGCGCCCTGACCCAGCGCGTCGCCATGCTGAAAGGGCTCGAGCTGGAGGCGCTTGCAAAGTGCCATGAACAGCGTGTGCGCCTGAACCCGGGCGCGAAGGAGCTGGTCGCGACCATGAAGGCGCACGGCGCGCGATGCGTTCTGGTGTCAGGCGGCTTCCGCTATTTCACCTCGCGCGTAGCGGCAATGGCAGGCTTCCATGCCGATCGGGCGAACACGCTGATCGATGATGGTGAGCGCCTCACGGGCGCGGTCGGCCAGCCCATCCTCGGCCGGGAGGCCAAGCTCGCCGCTCTGAACGAGGAGACGGCGGCGCTGGGGCTTGGGCCCGCCGACACGATTGCCATGGGCGACGGCGCCAACGACCTCGATATGATCCGCGCTTCTGGACTTGGCGTCGCGTACAAGGCCAAGCCCGTCGTCGCAGCTGAAACACGGGCACGCATCGAGCACACGGATCTGCGCGCCGCGTTGTTCTTTCAGGGATACGGCATTGACGAGATCGTCAGCGCGGTCTGACGGCGACGTAGAATACCTCGTCCTCGCCCCACAACTGCAGCAGCACCGGCTTGCCGGCGGCCTTCGCGGCTTCTGCGGCGGCGATTGCCTGCTCCGGCGACGACACCGGCTGGAAGTGAACTTCCGTCACCACCGCGCCGACCGGGATCTTGCCCAGCGCATCCGAGCCGGCTTCCACCGACTGGACGAGGACCCCGCGAACCGAGGCGGGGATCGAGCGCCGGCGCCGGTCCACATCCTCGATCTGCTTGAACTTGATGCCGAGGATATTGCTGAGTTCGCGAACGACATCCGGCGTCTCGGTCTTGGTCGTCGAAGAGGTCGTGCTTGCCGCAAGTTTGACCGTCGCTGTCGATTGCTTGCCATTGCGCAGGTAGCGCACGGAAATGTCCGTGCCGACCTTCGTCACGCCCATGATGCGGAACAGATCGCGGCTTTCCTTGATCGGTTGATTGTTCAGCGCCGTGATCAGGTCGCCCTTCTGCAGTCCGGCAGAAGCGGCCGCGCCGCCTTCGGTCACTGACGTGATGATGGCGCCCTGCGGCGCGGACAGGCCATAGGCTTCGGCGAGCGCCTGATCGCCGGGACGGGCGACAAGCCCCATCGTGCCGCGGCGCGTCTCGCCATAGTCGCGGAGTTGCTCGACGACCACCTTGGCGAAGTTGGCCGGAACCGAGAAGCCGACGCCGACCGATCCACCCGCTTCGCCTGGGGAAATGATGGCGGTGTTGACGCCGACCACTTCGCCGCGAAGGTTGAACAGAGGCCCGCCTGAGTTCCCTTTGTTGATGGCGGCGTCGGTCTGGATGAAATCATCATAGCTGCCAGCGCCGATGTCGCGTGCACGCGCCGAAATGATGCCGGCCGTGACGGTGCCGCCAAGGCCGAACGGGTTGCCGATCGCAACGACCCACTGGCCAACCTCGGCCGCATCCGAATTGCCCCACGGAACGGGCGTCAGCGGCGTGCGCGATTCAACTTTCAGGAGGGCGAGGTCCACATCTTCGTCCGCGCCGACCAGTTTCGCCGCCAGCACAGACCCATCGGACAGGACGACGTCAATCTCATCGGCGCCTTCGATAACGTGGTTGTTGGTGACGACATGCCCCTCGGCGTCGATGATGAAGCCGGACCCCAACGAAGACTGGCGGCGTACCCCGCCCTGACCCCGGCCCAGCAGATCATTGAATTCGTTCAACGGCGAATTGGGGCCAAAGGCTGGCAGGCCGCCCCGGGCGACCGTCTGGCGCGTTGCAATGTTCACGACAGACGGCATCAGAGATTTGGCCAGCGCCGAGAAATCCTCGCCAATCGCGAGGCGGCCGGCAATTGCCGGCGCGGGCGTGCTCGGCTGCGCGATCGCGTGCTCGGGCGCTTCAACCTTCAGCAGCGCGGGCGCAAAGAAGGCGCCGGCAATGGCGGCAAGGGCAAGCACTGGAATGCCGACCTTGATCAGAAGAGACCGCAGCTGAGGCTTGGCGGACATACGAACGTGGCTCCCGGTCAGCAGCCCGGCGCGGGCTCAGATATCCTTCGGACACTGGCGCTAAAGCCGCCAGTCCGCAAGGCGAGGCGCGCATGGATACGGCCCCGGAAGCCGCAGGTTTGGCCGCAAAATGCGGAACAATGATGGCCGATCCGCCGTCACAACCCTGTGTGGGCCGGACGTGCGCCGGATCAGGCCGAGCGCGCGGCGGCGGGCACCGCCTGGGCCGGAGCCTCCAGCCCCATCACCTTGTGCATCTTGGCGATAAGCTCCCGCTGGTCGACCGGCTTGGAGATGTAATCGGTCATGCCCAAAGCGAGATATTTTTCCCGGTCGCCGCTCATGGCGTCGGCGGTCAACGCAATAACAGGCAGATTCGCCCAGCGGGGATTGTTGCGCAGGCGCTGGATCGCTTCCTTCCCATCCATGACCGGCATGTGGACATCGAGCAGGACAATATCGAAGTCGTTCCGGGCGATGGCGTCCAGCGCTTCCTTGCCATTGGTCGCTTCCGAGATGTCACAACCCTGAGGCGCGAGGAACAGCTTGATAACCTGCCGATTGATCGCGTTGTCGTCCGTCAACAGGACGCGCTGGCCACGCAGCGTCCGCCTGGCGGGCTCGGCCGCCTTGGTTTCGGGAGCTGTCTTGACCTCTGGCATGGCCTCCTCAGCCCGGAAGGTGAGGTGGAACGTTGATCCTTTACCTTCTGTGGACTCCGCTGTCAGATCGCCGCCCATCATCCGGGCCAGCTGGCGCGAGATCGCCAGACCCAGACCCGACCCGCCAAACCGGCGAGTCGTCGCACCATCGGCCTGCGTGAAGACCGTGAAAAGCTTCGCAACGGTCTCCTCGTTCATGCCGATGCCGGTGTCGGACACATCGACCAACACCATGAAATCGCCTTCCGGCTGGCGCTTGGCCGAGATCGCGACCTCGACCCGGCCTTGCGATGTGAACTTGATGGCGTTGGAGAGGAGATTCGAGACGCATTGGCGCACGCGCGTCGGATCATAGGTCAGGCGCTGCGGGAAATGGGAATCGTAGCGCACGAACAGGTCGAGACCTTTCTCCTCCGCCGTCGACTGGAAGAGCTGCCGCGTGCGCTTCATTGTGTGCAGGAAGTCGCCGGGAACGCAGGAAATCTCCAGCTTGCCGGCCTCGATCTTCGTCAGATCGAGTACATCATTCAGCAGAGCCATCAGCGACTTGCCGGAATCGAGAATGACGCCGACCTTTTCCTTCTGCGGCGGCGTCAGGCTGTCGCCTTCCAACGCCTGGGCCATGCCGAGCACGCCGTTCAGCGGCGTACGGATCTCGTGGCTCATGTTGGCGAGGAACTGCGACTTGGCGCTGGAGGACGCCTCGGCTAGCTCCTTGGCCTTGCGCAGCTCGTCCTCGATCTTCTTCCAGGCGGTCAGATCGACGACTGTGCCGATCAGCTTCCGGCCGTGCACGGCGTTCGCTTCCAGAGTCTGGGCGCGCAGTTGCATCCATCGCCATTCGCCGGACGCAACGCGGACGCGAAGCTCCTGCTTCCAGCTGTCGATTGCGCCCTCGCGCGCCATATCGATCGAACCGAAAAGAAGACCATGGTCCTCGGGATGAATGAACTGGTTGAACGTCTCAACAGAGGCGGTTGGCTGGTCAGCCGCGACGATCTTCGCCAGCGGCTCGTTTATGGTCCCCACGTTCGTATCGAAATCGATTTCAAAGAAACCGTCGCCGGCGCCCTGAATGGCGAACTCCAGCCGCTTCTGTGTTGCGTCGGCCTGGGCCAGCGTCCGCCGCAAGGCGCGGATGTTGCGCTGCGAGTAGTTCGCCGACTCCGCGATGCTGACAATCATGAACACCGCCGAAATACTGGCCGCGAAGGCGGGCCAGGCCGGCAGGCTGGTCCAGTTCGCGTACAGCATGAAGCCGAACAACGGCAAGGCGATGATGGTAAGCCCGCGCATGACGACCGCCGACTTGTCGCCGGACATGAAGATGACGTGCAGCACCCATGAGCTGCAGGTCATCAGCGCGATAACCCAGGCGCCAGGCTCGCCCGTCGTCCAGAGCGCCACCGCACTGGTCATCCAGAGCAGCAGCAAGGCGCAATGGATTGGAGGAAAGATTTTGGCGGCGCGATCATCACCCAGATTGGCCCGCACGCCGGTGACAACCGAGGCGGCAAGCAGGATCGCGGCAAGCGGCGTCCAGACCACACCCCACGCCAAACCAAGCCAATGCGCCATCACGACGCCGTTGCAGACCGCAAGGACCAGACCAAATCCGGTCGTGCCGTTCTTCAGATAGGACAGCGAGAAGCGCCGGATTTGCTTGGCGTCGGGCGCTGAGCGTTGCGCATTCCTAGCTGCGGACTTGGTCGCGTCCATCTGGCAGTCCCCGAGCAAAATTCCATGCTTCATCGCAGGGATTGATTAAATTCCCGTGGAGTGGGCGTAGGACGGCGTCGCGCTTGGCGTTAATCAGCGTAAACAGTGCAGCCCACCGCGCACGTAATGCTACGGAGTGGCGGCGGCGCTGACGGCCTGTTAGGGCAAGGGCGACAGGAGAATTTGAATGCCGGTGAACCGCCCGATCGACGCCTCCAGCCATGTCTACCTGGTGGACGCATCGGGATACATCTTCCGCGCCTTTCACGCCTTGCCGATGCTGAACCGGTCAGACGGCCTGCCGGTCAATGCGATCTCCGGCTTCTGCAACATGCTGTGGAAACTGCTGGAGGATCTGAAGGCCGGCGACCGGCCGACGCACTTCGCCTGCATCTTCGACGCGGCGAAGGAAAACTTCCGGAACACGATCTATCCGGAATACAAGGCCCACCGGCCGCCCGCGCCGGAAGAGCTCGTCCCGCAATTTCCATTTTTCCGGAAGGCCGCCATCGCTTTCGGAACGCCGGCGCTTGAGCTGGAAGGGTACGAAGCCGACGACATCATTGCGACCTATGCCCGCCAGGCCGAAGCGAAAGGCGCGCGCGTTTCCATCGTATCGTCCGACAAGGATCTGATGCAGCTGGTGACGGATCAGGTCTGTCTTTTCGACACCGTGAAGGACAAGAAGATCTGCGCGCCGGAAGTGTTCGAGAAGTTCGGCGTAACGCCTGACAAGGTCATCGACGTGCAGGCCCTATGCGGCGACAGCGTCGACAATGTGCCCGGCGTGCCGGGGATCGGCGTCAAGACGGCGGCGCAACTCATCAACGAGTACGGCGACCTCGAAACGCTGCTGTCGCGCACCGGCGAGATCAAGCAGCCGAAGCGTCGCGAAACCCTGCAGACAAACGCCGAACTGGCGCGGGTTTCGAAAGTGCTGGTCACGCTCAAGACTGACGTGCCCGGCGTTGCGCCGCTTGAGGAGTTGGGCGTCGCCGACCCCGAGGCACCCACCCTGCTCGCCTTCCTGCAGGAGATGGAGTTCAAGACGCTGGCCCGGCGCGCCGCGCAGACACTTGGCGCCGAAGCGCCCGCTGCTTCTTCCTCCGCAGGTGGCGCAGCGCTGGCCAATGCGCTGGCGGCTGAAAAGAACGGGAGCGGAAGGCCGGCAACCAAGGCCGCCGCCAATGGCGCCCCGGGAGAAAGCTATGCCCCCGTTCCGCCGGACGATGCGCCCTTCGACATCGAATCCTACGAGACGGTGACATCGACTGAACGCCTCGCCGAGTGGGTCGTGCAGGCGCGCAAGCAGGTCTTCGTTGCGGTCGACACAGATACCGACGGCCTCAATCC
>JAWKVC010000019.1:0-53447 GCA_041398245.1 Hyphomonadaceae bacterium
GGCGTGATGAAGATGGATGTTGCCGCGCTGTAGGCGCTGATCGGTCCGTTCTGCGCCGTGCTTTCGAGCGTCCTGAGCGCCGTCGTTCCGATCGGGATGCAGCGCCCGCCCGCAGCACGGGCCTGGTTGATTGCGTCGGCGGCCGCCTGCGAAAGCTCCGCCTGCTCCGCGTGCATGCGGTGTTCGCTCACATCCTCGGATTTGACCGGCAGGAAGGTTCCCGCATTGACGTGTAGCGTCACCTGCGTGCGCGCCACCCCAGCCTTGTCCAGCGCGGCCAGCAAGTCGGGTGTGAAGTGCAGCCCGGCCGTCGGGGCGGCGACTGATCCGGCTTCGCGCGCAAACAGCGTCTGGTAGTCGCTGGCGTCCTTCTCGTCCGCCGCCCGCTTCGAGGCGATGTAGGGCGGGATCGGCATCTTGCCGGCATGTTCGATGGCGGCGCCCAGTTCCGATCCGGATCGGTTGAACGCCAGCTGCACCTCTGCTTCGTTGCGGGCTGCGACGCGCGCTTCCAGACCATCCGCGAAGTGGATCGTATCGCCAACCTTCAGCCGTTTCCCCGGTCGCGCGAACGCCGACCACTCGTCAGGAGACAGCTGCGTATTGAGGTTCACTTCGATCTCGACATCGGCGCCCTCCCCCCGCGCGGGCCGGCGCCCGTGCAGAGCGGCCCGGATCACCTTTGTGTCGTTGGCGACGAGGATATCGCGGGCGGAAAGCAGATCGGGCAGATCCCGCACCCGCCGGTCCTCGATCCGCCCTTCAGCGCCATGCACCACCAGCAGACGTGCCGAGTCCCGCGGCGCCGCAGGGCGAAGCGCGATCAATTCTTCAGGCAGATCGAAGTCGAAGTCCGAAAGTTTCATGCGGCGCCCATAGCGGGGAACGAAAGCCGGCGCCAGTCTGCCTTGGCGTCGCCCGGGTTGGAGCGTTGAATGGCCGGGGCTGGCGATGGGAGGGACGGATGATCAAGTTTGCCGTGGCTGGCTGCGCCCTGCTGGCGTCAGCCTGCGCGATGGGGCCGACTGACCCCGGGCCCAGGTCCCTTACCGATCTCGAAGCCGCGCATGACTGGCAGTACGAGCCCGGCGAAAGGCTGAACGCCGACTGGGTGTCGGGCGCACAGGGTATTCTGGGGCCGCTAAGCAGGCCCAAAGCCATGGACGCCATCCGGGCGGCCGGCTTCGCGTGCATCTTCGGCGAAGCGCATCAGGACTATCCGGACCCGATGGCTGTCTGCACGCGCAGCTTCGCAACCCGGCGCTGCCAGATGACCTGGGAAATCTCATCCACCGCCGACAAGGGCATGGTCGACTGGGTGGATGGCTCCTTCCAGCGCGACTGCGTCGGTCTTGAGGACGACTGGCCGGAAAAGATCAGATCTGCGATCGACGATCAGCTTGCGCCAGCGCAACCCAGGGTCCCACCCAAGAGCTGACGGTCTCGCCTAGTCGGCCTCGGCAATCCCCAGCGAGTTGATCTTCGACCGCAAGGTGTTGCGATTGAGGCCAAGCAGCGCCGCCGCCCTCACCTTGTTGCCGTTGGTCGTCGCCAGCGCCAGCTTGATCAGCGGCCGCTCCACCTGCTCGATCACGGCCTGATAGATCTGGCCGCCATCCGGGTCGCGATCCGGGTCAGCGGATAGCGCCGAGATGAAATGGCGCGACAGCAGCGCTTCGATCTCTGCCTCGAACTCGCGCTCGTTGGTCGACGCGCGCGTTGTCGAACGCAGCTCACGCTCGACCTCGCGCGCCGAGATAACCGGCTCGGGGCTCAGGGCCGACAGGCGGCGGATGACGTTTTCCAGCTCGCGCACGTTCCCCGGCCAGTCATAGGCCACCAGCAAGTCATAGGCGCTCTTATCGAGCTGCTTCTCCGGCAGGCCTTCCTTCTTCGCGCGGATGAGGAAGGCCGACGCCAGATCGGGAATATCTTCCTTGCGCTCACGCAGCGGCGGCAGTTGGAGCGAGACGACATTGAGGCGATAGTAGAGGTCCTCACGGAACAGCCCCTGATCGACCAGCGCTCGCAGGTCATGCTTGGTGGAGGCAATGATGCGGACATCCAGATCGTCGCCGGATGTCTGGAACCTTCCATCCTGCAGGAAACGAACAAGTCGCGTCTGCGCCTCCAGCGGCATGTCGCCAACCTCGTCGAGGAACAGCGTGCCGCCATCTGCCTCGCGGACCTTGCCGCGCCGCCGTCCGCTGTCGTCGCGCCCCGTTCCGAAAAGTTCTTCTTCCACCTGCTCGCGCTGCAGCGCTGCGAGGCTCACGGCCACAAACGGTCCGTTCTTGCGCTTGCCGAGCTGGTGAATGGCGCGCGCCGCAAGGTCTTTGCCGGATCCGCTTTCGCCTTCGATCAGCACCGTGAGGTCGTTGTTCATCACGCGCGCGATCACGCGATAGACAGCCTGCATCGGTTTGGAGCGGCCGATAAGCGGCAGTGACTCGTCCTTTTCGGCGCGGCGGCCGGACGTGTCCTGCGGGCGCGTCGGTTTGCGCTGCAGGGCGCGCCGAACGGTCTCCGCCAGCTTGTCGATATCGAAAGGCTTGGGAAGGTAGTCATAGGCCCCATGGTCCGAGGCCATGGCCGCCGTCAACACGGTCGACTGCGCCGAAATGACGATGATCGGCAGGTCCGGGCGCGTGCGCCGGATCTGCGGCAGCAGGTCGAAGATCGATTCATCCGGCATATACACGTCGGTGATCAGCAGATCGCCCTCGCCCGCCTGAATCCAGCGCCACAGCGCCGACATCGTGTTGGTCGCGCGAACATGATAGCCCTCCTGGGCCAGCGTCTGACTGATCACCAGTCTGACACTCGCATCATCATCCGCGACCAGGACCGTCGGACCGCTCATTTGGTCGCTCCCTTTTGGCGCGCGATCGGGAAGAGAAGACGCAGGCAGGCTCCGCCGGGGCTGTTGTCGAGAACGACAAAGCCGCCGTGCGCCTCCATGATCTCTGCGACCACGGCGAGTCCAAGGCCCGCACCGCCCGACTTGGTGGTGAAGAAGGGTTCAAATATCCGCGCAACCGATGTCTCGGGTACGCCCGGGCCATTGTCGGAAACGGCGATTTCCAGCGCGCCGCGCGTGCGCGGACCATCGCGGCCCGTGAAGCGGAAGCCGGCGCGATAGCGCGTCGAGATCGATATGCGGCTTTGCCGCGGCGAATGACTCGCGGCTTCAACCGCATTCTTCACGAGATTGAGTGCGGCCTCGTGCAGGTGATCCGGATCGACATCGATCTCCGGCAATGACGGATCATACTGGAGATCGAACCGTGTGTTCATGCCGAAGCTTGCCTTCGCAAGATCAACAACGCTGTCGAGCACGATATGGACGTTCGTTATCCGTGTCCGCGGGCTGAAGAAGGTCTCGAACGCGGCGAAGCGGTCCACGATCCGTTGAATGCGGGCGCCCTCTTCGCGGATCAGCGACAGCAGCGCATGCTGGTCGTCGCGCGCCTGCCTGCCGAGCAGCTGGGCCGCCCCGACGATGCCGGCAAGCGGGTTCTTCACCTCATGCCCGAGCATACGCGCGACCTGGGCAAAGGCATTCACCTCGGCGTTCGTTGTGTCGTCCTGCGCCGAACGGCTCGGCATCATGGTGATCACAAGTCCTGCATCGTCCCCGTCCGGCGACGCCGTCACGTCCATGTCGACAGGTGCGATCTGCGGGCTGGCAATGCGAATGCCGCGTGCAGACATCACGCCGCCCTCCCGGCGCGCACGCGCGATGAAGTCGAGCAGCGGCGCATCTTCCGTAAGGAGGTCCGTCAGCAGACGCCCGCGCAACAGGGGGGCGCTCCGCTGCAGCAATGTCTCCGCCGCGGTGTTCACGTAGGCGACGGTGTCGCGTTTTGTCAGGGCGATAACGGCGAATGGCACGGCATCGAGCGCGCGCCCCGCAAGTCCGCCGGGATCCTGGGCCGTTGTGATCATGCAGCCTCCCGCCTGTCCGAAAGCGCCGCCATCAATCCGTCGGTCAACGCCGCTGCCGAGTCCATCCTGCACAGCGCGACCCGTGCACCGTCCATCGCCGTCAGGCCGTAGTCTTCGCACCACGCATCAATGAACGCAGCGACATGCTTGCGGATGACGCGCACGCCGAGCCGTTCGCCATAAAGCGCGACTGAGCCGGATATCTGGTCGAGCAACGACGCCAGTTTCTCGTCCGGCGTCGGCGCAGTGTAGGGAACGCCGAATAGCTCATTCGCGATCTCGCCCACGCGCCACGGCCGGCCGGTCGCTCCGCGTCCGATCATCACGCCCGCGGCTCCCGAATCCTGCATGGCTTTGCGTGCGCTCGTTGCATCGACAATGTCTCCATTGGCGATGACAGGCAGGCTGACGCTTTCCACCACTGGCGCGATCCGCGACCACGAGGCTTGCCCGTCATAGAACTGCATGCGCGTCCGGCCGTGCACCGTGATCATCCGGGCGCCCTCGCCCTCGGCAATGCGGGCAATCTGCGGAGCATTCAGGGATCCTTCATCCCATCCCAGCCGCATCTTGACCGTGACGGGTCGCTTCGTCCCTGCCACCGTCGCCGCGATCAGCTGGCGCGCCAGCCCGGGTTCGCGCATCAACGCGCAGCCGGATTGTCCGCCCGTGACCTTTTTCGCGGGGCAGCCCATGTTGATGTCGATGATGTCTGCTCCCAGCGCCTCGCTGAGTTCCGCGCCGACCCGCATCCATTGCGGCTCGCGTCCGGCCAGCTGGACGATGAAGGGGCCTTGGCCATTGTGCGATGCGATGCGGCGGACAAATTCCTCGCTTTCGCGGGCGAGTTCGGCCCCGGCGACCATTTCTGTGACCACTGCGGGCGCGCCGAACCGGTCGGCCTCCGCTCGGGCCGGCGCATCGGTCACACCAGACATGGGCGCCAGGAAAACCGGCGCGGCCAGCTGGACATCTCCCACCAAGAACACCAGACAGTCTCCAGACGTCCCGATTGTTTGCCTATTAATTGGGCAAATTCGGGCATACATTTAGAGCCCGTCCGGGCAATGGCGTCAAGAATGCACAATGATCAGGCGCTTGAGGGGCAAGTAGCTGCCGCGATCGTTGTAGCGGCCGGCTCGGGGTCGCGTCTCGGCGGGCAAGTTCCGAAGCAGTTTCTGCCGCTTGCGGGCAAGCCTGTTCTGCTGTGGAGCATCGAAGCTACGCTGCGCTGCAATAAAATTGCCGCGCTGGTGGTTGTGGCTCCCGAAGGCTTGATGGATCAGACTCGAGCTTTGCTGCCCCCTGACGCCCGTGTCCGTGTTGTCGCAGGTTCCCCCAATTCGCGTACGGAGTCGGTCCGGAACGGTCTTGCCGCCCTCGCGCAGACGCCCCCGCGTCACGTCCTCATTCACGACGCTGCGCGACCCGGGCTGTCGCCGGATGTGATCGACGAACTTCTGACGGCGCTTGAGACGGCGGATGCGGCCGCGCCCGCGCTCCCCGTGTCCGACGCCCTCAAGCGAACCGGAAGCTCCCTGCAGACGGTCGACCGGTCCGACCTCGTCCGTGTCCAGACACCCCAGGCTTTCAGGTGGGACGTCATTTCCCGCGCCTATGCAGGCGCCGCCGACGTCGCCGTTGATGATCTCGCGCTGGTCGAAGCGTCCGGCGCGAAGGTCGCGCTGACGCCGGGCCGGACCGGGCTTATGAAGATCACCTTTCCGGAGGATCTGGCCGTGGCCGAGAGACTTGTCGCCGTCCCCGCCCTCCGCGTTGGAACCGGCTTCGATGCCCATGGCTTCGAGCCGGGCGATGGCGTCATCCTCTGTGGCGTCCGCATCCCGCACACGAAGAAGCTGGAAGGCCACTCCGACGCCGACGTCGCATGGCATGCATTGACGGATGCCATCCTGGGAGCGCTCGCACTGGGCGACATCGGTGATCATTTCCCGCCCTCGGATCCGCAGTGGAAAGGCGCAGCGTCGATCCGCTTCCTCCAGCATGCCGTGAAGCTGGCGGCCGATCGCGGCTATCGCATCGCCAATGCCGACATCACGATCCTGGCCGAAAGACCGAAGATATCGCCGTATCGTGAGGCGATGCGCCTTGCGACCGCCGAGGCGATGAACGTCCCACCGGACGCCATCAGCGTGAAGGCCACGACGACGGAGAAGCTGGGCTTTGTCGGCCGCGAGGAAGGGATTGCGGCGCAGGCCGCTGTTCTCCTCGCAAGGTAATGGTTTCAGCGGCGTGCTGGCCGAGACCTGCTCCATTGGCTAACGTCTCCGCCGTTGGAGGTTGCCCATGTTCGACGATCAACTCCTCATGCTGGCGCGGCTGACGCTCGATGAAGCGCAACAGAAACGCCTGAAGATCGCCACGGCTGAAAGCTGCACCGGCGGCCTCATCGCAGGCCTGCTCACCGAAATTCCCGGCTCCTCCGCCACCGTCGAGCGCGGCTTCATCGTCTATTCCAACCGCGCAAAGGAAGAGATGCTGGGCGTTCCGGGCGACCTGATCGCGGATATGGGCGCGGTATCAGAGCCGGTCGCGCGCGCCATGGCGGAAGGCGCTCTTGAAGAGTCGCGCGCCAATCTCGCGGTCGCGGTTACGGGGGTCGCCGGGCCGGACGGCGGCACGCCGCTCAAGCCGGTGGGTCTCGTTCACATCGCCGTTGCGCGCGAGAACAAGCCGATCTTCCATCAGGCGATGCGCTTCGGAGAGATCGGCCGTTCTGCCGTCCGCCGCGAGACCATCGTCACCGCACTTGAAATGGTGCGAAGGATGATGGCGTGACGGCCGGGCTCAATAGCAGTCGCGCGCCGAGAAGTTGCGGGCGTCGGTCACGCGGCCATTGTAAGATGTGAAGCCGATACAGGCTCCGTCGCGGCCGCGATCGTCGAACCACAGATCCCACTGCCGGCCGTCAATGCGGACGTTGCGCGCCTTGTCGAAGCCGGAGCGCGAGAGCTCGCGCTTGGCGTCGTCAACGCTGAGGCCGCGCAACTGCTCCGGGCGGATCCATCCGCCGCCCCAGCCACCGGAATTCCAGTCGCCATCGCACTCGCCCTGGCGGAACTCGCGCGTGCCCGTCACCCGTCCGTTGTAGGATGTGAAACCGATGCAGTCCCGGCCGCGGGAGCTCTCCCAGAGATCCCACTGCTGGCCGTCGATCCGGATATTGCGTTCGTGCGTGTAGCTGAAATTGCGGAGGTTGCGTTTGGCGTCGTCGACCCAGAGGCCCTGCAGGCTCGAGGATCGGAAACCACCCTGCCCCCATCCGCCGCTGACAACGCCACACTCAGCGTCGCTGAATGAGCGCACGTCCGTCACGGTGCCGTTGAAGGACGTGAAGCCGACGCAGGATTCACGCGCCCGGGCGTTCGACCACAGGTCATATTGACGGCCGCCGGAATTGATGTTGCGGGCCTTGTTGTACCCGGCGCTCGCGAGCTGCGCCTTGGCATGATCGACCTTCAGCCCCTGCAGGTGGAGCACATCGGAACCACCGCCGGGATAGCCATGCTGGGGGCCCGGCTGGGCGGCGGCTGGCAGGGCGACGGCCATGGCGGTCGCGGCAAGGGCGGCGGCAATCAGGGTCTTCATGGTTCTTTCCCTTTCGGGTGGAAGCGGGCCTTGGCGGCCCTGTCACCCGCTGAAAATCGCCGATGGAAGATGAACTGCGCCTGATCGCGGCGGTCAGGAACAATTTGGCGCGCAGGAAGCCGCCGCCCAGCTGCCGCCCGCCCTTTTCCCGCCATGAAGGCCAGCAAGTCCTTGGGTCGCCGGCCGCCAGAAGCCGGACAAAGGGAGCCTCTGATGCGTGTGTTGACCACTCTTGCTGCTTCAATCGTCGCGGCGTGCGCCACGGGATGCATGACCGGAACCCCGGACCCGGATGGCGGTCTGGATCCGCAGGTCAGTTCGAATGACTGCGCGGTCATCCTCGCGCTTGCGAAGGAGCATTACGACTTCGGGCCGGACAATCCGCCCCCGCCGCTGAAGCCCGCGGGCGACGATCTCTGGCGTCCCGTCTGCAATACCGAATCAGCCGGGTTCACGTTCAGGCCCTACGCAGACCCGCCGCCGGGGAGCGACCCGCGACAGACCATGCAATGGGTGGCATTCCACAAGCCGGTCTATGATGGTCAGGGCGCTGTCGTTCTGACTGAAATCGTGCATGGACCCTTGGCGGGCATCGGGTATGAATGCCGCCTGCATTCGGGTATCGCCGGATGGACTGTCGGCGAATGCAAGACGAGCTGGGTGTCGTAATGAAGAGACTGGTGTTGTCCGCTGGGCTGCTTGCCTTTGTGCCTGCGAAAGCGCGCCGGAGGAGGTTCCCGCCAAGACGCCATTGTTCGTCACCGATGACTGCGCCCTGATCGCCGCCATCGGCCGCGACCAGTATCGGCTCAGCCGCGATGATCCCCGGATGAGCGTTCGCCTGAACGGCGAAGATGCGCCGTGGTCGCCCGGTTGCGACTGGGCGGCGGCAGGCTTCAACCTTGTCGAAGTGCAGGGCGCGGAAGGCGAAGCTGCTACGGCCAATCTCGGCCGCGTCACATTCAACCGCCCCCGCTACGATGCGCTCGGCGCCCTCGTGCGCACGTCGGTGACGCAGAATGGCGAGACGACCAACGCCCTGTGCCGCGTCGTCGAGGATGGCGGCGCCTGGTCAGTCGACTCGTGCGGCCCGGATCCCAAGCTGACCCGGCCGCGGCCGGCCGCGCCCAGCCCGACCGACCAGACGCCGGAGGGACGCCCGCCTGTTCCGCTCGACCGGCCGACGGATGCGCTACGTGACGTGGTCATCCCTGAGGCGGATCCGGGCGATCGCCCCGGCAGCGGTCCACGCTGAGCCTAGGGCACGGCGCTGGGATAGCGCCGCGCAGCTTCCTTCACGAAGGCGTCGATCACCCGGCGGACCGCATAGGTCTTGTTGGCGTCCGCCAGCGCCTGCAGCACGAAGTTCCGGAACTCGAACTCGATCGTGAACTCGACCCGCGCGCCCTGCTCGGCCGGCGCGAAGCGCCATGTGTTGCGCAGCTTGCGGAAGGGACCGCGCACGAGCCCGACATCAATCGATAGGTCCGCGCGGCGCGCATCCACATCGGTAACGAACGTCTCGCGAAACCCCTTGAACCCGACTGTCACCTCGGCGCGGCAACGGATCATGTCCGGCGTCTCTTCCTCGTTGAGGAGCTTCAGCGACTGGATCCAGCTGATGAATTCGGGATAGCGGCCGACATCTGACGCAAGATCGAACAGGTCTTCCGGCCGGTACGGCAACAGCAATGTTTCGCGGTGCGTGGTCACGTCAGCGTCCGGCCAGTTGCGCCTCGCGCGCGGCACGCAGCTTCGCGAAGTCCTCGTCGGCATGATAGCTCGACCGCGTAAGGGGCGAAGATGACACCAGCAGGAATCCCTTGGCCCTTGCGATCGTTTCCAGCGTCGCGAACTCTTCGGGCGTCACGAAGCGATCCACCGCCGCATGCTTGCGTGTCGGCTGCAGGTACTGCCCGATGGTCAGGAAGTCGACGCCGGCGGAACGCATATCGTCCATTACCTGCATCACCTCCTCCTTGCTCTCGCCAAGTCCGACCATCAGGCCCGACTTGGTGAACTGGGAGGGGTCGCGCTCCTTCACGCGCTCCAGCAGGCGAAGGGAATGGTAGTAGCGCGAGCCGGGCCGGATGCTCAGATAGAGACGCGGCACGGTTTCGAGATTGTGGTTGAACACATCCGGTTTCGCATCGATCACGACATCGGCGGCGGCGCCCTTGCGCAGGAAGTCCGGCGTCAGGATTTCCACCGTCGCATTCGGCGCAGCTTCACGGATGGCGCGGATGACGGCGGCGAAGTGCGCGGCTCCGCCATCATCAAGATCATCACGATCAACCGACGTGATCACGACATGGCCAAGGCCCATCGCGGCGACCGTCTCGCCGACCCTGCGCGGCTCATCCGGATCCAGCGGCGCCGGCATGCCTGTACGCACATTGCAGAACGAGCAGGCGCGCGTGCACGTGTCGCCCATGATCATCAGCGTGGCGTGTTTCTTGGTCCAGCACTCCCCGATGTTCGGGCAGCCCGCCTCTTCGCAGACAGTATGCAGCTTCGCCTCGCGCACGAGAGCGCGGGTCTCCAGATACCCCGGGCTGGTCGGGGCCTTTACCCGTATCCAGGACGGCTTCCGCAGCAGGGGGGTGTCGTCGCGTCCCTGCTTCTCCGGGTGGCGCGGCCGCCCGTCCTTGTCCCGGTTGTCCAGTAGTGTGGCCATGCGTCCTGTTACCGTGGATTGCCGCACTGCGAAATGCGGTTTACCGACCGCCGCCTTGAGCGTTTGTGCTTTATGGCCCACCAGCTATATTAACCGAAAGACATAAAAGAGCGCTGGTGGGCGCCTAAGGGAGGTACATCTGATGGCGTCGTTGCGCTCTGCCTACGACCCTCGCCATGCCGACACCGGCGTCTTCTCCGCCCTCCTGGCGGCCCGCAAGGAATATGGGGGCAAGAAGGTCGTTCTGCACGATGCGGACGACCGGAAGCTTACCTACGATGAAATCATCCGCGCCGCCTTCGCTCTGGGCTCGGCGCTCAAGAAAGGCACGCGCAAGGGTGAGTCGGTTGGCGTGATGCTGCCGACCGGCGCAGGCGCGATCATCGCGTTCTTCGCCGTCAACGCCTATGGCCGCGTCCCGGCGATGCTCAACTTCTCGGCCGGCGCCCGCAACATGCGCGCGGCGCTGAAGGCCGCGCAGGTCCGCCGCATCGTGACGGCGCACGCCTTCATCGAGAAAGCGGAACTGCACGAACTCGTCGGCGCCCTGAAGACGGATGCCGAGTTTGTCTACCTTGAAGATGTCCGCGCCGCGCTCGGCGCCCGCCAGAAAGCGGCGGGCGCGCTCGGCCCGGTCGCGCCGTGGATGTTTGCATCCTCGCCTAATCCCGATGATCCCGCCGTGATCCTCTTCACGTCCGGCACGGAAGGCGATCCGAAAGGCGTTGTCCTCTCGCACAAAAACATTGTCGCCAACGTCCATCAGGTGCTGGCGCATGTACCCGAGGCCCTTGGTCTCGACGATGTGCTCTACAATCCCCTGCCCACCTTCCACTGCTTCGGGCTTACGGCAGGCGCGCTGCTTCCGCTCCTTGGCGGCATGAAGTCCGTGCTGCATCCCTCGCCGCTGCAGACAAAGATCATTCCCAAGCGGGTGGAGGAAACCGGTGCGACCATTCTCTTCGCCACCGACACCTTCCTCAACCAGTATATCCGGGCCTGCACGGGCAACGAACTCGGCAAGCTGCGCTATGCGGTCTGCGGCGCCGAACGCGTACGCGATGAAACACGCCAGCTGGTGCGCCGCCGCTTCAACGTCGAACTTCTCGAAGGTTATGGCGCGACCGAGGCTGCGCCGGTCATCGCCGTCAACCAGCCGGGTCACAATCGTCCCGGCACGGTCGGTCGTATGCTTCCGGGCATGGAAGCAAAGTTCGAACCTGTTCCCGGCATCGCCAAGGGCGGCCGCATGCTGGTCAAGGGCCCCAACGTGATGCGCGGGTATCTCTCGCCCTCGCGTCCGGGCGAGCTTCAGCCGCTGAAGGATGGCTGGCACGACACAGGCGATGTCGTCGTGCAGGATGAGGAAGGCTGTCTTACCATCAAGGGGCGCCTCAAGCGCTTCGCCAAGATCGGCGGCGAGATGGTCTCGCTGGCGGTTGCCGAGAACTGCGCGTCCACGCTCTGGCGCGATCACGATCACGCCGCCGCTGTTCTTCCCGACAAGCGCAAGGGCGAACAGATCGTCCTGCTCACCACCTATCCAAGCGCCGACCGCGGCGATCTGCAGCGCTGGGCGCAGGATCACGGCGTCAACGAACTGTCCCTGCCCCGCAAGATCTTCCAGGTGAAGGCGATCCCCGTCCTCGGCACCGGTAAGATGGATATCGGGGCTGTGCAGAAACTCGCCGCAGATCTTGCCGCCAGCATCGAAACCGGCGGCGCTCAGGCTGCCGAATAGCGCCTGTTCCTCGCGGAGCTTGATTCACGTCCCTGGATGGCCGGGCGGGAATTGAACCCGCTGTCTCCGGGTTTGCTGCCCGGCGCCTCAGCCGTTTGGTTTCCGGCCAGTGAAGGAAATGGAGAACCGGGTGGGAGTCGAACCCACGATTGACGGGTTAAAGGCCCGTTGCCTTTGGCCACTTGGCGACCGGTTCACACGCACAGCCGCGCGACCACCCGCATGTATGGATGCGAGACAGGCCGAGAGGCTAATCAGTCAGTTGGATTTGGGGATGATCGGGCCAACGAACACGAAACATCACACGCCAATGCTTCCGCTGCCGGACGACTCTTCGGCGTCAGCTACAGAAGTTGGCGATGTTCTTTCGAAACGTGCTCATGCGCGCGGATATGACATCTCCGCAGCCTGATTTCAATCACGTTGATGATGACAGCTCAGATATGGAGTGGTTGTCCGAAGGCGGCGAGGACGCTTTCGTGCATCATTTCGCTTAAGGTCGGGTGCGGGAACACGGTCTCCATCAGCTCGGCTTCGGTGAGTTCGCCCTGGCGCGCGATGCAATAGCCCTGGATCAGTTCGGTGACGCCCTCGCCCGCCATGTGCGCGCCCAGAAGCTCGCCGGTCTGTTCGTCGAAGATCGTCTTCACAATACCCTCCGGCTCGCCCAGCGCGATGGCCTTGCCATTGCCGATGAACGGGAACCTGCCGACCTTCAGCTTGCGCCCGGTCTTCTTCGCCGCCTCTTCGGTGAGCCCGACACTTGCGACCTGCGGGTGGCTGTAGGTGCAGCCGGGCACATTCCACGGATCGAACCTGTGTGAGGGCTGCCTGCCGGCAAGACCCTCGACCACGACCACGCCCTCATGCATCGCCTTGTGCGCCAGCCAGGGCGGGCCGCAGACATCGCCGATGGCGTAGAGCCCCGGCACATTGGTCTTGCCGGACCCGTCGGTGACGATGTGGGTCTTCTCCACCTTCACGCCCAGCGCCTCGAGCCCGAGATTCTCGACATTGCCGACAATACCGATGGCGAGGATCACCTTGTCGGCTTTCAGCGTCTGCGACCCGTCCTTCGTGGTCACCTCGGCCGTCGCCTCACCCTTGGCGACCTTCAGCGACTTCACCTGCGCGGATGTCAAGAACCTGATCCCCTGCTTGCCGAGCTGTTTCAGCATGAACGCGGATATCTCCGCATCCTCGACCGGCAGGATGCGGTCCAGCGCCTCGACCACCGTCACCTCGACGCCCAGCGTGCGATAGAAGCTCGCAAACTCGATCCCGATCGCGCCCGAGCCGATCACCAGCAGGGTCTTCGGCATCTCCTCCGGCACCATCGCCTCGCGATAGGCCCAGACGGTCTTGCCATCCACTTTCAGGCCGATGTCGGGGATCTCGCGCGCCCGCGCGCCGGTCGCCAGCATCACGGTCTTGGCGGTGTAGGTCCCCTCGCCCTTGCGCTTCTCCACGATCACCTGGGCGCAGGCGATCCCTTTTCGAGTCTGGCCGTTCCCTCCAGCACATCGATCCTGTGCTTCTTCATCAGGAACTGGACGCCATTGAGAGCTGCTTCGCCACGCCGCGCGACCGCTTGACGATGGCGTCCAGCATCACCTTCGGGTTTTCAACCGAGAAGCCGTAGTCCTTCGCATGCGTGATGAGGTGGAAGACTTCCGATGAACGCAGCAGCGCCTTGGTCGGGATGCAGCCCCAGTTGAGACAGATGCCGCCCAGCTCCGCCCGCTCGACAATGGCGGTCTTCATGCCGAGCTGGCTCGCGCGGATCGCCGCGACATACCCGCCCGGCCCCGAGCCGATGATGATCAGGTCGTAGGATTTGCGGTCGGCCATCAGAGCAGCATCGCCTCAGGCGTTTCGACAAACTGTTTGAACGTCTCAAGCCAGCGTGCGCCGGTTGCGCCATCCACCACCCGGTGATCGCAGGTCAGCGTCACCGTCATCACCGTCGCGATCTCGATCTTCGTCCCGCGCACAACCGGACGCTTCCCGCCCGCGCCCACCGACAGGATCATGCCCTCGGGCGGATTGAGGATCGAGGCGAACGCCTTGATGCCGAACATGCCGAGGTTCGAGATCGAGAATGTGCCGCCCATGTATTCCTGCGGCTTCAGCTTTTTCTCGCGCGCCCGGGCCGCAAGGTCCTTCATCTCGGCGGCGATCTGCGCCAGCCCCTTGGTCTGTGCGTCCCGCACCACCGGGGTGATCAGCCCGCCCGGGATCGCCACCGCCACCGAGACATGCGCCGATTTGTGCTGCGCAATGCCCTTGTCGGTGAAGCTGGCGTTCGCGTCCGGATGCGCCATCAGCGCCATGGCGCACGCCTTGATCAGCATGTCGTTGACCGAGACCTTGACGCCCTTTGCTCCCGCCGCCTCGTTGATCCGCGCCCGCGCCGAGAGCAGATGGTCGATCTCGAGATCGATGGTCAGCGGGAAGTGCGGGACCTGCATGAACGACTGGGTCAGCCGCCGCGCGGTCACCTTGCGCACGCCATCCAGCGGGATCAGCTCATAGGTGTCCGGCGCATAGACGCGATCATCCAGCACCGCCGGTTCGATCAGGCTGGTCACGGCGCCTCCACCCGGCGCCTGCACGCCGCGCGGCGCCTTCAGCACGTCCGCCTTGATGATGCGTCCGTGCGGCCCCGAACCCTTCAGCGCCAGAAGATCGACGCCCTGCTGCGCCGCCAGCCGCCGCGCCAGCGGCGAGGCCTTCACCCGCTTGCCATCCGCAACCGGCGGCGCGGGAACCTTGCCGCCCGTGTCCGGCGCCATGTCCCGGGCTGGAGCGGGTTGCGCGCTGGCCGCCGGCTTTGCGGAAGCGACGGGCCTGGCTTCGGCTTTGGTCGGTTCGGCCTTCGCTTCAGCCTTCGCGGGCTGGGCCTTGGCGCCGGATGTCTTCGGCTTCCCGGGAGGTTCGCCGCCGCTTTCCCCGTCCAGTTCGGCGATCACCTCATTGACCTTGACGCCCTGCGCGCCCTCATCAACCAGCAGCTTCGTGACGGTGCCCTCGTCCACCGCCTCGACCTCCATCGTCGCCTTGTCGGTCTCGATCTCGGCGATGATGTCGCCCGGCTTGACCTTGTCGCCGACCTTCACATGCCACTTGGCGAGGTTCCCCTCCTCCATCGTCGGCGACAGCGCTGGCATGGTTATCGTGATGGACACGAGGTCCTCCCTACATATCCGGCCGGTTGAATCGTGTGGATGCCCGCCTCGTGGAAGGCGATCCTTGTCTGGCGCCGGTAGTGCATCACGCGCCGGGGGAAGGAGGCCTGCGAAGCATGCGCGCTGGCCAGAATCATTACCGATTGCTTGATGCATTGCGGGGCGTTGCCGCCCTCGCGGTCGTATGCGGACATCTGGGGGATGCGTGGGGTCATCCCGTCGGACAGGACTATGTTCTGGCTGTCGACTTCTTCTTCATTCTCAGCGGCTTTGTCATCGCGCACGCCTACCGGGACAAGCTGGCGAGTACGATGTCGGCGATTGAGTTCTGGCGCGTGCGTGCTGTCCGGCTCTATCCGCTGCTGGTGGTCGGAGCGATCGCCGGCGGGATCAGCCTGCTCGTCACCCATGCCGCGCAGTCCGGCTGGAGCGCCGGCAACATCCTCGTCACCATGATACTGGCTGCGTTTGCCCTGCCCAGCTTTCTTCTGCCCGGAGCACAAGCCTTTCCCGCCAACGGGCCAGCCTGGTCGCTGCTGTTCGAGCTGATCGCGAATTTCCTCTACGCGCCGCTGGCGCTTTTCCTGACACGCAAGCGTCTGGTGGCGCTGACCCTGGTCGCGGCGGGTCTGCTTGCATTTGAAACCATACAACGTGGAACAATCGAAAGCGGGTGGTCCAAGGATCATCTTGTTGGCGGATTGTTCCGCGTATTCTTTGGCTTCACATGCGGGCTGGCGCTCTACGAGTTCCGCCCGCAATGGAGAATCGCTGCGCGCTGGGGCTGGCTGCTGATGCTTGCTCTTGCCGCGTTGTTGTTTTCGCCCATCACGCATTATGCACATGGGCAGCTGGTTATCGCGATGATGTTCATGCCGGCCATCGTGTGGGTCGGAAGCGCGATCGAAACGGCTGGCGTTGGTAGCAGGATCAGCGCCTTCCTCGGCGCACTTTCCTACCCGCTCTACATCCTCCACAAGCCGGTAATGGAGGTCACGACCGCCTTCTTCAGGTCCGCCGCGCCGGATGTGGACTGGAAGCTTATTGCCCTCTTCCAGGTCGCAATCTTCGTCGCAGTCGCATGGCTCGGCCTGCGCCTGTTTGACGAACCGGTCCGTGCGCGCCTCGGTCGCTGGTTCAAGGCGCGGCGCAGCAGGAAGATGCGGGATCCGGACCCTCACGCCCCCTCCACATAGCAGACCTTCTTCGCCGCTTCGACGATGTCGGCGGTTTGTGGCAGGGAGAGTTTTTCGAGGTTGGCGGCGTAGGGCAGCGGCACGTCTTTCTGCGCCACGCGCATGGGCGGTGCATCGAGATAGTCGAACGCATGCTCGGTCACGGCCGCCGCGATCTCCGCGCCGACGCCGAAGAACCGCCAGCCCTCCTCGCAACAGACGATGCGGTTGGTCTTCTTCACGCTTTCGATCACGGTCCCGGTGTCCAGCGGGCGCAGGGTGCGCAGGTCGATCACCTCCGCCTCGATGCCCTGCTGGGCGAGCTCTTCGGCAGCCTCCAGCGCGAACTTCACCATGCGCGAGTGCGCCACCAGCGTGACGTCCGTCCCTGCGCGCCGGATCCGCGCCTTGCCGATCGGCAGCACGAAGTCCTCGACATCGGGCACATCGAACTCGACGCCATAGAGCAGCTCATGTTCGAGGAACACGACCGGGTTGGGATCGCGGATCGCCGCCTTGAGAAGCCCCTTGGCGTCGGCGGCGTCATAGGGGGCGATCACCTTCAGCCCCGGCACATGGCCATACCAGCTGGAGTAATCCTGGCTGTGCTGGGCCGCCACGCGGGAGGCTGCGCCATTGGGCCCGCGGAACACGATGGGGCAACCCATCTGGCCGCCGGACATGTAGAGCGTCTTGGCCGCCGAGTTGATGATGTGGTCGATGGCCTGCATCGCGAAGTTGAACGTCATGAACTCCACGACCGGCTTCAGCCCGCCGAACGCTGCGCCGACGCCAAGGCCGGCAAAGCCGTATTCTGTGATGGGCGTGTCGATTACGCGCCGGTCGCCGAACTCGTCGAGAAGCCCGCGGCTCACCTTGTAGGCCCCCTGATACTGGCCGACCTCCTCGCCCATCAGGAACACCGTCTCGTCGCGGCGCATCTCTTCGGCGATGGCGTCGCGCAGCGCATCGCGCACGGCGGTCTTCGTGTAGGTGGTTTCCTCCGGCAGGATCGGATCGTGCAGGCCTTCTGCGGCGGCGCTCTTTTGCTCGGGCGCGCGCAGGCGATGGCCGTCATTCCGGGCCTTCGCTTCCGGTGCGGCTTCCTCAGACTTTGGCGCGTCCGCTTTGGCCGCCTTGCCCTTGCCATTCGCTTTTGGCGGGGCCTCGCCCTCGCCGTTCACCACGGCGATCACAGCGTTGACCTTGACGCCCTCGGTTCCCGCCTCGACCACAAGCTTCGAGATCACGCCCTCATCGACCGCCTCGACCTCCATCGTCGCCTTGTCGGTCTCGATCTCGGCGATCACATCGCCGGGCTTCACCGTATCGCCCTCCTTCACCAGCCACTTGGCCAGCTTGCCCTCCTCCATGGTGGGCGACAGCGCAGGCATCAGGATGTCAGTCATGATCAGCCTTCCACCAGCACGTCGGTCCAGAGTTCGGCGGGATCAGGCTCGGGGCTGTCCTGGGCGAACTGGGCGCTGGCATTGACGATCTCGCGCACCCCGGCCTCGATCTTCCTGAGGTCGTCCTCGGTGACGTGCTTCGCCTCGATCAGCTTCTTCTTCAGCATCTCGATCGGGTCGCGATGCTCGCGCACATCCTGCACTTCCTCGCGCGTGCGGTACTTGGCCGGGTCCGACATCGAATGGCCGCGATAGCGGTAGGTCTTCATCTCGAGGATGTAGGGGCCATCGCCCTCGCGCGCGCGCTTCACCGCCTTGGCCGCCGCCTTGCGCACGGCCAGCACGTCCATGCCGTCCACTTCCTCGCCCGGGATCTCGAACGAGATGCCGCGCTTGAACAGCTCGGTCTCGGCCGAGGCCCGCGCAATCGAGGTCCCCATGGCGTACTGGTTGTTCTCGATCACATAGACCACCGGCAGCTTCCACAGCGAGGCCATGTTGAAGGCCTCATAGACCTGGCCCTGGTTCGAGGCGCCGTCGCCGAAATAGGTGATGCAGACCGCGTCGCCCCCGCGATACCTGTTGGAGAAGGCAAGGCCGGTCCCCAAGGGCGCCTGCGCGCCGACAATGCCGTGGCCGCCGAAGAAGTTCTTCTCGCGGCTGAACATGTGCATCGAGCCGCCCTTGCCGCGGCTGTAGCCGCCCGCCCGCCCGGTCAGCTCCGCCATCACCCCGCGCGCGTCCATCCCGCACGCCAGCATGTGGCCATGGTCGCGATATCCGGTGATCACCTGATCGTCCGCCTCCAGCACCGACTGGACGCCCACCACCACCGCCTCCTGCCCGATATAGAGATGGCAAAAACCCGCTATCAAACCCATCCCGTAAAGCTGGCCGGCCTTTTCCTCGAACCGGCGGATCAGCAGCATGTCGCGGTAATAGCCGATCAGGTCGGCCTTCTGCGGTTCGGACGTCTGCTTCCTGGCTTTCGCGGCGCTGGACTTTGCTGTCATCGCTGAATTCCCTGCTCTATCTGGCAAGATAGGAGAGGAACCGCCCCTCTTCCTAGCCTAAGGCGGGAAAGGACAGCCTGTTCCACATCTATTTTGGGAAAAGGTTCAGCGCGACGTCACAAGAACTTCGTCTGGCCGCACGTAGGACAGCTTGGTGCGCGCGATTTCCTCGACATAGTCGAGATCCATTGTGCGGTCGCGAAGACGCGCCAGCGAGGCCTGGATGGCGTCGCGCTGGGCTTCCAGCACCTGGATATCCTGTTCGAGCCGGACTTCCTCGTTCTGGAGGTCGGCCCAGGCCGCAAGGCCCTGGTCGCCGGCGAGTGCATGATAGGAAAAATAGATCATCAGCGCGCCGATAGCGGCGGGCAGCAGGAAGGCTTTTGCCGTTCCCAGGACCCGGTTCATCGACTGCTGCGACTCCCTCTTACGCACCCACCCCGCGGACAGAAGTGCCCGCGACGTGGTTAATCACGTGTAAATCGACCTCCGGAAGCGCCGCCGCAGCTGCTGCAGCGGCATTTCTGGCATGACGTTTCGCCACGGAGGCGAACCGCAGGCTGCTTATTGCACGAACCACTGAATGGAAAATGACCGGGGCTGCCGAAGCGCCATCCGGAAAAACGAAGCGGCGCCGGTTGCCCGGCGCCGCGCCGCCTGATCGTCTGAAGTTGCAGGCCTAGAACGGGATCTCGTCGTCGAAATCGCCGCCGCGCGAGAAATCCTCCTGCGGGCCCTTGCCGCCCTTGCCTTTCGGTCCGGCGCCGCGCGCCGGCGCCCGATCCTGGTTCCACTCGCCGCGATCGCCGCCGCCACCTTCATTGCGGCCGTCCAGCATGGTCAGCGACGCATTGAAGTTCCGCAGCACGACTTCGGTCGAGTACTTGTCGTTGCCATCCTTGTCCTGCCATTTGCGGGTTTCGAGCTGGCCTTCGAGATAAATCTTCGAGCCCTTCTTCAGGTACTGCTCGCAGATCCGCACCAGTCCTTCATTGAACACGACGACGCGGTGCCATTCCGTCTTTTCCTTGCGCTCGCCCGAGGCCTTGTCGCGCCAGGTTTCCGAGGTCGCCACCGACAGGTTGGCGATCGATGATCCGGAAGGCAGCTGCTTGATTTCGGGATCGCGGCCCAGATTGCCGACCAGGATCACCTTGTTGACCGAACCGGCCATCGTCGTCTCCATTTTCCACTCCGGCCCCGGCCGAGCTTGTCGGTCCGCTCCGGTTCCTGACACAGGGCGGGCACACTAGGACTGCCCGCCTCCCCACGCGACATCGCCGGGCCGTCCCCGCCTCACCTAGCTGTGGAGCCATTTTGTCCTCCACAGCTTGATCCTGGGCGCGCCCTTGTTGATGTTCGTTGTTTGTTCTTTCACAGAACCGACGCCGGTGCAAGCTAGTTTGGCGTCACGGCCGGTCCTCGCCCTGCCCTTCGCTCATGTCCGGTTGCCCGCCTAGCCCCCGGTGCGCCGGACAAGGTCCCTGAGACGAAGGTGGGCGGGGGCCGTAGCCGGGCACGCGCTCGCCCCCCGATCATCCCTGCCGGTCAAGCAGCATCATACGCCTGCTTCAGCCACGCCTTCACATCGGCATCGACATCCGCCGCGCTCGCCAGCTTCACGCGGTGCGTACACATCGCATTCCACGTACCCGCTGCTTCGAGCTTTCCGGATGGCGCCACGCCCTTGAGGTTGAGGCCAAGGTCAAGCCGCGTCGCGGTTGACGGCTGGATCAGCCCGAACTGCTTGGACCGGCGCAGCGACATGTAAGCCTTCTTCGGTGCGAATTCGACATCCTTGCCGAAGTCCTCCGCCATCTTGGCCAGCTTGTCGTAGATCGGCTTCAGCGCCGCCTTCGGTCCGGCATACTGCGCGGCGAGCAGATCATCGCCATCGTGGCTGCCAGCGTCAGACGTCAGCGCCTTGTGCGCCACGAGATTCGCGAAGCCATGTGTCATGCCATGGTCGGTCTTCAGCATCTTCACGATCTCGCCGTGCTTGGCGAGTTTCGCCTTCGCGACGATCTTCAACCAGGCATCAAGCGGTTTACCCGTCTTCTCCGGCATGTTCGCGATCATGCTCGCGCCGGCGTCTTCAACCTTGCCCATCGTCTCTCTCCCTCGTTTGACGGTCCTGGCTGGCTGGCGCCAGCGTTAACGAAATGTGGCGGGAAGGCGCCGCTTCAGCTGACCCTCCGTCAACGGAACGATCCTGCCGCCCGTGCATTTGCTTGCCGGAACACGACAGGAGGCATCTATGAAAAACGCTGGATGGCTGGCTGCCGGCATCGCTGGCGCTGCAGTGCTGACTGCTGGCGTCGGCTTCGCACTGAACAACAGCAATTCGTCCGTCCCGCTTGAATCCGCGGAAGTTCGCGTTGCCGCCGCGCCCGGCATGACGCAGGCCGAGATGGAAGCCCGCATCGCCGAGGAACGCGCTGCCGCCGAAGCCCGCGCGCAGGCGAAGATCAACTGCGAGCGCGAGCGGCAGGAAGCGTCCAACCGCGGTGCGGTCGTGGGCGGCGCAGCTGGCGCCGTGATCGGCTCCAATGTCGCCGGCAATGGCGCCAAGTCGGAGGGCGGCGTGCTTGGCGCGCTCGCCGGCGCAACGGTCGGACGCGACATCGCGAAGAAGGACCATCGCTGCTGACACTCTTGCTTCTCCCCCCGCAGACTTTCGCCGTCCGGCCTCGCTGGACGGCTTTTTTCTGCGTCTCTAGTCCAGCGGCCAGTTCTGGATGCGGCAGACCTTGGGCGTCATCATCCCCATCATCGGGCTCAGCATCATCACCATCCGCCCGGAGAAGGCGGGCTTGCCCGTCTCCACCAGCTTCTTGAGATTCTGCACAATGAAGGGCCCGCCCTGAGCCATCGACTTCTCGCTTTTCGTGCCGGCCGGCACGTTGGAGGTGATCAGCGAGAATTCGGTGCCGCCGGGAACTTCCTTGAGTTCATAGGTCACCGTCGAGGGCGGCTCGCCGACGAAGTGCGTGAACGCCATCGTGTGCGAATAGCGGTGCGGCGGCGAGAATTCGAGCACTTCGCCGACCACGCCAACGAACTTCCGGTCCGCAGTCGCCATCCGCATCTTGCGGCCCGGCTTCAGTCCGTCCTTCGTCTCGCAGACAGAGCCGAAGAAGAACGGCAGGACCTCGTCGGTCTTCACCAGCGTGTTCCACACCGTCTCGATCGGCGCATTGATCACCACCTTGTAGACCTGCTTGTCGCCGCTTCCGGCGGCTGTCTTCTTCGCTTCGCTCACTTGCCCTGCCCCTTCTTCGTCTTCTCGAAAGCCGCTTCGGCGGCGTATTTGATGCCGGTCATCTTGCGGGCCCAGTGGCCGGAAAAGTCGTCCAGCCAGCGGTCATTGATCATCTGGATCGGCGCAGCGTTGAGATAGAGCCGCCGCACGCGCCCCTCCTTCTGCGAAACGACAAGCCCGGCATGCTCCAGCACGGTGAGATGGTTCATCACCGCGATGCGCGTGACATCGAACCTGCTGGCGAGTTCTCCCACGCCGATCCCCGGCCGCGCCTTCAGCGCATCCAGGATCCGCCGCCGCGTTTCATGCGCCAGCGCGTGGAAGACAGCCGTCATGTCGTCTTCATTCGACATGTAATGAGATAATTACATATCAGGGCGCGAGTCAACCGCCTGAATGTGCAGGTTTCAACTTCAGGCTTGTCGGCGAGTCAGGCGCGCTTGCGGACCGGCGGCTTCTTCAGCGCGTCGCGTTCGCGGCGCGCCACGCATTTCGGGCACAGGCAGTTCTCCTTGCCGATGAAGGCGTTGAAGTACTCCTTGCCGTAGTCGTAGGTGATCTCCTCGCCCGGCTCGATCCGGCGCAGCGACTTCACGAAGATGCGGCCGCGATAGACGTAGATCTCGCCATTCGGCCGGCAGGAATGGTTGGCATACCGCCCGATATTGGAGCGCGGCGACCCGTCCAGCGTATGCGTCTTGCTGAGGTCGTAGAGATAGCGCGGCTTGCCCGGCATGGCGTCTGCTTGGGCATTGGTGATGACCTTGCCGGTGTACTCGAATATCCGGACACCCTTGGGGATCGCTTCGGTAGCGAAAAGGCCAAGGCCGGTCTTTGCGCGGCCAACACGGAACGGATGTTTCGACATGCGCTGCCCCTAGCCGGGGATTCGGAAGCTTTCAATTCCGGCCTTCGCCGCAGAGGCGAGTGACATGCGCCTGCTCCATGTTGTGGCGGCTGCTGCCATCTCCCCGGCAGCAGGAACCTGCCTGGCCGGTGGACGAAGATGGGTTGTTCCTTTTCTGTTCCTGCCGGTGTAATCGACTCGGACCACCCCTATCTGGCAATGAAATCCCTCAGGCAGCTCCCCCGGAAGCCTCCCAGACACGGCGACAAGATGTCATCCGAACCCAACGCAATCCGCGTGCGCGGCGCACGCGAACACAATCTGAAGAACATCGACGTGGATATCCCGCGCAACCAGCTCGTGGTCATCACGGGGCTGTCGGGCTCGGGCAAGTCGTCGCTGGCGTTCGACACGATCTATGCCGAGGGCCAGCGCCGCCATGTCGAGTCGCTGTCGGCCTCATGCCCGCCAGTTCCTCGAACTGATGCAGAAGCCGGATGTGGAGCGCATCGAGGGTCTCTCCTCGGCGATCTCGATCGAGCAGAAGACCACATCGCGCAACCCGCGCTCGACCGTCGGCACGGTCACCGAGATCTACGACTACATGCGCCTCCTCTGGGCGCGCGTCGGCGTTCCCTATTCGCCTGCGACCGGTCTGCCCATCGAAAGCCAGACTGTCAGCCAGATGGTCGACAAGGCGATGGCGTTCGGCGACGGCGCCAAGTTCCACCTGCTCGCCCCGATGATCCGCGGCCGCAAGGGCGAGTACCGCAAGGAATTCGCCGACCTGCTCAAGCGCGGCTTCGCCCGCGTGAAGGTCGATGGCGAGTTCTACGAACTCGAAAACCCGCCCAAGCTCGACAAGAAGCTGAAGCACGACATCGACGTGGTGGTCGACCGCATCGTCATCCGCGCCGGCATGGAACAGCGTCTGGCCGAAAGCTTCGAGGCGGCCCTCGGTCTCGCCGACGGCATCGCCGTCGCCGAATTCGCCGACAAGGACGACAAGGGCGATCCGCGCCGCGTCACCTTCTCCGCCAAGTTCGCCTGCCCCGTTTCCGGCTTCACCATTCCCGAGATCGAGCCGCGCCTGTTCTCGTTCAACAACCCGTTCGGCGCATGCCCGGCCTGCGACGGTCTTGGCGAACAGCTGAAGATCGACCCGGCGCTCGTCGTGCCTGAAACCGACAAGACGCTTTCGGAAGGCGCCATTGCGCCGTGGGGCAAGGCCGCATCACCACTGCAGGAGCAGACGCTCAAGGCGCTGGCGAAGAAGTACAAGTTCTCGCTCGATGTGCCGTGGTCAAAGCTTTCTGAACGCGCGCGCGAGGTCATTCTCAACGGCACGGGCGAGGAAGAGGTCGACTTCGTCTTTGACGATGGCGTTCGCCGCTACGAAGTCACCAAGCCTTTCGAGGGCGTAGTCGGCAATCTCGAGCGCCGTTTCCGCGAAACCGACTCGGCCTGGATGCGCGAGGAAATCGGCCGCTATCAGTCCGCCGCGCCCTGCCCCACCTGCAAGGGCGAACGCCTTCGCCCCGAAGCGCTCAGCGTCAAGATCAACGAGCGCACGATCTCCGAAGTCGCCGCGCTGTCCATCAAGGCCGCGCGCGACTGGTTCGAGATCCTGCCGAAGAAGCTCAACAAGAAGCAGAACGAGATCGCCGTCCGCATCCTCAAGGAAATCCGCGACCGGCTCCAGTTCCTCAATGATGTCGGCCTCGACTATCTGGCGCTGGCCCGCTCCTCCGGCACGCTGTCAGGCGGCGAAAGCCAGCGCATCCGTCTTGCGTCCCAGATCGGCTCCGGCCTGTCCGGCGTCCTCTACGTGCTCGACGAGCCCTCGATCGGCCTGCACCAGCGCGACAATGAACGCCTGCTCGAAACGCTGAAACGCCTGCGCGATCTCGGCAATTCCGTCCTCGTCGTCGAGCACGATGAGGATGCGATCCTCACTGCCGATCATGTCATCGACATGGGTCCGCGCGCCGGTGTCCATGGCGGCGAAGTCATCGGTCACGGCAAGCCCGACGACCTGATGGCCAACGACCGTTCGATCACCGGCAAGTATCTGTCGGGCGAGGAAGAGATCGCCATCCCCGAGAAGCGCCGCTGGTCCGACAGGAAGAAGATGGTCCGCGTCATCGGCGCGACCGGCAACAACCTCAAGAACGTCACGGCGGAAATCCCGCTGGGCGTGTTCACCTGCGTCACCGGCGTCTCCGGCGGCGGCAAGTCCACGCTGATCATCGAAACGCTCTACAAGGCGCTCGCCCGCCGCCTCAACGGCGCGAGCGACAGCCCTGCCGCGCACGACAAGATCGAAGGCATCGAACAGCTCGACAAGATCATCGACATCGATCAGTCGCCCATCGGTCGCACGCCGCGCTCGAACCCGGCGACCTACACCGGCGCCTTCGGGCCCATCCGCGACTGGTATACCGGCCTGCCCGAGGCCAAGGCGCGCGGCTATCAGGCCGGGCGTTTCTCGTTCAACGTGAAGGGCGGCCGCTGCGAAGCCTGTCAGGGCGACGGCGTCGTCAAGATCGAGATGCACTTCCTGCCCGACGTCTACGTCACCTGCGACGTCTGCAAGGGCAAGCGCTACAATCGCGAAACGCTGGAAGTCCTCTACAAGGGCAAGTCCATCGCCGATGTGCTCGACATGACGGTCGAGGAAGCGCGCGTCTTCTTCGGCGCCGTGCCCGGCATCCGCTCCAAGATGGAAACGCTCTGCCGCGTCGGCCTTGGCTATGTGAAGGTCGGCCAGCAGGCGACCACGCTCTCGGGCGGCGAGGCCCAGCGGGTCAAGCTGGCCAAGGAGCTGTCGAAGCGCGCCACCGGCCGCACGATGTACATTCTCGACGAGCCAACCACCGGCCTGCACTTCGACGATGTCCGCACGCTTATGGAAGTGCTGCAGGAACTGGTCGACAACGGCAACACCGTGGTGGTGATCGAGCACAATCTCGACGTCATCAAGGTCTCCGACTGGATCATCGATCTCGGGCCGGATGGCGGCGACGGTGGCGGCGAAATCGTCGCGGTCGGCACGCCGGAGGATGTTGCGAAGAACAAGAAGAGCCACACCGGCCGCTTCCTCGTCGAGACCTTCAAGCGCCAGGAAGAACGCCGCCAGCGTCAGGCCAGACGCGTGAAGTCTTCTCCGGCAAAAACGGCCGCCAAGGCCGCCGGCAAGGCGAAGAAGGCAACGCGGCAGGCGGCGGAATAGTCAAGCGAAGGGGGGAGAGTCTCGCATGTCCCAGATGTTCCGCATCACGCCCTTCATGCGCGTGACTGACACCGATGCGGCGGTCGCCTTCTTCGTCGGCACGCTGGGTTTCAAGATCGGGTTTCGCGCTGGCGACTATGCCTACGTCTTTCGCGACACTGTGGCCTTTCGCATCATCGCGGATGCTCCGCTGCCGCCGCGCGGTCAGGGCCGCTACACCAGCTACATCGATGTCGAGGACGTTGATGCGCTCTTTGCCGAGCTGAAACCCAAGCTCGATCTTCTGCCGCCGGGCCATGTCTCGCCACTCTGCGACCAGCCCTATGGCCAGCGCGAGTTTGCGGTTCTCGGGCCGGACGGCGACCTCATCGGGTTCGGCTCGCCGACACCGCCATCGCCCCCGTCTGGCGGCTGATCACCTGGCGACGAAGTCCTGCGGCCTCAGGCCCTTGTAGAGGATGGCGCCGAGCGCAATCGTCGGGATCGATGCGATCGACAACAGGAAGGCCGTCGCGCCATTGATGATCACCAGCGTGGCGCCGCCGCCGGCGCCTTCCAGCGTCATACCCTCAAGAACGCCCGCACGCATCGCGTCCAGAATGGCCTCGAAGAAGACGACCGGTAAGGCCGTGAGGATTGTCGCTGCGAACATCCGCAGCACATTCCCGGCCGACCAGCGCCACGTCTGAAAGATCACCATCTTGCGCTCGCCGATGGTGGCCGCGTTGACCATGGTCAGGCGCACGGAGAGATAGGCGATTGCGACAAGGCCGATTGCGACAAACATCAGCATCGCCGTCACGCCGCCCTGCCCCAGCGTGTTCTGCAGCGCGTCGGCCAGCGCATCGGGGTCCGCCAGCAGCGCATCCAGTTGCTCGGGCGTCGCAGCCAGCCGGCTCAGCACGGCGAAGGAAACAACGACGAACAGCAGCGCCGCAATCGGCAGGAACACGCACACCAGCGCCGCGGTCACGCCAAGCAGGCGCAGTTCGTCGGCGCCAAAGGCAAGTCCGGTTGGCGGCAGGAATTCATCGCGCACCGCCTTGCGCAGTACGGCTGCCGCAAACATCAGCCCGGCGATCAGCGCCGGCGCGCCGGCGACAAGATCCCACAGCGTCACCGACAGCATCGTCTGGGTCTGATCGACAGGCGGGCTCGCCAGCAGTGTCAGCACCACGCCAACCTGCGACAGCGCCGCCGTAATGGCGGCGGCCAGCAGCAACAGCCGCCAGTTCCTGTCGAGGAACTGCCACGCGGCCTTGAAGCATTCCATGACCGGGACTTTGCCCCCGGCCCGCTGCTCCATTGATTCCGGCATGCAGCCCTCCTGATCGGGCCTGCAATAGAGCACGTTTGCCGCTTGTGGAAGCGCTCAGCGCCCCAGCGCGAATTCGAACGTCAGGATATGGGTTTCGGGCAGCCGGCAGGCCGGCGGTTGCGGCCCGCCCTCGATCCGCCAGCGCCAGCTGTCGATCACGTCCTCGACCGCCAGCGCGACGCCCTCATGCGGCGCCGACACCAGCAGGCGCGGATCGGAGAATGTCCCGCCCGGCTCGACGCTCAGCGCGTAGACCACCACGCCGCCGAAATCCTTGAACCGGGCGTTGTACGGAAATCCCGGCGACCGGAAATTGCGCGCCAGCGAAATACGACAGCGCGGCGACGTCCCGTCGCCCGGCGTCGGATAGAGCAGTTCGGCGATCGGCCTGCGGTTGGCTTCGATCTGCGTGCGCCGGTCCGGCGTCGACCGTTGGCGCGAACCCAGCGCGCTGTACATGGCGTCGCCCCAGGCCGTCGCGGCAAAGTATTCCGTCGCCAGCCGGTCGCGGATCGCCCCGCCCGGCGTCGCCGCGATCAGGTCGTACAGCTCCTCTGCGGCGACATAGACCGCGTTGTAGGCGTCCGGCGATTTCGATCGCATGAAGGCCGAGGCCGCCATTCCGCGCCGCATCTGGAATCGCGCCGGCGATTGCGTGGCGCCGATCTCGTCCAGAAAGCGGATCGCCAGTTCCGCCGCCGCGCCCGCCTGCGCCCAGTCCCCCGCGCGCCAGGCCTCGACATGCAGCACCTGAGCAGCCCGTGCCGAGATCAGGTCACGGCCGGCAGTCGCCGCGCGCGCATTGAGCGACGCCAGCAGGCGGCTGCGTGTCTGCGGCGATGCGGCCACAGCAAGGTCCGCCCAGTCAAACAGCACGCGTGACACCGCTGGACTCTGGTCCGGATACGGCAGGGTTGGGCCCTGCTCGAGCAGAAAGCGTGCATAGATCAGCGCCCAGGACGGCTCGTCCGCCAGCATGGCGATCCAGCCGAACTCCCGCGCAATACCCACCGCATCGGCCGACGATTTGTCCACGCCGGGCCATGTTTCTGCAGCTGCGGCCACTGCGCCGCCGAAGTCTCCGGCCTCAACAGCGGTGTTGAAGGCGCGTATATCGGCTGAAGCGGGCGCGGCCCACAACGCCATACACATAAGAAGAACAGGAAGCCTGCGCATCACGACTCATTTTTCCGGGGCGTCCTGAGCTGGTTTCGGCGGATTGCTTGGCGAAAAGATGGCCAGCGTCAACCGCAAGACATCTCAACCGATCCTGAAACTGCCCCTGTAGATGTGATTGCGCGAGCTCAGCCTGCAGGTCGACCGGTCAACGCCTTTTGCGGGTTTGTAGGTCCACGTCTTCATCGTCGCGACGATTCCCGAGATGAAGTCCTCGCTGGGAATCGCTCCGAGTATCTCGACATCGATCACCCGTCCATCGCCAGCTGTTTCGAGCCGCACGATCATGGAGCCTACGCCGTTGTACTGCTTGCTCTCAGGATAGCGGATCGCCTTGCCTTCGAACTTTCCGTCGCAGAGCGGCGTCGGCGACGACTCTGCGTGCTGCGCATAGCGCGGCAACTTCAGCCGCCGCGGCGACAGTGATGAATTTATGTTGGAGCCAACCTGCTGATACGACGAGTTGATGTAGGACTCGACGGCGATGGCCCAGGCCTGCGCCGTCCACAGCACGGGCCACAGCTCGTCACGAAGCGACTGGCTTGTCGCCGTATCGATGTCGTTGGCAAGGCTGTCGTGCACATCCGCGATGAGGTCGTAGAGGTCGTTGCGCGACTGGGTCTGGCGTCCGCGCGCCTTCACGAACTGCGTCGACGCCGCATGCAGCTCGGCCTTGCGCTGGCGAACCAGCAGGCCGCTATTGCGCCCCATGAATGATGCGGCTGCGTTGGCGTCCGCCACGGCGTTGTCCCAGTCGCCCGCATCCGAGTCCGACGAATAGAGCAGCTCCCACGACAGCACGGACGTCATGTCCAGCCCGGGCGCCCCGTTGCGCGCCATGAGAGCGTCGCGCAGCGCCGCCCGCTCGCCATCTCCCTTGCTCACCTTGAAGCTGGCCGCGCGATAGAGAACCGCCGAGGTCAGCGGCTGGTCATCCGGCGTCGCCAGCGTCGCGCCCTGCTCCACCAGAAACTTGCCGAACTGCTGCGCCAGCTCGTTCCTGCCAGACACCAGCGCCGCGAAACCGAACTCCCGCGCCAGCAGGGCCGTATCGGGATCGCTCCTGTCCCAGGTCTTCCAGACCTCTTCGGCGGCTGCCGCAGCGGCCTTGTAATCGCCTGCCCGCACGGCGCTGTTATAGGTCTTGATATCGTTCGCCGTGGCTGTCCCGACCAGCGCCGCCGCCAGCAGCGCGCCAATTGCAGCCGTGCGAATTGATCTTCCCGATCTCATGCCGGATCCCCCCTTGTCTTTTGGGGGCGAGACTAGCGTATACGGGGCCCATGACAATCGAACCGATACACATCATTGGCGGCGGCATGGCCGGCTCGGAAGCCGCCTGGCAGGCCGCCAATCTCGGCGTTCCCGTGGTGCTGCACGAGATGCGTCCCGTGCGGAAAACCGACGCCCACCACACGGATGGCCTTGCGGAACTCGTCTGCTCCAACTCGTTCCGGTCCGACGACTGGGAATACAACGCCGTCGGCCTCCTGCATGAGGAAATGCGTCGCGCCGGTGGTCTCATCATTGCGATGGGCGATCGCCACCGCGTGCCGGCTGGCTCGGCGCTTGCCGTCGACCGAGACGGCTTTTCCGCGGACGTTACAGCGGCGTTGACGCAGCATCCGCTCATCACAATCGAACGTGGCGAGATCGACGGCTGGCCGCCGCAGGATTGGTCCAGCGTCATCATCGCCACGGGGCCGCTCACGTCGGAAAATCTCGCCAAGGCCATCCTTGCGAAGACCGGCGAGGACTCGCTCGCCTTCTTCGACGCCATCGCGCCGATCGTTCATCTCGATTCCATCGACATGAGCCGCGCATGGAAGCAGTCGCGCTACGACAAGCCGGGTCCGGGCGGCGACGGCGCCGAGGCCTACATCAACTGCGCCATGAACAGGGAGCAGTACGAGGCCTTCATCGCCGCGTTGCTGGCGGCGCCCAAGACCGAATTCAAGCAATGGGAAGGCACGCCCTATTTCGAAGGCTGCCTGCCGATTGAGGTCATGGCTGAGCGCGGTCCTGAAACGTTGCGATACGGTCCGATGAAGCCGGTCGGCCTCACCAATCCGCACGCGCCAACCGAAAAAGCCTGGGCGATCGTGCAGTTGCGGCAGGACAACAAGCTCGGCACGCTGTGGAACATGGTCGGCTTCCAGACGAAGCTGAAGCACGGCGCCCAGCAGGATATCTTCCGGATGATACCGGGGCTGGAGAATGCGCAATTCGCGCGCCTCGGCGGCATCCACCGCAACACCTTCATCAACTCGCCGGCCCTGCTGGATACGCAGCTGCGGCTGAAGGCCGATCCGCGCGTGCGCTTCGCCGGGCAGGTCACAGGCGTGGAAGGCTATGTCGAAAGCGCCGCCATGGGGCTGGTCGCCGGACGTATGGCCGCCGCCCAGCGTCTCGGCCGCAAGATCGAACCGCCGCCCGCCACAACAGCGCTCGGCGCGCTTGTGAGCCACATCACGGGCGGCCATGTGCTTGGCGACAGCGGCGTTGAAAAGCGCGGCTCATTCCAGCCGATGAACGTCAACTACGGCCTCTTCCCGGAAATCGGTCCGATCGATCTTCGTGGACCGGACGGCAAGCGTCTCAAGGGCGCCGACAAGGGCCGTGCGCGCAAGCGGATGATGTCCCTGCGGGCGCTGGACGATATCAGCGGCTGGTTGTCGGCGCAGTCCGAGGTTCAGCCGATATCGGGCTGACGCCGCGCTCAGCGCTCGCTTGCATCGTCCTCGATATTGGGGTTCTCGCCGCGTAGCGCCTTCTCGAAGTATTCGCGCGAGGAAACGCCCTTCATCCCCTTCTCGAGGCCGGCCTCGAAGCCAAAATCCTTCGAGCCGTTGTTCACGACGCCAAACGCCGCCCTGAGCAGGATGAGCGCGAGGACGCCAACCATTGGCTGCCCCAGCAGGAACAATGCGCCGGCGCCCGCGAAAATCCCGATGTGCAGCACGATGATCCGGCCATAAGGCGCAAACATCTCCGCCATCGGGTTGGTATTCTTCCAGTCGCCCCTGATCAGGAACTCCTGAATGAGCACCAGAACCTGGAATGCAATGATCGCGTAGACGAACCATTCGACGTGCAGTCCGGAATTCAGGCCGAACTGGAACATCGCCGGGATGTCCATCATGATCGGATCCTGTTGGCCGATGGTTCCTTCTCCCATGCTGATGAACGCCATCAGGAAGGTGCCATGCACGGCGCAGAACATGCCGTAGTGAAAGACGAAGAAGACCGACAGGAACGTCCCCATCAGAATGCCGGCGATGCCGTAGGTCGCGCCGGAGATGAAGATCCGCGGCAGCGTCAGCACGCCCGCGATGATGTTCTCCATCCAGTACAGCATCACCAGCGGCACGGCGTTCCAGCCGAACGCGATCACGCCATAGATGGGGAACAGATCGACAGCGAGACCGAGAAGCACCAGCGGGCGCCCAAGTGCGCGCAGCCAGCTTGCCGGGTTGAACAGATTGTTGCGCAAAGTCGCCCCGCGTCCGATTCCAGTCCCGGGCGCAGAAGACAGTGTGGCGGCCGGTTTGACCAGTGCCCCGGTGTGATTGTTCTAGAGCTTCCGCATGAGCGCGCCTGTGAACACGCGCCAGCGTTTGCCGAAGGCGGACCGCTCGCGCCCGCCTTCGCTGGGCCGGGCCGCCAGGTGCAACAAGGCTGGCCACAGCTTCGCCGGGATGGTCCGCACGTTTCGGCGCGCGGCCGCCCAGCGTTCCCCGGCGCCGTCCAGCCCGGCTTTGGCTGCCAGCGCCGCCTCGGCGGCCTGCCTCATCGTATCCAGATCCGACGCGACCGCATCGGGCGCCAGCGCCAGTCCGGCAAGCCGCGTCAGGTGTCCCTCGACCGCAAGGTGTCGCGATTCATGTTCGGCGCCCGTCTGGTGCCCACCATCGCGTAGGTGGTCGTCGAGAATGTCGTCGAACGCATCGACCAGCGCGCCCAACGGCGCCGTCAGATCGCTTCGTCCCGCTGTCACACGCGCAAGCTCTTCGGCGAGATCATGCCGGCGCACAGGCGCGGCGCCGGAAACCTGCTCCAGCGTCTCGCGCCACCATTGCAGCCGGATCTTGCCCAGCATGGGCTCTGAAGCCTGTAACGTGCGCTGCAACTCCTGGTTCAACAGATAGATCGCCACCAGCAGCTCGCGCCCTGTCGCGTCCGCATAGCGGGTCGCCAGCCAGCGATCCTCATCCGTCCGCTTCAGGCGGGCGTCGAGCGCGTTCGCGCTTGCAAGTTTTGCCGGATTGGCCGTATCGCTCATGTTCAATTTCAGCAAAAAGGCCCTATCTCAGGGTCTGCACGGTCAGAACAGCAAAAAAGAACGAGGGTAATCTGATGGCTTTCACGCTTCCGCCTCTTCCTTACGCCCGCAACGCCCTTGCGCCGCACATCTCCGAAACCACGCTCAACTTCCATTATGGCAAGCACCATCAGGCCTATGTCGACAACCTGAACAAGCTGGTCGCCGGCACGCCGATGGAAGGCGCATCGCTTGAGGAAGTCGTCAAGCAGAGCTGGACCGACAAGAAGACCCCGATCTTCAACAATTCCGGTCAGGTCTGGAATCACACCTTCTACTGGCACTCCATGAAGCCCGGCGGCGGCGGCAAGCCCACCGGTCTCGCGGCAGACAAGATCAACAAGGACCTCGGCTCGTTCGACGAGTTCAAGCGCCTCTTCGCCGAGGCCGGCGCAACGCAGTTCGGCTCCGGCTGGGCCTGGCTGGTCCTCAAGGATGGCAAGCTCGCCGTCACCAAGACGCCGAACGCCGAAACCCCGCTCACCGAGGCCGGCGTTACCCCTCTGCTAACCATGGATGTCTGGGAGCACGCCTATTATCTCGACACCCAGAATGCGCGCCCGAAATACATCGAGACGTTCATCAACGAGCTGGTGAACTGGGATTTCGTGAACCAGAATCTCTCCGACGCGAAATAGTCTTTCCGGACCCGAGACGGACGTGTGGCGCCCCCATCGTGCTTGATTGCACGGTGGGGGTTAGCTGTTTTGAGAGGATTGCGTGATTGGGTGAACCCATCGACTCTGGCGACAGGCCGGGGCGCAGGTGGGCCTGACGACGCGATGATGCCAAACGTCCCCGCAGCCGCAACAGCTGGCGAAACCGCGCGCCGCGCCGCGCCCGTCAGCGCCAGCCTGCTCGAAGCCGCCATCGAGCGTGGCGGCCTTCATCCCTTCTTCCAGGCCAAGGTCGCCCTGCCTACGCGCGCGATCGTCGGCGCCGAGGCTCTCGCGCGCATCGCCTCTGCGAATTCCGGCCTCGCCGCGCCCGCGGGCTATATCGAACTCGCCGAGCGCAGCCAGCGCATCGATGCGCTCACGCTCGTGATGGCGCGCGCCGTCGCCGGTCACGCCGCGACATTCGGGGGCCTGCCGTGTTCGATCAACGTCAGCCCCATCTCGCTCTCCACCGCGGGCTTTGCTGACGCCCTCGCCGCAGCGATCACGCAGTCCGGCCTGCCCTGCTCCCAGTTCGTGATCGAGATCACCGACGCGCGCCACGCCGACTACGGCCTCGGCGCCTTCGAGACCATGACGGCCCTGCGCGGTCACGGCTTCGGCCTCGCGCTCGACGATTTCGGCGCCGGCGCCAGCAACATAGACCGCCTGCGCAACTACCCCTTCACCGAGGTGAAGATCGATCCCGCCTTCACGCGCCTCGCCATGGACGAGGCCTACGCCAAGGCGGCGCTGGTCAGCTGCGTCCGCCTCGCCAAGGATCACGGTCTCAAGGTCGTAGCCGAGGGCGTCGAAACGCAGGAAATGTGGGATTTCATGACCTGGCTGAAGGTCGATGAAGCCCAGGGATTCCTGCTCCACCGCCCGATGCAGCCCAACGATTTCCGGGCCCTGCTCGGCCGCTAGCGGCCATTGCCTTCCGCTTCCGTGAGCGCGATGCTCCCCGCATCGAGGAAACACGCCCGCAGAGGCTCCCATGACCGCATCCGCCTACAAGACCATCACGGTCAGACCCGTGTCCCCGCATCTCGGCGCCGAGATCGACGGGGTCGACCTGTCGCAGCCGCTCACCAACGCGCAGTTCGACGACATCCATCAGGCCTTCCTGAAGCACCACGTCATCTTCTTCCGTGATCAGACGCTGACGCCGGAACAGCATCTCGCCTTCGGCCGGCGCTTCGGCACGCTCAACATCCATCCCTATGTGAAGGGCATGGCCGGCTATCCGGAAATCCTCGAAATCATCAAGGAGCCGACCGAGAAGATAAACTTCGGCGGCGGCTGGCACTCGGACATGAGCTTCCTCGAAGTCCCGGCGCTCGGTTCCATCCTCCACGCCATCGAAGTGCCCGACGTCGGCGGCGACACGCTGTTCGCCAGCCAGTACGGCGCGTGGGACGCGCTCTCGCCCGGCCTGCAGAAAACCCTCGAAGGCCTGCGCGCCATCCACTCCGCGGCCGAGGAATACGGCGCCGGCGGCGCTTCATCGCGCAAGCGTGCGTCCATGGATTCCGAAGTCGTCGGCGACGATGTGCCGGAATACGAGCACCCCGTCGTCCGCACGCATCCCGAAACCGGCCGCAAGGGCCTCTACATCAATCCCGCCTTCACGCTCCGCTTCGCCGGCTGGAGCAGGAAGGAATCGCGTCCGCTGCTCGAATACCTGTTCGAGGTCTGCCGCCGCGAGGTCTACACCTGCCGCTTCCGCTGGCGGCCGGGCTCGATCGCGATGTGGGACAATCGTTGCGTCTGGCACTATGCGCTGAACGACTATCATGGCCAGCGCCGCCATATGCGCCGCGTCACCGTCAACGGCGACAAGGTTCGGTAGTCATGCTGCGCCATGCGGCGGCCCTGACGCTCGCATGCGCGTTTGCTCTCTCCGCAGCAGCGCAAGCAAGCTACGTTGCGCCCCGTACACCTGATGGTCGCGCCGACCTCGGCGGTGTGTGGACCAACAGTGAGCACACCATCAAGGCGGTGTTCGATCCGCCGGAAGACCAACTCCCCTTCATCGATCGCGCGGCCGCCATGGCCTGGCGCGAGAAGTACGGCAACTATATGAGCGGCGCCCCCCAGCCTGACTTTACGCAGGGCGTCGATACCCTGCCCAACCGCGACAGGTGTCTGATGGCCGCTAACGCCGCCGCGCCGCCAATGACCAGTCAGGGTTACAACGACGCCTACCAGATCGTGCAGACGCCGTCGGTGATCGTCATCTCCGTCGAGATGATGGACGAAACGCGGATCATACCGATCTTTGCGAGCGCCGCCGAAGCCATGCGCTCACATGGCCCAGCCGTGCTTCAGCGCTGGACCGGCGACAGCGTCGGCTGGTGGGAGGGCGACACGCTCGTGGTCGAGACCGTCCACGTCAATGTCCGTCAGGCGCAGCAGAGCCCCTTCCCGACATCCAAGGACGCGAAGGTCATCGAACGGTTCACGCGAACGGCCGACGATGGTCTGGCCTATCATGTCGAAGTGACGGATCCCGTCATCTACACGCGGCCATGGACGGTGGACTACACATTCAAGCCGACGCGCAGGCTATGGGAATACGCCTGCCACGAAGGCAATTACGGTATGGAGCACATCCTCACGGGTGTGCGGAAGGTGGAGCGGGATCAGGCTGCGCGCGCGCCGAAACCTACTCCTTGATCACGGTCGCTTTCTTGATCACGACAGGCGTCGCCGGAAACTTGCCGGGAAACGGATATTTCTGGCCCGACGGATGTTTCGCGTCGGGTGACGCCAGCTCCACATTCGCAATCGTATCGACAATATCCATGCCCTGAACGACATGGCCGAACACGGCATAGCCGGTTGTGTTCGGCGGCGCTTCCGGTGTCGCGCCAAGGCCCGCATTCTCGGCGAGGTCGATATAGACGGTCGACTGGCCGCTGTCGGTTTCATCCCCGCGCGCCAACGCAATGGCGCCGCGCGTATGCTTGTTGTTGGCCGTCTCCAGTGGCACCTTGCCGAGCTTGGCGGGCCGGTATTTCAGGTTCGCATCCAGATCGCCAAACTGGATCACGAAGCCCGGTTCGATCCGATAGACCGCCGCGCCATTGTAGTGCTTGGCCTTCACAAGGTTCAGGAACTGCATCGCCGTCTTCGGCGCGCCCTGAAGGTCCAGCACGATCAGGATGTCGCCGAGGCTTGTTTCAAGCTTCACCTCCGGCCCGACCCATTGCGGCGGAGCGGGCTCAACGATTGCGGCTGGGTCGGCGGCTTGTCCGTCGGCGGATGCAGCTGCGTCGCCGCTTGCATCGGCCGCCGTTGTGGCCTCGCCCGCCGGCGCGGTCGTCGGATCGGCAGGCGGTTGCGTCGTTTCCTGCGCCATGGCGCCTCCGCTCAGGGCAGCCATGAACCCGGCAATCGCCAGCAATCGTTTCACTGTCTGCGTCTCCCGAAAATCATCATGAAATCGGCGCGAGACTAGCATCCCGGCGACGTCGGCCAAGAGCAGGTTGCAGGCGCGCCTGCGGGTCAGACCTTCGCGAATCCGTCGGACAGCGGACAATCATCCCGCGTGATTTCAACGCGCTGCTTGCCGGATTTGTGGGATGAGCCTTCGGCAAACCAGCCGGGGTGATGTCCCGCCCCATACTGCCGCCCATGGCATGGCTCTGGACCCTCCTGCGCTGGCTCTTCCCGACCGATCATGTGCGCCAGCACGTGGAGGGCCTGAGATACTATGTCGCCCAGCTTGTGGAGCTGGTCGCCTGCGAGGATGCGCGACAGGCTCGAGCGCGATCCGGCCCTGCGCCTCCATCTCGAAGCCATGATCATCGACTACGAGGCCGGGCTTCACACCGTCATCGGCCCGCGCCTGCCAGATTGCGAAGTTGCGTTTCAGTCCGCCTCAGCAGGACGTCTACCAGCCCTCGCGCGCCAGACCCTGATCGACCTGCTCGCCCGCCTCGGCGATCTCGTGCGCGTCTGCGCCGACATCGAACGCCTGGCCCAGCTCCGCGCCGCGAAACTCACGCGCGAACACGAGGCTGACCCGCTGGGCCTTGCGGCTTACGCGCCGGCCTCTCCCCGCTCATCCCGGCGAACACCGGGATCCAGGGCTGACGGCAAGGCCTGTTCCACCCTGCAGCTTCAGTCCAGCGCACGCCGCGCAACCGTTCCCGGGTCCCGATTGTCATCGGGACGAGCGGGCGGTGACCAAGCACGCACAACCACGCGCGGCCCACCGCTCACAATTGTCTCCCCGCATCCGCAACACGCCTCGCAGGTTCACCTGCGAGGGCGCCGGAGTTTGTGCGGAGGGCTACGCCCGGATCGAGGCGCGGCCCAGATAGCGGGCGGCGTCGCCCAACTCGTCCTCGATGCGCAGCAGCTGGTTGTATTTCGCAAGCCGGTCAGAACGCGCCAGCGAGCCGGTCTTGATCTGCCCGCAATTCGTCGCGACCGCGAGATCGGCGATGGTCGAGTCCTCCGTCTCGCCCGAACGGTGGGACATCACGGCCGCGTAGCGCGCCATGTGGGCCATCTGCACGGCCTCCAGCGTCTCGGTCAGTGACCCGATCTGGTTGACCTTCACGAGGATCGCGTTGGCCGCGCCCTTCTCGATGCCTTCGGCCAGACGCGCCGTGTTGGTGACGAAAAGATCGTCGCCCACCAGCTGGCACTTGTCGCCGATCAGCTTGGTCAGCGCGAGCCAGCCCTCCCAGTCGTCCTCGCCCATGCCATCCTCGATCGACATGATCGGATAGCGCGCGACCAGATCGCCGAGATAAGCCGCGAACTGGTCGGACGACAGCGACTTGCCCTCGCCTTCCAGCTCGTACTTGCCCTTCTTGAAGAACTCGGTGGACGCCGCATCAAGGGCAAGCACCACGTCCTCGCCCGGCTGGTAGCCGGCCGCCTCGATCGACTTCATGATGAAGCCCAGCGCTTCATCCGTCGATTTGAGGTTGGGCGCGAAGCCGCCTTCATCACCCACACCGGTGTTGTGACCCGCGGCCGACAGGCCCTTCTTCAACGCATGGAACACCTCAGCCCCACAGCGCAGCGCATCAGCGAACGTTTCCGCGCCCACCGGCATGATCATGAATTCCTGGATGTCGATCGGGTTGTCGGCATGCGCGCCGCCATTGATGATGTTCATCATCGGCGTCGGCAGCACGTGCGCATTCGCTCCGCCGACATAGCGATAGAGCGGCAGGCCCGAAGCATCCGCGGCCGCCTTGGCGACAGCCAGCGACACACCGAGAATGGCGTTGGCGCCCAGCCGCGACTTGTTCGGCGTGCCGTCGAGCTCCAGCATCACCTGGTCGATCAGGCGCTGGTCTTCGGCCTCAAGGCCCAGCAGCGCCGGGAAGATTTCATCGTTGACGGCCGCAACCGCCTTCTGGACGCCCTTGCCGAGATAGCGGGACTTGTCGCCGTCGCGCAGTTCCACCGCCTCATGCGCGCCCGTCGAGGCGCCGGAGGGAACCGCCGCGCGGCCCATCGATCCGTCTTCCAGCGTGACCTCGGCCTCGACCGTCGGGTTGCCCCGGCTGTCCAGGATTTCACGGGCGTATACGTCAACGATCTCGGTCACGGAGTGTCCCCTTGGGCTTGGCAGGCGAAGGCCGCAGCGGACGATTCGGCCGTTGCGGGAAAGGCGTGCCTGCTATGTCTTGAACCGCCCGGGGTTGCAATCATGCGGCCATCACGCGGCGGAATGTCCGCGGCTTCCCTGCGACCAAAAAGCAGAACGGCCGCCCCACCGGGACGGCCGCTCGGAACCATTCGGATCAGAAAAGGCAGGACTATTCGTCGTCCTGGACCTTCAGGATCTGTTTGCCGCGGTACATGCCGGTCTTGGGGTCGACATGGTGCGGGCGGCGCAGTTCGCCCGAGTCCTTGTCCTCGACGTAGGCGGAACCCGGCAGGCGGTCATGGGAACGGCGCATGCCGCGCTTGGAGGGGGAGGTTTTTCGCTTAGGGACGGCCATGGATGCCTCGGAAACGGCAGGAAAACTGTTGGGGACGTGGCCGGCCTTTTATGGGGGCCCGTCCTTGCGAGCGGGCCTCATACAGGGTCTGATGGCGCGCCGCAAGACCGGGCCGGCATCCCGGTTCTGGTGGCCAGAATACGGGTTTCAGCCCCTGGGGTCAGGTTCAGGGTGTCATCGCGGGATGCTTCCACGCTCATGCGCGAGGCGCATGCGTTGAAGGCGGCTGGGCGGCTGGACGAGGCCGCCCTCCGCTATGGCGAAGCCTTGGCCGCCAATCCGGCCTCCGGGATAGCTGAACACAATCTGGCGGCCTGCCTCGGGGATGCCGGCCGCTGGCCCGAGGCCGAGCCTCATATCCGGACGGCTTTCGCCAAGGGGGTCGATGCGCCGGAAACCTGGCTTCTTGAAGCGCGCTGCGGCCTGTCTCTCGGACGGCTGGATGACGCCGAAGCGGCTTTCCGGCAGGCCATCCGGCGCCGGCCGGACATGTACGACGCCCATCGCGAGCTGGCCCAGCTGATCTGGATGCGCACGGGCGACGCCGCCGCCGCGACGGCCGAAGTCGATCGCGTGCTGGCGTCCGCCCCCCGTCATGTCGCCATGCTGATCGTCAAGGCGCAGGCGCTCGAGTTCGCTGGCCACGCTGACGAGGCTTTCGAGCTCATGTTGCGGCTGACCCAGCAGATGCCCAACCAGACCCCGCTGTTCGTTCAGGCGGCCCAACTGGCGACAACGCTGGGCCGCGCTGAAGACGCCCTGCGCCTGTCGGCTGCAGCGCTTCAGCAGGCGCCTAACGACCTGCCCGTGCTCGTGACCCGGGCGGAAGCCCTGCTCGCGGCCGGAGAGGCGCAACAGGCCTCCGACCTTGCTGCCGACATGCGCCGCAAATGGTCGACCAACCAGCACGCCATCGCGCTGCAGGCGACGGCTTGGCGAATGCTTGGCGATCCGCGCTATCGCCAGCTGTACGACTACAACTCCTTGGTTGGCGCAGAGATGCTGGACACGCCCGAAGGCTGGCCATCGCTTGAGGCCTACGTCGCCGATGTCGCCGCCGCGCTGAAGGAGCTCCACGCATTCGAAGAGCATCCCTTCAACCAGTCCCTGCGCCACGGCAGTCAGGCCGTCGATATCCTGCAGAGATCGCATCCAGCGCTGAAGGCCTTGCCCCGGGCGCTCGACGGCCCGATCCGAAGGCGATTGGAAGCGCTCGGATCGGGCGATGATCCCGTGCGCTCGCGCAACCGTCAAAGCTACGCTTTTCAAGGGATGTGGTCCGTCCGCCTGAAACCCGGCGGCTATCACATCGACCACGTCCATCCTCAGGGCTGGTTGAGTTCGGCCTGCTATATCGAGACCGTGCTGTCCGTTGGCCGCGAGGGATGGATCCGCTTTGGCCAGCCTGGCGTCAAAACGCACTCTTTGTTGGAAGCCGAACACTATATCGAACCCAGGCCGGGCATGCTGGTCCTGTTCCCATCCTATATGTGGCACGGCACCGTGCCGTTCAGCGGCGACAAGCGGCGGTTGACCTTCGCGTTCGATCTTGTTCCCGGTCCGGCGCCGATCGAAGACGATGACTGAGCACCCCGCTTAAATGGCTTTCAGTCTTTTGCCGATTTGCTGAAGCAGGACAGCGGGATCGGTTGGCTTCAGGACCACCGGCATGTCGGGATGTCGCGCCGCGATGTCTTCCGGCAGGCCAATCCCCGTGTGAACCACGACCGGCAGGCCCTTTGGGATCGCATCAAGAAATGCCGCGATTGTCCCATCCGGCAGATGCACGTCCACGATCGCGGCGTCAGGCGTCGCACTATGCAGGAAATCGATCGCCTCCGCGACGCTCGCCGCCGGGCCTACGGCGATTGCTCCGGCATCCTCGATCGCCATGATGAGGTCGAAGGCAAAAAAGGGCTCGTCCTCGACGATGAGGATTTTCAGGCCCCGGATACGGGCAACGCTTCCCGCGCCGGCCGCCTCGTCACCGCTCAACGCGGACGCCTTTCGGGTGCGCCGGGCGCATTGCTACAGGCATGCACCGAGGGTTGTGCCTCACGACTGTCGCCACCTCGCGAATGATGGGCCCCCGCCCTGCTACCTCCTTGAGCCCGATCAGATTCAAGCTCGCCGAGTTGGAATGGTCACCATCCGGGCGGCCGCGCTGCAAGGATTCGATTATGCCGCGCCGTCACATCTGCGAAATAAGCTGGCGCGCATGCGCGCGTGTGTGCTGCTGACACGTGTGCGGATGAACTGCGCTGAACGCCTAGACCAGCCTGCTCTTGTCTCGCGCGGCAGCGATGAAGCTGGCGAACAACGGATGCGGATCGAACGGCCGCGACTTCAGCTCCGGATGGAACTGCACGCCGATGAACCAGGGATGGTCCTCAAGCTCCATGATCTCCGGCAGTCTTCCATCGGGCGACATGCCCGAGAAAATCACACCATAAGGCGCAAGCTTGGAGATGATGTCGGCGTTGACTTCATAACGGTGCCTGTGGCGTTCCGAGATGGCTGTCTTGCCGTAGATCTCGGCCACCTTTGAGCCCGGCTTGAGTGTCGCCGGATAGGCGCCAAGGCGCATCGTGCCGCCGAGGTCGCCGCCCGCGATGCGGACTTCGCGTTCGTTGCCGCGCACCCATTCGTGCATCAGGCCGACGGCCGGATACTCCGGATCACCGAATTCGGTCGTGCCTGCGCCCTCAATGCCGCCGAGATTGCGGGCAAGCTCGATCACGGCGAGCTGCATGCCGTAACAGATGCCGAAACACGGCAGCTTGTGGCGGCGCGCATACCCGGCCGCCCGCATCTTGCCGAGCGCGCCGCGCTCGCCAAATCCACCGGGCAGCAATACGCCATCGACATTGTCGAGTTCCGACAGGTCGGCGTTCGGGTCGTCATAGCGGTCCGACGGAATCCAGCTCAGATTGACGCGCACCTTGTTGGCGAGGCCGCCATGGCCAAGCGCCTCAACCACAGATTTGTAGGCGTCATGCAGCGCCACATACTTCCCGACGATGGCGATGCGCACTTCGCCGTCCGGATTGCGCAGCGTCTGCGAGACGTTGATCCAGTGTTTGAGGTCCGGCGTGGTCTGCTTCTCAAGCCCGAAATGGCGAAGCACTTCGCGATCCAGCCCGCGGGAATGGTATTCGAGCGGCACTTCATAGATGTGTTGGGCGTCCAGCGCTTCGATCACCGCCTCGGGCCTCACATTGCAGAACAGCGCGAGCTTGCGGCGTTCTTCTGACGGGATCGGCATCGGCGCCCGGCACAACAGGATATCCGGCTGGATGCCGATCGAGCGCAGTTCCTTCACGGAGTGCTGGGTCGGTTTGGTCTTCAGCTCGCCGGCCGTGGCGATGTAGGGCAGCAGCGTCAGGTGGATGAACAGGCTCGCTTCGCGGCCGACATCCTGGCTGAACTGGCGGATCGCTTCGAAGAACGGCAGGCCTTCGATGTCGCCAACCGTGCCGCCGACTTCGCACAGAACGAAGTCGACATCGTCTGTGTCCGACTTGATGAAGTCCTTGATGGCGTCCGTGACGTGCGGGATCACCTGCAGCGTCGCGCCGAGATAATCGCCCTTGCGCTCCTTTTCGAGGATCGCCTTGTAGATGCGTCCCGTCGTGGTGTTGTCGGTCTTGCGCGCCGAAACACCGGTGAACCGTTCGTAGTGGCCAAGGTCGAGATCGGTCTCTGCGCCGTCATCGGTGACGAACACCTCGCCATGCTGCGTGGGCGACATCGTGCCGGGGTCGACGTTGAGATAGGGATCCAGCTTGCGCAGCCGGACGCGGTAGCCGCGCGATTGCAGCAACGCGCCAAGCGCTGCCGAGGCAATGCCCTTCCCGAGGGAGGACACAACGCCTCCCGTGATGAAGATGAAACGCTTCATGACGGAATACCAGTTTAGCGATTCGCGGCTCCGACGCGAGAGGGCGCCGGGCCGCAGGCAGTCAAACTAGTTGTTCGATCCACCGCTTTCGGCGGGGGTGGTTGGCGCAGCGTCGTTGGTCGCCGGCGGTGTGGTCGTGGGCGCTGTCGACGGGGCGAGCGGGTCAATGGCCGGGGCTGGCGCCGGTTCCGCGGGCTGCGTGTCGGCCGTCGACGGCGTCGTCGGGGTGGTGACCGAACCCAGCGGGTTGCTCGAGTTATCCTGCTGGATCTGCCGTTCCAGCACGCCCGGGGCGGAATTCGCCTGGTTGTTGAGGAACGTCATGCCGATGCTGGTGCAGAAGAACACGATGGCCAGACCCATCGTCACCTTCACCAGCACGCCCGCCGCGCCGCGGCCGGAGATCAGCCCGCCCGTGCCGCCGCCGCTCATGCCGAGCGCGCCACCCTCGGAGCGCTGCAGCATGACTGCGATCACAAGCGCAATACAGGCAATGATGTGGATGGTCAGGAGGATGTTCTGCATGAATGTCTACGCCGGCTAGCCGTTTGGACCGCCTCAAAGCACGTCGGCGGGGTGCGGCCAAGCCCCCTCCAGCCCTTTTCACATGGGTGCGGCGGTGCAGCCGCGCTATGCGCAGGCCTGCGCAATCTTCAGGAAATCGCTGGCTTTGAGGCTGGCGCCCCCCACAAGCGCGCCATCGACACCCGGCACATGCATGAGTTCGCGCGCATTTTCCGGTTTGACGGACCCGCCATAAAGCAGGCGGATCGCCTGCCCAGCCGGTCCAAAGCGTTTGACCAGGGCTTGGACCGTCGCCTGATGGACTTCAGCCACTTGGGCGGTCGTCGGGGTCCTGCCCGTGCCGATGGCCCAGATGGGTTCGTAGGCGATGACGGTGGTGTTCGTGGCCGCCGCATCCGGGACCGAGCCGGCCAGCTGATGGGTAATCACGCCAAGGGTTTCGCCGGCGTCGCGCTGTTCGAGGCTCTCGCCAACGCAGATTATGGGAACAAGGCCCGCTCGATAGGCGGCGGCGGCCTTTCCGGCCACGATGTCATCGGTCTCGCCATGCCCGGCCCTGCGCTCCGAGTGGCCGACAATCACATAGCCGGCCCCTGCCTCGGCAAGCATTTCCGCGCTGATGTCGCCGGTGAAGGCCCCCGATTTTTCGGCATGGCAGTCCTGTCCGCCCAGCCCGATCGCGGACCCTGCCAGAACCTCGGCCACGGCGGAAACCAGCGTTGCCGGCGGGCAGATCGCCAGATCCACGGCGGCAAGGCTGGCCGCTCCTTCCTTCATCGCCCGGACCTCCGGAAGGGAGGCCTTGAGGCCGTTCATCTTCCAGTTGCCAGCAACGAGCTTCCTGCGTTCCGTCATCAATTCCGGTCCCACCCGGCGGCAGTTCGCCAGCCCCGGAGCCGGCCCAGCCCGCCCCGGCGGCGTTTCCTGCCGCAATGTCGCATTTTCCAGCGGCGAACCGGGTTTCCCCTCCGCCGCAAAATGCTCTAGCAAGCCGTGTTCCAGCGGACAACCAGCCCGGTTGGCCGCCGTTTGTCAGGGAGTTACGCCGCATGATCGGCGGAATGCGCAAGTTTGCGAGATCGAAGTGGGCGATCCTGCTTCTCTTCATCCCGCTGGTGATCGCCCTCGCGGTCACCCTGCCTGACACGTTCGGCGGCGGCTTCTCCAGCGGTACGCTGACCAAGGTGGGCGACCGTGAGGTCAAGGCGACGGAGCTGCGTCAGGAGATCGACCGGGATATCCGCCGCGAGCTGATCGAGAACCAGAAGGTCATCAGCCTCGCCGAGACGGCTCAGAACGGCATGGCGCAGCGCCAGCTTCTGACCCTCGAATACCAGAACACCATTCTGGCGTTTGCCGACAAGATGGGCATCCAGGCGAGCCCCGAGGCCCTGAAGCCCTATCTTGAGCGTAATCAGGTCCTGACCAACGCCTTCGGCAAGGTCGACCTCGCCGCCATCGAGTCCGAGGCCCGGGATCGCGGCCTTTCGCGTCTCCAGTTCGAAAAGTTCCTGCAGGACTTCCTGACCCAGCGCTATGTCGAGGTCGCCGCTTTCAGCGCCGTGAACCTGCCGGAAGTGCTGTCAGAGCCGTTCATCAAATACTTCGGGGAGTCGCGGACCCTGTCGTTCGCGCGCCCCGGTCCGGCCGCGCTTGCGGCCGTTGAACCGCCGACCGACGCCGACCTGCAGGCCTGGTACGACCAGAACAAGGAACGCTTCCGTCAGCCGGAACGTCGCCGCATCTCGGCGCTGACCTATTCGACGCAGGACATGCTCGATCGGGCGACATTCACCGACGAACAGGTTCGCGCGGAATACGATGCGCGGATCAAGGACTATTCGACGCCCGAGACCCGCAAGATCGTCGAGTACAAATCCGCTGACCGCAATGTCGTGCAGAACTTTGTGGACCTCACGGCTCAGGGCATTTCGATTGAGGAAGCCCTCGCCCAAAGCCCGGGCCTTGAGGTCGTCGAGCGCGATGTACAGCCCGAGCAGGTCGAGAACGAGGACTACCGGCAGCTGCTGTTCCAGATGGAGCCGGGCAAACTCGATGGCCGCGCGATCCAGTTGGGCGAAGGCCAGCCCTACTTCACGGTGATCGTCAATTCGGTCACGCCGGGCGTGCCGACGCCGTTCGAACAGGTCGCGGACAAGGTTCGCGCCAGCATGGCCGAGCCGGAGGCGCGCCGGCAGTTTGAGGACTCGCTGGAGTCCTTCCGCGATGCCGCCGGCGGTCAGCCGCTGGAAGATATCGGCAAGCAGTTCGGCGTGCCAGTCTACAGCCTTGCAGCCATTGATTCCCAGGGCCGCACGCGGAGCGGCGATCAGGCCCAGCTCATCGTGTCCAACCGCGATGCGCTTCGCGATCTGTTCACGCTGTCTCCCGGCCAGATGACGACGGTCTACGAGGACGAAGGCCAGCTTTCGATGTTCCGGCTCGATGAAGTCATCGCGCCCTACACGCCGGACTTTGAGGAAGTGAAGGAGATCGTGCGGCAGGCCGTAATGACCGAACGCCAGGTCGCCGCAATGGATGCGGCAGCGAATTCCATGGTCGAGGCAGTGAAGGCCGGAACGCCGTTTGCGCAGGCGGCGGTCGCCAACAAGCTGGAGGCCCTCCCCGCAATTGTCATCACGCGGGAAGGCAATCAGCAGATCGATCCGGCCCTCGTTGCAGGCGGGTTCGAACTGAAGGACGGCGAAGTTGGCCTTGTCCATGGTTCCAGCGGCGAGGCCTGGGTCGCCCGTGTCGACAGCGTTGCGCAGGCGACGCCGGAGATGACGGCGATGCTGCGCGTCCAGATGGGCAATCAGGTCAATCAGTCGCTGCAGCAGGACCTCTCCGAGGTCTTCCAGCGCGGCCTGCAGAAGGAAGTGGACTTCCAGCGCAACGAAGACGCGATCCGTCGTTTCTTTGACGGCCTGGTCCCGCAGGACGCGGTGCAATGACGACAGGCCTGCCCCGGCTTCTGGTCAGGCGCCGGGTCGATGACACGGAGTCGCCGGTTTCGGCGATGCTGAAGCTCAATCCGAATTCGGATGGGCTCGTGCTCTTCGAAAGCGTGGTCGGCGGCGAAACGCGGGGCCGCTATTCCTTCATCGGGCTTGCGCCGGATCTGTGGTGGCGCGTCGCCGGCGGCAAGGCGGAAACCTCGCTGACCAGCGACTTCCGGGAAGTGCTGTCGACATCGACCGACATCATGGGCTCGCTGCGCGGCTTCATCGATGCGTGCAAGGTCGATGGGCTCGACGGGCTGCCGCCGATGGCCGCCGGCGCCTTCGGTTATCTGGGTTACGACATGGTGCGCTATGTCGAACGCCTGCCGGAGCCAAAGCCGGACCCGAACGGCGTACCCGAGGCCATGCTGATGCGCCCCGGCGCCGTGCTGATCTTCGATGGTGTGAAGCAGGAGATCATCATCGCCGCGCCCGAGCGCGAGGGCAGCCGCTCCGCCCAAAGCCTGATCGACTCCATCGAGACGACGCTCGACCAGCCGATGCCGCCGTCGCGGCCGACCGAAGCGCCGGTCGAAAAGATCGACTTCGGCTCGAACACGACGAAGGCGCGCTATCTCGCCATGGTCGAGCAGGCCAAGGCCTATATCCGCGCGGGCGACATCTTCCAGGTGGTGCCGAGCCAGCGTTTCACCGCGCCGTTCGAGCGCTCGCCCTTCGCCTTCTATCGCGCCCTGAGACGGCTGAATCCTTCGCCTTTCATGTTCTACGTGAATTTCGGCGGCTTCCAGATCTCTGGCTCAAGCCCCGAGATTCTGGTGCGGGTGCGCGACAACGTCGTCACGGTTCGCCCGATCGCGGGCACGCTTCCGCGCGGCGCGACGCCCGAAGCCGACAAGGCCAACGAGGAACGGCTCTTGTCCGATCCCAAGGAGCGCGCCGAGCACCTGATGCTGCTGGATCTCGGCCGCAACGATGTCGGCCGCGTCGCTGCGCGCGGCACGGTTGAGGTCACGGAGAGCTTCACCGTCGAGCGCTATTCCCACGTCATGCACATCGTCTCCAACGTGCAAGGCAGGCTGAAGCCGGGTGAGGATATGGTCTCAGCGCTGGCGGCGGGCTTCCCGGCTGGAACAACGTCAGGCGCGCCGAAGATCCGGGCGATGGAGATCATCACCGAGCTGGAGCCGCATGCGCGTGGCGTCTACGCGGGCGGCGTCGGCTATTTCGGCGCAGGCGGCGACATGGACACCTGCATCGCGCTGCGCACGGCGGTGTTCAAGGACGGCCGGCTCCACGTACAGGCCGGTGGCGGCGTCGTGTTCGACTCAAACCCCGAAAGCGAGTTCATGGAGACGGTGCACAAGGCCAGCGCCCTCTTCCGCGCCGCCGAGGAAGCCGCGCGCTACGACCGGGGGAACCGCTGATGAAGGTCCTCCTGATCGATAACTACGACAGCTTCACCTACAATCTCGTGCATTATCTCGAAGAGATCAGCCCGGCCGTCGAGGTGGAGGTCGTGCGCAATGATGCGCTGACCGCGAAGGAAGCATTGGCGAAGGGCGCGGACGCCATCGTGCTTTCGCCCGGTCCCTGCACGCCAAACGAGGCCGGCATCTGCATGGACGTTATCAGCCAGGCGCCGGACAGCCTTCCCATCCTCGGCGTCTGCCTCGGCCATCAGGCGATTGGACAGGTCATGGGCGGGGTGGTCGAAGGTGCTCACGAGATCGTCCACGGGAAGGCATGGGCCGTGAAGGTGCTTGGCGGCGATCTGTTCAAGGGCGTGCCCGAAAACATTGAAGTGGTGCGCTACCACTCGCTTGCCGTGCGCCGGAAAGGCCTGCCGAATACGCTGACCGTCGATGCCGAAACCGCAGACGGCGAGATCATGGCGATGAGCCACGCGACGCGGCCTGTCTATGGCGTGCAGTTCCATCCGGAATCGATCGGATCGCAATACGGCAAGACCATCCTCGCCAACTTCCTCAAGAAGGCGGGTCTGCCGTGAGCGACGCCGTCCGCATCGCCGCTGCAAAGCTCACCGAAGGCGCTCATCCTGCGCCGGCAGAGATGGCGGCTGCGTTCGAGGCGATCCTCGCCGGCGAAGCCGAGCCGGCGCTCATCGCAGCGTTCCTCGTGGCGCTGCGCATCCGCGGCGAGACCGCCGACGACATCGTGGCCGGCGCACGTGTGCTGCGCGCCAATGTTCGCCACGTGGCGGCGCCCGAGGGCGCGATCGACACCTGCGGTACGGGCGGACTTGGCTGGACGTCGCTCAACACGTCCACCGCCGTGGCTTTTGTCGCGGCCGGCGCGGGCGCCAAGGTCGCCAAGCATGGTAACCGCTCCAAGAGCAAGGCAGGCTCCGCCGACGTACTGGAAGCGCTGGGTGTAAATCTGAATCCAAGTGACGCGCAGATTGCGGCGAGCTTCCGCGACGCCGGCCTCGCCTTCATGTTCGCGCCGGGCCACCATTCGGCGATGCGCCATGTCGCGCCGGTTCGCGCGGCGCTGGGTATCCGCACCATCTTCAACATGCTTGGCCCGCTGGCCAATCCTGCCGGCGTCAGGCGTCAGGTGCTGGGTGTGTTCGGTCCGGAATGGGTCGAGCCGTTCGCCCGCGCGCTCGCAGCGCTCGGCGCCGAGCACGCCATCGTGGCCCACGGGCTGGACGGCATGGACGAGATTTCGACGACAGGGCCAACCCGCGTGACCGAACTCAAGGACGGCGTGCTGCGGACGATGGAACTGACGCCGGAGTTTCTCGGCGTCCCGAAAGCCAGCATCGACCAGTTGCGCGGCGGCACGGCGGCCGAAAACGCCGAAGCGCTGAAAGGCGTGCTTGCCGGGGTTCAGGGACCGTTTGCCGATCTGGTCGCTGTGAATGCCGGCGCCGCAATCATGGTCGCCGGGCTTGCGCCCGACATCACCTCGGGCATCGCGCTGGCGCGCCAGTCGATCGCTACGGGCGCTGCCATGGCGGCGCTTGATGCTCTGAAGGCGGCGTCCAATGGCTGACCTGCCCGACCGGCTGAGGGTCATCCTCGACTACAAGGTTGACGAAGTCGCCGCGCTGAAGCGCGAGCGGACGGAAGCGTCCCTGCTTGCCGATGCCAGGTCCGCATCACCGCCGCGCGGTTTCGCCGAGGCGCTGCTGAAGATCGCCGCCGCCGATGGCAATGCGCTGATCTGTGAGATGAAGCGCAAGAGCCCTTCGGCCGGCGACATCAGCCCCGGACGCGATCCGCTGGAGGTCGCCCGCGCCTATGAGGCGGGCGGCGCAGCCTGCATGTCCGTGCTGACGGACGGTCCCAGCTTCGCTGGCTCGCTCGCGGATATGGTCGCGGTCCGGAACGCGGTTTCGCTTCCCGTCCTGCGCAAGGACTTCATGATCGATCCGATCCAGATCATCGAGGCGCGCGCCCACGGGGCCGACGCCATCCTGATCATCATGGCGGCGGTCGACGACGCCCTCGCCCGCGACCTGCACGCCACGGCGGACGATCTGGGCATGTCGGTGCTTCTGGAAGCCCATGACGAGGCGGAAATGGTCCGCGCGCTGGGTCTCCCTTCGCCGCTGATGGGCGTCAACAACCGCGATCTGCGCCGGATGGTGACCGATCTTGAGGTCACGGAACGCCTCTCGGACCTGATGCCCCAAGGCCGCCTGCTGATCTCCGAAAGCGGCGTCCGCGAGCCCGCCGACATCTCCCGCCTGCGCAAGTGTGGCGCGCGCGGCTTTCTCATCGGGGAAAGCCTGATGCGGTCGGGAAATCCAATGGAATCCGTGAAATCGCTCGCGACGCCCCGGTAGGGGATTTCCGGGCGAATTGACCCATAACGTGAACGATAGTAGAACTATCCGCGACTCAGAGCTTCAGAAGGCCGTGGATAGTCATGCTGACGAAAAAACAGCGCGAGCTGCTGCTGTTCATCAACGACCGGATCAAGGAGACCGGCGTTTCGCCCTCCTTTGACGAGATGAAGGAGGCGCTCGACCTTGCCTCCAAGTCGGGAATTCACCGGCTGATCACGGCCCTGGAGGAGCGCGGCTTCCTCCGGCGTCTGGCCCACCGGGCCCGGGCGCTTGAGGTCCTGAAACTGCCAGAAAGCGCCGTTCCGCAGACGCCGGGCCGCGCACCCTTCCGTCCCAGCGTGGTCGAAGGCGCCGGGTCGGCCCGCAAGGCGGCGCCCAGCCCGCGCTCCAGCATGATCCCGGTCATGGGCCGGATCGCCGCGGGGACGTCGATCGAGGCGATCGAGCATGAGACGCACAAGGTCGCCGCGCCTGACGAGGAGCTGGATCCGGATACGCATTTCGCACTCGAGGTTCAGGGCGAGAGCATGATCAATGCTGGCATCCTCGACGGCGACACGGTGATCCTCAAGAAGACCGAGCATGCCGCCTCCGGCGATATCGTTGTGGCCCTGATCAACGAGGAAACGGCGACGCTGAAGCGCTTCCGCAAGAAAGGCGGCTCCATTGCGCTCGAAGCGGCGAACCCGGCTTTCGGTACGCAGATCTTCGGGCCGGACCGTGTGCGCATCCAGGGCAAGCTCGTGGCGCTCGTCCGGCGTTATCACTAGGCCGTTGAGGTCTTCCTAGTCGGATTTGGCTGCCTCCCGCTTGCGATAGAGCGGTTGCTCCCATGCGCGCTCCTGCGCTGGCTGGGCCGGCTGCAGAACGTATGTCCCGCCAGACAGTACGATGGCTGCTCCGCCCCGGTCGACTGACTCGCAGGGGGCGAGTTCCAACTGTTCGGCCGACGATGTTGACTGCAGGATCAGCCGCGCAGCGGTGGGGCATTTGTCCGAGGGCGTCGCATCCTTCGGAACGATCAGCGCTTCGCCATCCGGAAGGCCGATCCGGCATTCAACGCCTTTGCCCCGACAGGCCGACTTGCGGATGTCATCGCCAATGATCAGCGGGTTGAGGCCGTTCTGCGCGCGCCAGTCCGTGAGCTCCACCCATCCCTCTTCCTGCTCAAGGAAGACAGACCCATCGTCGGCGATGTAGCCGATGGCCTGCGGCGTCGACAGCCATACGGCGATTGCAGCTGCGCCGGGTATTGCCGCGAGCCAGCGGCCTCTCCGTGCGAGCACGCAGAAGAGTGCGATCGTAATGCCTGCGAGCGCGACGCCCGCCCCATCCAGCCTTGGAACGTCAATGTCCGGCGAGTTTTCGGCTGAGAAGTGCGCGATGGCCAGGACGACCTCAAGGCTCTTTCCCATCAGCCAGAGGAAAGGCTCCTGCAGTCCGAAAGGCGTTGCCAGCGCGGCCATGGCCGCAGCCGGCGTCGTCCAGAGCGTGATGACAGGGGTGGACACGATGTTGGCCAGCACGCTGAACAGGGCGGCTCGATCAAAATGGTGCAGCGCGAATGGCATGGTCGCCAGCGAGGCCACCAGCGATGTCGCCGCAGCGGCGCCCAGCCAGCCGCCGGCTCGCCCCAGAAGCCCCGGCCGTTCGGGCCGGTCTACGCGCGGCCAGATCTCGTAGAGCACGATAAGGGCGCCCGATGCGGCGAACGACATCTGGAAGCCGGGCGTCACAACCGACTCCGGCTGCAGCACAACCACTGCCGCCAGTGCTATCGCCAATGATCGAAGCGAGATGGCGGGGCGGTCAAACAGCTTCGCGCCGAAGCCGATAAGCGCGATGATGTAGGCTCGCTGCGTCGCCACCTCTATGCCGGAGATCGCAAAGTAAAGCGTGCAGGCAATGATGGCGGCGGCCGCGGCAACGCGCACTGTGGGCATCCGCAGGGCCAATGGCTCAAGGAATGGCCATACGGTGCGCACGATGAAGAACACGATGCCGCCGACCAGCACCATGTGGACGCCCGAGATCGACAACAGATGCGCGAGACCGGAAAGACGTAGGGCCTCACTGTCATCTGGAGAAATGAAACTGCGGTCGCCCGAGACCATGGCGGCGGCGACGCCCCCGCCGCCTGCGCCAGCCGCCTCGTTCACATTGACTGCGATTGCCCGGCGCACGGCCCCCAGCCATTGGAAGGCCTGATCCATGGCTTCGGTCGGCGGTTGAACCGGAAGCGGTTGACACTTGCCAATTGCGAAGCCGACAGCGCCCAGCTGCTGGAACCAGGCGTCGCGGTGGAAGGCATAGTCACCCGGCACAACCGGGCGTGGCGGCGGCGACAGGATGGCCCGGCAGGCGACGGCGCGCCCCGGCTCCAGTCCGAGCTCGCCCTTGTAGCTGAAACGGACAAAGTCCGGCGTCGCGGCGGGCGCCAGCCGTTCGATGGCGCGGACATCGATCCGCACCCGGCGGCTGCGTTCGCTGGCGTCGATCTCGGCGATGATCCCTTCGATCCGGACCGGGCCGATCTCTTCCTTGAGAACGGGCGCGGCGACCATGGTCGTGCGGACCTTGCCCGCCAGCGCGCCGCTGCCCACGCAGGCGAGCAGCGCAAAGGCCATGGCCAGCATGCCTGATCCCCGGCGCCTCAGGGCCAGCCAGCCAGCAAAGCCGGCCAGAACGGGCGCC
>JAWKVC010000020.1:0-46411 GCA_041398245.1 Hyphomonadaceae bacterium
TCGGGCCCCATTCGACCGCCAGCGTTTTCACCAGCATATCGGCGCCGGCCTTGGCCGCATTGACGTGCGCTTGAAGCGGATAGGGATGGATGGACTGCGGCGCGGAGATCGTGATGCAGGCAGCGCCGGGTTTGCGCAGGTGAGGGAAGCCCTGCCGCATCACGTTGTAGAGGCCAACGAGGTCGATATCGATCACGGCGCGGAAGCCATTGTACGAGATGCCGTTGAATGGCGCGACGAAGTTGCCGGCCGCGCCCGACACAAGGATGTCGATCTCGCCATGCGCGGCAACCGATGTCGCGAACGCGGCCCCGACGCCGTCATGATCACGCACGTCCTGTGCGATGCCGATGCATGTGCCGCCCTTTGCGCGAATGCCTGCGGCGGCGGCCTCGATCTTGTCCGGCGAGCGGGAGAGCACGGTGACGGCCGCGCCGGCTTCGGCCAGCCGTGTCGCAATCTGAAGATTTATGCCGCTCGATGCCCCGGCGACGAACGCAGTCTTTCCCGCCAGCAGCTTGTCCTTGAACGTCGCCATGACTCTTCCTTCAAACGGAGGCGGTTCGCGCCTCTTCCTGACCCATGTCGAGCGGCTTCGTGCCGCTCACGAACACAGCGTATTTGAGAACCTTAGCAAGATTGAGCGGAAACCGCAGGTCCAGAACCCGCGACAGGCTGCTGGACACATCGACCCTGCCGCCATTGCGCGCGATCACGTCGAGCACCTTCTGGCGTCCGTCGTAGAATTTCGGGTCGTCAAAAAGGTCGATGAAGGCAAACCGGCCGCCGGGTTCGAGGACCCGAATCGCTTCGGCGACGCTTGCCGTCTTGTCGGCGACATCCCGAACTTCATGGAAGGTCAGCGAACTCACGACCCTTCCGAAGTTCGCGTCCTCGAACGGCAGTTTCGATGCGCTTCCACGCAGGAATTGAAGGCCGCTGACATTCTCGATCGCCGCATTGCGCTCGGCCTGCGAGCGTGAATATTCCCAGTCGGATCCCCAGTAGTCGAGGCCGACATAATCGCCGGGCGCGGATTTGGCGAAGCGGATCAGAAGCTGTCCGCTGCCGCAGCCGACATCCAGAAGCCGGCCTTGGCCCGCGACCGAGTCGATCAGCAGCTGATGAATCTTTCCCTGAACATTGTCGCCTTTCGGGCCAAGCCGGTGCGACGTCCACGTGAGGACGATTGCGATGTACAAGAATGGAATGGCGAGCGCGCTGACGCTGATTGCGGGTAGCCAGACAAACGCGCCGGCAAGTCCGGCAAGGACGAGCGCAAGCGCAAGCAACCAGAACAGGAAGATCCTGCCTGACCTTATCCAGGTCGGATAGACTGGACGTTCCAGCTTCGCTCGGCGTGCCTTGCTCATGGCCAACGGTCTTTAATTTTTACAATGTAAATAAAACAGGTTGTCGTGCTGATGGCAAGCGGTTTCGGAAATGCCACATGTTCCCCCGCGTCAGTCTCGTTCCGGCGGAACGCGTATGTTAGGCCGGACTCAAACCAGAGGGAGTCTTCATGAAACGCCTGTTCGCGGCTTGCGCCGCACTCGCCTTCATCGGCGCCTGCACCAGCACACAGACTGAATCCGCAGCCGCAATCGCCGAGGCCATGCCGATGCCGCCCATCACAATCTACCATCTCGAAAACCGCCGGTCCGAACGGATCGTGTGGCTGATGGAAGAACTGGGCCTGCCCTATAAGCTGGTGTTCACGCGCGGCGACCTTGCTGCGTCCATGGCAGCGATCCGCGCCGTCAATCCTGGTATGCCCGTCGCCCCGACGGTGACTGTTGGCGACCAGGTCCTCACCGAGTCGGGCGCCATCATCGAAACGATCATCAACCGTTATGCGCCCGGCAAGCTGACGCCCGCGCTCGACAGTCCCGATTATCCCAACCATCTGATCTGGATGCATCACGCGGAAGGCTCGCTCGCCTCGCGTGTCATTGCGGACTATCGCGTCTGGATGATCGCCCCGCCCAAGGAGCGGTCCCGCCTCGTCGATTCCGAAGCCGAATACCAGTTCGCGGAAGACTATCTCGGCAAGCATCCCTGGTTTGGAGGCGCCGAATTCTCCGCCGCCGACATCATGATGGTGTTCCCGCTCAATTTCGGAATGGCGCTCAACGTCGTCGACAAGGCGCAGTTCCCGAACATCAATGCGTGGAAGGCGAAGATCGAGGCGCGCCCCGCCTATCAGCGCATGCTGGCGAAGGCCCGGCCCGACGGCATGGTCGGCGCCCTGCCTGCGCTGCCGGCGCACGCGCCATCCGGCCCGCGCCCCGGCCAGTGACGAATGCGACAGTTGTGAGGCGCTCCCGGCGCGTGCAGCGGCGTATTTGTTCCGCTATGCGCTGAAAAGCGCTTCACAGCTTTCCGCGCGATGCTCTAGAACCGGGCCTTATGAGAATACTCGCGCTTACGGCCCTGCTGGCCGCCTTTTCCTGTTCGCCCGCCAGCGGTCCGGCCCCCGCGGCCACGACCACGACGGCGGCGGACGAGATGCCCGTCTACAGCTATGACGTGGTGAACACCTATCCGCACGATCCCAAGGCCTTCACGCAGGGCCTCGTGTTCGCCGATGGCATTCTCTACGAGACGACGGGGCAGGAGGGCGAGTCCTGGCTGCGCAAGGTCGACCTTGCGACCGGCAATGTGCTGCAGCAACAGGACATCGACGACCAGTATTTCGGCGAGGGCATGGTGATCCGTGGCGATGACATCGTCACGCTGACCTGGCGCAGCCAGAAGGGCTTCATCTTCGACAAGGCGACCTTCACGCCCAAGGGCGAATGGACCTATCCGGGAGAGGGCTGGGGCCTCACGTCCAACGACGGCGTCATCTATATGAGCGATGGCACCGCCGCGATCCGCAAGCTCGATCCCGCCACGCTCGAGGAAACCGGCCGCATCGACGTCAAGATGAACGGCCGACCAATCGACCAGCTCAACGAGCTTGAATACGTGAAGGGCGAGATCTGGGCCAACGTGTTCCAGACCGACCGCATCGTGCGCATCGATCCCGCCTCGGGCGAGGTGAAGGGCATTGTCTATCTCGGCGGCCTGCTGAAGCCGGAAGAGCGCCGCAAGACCGACGTGCTCAACGGCATCGCCTATGACAAGGCGAGTGACCGCATCTTCGTCACCGGCAAGTACTGGCCCAAGCTGTTCGAGATCCGCGTCAAGGATCCCACGCTCAAGCCATGAAGCATCTGGTCGCCCTTGCCGCCGCCGTTCTGGCTGCGTGCTCGGCCCAGCCCGACGATCCCGAGGCAATCTACGAGCGCGAGCTTGCCGCCGCACGTGAAGAAGCGCGCGCATCGCTGCCGTTCTTCTGGGAGCATTTCGCCAGCCCGGCCGAAGGCGAATACGACTTCTCGCTGAAGGCGGCGTTTCCGCGCCGCGATGGCCAGCTCGGCGTCGAGGAGGCCTGGGTGCAATACGTCGCCCGCGCGCCCGACAAGATCGTCGGCGAACTGGCCAGCGATCCGCGCTATCTCGGAAATCTCGCCAAGGGCGCCATCATGGAGTTCCAGGAAGGGCAGGTGGTGGACTGGGCCTTCTTTCAGGGTGAGAAGCTGCTGGGCCACTACACGACGCGGGTGATGATGCCGCGTCTCGATTCCATGCAGGCCGACATCATGCGCTCGGTGCTGTCGGATGATCCGAAGGGGGGCGGCGAATGACCATACCGCGCGTTGTTATCGTGGCCTATCGGTCGAAGCCGGGGAAGGAAGATCAACTGCTCGCCGAACTGCGCGACCATGTGCATGTGCTGCGCTCCGAAGGATTGGCCACCGATCGCCCGCCCGTCCTGATGCGTGCGAAGGATGGAACGCTGCTCGAAGTCTTCGAATGGGCCTCGCCCGCCGCGATCGAGCAGGCCCACGCCAACCCGCGCGTGCAGGCGATGTGGGGACGGTTCGCGGCGTGCTGCGACTACACGCCACTGAGTTCGCTGGCTGAAGCGGGTAATCTCTTCGCGGAGTTCGAGCCGCTGGAGATTCACTTTCCGCCTCCTGTCCAGCCGCCGCCGGACCAGCGCGAGGAGTAGGGCTAGCGCGTCGTCAGTCCGCGCTGCTTCATCCGCCAGATCAGGTGATCGATCCGGTCCTGCCCGAAGAAGGGCTCGCCCTCGAACACGAACAGCGGCACGCCCCAATGGCCCGCCTGTTCCTGCGCCGCCTCGTTGCCGGCGATGATCGCGTCCAGCCGCTCGGCGTCCGCCGCCGCATCGCGTTCAAGCGCCGCGCCATCGAGACCCGCGGCATCCGCACAGGCCGCCAGCCTGCCGCCTTCATGCCAGTCATCCGTCTCACCCGACCACATCATGTGGCTGGCCTTGCGCACAAACGCGAAGCCCTTGCCGCGCTCGACCGCCAGCGCGCCAAGGCGCGAGACGCGCATGATATAGGGCTGCTCCTTCGCCACGTCGCGCGTCTCCCGGTCCTGCACGATCGGGTCGGGCCGGGGCCAGCGATAGGGAATGCCGCCCATCCTCGCGATGCGCTTGGTGTCGTTCCTGAGATAGGGCGGCCAGAGCGGGTTCACCCGCTGGAAGAAACCCGGAATGCGCACGGCGATGGGGCGTACGATCTTCATCTGCGCCGCCGCGTCGTAGTCCGCCATCAGCTGCTCGATCAGCGGCATGGCGAGATAGGAATAGGGGCTGCGGAACGAGAAATAGAAATCGAAGCTCAGGGTCATGCCCAAGGCTACCGCGATGAATGCGGCATGGCGAGGTCAGCCCGGTCCTTCCCAGACTGAGACCTCCGCGATGGACCTTTTGCGCTGTCATTCCGGACGCGCCGAAGGCGCGAGCCGGAACCCAGGAGCCGCAACCATCGGCGCAAGCGGCCTCTGGGTTCCTGCTCTTCGCCCTCCGGGCTGCGGCAGGAATGACAATGGATTTCGCAAAGGCCCCGCCCGGGGGAGGGCGGATCGGCAATCCTGTTCCAAAACCCTTGCAATCCCCCCCGTTCCGCTGCACTGACGCACCGGATTCCGCGACTGCGAACAAGGCCACATGCCCCAGCTTCTGCTTGAAATCCTGTCGGAGGAAATCCCGGCCCGCATGCAGGCGAAGGCCGAGGCCGACCTGCTGGGCGCCATGCGGGAATGGCTGGCGGCCAACGGCCTGATTCCGGGCCCGTCGAAGAGCTTTTCAGGCCCCCGCCGCGTCGGCTGCGTGATCGATGACGTGCCGGTCAAGGCGCAGGACGTGCGCGAGGAGCGCAAGGGCCCGAAGGTCGGCGCACCGCAGCAGGCGATCGATGGCTTCCTCCGCAGCGCCGGTCTCAAGTCGATCGACGACGCGAAGGTCCAGGAAGACAAGAAAGGCGCCTTCTATCTCGCCGTGATCGAAAAGCCCGGCAAGGCGGCGGTCGATGTGATCGCGGAGGCCGTGCCGGCCATCGTGCGCGACTTCCACTGGCCGAAATCGATGCGCTGGGGCCCAAATCTTACAAACAAGAATGGCGATCTGCGCTGGGTGCGCCCGATCAGCCGTATCCTCTGCACCTTCGATGGCGAGGTGGTGCCGTTCGAGATCGAAGGCATCAGGAGCGACTGCTACACGGAAGGCCACCGCGTCATGGGCCGCGGCCCCTACAAGGTGCGCCGGTTCGACGACTATGCCGATGTGCTCAAGAACAAGGGCCGCGTGATCCTCGATCGCGAGGAGCGCAAGGAAACCATCCTCACCGACGCGAAGCAGCTCTGCGCCGCGCAGAACCTCGAACTGGTCGATGACATCGGCCTGCTGGAAGAAGTGGCGGGTCTGGCCGAATGGCCGGTCGTCATCATGGGCGACATGGACAAGTCCTTCCTCGACCTGCCGCCCGAAGTCATCAAGCTGTCGATGCGCACGCACCAGAAGTATTTCGCGGTGCGCGATCCGAGCTGGCATGACGGCCGGCTGGCGCCGAAATTCATCGTGGTCGCCAATCTCGACGCGGCCGACGGCGGCAAGAAGATCGCCGAAGGCAATTCGCGCGTTCTCTCCGCCCGCCTAAACGACGCGCGCTTCTTCTGGGACAATGATCGCAAGATCAAACTCGAAGACCGCTTCGAGAAGCTGGGCAATATCGTGTTCCACGAGAAGCTGGGCACGGTGAAGGACAAGGCCGAGCGCGTGATGGCGCTGGCGAAGGATCTCGCGCCGAAGGTCGGCGCCGATCCGGCGGCAGCCGAGCGCGCCGCCAAGCTCGCGAAATGCGATCTCGTCTCCGACATGGTCGGCGAGTTCCCCGAACTCGAAGGCGTCATGGGCCGCTACTACGCGACGCTGCAGGGCGAGACGCCGGACGTCGCCGATGCAGTGCGCGATCACTACAAGCCGAAGGGGCCGAGCGACGAGGTTCCGTCGAACCCGGTTTCGGTTGCCGTCGCGCTGGCGGACAAGCTGGATACGCTAGCCGGCTTCTGGGCGATTGATGAGAAGCCAACAGGGTCGAAAGACCCGTTCGCACTGCGGAGAGCGGCGCTGGGCGTGATCAGGCTTGTGCTTGATGCAGGGGTCAAGATCGCGCTGCGCAACGAGCTGAGCGTATCCGGCGAAATCTTGCGTAAACTCGATCCGCGTCGTGTGGTTCGAACACGATGGCTCGAGTTTTTTGAGAAGGCGGATATTCGCAATATGAGTCCGCACGACTACGAGGCTTTGCGCAATCGCTCGGAGGCGGAGGTTGCTGACGTTGATCGCCGCTATCCAAACTACTCGGCCCACAAAGTTACGCCGCTGATCGTCGCCGACCTCCTCGCCTTCTTCGCCGACCGCCTCAAAGTTCACCTGCGCGAGCAGGGCGCGCGACACGACCTGATCGACGCCGTCTTCGCGCTTGGCGAGGACGACCTCGTCCTGATCGTCAAACGCGTCGAAGCGCTCGGTGAGTTCCTTTCCACTGAAGACGGCAAGAACCTCCTCGCGGGCTACAAGCGCGCCGCCAACATCCTCGCTATCGAGGAAAAGAAGGACGACGTGTCCTACTCCGGCGAGGGCAAAGCCATGAAGGGCGATCCGCCCGAGGTCGACGCCCTCGTCACGGCGCTCACCAAGGCGGCGCCCGAAGCCTCCGCCGCGCTGGAAAAGGAAGACTTCGCCGGCGCCATGCGCGCGCTGTCGAAGCTGCGCGGACCCGTGGACGCCTTCTTCGACAAGGTCACTGTTAACGCGGATGACAAACAGACCCGCGTAAACCGGCTGAATATCCTCTCGCAGATCCGCGATGCATTGAACCGCGTGGCGGATTTCTCGAAGATCGAGGGGTAGTGACTCGGAGTTCCTTCGCCTGTCATTCCGGGCGAAGGCGCGTTAGCGCTGCAGACCCGGAACCCAGGGGCTCGGGGCGCGGCTGGTGAAGACAGCCCTTGGGATCCGGCCCGCGCCTGCGGCGCGTCCGGAATGACATGGATGGAAGTTGAGGGCTGACGAGCATGAGCCAACTCGCAACCAAGTGGGTCTATGATTTCGGCGGCGGCGCCTCGGATGGCGACGCCTCGATGAAGAACCTCGTGGGCGGCAAGGGAGCGAATCTCGCCGAGATGTCGAAGCTGGGCCTGCCGGTTCCTCCGGGCTTCACCATCACCACCGAAGTCTGCACGGTGTTCTACAGGAACAAGCGGCAATACCCGGCCGACCTCGAAGTGCAGGTCAACGATGCGTTGCGCGCGCTTGAGGGACGGACGGACAAGAAGTTCGGCGACGTGCGCAATCCGCTGCTGGTCTCCGTGCGCTCGGGCTCGCGCGCCTCGATGCCGGGCATGATGGACACCGTGCTCAACCTCGGCCTCAACGACCAGACGGCCGAAGGCCTCTCGCGCCTGTCGGGCGACCGGCGCTTCGCCTATGACAGCTATCGCCGCTTCATCCAGATGTATTCCAACGTCGTGCTCGGCGTCAGCCATGACGAGTTCGAGCATATCCTCGACGACTACAAGGAAAGCCGCGACTTCATCCTCGACACCGATCTCGGCGCCGAAAGCTGGATCGAGGTCATCGCGCTCTACAAGAAGGCCGTCGAGAAGAAGACCGGCAAGCCATTCCCGCAGGATCCGAAGGATCAGCTCTGGGGCGCCATCGGCGCCGTCTTCGCCAGCTGGATGAACGATCGCGCCGTCACCTACCGCAAGCTCAACGACATTCCGGAAAGCTGGGGCACGGCGGTCAACGTGCAGTCGATGGTGTTCGGTAATATGGGCGAGAGCTCGGCCACGGGCGTCGCCTTCACGCGCGATCCGTCGACCGGCGAGAAGCGCTTCTATGGCGAATACCTCGTCAATGCGCAGGGCGAGGATGTCGTCGCCGGCATCCGCACGCCCGCGCCGATCTCGAACTCGCGCAAGGCCGACCTCAAGTCGGAAGACCTGTCGCTCGAGGAAGCGATGCCGGAAGTCTACGCGCAGCTGATCGCGGTCGCCGAACGGCTCGAGACCCACTATCGCGATATGCAGGACATCGAGTTCACGGTGGAGCAGGGCAAGCTCTACATGCTGCAGACCCGCAACGGGAAGCGCACCGCGCAGGCCGCGCTCAAGCTCGCCGTCGACATGTGCCGCGAAGGCCTGATCACGGAAGACGAGGCCGTCATGCGTCTCGATCCGTCGCAGCTCGATCAGCTGCTTCACCCCACCATCGCGAAGGACGCCGTGCGCGATGTCTTCGTGAAGGGCCTGCCGGCCTCGCCCGGCGCCGCCGTGGGGCAGGTCGTGTTCGACCCCGCCGAAGCGGTGCAGGTGGCGCAATCCGGCAAGCCCGTCATCCTGGTGCGCATCGAAACCTCGCCCGAGGACATCCAGGGCATGCACGCCGCCAAGGCCATCGTCACCGCGCGGCGGCATGACCAGCCACGCCGCCGTCGTCGCGCGCGGCATGGGCCGGCCCTGCGTCTGCGGCGCCGGTTCGCTGCAGATCGATGCGGACAAGGGGATTGTCCGCGTCGGCTCGCGCACGCTGAAGAAGGGCGACGTTATCACGGTCGACGGCGCCAAGGGCGAAGTCCTCGTCGGCGCGGTAAAGATGGTCGAGCCGCAACTCGGCGGCGATTTCGGCGAGCTGATGGGATGGGCCGACCGCGCCCGCCGTATGAAGGTGCGCGCCAACGCCGAAACGCCGCTGGACGCGGAGACTGCCCGCAAGTTCGGCGCGGAAGGCATCGGCCTCTGCCGCACGGAGCACATGTTCTTCGACGCCGACCGCATTTCGGTCGTGCGCGAAATGATCCTCGCCGAGAAGGAAGCCGGCCGCCGCCGCGCGCTCGACAAGCTCCTGCCGATGCAGCGCAAGGACTTTGTCGAAATCTTCCGCATCATGGCCGGCCTGCCGGTCACCATCCGGCTGCTCGACCCGCCGCTGCATGAATTCCTGCCGCACACCGAGGAAGACATCGCCGAGGTCGCAAAGCAGTCGGGCCTTTCGGTCGAAGTGCTGAAGGCGCGCGCGTCAGAACTGCACGAGTCCAACCCGATGCTGGGCCATCGCGGTTGCCGGCTCGGCGTCACCTATCCCGAAATCTATGAAATGCAGGCCCGCGCTATTTTTGAGGCGGCGCTGGATGTTGCGAAGGAAACCGGCAAGGCGCCTGAACCGGAAGTGATGATCCCGCTGGTGGCGACCCGGAAAGAGCTGGAGTTAATGCGCGCCGTGGTCGTGCAGACCGCCGAACGTGTGTTCAACGAGCGCAAGGCGCAGGTCGACTATCTCGTCGGCACGATGATCGAACTGCCGCGCGCCGCGCTGCGCGCCAGCGAGATCGCGGAGGAAGCCGAGTTCTTCTCCTTCGGTACGAATGATCTTACCCAGACCGCGCTGGGCATCAGCCGCGATGACGCCGCCCGCTTCCTCAAGACCTATGAAGAGCGCGGCATCTACGAGAAGGACCCGTTCGTCTCCATCGACCGCGACGGCGTCGGCGAACTCGTCCGCATCGGCTGCGAACGCGGCCGTGCTGCGCGCCAGAAGCTCAAGCTTGGCGTCTGCGGCGAGCATGGCGGCGATCCCGCCTCGATCATGTTCTTCGAGGAAGTGGGGCTCGACTATGTCTCGGCCTCGCCCTTCCGCGTGCCCGTCGCGCGTCTTGCCGCTGCCCATGCCGCGTTGGGCAAGAAAGGGTAGGCTGCGAACGTCGCGCTGTCTCAGGCGCGGCCCGGCTGAGCTTGCTCCTGCGTCCGCTGAGTCCCAGTATGGCGACCAACGGACACGGGGACGAATATGAAACTCGGATTTGCACTCGCCGCAGCCACAGGGCTGCTTGTCGCGCCTGCCGCAGTCGCACAGGTCACCTGCGATGACCTCACGCGGGCGATGTACGAAGCGGACAATGATTTCGACGACATTCTCGGCGATGAGATCGACATAGACTGGTACGAAGCGACCTTTCTGATGACCGGGACGCGCGACTGCACGGTCGAGTATCCAGACGATTCCTATTACGTCTGCACATGGACTTACGACAACCTGTCCGCGAGCCAGGCGGCGTACGACCGTCTCGCCTCTGCGGGAAGATCGTGCCTGTCGTCCTGGGACGTCAAAACGATCCCGTCCGGATCCAGGAACAGCCTTGGCTTTCAGACAATCTCCGGCCTGCGTTTCGTCGGTTCTGGCGAATTCCGGGACATGGAATGGTCGTTCCTCCTCGGAGAGCACACGACCAAAGATGGAACACACTACGATGTGGAAGCCGAACTGGCCTACTTCTGGTTTTAGGGTCGACTGGCTGACGCCTGGAAGCATCGAGTCGCGCCACAAAACCTTCACGCTGCGACGGGCGCATCCGCGCTAGACGGCGGGGAACTAGAAGGGAGTCGCCGCCATGCTTCTGTCCCGCCGCAATCTGATCCGTTCGGCCGCAAGCGTTGCTGTCGCCGCGCCGGCGCTGCAGCTCATGGGTTGCGTCACGCCCGGCGCCGCTCGCCCTGCCGTTCGCCAGCGCGTCTCCGGCCTGGCGCTTACGCCCGACCCGAAAGGCCTGCTCGATCTGGCGCCCGGCCTTTCCTATGCCGTGCTCTCGCGCACGGGCGAAGAAATGTCCGATGGCCTGCTCGAACCCGGCTCGCACGATGGAATGGCGGCCTTCCCGGTCGAGGGCGATCCGGATCGCTGCATCATTGTCCGCAATCACGAGCTTGGCGCGGCTTCGCCCGTCTCGGCCTTCGGCGCCGATCTGTCCCGCGTGCAACGCATTGCGCGTGATCGAGTCTATGATCTGTCGCCCGCCGGCAGGCCGTTCGCGGGCGGTACGACCACGGCGCTGGTGAACATGAAGTCGATGCGCGTTGAGCGCAGGCACCTGTCGCTAGCCGGCACGGCGGTGAATTGCGCCGGCGGACCGACCCCGTGGGGGTCGTGGCTGTCATGCGAGGAAACGCAGATCATGCCCGGCGCCGAAGCCAGCAAGCGTCACGGCTTCATCTTCGAGGTTCCGGCCGCCGCAACGGCCACAGTCGAGCCGGTGCCGCTTACCGCCATGGGGCGCTTCACGCACGAAGCCGCCGCTGTCGATCCTTCGACGGGCATCGTCTACCTCACGGAGGACACCGGCGACTCGCTTCTCTATCGCTTCCTGCCGGCCGCGCGCGGCGAACTCGTCAAGGGCGGCCGGCTGCAGGCGCTGGCGCTGGTCGAACAGGCTGGCGCTGACACACGCAACTGGCCGGCGGAGAAGGGCGGCGACCCGAACCTCCGCATCGTTCCCAACCGGAAATATGCCGTGCGCTGGATCGATCTGGACACTGTCGAATCCCCGGACGGCGATCTGCGCCTGCGCGGCCGCAAGGCGGGCGCGGCGATCTTCGCGCGGGGGGAGGGCATGTCCTTTGCGCTGGAAGCGGCCGGCCCGGCTGTCTACTTCGCCTGCACGTCGGGCGGTCCGGCCCAGATCGGGCAGGTCTTCCGCTATGCGCCCAGCCTGTTCGAAGGCTCCGCCCGCGAAGCCGACGCGCCGGGCGAACTTGAGCTGTTCGTCGAAAGCACGGGCGAGAGCGACTTCGAGAAATGCGACAACATCGTCGCCAGTCCGCGCGGCGAGCTGATCGTCTGCGAGGATGGCGACGGCGACAACTTCATCCGCGCGGTGACGCCGGACGGGCTGATCTATACGCTCGCCCGCAACGCGGACGCCGGAAAGTCCGAGTTCTGCGGCGCGTGCTTTTCCCCGGACGGGTCGACCCTGTTTGTGAACATCCAGCGACCGGGAATCACGCTCGCCATCTCCGGGGCTTGGGATGCCGTTCGCGGCGCCGCAAGCCGGCTGGCCTGACAATCCGGAAGGCGGCCGCTCCGCGCGATGCATCCCGCTGTGGACCGCCCTTGACTATGCCAATGGAAAGCGCAGCGTGCCGATGGGACCAGGGCGAAGGGGACGTGCATGAGACTCATGGCGGGACTTGTCGCGGCGGCGGCGCTTGCGCTGTCGCCGATTGCGCATGCGCAGGTCAGCTGCGGCGAGATGGAAGACCTGCTCGACTTTGCCTGGGACGATTTTGCTGACATCTCCGCGGACGAAATCGACGACGGCTATTACGACACCGACTACTGGCTGGATAACGCTGACGAATGCTTCGTCGGCATTGATGTTGCGGCGCTCTATGCCTGCCTCTGGGTGTTCGATACCGAAGCCGAAGCTTCTTCCGCCTACGATACGATCTCGGCGACCTTCACGGCCTGTCTGGGTGACTGGGACCGGTCGCCCTCGGCCAATGGCGACACGTCGAACAACATCACGCCGATACGTTCCATCCTCGCCACCGGCGTCGATGACCTTGAGGACATGGAATGGTTGCTTTCCTTTGACCATCATGTCGGCGATGGCGTGAACGACTGGCACGTCAGTCTCGGGCTGGCCTACTACTGAGCCTGGAAAGTCCCCCGGGCGTCCCGGATCGGATATCCACAGAAGGCGATTTCCCTAGCGGAAGTCCCGAAATGCCGCGTTAAATCGGTGTCATGGGGATTCCGGGCCGGTGTTGCCGAAAGGCCGCCGAGGCCTATCTCCCTCCCTCAGGCTGGTTCGACGCCATTGAATCGAGGGGCAATTCGTAAACGTCAAAGGTTAACGGCTCGCCTGGCGGTTGATCGGGAATCGCCGGGGCAGCTTCTGGCGCGGGACTTGCCCGTCCGGAGTCAAGCAGGAGTTGGACTTGCCCGGTAGCAAACGGCCCTATAGGGGCGGCTGACGTCGCACAGCTTCAAGAAACGAACAGCGACGGGTGTTTGGTTGGAGTGTCTGTCGGGCGCGCGCGAGCGTCCGTGCCGGATTTGTCGGTTAACGAAGGTTAAGGGGAAGCCGGGGTGTTAAACCTCCCGAAAGCTCTCGGTCCTATCCTTCTCCACCTGAAGGCGGCGATTACAGCCGCGTCTCGGTGGTGGGAGACCATGTCGGACGCTGACAAGCGTGAAGCCCGGCAACGTGCGCTGACCATCGGCGCGTGCGCGGCTGTGTTTGCGTTCGGCGGCCCGCTCGTCGCCCAGCGCTTTGGCGACCAGAAAGCCAGCGAGACCTACATCAACAAGGCCGCCGTCCTGGCCGAATCCATCATCGAGGAAAGCCGCGCCGCCGCCCCGACCGCTTCGGGCGTCCAGCTCGGCCTGTTCTCCAACAGCGCCAATCCGGACGCGCTGGCCCACACCGCCTCCTACACTGCGGATACTCCCGCGGAGTCCCTGCTTGGCGGTCTGAGCCTGCGCGCCCGTGACAGCGAGGCCTTGCGCGGTCTGGTCGACTTCACGATCGACGACCTCGGCCTCCATGGCGGCAACGATGTCGAACTCGATTGCCTTGCCGAGGCCGTCTACTACGAGGCCCGCTCGGAAGACACGGTCGGCCAGCTGGCCGTGGCCGAAGTGGTCATGAACCGGGTCGCCAACCCGCATTATCCCAAGACGGTCTGCGGCGTGGTCTTCCAGGGCCAGTACCGCGAAACCGGCTGCCAGTTCACTTTCACCTGCGACGGCTCGCGGGCCGTGCGCCCCTATGGCGTTTCGTGGGACCGTGCGCGCGACATCGCGCTCCACGTGCTGCTCGGGCTCAACACGCCGGTCACCAACAAGGCGACGCACTATCACACCGACTATGTGAACCCCTACTGGGCCGCCGGCATGGTCGAGACGAAGGTGATCGGCACGCACATCTTCTACCGCTTCCCGAAGACCCAGAAGGAATGGGGCGCCGCCCGTCTGGCGCTGGCCGCGCAGGATCTCGAGACCCGGACGGCCGAACCGGTTCCCGCACCGCGGATCCTCAATGTCGTCGGGTCCGGCTCCGACCTCGTCGAAACGGCCTCGCTCAACCCGGCGGCGGCGCTGACGTCCTCGCTGTTGGTCTCGGTGGCCGATGACGACGATGTTGTGGTGATCGCGCCCAAGCCTGCGCCGGAAGCGGAAACTGCCCCGCTCTAGCAGCAGCGGGCCCTATCCCTCGTAATCCAGTCCCACGTCGAGGTTCACCGCCGAGTGCGTCAGCGCGCCGGCCGAGATGAAATCGACGCCGGTCTGCGCGATGGCTTTGACGGTCTCCAGCCGCACGCCGCCCGACGCCTCGGTCTTCGCCTTGCCGCTGACAATGCCCACAGCCTCGCGCAGCATGTCGGTCGACATGTTGTCGAGCAGAACAGCATCCGGGCCATGGGGCAGGGCCTCACGCAGCTGGTCGAGGCTGTCGACCTCGATCTCGATGGCGCGCAAATGCCCAACGGCGGCGCGCGCGCGCTTCAGCGCGGCGGCGACGCCGCCAGCCGCAGCAATGTGGTTGTCCTTGATGAGGATCGCATCATCGAGGCCAAGCCGGTGATTGACGCCGCCACCCAGCCGCACGGCGCGTTTCTCCAGCGCGCGGAAGCCGGGCGTCGTCTTGCGCGTGCAGGTGATGCGCGCATTGGTGCCTGCAACCTCGGCCACGAACTTCGATGTCAGCGTCGCTACGCCCGACAGCGGGCCGATGAAATTCAGCATCACGCGCTCGGCCATCAGGATGGACCGCGCCGCGCCCTCGATCCGCACCAGGTCTGCGCCCTTGGCGAAGGGAATGCCTTCGGCGGTGAGGGTCGTCCATGTCGCGGACGGGTCGATCAGGCGCAGGGCCAGCCGGGCCGCGTCATAGCCGGCGGCAACGCCCGCTTCGCGCGCGTCGATCACCGCGCGCATGCGCGCCGCGGCTGGGATCACGGCGTCCGTCGTGATGTCGCCGCCGCGTCCGAGATCCTCGCTCAGCGCCAGCCGCACCAGCGGCTCGATCACGACGTCAGGCAAAGGTGGAATGGGCAGATGGTCGCTCAAGCTGCTGCTCCCTCCGCGATGGCGGAATGGTGGATGTCCGGCTGTCCGTCCGGGCCCCGGCGGATGAAGGTGCGGCAGGGCGCGTCCGCCCAGGGATAGTCGCCCCGGAAGTGGCCGCCGCGGCTTTCCCGCCGCGCCAGCGCGCCTGCCGCGATCAGCTGCGCCGCCACCAGCGCCCGCGCCTGTCCGACATTCGCCTTCGCCGCTTCGATCCAGTCGAGGATGGCGCCAAGCCCGATCGCGTCGCGCACAACACCCACCTGTCCATGCATTCGCTTGCGCAGTTCGATCATCGACAGCTCGTTCATCTCCGGCGGCGCCTCGCCGTGCAGCTCGCCGGCATCCTTGAGGTCCGTTTCCTTCAGTCGCCGCGCCGCGCGTTCGGCGAACACCACCGCCTCCAGCAGCGAGTTGGACGCAAGCCGGTTGGCGCCATGCGCGCCGGTCGATGCGCTCTCGCCGCAGGCAGAAAGCCCCTCAAGCGTCGTGCGGCCCCACAGATCGGTGAGAATGCCGCCCATGTGATAGTGCATGGCCGGCGCAACCGGGATGGGCCGCGTGCGCGGATCGATGCCGGCGGACATGCAGGCCTCGAACACGGTGGGGAAGTGTTCGGGGAAATGCGCGCCGACGGCCTTGCTGCAGTCGAGGAATGCGCCCCGCCCAGCTTGCCGTTCCGTGTGAATAGCGCGGGCGACCTCGTCACGCGGAGCAAGATCGCCCAGCCGGTGATACTTGCTCATGAACGCGCGGCCGCTGGCGTCAACCAGATGGGCGCCTTCGCCGCGCAGCGCTTCCGTCGCCAGCGGGGCAGGGTCGCGCCCGATGTCGATCGCGGTCGGATGGAACTGAACGAATTCGGGATCGGAGATCAGGGCGCCGGCCGTGTAGGCCATGGCGATGGCGTCGCCCTGCGAGGATTTCGGATTGGTCGTGATCGCGTAGAGCCCGCCCGATCCGCCGGCGCATAGCACGGTCTCGCGCGCGTGTAGCTCGACGAGCGCGCCCGACGCGTCCTGCGCCAGCACGCCGCCGATGCGCCCGTTCGCATCCTGCAGCAGCGATAGCGCCCGCACGCGCTCGATCACCTCGATATGGGCGGAGGCCGCCACCGCATAGGTCAGCGCCTCCATGATCGCCTTGCCTGCCAGATCGCCGGAAACGCGCGCGACGCGGGCGCGCGAATGCGCCGCTTCCAGCGACAGAGCGAGCTCGCCTTCCGCCGTGCGGTCGAACGGCACGCCAAGCTCGAGCAGGTCGCGCACACGCGCCGGTCCATCCTCGGCGATCAGTCGCGCGACAACAGGATCGACGATGCCGGCTCCCGCCGCCACGGTGTCGGCCGCATGCAGCGATGGTTCGTCCTTGGGCGATAGCGCGGCGGCAAGCCCGCCCTGCGCCCACGCCGAAGCCGCCGCCTGTCCAAGCGGCGCCAGCGCAATGACGGTGCATCGTCTCGGCGCCAGCTTGAGCGCGAGAAACAGGCCGGCGAGCCCCGCGCCGACGATGAGAATGTCGCGTTGCTTGGTCACGGGGCGAGGTCCGGAACGCGCATGAAGGAAGCCGTAGTCTTGGTGTCGATGCGACCTGACATCAGCGTAAAATCTGGATTGTGGGTCAGCAGGAAATCATTCGGTCGCCACGGCTGTTTCCAACCAACCGGCGACGACTCGATGATCTCTACGTCAAGACCGTTGATCCACACTTCTCCTCGGTGGAAGCTGGCTGAGCAGTGCTGTTCCATCACCAGTTTCTTGCCGGGTTGCTTGCGACACGCATAGACGGCTGTAATGCGGCACCGCAGTTTCTCTTCGTCAGCTATCCTAGGCTGGATCACCACAGCGCCGCTGAGCGTGCAATCCTGCGCGGGTTGCATGTCGCCGGTCGTGAAAGCCCATGAGCCCGACATTTCCTGAGCGCTCGCCGGAAGGGCTGCGGCCGCAAGCAGCAGAGGGAGGATGATGCGGCCGCTCACGAGATCAGGTCCGCCTGCTTGCGGAATACGACCGGCGCCTGGCCGTAAGACCGGAAGAGACCGTCCATGCGGTCGCCCAGCCGGTTGATCTTCACGGAAAAATGGTCCGCCGCATACTGCTCGCGCATCAGATCGGTCATGGCGGCCGGATCGACCTTGGCGATCTTCTCGATCTTGCTGGTGATGATCACGTTCTCGCCGGTCTGCGTCGCCACGCAGCTTTGCTCCGTGTGCACCGCGCGCGGATTGCGCTGCTCGCAGGCCCAGATCGCGTTGAAGCGGCAGGAGAACGCCTTGTCGCCTGTTCTAACGATATTGATGTTGCCCGACAGGGAGCAGCCGGCGCCCATCTTCTCGGTAGCGAATTGCCACGCGCCGGCAGGCGAGGCCGGCATCGCCGGCGTCTGCGCCAGCATGGGGGCGGCGCCTACGGCAAGGGCGAGGGCGACTCCGGCCGCCACGCGAAGCGCAAGCCTGTGTGTCATGACACCAGCTCCGACTCGCGCCACATGCGCGCCGACACGCGGCGCACGCGATCAACCATCTGGCCGTTCATTTCATCGCCGCCACGATCAAGCGTCAGCTCGAAATTGTCCGGCACGTAGGTCGTGCGGTTTTCGGCATCTATCGGTTCGTCGAACCAGCGCGCGTCTTCAACACGTCCGATCTTGCCCGTGATGCGCACGCTGGCTCCGGTCTGCGTCGCGGTACACGTCTGTTTCACGCGCCAGTATTCGTAGAGTCCGTCGTCGGGATTGCGGCAGTGTGTTTCCACGATCAGGTCGCAGGCATACTGCCCCGCCTTGCCGGACGGGCGGAGACTGACCCCGCCGCTCATCTTGCAGTCGCCATCGAACGTCCCCGACTGGAAACGCCATGGGCCTGAAAGATCGGTCGATGTCTGCTGACGCGAAGCTGCCTGCGATACGCTGATCAGCGCGGCGGATGCGGCGAGGGCGGCGAGCATTCGCCGCGAGCGTCCCTGCTTCATGCCATCCCCGCCATGGTCAGCCTCAGGAAATCAGATCGACATCGCGCCAGAAGCGCGCGTTGAGGTTGCGTTGCTCGTCATAGTGCTCGCCGTTCATCTCGGCCTTGTTGGCCGAAATCTGCAGGATGAAGTTGTCGGCGAGATAGTTCAGCTTGGCGAGATCGGGCGGCAGATAGGGCCGGCGTTCCAGAACGCGGTCGACCTGCGAGTGGATCGCCACCTGCTTGCCGACGCGCTGGGCCGTGCAGGTCTGGCGCACGCGGATGTAGAGATTGCCGTTGAGCTCGCCGCAGATCTGCTCGTTCTCGAACCAGCACGTGTAGGTGTTCTTCACCGCCGTCGGCGTGAAGGTGATGCGGCCCACGATCTGGCAGTCATTGCCGGCGAACTTCGAGGTGTCGAACAGCCACTGACCAGCGACATCGTCGGCGAAGGCCGGCGCCATGGCGGACAGCGCCACCGCGCAGCCGAACACCGCCGCCAGCCTGCGCTTCCGGCCGCCAGGTTTCATATCAGCTCGACGGGAACGAACACGTCGTCCGCGCCGACCTTGAACTTCGGCGTCGCCGCCGGCTTGCCGAGCGCCAGCATCGCGTCGATCGCCGCCTTGGCCCGCACCCGGATCTCCTCCGGCACGGTGACCTCGTGCTTCATCTCGACCAGCGCGTCGTAGATGTTCTCCAGCGAGATGCGCTTCATGTGAGGGCAGAGATTGCATGGCTTCACGAACTCCACGCCGGGGTTTTCGGCGGCGACGTTATCGCTCATCGAACACTCGGTGAGGAGAACGACCTTGTGGGCCCCCGACTCGCGAACGTGGTTCGACAAGGCGGATGTTGAGCCTGCAAAATCGGCTTCTTCAAGGACATCCGGAGGACATTCCGGGTGCGCCAGCACAATCGCGCCCGGATGGGCGTCACGAATTTGCCTTACATCCTCGGCCGAGAACTTCTCGTGGACCTCGCAATGGCCCTCCCAGGCGATGATCCGGATGTCGGTGTTGGCCGCGACGTTCCGGGCCAGATACTCGTCGGGAACCATCACGACCGTATCGACGCCCCATTCGGCGGCGATGTGCTCCACGACCTGCGTCGCATTCGACGAGGTGCAGGTGATGTCGCATTCGGCCTTCACCTCGGCCGTCGTGTTCACATAGGTCACGATCGGCAGATCGGGATAACGCTCGCGGATCAGGCGCACGTCCGCGCCCGTGATTGAGGCCGCCAGCGAACACCCTGCGCGCAGGTCGGGAATCAGCACCGTCTTGTCAGGACACAGGATTTTCGATGTTTCGGCCATGAAGTGCACGCCGGCCTGGACGATCACCCTGGCGTCGGTGCGCGCCGCTTCGCGGGCCAGCTGCAGGCTGTCGCCCCGGAAGTCGCCGACCAGCCGGAAGATGTCCGGCGTCATGTAGTTGTGGGCGAGGATCACGGCCCCGCGCTGCTTCTTCAGCCGGTTGATATGGTAGACCAGCGGCGCAACGGCGGGCCACTCCATCGGCGTGATGAAGTCCTTCACGTCGGCATACAGCGGGTCGGTCGCGGCCTTGACCACGTCATCGTAGAGAAGCCCGCGCACCTCGGCGGCGGACGGGCGCAGGCGGGCCGATGGAATATCGCAGCCTTCACCGAATTCGATCACGCGGGCCATCAGCGCCTCCTATTATGCTCAAACTGAGTATAAAGTGGCCCCGAAAAAATGCCTTTCAATGGAAAGGCGGCTCCGGATTGATCAGCCCTACTTAAACTCAACTTGAGCATAAGTATCCTCTCATAAAACCGTCACGACGTCGAGTCGGAATAAATTGCCGCCGCGAAGGTTCCCGAGCCCCCTCGCGGCAACAGGATCGGCGGCTCGGCCGCTTCCGGAACATTTCTGTTCCAGCTGCCGTGCGTTGTGGCGGCGGCGCGGGAAGCGGCATAACGTCGTTCCCGCTGTCAGGGCTGCAACGTGAAAAGGGCGGGCACATGAATTTCAGACGCTGGGCGGTCTCGCTTCTGGCGGCGACCGGGTTTGTCATCGCCACGACGGCGCAGGCGTCGGCCCAGACCAACGGCCGGGACATGGGCGACGCCGAAGGGGAAGAGTTCGCGTGCGTCTACAGCGCGCTGATGGATCTCGACGATGACGCCTATTTCAATGTGGTCGACGCCTACATCACCGAAGTGACCGAGGGTGATCTCTACGAGTCCGCCGTGTCAGTGATCATGCCTGTCGTCGAGGATTGCGCCGATCAGCACAACTGGTCGTCCGACCAGCAGGAGATCGCGATGACCATGGGCATCGCCGGCACGGTCGCGGATGCGATCGAAAGCTACTTCCTCGATGAGGGTTTCACCGATGATGATCTCGACGACATCATCTCGCTCGTCGACACCATGCCGGACGAGGATGTCTACAACTTCCTCGCGGAAGACTGGCGCCGCAATGCCGACTTCAAGCAGACCGTCACCGCGCACCTCAAGGGCAAGGGCGTCGAAGGCGACGCGGAGCTTGTCGAGCGCGGCATGGTGTTGCTCGAGTCCTACCTGATCGGCATGTATCAGGGCGAGAAGTGGCTGGCGCTCAAGGACGAGAGCTGATCGCTCAGGCGCGCGGCGTCTGCACGCCGGGCATGTGTCCCTCCGCCAGGGCTTCGCGCCGGAACCGAAACAGCTCCGCCGGGCGTCCGCCCGTCGCCTGCGTGAACACGCCAAGCCCGACGACAAGCCCTGACCGGTCGAGCGAGCGCCGGAAATTCTGCTTGTGCAGCGACAGGCCAAGCAACGCCTCCACCACCTGTTGAAGCTCAAACAGCGTAAAGCGCTCCGGCATCAGCTCGAACACGACGGGCCGGTATTTGATCTTGCCGCGCAGGCGGTCGATGGCTGTCGCCAGAATCCGGCGGTGATCCGAGATCATCGGCTGGCCCAGCGTCTCGGGCGGCCGCGAAGATGCCCTGCGGCGTCCGTCGCGTGCGGCTTCCGGCGCGAGCCCCGCCTCGTACATCAGCTCATAGCGCTCCAGCGCCCGTTCCTCGATCCAGGGCTGGCCTTCCAGCCCGAAGGCGATGTCGATGCGCGACTGGCGAAGCGCTGCGCCCTTGCCGCCATTCTCCGCCCAGGCGGACAAGGCCGGCACGATCGACTCCGCGATCGTCGCGGGCCGTCCCTTGCGATGGTCTTCCCACGGGACGTGTTCATACCAGCTCCGCCAGACGGCATCGAACGCCGACATGTCCATGCGTTCCGGCGTCAGGCCGAGATAGCCGACAGAGATCAGCCGCGCGCCCGCCGGCGCATCGCCAAGCTCCGCCTGCGGAAGTTCGCGCCCGAGATCGCCAAACGTGTAGAGCTGTTCGACATAGCCGGGCTCGAAGCCCGTCTGCGCCCGCACCCACGACCGCAGGCCAAGCTCGAACGTGCGATGTCCCTTCGGGTCGAATCGGCCGTGCGGCAGGCCCGTCGCGCCGTCCGCGGGACGCGTCTCGATCGCGTAGGGCGCCTTGCCGGTGGCTGCGACGATGACGGCCGAAAGGCCGACGGCGATGGGCGTTGTCATGACGCTGATGCGTCCGCGCCGAACAGGGAGGGGATGGAAAACGCCTGCGCTTCCATCGCGACGTCGCCGCGTCCGATCAGTTCGACCGCGCGGTTCATGCGTCCGGCCCGGCCGAGCAGGGCGTCGGCGTGCGCCACCAGCCTGCGGTTGGGTGAGGCCGTGGACGAGGCGTTGCGGATCGCCAGCGCGATTTCCTCCTCGTCCGCGCCGGGGTTGTGGACGCAGGCCGTGATGAAGGCGGATGCGGTCGAGCGTGAAATGCCGGCCCAGCAATGGATCAGCATCGGATCGGCCCGGTCCCATGTTTCCACGAAGCGGATCACGCTTTCGGCATCCGACAGGTCCGGCGCGCGCCAGTCGCCGATGTCATCGGTGATGTCGTGGATCGGCACCTGCAGGTGCAGGTCCGGTCCCATGCCGTCGAATGTCGGAAAGGTGTCGTAGGGGCTCAGCAGGCTCACAATGCGCGAGGGGCGCACCTTCCGCGCCATTTGCGGCGCCGCAGCGAGAGAGCAGATCCAGATCGACATGGCGCCAGTCTAAGGCCGGAACGCGGGAGAGGGAATCCGCGCGCTAGTCTTTCCCGTCCATTTCCGCCTGCAACACTTCGAAGCGCCGCAGGAATTGCGCCTGTGCGTCGTTGGGCGACAGCGGGGTCATGTCCGGCGCGGCGCCGGGCGGGGGAGAGCCGAAGAAGCGCAACGCCTCGTCCACATCGAAGCCGGCAAGCCGCGTCGCCTCGAAGAAGGCGGCCGCCTGATCAGCCTGCTTCACACGCGATTTGAAGGCGGCGGTCATATGCGGCGTCAGGCCGAAGCGCAGGCGGATGGCGCCTTCCAGCCGCAGCTCCACCTTCTTGTAGTCGCCGCCCAGCACCGTCTTGAACGGCGAGATCATGTCGCCGATCACGTATTCAGGCGCATCATGTAGCAGGGCGCCGAGCAGGTCGGCGGCGCCTGTTTCCGGCCACATGTGTCCAACGAAGGCTTCGACCAGAACCGAGTGCTGCGCCACCGAATAGGCGTGGTCGCCGCGCGTCTGGCCGTTCCAGCGCGCGACACGGGCAAGGCCGTGCGCGATATCGTCGATCTCCACGTCCATCGGCGAAGGATCGAGCAGGTCCAGCCGGCGGCCGGACAGCATGCGCTGCCACGCACGCGGCGCGTCGGCTGCTATGGTCCTGCGGCGATCTGTCTGTTTCCGGCTCATCGCTCTCGCCCTGCCATCAAATTCTTTGGCAGGGCAAGCGGAACCGCAAGCGCGAACGTGCGTTACGGGTAAAGCAGAATGCATCCGCCACACGCGGCGGCGACAGAACTCCCCCCGGAAGCCTCTGAAAAGATTGCACGCTTACCTCTGTTAAAGGTTTGCGTGAGGCTTCGTTAATTTCAGTCGTTTATGTTGAACGCAAGTCGCGGGAGAACAACGAGACATGTGGGAGTCGATGGTGGCGGCGGCGCAATCACCTGCGCTGCACTGGGCAGTAATCGCTGCGGCTGTCCTGATCTACCTCTTCAAGGTGCTCACCGCTGGTGAAGCCCCCCTCATGGGCGACATGTATCACGACGAACTGGATAGCTGACCGCAATGGCGGAAGGTGAGGCCATGCCTCGCCTGCCATTGTTATTTCCATACAGACGCCGGCAAAGGCGCGGGTGATGAGGAAAGGGCGACCGGAGAGGGTCGCCCTTTCGATTCCGGCCCTGATTCTCCTGTGAATCCCTGCGCTTGGAGAAATCCGCCTGCGGGTCCATACAGCCCCAGACTTTTCCGGAGCTGGCGATGGCCGCGATTTTCGATCTCATCCTCAAGGGCGGCATGGTGGCGACGCCGGGCGGCATCGCCCAGGCCGATGTCGGCGTGAAGGATGGCAAGATCGCGGAGATCGGTTCCTTCGACGCCAGCCAGGCTGGTCACGTGTTCGAGGCGCCGGGGCTTCACGTCCTGCCGGGCGTCATCGACTCGCAGGTCCACTTCCGCGAGCCCGGGCTCGAGTGGAAGGAAGATCTGGAAACCGGCGCACGGGCCGCCGCGCTTGGCGGCGTCACGGCCGTGTTCGAAATGCCGAACACCGATCCCTCCACGACGTCGCCGGAGATGATGGCCGACAAGCTGGCGCGCGCGAAGGGCCGCATGCATGTCGACCACGCCTTCTATGCCGGCGCCACGCACGACAACACAAACCTGTTGCCCGAGATGGAGCGGATGCAGGGCGTCTGCGGCGTCAAGGTGTTCATGGGCGCCTCGACCGGTCAGCTGCTCGTCGAGGACGATGAGGGCGTCGAGCGTGTGCTCAATGCCATCTCACGCCGCGCCGCTTTCCATTCGGAAGATGAATATCGCCTTGCCGAGCGCCGCAAGCTGGCGCGTCAGGGCGACTGGACCTCGCACTACGAGGTCCGCGACGCCGAAGCCGCGATCTCTTCGACTAAACGTCTCCTGCGTCTTGCGCGCAAGACGGGCAAGCGCATCCACGTGCTGCACGTCACGACCGCTGAAGAGATGGAGCTGCTCGCCGCCGCGAAGGATGTTGCTTCGGTTGAAGTGACGCCGCAGCATCTCACGCTCGTCGGGCCGGACGACTATATCCGCCTCAAGGGCTATGCGCAGATGAACCCGCCGATCCGCGAGGAACGCCATCGCTCCGCGCTGTGGGCTGCCGTGAACCAGGGGATTCCGGACGTGATCGGCTCCGATCATGCGCCGCACACGATCGAGGAAAAGTCGCGGCCCTATCCGGCTTCGCCTTCGGGCATGCCGGGCGTGCAGACGCTGGTGCCGGTGATGCTGACGCATGTCGCCGACGGCAAGATGACGCTGGAGCGCTTCATCGAACTGACCAGCGCCGGCCCGCAACGCATCTTCGGCATCGCCGGTAAGGGGCGTATCGCGCGCGGCTACGACGCCGACTTCACAGTCGTTGATCTGAAAGCCCGCAGGACCATCACAAACGCCTGGTCCGCCTCGCGCTGTGGCTGGACGCCGTTCGACGGCATGGAGGCGAAGGCCTGGCCGGTGGCAACCTTCATTCGGGGGTCCATGGTGATGTGCGATGACGCCATCGTCACGCCCGGCGGCGGCGAACCCGTCCGCTTTGTCGAAACGCTGGCGAAGGCCTGATAGCCGCCCGCCCATCCGTTCGCGACAAACTGCGACAAAATTCACCTGCGATGTGATCGTTTTCGGCGACGGGCGGAGCGTCCCCTGCCGTTCTACCCATGTCAGGGACACGGCGGGCTTGACCGCACCGCCGCAACGTGGACCCGCAGCCTCCCCAAGGTGCTGGAACCCACGAACTCCCGCGCGCGGAGACAATGCATCTCCTCCCCCGACCGCGCGGGGCGCACAGCCGGCCCCCGCCCAAGACGGGGACCGGCTTTTCTTTCCTTGCCTGCCGGTTCCCGCCCGATAGTTTCCGCTCGAAGCGGGAGCAGGGCATGACCGGCACGACAGGCGCGGAAGCGATCATCGGCACGCTGGCCGATTGCGGCGTCGAGGCCTGCTTCGCCAATCCGGGCACCAGCGAGATGCATCTTGTCACCGCCCTCGATCGCGAGCCGCGCATCCACTCCGTGCTCTGCCTGTTCGAAGGCGTTGCGACCGGCGCGGCGGATGGCTATGCGCGCATGGCCGGCAAGCCCGCGCTCACCCTGCTGCACCTCGGCCCCGGCTATCTCAATGGCGGCGCCAACATCCACAATGGTCGCCGCGCCTATGTGCCGATGGTGAACCTGATTGGCGACCATGCCGTCAGTCATCGCCAGTACGACGCGCCGCTCGCCTCCGACATCGCCGGACTGGCCGCGCCCAATTCGCGCTGGCTCAAATCCGTGGATCGCCTCGAAGATGCCGGCGCGCTTGCCGCCGAAGCCTACGCCGCCAGCTTCGGCCCGCCGCCCGGGCCCGTCTCTCTCATCATGCCCGCCGATATCGCCTGGACTGAAGGCGCCGCCCGCGCCGCGCCTGTCGCGCATGCGGGCCTCGGACTCGCAGATGACGATGTGATCGAGCAGGCCGGCCGCGCCGTCACCAAGGCGAAACAGCCCGCCATCCTCGTCAATGGCACGGCGCTGCATCCCGGCGGCGCCGAAACGCTGAAGCGCATGCAGGCGCAAGGCGTGCGCGTCATCACCGACACCTTCATGGCGCGTCAGGCGCGCGGCCACGGCCAGTTCCAGCCGGAACGCCTGCCATACTTTGCCGAGATGGCTGTCGAGGCGCTGAAGGATATCGATCTGCTGCTGCTCGCCGGCACAAAGCCGCCCGTCGCCTTCTTCGCCTATCCCAACACGCCCGGCGCCTTCACGCCGAAAGGCGCGCGCACGCTCAGCCTCGGCGGGCCGGAGACAGACAGCGCGGACGCCATCGCCCGGCTGGCGGACTGGCTCGATGCGCCGGTTGCGCCCACCTTCGGCGCCTGGTCGCGGCCTGATGCCGCCACGGGCGACAAGTTCAACCCGCACACTCTCGGCATGTCGCTGGCGCACTATCTGCCCGAAGGCGCGCTTGTCTCCGATGACGGCGTCTCGTCAGGCCTGCCGGTCTATCAGGCGCTGGGCGCCGCCGCGCGTCACGAATGGCTGGGCCACACGGGCGGCGCCATCGGGCAGGGGACGCCCGTCGCCGTCGGCGCCGCCATTGCGCGGCCGGACGTGAAGACCGTCTGCCTCGCGGGCGACGGCGCGGCGATGTATACGATCCAGTCGCTGTGGACGATGGCGCGCGAGAAGCTCGACGTCCTCACCATCGTCTTCGTCAACAACGCCTATCGCATCCTGAAGATCGAGCTGGCGCGCACCGGCGCGGGCAATCCGGGCCCAGCCGCCGACGGCATGCTCAGCCTCGGGAATCCCGACATCGACTGGGTGAAGCTCAGCGAGAGCATGGGCGTCGGGGCCGAAAACGCCCGCTCTTGCGCCGAGCTCAACGATGCCCTGGCGCGCGCCATGTCGGCCCGCGGCCCACGCCTGATTGCGTGCCATATCGCCTGAAATCCGGCGAGATTTGACCTTCCCGGCCTGAGCCGCCATACGGGCGCCAACAAAAGCAGAAACGACCCCAGCCCGCCTCCCGCCGCCATGCTTCAGATCAACGATCTTTCCTTCCGTATCGACGGCCGCCCGCTGTTCGAGAACGCCTCCGCCCAGATCGCTGACGGGTGGAAGGTCGGCCTCGTCGGCCGCAATGGCACGGGCAAGTCGACCCTGCTGCGCGTCATCCGCGAGGAGATCGCCAAAGGCGGCGATGGCACGATCCGTATCAATCGCGGCGCCAAAATGGGGTACGTCCTGCAGGAAGTTCCGGCCAACGACACGACGCTGCTGGATGTCGTGCTGGAAGCCGATATCGAACGCGCCAGCCTGATGCGCGAGGCCGACACCTGCGAAGACCCCATGCGCATCGGCGAGATCCACGAACGTCTTGCGGACATCGACGCCTGGTCGGGTGAAGCGCGCGCCTCTGAAATCCTCGTCGGTCTCGGTTTCACGCAGAACGACCTCACGCGCGCCTGCAAGGAATTCTCCGGCGGCTGGCGCATGCGCGCGGCCTTGGGCGGCGTGCTGTTCGCCCAGCCCGACCTGCTGCTGCTCGACGAACCGACCAACTATCTCGACCTTGAAGGCGCAGCCTGGCTCGAGAAATATCTCCAGAAATATCCGCACACCGTCATCATCGTCAGCCACGACCGCGACCTGCTCAACCGGTCGGTGACGCACATCCTCGCTGTCGAACACCAGAAGCTGGTGCTGCAGGCCGGCGGCTACGACACCTATCTCAAGCGCCGCGCCGAGCGCACGCAGCACCTGCAGGCGCAGAAGGAAAAGCAGGACGTCCAGCGCGCCCACATGCAGTCCTTCATCGACCGCTTCAAGGCCAAGGCGTCCAAGGCGCGTCAGGCCCAGTCGCGTATGAAGATGCTGGAGAAGATGACCGAGATCACCGTGCCGCTCGCCGAGCGGACGATCCCGTTCAAGTTCTACGAGGCCGAGGAACTGGCCAGCCCGATCCTCGAACTCGACAAGGCCGACATGGGCTATGCCGCCGGCAAGCCGGTGCTGGAACGCGTGTCGCTGCGCCTCGATTTCGACGATCGCATCGCCATTGTCGGCGCCAACGGGCAGGGCAAGACGACGCTGGTGAAGTCGATCGCGCAGAAGCTGCCGCTGCTGCACGGCCTGCGCCGCGCCTCCAAGAACCTGCGCGTCGGCTATTTCAGTCAGGACCAGCTGGACGAACTCCGCGCTGGCGAAAACGTGCTGGACCATGTGAAGGATCTCATCCCGCAGGCCGGGCAGGCGCAGGTCCGCGCGCTTGCGGCGCAGTTCGGCTTCGGCGCGGAAAAGTGCGAGACCAATGTCGACAAGCTGTCGGGCGGCGAGAAGGTGCGCCTGCTGATGGGGCTCACCACCTATCGCAAGCCGCACATCCTCATCCTCGACGAACCGACATCGCACCTCGACATCGACAGCCGCGAAGCGCTCATCTATGCGCTCAACGAGTTCAACGGCGCCGTGCTGATCATCACGCACGACACCTATCTCGCAGAAGCCACAGCGGACCGGCTCTGGCTGGTCAAGGACGGCCGGGCCCAGCCCTATGATGGCGACCTTGCCGACTACAAGGCGCTGGTTCTCGCCGCCGACCGTCCGGATAGCGACAAGCAGCACGCCATCGCGCGCGCCGAACTCGCGGCCGCGGCGGCCAGGTCCGACGAGACGCCGAAGCAGGAGAAGGCGAAGCCCGCCTCAACCGCCAAGCTCAGCTACAAGCAGAAGCTGCGTATCGAAAATGCGGAGAAGGCGGTCGAAGCTGCGCGCGAGGCGCTGGAGCTGCTCGATCGCGACCTTGCCGATCCCGACACCTTTGCGCACAAGGCGGACGCCGAGGCCAAGCTGAAGTCTCGCGGCAAGCTGCAAGCCCAGCTCGACGCGGCCGAGGCCGAATGGCTTGAAGCCATGGAAGTGCTGGAGGGGTAGGCGCGCCTGCGGGTCAAGCGTTCGCAAATCCGTCGGACAGCGGACAATCATCCCGCGTGATTTCAACGCGCTGCTTGCCGGATTTGTGGGATGAGCCTTCGGCAAACCAGCCGGGGTGATGTCCCGCCCCATACTGCCGCCCATGGCATGGCTCTGGACCCTCCTGCGCTGGCTCTTCCCGACCGATCATGTGCGCCAGCACGTGGAGGGCCTCAGATACTATGTCAGCCAGCTTGTGGAGCTGGTCGCTTGCGAGGAGATGCGCGACAGGCTCGAGCGCGATCCGGCCCTGCGCCTCCATCTCGAAGCCATGATCATCGACTACGAGGCCGGGCTTCACACCGTCATCGGCGCCCGCGCCTGCCAGATTGCGAAGTTGCGTTTCAGTCCGCCTCAGCAGGACGTCTACCAGCCCTCGCGCGCCAGACCCCTGATCGACCTGCTCGCCCGCCTCGGCGATCTCGTGCGCGTCTGCGCCGACATCGAACGCCTGGCCCAGCTCCGCGCCGCGAAACTCACGCGCGAACACGAGGCTGACCCGCTGGGCCTTGCGGCTTACGCGCCGGCCTCTCCCCGCTCATCCCGGCGAACACCGGGATCCAGGGCTGACGGCAAGGCCTGTTCCACCCTGCAGCTTCAGTCCAGCGCACGCCGCGCAACCGTTCCCGGGTCCCGATTGTCATCGGGACGAGCGGGCGTTGCGCATCTCAGCGAACGCGCAGCACGCGGACCTCCCCACTCCATTGTCTCCCCGCATCCGCAACACGCCTCGCAGGCTTGCCTGCGAGGGCGCCGGAGTTTGTGCGGAGGCTCGTCAGCCCGCTGAACCGCCGCCGCCGCCTCCACCCCCGCCGCCGCGGCCCTGGGTGCGCCGGATCATCTGGCTGTGGGCGCCGCTGAGATGGTTCTTGCCGCCGCGCATCTGGTTCGGATCAAAGCCCGGCTTCTGGCCGGGCGCGCCGGCCCCGCCCTTGGCGGCCTGAACCTTCTCCAGCAGCTTCTTGGCGATGTCGCTCTGGCTCTGCGTCTTGGACGCAGCTTTCTTCGCCGCCTTGGCGGCTTTCTTCGCCGGCTTTTTCGGTCCGTCAGATTCCGCCATGTCCGGTCCCGTTTCGGGCTCCCTGTCAGGCGGGGGTATAGACCGCCTTCTGTTTCAGTGTCGGCCGTTCGATCTCAAGGCGGGAGGGCGAGACGCCTTCCGCCTTCATCTTCGACTCGATCCAGAGAAGGATATGCTCGAACGTGGGCTTCTCAAGGCCCGGAACTTCGTTCAGCACGGTATGGTCCAGCCCGGCCAGCACGCGCGACAGCAGGTCCTCCAGCGCGCCAAGGTCCATGACCCAGCCGTCCTTGTTGGGGGTCTGGCTGGCGACGCTGGCGGTCACGACGAACGACTGGCCATGCACCCGCTTGTAGTGCGGGGCGCCGGATTCGGCCTCGATATAGTGGCTCGCCTCGAAGCTCGCCGTTGCGCTGATCTCGAACATGGACTTACTCAGACCGGAAGCGTCCACCACGGGAAGCCCGACATGGACGGGGCCAGCCGCCCCATGCGGCAGGCCACGCCCGCGACGCGGGGGTATACGTCGGGCTTGTCGGTCTGCACAACCGCCCCCAGCACGCCTGTCTGCCGCAGGCACAGATCGAGAATTTCCCCGCAGAGCGCCTCCTGCAGGTTGAAATGGCGGGTTTCGACAAGGGCGAGCACCCCCTCCCGTACGAAATCGTAATCCACCACCGCGCCGATATCGTCCGCCCCCGCCGCCGACTGCAGCATCAGCGTCACCGAAACCATCAGGCGCTGGCGGGCGGCCTGCTCGAAGCCATGGATGCCGATCGAGGCGTCCGTCTCGATGCCGCTGATCCGCACGAGATAAAATCCGGGGTGGCTCATCGTCCCTCGCGCGCCTCGAAGATCACGTCCCGCGCGCTTGAGGCAAGGCGCTGGCCATTGTCGGTATGGATCACCTGTCCGGTCAGCGACGTGTTCGTCATCAGGAAGCCGATGGCGTCCGCCACATCGTCCAGTGCGATCGGCCGGGCCATCAGGTTGCGCGAGGCCGTCGCTTCGAATTCGGCCTCGGTCTGGTCATGGCTCGGCAGCAGCAGGCCCGGCGCCACGGCATTGACGCGAACCTTCGGCGCGAACGCCCGCGCCATCATGTCCGTCGCCGAAAGCAGTCCCGCCTTGCTGAGCGTGTAGGAGAAGAAATCCGGATTCATGTTCCAGAGCTTCTGGTCGAGTATGTTGACGATGCAGTTGTCCACGCCCGCATCGACTTGCGCAGCGAAGTGTTGCGACAGAAGGGCAGGCGCGCGCAGGTTGATCGCCATCGCGCGATCGAAAGCCGCGCGGTCGATGGCCTTGGGATCATCGAATTCAAAGAGCGACGCCGAGTTGACCAGCCCGCTCAGCTTCCGCCCCGCGATCTTCGCAGCTTCGGGAACCAACGCCTCGGCCGCATCGCCATCGGAAAGATCGGCTGCCACCGCCCAGGCCGAAGCGCCGTCCGCACACAGCTCCTTCGCCAGCGCCTCAGCGTCGGCTGCGCCGCTGTTCGCATGGATCACGACGCCATGACCCATCGCCGCCAGCCGTTCGACAATATGCCGCCCGACGCGCTTGGCGCCGCCCGTCACGAGGATGGTCTTGGGCTGGGAGGTCATGCCTCCCCTTAGAGCAGCCGGGCTCGGGATGGAAGCGCGCCCGCCGGTCAGTCGGCCGCGAACTTGCCGTCGATCATCGCCTTGGTTGGCGGTTCGACGTCGAGGCGAAGGCCCTGACGCCAATCCCACGGCATTACGAACTCGCCGGCCCAGACGCCCACGCGGTTGGCCTGCGCCTTCAGTTCTGCTGCGACATAGGCGGTCGAATAGGCGCGATAGGCGAGGGCGTGCCCATGGCTGACCAGCCATGCCTGGATGCTTTCGCCCCGCACGCTGCAATCGGCCAGCAGGCGGCCATAGCGATCCTTGCCGGTGACGGCGCACGAAACCGGGTTCCGGTTGATCCAGGCGTCGAGCTCGTTCGCCGCCACGGATCCGCAACGATAAAGTCTGCCGTCGGCGTCCTTGCACTTCTGGCCGGACTCAGGGGCGTCGACGCCATTGAGGCGCACACGCTCGCCATGAATGTCCAGCGTGTCGGCGTCGACGATGGAAGCGGTTCCGGTAACGGAACTGTCGCTCGTGGCCGGCGGCGGATCCGCTTCCGGAACGGTGTTCGTCTCCGGCGCGGGCTTCCGGCTGTCGCCGATCTCGATGCCGCCAATCTCGATTCCGGGAACAATCCCGGCATCCGCCAGCACGAACCAGACGCCTGCGGCGGCGGCCGCCAGCACGCTGATCACAAGCGATGTCGAGCCTGAACGCGCGCGTTTCCGGCTGCGGGGGTGCGATTTCGAGGGTTTGCGCTGAGCCATGCCGTGCAGGCTGGCCGGGCTTTCCTTTCCCTTTGGTTTACGCTGCGGTTTGTGCGGCGTAATCGCCCTTGCACCTGAGGCCCCTCTGGTGTCCTTTGCGCCCGGATTTCAGCGGAGAATCCAATGGCCGGCGTGGTGGTTGTCGGCGCCCAGTGGGGCGACGAAGGCAAGGGCAAGATCGTGGACTGGCTCTCCAGCCGGGCCGACGTGATCGTGCGCTTCCAGGGCGGCCACAATGCGGGCCACACGCTGGTGATCGACGGCAAGGTGTTCAAGCTGAACCTCCTGCCCTCCGGCGTGGTGCGCGGCGGCAAGCTGTCGATCATCGGCAACGGCGTGGTGGTCGATCCGTGGCACCTGCTCAATGAACTGGAGTCGATCGCCCAATCCGGCGTGCATCTCGGCCCGGATGACCTCATCGTCGCCGACAACGCCGTCCTGATCCTGCCCTGGCACAAGGACATCGACGCCGCGCGCGAGGAAGCCGCCGCCGGCGCCCAGATCGGAACGACCCGCCGCGGCATCGGCCCGGCCTATGAAGACAAGGTCGGCCGCCGCGCCATCCGTGTTGCCGACCTTGCCGATCCCGCCGCGCTTGATCTCAAGCTCGACCGCCTGCTGGCGCACCACAGGCCGCTGCGTGCGGGCCTTGGCCTGCCGGAACCGGACGGCGAACAACTCAAGAAGGACCTGCTGGCGATCGCGCCGAAAATCCTCGCCTTTGCCCAGCCCGCATGGGAGCGGCTGGATCAGGCCGTGCGCCTTGGCCGCCGCATCCTGTTCGAGGGCGCGCAGGGCGTCATGCTCGATGTCGATCACGGCACCTATCCGTTCGTCACGTCCTCCAACGTCGTGTCAGGGCAGGCGGCCGCGGGTTCGGGCGTTGGCCCCGGCGCAGTCTCGTATGTGCTGGGTCTGGTGAAGGCCTACACGACGCGCGTGGGCGGCGGCCCCTTCCCGACAGAGCAGGACAACGAGATCGGCCAGCGCCTTGGCACGGTCGGCCACGAGTTTGGCACCAACACGGGCCGCGCGCGCCGCTGCGGCTGGTTCGACAGCGTGATGGTGCGTCAGGCCTGCGCTGTTTCCGGCGTCAACGGCATGGCGCTCACCAAGCTCGACGTGCTCGATGGCTTTGATGAGCTCAAGATCTGCACGCATTACCGGATCGGCGACCGCGTGCTCAATCACTTCCCGTCCGGCATGACGGAACAGGCGCAGGTCGAGCCCGTCTTCGAAACGGTGAAGGGCTGGAAAGGCTCAACCCGCGGCGCCCGCTCGTGGACACAGCTGCCCGGCGAGGCCGTGAAATACGTCCGCCGCCTCGAGGAACTGGTCGGCAAGCCAGTCGCGCTGCTCTCGACGTCGCCGGAACGCGAGGACGTCATCCTCATGCGCGACCCGTTCGAGAAGTAGGACGTCCCCAAATCGCCAAAAGAAAGGGCGGCCTCTGGAGGGCCGCCCATATTCTTTATGTGGGGAGAAGAAAGTCATTTTCAAGTCTGGCGCGCTTGCGTCTGTTCCCCCATAAGCCGCCTCCCCGCCGGATGTGGGTGAGTTGGCGGCTCCTGCAACAATCAGAGGTGACCATGACGGCGACGACCGATCGTGACCATGGCCTGCGTGTCGAAGACATGGGCCCGGCCTCCCTGTCGAACACACATCGTCTTCGCGTGACCGCGCCGGACTATCCGCAAGCGTTTCAGATCGATGTCTCCGCTCCGGCAATGATGCAGCCAGGGCAGCGATTGCCGGTCATCTACGTGCTGGATGGCAACTGGTCATTTCCTCTGGTGGCGCAGATTGCACGAGCGTTGACGCTCGGACCCGGCGGGCTTCCGCCAGCCATCATTGTCGGCATTGGCTATGCGATCAGCGGTCCGATGGCGTTTGGGGCTACAGCAGCGCTTCGCTACCGCGATCTGGCCGTTGGCGTTGATGACGCCCACATCGCGGAGGTGAAGCCGCGCATGCCCGCGGCGGTGTGGTCGGATGAGATGCCCGTCGGGCAGGGCCACCGCTTCATGCGCTTCATTCAGAATCGCTTGAAACCGTTGATCGCATCGCGCTTTGACGTTGATGAGTCCGATCAGACGCTGATTGGCGTCTCGCTTGGCGGCTTGTTCGTTCTCCGAACCCTGTTCGAGGAACCCACGGCATTCCAGCGCTATGTCGCCGTAAGTCCGGCGATCTGGTGGAATGACTGTGCACTGCTCGATACCGAGTCGGAGGCAAGCGCAGCCGGTCGCATAGCTGGCCGCCTCTTCATGGGCGTCGGTTCGGACGAGCAGGCCCAGGCGCCCCCAGCCAGAATGGTGATGAACCTCGTCGAGATGGCCGCGCGCCTGCGCGCGAATTGTTCCGATCTGAAGCTTTCGACCTATGTCTTCCCGGAAGAGGGGCACATGTCCGTGCCCCCCGCCGGTATCAGCCGTGGTCTGCGGGCCGTCTTCGCGCCCTAGTCTGTGTGGTCCTTGCCGGCCGTGCGGTCGCCTTGCGCCAGCTTCACGACAACGCCCGACAGCATGAACAAAGCGATCAGGTTGGGTACCGCCATGATCGCGTTCGCGATATCGCCGGCAGGCCAAACCAGCTCGATCTTCAGGAATGCTCCCACGAAGATAAAGAGACACCAGACGATGCGCCATGGGATGGCGAGGAATGAACGCCCGCCTATGAGGTAAGAGACAGCCCGTTCTCCATAATACCCCCACGTGATGAGTGTTGTGAAGGCAAACAGGATCAGCGCGATGGATGCGACCAGTTGGCCAAGCGCCACTCCGCCTACGATCTCGAGGGGGAATGCTGTTCCGTAGGCGGCGGAGGTGAGATCAAATCCCGAGAGATCCGACTGCCACGCGAAATCAACTGTGCTGGCGACTCCCTCCGTCGTGTGGGTGAACGAGCCTTGCACGGTCAGAATGACCAGCGCCGTCATCGTGCAGATGACGATGGTGTCGATGAATGTGCCCATCATGGCGAAGCGGCCCTGCTGGGCCGGGTCGTTCGTGCGCGCCGCAGCATGTGCCATCGGCGTCGAGCCTTGGCCTGCTTCATTCGAGAACAGGCCGCGCGCAACGCCGGCGCGGATCGCTAGCATGATGCTCGCTCCCACAAAGCCGCCGGTTGCAGCCTGTCCAGTGAAGGCCGCGCCGAAGATTTCAGCAAAAGCGACAGGAATGTCGCGGAAGTTCAGGCCGATCGCGATCAGCGCCATGACGATGTAGGCTAAGGCCATGGAGGGCACGATCTTCTCGGCGACGCTGCCGATCGATTTGATGCCGCCAATGATGACAATGAAGACGAGAGCGGCGACGATGAGTCCCGCGATCATCTCTCCGCCAGTGCCGGCGTCGAATTGCATGGACGAATCGATACCAGCGCCAACATCCTTCAGCGGGAAAAGTCCGGTGATGGCGTCCGCCATGCCGTTTGCCTGGATCATGTTCCCGGTCGAGAGCGATGAAATGAGCGTGCCGACGCAGAAGAGGATGGCCAGCCAGCCCCAGTTCTTGCCCAGACCACGCCGAATGTAGGTCATCGGGCCGCCGCGATAATGTCCGTGCTCGTCAACGTCGCGGAATCGAATTGCCAGCGAGCCCTCGGCGAAGGCGAGCGCCATGCCGATGATGGCTGTGACCCACATCCAGAAGATGGCGCCGGGTCCGCCCAGCGTGATGGCGGTTGCGACGCCGGCAAGGTTGCCCGTGCCGACCTGACCTGAAAGCGCCGTGGAGAGCGCCGCAAACGGGCTGATCTCGCCGTCGCCTTCCGTGCTTTTCTTGAACAGGCCGGCGAACGCGGCCGGCAGTTTGAGGATCGGATAGAATTTCAGCCGGACCATGAACATCAGGCCCACGCCAAACAGAAGAATCACCATCGGCGGGAAGGGCAAGACCTGCGCTGTCTGCGCGCCTTCGGGCGTGAACGTCGTCCATGTCCCACCCCACACGAAGTCGGCGACATTGGTGACGTGGTCCAGGATGGAAGGCTGGTATTCCATAAGATCCGTTCCCCACGGGTGACTTGACTGGCGCGAACCTGCACGCCCGGAACGATCCTGCCAAGCCAAAAGGCTAGGCAGGGCTTATCCTTGCGTCGGACGCCTCTAGTGCGGCTTGGGCCTGAATGCGATCAGCACATTTCCGGGCGGCTCGCCAAAACGCGCATAGCCCGACTGGACAAACAGGGTTCCGTCGCCCGCGATGTAAGGCGCGGAATCGAGCCCGCCGCCATGGCCGGCAATGCCTGTCACCGTTTCGGGGAATTCGCGGTTGGTCATGTATTCGAACAGGACCTCGCCGGTCTTGCCGTCCAAGATGCGGAGCATGCCCTGTGTCGTTCCGGTCACGAGTGCGCCGTCGACCAGCAAGGGCGCCGGCGACATGCCAAGGCGGCACGGTATCGCCGGACGCACAACCGGAGCAGCGGTTGGTGCGGCGCCCGCTGAAACAGCAGGACGTGTCGGCGCCGGTCGCGGCGTCGGCAGCATGGGCGCTGCAACGGGCATCATGCGGAGTTCGGGCGGCGGCGTGTATGCTGTGGCTGCCGGAATCTCGGCGCCGCAATCACGCTGGTTGTTTTTGTAGGACCACACGATCTCACCAGTCATCGCGTTGAGCGCATTGACGCCTGGACCCCAGGCCGGGTTTTCGTCGGGCCCGGCCGGGCGATTGCTGTCGTTGTTGGGCACGAAGATCAGTTCGCCGTCATAGGCCATGCCCCAGTGCACGCCGCCATTGGCCGAGCCGCGGCCAACCTTGTTGGACCAGACAAGCTGTCCATTGTCGGGATTGATCGCCCAGACGACGCCCGACTTCTGTCCGGCGACGACGAGTTCCGATCCGTCCTTGCGCGTGATCAGCATGGACGTGGCGCCGAAGTCGTGGTCGGGGCTGTGATACTCGCCGGGCCAGTCGCAGTTCGCGCCACGGCGGCCGCAGGCATAGTTCCAGATATCCGCCTTCGTCGCCTGGAAGATCCAGCGCTTTGATCCGTCGTTGAGGTCGTAGGCGATGATCGCGTCCGACGTGCCGGTGGCGGGCCAGGATACATTTTCACCCGTGCCGGCGTAGGCGAGGTTGCGCTTCGCATCGATGATCGGCGTCGACCAGATGATGGCACCGGACGGTCCCCATTGCTGCGTGCCGGTGCGGCCAAGCCGTGTCGGTTGGGCCGGCTCCATCGTCGTGCCCGTCCAGAGCTTCTCGCCCGTCTTCAGGTCGAAGGTGACGATTGCGCCCTGTCCCTTGCAGCATTCGTAGTCGTCCTGCCCCGCATAGTTCACCTCGATGGCCGAGACAGGCGTGATCACCTTGCCGTCGTGAACGACAGGCGCGCCGGTAATGCGGTTGTATTCATTGAGCCGCGCGCTGGAGACCCAGAGCCTGCGTCCGGTTCTCGCGTCCACCGCATGTACAAAGCCGGCGGCGTCTCCCATGACGATGGCGCCCTCGCCATTCTCCAGCTCCGCGAAGGAGAGGGAAGAGCGAAGCGTCATGTCGGAGACGTAGTGCCACTTCACGCAGCCGGTGTTCGTGTCCAGAGCATAGAGACGTCCGGAATCCGTTGCGGCCACAAAGATCGTGTCGCCGATAATGACGGGCTGTGACCGCATGGTCGGCGTCTGCGGGAACGCCGCGACCCAGGCCACTTCCAGATCGCTCATCTGGTCCTTCGTCAGCCCGGCCTGCTCGGCGTCCTGCGCGCGCGTGCCTTCTGGTTGCACCCCGAATGTTGTCGAACGGCGCGGCTGGCCGGTGAGCTTGACCTCGCGCGATTTCACCGGGCATCGGGCGGCCTCGATCCAGCTGTCGTTTGTGCTATCCGCGCTGGGCAGCCATTCGATCAGTTGCGCCAGCTCGTCCTTCGGAACATCCTTCGCCTGGATCTTCATGTAACCGAGCTCGAGCGCATACTTCACGGTCGCGCGGTTGAGCTGGCGGATTGCCTGCAGGGACGGCGCGCCGGACTTGTTGCCGTCATCGTGGCAGGAGGCGCACCATTGCTGGTAAACCGCCTCGCCTGGATGCGGTCCGGCTTGTTCCGCGTGTTCGGAAGAAGCTGCCTCTCCCGGTCGCGGCGCGCACGCGCCAACGCCCAAGGCTATCGCAAACGCGACAGCGTGAAACCGGCCCATCTGGATCTCCTCCCCGGAGGTCGTTCTTGTTTTGCATGGGAACGTATCGCCGCCGCCTGCCGTTGCAAGGCGGGGATCGTCACCGTCCCGTGAGAGCTGGATTATTCGGCTGCGAGGGGAAGCGCACGGGCGCGCGAGGCCTCGTAGCTTGCGACGGTCCACGACACCAGACGGTCGAGACCGGCGTGGAAGCCATGCGGCTTCCAGCCGAGCAGGCGCTCGGCTTCGCCAGCGTCCAGCATGGGCCCGGAGAGCGAGGTGGTGGCCAATCCTTCGTGTTTGACCAGATCAAGCCACGGCGACCCGGACGCAAGCGGCGATCGCTCATCCAGAAGGCCGCAGATCGATTCGGCAATATCGATGTCGCGCCGCTCCGCACCGACAGAGAAGTCGATCCGGCCCGTTGCGCCAACCGCTTCGGCCGCGGCGAGAATGCCGCTGGCGAGATCGCGCACGGGCAACCAGTCGCGCACGCTTTCGCCGCCATCGGGCAGGGTGAAAGGCTGCGCGTGCATTAGCGAGGCAAGCAGGCGCGACAGCAGCGACGAGCGCGATTGCCACGGCCCGAAGGCTTCGCCGGCGACACAGGTGACGACAGGCAGTCCGGTCGCCTGCGACCAGCGTTCGATCAGGCCGGATGCGGCGCTGCGGGCCGCCTGCGTCCTGCTCAGCGGTTCGGGAATGTCCGACTCCGCCTGCACAGCATGAACCAGCCGGAAGCGCTCGCGCACATGGCCAGGCGCCGTCTCGAACCAGGCGCGGGCAGCTTCGATGATCGAGAAGGCGCCGCCGATTTCGCCATCGACAAGCGCCTCGGACTCTTCGCTTTCGGAAGCGGCGAGGTGAATGACGGCATCGGGTGCAAACTCGCGCACCAGCGCGCGCATGAGCGAACGATCGGCGATGTCGGCTTCCAGCCGCGCATAGCCGTCGCGAACGCCAAGTGGCCCGAGGGTAGGCACGGGGCTGGACTTGCGGCGGCGATCGACGTTGAGAACATGGTCGCCGCGCTCAACCGCCATGCGCACCACGGCCGAGCCGACAAATCCGCAACCGCCTGTAACGAGGACACGCATCGGTCCCGGCCTCCAATCGTTAACGATTGCTCTGCGCCGGGTTAGCGATCAGTTAACGCGCTAGATCGGCGGAGCGTTGGGGTTCGGATTTGACTGGATGATTGTCCACACGTCCTCGAAGGGGCGTTCGACAACATTGCTGTCCTTCTTGAAGAACATGGTCGATCTCACAGCCGGGTCGAACCTGGGCCATTCCGGCAGTCCTTCCGCTCCGTTTGGATCGCCAGTGCGCGCGAAATGTACCCAAGTTGCGCTCATCAGACGGCCCATGGCGAAGTCGTCTTCTGTCGTTCCGGCAAACAGGGGAGCTTCGGCGACATTATCCATCACATAGGGAATCTCAGCCGTGTGGGGCGCCTTGAGGATGAAGTCCTGCGGTGGAAGATCGTGCGCAAATATGTAGGCGTAGACACCTGCTGGCTGCACTGCCTTGCGCGATGCAAGAGTGTGATGAGAGCTGAGCGACCGATAGGTTCCGGTCACCTGCATCAGCAGATGGTATGGCGCGTAGTCGGGCCAGGCAGCCTTGAAGGCAGCGACCATTTCCGCCCCCTTGCCGGGTGCTGACTTGTTGGCGGCTTCCAGAACCTGGGCGTCTGTCGTCTCGATCCATTTCGGATTGCCGACGTTGTAGAGTGTCTGCTCATCCTTTGTGAATCCGATCATTATGGGAATGTTCGCGGATTGCGCAGGGGCGTCGGGATCGAACGGATGGCGCGGTATGTTGGCGTCGTCGACAGATGGCCTGAAACGGTTTCCGCCAAGTTCCACCGCCGTTGCGAGAATTCTGTCCGCAGAAACTGCCTGCAGTTCGGTCGCGGCATTTTCCGGGGCAATCCCGAGCTTTGCCAGGAAGTCTGTCGCCGTCGCCGCCGCGTCCTCGGCTGTCCCGGCGCGCAATCCAGCGCCGGACTGGATGACGGCCTTGTGGAACAGTCCCTCGGCGGCCGGCATCGCAAGAAGCGTGGAAACCTTCGCGCCACCCCCCGACTGGCCGAAGATCGTGACGTTGCCCGGGTCGCCGCCGAACTGTGCGATGTTGTCCCGCACCCATTCAAGCGCCGCGACGATGTCGAGCATGCCCGCGTTCGCAGACCCTTCGAATCCCGGCACGCCTGCGCTGTCCAGCCCGAGGAATCCGAACACGTTCAGGCGATGATTTACGCCAACGAAGACCACGTCATGGTTTTTCGCGAGGTTGTGGCCACGATAGATGTTGAGGCCTGCCTGACCGTAGCTGAACCCGCCGCCGTGCAGCCAAACCATCACGGGGCGCGTGGCGCCAGCCTCGGGTCCGGTCGCCTTGGTGTAAACGTTGAGTACGAGGCAGTCTTCGTCGCCGGCAGGGTCGATATTTTCTGGCGGCTTGAACGCCTCGCTCATCGCCGCCTGTACAAGGGGAGGATAGGCGGCGGCTCCGGCGCCGGCGCGCAGCTGCACAGCCGCCTCTCCGTAGGCAGTTGCGGTTTGTTCCCTCTCCCATGGCGACGGTTTCACCGGAGGCTTGAAGCGGAGTTCCCCAACTGGCGGCTTGGCATATCGAACACCCAGGAACTCGATCACCCCATCATCGGTCCTAACGCCACGCAACTTGCCTGCGCTCGTTGAGACCAAATCCGGATCAGCTGCTGCAGCTGGTTCTCCACAGGCTGCGAGCCCTGCCAGGGATGCGCCCGCCAGCAGCAGCATGCGTCGATTGAGCGTTGGTTTCGTCATTGCAAGTCCTCCCCGCGCGCCGTTGTCAGGAGCTTGCCTTATCGATGATAGGTTGGGGAGCCGACGTCAAGAATAGACGCGCGCGTCATGGCCCCGTGCGCGTGTAGGTGTAGATCACATTGTCCATGCCGAGCAGGATCGCGCTGTCATTGACCATCACGAACTGGGCTTCGACGTCGGACGTTCCGGACTCGCATGTGAAGGTCAGCACGGTCGGGCTCGGATCGCTGAGACCAAGGGCGGCTGCATCCTGAACCGGTTCCGGCAGAAGTCCTTCGAACAGGCCGCGCAACGGCTTGATGTCGGTGGTGTAGTGCGGCTTGTCACACGTCAGCACGGGCGGCCCTGATGAGGCGTTCGCCGAAAGCGTGATTTTCGTGAATGCCGGATCGGCCGCGGGTTCCTCGCTCTGGCCATCCCACCACGGCGCGATGCGAGCCGCGCTGATCTCCCAGCTTCCAAAGAACGGATTGTGCGGCGTGACGGCGTTAGCGCCCGTTGCGGGCGGGTCTTCCTTGGTTGCTGGACCGCAGGCCGCAACGGCAAGCGCCGCCAGCAGAATTGCAGATCGAAACACGCAAGCCTCCCTGTCAGTCATCGACACGTTGCGGATGGGACTTCGGCTGTCAATCAGTCGCTATGTGCGCCGGGCCGACATCACCTGGGCCAGGGCGATTGCCCCCGCCGTGGCTACATTGATGCTGTCCATTCCGCCCGCCATGGGGATCGAGACACACTGGCAGCTGGCCATGACGGAGTCGGGAAGTCCCGGCCCCTCCGCGCCCAGCAACAACGCTAGTCGCTCCGGCGGCGTAGAATCCGCCAGCAATGCGCTGCCGCCCGGTGTCAGCGCCCAGCATGCAACATCATGGCGTTGAAGCGTCGCGACGAGGTTCTCGCCCGTCCCGCCATGCGCAAAGGGCAGGGTGAGCGCAGCGCCGGACGAAACCCTGATCGCTTTCCGGTAGAGCGGATCGCAGCTCGACGCGTCCAGCAGCACGGCGTCGGCGCCGAGGGCTGCGGCATTGCGAAAGCAGGCGCCGACATTGTCGTGGTTCGACAGGCCAATCAGCACGAGCAGTGTGAGCGGACCTGCTGAATGCCGAGATAGAATTTGTTCGACCGAAAGCTGCTGCGTGCGTCGCGCGAGTGCAAGAATGCCGCGATGAATGTGATAGCCCGCAATGTCGTCCATCACCGACTGGGAGGCCACAAAGACGGGAATTTGAGGATCGACCCGGGCAATCAGAGGCGCCAGGCGTTCTGCGGCGCGTTGCGACAGCAGGAGCGAGTCCAGCGGGAAGCGTCCGGCGTCGACCAGGCGTTCAAGTGCCATGGCTCCTTCGACGATGAAGCCATCGTGTCCGCGCGCGATTTCATTGTCCTTGAGCGCCAGGTAGGGCACGAGCCGGGGATCGTCCGCGGCTGCGACCGGAACAATCATGCTTTGCGGCGCATCAGCTTGAGACCCGACCAGTCTTCATCGACCGCACAGACCTTCACGTCGACCAGACCCATGGACAGGCATATCTTTCGAATGCCGTCCTCGGTCAGATCCTCGAACAGTTTTGACGACTTCTTGGGCCACGACACCCACAGCATGCCGCCCTCGGCGAGGCGCGGCTCAAGCTTGGGGAGCTTGGCGGCGAGACCTGCTTCGTTGCGGACGAAAAGGTGGATGAAGTCGAACTCGCCTGCGGCCGGCGAAGCGGAGCGCTGACCGATAGCAGCGCCATCTGTGAGGCGGGCATAGTTGTCGGGCGGCGTAACGACGATGGCCTTGGCGCCGTCCTTGAGACCGAGCTTCTGGATCAGGCTCTTGCCGGAATAGCCAGCCGAAGCGGAAGGAGATGCGGACTTCGCGGTCTTCTTCTTTCCGGCCGGTTTCTTCGCCACGGTGACCATCACGCTCGCAGGAGTTCGTTGACGGACGTCTTGGCGCGCGTGCCGGCGTCGACCTGTTTCACGATCACCGCGCAATAAAGCGATGGCGACCAGTTCTGGCCCGGCATCGGCCCAGCTGAGGGACGATTGCCGGCGACGATGACGGAATAGGGCGGCACCTCGCCATAAAGTGTCTCGCCCGTCGCGCGGTTGATGATAGGCGTCGACTGGCCGAGATAGACGCCCATGCCAAGCACGGAGCCTTCGCGCACGATCACGCCTTCAGCGACTTCAGAGCGTGCGCCGATGAAACAGTTGTCCTCGATGATCACCGGATTGGCCTGCAGCGGCTCGAGCACGCCGCCAATGCCGACGCCGCCGGAAAGGTGGCAGTGCTTGCCGATCTGGGCGCAGGAGCCGACTGTGGTCCATGTGTCCACCATCGTGCCCTCGCCGACATAGGCGCCGATATTGACGAAGGACGGCATCAGCACCGCATCCTTCGCCACGAACGAGCCGCGGCGGACAATGGCGCCGGGGACGGCGCGGAATCCGGCGGCGGAGAATTCCGTGTCGGACCAGCCCTCGAACTTGGTGGGAACCTTGTCGAAGAAAGGTCCGGGTTGTTGGCCCGTAACGCCCATCGACCGGTTGGGATTCAGGCGAAAGGACAGGAGCACGGCCTTCTTGAGCCACTGGTTCACGACCCACGCGCCTGAAGCGGACTTTTCCGCCACGCGCAGCGCGCCGGAATCCAGCGCGGCCAGGGCTTCCTCGACGGCCTTGCGAACGGCGCCCTGTGTCGAGGCCGACAGCGACGCACGATCTTCCCACGCCGCGTCAATGGTTGCTTCCAGGCTTGTTCCCGCCATGGCTGGCCTCCCGTCACAATGCAACGGGGGCATTACATTGTCCTGCGCCTTGCGCCAAACGGATTCCGTGCGGCGGGCTGGCGGCGTCAGGGCGCCTGTGGCTTCGTGAACGCGCTGTCGAAGAACTCGTAGACCAGCTTGCCATCCTCGGGAGGCGCCGTCTCGACGAATTTCTCCGGCCGGTAGCGCCGGCCCTCGCAATTGTCGTTGCCGAGAATGGCGAACTGCGACCGCGAGGTGCAGAAGACGGTCGACGCGCCCGCCAGCGTGCGCACGCCGTCCGGGGTCGACATTTCAGCGAACACATAATGCGGCGCCGTGATGAGGCTCTCGTCCACGGCGCGGACACACTGGTTGGCGTCGATCAGCCACCAGCCTCGCGATTCGAGACCGTCGGGGCGGCTGCGCGCCATGGCGGCCAGGATGCGATTTCCGGTGCGGTTGCAGAGCTCCATGCCGACCTGCCGGGCGCGCCGGTTGGCGACATCCTCAAGCACGTCGATCAGGCGCGGAATCGGCGTCGACGAGGGAAGGTTGTGCTCCGACAGGAAGGCGGCGATCGCCGCCCGGCTTTCCCGGCCAAGAATGCCGTCGACCACGTCCTGGAAGATGCCGGCGTCGTTGAGCAGGCGCTGGATCCCGGCATTCTCGGGGGACTGCGACGCCTTGTTGTAGAGTTCCGTCTCCGTGAACGTCATGGTGCCGTTGGAGCCTTCGAAGCGGACGGCTTCGAAGCCGCGCTCTTCAAGGCCCATGGAAGCGCACGAGGACGGGTTCTCGATGGCGAAGGATCCGTTGACATCGACGCATAGCGGCGTCTTGCCGCTCCAGCTCTGGCCGCCGCGATGGGCCTTGGACGAGCGGGCGTAGACAAAGTGGGCGCCTTGCCGCAGCGGACCGGAAACAGCGATTTCGCACCCGCCGGGACGCAGCCGTGTCCATCCCTCGACGATCACATCGTCGCCGTCGGGCCGGCCGGTCGCCGCCTCGATCACATAGCTGGTGCGATTGCAGAGCTGCCAGCCGGAAATACCGCTCTGCGCGGAGGAGGGAATCACCATCAGGCCAAGGATTGCGGCAAGCGCCGCCAGCCTCACGAATCCCTTAGCAAACCAGCGTTCCCGCGCCATGTTCGGTGAACAGCTCCATGAGAAGGGCGTGCGGCTTCCGGCCATCCAGGATGACGGCGGCCTCGACACCCTTTTCCACTGCTTGGATGGCCGTTTCAAGCTTCGGAATCATACCGCCCTTGGCAGTCCCGTCGGAGATCAGTCCACGGGCCTCCGCAACGGTCAACTGCTTGATCAGGTTGCCGGATTTATCGAGCACACCTGTCACGTCTGTAAGGAAAAGCACGCGCTTGGCCTTGAGGGCCCCTGCAACTGCGCCGGCCGCCGTATCAGCGTTGATGTTGAAGCTCTGGCCGTCCGGCCCGACGCCCACCGGCGCCACAACCGGAATGAAATCGTCCTCGGCCTGCCGCGCCAACGCATTGAGCACAGAGGGATCGACCCGGTCCGGCTCGCCCACGAAGCCGAGATCGACAACCCGCTCGATGTTCGAATCCGGGTCCTTCTTGGTCTTGGTCGCCTTGATGGCCGTGATCAGGTTGGCGTCCGATCCGGCCAGACCCACCGCCTTGCCGCCGGCTGCGTTGATGGCCCGCACGATCGATTTGTTGATCGAGCCGGCAAGCACCATCTCGACGATCTCCATCGAGGCCGCGTCGGTTACGCGCAGGCCATCCTCGAAGCGCGAGACGATGCCCAGCTTGTCCAGCATGCGGCCGATCTGCGGGCCGCCGCCATGGACCACGACGGGGTGAATCCCCAGGAGCTTCAGCAGAACCACGTCCTTGGCGAACAGCTGGGCCAGCTCGCCGTTTTCCATGGCGTGGCCGCCGTATTTGATGACCACCGTCTTGTTGTCATACCGCTGCAGATAGGGCAGCGCCTCGGACAGCGTGCGCGCCGTCGCGAAGGCGTCGCTGGCCTGCAGGGCGTTGATGGCGGCGGTCTCGGTATCGGTCATGCCGGGCGATCTACAGGGTTTTGGCCCCAGGATGAAGAGCCGAGTTCACCGCAGCTATCTGACGACCGGGAGGATGACCGCGCTTGGGGCGGCCGCGGAACGATGGATGCTCTGGGTCGCCTTCCGGTAGTCGCCCGCCTTCGCGAAGAAGATATTCGGGACGTACGTCTGGGGATTACGATCATAGAGCGGGAACAGCGTGGACTGCACCTGCACCATGATTTGGTGACCCTTCCGGAACACGTGATCCACATTCGGCAGGCCGAACTTGTATTCCTCGATCTTGCCAGCCGTGAGCGGCTGCGGCTTGGCGAAGTCCTTCACATACCGGCCGCGGAAAATCTCAAATCCAATCCCCATCTGCAGCCCGGCGGTCTCGGGCTGAAGGGTGTCGTTGTCGGGATAGACGTCAATCAGCTTCACAACCCAGTCGCTATCCGTTCCCGTCGTGGATGCGAACAGATCGACCTGCGGTGCGCCCATGATGTGTACGTCTGCGGTGAGTTCCGGC
>JAWKVC010000021.1:0-41314 GCA_041398245.1 Hyphomonadaceae bacterium
AAGGACGCCGTGTCACACGCACGGGTCTTCGGTCGCCGGATCATCCCAAGCCAGGTTGCAGCATGAAGCACCAGCTCAACGACGAGACGCAGCATCGCATTCAGCCAGGGCTGAAGCGGCGATGGGGTCATCACTCCGTTTGCGTCTGTTCGCGCCGGTGTCATGGGCAGGATTATGGGCGAGGAAACTGCCCGGCCGGATCGGGCGGCGCCTCATCCTACGAGTTCGGCGCAGAGGCGCCTGAAAAGACAGGGGATCGGATTTCGCTCTCCGACGATTTCGGGATTCGACTTCCCCCGCCGCGGAGCGGTAGACAGCCCGGCATGAGCGATATCGAGACATGGCGGCGCAAGCTGAAGTTCCGGGCTGACCGGCGCGGGTTCCGCGAGCTGGACCTTTACATGCAGCAGTTTACCGACGCGCATCTCGGCGCGTTCGACGCGCGCCAGCTGACCGAGTTCGAGGCCGTTCTGGACATCCCCGACCAGATCATTTTCGACTGGATCATGGGGCGGGGCGAGCCTTCGCCCGACCAGCGCTCGGAAGTTCTCGACCTTGTCCTTTCCTTCCGATATGCCGCCCCCAGATAGGTAATGCCCGGGCGCCAACGGCCTCGGGCGGACCGCGAAATGAACTTGCCGAACCTGGCGCTAACAAAGGCGTCCGGGCGATTGAGCTATTGTTGCGTGAGCTTCTGATGCGCGTCTGGGACACGATTGCGAGCCAGAAAAAGCCGGTGCGGGTCTATGAGGCTCCGTTCATCGCGGACGTGCGCCTTGTCGCCGCAGCGGCGCAGAAACGCGGCGGCGTCGCCCTGTACATTGCGAAGGATGATCGCCACGCCCTGATGGCGCAGGCGGCGGCGCGGTTTTTCGCCCCGCTGCTCGACGTGATCTATCTGCCGGCATGGGATTGCCTGCCTTATGACCGGGTGAGCCCGAGCCCCGCCATCGCGGCCATGCGCTGCGCAGCGCTGGCGCGGCTGGCCGGCCGGACGCCGAAGTCCGGCCCGATGCTGATGGTGACGACGGCGTCGTCTCTGGTGCAGCGCGTGCCGCCACGTTCGCACATGGGGGTCGCGGCGTTCGTGGCGCGCGTGGGCGAGCAGGTGCAGCCGGACCGCATCCGCGCCTATCTCGACATCAACGGCTATTCCCGCGCGTCGACCGTGCGGGAGCCGGGCGAGTATTCGATCCGCGGCGGGATCGTGGACATCTTCCCGGCAGGCATGCCGGAGCCTGTGAGGCTCGACTTTTTCGGGGATGAGCTGGAGGCGGCCAAGTATTTCGATCCGGAAACGCAGCGGTCGACAACCGAGCTGAAGGAGATCGTGCTGGCGCCGGTGAGCGAGATTGATTTCTCGGACGACGCGCTGAGCCTGTTGCGCAGGAAATTCCTGGCGGAGTTTGGTTCGCCGGGCGGCGATCCAACCTATGAAGCGGCGCGTGAGCGCATCCGCCGGCAGGGCGTGGAGCAATGGCTGCCGCTGTTCTACGAGAAGCTGGAGACACTGTTCGACTATGTCGGCCCCGACGCTCTGATCGGACTCGATACGGCGGCGGCGGAAGCAACCAGCGAGCGTCTGGCGCAGGCGGCGGAGTATTTCGAGGCGCGCCGGCAGGCTGCGGCCGCGAGCGGCCTGACGCAGCATGTCCTGCCGCCGGACCGGCTCTATCTGGCGCCGGCGGAGCTGGGCGAGGCGCTGAATGCGCGGGCGACTGCGACCTTCACATCGATGGATGCTCCGGAAAAGGCCGACGCGCTGCTTGGCCGCGCAAGGGTGGGTCGGAGCTTCGCGGCCGAGCGGGCCAATCCGGATACGAACCTGTTTGACGCCGTCGTCCGGCACATCCGTGAGCGACAGGCGGCGAACAAGAAGGTGATCGTGGCGGCGTGGAGCCCGGGTTCGGCCAGCCGTCTTGTCGGCATTCTGGAAGACCATGGCATTCCCAACGCCAAGCCGGTCGGCTCGTGGCCGGAAGTGGCGAAGGGACAGGTTGCGGTTGCGGAGATCGCGGTCGAGACCGGCTTCGAGGACGACGATCTCGTCATCATCTCCGAACAGGACATGCTGGGCGACAAGCTGGCGCGGCCGCGGCGGCGGAAATCCTCCGCAGCTGTCATTGCCGAAGCGGCGGCGCTGGCCGCGGGCGACCTGATCGTTCACGTCGAGCATGGGGTGGGGCGCTATGAGGGCCTCAAGACCGTTACGGTGAACGAGGCGCCGCATGACTGCCTCGAACTGATCTATGCGGGCGGCGACAAGATCCTGCTGCCGGTCGAGAACGTGGAACTGATCTCGCGCTATGGCGCGGAGAGCGGCGAGGGCGCGCTCGACAAGCTGGGCGGCGGCGGCTGGCAGGCGCGCAAGGCGCGGGCCAAGAAGAAGATCATGGACATGGCGGACGAGCTGATCCGGCTCGCCGCCGAGCGCGAACTGAAGACGGCGCCGAAGACGGACTCGGCCGACGGCATCTTCCGCGAGTTCTCCGCGCGCTTCCCTTATGAAGAGACCGACGACCAGCTTTCCGCCATTGAGGATGTGATCCGCGACCTGACATCGGGCAAGCCGATGGACAGACTGATCTGCGGCGATGTGGGATTCGGCAAGACGGAAGTCGCGCTGCGCGCGGCCTTCCTTGTGGCGATGAGCGGATTGCAGGTGGCCGTGATCGCGCCGACGACCCTGCTGGCGCGCCAGCACTTCCAGACTTTCTCCGAACGCTTCCATGGCTGGCCGATCAAGGTGAAACACCTGTCGCGCTTTGTGAGCGCCAAGGAGGCAAGCCAGACCCGGGACGAGATCAATACGGGTGAGTGCGATGTGGTGGTGGGCACGCACGCGTTGCTGGGCAAGGGGATCGACTTCAAGCGGCTCGGCATGATCGTGGTGGACGAGGAGCAGCGCTTTGGCGTGAAGCACAAGGAGCGGCTGAAGGAGCTGAAGGCCGACGTGCATGTGCTGACGCTGTCGGCGACGCCGATCCCGCGCACGCTGCAGATGGCGCTGACGGGCATCCGGGACCTGTCGATCATTGCGACGCCGCCGGTCGACCGGCTTGCTGTGCGGACCTATGTGGTCGAGTTCGATCCCGTGACTATCCGCGAGGCGCTGCTGCGCGAGCGTTATCGCGGCGGGCAGAGCTATTTCGTGGCGCCGCGCGTGGCGGACCTGCCATTCCTGGAGCGCTATCTGCGCGAGCAGGTCCCGGAGGTGTCGTTCCTGACGGCGCATGGCCAGATGGCGGCGACGGAACTGGAAGACCGCATGGCGGCCTTCTATGACGGCAAGGCCGATGTGTTGCTGTCGACGACCATCGTGGAATCCGGCATCGACATTCCGCGCGCCAATACGCTGGTGGTGCATCGCGCCGACATGTTCGGGCTGGCGCAGCTCTATCAGCTGCGCGGCCGGGTGGGGCGCTCGAAGGTGCGGGCGTATGCCTATCTGACGACGCCGGAGGACGAGAAGCTGACCGACGGCGCCGATCGGCGTCTCAAGGTGCTGCAGTCGCTCGACGGCCTTGGCGCGGGCTTCATGCTGGCGAGCCACGATCTCGACATGCGCGGCGGCGGCAACCTGCTGGGCGAGGAGCAGAGCGGGCATATCCGCGAGGTCGGTGTCGAGCTTTACCAGCAGATGCTGGAGGACGCCGTGAAGGCGCTGCGGGCGGGCGAGACGCTGGATACGCATGTTGTGGCGGACGAGTGGTCGCCGCAGATCGATATCGGTGCGGCGGTGCTGATCCCGGAAGGGTATGTCGAGGATCTGGCGACGCGGCTGTCGCTCTACCGGCGGCTGGCGGACCTGACGAGCGATCAGGAGCGCGAGGCGTTTGCCGCGGAACTGATCGACCGGTTCGGACCGTTGCCGGATGAAACCAAGCAGCTGCTGGACATCACGGCGGTGAAGATCCTGTGCAAGAAGCTGGGCGTGGCGAAGGTGTCGGCGGGGCCGAAGGGTGCGCTGCTGGGCTTCCGCGAGAATGCGCCGCTGAACGCCGGCAAGCTGATCCAGTATGTGCAGAGCCGCGCCAACGTGCTGAAGCTGCGGCCTGACATGAAGCTGGTGGCGGGCGGAGCGTGGCCCGATGCGCCAAGCCGGCTGGCGGCGGTGAAGAACCTGCTCAGGGACATGAGCGGACTACTCTAGGGAGCGTGGAATGACGGGACGTGTGGCGGGACGTGTGGCGCTGGTGACCGGGGCGTCGAGCGGGCTGGGCAAGCGGTTCGCGCAGGTGCTTGTCGCTGAAGGCGCCAGGGTTGTCGTTGCGGCGCGGCGCAAGGACCGGCTGGATGCGCTGGTGGCCCAGCTGGGCGCGGACAATGCGCTGGCGGTTGGCTGTGACGTAACAGACGAAGCCCAGGTGATCGCCATGTTCGACGCGGCCGAGGCGCGCTTCGGCCTGGTCGACACGGTGATTAACAATGCCGGCATGACGCACGCCAACAACGCCGTGACGCAGGACATCGCCGAGTTCCGCAAGATCATGGATCTCAATGTGACTTCGGTGTGGTGCGTGGCGCGCGAGGCGGCGCGGCGGCTGATCAAGGCCGGGCCAGAGAAGTCGCATGACGGACGGATCGTCAACATCGCATCCATGGCGGGGCGGATCGCGATTCCCAATGTGACGGCGTACAACGCATCGAAGGCGGCGTGTGCGCATCTCACGCGGTCGCTGGCGCGCGAATGGGCGCGTTACGGCATCAATGTGAATGCGCTGTCGCCGGGCTACGTCGCGACGGAGCTGACCGAGGAGTGGCTCAACGGCGAGGGCGGGCAGAAGACGATCGGCAAGTCGCCGCGCCGCCGCATCATGGACGAGACCTCGCTGGACGAGGCGCTGCTGTTCCTGTGCTGCGATGGATCCAAGTTCGTAACGGGATCAGACGTTCTGGTGGACGACGGTCAGAGCATGCATTGATCATCAGAGCGACGTGTGAAGACATCGACGCATAAGGGTCTTGTGCTGCTCGAGGTGGAAGCGGCTGGCGCATCCTTGGCCACGGATCAGGACGCAGTCGATCTAATTGCAGAAGCGATCGGCATTAGCGCTGATATCGTAGTGGTTCCGCTTGCGCGGTTCGACGCCGGGTTTCTTGATCTCCGCAGCGGCATCGCGGGTGCTTTCTTCCAGAAATTCCAGAACTACCGGCAGCGTCTTGCGGTGATCGGAGACCTTTCCGCGAAAGCCCAAGCAAGTAAATCATTGCGCGACTTCGTCCACGAGACGAACAGGTCAGGTTTTCACCTGTTCGCGCCAACCCGCGAGGCGCTCTTGCCACTGCTTTGATTGTCGGGCGCCCGCAGCACCTTTTCCATCGGCCGGCCTTTGGCGAGTTCGTCGATGAGCTTGTCGAGGTAGCGGATGTTCTGCATCAGCGGTTCCTCGATCTCCTCGACGCGATACCCGCAGATCGTCCCCGTTATGAGGTCGCGCGGGATTGAGCAGGCGCCTTGTCGAAGAAAACCTCAAGCTGGACTTCTTCGCAATCTGCGCATCGAGGCCCTTCTGTGTGTAACCGGTGAGCCAGCGGATGACCTGATCGACTTCGGCCTTTGTGCGGCCCTTCTTTTCAGCCTTCGCGACATACATGGGATACATGCTCGCGAAGCTCATCGCGTAGACACGCTGCCAGTTGGCTTGTGCGCGGGCCGTCATCTTCATGCGTTGCTTCCACCAAGGCTTTCGTCGCGAGGATGCGGGCAATAAGGCGGCGGATCAATCGGGGCAGTCACGCACCATTGCCGCCACGACAGACTTGACGCGAACGTCACACGCGGGAGTGTCAGCCTATAGGACGGAGACATGCAATGGCGTCTGGGCCCCTGGTTGGCGTGAAGGTGGTGGAGTTCGCGGGGATCGGGCCCGGCCCGTTCTGCGGCATGCTGCTGGCGGACATGGGGGCCGACGTTGTGCGCATAGATCGCGCGGAGACGCGGTCGTTTCCTGATCTCGCCAATCGCGGCAAGCGCTCCATCGCTGTCGACCTCAAGAAGCCGGAGGGCGTGGAGGCGGCGCTGAGCCTGATGGACCGGGCAGATGCGCTGATCGAAGGGTTCCGCCCCGGCGTGATGGAGCGGCTGGGTGTCGGACCCGATGTGGCGCTGACGCGCAATCCGAAGCTGGTCTATGGGCGGATGACGGGCTGGGGTCAGACGGGTCCGTGGTCAAGCATGGCGGGACACGACATCGACTACATCGCGCTGACCGGTGCGCTGCACACGATGGGCCGGGCAGGCGAGCCGCCTGCGCCTCCCCTGAACCTTGTCGGCGATTTCGGCGGCGGCGCGCTCTATCTGGCGATGGGGCTGCTGGCAGGGATCATCGAGGCGCGCACGTCGGGCAAGGGGCAGGTGGTCGATTGCGCGATGATCGATGGCGCCGCGTCGCTGATGACCATGTTCTTCAACATGAAGGCCGCCGGCATGTGGAGCGCGGAGCGCGACTCCAACCTGCTCGATGGCGGGGCGCATTTCTACGACACCTATGAATGCGCGGACGGCAAGTGGCTGGCGATCGGCGCGATCGAACCGCAATTCCATGCGGTGCTGGTGAAGGGGCTGGGTCTGCCGGAGGACGCGTTCGGCGCCTACATGGACCGCTCCAGATGGCCCGAGCATTCGAAGCGCGTGGCGGAGGTGGTGAAGACGAAGACGCGCGATGCCTGGATGAAGGTGTTCGACGGAACGGATGCCTGCGTCGCCCCGGTGCTGAGCATGGATGAGGCGCCCCAGCATCCCCACAATGCAGCGCGCACCACATTCGTGGAGGCGTTCGGCGTCACCCAGCCGGGTCCGGCCCCGCGTTTTTCGCGTACGGCGGGAGCGGTGAATGGCGCCCCGGCGCTGGCGGGCAAGCATACCCGCGAAGTGCTGGAAAGCTGGGGCGTCGCACCTGAACAGGCGAAGGGATTCGAGGCCGCCGGAGGGGTCGTCCAAGCCTGACGGAGGGGCCAGTTAGCGCCCGATTCAGTCTGAAATATGACCTGAAACCAATGGTTTGTGGATATTAGTTTCACCTGAATTGCGGACAACAACCGCCTCAATCCGCGTTCAGACTCACCCCCGTATACCGAGCACATACCGCCGGGACGCCTTGAAGTCCCTCGATGGTTCCCGACGGTTCTGTTCCTGTGCAAACTGGGCCGGCGCCCCAAGCGCCGGCCCTTTCCTTTTCAGGCGAGTGCTGCGCGGGCGGCCTTGGAAGCTCGTTACTTTATCACAGTGACATTTCATCGATAATCGCTAAAAGGCGATCCGGATTGATCCGGGAGTCGTGGATGAAACGCGCTTGGTTTGCCGCTTTTCTGGCAATAGTCGTCGCTGGAACGCCGGCATGGGCGGATGAAGACGCCAACAAACAGACCAAGGGGTCGTTCGAGGACAAGTTCCGCCAGCTTGAGGTGGACCTGCCCACGCCGAACACCTACCGCACCGCCTCGGGCGCGCCGGGCGAGTCGTACTGGCAGCAGCAGGCCGACTACGTGATCAACGCGACGCTGGACGAGACGCGCAAGCGGATCACGGCGAGCGGCACGATCACCTATCGCAACAACTCGCCCCACCGGCTGAACTACATCTGGCTGCAGCTGGACCAGAACATCTTCAAGCAGGACTCCGCCGCGCGCCGGACGCAGACCACGTTCCAGCCGGGGCAGGACAGCCTCAGCATGACCACGCTGCGGCAGCTGCAATCCTACACCGAGACGCCGCACGGTTTCGAGATCCAGACCGTGACCGATGGCGGCAACCGTGCGCTGCCGTACACGATCAACGACACGATGATGCGGATCGACCTGCCGCGCGCCATCGAGCCCAAGCAGTCGGTGACACTGAAGATCAACTGGGCGTTCAACATCGTCGACAACAATCTGTTCGGCGGCCGTTCGGGCTATGAATATTTCCGCGACACGGACACCTATGTGTTCTTCCAGGCGCAATGGTTCCCGCGTCTGGTGGCCTATACGGATTACACCGGCTGGCAGCACAAGCAGTTCCTCGGACGCGGCGAGTTCACGCTGGAGTTCGGCAACTATGATGTGTCGATCACGGTTCCGGCCGATCACATCCTGACGGCGACGGGCGTGCTGCAGAATCCCAACGATGTGTTGAGCGCCGAGCAGCGCAGCCGTCTCGCGCAGGCCCGCAAGGTGTTCGACAAGTCGATGTACATCGTGACGCCGGGCGAAGCGCTGGCGAACGAGAAAGAGGGCACGACAGCGACAAAGACTTGGCGCTGGAAGGCCAGCAATGTCCAGGACTTCGCCTGGGCCTCTCACGCAAGTTCATCTGGGATGCGATGGGCGTCGATCAGGACGTCGGCGATGATGTGCTCGCGCAATCCTTCTTCCCGAACGAGGCCGATCCGCTGTGGTCGCTCTATTCGACGCGGGCCGTGGCGCACACGATCGATACCTATTCCCAGTTTTCTTTCCCGTATCCCTATCCCAACGCGATTTCGGTCAACACGTGGCTGGGCGGCGGGATGGAATATCCGATGATCTCCTTCAACGGGTATCGCCCTGTGAAGGACGAGAAGACCGGCGTGAAGACCTACACGCGCAATGCGCGCAACGGCCTGATCGGCGTCGTGATCCACGAGGTCGGGCACAACTACTTCCCGATGATCGTCAACTCGGACGAGCGCCAGTGGACCTGGATGGACGAGGGCATCAACTCGTTCCTCGAATGGATGACCGAGCTGCGCTGGGACGAGAAATTCCCGATTCTCGGCGGCAATCCCAACGCGCTGGACGAGATCGGCGGCTACATGATGTCGGAAGACCAGGTTCCGATCATGACCAACTCGGACTCGGCGCTGCAGTTCGGCAACAACGCCTACAACAAGCCGGCCTCGGCGCTGATCGTTCTGCGCGAGACGGTGATGGGCCGCGATCTGTTCGACTTCGCGTTCAAGCAGTACGCGCAGCGCTGGATGTTCAAGCGGCCGACGCCGTCGGATTTCTTCCGCACCATGGAGGACGCATCCGGCGTTGATCTCGACTGGTTCTGGCGCGGCTGGTTCTACACCACGGACCATGTAGACATCGCCCTGAACGACATGCGCGAATACCGCCTGTCGACGAAAAACCCGGATGTCGAAGGCCAGCTGCAGCGCGAACGCAAGGGCAATACGAGCCCGCCGCCCGTAACCGTGCAGGACGACCGCGCCCAGGGGCTCAAGACCTATATGGACGAGCATCCTGATGCGCGGGACTTCTACAGCGACAATGACGAGTTCGAGCCGAACAACAAGGACCGGAACGACTACCAGTCCTTCCTTGAAGGCCTGAAGGAGCCGGATAAATCGGCGTTCGAGCGGGCGCTGCGCGAGAACCCGTACATCTATTTCATCGACTTCGAGAATGTCGGCGGGCTCGTCTCTGCGCTTCCACTGCGTTTCACGTTTGAGGACGGCACGACGAAGGATGTAATGATCCCGGCGGAGATCTGGCGCTATAATAGCCAGAAGGTGAGCAAGGTGTTCGTCGAGACCAAGCGGGTCGTGTCGGTTGAGCTGGATCCCCGTCACCAGACGGCAGACGCGGAGCGTTTCAACAACGACTTTCCGCGCCAGAGCGCGCCGAGCCGCATCGACGTATTCCGGGGCGGTCCGAACTTCTCGGGCGGGCGCAACCAGATGGCCGACGCCATGGTGGAGCTGCGCGCCAAGAAGGACGAGCCGGCAAGCCCGAATGCGCCGCTGGCGCCGACCACGCCGCAATGAGCCGTAAGCAATGAGTCGGGGCGCCGCTGGCATCACGCGCCGTCTGGCGCTTGTCGCTGGCGGCGCGCTTGGCGGCGGCGCCGTGTGGGCGCCGCCTGCGCTGGCGCATCGCTCGCAGACCGTGCTGACGACAGTGACGTGGAACGCCGAGCGCTCCACGCTCGACGTGATGCACCGGCTGGATGCGCATGACGCCGAGGTGTGCCTCGCGATGAAGACCGGCGTTGAACTGGTCGACATCACCGTGCTGCAGAACCAGGCGCGGCTGATGATCTACATCGAAGAGACGTTCGGCCTTACGGACGCCGGCAAAGCGATCACGCTGTCGCCGCTTGACGCCGAGCTCGATGGTGAAGCCATCGTGCTCTATCAGGAGAGCAAACTGCCCGGGCCGCCTGCGAATCTGGCCATCGACGACCGGATCCTGCGCGACGTGTTCGACAACCAGACCAATCTGGTGAATGTGCGGCTGGCCCAGCGCACGCGGACGCTGCTGTTTTCGGGCCGCGACGGGGTAAAGAAGGCCGAGGGCCTGCTGTAGGTGCGGTCTGGCTAAGGGCGTGGCAGACGCGCTAGAACCCCTGCCGGGGAGCGGATGCCAAGGGGACTTCCATGCGCATCGTGATTTTTGTCGTGCTGGGCATCATCGCACTTGTGGGAGGCGGGATCGCCTTCTTCCCGATGTCGATGGCCGCCGACATGGCGTCGAAACAGATACCCGACTTCAAATACACCGACGCATCCGGAAGCGTGTGGGATGGCAAGCTCACCAACGTGTCGTTCGGCAATCAGCACATCGGCGACCTCTCCGTGAAGGCGGACCTGCTGGCGCTGTTCACGGGACGGGCCAGCGGCGCGCTCGGGCTGGTGCGGGAAGGCTTCTCCGGGCAGGCGGACCTAGCCTACGGCATTGGCGATGGCGGCCTCGACATCAAGGACATGAAGATTGAAGGCGCGACAGGGGCGGTTCCGGGCATGCCGACGAGCATCGCGCATGCGGACGGGAAGTTTTTGCTTCAGGTGAAGGAATTGAAGTTCGCCAACTCCGCCTGCGAGACGGCGGCGGGCGAAGTGTGGACCGATGCGTTGACCAAGGTGAACGTGAAGGGATGGGTTGGCCCAGAACTGCGCGGGCCGGTGTCCTGCGCGGGCGGGAAGCTGCAGGTTCAGGCGACCGGCAAGGCCGCAACGGGAGAAGATGTGCTGGCGAGCCTCAACATCTCCTCCAGCCTCGATATCGACATGACGGCGACCGTTACAAACGTCAGCCCGGCGGCCAAGGAAGCCCTGACCCAGATCGGTTTTCTGTCCGAGGGCGACGCTCTGGTCCTGCGTCAGGGACTTGGCTCGCGGTAGGCGTGTTTGTTGCTTGACCGCGGATGCGAGCGCGCATAAACGCTCCATCCTTCGACACCGGCGGATGCGGGTGTAGCTCAGTTGGTTAGAGTGCCGGCCTGTCACGCCGGAGGTCGCGGGTTCGAGCCCCGTCACTCGCGCCAGGTGTCGAACAAGGCGGGCAGCGGCTGATGAGCGCTAACCCCACGTTTCCAGACGATTTTGTTGCTCCGATCGAAGATGCGGACGTGTCCGCGGCCAATGCCGTTCTGATCGGCGCGGAGGACAGGCCGGGCGACCCGGCTGAAGCCATCCGGATGCTGCTCGACGCCATGGCGCGGGGATCCGGTGCGGCGGCGGAACGACTCGCCGTGATCGCAGCCATCGGCGTGGCGCGCCCCTCCAACTGGATCGAGGCGATCAACCTGCTGGTCCGTTCAGCCGAACTGGGCCACAGGCCCGCGCGCGGGCAGCTGATGGTGCTGGCGGGTCATGACGAACTGCCGGTCAGCAGCGGACCGGACCTGTGGAAAAGTCTCGCGCGGCAGATCGACCTGAAAACGCTGTTTCGGGCGCCGCCGCTTGAGCGGGTGCGGGACAAACCCTCCATCGCCCTGATCTCGGGAATGGCGACGCCGGTGATGTGTAGCTGGTTGATGGCCCGGGGCCGGGGGAAGGTGAATCGCGCTCTCGTCGGCGACGATGATACGGGGCAATGGGTGGAGGATCCTGTCCGCACGGGAGAGGCGGCCGGGTTTGGGCTGGCCGACACCGACCTGATTCTGGCGTTGACCCAGAAGCGGCTGGAACTGGCCTCCGGGCTTCACGTCCACCAGCAGGAAGCCCCGCAGTTGCTGAGCTACATGCCGGGTCAAGAGTACAGGGCGCACTACGACTTCCTTGTGCCCGGCGATCCGGCCTTCCAGCACGTGCTGGACAGGGTCGGCCAGCGCGTCGCCACCTGCCTGACGTGGCTGAACGACGATTATGAGGGCGGAGAAACGGCCTTCCTGAAGATCGACTGGAAGCACAGGGGCAGGGTCGGGGACGCCATGCTGTTCCTGAATGTGCGCTCGGTGGATCGGGAGCCGGACAGCCTCACCCTGCATGCGGGGTTGCCGGTCACGGCGGGCCGCAAGTGGCTGTTGTCCCAATGGGTGCGCGACCGGGTTCAGCCGATTGTCTGATCCTGAGCTTGCGACCTTCCATCGCAGCCAGCGAGAAGGCGTTCAGGGCCTTGATTGAGGCCGGAAAGTCATCGCTTGCGCAAGATTGGGGACGGCGCATTGAGGCTCTATTGCCTCTCGCGTCAAAGCGGACTAGGCCAGCGCAAAAATATGACCGAGGGTTCATATGGAAGGCGTACAGGCGCTGGTCGTCGAGTATCTGCCGGTCGTGATCTTCCTTGGGATCGCGATCGTGCTGAGCCTCCTGTTTCTGGTTGCGTCGACGCTTCTGGCGCCGCGCAAGCCCGATCCGGAGAAGCTGTCGGCTTATGAGTGTGGATTCAACGCGTTTGACGACGCGCGGATGAAGTTTGACGTCCGGTTCTATCTCGTCTCCATCCTCTTCATCATCTTCGACCTCGAAGTCGCCTTCCTGTTCCCCTGGGTGTTCCAGGTGGCGCAGGGCCAGATGGTCGCCTTCTGGTCGATGATGGCCTTCCTGGGCGTCCTGACGGTCGGCTTTGTCTATGAATGGCGCCGCGGCGCGCTGGAGTGGCAGTAATGGCTGAGCCGAAGGCAGCTGCCGGTTCGGCCGGCCGGGTCCACCGCCCCGAGGGCGGGGCGATCGTCCGCTCCGACGATCCGTTCTTCAAGGGTATGTCGGACGAACTGGCCGACAAGGGCTTCATCGTCGCCGCCGCTGACGACCTTATCACCTGGGCCCGCACCGGCTCGCTGATGTGGATGACCTTCGGTCTCGCCTGCTGCGCCGTCGAGATGATGCAGGCCTCGATGCCGCGCTATGACATGGAGCGCTTCGGCGCCGCCCCGCGCGCCTCGCCGCGGCAGAGCGACGTGATGATCGTCGCCGGCACGCTGACCAACAAGATGGCTCCCGCGCTCCGCAAGGTCTACGACCAGATGCCGGAGCCGCGTTACGTGATCTCGATGGGCTCGATGCGCCAATGGCGGCGGCTATTATCACCACAGCTATGCTGTCGTGCGCGGATGCGATCGCATCGTGCCGGTGGACATCTACATTCCGGGCTGCCCGCCGACGGCTGAAGCGCTGATCTACGGCATCCTGCAGCTGCAGAAGAAGATCCGCCGTGAGGGGAGCATCGAAAGATGAGCGTGATCCCCTCGAAGGACATGATGCTGACGGAGCTGAAGCTTCATCTTGAAGCGACGCTGAAGTCGCTGAAGGCGGCGAACATCGCGAAGGGCGAGCTGACCATCGCGGTTGATCGCGACAGCATCATCAACACGCTTGTCTTCCTGCGCGAGGACAGCCAGTGCCGGTTCGAGACGCTGGTGGACCTCTGCGGCGCCGACTACCCGGAAGAGGGCGAGCGCTTCGAGATCGTCTACCACATGCTGTCGATGCGCCTGAACCAGCGCATCCGTGTAAAGGTCCGCACGGACGAGACGACGCCCGTGCCAAGCGCCATCGACGTTTTCCCGGTGGCCAACTGGTATGAACGCGAAGCGTTCGACATGTACGGCATCATGTTCTCGGGTCACCCGGACCTGCGCCGCATCCTGACGGACTACGGCTTCGAGGGCTATCCGCTGCGCAAGGACTTCCCGCTCTCCGGACGCGTGCAGGTGCGTTACGACGAGGCGCAGAAGCGCGTGATCAACGAGCCGGTAAAGCTCGTCCAGGAATACCGCAACTTCGACTTCCTTTCTCCGTGGGAGGGCATGCAGGCGGTGATCCCGGGCGATGAAAAAGCTGAGGCGAAGAAATAGCCATGGCTGACGACGGCGTTCACAAGTCTGACGATCTCGACGATCGCAAGTTCACGATCAATTTCGGGCCCCAGCATCCGGCGGCGCACGGCGTGCTGCGTCTCGTGCTCGACCTTGATGGCGAGATCGTCGATCGGGTCGATCCGCATATCGGGCTGCTGCATCGCGGCACCGAGAAGCTGATCGAGTACAAGACCTTCCTGCAGGCGCTGCCTTACTTCGACCGGCTCGACTATGTCGCGCCGATGAACCAGGAGCATGCCTACTGCCTGGCGGTTGAGAAGCTGTCAGGCATCGAGGTTCCGCGCCGCGCGCAGTTCATCCGCGTGATCTATTCGGAGATCGGCCGGATCCTGTCCCACCTGCTCAACGTGACGACGCAGGCGCTGGACGTTGGTGCGCTGACCCCGCCTCTGTGGGGCTTCGAAGAGCGCGAGAAGCTGATGGTGTTCTACGAGCGCGCGTCCGGCTCGCGGATGCACGCGGCGTATTTCCGCCCGGGCGGCGTTCACCAGGATCTGCCGCCGGAGCTGGTGGAGGACATCCACAAGTTCTGCGATCCGTTCCTGAAGGTGCTCGATGATCTCGAGACGCTCGTCACCGAGAACCGCATCTTCAAGCAACGCAATGTCGATATCGGCGTCGTGTCCGTGCAGGAGACGCTGGACTGGGGCTTCTCCGGCGTGATGGTGCGGGGCTCGGGTCTCGCATGGGACCTGCGCCGCGCCGAGCCTTACGAAGTCTACTCGGAACTCGAGTTCAAGATTCCGATCGGCAAGAACGGCGATTGCTGGGACCGCTACCTCATCCGCATCGAGGAGATGCGCGAGAGCATCAAGATCATCAAGCAGTGCATCGACAAGATGCCGGTCGGCCCCGTGCTGCCCGAGCATTCCAAGTTCGTGCCGCCGCGCCGGGGCGAGATGAAGTCGTCGATGGAAGCGCTGATCCATCACTTCAAGCTCTACACGGAAGGCTTCCACGTTCCCGCCGGCGAGATCTACGCGTGCGTCGAGGCGCCGAAGGGCGAGTTCGGCGTCTATCTCGTGACGGACGGCACCAACCGGCCTTACCGCCTGAAGATCAAGGCGCCGGGTTATGCCCACCTGCACGCCATGGATCACATCTGCCGCGGGCACATGCTGGCGGACGTGTCGGCTGTGCTGGGCTCGCTCGACATCGTGTTCGGGGAGATCGACCGTTGAGTCACCGCCGGTTCCATCATCCCGAGCAGCATGAGCCGTTCGCCTTCACCAAGGCCAGCGACGACCAGATTGCGTGGTGGGAGAAGAAGTATCCGGCAAGCCGCCGCCAGTCCGCCGTGATCCCGGCGCTGTGGATCACCCAGAAGCAGAACAATGGCTGGCTTTCCGAGCCCGCCCTGCGCGCCGTCGCGGATCGGTTGGGCATGACCTACATTCGCGTCTATGAAGTCGCGACCTTCTACACGATGTTCAATCTGGAGCCGGTCGGGAAGTACCACTTCCAGGTGTGCGGCACGACGCCGTGCATGCTGCGCGGCGCGGAACGCCTGAAGGAATTCTGCGAGCGCAAGATCGGCCCCAAGGGCCATGTCAGCGGCGGCGGCAAGTTCTCGTGGGTCGAGGTTGAATGCCTCGGCGCGTGCGTGGGTACGCGCCGATGATCAGATCAACTGACTACTATTACGAGGACCTCTCGGTCGAAGCGCTCGAGAAGATCATCGACGATTTCACCGCTGGCCGCGAACCGGCGCCGGGTCCCTATGTGAAGCGGCACACCTCCGCGCCGGAAGGGCCGCCGACGTCGCTGACCGACGAGACGCTGTATGACGGCTCGAAGGCCAAGCCGCTCGCGAGCATTCCCAACGCTCCCAAGCCGCCAGAGCCGGCGCAGTCATGAGGAGCGAGATGGCGAACTACAAACCCAGCAAGGAAATGAAAGCCGAGCTGATCCGGGCGGGTCTGCTTGAGCTTGCATGCTGGGCGGGTGGCGGGCTCGCGCTGTATGCGACTGGCAACTGGGTATGGCTGGCCTGCGGGATCCTGGGCGGGCTGGGCTTCAGCCTGCCGGCCCTGATCAGGATGCGCAGAGAGGCGAAGGAGCAAGACCGTGCTTCTCGATAAGGATCGCATCTTCACTAACCTGTACGGACGCCAGGACTGGCGCCTCGAAGAGGCGAAGAAGCGCGGCGCGTGGAATTCCACCAAGGAGCTGATGCAGTTTGGCCCCGAATGGATCTGCGACCAGATCAAGGCCTCGGGCCTGCGCGGCCGCGGCGGCGCCGGCTTCCCGACGGGCCTCAAATGGACCTTCATGCCCAAGGTGGTGAAGGAGCGTCCGCACTATCTCGTCGTCAACGCGGATGAATCCGAACCCGGCACCTGCAAGGACCGGGACATCATGCGCCATGATCCGCACCTGCTGATCGAGGGCTGCCTGATCGCGTCCTTCGCGATGCGCGCCAACAAGTGCTACATCTACCTGCGCGGCGAATACATCTACGAACGCGAGACGCTGGAGAAAGCGATCGCCGAGGCTTACGCCGCTGGACTGGTCGGCAAGAACGCCTGCGGGTCCGGCTGGGACTTCGACATCTACTGCCACCATGGCGCGGGCGCTTACATCTGCGGCGAAGAGACGGCGCTGCTCGAAAGCCTTGAGGGCAAGAAGGGCCAGCCGCGCCTGAAGCCGCCATTTCCGGCGAACGCAGGTCTCTATGGCTGCCCGACGACGGTGAACAATGTCGAATCGATCGCGGTGGCGCCGACGATCCTGCGCCGTGGAGCTGGCTGGTTCGCGGGCTTCGGCCGTCCGAACAACACGGGCACCAAGGTGTTCTGCATCTCCGGCCATGTCGAACGGCCGTGCAATGTCGAAGAAGAGATGTCGATCCCGCTCAAGACGCTGATCGAGGAGCATTGCGGCGGCGTACGCGGCGGCTGGGGCAACCTCAAGGCCGTGATCCCGGGCGGATCATCGGTGCCGATGATCCCGAAGGATATCTGCGACACCGTGCTGATGGATTTCGACGCGCTGCGCGATGTGAAATCCGGTCTCGGCACGGCGGCCGTCATCGTGATGGACAAGTCGACCGATCTTGTCCGCGCGATTGCGCGCATCGCCTACTTCTACAAGCATGAGAGCTGCGGCCAGTGCACGCCATGCCGGGAAGGCACCGGCTGGATGTGGCGCGTGCTGGAGCGGATGGTGAAGGGCGAGGCGGAAACCTCGGAGATCGACACGCTTCTGGATGTGGCCTCGCAGGTTGAAGGCCACACGATCTGTGCGCTGGGCGATGCGGCGGCCTGGCCGATCCAGGGCCTGATCCGGCATTTCCGGCAAGAGATTGAAGACCGCATCACGAATTACCGGCAGGGACGCCCGCACGTGCAGGGCGTCACGCTGACGGCGGCGGAGTAGGGGCATGACCGACACCGTCAAACTGATCGTCGATGGCGTCACGGTCGAAGTTCCGAAGAACTTCACTATGCTGCAGGCATGTGAAGCGGCGGGAGCCGAGATTCCGCGCTTCTGCTATCACGAGCGCCTGTCGATCGCCGGCAACTGCCGCATGTGTCTGGTGGACTGGGTCGGCGCGCCGAAGCCGATCGCCAGCTGCGCCCAGACCGTGGGCGACATGGCGCCCAAGAAGGACGGCACGCCGCACGAGATTTCGACCAAGTCGCCGCGCGCCATCAAGGCCCGCAATGGCGTGATGGAATTCCTGTTGATCAACCATCCGCTCGATTGCCCGATCTGCGACCAGGGCGGCGAATGCGACCTGCAGGACCAGGCCATGGGCTATGGCCGCGTCGCCTCGCGTTATTCCGAGAACAAGCGGGCGGTCGATGACAAGTATATGGGGCCGCTGGTCAAGACGATCATGACCCGGTGTATCCAGTGCACCCGCTGCGTCCGCTTCGCGGCGGAAGTCGCGGGCGTTGACGAGATCGGCCTCGCCAATCGCGGCGAAGACGCCGAGATCACGACCTATCTCGAGAAGTCGCTGACCTCCGAACTGTCCGGCAATGTGATCGATCTCTGCCCCGTCGGCGCGCTGACGTCGAAGCCATACGCGTTCAATGCGCGGCCGTGGGAGTTGCGCAAGACCGAGAGCGTGGATGTGATGGACGCGATGGGCGCCGCCATCCGCGTGGACGCGCGCGGACCGACCGTGATGCGCATCCTTCCGCGCGTGAACGAAGAGATCAACGAGGAGTGGATCTCGGACAAGACGCGCTTTGTGTGGGACGGCCTTGGCCGCCAGCGGCTCGACAAGCCTTATGTGCGCGAGAATGGCGCCCTGAAGGCGGCCACATGGGATGCGGCGCTGAAGCAGGCGGCCGAGTTCCTGCAGGTTCCGGGCGAGCAGATAGGCATGATTGCTGGCGATCTCGCCGACGCTGAAAGCATGAAGGCGGCGCTGGATCTCGCGGCGTCCCTTGGCGTCAAGTCGATCGACTGCCGGCAGGACGGCGCCAGGCTGGGTGTCGGAGCCGATGGGTCGACGCTGCCGCGCGAAAGCTATCTCTTCAACTCGACGATCATGGGTATCGACGAGGCGGATGCGATCCTTCTGGTCGGTGTGAACCCGCGCAAGGAAGCAGCCGTACTGAATGCACGCCTGCGCAAGGCGTGGCTGCGCATGGTTCCGGTTTCGGTGATCGGTGAGCGTGTCGATCTCACCCATGACTATCGCTACATTGGCGCGGGGCCGGATTCGCTTGGCGAACTCAAGGCGGGACATCCGCTGTTCGACGAACTGAGCAACGCCAAGCGTCCGCTGATCATCGTCGGGCAGGGCGCTCTGCAGCGCGCCGATGGCGCGGCTGTGCTGCACGCCGTCTCGGCGCTGGCGGCAGGTCGGCGCGTTCAAGGACGACTGGAACGGCTTCAACGTGCTGCACACGGCTGCGGCGCGTGTGGGCGGGCTCGACCTCGGCTTCCTGCCGGCATCCGGCGGCAGGACGTGGCGGGCATTCTTGCTGGCGCGGTCCGGCGAGATCAAGACAGTGCTGCTGCTTGGCGCGGACGAGATCGACACGTCGAAGCTGGGCGCGGCGAAGGTCATCTATGTCGGCAGCCATGGCGACAACGGCGCCCACCGCGCCGATGTGATCCTGCCGGCTGCCGCCTACACCGAAAAATCCGGCACCTATGTGAACACGGAAGGCCGCGTGCAGCGGACCCAGCGCGCCGTGACGCCGAAGGGCGATGCGCGCGAGGACTGGGCCATCATCCGCGCGCTCTCCGCCTATGTCGGCAAGACGCTGCCCTATGACAGCCTCACGCAGCTGCGCGAGAAGCTGGGCAAGGATCATCCGACCTTCCTCGGCCTCGACTTTGCGCCGGGCCGCCATGGCGACAGCAAGGCGCCGCCCTATGGCGTCGGTGGACCGATGCAGTCAGCGCCGTTCCGCAGTGCGGTTACGGCGTTCCACCTGACCAACCCGATCGCGCGCGCCTCCCGCACCATGGCGGAATGCGCCGAACTCGCCGCCGGGTTGAACCCGGCCGTGGCGGCGGAATAGGAGGGCGCGATGGAAAACCTCTTCACCTGGGGTGGCGGCATCTGGGGCGGCATCGGCCTCGCCGTGCTGCAGATCCTCGCGCTCGTCGTGGTCCTGCTGGTCTGCATCGCCTTCCTGCTGCTGTTCGATCGCAAGGTCTGGGCGGCGGTTCAGCTGCGCAAGGGCCCCAACGTTGTGGGTCCGTTCGGCCTGCTGCAGTCGTTCGCGGACCTCATAAGTTTGTGCTCAAGGAAGTCGTCATTCCGGCGGGCGCCAACAAGACGGTGTTCCTGCTGGCGCCGATCATCACGCTGACGCTGGCGCTGGTTGGCTGGGCGGTGATCCCGGTCGCGCCGGGCTGGGTGGTGGCCAACCTCAATGTCGGCATCCTCTACCTGTTCGCGATCTCCTCGCTCGGCGTCTACGGCATCATCATGGGCGGCTGGGCGTCGAACTCGAAATATCCGTTCCTCGGCGGCTTGCGCTCGGCGGCGCAGATGGTGTCGTACGAAGTCTCCATCGGCTTCGTGATCGTGACGGTCCTGCTGCTGGTCGGCTCGCTCAACCTGTCCGACATCGTCGCCAACCAGGAAGGCGGCTTCTGGAACTGGCACGCATTCGCGCCCTGACGATCTTCGTCATGTTCCCGATGTTCGTGATCTTCTTCATCTCGGCGCTGGCCGAGACCAACCGCCGCCCTTTGACCTGCCGGAAGCGGAATCGAACTCGTGGCCGGCTATCAGGTCGAATACTCGTCCTCGCCGTATCTGATGTTCATGATCGGCGAATACGTCTCGATCGTCCTCATGTGCGCAATGCTGTCGATCCTGTTCTTCGGCGGCTGGCATATGCCGGTGCCGATTCCTGCGGAGGGTCTGCCGGACTGGCTGATCAGCCTTGGCGGCCTCCTGGTGTTCTGTGCCAAGGTGACGTTCTTCTTCTTCCTGTTCGCGATGGTGAAGGCGATTGTGCCGCGCTACCGCTACGACCAGCTGATGCGGCTGGGCTGGAAGATCTTCCTGCCGACCTCGCTGGTGGCTGTCGTGCTCGTAGGCGGATACGCCACCTGGCAGAACGCGCAGATCCGCCCCGGCTTCGAGGCGCTCGACACGAACAAAAGCGGCGCGCTGGAAGCACCCGAACTCATCGCCGTGACGCTGCCCGCCGGCATGGACCGCAACGGCGACGGCGTCATCAGCTGGAACGAATACCGCCGTAATGGCGGGGTGAACTAGGAGCCCGCATGTCTATCGGCCAGGCCATTCGGGGAGCTTTGATGACGGACTTCGTGTCCGCCTTCTTCCTCTCCATGCGGCAGTTCTTCACGCGGAAGGCGACGGTCAACTATCCGTTCGAGAAGGGACCGCTGAGCCCGCGCTTCCGTGGCGAGCATGCCCTGCGCCGCTATCCCAACGGGGAAGAGCGCTGCATCGCCTGCAAGCTGTGCGAGGCGATCTGCCCGGCGCAGGCCATCACGATCGAGGCAGAGCCGCGCGAGGACGGCTCGCGCCGCACGACCCGCTACGACATCGACATGGTGAAGTGCATCTACTGCGGCTTCTGCCAGGAAGCCTGCCCGGTGGACGCCATTGTCGAAGGCCCGAATTTCGAGTTCGCGACGGAAACCCGCGAGGAACTCTACTACGACAAGGAACGGCTTCTGGAGAACGGCGACCGCTGGGAACGCGAGATCGCGCGCAATCTGGAACTCGATGCACGGTACAGATAGAAGGGCGCGGCTCGGCCTGGGGCGAGTCGTATCCGGGACTAGAACTTCAACGGCCCCGTCCGGGGCGCTTTGGACCAAAGGAAGAGGGAGGCTGAGGCTTTGACGCTGATAGCGTTCTATATTCTCTCGACCATCGTGGTGGCGTCGGCGCTGTTCGTCGTGGCCGCCCGAAACCCGGTCCATTCGGTCCTGTGGCTGATCCTGGCCTTCTTCACGTCCGCCGGTCTTCTCGTCCTGATCGGGGCGGAATTCCTCGCCATGCTTCTGGTCGTCGTCTATGTCGGCGCCGTCGCGGTGCTGTTCCTGTTCGTCGTGATGATGCTCGACGTCGACTTCGTCGCGCTGAAGCAGGGCTTCCAGAACTATCTCGTCATCGGAATCCTTCTGGCGCTGACGCTGCTGGCCGAGATCGGCATCGTGGTCGCGGCAGCGACCTTCGGCGGCGGTGAAACTTTCAACCCGAGCCCGGGCGCGCCGACCAATGCGGAAGCGCTGTCGAACGTGCTCTATGACGATTACCTGCTGCTGTTCCAGATGTCGGGTGTCGTCCTGCTGGTCGCCATGATCGGCGCGATCGTGCTGACGCTTCGCTCGCGGCCCTTCGTCAAACGTCAGAACATCGCCCAGCAGACCGGGCGCAAGCGCAAGGACGCCGTCGAACTCAAGGACGTGCGTCCGGGACAGGGGATACCCTAATGGCTGGAGCAGAACTCGGGCTGGGCCATTACATGGCCGTATCGGCGGCGCTGTTCACCATTGGCGTGTTCGGCATCTTCGTGAACCGCAAGAACATCATCGTCATCCTGATGTCGATCGAACTGATCCTGCTGTCGGTGAACATCAACCTCGTGGCGTTCTCGGTCTTCAACGGCACCATCATGGGTCAGGTCTTCGCCATGCTGGTGCTGACGGTCGCGGCCGCGGAGGCGGCGGTTGGTCTTGCCATCCTTGTCGTCTACTTCCGGAACCGCGGCGAGATCGCGGTGGAAGACGTCAACGTGCTGCGCGGCTAGAGGAGCAGGGCTGGTGAGCTTCCAGGAAGTCGCGGCAATCTTGATTGTCCTGTCGCCGGGCCTTGCGGCTGCGGTGGCCGCCCTTGGCCAGCGTGTGCTGGGCGACAAGGGCGCAATGACGATCACGACCGGCATCGTCGTTTCGGCCGCTGCGCTGGCCGCTTACCAGTTCTTCAATCACGCGTTCGGAGCCGCCAGCGAACCCACGACACTCATCCTGTCGCGCTGGTTCAACGTCGACACCTTCATCGCTGACTGGGCGATCCGGATCGACGCGCTGTCGATAACGATGATGTTCGTGGTCACCAGCGTCTCGGCGCTCGTGCACATCTATTCGATCGGCTACATGGCCGAGGATCCGCACCGCGCGCGCTTCTTCGCCTATCTGTCGCTGTTCACCTTCGCGATGCTGATGCTGGTGACGGCGGACAACTTCATCCAGCTGTTCTTCGGCTGGGAGGGGGTCGGGCTCGCGTCCTACCTGCTGATTGGCTTCTGGTACAAGAAACCCTCGGCCAACGACGCGGCGATCAAGGCCTTCGTCGTCAACCGCGTCGGCGACTTCGGCTTTGCGCTGGGCATCATGGCGCTGGTGTTCATGATCCAGCCGGCGGCGGGCGTGAACTACGGCCAGTTCGGCATCACGGAATTTTCCTCGATCAAGTTCGACACGGTGTTCGCGATCATCGCCAACAACGCGCCGGTACAGGTGATCGGGCAGGCGGCGGCGACGCCGATCCAGGAAGTGACGTTCGACTTCCTCGGCGTGCACGTCTGGGGCCTGGAGATGGCCGGGATCCTGCTGTTCATCGGCGCGATGGGCAAATCGGCCCAGTTCTTCCTGCACACCTGGCTGCCGGACGCCATGGAAGGCCCGACGCCGGTGTCGGCGCTCATCCACGCGGCGACCATGGTGACCGCCGGCGTGTTCCTCGTCTGCCGGGCATCGCCGCTTTACGCCGTGACCGAGGTCGCCTCCAACGTGGTGACCGTGGTCGGCGCGGTGACCTGCCTCTTCGCGGCGACGGTTGGCCTCGCGCAGAATGACATCAAGCGGGTGGTCGCCTACTCGACCTGCTCGCAGCTGGGCTACATGTTCTTCGCCGCCGGTCTGGGCGCCTATGGCGCGGCGATGTTCCACCTCTTCACGCACGCCTTCTTCAAGGCGCTGCTGTTCCTCGGAGCCGGCTCCGTCATCCACGGCATGCACCATGAGCAGGACATGCGTTACATGGGCGGCGTGCGCCAACCGATGACGCTGACCTGGGCGATGATGCTGATCGGCACGCTGGCCCTGATCGGCTTCGGCATTCCGGGCACGGAGATCGGCTTTGCCGGCTTCTTCTCGAAGGACGCCGTCATCGAAAGCGCTTTCGCATCGGATTCGGCCTTCGGCCCGTTCGCCTTCTGGTGCGGCATCGCCGCCGCGCTGCTGACGAGCTTCTACTCATGGCGTCTGATGTTCATGACGTTCGAGGGCAAGTACCGCCCGAACCCGCATGCCCACCACGACGATCATGGTCATGCGGATGATCACGCACACGCCGCACCGAAGGATGGCCGCGCGCCAGCGCATGAATCGCCATGGGTGATGCTCGCGCCGCTGGTCCTGCTGGCGACCGGCGCCGTTTTTGCGGGCGTGCTGTTCAAGCCGCAATTCCTGACATCGAACGCCGACAATTTCTGGCAGGGCGCGATCGTGCGCGACGCCGATCCGCTCTACGGCCCGCATGGCGTTCACGCCTATGGCGTGGCGAGCGAGACGCATGCGCCGGCCGCTGAAGCCCATGCCGAACCGGCTGACGCCCACGCGGAGCCTGCGGCGGCCGGCGAGCACGCCGGAGAACACCATGAACTTCCGGCCTGGGTCGTCTGGGCGCCGTTCACCGTGACGCTGACAGGCTTCCTCGGCGCGGTGATCTTCTACCTGCTGGCGCCAGGCGTGCCGCGCCGCATGGCGGCCAATGGCGGACCGATGCACGCCTTCCTCTCGCACAAATGGTATTTCGACGAGATCTACCGCTTCGTGTTCGTGAAGGGCGCTGCGGCGCTGGGCGACCTGTTCTGGAAAGTCGGCGACAAGAAGATCATCGATGGGCTGGGGCCTGACGGCGTGACGAGTACAGCCAAGGCCGGCGCTAGCGGCCTTTCGAAGCTCCATACCGGGTACATCTTCCACTACGCGCTCGTGATCCTCGTGTCGGCCGTGATCTTCGTGGCCTTCGTTCTGGCCGGGCAGGGGCGCTGACGCATGACCGGTCCGCTGATCCTCACGCTGACGACCTTCGTGCCGCTGGCAGGCGGGTTGCTGATCCTCGCCCTGCGCATCGTGGGCGGCTCGGCCGTGGCCGGAAGCGCGTCCAAGGGCATTGCGCTGCTGACCTCGCTGGCGACGCTGGTGGTGTCGCTGATGGCGCTGTCGCAGTTCGATCCATCCAAGGCCGGATACCAGCTCATCGACCAAGCGCCGTGGTTCGGCGGATCGTCCTACAAGATGGGCGTCGACGGCCTGGCCATCGCGCTGGTGGTTCTGACGACCGCGCTGACACCGCTGTGCATCCTGCAATCGATGAAGTCGATCGAGGAGCGGCTGGCCGAGTACATGATCGCCTTCCTCGTGCTGGAATCGCTGATGATCGGCGTGTTCTGCGCGATGGACCTGATCCTGTTCTACGTCTTCTTCGAAGGCGGCCTGATCCCGATGTTCCTCATCATCGGCGTGTGGGGCGGCAAGAACAGGCTCTATGCGGCGTTCAAGTTCTTCCTCTACACGCTGCTGGGCTCGCTGCTGCTACTGATCGCGCTGATCTACATGGCGAGCGTCGCCGGCACGACCGACGTGCCGACGCTGCAGGAAGGCCTGCATCCGGTGACGGGCGCAGTGCTGTTCCCGCCGGAGGTGCAGACCTGGCTGTGGCTGGCCTTCTTCGCGTCGTTCGCGGTCAAGCTGCCGATGTTCCCGGTGCACACCTGGCTGCCCGACGCGCACGTCGAAGCGCCGACGGCGGGGTCGGTGGTGCTGGCGGCGGTGCTGCTGAAGATGGGTGGCTATGGCTTCCTACGGTTCTCGCTGCCGATGTTCCCGGAAGCATCGATGCTGTTCCAGCCGCTGATGTTCGGGCTCAGCGTGATCGCGATTGTCTACGCGTCGCTGGTCGCTTTCCGGCAGACGGACATCAAGAAGCTGGTGGCCTATTCGTCGGTCGCGCACATGGGCTTCGTGACGCTGGGCATCTTCTCGTTCAACGAGGCAGGCATACAGGGCGCGATCTTCCAGATGATCAGCCATGGCGTGATCTCGGGCGCGCTCTTCTTCTGTGTCGGCGTCATCTACGACCGCATGCACACCCGGGAGATCGCCTTCTATGGCGGCCTCGTGCATCGCATGCCGGTCTATGCGGCCCTGTTCATGCTGTTCTCGATGGCCAATGTCGGCCTGCCGGGCACCAGCGGCTTCGTCGGCGAGATCCTGACGATGGTCGGCGGCTTCCAGGCCTCGACCTGGGCGGCGGCCGGCGCGGCCCTCGGCGTCATCTTCTCGGCTGTCTACATGCTCACGCTCTATCGCCGCGTCGTGTTTGGCGAGATGACCAATCCCAAGCTGATGGACATCAAGGACGTGACGCCGCTGGAATTCTTCATTCTCGGATTGCTGGCGATCAGCGCGCTCATTTTCGGCGTGTTCCCGGGTCTGGTCTTCGACCTGACCCAGGGCTCGACGACGGAAGTGCTGCGCATGATCGGTCAGGTCGGCCAGTAGGAAGGCGCCATGGATTTCCTCGCCGACATCAACAACGCCGCCCCGGAAGCGATCCTTGCCGGGTTCGGGCTTGTGGGCCTGCTGATCGGGCGATCGGCGGCGACCGCATCTCCAGGCCTGCTGCGCCTTCTTGCTGTTATCGCGCTGGCCGCCGCTTCGGTTGCGGCGGCGATGCAGTTCGGCCGCGGCGAAGCGATCAGCGCGTTTGCGTCCACACCGCTCGCCCCGGATGGCCTCTACCGCGCCACCCTGTTCGGCATGTTCGCCAAGACAGTGACGTATGCACTTGCGGCGTTCGCGCTGGCGATGTCCGGCGGCTTCCTCAAGTCGGCGCAGATGGAGCGCTACGAGTATCCGCTGCTGATCGTGTTTGCGTCGTTCGGCGCGGGCATGATGCTGTCGGCCAACGACCTGATGACGCTCTATGTCGGCATCGAGACGCTGAGCCTGTCGTCCTACGTGCTGGCGGCCTTTCGGCGCGACAGCGAGAAATCGGCGGAAGCCGGTCTCAAATACTTCGTGCTGGGCGCGCTGGCGTCGGGGCTTCTGCTCTATGGTTCATCGCTGGTCTACGGCTTCACGGGCGGCACCGGCTATTCGGTGATCGCCGCGGCGCCGGAATCCATCGGGCTGACCTTTGGGCTCGTCTTCCTGATCTGTGGCCTTGCCTTCAAGGCTTCCGCCGCGCCGTTCCACATCTGGACGCCTGACGTCTACGAAGGCGCGCCGGCTCCAGTGGTCGCCTTCTTCTCGACCGCGCCGAAGATCGCCGCCGTCGCTCTGCTGGCGCATGTGATGTTCGTGGCCTTCGGCACGCACGTCGATTCCTGGCGGCAGATCCTCGCCATCATCTCGGCTCTCTCGATGCTGATCGGCGCTTTCGGCGCCCTGATGCAGAACAGCATCAAGCGCATTCTTGCGTATTCCTCGATCTCCAACGTTGGTTTCGCGCTGATCGGCGTCGCTGCGGGCGGCGAGCAGGGCGCGGCCGCAGTGCTCGTCTACATGACGCTCTACGTCATCGCGACGCTCGGCATGTTCGGCGGCATTCTCGCCCTGCGCCGCAACGGGAAAGCCGTCGATCAGGTGTCCGATCTGAACGGTCTCGTGAAGTCGAAGCCCGGCATGGCGCTTGGCCTGATGATCCTGATCTTCTCGGTTGCGGGCATTCCGCCGGCCGCGGGCTTCTGGGGCAAGCTGCAGGTCTTCGCGGCCGGCATCGAGGCCGACATGCTGTGGCTGGTGCTGGCGGGCGCGCTCGCGAGCGTGGTGTCGCTGGGCTACTATCTGCGGCTGGTGTGGGCGATGTTCATGAAGCCGGCAGGCGACACGCTGGACCGTACCGACGTTTCGGTTGGCGCGGTTGTGGCGCTGACGAGCCTCGCCATGTTCCCCGTGCTCACGGTCTTCATCCAGATGCTTCTGGATACAGCCGCGCGCGCGGCTGGCGGCTAGGGCAGGATGGTCGTCGAACTGCTTTCGCAGGCGTGGCCCGTCATCCGGTTCGGCGAGATCGACTCCACCAACGAGGAAGCGCGCCGCCGCGCAGCCGACGGTGATGTGGGGCCGTGCTGGCTGACAACCGACGTACAGACGGCCGGCCGTGGGCGACTGGGTCGTGCATGGTCCTCGCCGAAGGGCAATCTCTACGCGACCGCCTTGCTGCCCTATCCAAGACCACCGGCGGAGGCGGCGCTTGCCTGCTTCAGCGCAGGGCTCGCCGTTCTGGACGCGGCGCGCGCGTGTGGCGTCGATGTTTCAACAGCCAGCCTCAAATGGCCGAACGACGTGCTCGTGGGCGCTGCCAAGCTCTGCGGCATCCTGACCGAGACGGGGCAACTGCACGGCAAGCTGTGGATGGCTGCAGGTTTTGGCGTGAACGTGGAGGTGGCGCCCGAGCGCCCCGATCGCCCCACCGCCTGTCTGGCGGGCCTGCCCGGCGGGGCGGGCCTCACAGCCGGACGCCTGCTGGCGGCGCTGGATCTGGCCTTCCGCGTGCGTCTCAACAGCCTGCTGACGGAGGGCTTTGGTCCGACGCAGGCGGACTGGCTGGCGCAGGCCGCCCATCTGGGCGCCCGGATTGAGCTGACGCCGGCGAGCGGCCGTATCGAAGGCGTGATGACCGGGCTCGCCCCGGATGGCGCGCTGATCCTGAAACTGGACGATGGATCGGAAACCCATGTTCGGGCGGGCGAAATCTCGCTATTGGGTTAGGTCAGGGGCCAAGGGAGCCGCCGATGCTGCTGGCGATCGACACGGGCAACACCAACACGCTGTTTGCGGTTCATGATGGCGCGCAGTGGCAGGCGCAATGGCGCTCGTCGACCGACATGACCAAGACGGCGGACGACTATGCCGTGTGGCTGTCGCAGCTGATGGAGCTGAGCGGGCTGGAGCTGTCGCAGATCGATGACTGCATCATTTCGACCGTCGTGCCGCAATCGCTGTTCAACCAGCGCAACTTCGCGCGGCGCTATCTCAATGTAGGAGCCGTTCGTCGTCGGTGAGAATGTCGAGCTCGGCGTGAAGGTGAATCTGCCGAAGCCCAGCGAGGTCGGCGCGGACCGCCTCGTCAACGCCGTCGGCGCTCATGCGCACTATGAAGGACCGCTGATCGTGATCGACAGCGGTACGGCTACGACGTTCGACATTGTAGGCGAGGAGGGCTCGTTCGATGGCGGGATCATCGCGCCCGGCATCAACCTCTCGATGAAGGCCCTGCATGAAGCCGCCGCCAAACTGCCGCGTGTCGCCATCCAGCGGCCGCCGCAGGTGATCGGCAAGGATACCGTCACTGCGATGCAGTCTGGCGTATTCTGGGGCTATATCGACCTGATCGACGGTCTGGTGGATCGCATCAAGGAGGAGTATGGCCGCCCGATGACCGCCATCGCCACGGGCGGCGTCGCCTCGCTGTTTGAAGGCGCCGCAAGCCGCATCGACCATTTCGACAGCGACATCACCATCAAGGGGCTACGCATCCTGTACGACCGCAATATCACCCAGGCCGCCAAAGAGCTGAAATGAGCAAGGCGGAACTTGTCTTCGCCCCGCTGGGCGGTTGCCGCGAGATCGGCATGAACCTCAATGCGTATGGCTACGGGCCGCCGGAGAACCGGCGCTGGATCGTGGTCGATGTCGGCGTGACGTTCGGTGATGACACGACGCCCGGCGTCGACCTGATCATGCCGGACCCTGTCTATCTCGAGGCGTATGCTGACGATATCGAGGCGATCATCCTCACACACGCGCACGAGGACCATATCGGCGCCATCGGCTGGCTGTGGCCGAAGCTGCGCGCGCCGATCTACGCCACGCCGTTCACGGCCTATCTCGTCGCCGAGAAGCTGCGCGAGCGTGGACTGGAGGATGAGGCGGAGCTCAACACGCTGCAGCTGCGCGAGAAGCGGACGTTCGGCCCCTTCGAGGTTGAGCTGGTGACGCTGACGCATTCAATCCCGGAGCCCAACGGGCTGGCGATCCGGACGCCGCTGGGGACGGTGCTGCACACCGGCGACTGGAAGATCGACCCGGATCCGATCATCGGAGAAGACTTCGATCAGGCCAAGATCGAGGAACTGGGCCGCGAAGGCATTCTCGCAATGGTCTGCGATTCCACCAACGTCTTTGAGGAAGGCGAGGCCGGGTCGGAAAGCATGGCGCGCGAAGCGCTGAAGCGCGCTGTCGCCGAGCAGACGGGCCGGGTGGCGATCACCGCATTCGCCTCCAACGTCGCGCGTGTGCAGTCGGCCTGCGAGGCGGCGCGGGCGAATGACCGGTCTGTCTGCCTTCTTGGACGGTCGATGATCCGGATTACGGCGGCGGCGCAGTCCGTCGGCCTGCTGAAGGAATTCACCTTCCTTGAGCCGGAGGACGCCGCCGACCTGCCGCCGCAGCACGTGCTCTATCTCTGCACCGGCAGCCAGGGCGAACCGAATGCGGCACTGGCCCGCATCGCGCGTGGCGATCATCCTTCCGTGCGCCTCGGCGCGGACGACACAGTGATCTTCTCCTCGCGCGTGATCCCGGGGAATGAGCGGGCGATCGGCGAAATCCAGAACATGCTGGCCGAGCGCAACATCAAGCTGGTGACGGACCGGCAGTTCGACATTCACGTATCCGGCCATCCCTGCCGTGATGAGCTGCGGCGGATGTATATGTGGGCGAAGCCCCGCATCGCCGTTCCGGTGCATGGCGAGCGGCGCCACGTGATGGAGCATGCGCGGTTTGCGCGCTCGCTGCAGGTGCCCGAGGCGATCACGCCCGACAATGGCGACATTATCCGGCTGGCGCCGGGACCTGTCGAAATTGTCGATCAGGTTCCGGCCGGCCGGCTGCATGTCGATGGCGAGGTGCTGACCTCGGACAAGGCCGGCGGCATGTGGGAGCGCCGCAAGATGGCGTGGAACGGCCATCTGGCGGTAAGCCTCGTTATCGCCAAAGGGCGCATCGAGGATGGCCCGGTGATCGTGGCGCGCGGCTTTTCCGAACCGGATGGCCGGCCAGCGGATGAATCACTCGAGCCGATCGATGAAGCGGCGGAAGCGGCGCTGGATGCGATGAAGCGCTCCGACCTTGGCGATGATGACCGGGTCGAGAAGGTTCTGAGCAAGGCCGTGAGGCGTGCGGCCGAAGTCCAGTTCGGCAAGCGGCCTCTGGTCGATGTGACTATCCACCGGATCTAGCAGGAGACGGGCGATGACCATCCGGACGACTGAACCATATCGGCATCGCCGTGCCCTCCATCGAAAAGGCGTTCGATACCTATCGCACGCTCTGCAGCCACAGACTTCGTGCAGCCGTTCGACGCATGCCGGCGCAGGGCGTACGCGTGGGCTTCGTGAACCTTCCGGAACACGCAGCTGGAAATTATCGAGCCGCTCGGCGAGAAGTCCCCCATCATCAACTTCCTCGAGAAGAATCGAAGGGCGGGCAGCACCATGTCTGCTTCGAGGTTCCGGAAATCCACGCCGCCAAGGCGGAATGGAAAGCCAAGAGCGCCAAGGTGCTCAGTGAGCCGCGGATTGGCGCGCACGGCGCTGGTGATCTTCGTCCACCCCAGGATTCCGATGGTGTGCTGATCGAACTCATGGAAACGCCGAAGAGGCCACTAAGTTGGCCCCATGGGCATTTCCGGGGCTTGGCGGTGGTTTTGTCGGATCCTGGTGGGTGATCCTCTTGCCAACGCTGTCGGCTGGAACACGGAGCCAGGAAGAGTCGGGATCGGTGATCCCCGGAACCGAGGGCGCCGCGCCGGTGCGGGTGGGCTGGCTCTGGAAGCTGCTGATTCCGACAATCGGCGCCGCGTTGGTGACTTTCCTGCTCTGGCTGGCGCTGAGCCTGGGCTGGCTGGATTTCATGATTCCAAAGCTCTAGCCGCGTTTTGGCCTCATTGCGTGGGCGTGATGGGGCGGCTATCAGCCTGAAACGACTGCCGCTTTCCAGGGTTTCCGATGCGCCTTTCCCGCTATTTCCTGCCCGCGCTCAAGGAAGCGCCTGCCGATGCGCAGATCGTCTCGCACCAGCTGATGCTGCGCGCCGGGATGATCCGTCAGGAAGCGGCGGGCATCTACGCCTGGCTGCCGCTGGGTTTCCGCGTGCTGAAGAAGGTCGAGCGCATCGTCCGCGAGGAAATGAACCGCGCGGGCGCCATCGAACTCCTGATGCCGACGCTGCAGCTGGCGGATCTCTGGCGCGAGTCCGGCCGCTACGACGCCTATGGCCCCGAGATGCTGCGCATCACGGACCGGCATGAGCGCGAGCTTCTGTACGGGCCCACCAACGAGGAAATGATCACCGAGATCTTCCGGGCCTATGTGAAGAGCTACAAAGACCTGCCGCTCAACCTCTATCATCAGCAGTGGAAGTTCCGCGACGAGCGGCGGCCGCGCTTTGGCGTGATGCGTGGGCGCGAGTTCCTGATGAAGGACGCCTATTCGTTCGACATCGACGAGGCGAGCGCGCGCAAGGCGTACAACCGCATGTTCGTCGCCTATCTCAACCTGTTCGCGCGGATGGGGCTGAAGGCCGTGCCGATGCGCGCGGATACCGGACCGATCGGCGGCGATCTGAGCCATGAATTCATCGTGCTGGCCGAGACCGGCGAGAGCCAGGTCTATTGCCACCGCGATCTGGTGGAGATGGGCGCGCCGGGCCCGGACGTCGACTGGTATGGCGACCTGCAGCCGCTGGTGGATCAACGGACGTCACTCTACGCGGCGACCGAGGAGATGCACGACGAGGCCGCGTTCAATGCTCTGCCGGAAGACCAGCGCCTGTCTGCGCGCGGCATTGAGGTCGGGCACATCTTCTATTTCGGCACGAAGTATTCCGCGCCGATGAAAGCCGAGGTCATGGGCCCGGACGGAAAGCCAGTTCCGGCGCAGATGGGTTCATATGGTGTTGGCGTGTCGCGGCTTGTCGGCGCCATCATCGAAGCCAGCCACGACGAAAAGGGCGTGATCTGGCCGGCGGCCGTCGCGCCGTTCGAGGTTGCGGTCGTCAGCCTGCGCGCCGACGACGCCGAGGTCACTAAGGTATGCGAAAGCGCTTATGACCAGCTCATCAAGGCTGGCGTCGATGCGCTTTATGATGACACGACCGAACGCCCCGGAGCCAAGTTCTCGACCATGGAACTGATCGGCGTGCCGGAACTGATCGTTGTTGGGCCGAAGGGTGTGAAGGCGGGCGTTGTCGAGTTGCGCAACCGCAAGTCGGGCGCCTCGGAGGAAATGACGCTGGAAGCAGCGGTCAACCGGTGTCTGGCCGGCAGGAAGGCCTGACGGAATGGCGGCGACAAACGGCACCCGACCGGTTGAACGGCCCTTTGGTCCGTTCGAGCGCATGCTCGCGATGCGCTATCTTGGCGCCAAGCGCGAGCATGGCGGTCTGGCGTTCATCTCCGTCGTTTCGGTGATCGGCATCACGCTGGGCGTGTGGGCGCTGATCCTGACCATGTCGATCATGAACGGGTTCCGGCTCGAACTGATCTCCAAGATCGTCGGCTTTGAGCCGCATGTGTTTGTCAACACGCGCGGCGCGCCTGCCTCAACCATCGAAGGCCTGATGGAGGACCTCCGCCAGCGGCCCGGCGTTGAGAGCGTGGAGCCTATGCACGAGGGGATTGGCCTCGCGTCCGCCTACGGACGCAGCGAGGGCATTCAGGTTCGCGGTGTGCTGCCAGAGGATATCCGCAACAACAAGCTGATCGCGAACAGCATCGCCGAGGGTCAACGCGCGCTCGCCAATCCCAACGAACCGTGGCCAAGCATGCCGGTCGGGCAGGGATCGCTCGACAGGTTCGGCGACGAAGGCGCTCTCTCGACGGACCTCGTGATGGGCGATGCTTTCGCCTATACGTTGGGAGTTGGCATTGGCGACAAGGTCAAGATCACCCAGCCGAACGGGCCGAGTACGCCAGCCGGCCGCTCGCCCCGTTCGATTACCTACACTGTCACAGCGATCTATCACGTCGGAAACGAGCGCTATGACCGGGGCGTGGTGTTCCTGCCGATCGAGGCGTCGAAGAACCTGTTCGGCTATGATGATGGCTATCCCATCGTCGGCGTCCGCCTGACCGATCCAAACTCTGCGGACACGTTCGTCGACAGCATCAAGACGGAAGTACCCTTCCATCTGACGAGCTGGATCCAGCGCAACGGCACCTATGTCACGGCGCTTCAGGTCGAGCGGAATGTGATGCGGCTTATCCTCTTCATTGTGGTGGTAATCACGGCGCTGAACATCATCACCGGCGTGTTGATGCTGGTGAAGAACAAGGCGCGGGATATCGCTATCCTGCGGACGATCGGGGCGACGCGGTCCGGCGTCGTCCGCATCTTCATGATGACCGGCACGGTGCTCGGCATGCTCGGTGTTGGAACCGGCGTCCTCTTGGGCGTTCTGTGCGCGATCTACATCGCGCCGATCCAGCACTTCCTCGAATGGCTGTTCCACGTCGAGCTCTTCCCGGCGGACATCTACCAGCTCGACGCGCTGCCCGCGAAACTCGAATGGCAGGAGGTCGGCTGGGTCGCCGGCATGGCCTTCCTGGTGACGTTGTTCATGTCGATCATTCCGTCGATGTGGGCGGCCCGGCTCAACCCCGTCGAAGCGCTCAGGTTCGAATGATGACGCAGGATGGTGGTGAGATCCGGCAGCCAGTACTGTCCCTTCGCGGCGTCGAGCGAAACTACAAATCCGGCGACCGGACGCTTCACGTGTTGCGTGGCGTCGACCTTGATCTCTATCCCGGCGAGATGGCCGGCCTGATCGGCCCGTCTGGCTCCGGGAAATCAACGCTGCTGCATGTCGCCGGCCTGTTGGAGAAACCTGATGCGGGGGCTGTCACGTTCGGCGGGCAGGATGCGCTCAGGATGTCCGACAAGGACCGGACGATGGTGCGACGGCTTGAGCTGGGCTTCGTCTACCAGTTCCACCACCTGCTGCCGGAGCTGAACGCGATCGATAATGTGGCGGCGCCGCTGATGATCAACGGTCAGTCGCGCGCGCGCGCGCGCAGGCGGGCGCAGGAACTCCTCCATATGATGGGGCTGAAGGATCGCGACCATCACCGGCCGGGCCAGCTCTCGGGCGGGGAGCAGCAGCGCGTGGCGATCGCCCGCTCGCTAGCCAACAAGCCCAAGGTGCTGATTGCGGACGAGCCGACGGGGAACCTTGATCCCAACACGTCCCGGGTAGTTTTCCAGAGCCTTTTCGACATCGCCAGGCAGGAAGGGGTGGCGGTTCTTGTCGCGACCCATAACGTGGAGCTCACGAGCTATATGGATCGTGTGCTGACGCTACACGAAGGCCGCCTCGAAGCCGCGTCGAGACAGGGCTGAGACTCGGTCTAGTCTGGGCGCGCTGATCAGACGGGAACCGCGAGATGACGGCAGAAACCCCGCGTTTCATCCACCTGCGCGTGCGCACGGCGCTGTCGCTGCTGCAGAGCATGATCCGCCCCAAGGATCTGGCGAAATGGGCCAGCGGAACGGATACGCCGGCTGTCGGCGTGACGGATGACAACCTGTTCGCCGCGCTGGAACTGGCCGAAGCCCTGTCGGACGCCGGGGTGCAGACGATCACGGGCCTGACGCTGGACGTGCTGGAGCCGGGCGTTACGGGCGAGCGGGGCAAGCTTGCCCTGCTGGCGCAGAGCGAGGCGGGCTATCGCAATCTGATGAAGCTCTCGACGGCGTCCTTCGTGTCGCCGGACGGACCGGGACGCGAGGTCGCGCTGGCCCGCGTGCTGGAGCATGCAGAGGGCCTGATCTGCCTCACGGGCGGGAGCGATGGCCTGCTGAACCGTCGCGCCGCTGCGGGGCGAGTTGACGAAGTACGCGGGCGGCTGACTGAGCTGCAGGCTGCGTTCGGTGATCGTCTCTATGTGGAGCTCCAGCGGCACGGCCGGCATGAGGAAGCCGCCGCAGAGGGCGTGCTTGTCGATCTCGCGTATGAGTTGGGTCTTCCGCTTGTCGCCACGAATGACGTGCGCTTCCAGAAACAGACGCAGCATCCGGTGCACGATGTGCTGCTGTGCATCGCCAATTCGGCCTATGTGAGCCAGTCGGACCGGCCGCAGGCCTCGCCGCAGCAATATCTAAAGACGCCGGCCGAAATGGCGGCGACCTTCGCAGACCTGCCGGAGGCGCTGGCCGCCACAGTCGAGATCGCGCAGCGCTGCGCCTTCCGCCCGAAAAAGCACAAGCCGATCCTGCCGCCGTTCGACACCAAGCGCGGCCGCAATGAGGCGGCGGAATTGCGCGCGCAGGCGGAAGCGGGCCTCAAGGCGCGCCTCAAAGTCGTTCAGCCTGCAGCGGAATTGTCGGTCTACAAGGAGCGGCTCGACTACGAGATCGGCATTATCGAGCGCATGGGCTTTCCCGGCTACTTCCTGATTGTGTCGGACTTCATCAAGTGGGCCACGCAGCACGGCATTCCGGTCGGACCGGGCAGGGGTTCCGGCGCAGGCTCGCTGGTCGCCTGGGTGCTGACCATTACCGATCTTGATCCGATCCGGTTCGGCCTGCTGTTCGAGCGCTTCCTCAACCCGGAAAGGGTTTCGATGCCGGACTTCGACGTTGACTTCTGTCAGGAGCGGCGCGGCGAGGTGATCGAATACGTGCGCGGGAAGTACGGTTCGGACCGGGTCTCCCAGATCATCACCTTCGGCACGCTGCAGGCGCGGGCTGTGCTGCGCGATGTCGGTCGCGTGCTGCAGCTGCCGTTCGGCCAGGTGGACAAGCTGGCCAAGCTGGTGCCGTTCAATCCGGCCAAGCCGCCGACGCTGGCCGAAGCGCGTGAAATGGAGCCAAAGCTCGATGAAGCCATCGAGGCGGAGGAGGAAGTCGCCGACCTGTTCGACAAGGCGCAGCAGCTTGAAGGTCTATACCGCAACGCCTCGACGCACGCCGCCGGCATCGTGATCGGCGACCGGCCGCTTGTTGAACTGGTCGCGCTCTATCGCGACCCAAAATCCGACATTCCGGCCAGCCAGTTCAACATGAAATGGGCCGAGGCGGCGGGCCTCGTGAAGTTCGACTTCCTGGGCCTCAAGACGCTGACGGTGATCGACCGCGCAATCAAGATGATCGCCGACAAGGGCGAGACGGTGGATCTCGCGCGCATGCCGCTGGACGACGTGAAGACGTACGAGATGCTGCAGAAGGGCGACGTCATTGGCGTGTTCCAGGTTGAAAGTCAGGGGATGCGCCGCGCGCTGGTCGACATGGTCCCCGACCGCTTCGAGGACCTTATCGTGCTGGTGGCGCTCTATCGCCCGGGTCCGATGGCGAACATCCCGACCTACTGCAACCGCAAGAAGGGTCTTGAGGAAACCACCTACTACAATGACGCGCTGACGCCGTGGCTGAAGCCGATCCTCGAGCCAACCTTCGGCATCATCACCTATCAGGAACAGGTGATGCAGATCGCGCGCGATATGGCGGGCTACTCGTTCGGGGAAGCCGATCTTCTGCGTCGCGCCATGGGCAAGAAGATCCGCGCCGAGATGGACAAGCAGCGCGTGCGCTTCATGGAAGGCGCGATCGCCAAGGGCATCAAGGAAGCGGACGCCGACATGACGTTCGAGGCCTGCGCCAAGTTCGCGGACTACGGCTTCAACAAGTCCCACTCGGCGCCCTATGCGCTGCTGACCTACCAGACGGCCTGGCTCAAGGCTAACCATCCTGTCGAATTCCTCGCTGCCTCGATGAGCCTCGACATGGGCAACACCGACAAGCTGGCCGTGTTCTTCCAGGAAGCGCGGCGCATGGGCATCGAGGTCCGCGCGCCCGACATCAACTTCTCCGGCGCCGACTTCACGGTGGAAGAGGGCGCCGTTCGCTATGCGCTGGGCGCCATCAAGGGCGTCGGCAAGCCGGCCATGCTGTCGGTCGAGGAAGCGCGCGCCAGCGGCGGCCCGTTCAGGGACCTCCAGGATTTCGCCGAGCGCGTCGATGCGCGGCTGGTGAACCGCCGCTGCTTCGAGGCGCTGGCCAAGGCAGGCGCGTTCCATTCGGTCGAACCGAACCGCGCGAAGGCGTTCGCTGCAGCCAGCATGCTGTCGACTGCGGCTGCTGAAGCGGAAACGCGCCGCACGTCCGGTCAGGGCGGGCTGTTCGACGCCGAGCCAGCGCCACGCCTTCGGCTTCCGGATGCGCAGGCCTGGGGCGAGTCCGAGCGGCTGGACAACGAGCTGGCGAGCGTCGGATTCTTCCTCAGCGGCCACCCGCTGGACGATCTGCTGACCGGTTCCATGCGGACGCGGATCACGCTGTCGGCGGAAAAGGAAGTGGTCGGGCACGAACGGCAGATGCTGGAAATGATCGGCGTCGTTCGCGCGCGTGTCGAGAAGCCGGCCAAGACCGGCGGCAAGTTCGCCATTGTTACCCTGTCCGATCCCTCGGGCGAGTACGAGTTGTTCGTCAACGACGAGCTTCTGCAGAACGCGCGGGACACGCTGGAAGTCGGCCAGCGGGTGATCTGCAAGGTGCGCGTGCGGAAAGTGGACGAGGAACTCCGCTTCTCGATGGACAGCGTGAAAGAGCTCTCCAAGGCCTCGATCGGGCATCACGAGACGCTCCTGGTCCGCCTGAGCCCGGATGCGCCGCTGGACCGGGTGGCCCAGGTGGCCGCAGCGCTCCAGAAATCGCCCTCTCAGGGGACCCGGGGGGCGATCCGGCTGGAAATCCCTATTGAAGGCGACCGGATCGTGACCGTGGAGCTGGAGGGGCGGTTCCCGGTGGATTTCGGGGCCATTCAGGCCTTCAAGACCGTCCCGGGCGTCAATCAGGTGCGTCCGGCCGCCGCCTGACCCCTGTTTTCAGGGGAATTGGCCCGACGGCCGGGTTCCACTTGCCGGGCGCACAAAACCCGCCTATACGGCGCGCCATTCCGACACGCGGACCCATTCCGGTGCGGGCCACAAGCCCGTTCTGTCCGCGGCGGCTAACCGGATAGGAGAAGACATTGGCACTACCCGAATTTTCTATGCGTCAGCTGCTGGAAGCCGGCGCTCACTTTGGCCACCAGGTTCACCGCTGGAACCCCAAGATGAAGCCCTTCATCTTCGGCGCCCGTTCCGGCATCCATATCCTCGACCTTTCGCAGTCGGTTCCGCTGCTTCACCAGGCGCTGGTGAAGGTCCGCGAAACGGCGGCCAAGGGCGGCCGCATCCTGTTCGTGGGCACCAAGCGTCAGGCCGCTGATGCGATCGCCGAGGCCGCTGGCCGCTGCGCGCAATATTACATGAACGACCGCTGGCTGGGCGGCACGCTGACCAACTGGTCGACGGTGTCGAACTCGATCAAGCGCCTGCGCGAGCTGGACGAGACGCTCGAAGCGGGTGAATCGACCGGCCTGACCAAGAAGGAACTGCTCGGCCGTCAGCGCGAGCAGGCCAAGCTGCAGCGTGTTCTGGGCGGCATCCGCAACATGGGCGGCCTGCCGGACCTGATGTTCGTGATCGACACCAACAAGGAGTCGATCGCGGTGAAGGAAGCCCGCAAGCTCGGCATCCCGGTTGTGGCGATCATCGACACCAACTGCGATCCGGACGAAGTCGACTTCCCGATCCCGGGCAATGACGACGCCGCGCGCGCGATCCAGCTGTACTGCAACCTGGTCGCGGACTCGGTTCTCGATGGTCTGTCGGAATCCTCGATGGCCACCGGCGTTGATCCGGGCGCGGCGACCGAAGTGAACGAGCCGGCGCTGGCTGCGACGACCGAAGCCGACGCGCAGGCCTGAGGCGATATTGCAGGTCCGCTGTCGGATCACCATCTGCCAGCGGACCGGCTAGGCCGGGAATCTGTTACAACCGGCCCGTTTTCGCGCCTGGAACAAGGGTTCCAGGCGTTTTCGGGCTGATACGAAGTCCAGGAGGTAAAAATGGCCGAGATCACTGCCGCGATGGTCAAGGAACTGCGCGAGAAGACCGGCGCAGGCATGATGGACTGCAAGAAAGCGCTTGCGGAAACCAACGGCGACATCGCCGCTGCCGCCGACTGGCTGCGTGAAAAAGGCATCCTCAAAGCCGCCAAGAAAGCCGACCGCGTCGCTGCGGAGGGCCTGATCGGCGTCGCCGCGAGCGGCAAGGCCGCCGCGCTCGTGGAGGTCAACTCCGAGACGGACTTCGTCGCGCGCAATGACGGGTTCCAGAACGCCGTTCGCGAGATCGCCAACATCGCGCTGACGGTTGATGGCGATGTGGTGAAGCTTGCCCATTCCCCGGCTTCGTCGGGCGGCACGGTCAACGAGATGCTGCAAGGCCTCGTCGCTACGATCGGCGAGAACATGACGCTCCGCCGCGCGGCCGCCCTGTCGGTCAGCGAAGGCGTTGTTGCGACCTACATCCACAACCAGGCTGGCGAAGGCCTGGGCAAGATCGGCGTGCTCGTCGCGCTGGAATCGCCTGGCGACGCTTCGCGCCTGACGGATCTCGGCCGCAAGGTTGCGATGCACGTGGCTTCGATGAAGCCGCTGGCGACGACGACCGCGGAACTCGACCCGAATGTGGTGGAGAAGGAACGTCAGATCCTGACCGCTCAGGCTGCTGAGTCGGGCAAGCCGGCCAATGTCATCGAGAAGATGGTGGAAGGCCGGATCCGCAAATTCTATCAGGAGTCGGTCCTGGTCGAGCAGGCCTTCGTGATGGATCCCGATGTCACCGTCGGCAAGTTCATCGAAAACGCCGGCAAGAACATGGGCGCGCCCGTCAAACTGAAGGGTTTCGTCAAGTTCGAGGTCGGTGAAGGCATCGAAAAGGGCGCCAGCGACTTCGCTGCCGAAGTGGCTGCTTTCGCTCAAGGCAAACAGTAAAGCCTTTGCGGAATCCGCGAATTAGCGGGTAGAATTTGGCGGCCCGGCGTTCCCGCGCCGGGCCGCCCTCGCAAGGGCCGGTGGCAACAAGAGGGTGCAAGATGGCGGATGCGGCCGGCCTGACCTACAAACGGGTTCTCCTGAAGATTTCGGGCGAAGCCCTGATGGGGGATCAGGGGTACGGCATCGATGTTCCCGCCGTCACGAAATACGCAGAAGAGATCAAGCAGGCGATCGCCCTCGGCGTGCAGATCTGCCTCGTCATTGGCGGCGGCAACATCTGGCGCGGCAAGTGGGGCGTGGATGCCGGCATGGAACGCGCGCAGGCCGATCACATGGGCATGCTCGCCACCGTGATGAACGCGCTGGTCATGCAGAACGCGCTCGAGAATATCGGCGTCTCGACACGAGTGCAGTCGGGCCTCTCGATGATGGCCATCTGCGAACCCTTCATCCGTCGCCGCGCAATCCGCCACATGGAAAAGGGCCGCGTCGTGATCTTCGCGGCCGGCACAGGCAATCCGTTCTTCACGACAGATACGGGCGCGGCTTTGCGTGCAGCGGAGATGAATTGCGACGCCATGCTGAAGGGCACGCAGGTCGATGGCGTCTACACGGCCGATCCGAAGATCGATCGCGACGCCACACGCTTCGATACGCTGGACTACATGGAAGTGCTCTCGAAAGAACTGAAGGTCATGGATGCGACCGCCATCAGCCTTCTTAAGGACAACAAGATTCCGATCGTGGTGTTCCGCATCCGCGACAAGGGCGGCCTGGTGAACGTGCTCACAGGACAAGGCGTATCCACCGTGATTGGCGGCAAGAAAAAGTAGGAGTGGGAGGCCATGCCGGAGACATTCGACCTCAAGGCGCTTGAAAAGCGGATGGACGGCGCGATCACGTCGCTGAAGCAGGAGTTCACCGGTCTGCGCACCGGCCGGGCGTCGGTCCATCTGCTCGATACGATCACCGTATCGGCCTATGGCTCACCCATGCCGCTGAACCAGGTTG
>JAWKVC010000022.1:0-39674 GCA_041398245.1 Hyphomonadaceae bacterium
CCTGTTTCACGGCGTTCTTCGCCAGATTTGCGGCGGGTGTTTGACGGACTCTCGTTGGGAGAGATAATTCCGTAGCGGTCCCAATGACCTGCGAGGTTCACGGGCGTTTCGATGTCAGTCTTCAGTTCCGCCCGGGTTGCGCCATGCTGGAGTTAAGACAGGCAACCCGTGCGGCCGGACGGGAGCCTGTGCTCATAGCCGTCGACCTCTCCTGTACGCGCGAGACGCCAACCAGCCTGCTCGGGCTGTCGCCCCAGGGCCGCGATGTCGTCCTGCGCCTGCTGTCGGGCAAGGAAAAGCTGCAGGGGGGCGCCATCCGGCTGGATGGCAAGAACATCGGCCAGATGCGGAAAGGCAAGGCCGGGATCATCCGGGTTGGCCCCGAAGGCGTTCCGAAGTCCGGCCAGAAGGTCGGCAAGATGGTGAACGCAGCCCTGGCCGCCCAGGTCGGCCTGTCCGACCGGATGGCTGCGTCGGCAAACAGTCTGGATACGGAAGGTCGCCTGCGCCTGGCGCTGGCCAAAGCGCTGCAGGCGCGGCCTGCGCTGTTGCTGCTCGATGCGCCGGCGGCGGACCTGACGCCCGACGCGCGGGCGCGCTTCACGGCGGACCTTGGCCAGATGGTCGCCGGGAGCGGAGCGGTGGTGGTTCTGGCGGCGGGCGCCGCTGATGAGGCGGCAGGCCTGGGCGGCGCCGCGGTGGTGCTCGCGGACGGGCAGGTGCAGCAGTCCGGACCCGTCGTCGACGTGTTTGATCAACCAGCCAACCTGGCGTCCGCTATCGCGACCGCGTGGCCGTCGCTCAACAGGCTTGCGATGACCATGGACGGCGGGCGGGGGCGGTTGACCGACGGATCGAGCCTGCATCCGCCGGACGGGCTTGCCCTTCCGGCATCGGGCCAGTGCGTCCTTGCCTTCCGGGCGGATGACTCTGCTCTGGCGCGGGAGACGCCGGGCTGCACGCGCTTTGTCGTCCGGGCGTCGGGAGAAGAGACAGTTTCAGGCCGGACCTATGAGCGGGTGTCGTTCGGTGGGGCGGCATGGCTTTCGCCGCTCGATACGGCGCCGCCGCCGCTGGGTGCCGTGCTGAACCTCTTCGTCGCGCGCGGGAAGCTGATGGCGTTCGACGCGAAAGGCGGGGCGATACCTCAGCCTGCTCCCGAACGCGGCGCCTCCGCCGTCTGATGCACGTTCCCTCAAAAGTCGCTTCACACGGCCAGCGGCGGTGATCTAATTGCCGGACGTGGCTTCGCGGGGAGTTCGGGGATGATGATCTGGGCGCTGGCAGCCTATCTGGTGCTGCAGTTCGTGATCGCGTGGATGGCGTCGCGGACCATCAAGGTTGAAGATGACTATTTCGTCGCCGGACGCAGGCTGGGTGTCGTCACCGTGGCGATGTCCGTTTTCGCGACATGGTTCGGAGCTGAATCGGTGATGGGCGCATCGGGTGCCATCGCCAGCGAAGGTCTCTCCGGCGGACGCGCCGATCCCTTCGGCTACACCATCAGCCTGATCGGCATGGCGATGCTTCTGGCGTTCAAGCTGCGCGCCGCCGGCGTCCTGACCTTTGTCGATTTCTTCAAGCAGCGCTTTGGCGGCGCGGCCGAAAAGATGGCGGCGATCCTCACCATTCCGACCTCGGTCATCTGGGCGTCGGCGCAGCTGCTGGCCATGGGTGAAATTGTTGCTTCGGTCAGCGGCCTGCCGACCGGCGCGGGCCTTCTGATCGGCGCAGCAATCATCATCGGATATACTACCATTGGCGGGCTGCTTGGCGACGTCATCACCGATGTTGTGCAGGGCGGCGTGCTGATCGCCGGGCTTGTCCTCCTGCTGATCGTGATCCTCGTATCGGGCGACTTCGACTTCGCGAAGATCACGCCGGCCCAGCTGTCGCTCAGCGGCTTCGACGAGGAGGGCAATCCCGAAAGCCTGCTCTCCATGCTGGATACGTGGATGATTCCGATCCTTGGGTCGCTGGTGGCGCAGGAGGCGATTTCCCGCTTCCTCGGGGCGACATCGCCATCGGTGGCGCGGCGCGGCTGTTTCATCGCCGCAGGCCTTTATCTTGTCATCGGCTCGATACCGGCAACGCTTGGCCTTCTGGGAGCCGCCAACGGTTTTGAGGCGGAGAACCAGGACGCCTACTTGCCGGCGCTGGCGCAGGCCTATCTCGATCCGGTTCTCTATGTGATCCTGATGGGCGCGCTGGTTTCGGCGATCCTCTCAACCGTCGACACCACCCTGCTGGCCATCTCCGCCATCGCCACGCGCAACCTTGTCGAGCCTTTCGCGCCGGGCATTCCGGAGAAGGGCAAGGTAGCGCTGGGCCGCGTGATGACGGCGTTCGCCGGCGTTGTTGCGCTCGGCGTTGCGATGTCGGGCAACACGATCAAGGGGCTTGTGGAAGTCGCATCATCGTTCGGATCGACGGGCATTGTCGTGGCGCTGCTGTTCGGCCTGCATACGCGGTTCGGCAACCAGATGGCGGCCATCGCCGCCATGTCGGCCGGGGCGCTGATCTCGTTCTTCGGCAATGGTGTCGTCAGCTGGGTGCTGGCGCTGTTCATAGGAGATGAGGTTTACGACACGCTGCCCTGGTACTTCCAGGAGCTGGAAGGCGGCTTCGTCTATGCGATGATCGGGTCCTTCATCGCCTACGTCGCCGTCGCGATGTTGTCGGCGCCGAAGCAACAGGCCGACGCTGCGCCGGGATAGGCGAAGGAGCAGAGACCTAGTCTGTTTGCCACAGCACGCCAGCCGCGGCGCTAACGGCCTCCGCGCCTTCGCTGAGCGCGCGCGCTGTGCCCTGCGCGCGGGCCAGCGTATCGCCTGCGAAGTAGGATGCGAGGATCAGCGCGGCCTCGCTGTCGGCCGCATCGCGCGCCTGATAGGCGGATCGGGCGAGGAAGTGGCCGCCGACAACATCTCCCGCCAAGCGCAGATAGGTCGTGGCGGCGGCAAGGCCCTTGTCACGGTTCGTGTTCATCTCGGCGAGCATGTAGCTGGTGGCGGATTCAAGCGCATCGGCCGCCTGGTCAAGCGATTGCGACAGGTGCAGGAAGCCCGGCTCGTTGACGCCGGCAAGCTCGCGCGCATTGTCGCGAACCTCGGCGATCATCGCCTTCATCGCCGCGCCGCCATCCATCGCGAGCTTCCGGCCCGCAAGGTCGATAGCCTGAATGCCGTTGGTGCCTTCATAGATCGGCGTGATGCGGGCATCGAGATAGTATTGCGCGGCGACCGTCTCGCCCATGAAGCCCATGCCGCCATGGATCTGCACACCGAGATTGGTGACGTCGATGGCGCGATCGGTCGACCAGCCCTTGGCCAGCGGCGTCAGCAGGTCCTCGCGCGCCTTGGCGGTCTTTCGCGTGGCTTCGTCCGGATGATGCTCGGCGAGGTCGGCGGCGGAGCCACAGGCATAACAGATCGCGCGGGCGGCCTGCACGTGCGCCGCCATGGTGAGCAGCATGCGCTGCACGTCGGGATGGCGGATGATCGGAACTGAGCCCTTCTCGCCGGGGACGGAGCCCTGCTTGCGCTCTTTGGCGTAGGCGACGCCAGCCTGCAGCGCGGCCTCGCCGACGGCGACGCCTTCGAGGCCGACATTGAGGCGCGCCGAGTTCATCATCGTGAACATGGCGGCAAGGCCCTTGTTCTCCTCGCCGACGAGCCAGCCTCTGGCGTTCGTGTATTCCATCACGCAGGTGGGCGAGGCGTGAATGCCCATCTTGTGCTCAAGCCCGATGCAACGGAACGTGTTGCGTTCGCCCAGCGAGCCGTCGGCATTCACGAAGAATTTCGGAACGACGAACAGGGAAATCCCCCGCGAGCCGGCGGGCGCATCCGGCAGGCGCGCGAGCACCAGCTGGATGATGTTCGGCGTCATATCGTGATCGCCCCACGTGATGAAGATCTTCTGGCCTGTAATGGCATAGGAGCCATCGCCATTCGGCACGGCCTTGGTGGTGAGCGCGCCGACATCCGAGCCGGCCTGCGGTTCGGTGAGGTTCATGGCGCCGGTCCATTCACCGGAGATCAGCTTGGGCAGGTAGGTCTGCTGTTGCTCGGACGTGCCATGCGCGAGGATCGCCTCGATGGCGCCGAAGGAGAGCAGCGGACAGAGGCCAAACGCCATGTTGGCGCCATGGATCATCTCGAACACGGCGAGCGCCAGCGGCTTGGGCAGGCCTTGACCGCCGAACGCCTCGGGGAAGGAGAGGCTCATCCAGCCGCCTTCGACAAACTGCCGATAGGCGTCGGCAAATCCCGGCGCTGGCACGACGCCGTTGTCGGTGAGCGTGGCGCCAGTCTTGTGGCCGATAGGGTTCAACGGGGCGAGCACATCGCGCGCCAGCTTGTTGGCCTCCTCGAGGATCGGCGCGACGAGGTCGGCGTCGAAGTTCGGGAATGCCCCTGTCGCGGCGAGGTCCTCCAGCCGCGCAATGCGGGAGAGGGTCTGGGCGATTTCGGAGACGGGTGCGGTGTAGGGCATCTGAGGCTCCGCCTATTTCGGTCCGATCATCTTTTCCGGCCGCACGAGTTTGGTGAACTCGGCGTCGGTCAGATAGCCGCCGCCGACGGCTTCCTCGCGGAGAGTGGTGCCGTTCTTGTGGGCGGTCTTCGCGATCTTGGCGCAGATGTCGTAGCCGAGGCGCTCGTTGAGAGCGGTGACCAGCATCAGCGAGTTCTCGACGCCCCTGGCGATGTTATCCACGCGCGGCTCGATGCCGATAACGCAGTTATCGGTGAAGGAGATCGCGGCGTCGGCCAGAAGCCGGACGGACTGCAGGAAGTTGTAGGCCATCATCGGGTTGAAGACGTTGAGCTCGAAATGGCCCTGCGATCCAGCAAACGCGATGGCTGCGTTGTTGCCCATGATGTGAGCGCAGACCTGGGTCATGGCTTCGCACTGGGTGGGATTGACCTTGCCCGGCATGATCGACGAGCCCGGCTCGTTTTCCGGCAATGCCAGTTCGCCGAGGCCGGCGCGAGGACCCGACCCGAGGAACCGGATGTCGTTCGCGATCTTGAAGCAGGATGCGGCGACCGTGGTGATCGCGCCGTGGCTCATCACCATCGCATCGTGTGCAGCCAGCGCTTCGAACTTGTTCGGCGCCGTCTTGAACCCGAGGCCGGTGATCTCGGCGATTTTGGCGGCGACCAGCTTGTCGAAGCCTTTTGGCGCGTTGAGGCCCGTGCCCACGGCCGTGCCGCCTTGCGCCAGCTCCATCAGGGAGGGCAGGGTTGACTTGATCCGCGCAATGCCGTTCTCGATCTGTTTGGCGTAGCCGCCGAATTCCTGGCCGAGCGTCAGCGGCGTTGCGTCCTGCGTATGCGTGCGGCCGATCTTGATGATCTTCTTCCATGCGACCGATTTGGTCTTGAGCGCCGCGTGAAGATGTTCGAGTGCGGGGATCAGGTCGGTTGCGATCTGCTCGGCGCAGGCGATGTGCATCGCCGTCGGGAACGTGTCGTTCGACGACTGGCTCATGTTGCAGTGATCGTTCGGGTGAACCGGCTTCTTCGAACCCATCACGCCGCCCAGCATCTCGATGGCGCGGTTCGAGATGACTTCGTTGGCGTTCATGTTCGACTGCGTGCCCGAGCCGGTCTGCCACACGACCAGCGGGAAGTGATCGTTGAGCTTGCCGTCAATGACTTCCTGCGCGGCCTTCACGATCGTCTTGCCGATCTTCGGGTCGAGCTTGCCGAGCTCCATGTTTGCTTCGGCGGCGGCGCGCTTCACGATGCCAAGCGCGCGAACGATCGGAGCGGGCTGCTTCTCCCAGCCGATCTTGAAGTTGCCGAGCGAGCGCTGCGCCTGCGCCCCCCAATACCTGTCCGCAGCGACCTCGATCGGGCCAAAGGTGTCGGATTCGGTGCGGGTCCCGGCCATGGGTGAGCAGCTCCTCGATGGGTCCAAGAAAGAGGTCCAAGAACTGCGCCCGCACCTAGACCGTTGATTGTCCGGGATCAATGGAGCGCAAGCGCACATAGCACGGATTCTGCGGCCGTTTCGGCCGGTTTGACCCAACGCATTGCCGGATGCGCGGGGATGGCGGATGTATGGATGGGGTTAGCGAAGAATAACGGGAGGGGCGGGTGATCCGTATTGTCCTCATTTCCGGCGGCGTGCTTCTGGCCGGCGTCTTGGCGCTGTTCCTGACCGGATCGCTTGTCTGGTGGAGCCTGGGGTTCGGCGACCGGCTGGTGATCGACGGTCGGGCGGAGATCGTGGCTGAGGCCAATCCCGCCGCCTCCACAGGGTGGCGCGCCTATGGCGGCGATCCGGGCGGGACACGCTATTCTGCGGCCAGCGAGATCACGCCGGACAATGTTTCGACTCTCGAAGTGGCCTGGGACTTCCATACCCGCGCCTTCGAAGGTCGCGAGGACGTTATCGGGCGCACCGCCTTCGAGAACACGCCCATCCTGGTCGATGACAAGCTGGTGCTGTGTACGCCCTTCAACGAAGTGATCGCGGTTGATCCCGGGACCGGCGAAGAGAAATGGCGGTTTGATCCGAAGATCGACAAGGGCCAGCGGCCGGCCAACCAGTTCGTATGCCGTGGCGTGTCGCAGTGGCATGACCCCACCCTGACGGCGGACGCATCCTGTGCGACGCGCATCCTGACGGGGACGAATGACAGCCGGCTCTTCGCGCTCGATGCCGCGACGGGACAGCCCTGTCCGGATTTTGGCGCTGGCGGGCAGGTCAAGATTGAACCCTCCATGTCGCTGCGGTGGCCCGGCGAACGGCAGATCACGTCGGCTCCCGCCATCGTCGGCGACGCCGTCGTGGTCGGTTCAGCCTTGTCGGACAATCTTCGTGTCGCGGCGCCGTCGGGCGCGGTGCATGCTTTTGACATCCGCACCGGAGAGCCGCGCTGGACATTTGATCCAGTCCCGCGCGATCCGGAGAATCCAGCCTATGCAACCTGGACCAGCGGCAAGACGCCGGTCGAGGGTCACGCCAACGTCTGGTCCACGATTTCGGTCGATGAAAAACGTGGCTGGGTCTTCCTGCCGACATCCAGCCCCAGCCCTGACTTCTTCGGCGGTCTGCGTCCGGGTGACAACCGCTACGCCAACTCCGTTGTCGCGCTCGATGGTGCAACGGGACAGGTGAAATGGCATTTCCAGACAGTGCATCACGACATCTGGGACTTTGACCTGCCGGCGCAGCCGGGCCTCTACACCATCACTGTGAACGGCCAGCCGCGCGATGTCGTCGCGCAGGCGGCCAAGACCGGCATGATCTTCGTTCTCGACCGGGATACGGGCGAACCCGTTCTGCCGGTGGAGGAACGCCCGACGCCGCAGGACGCCGCGCCCGGCGAGACGCTGTCGCCGACCCAGCCGTTTGCGGTGAAGCCCGGCCTTGTCGTGCCGGACCGCGTGAAGCCGGAAGACGCCTTCGGCATAACCGGCATCGACAAGGCGATCTGCGCGGACCTGATCCGCAAGTCGCGGGTCGAAGGCCTGTTCACGCCGCCGAGCGAGCAGGGAACGCTGATGATTCCCTTCACGGGCGGCGGGGCCAACTGGGGAAGCACGGCGTTCGATCCGCGCCGCAACCTGCTGGTCGTCAACATGAGCAATATCGCTCACCTCATCACGCTCGTTCCCAACGACAAGGACGAGGCGACGATGGAGTTGAGCGAGGACACGGAATACGCGCCGATGGAAGGCGCGCCCTTCGGTATGACGCGGCAGGTTCTGGCATCTCCTTTGGGACTGCCGTGCACGCCGCCGCCATGGGGCGTCATCGCCGGCATCGATATCTCGAAGGGCGAGATCGTATGGCGCCGCGTATTCGGAACCACGCGCGATCTTGCGCCCATGGGCATCGAGATCGAGACAGGAGCGCCGAACCTGGGCGGCCCTGCGATCACGGCGGGCGGACTGATCTTCATTACGGCTGCGTTCGACAGCTATCTGCGCGCGCTCGATGTCGAGACCGGCAAGGAAGTGTGGAAGACGCGGCTTCCCGCGACCTCGGTTGCAACGCCGATGAGCTATGTCTGGCAAGGCCGGCAGTACGTCGTTGTGGCTGCGGGCGGCTACAGCAACTTCCCAAGCCGCATGGGCGACCATGTCGTGGCGTTTGCGCTTCCGAAGGCCCAATGAGCATTGAAAGTCAGTTCCCGGCTGATTCCGTCTGGACCCGGCATGGCAAGGTGCGGGCCCGGCTTGGAAAGACCGGAGCGCTGGAAGTCCAGGTCGAGGGCCTGACGACGCAGGCGAAATACTACAAGCCGCTGCTCCGCGATTTCTTTCGCCTGCACTTTGCGGTGCGCCCGCGATGGGGCGACTGGTCGGCGCATATCATCATGGAGTTCACGGGCGATCCGCCGCACATGGACCTCGACAATCTCGCCAAGGCGATGCTGGACAGCGCAACCGGGGCTGCTTTCCATGATGATAGTCAGGTGGCCCGCCTCCTGGTCGAACGGCGTCCTGCAGACCGGGAAGGGGTCTGGATGCTGCTTGCGCCGCTCGGTCAGGTCTGACGGCGTTCACGCGGAATTGCCAGCCTTCCGCTGGCGTCGTGCTCGACACCCGGGAGCGACCCCCCGTAGGTTGAAGTTGCGCGAATAGCGGCTGGCCACACGAAGACTGCGGCGCAGGAGAGGGAGCGAGAACATGAAGCGACGGATAACCTCCGTTTCAATCGCAGCGATCGGCGCCGCGCTGTTGGCGACGCAACCTGCGCACGCACAGCGCATCGGGGCGAATTCGGGCGTCTCTTTCGCCAAGGAGAGCGACGAGCCTGTCGAAGGGCAAAAGACCATCGCGGGCGACAAGGCCTATGTCAGCGCCGTGCCGTATTTCCGCGATCTCGGTCCGTGGGATCCGGACTACACGCCCCCGCGCACGCCGGACGGCAAACCTGACCTTCAGGGCGTGTGGTCGACGGCCTCGCTGACGACCATGACGCGGGCTACCGGGCGCAATGCGAATATCGGGGTCGATACGCTGGTGATTCCGCCGGAGAAGATCGCGGAAGTGACAGGGCGTGCGGGCTACACTGCATCGTTCCGGGATTCGCAGCGCAGGACCGATCCGAACTCCGGCGTCTTCACGGATCGCGACGCCGATGCCGGGTACAACGCTTTCTGGATCGATCCGGGCTCGGAATTCGCCAAGGTCAACGGCGAATGGCGCTCGTCCTGGATTACCTCGCCGTCCAACGGACAGATCCCCTACAACCGCGCCGGAAACGCGGCGGCGGGTTCACGCATGGCTGCGGCCCGATCGGTCGCCAATGCGGGTCCGGAGATTCGGACGCTGGGCGATCGCTGCCTTGTGTCGTTCGCGAACCAGGGCGGCCCGCCGCTGACCAATGCGATGTACAACAACCATGTCCGGATCGTTCAGACGCCGGATCACATCCTGCTCGAGATCGAGATGAACCACGATGCGCGCATCGTGCGGATGCAGCAGCCGGGCGAAACCGAAAAACGCCTGCCGGACAATATCGAGAAGTGGTTCGGCGACTCGATTGGTTGGTGGGACGGCGACACGCTAGTCGTCGAAACGCGCAATGTTCATCCACTGCAGGCGCGCGGCCGTATTCCGCTGTCGAAGCAGGGCAAGGTGATCGAGCGCTTCCGCCGGGTCTCGGATGTCGAGATCGACTACACATTCGAAGTGGTCGATCCGGTCAGCTACACGGAGAGCTGGAAGGGCCAGATGCCTATGCGCCATTCATCCGAGCAGATCTACGAATATGCCTGTCACGAGGGGAACCATGCACTCGAAGGCATCCTCGCGGGCATGAACCGCGGGATCGATACGGCCCTCGACGCTGAAGGTGAATAAGCAACCATAGAACTGAAAGCGAGCGCCGGTCCGGAAACGGGCCGGCGCTTTTGCGTTGACGCCGCTATGCGCCCTGTCGGCGCACCCCGCGCAGGAAGATCGACACGGCGCGGCGTGCGCGCATCTCGATCGTGTGTTGCGGCATGGCTTCACCGGTCGCGAAGAGCAGCTTGAAGCCGGCATCCTGCATCACCATTCCGAACAGCATGGCGGCGGCGTCGCTCGGATCATCGATCTGGTATTTGGCGCGTACGACCGGCGAGGCGAGCCAGTCAGCCAGAATCTCGCGCGGAAAGCCTTTGGGTTTCGACGCATTGACCAGTTCCGGATAGCGGCGGATCTCCGAGATGATCAGCCGCGCCAGCGCCATCGATCGGGGCGACGTGAAGTGCGTCACCATCCGCACCAGCGTGCCATACAATTCCAATTCGATGTCGTCGTCTGGCCGGGGCGGGGGGAAGGCGCCGAGGTCGGCGACGTTCTCGATCAGCAGGGCCCCCAGCAGCTCAACTTGGCTCTTGAATTCACGATATATCGTCTTCTTGGACATGCCGGCCTGTTGGGCCACGGCGTCCATGGTTGCCTGTTCCGGCGGGCCATCCAGAAAGATCTTCCGGGCAGCCGAGAGGATTCGCTCACGAGGGGAATCCATCGGGACTGCTTGCTCGACCGCCTGCATCATGGCTCCAACATTACCAAACGTGATCGGTTTAACGTGATCGGCACGTTTGCAGTCTATAACAGAATGGGATAGGGAAACGCCAGAGTTTCCGAGTTGGGCGTGATGGACCTCCCCAAAGAGACCCCGGCCGGCGACCACGCAACGTCCGTTCACGCGGGCGCAGGCGAGGCTACGCCAAATTTTGTGCCCGGCGCCCCTGTTGAGGCGGCCGCTGAGCCCTCACATCCGCCTCACCGGAACCCGGGCGCCCAAAGAAAATTCAACACAAGGCGTCTATTATTCCGGATCTCCTCCGTCCTTGGGGTGGGGGAAGGGACGCCTGACCGCCAATCGACGACGCCAGACCACACCTCCTCTCCGCCTGCGCAAGGACAAAACAACATGAAAATGCGCCAGAACCTCACTTCGGCCGCGGTTATTGCCGGCGCCGGCGTGATGGCCCTCTCTCTTCACGGATGCGGCGGGAAACCTGCGCCAGCTGAGGAAGCGGCTGCTGGTGTGAAGGCGACCGCCGACAACACGACCGCCCAGACGATGCGCGTCACCAAGGTCGAGCTACGTGATCTTGCGGACGAGGTGAAGGCGACTGGCCGCCTTGTCGTGCGCGAAGAAGCTGCTGTGGGCTCCGAGCTGCCCGGCTACCGGGTCGCGGCCGTCTATGTCGATGAGGGCGACTGGGTGAAGCAGGGCCAGGCCATGGCCAAACTGGACGACGCACTGCTGCAGGCGCAGATCGCGCAGGCGGAAGCGACGCTGGCGACCCAGAAAGCTTCTGTCGAGTTCAAGCGCAGCCAGCTGCAGCGCGCTGAAGCGCTGCAGGAAGAGGGCGCCTTCTCCAAGGAATTGCTGGAACAGCGCCGGATGGAGGCTGCGGCTGCGGAAGCGTCCTACGCTGCGTCCGAAGCCGCCGTGAACGAAATGAAGGTGCGCCAGTCGCGCATGATCCTGCGCGCGCCGGTCGCCGGCGCCGTGCTGCAGCGGACGCTGCGGCCTGGCGACATCTCGATTGTTGGCGCGACGCCGTATTTCCGCATTGCCCGCGATGGATTGATCGAGCTGGATGCCGAGCTGCCGGACGCGGCGCTGGGCCACCTCAAGGTCGGCGATCCGGCGATGGTGACGCTGGGGACCGGCGAACAGATTGCCGGCAAGGTGCGTTTCATTTCGCCGCGCGTCGACCAGAACACCAATCTCGGCCGCGCCCGCATCGAGCTTCCCTACGACGCCGGGCTTCGCCCCGGCAGCTTCGCCGAGGCGCGCTTCAGCGCCGAATCGGCGGGCGTGCTCGCCGTGCCGGCTGCGGCGATCCGCTATGAGGCGGGCGGCGCGTTCGTGATGCTGGTGGATGACGCCAACACGGTTCACCAGACGCCGGTGAAACTGGGCCAGCGCTCGGGCGGTTATGTGCAGCTGATCGACGGCCCGCCTGCGGGCTCGCGCGTGCTTGCGACGGGGGCCGCCTTCACCCTCGACGGCGATATGATCGTGCCGGTCGACGATATACCTGGCCAGCCCGCCGCCGCGCCGGGAGCCAAGTAACATGAACCTCCCGATTTCAAGCTGGGCGATCCGCAACCCCATCCCGGTTGTGGTCGCCTTCACCCTGCTCATTGTGGCGGGCATCTTCTCGTATTCGCGCCTGCCGGTGAAGCAGTTCCCGAACATCGCGTTTCCGATGGTCGTGGCGACCGTCATCCAGGAAGGCGCCGCGCCCACCGAACTCGAAAACCAGGTGACGCGGATCGTCGAGAACTCGATCGCCAGCCTGCCGAACATCGAGGTGATGCAATCCACCGTGACGCTTGGCGTCTCGACGACCATCATCCAGTTCGAGATCGGCGTTGATCTGCAGAAGGCCAAGGACGACGTCGAGTCCCGCGTCAACCAGATCAGGACCGAACTGCCGCAATCGATCCAGCCGCCTATCGTCAGCGCGCTCGACTTCACCGGCGGCGCGCTGATGACATTCGCCGTCTCGCATCCCGAAATGTCGGCGACGGATCTTTCCTGGTTCATCGACGACAAGATTTCGCGCGAACTGCAGAGCGTAAGGGGCGTCGGACAGGTCGTGCGCGTCGGCGGCGTCAACCGCGAGATCAACGTCGTGCTCGATCCCGTGCGCATGAACGCGCTGGGCGTGATTGCAGCCGACGTGAACGCCGCGCTCCAGAGGAACTATCGCAACTATGGCGGCGGCCGCGCAGCCGTTGGCGGATCGGAGACCACGATCCGTACGCTGGGCGAGACGCTGACAGTTGAGGAATTGCGCAATCTCACGATTCCGCTGCGCGGCGGCACGTCCTACGCCAGGCTGTCCGACATTGCGGATGTCGGCGATGGATCAGCCGAGGTGCGGTCGTTCGCCATGTTGAATGGCCGGCCCGTCGCCGGCTTCAGCATCATCAAAGTCGATGCGGCATCCGAAGTGGATGTCGAGGAAGGCGCTGTGGCGACCATCCAGCGCCTCATGGACGCCAACCCCGGGCTGAAGATCACGAAGATCTTCTCGATGACGGACGACACCAAGGCCAACTTCCACGCCACGGAAGCGGTTCTGGTGGAGGGCATGTTCCTCGCGGCGCTCGTGGTCTTCCTGTTCCTGCGCGACTGGCGGGCGACTGTCATCGCCGCGCTGGCTATGCCGCTGTCGCTGATTCCGACCTTCTTCATCATCTCGTTGCTGGGCTTCTCGCTTAACGTCGTCTCGCTGCTCGCGCTGACGCTCGTGATCGGGATTCTGGTCGACGATGCGATTGTGGAGATCGAGAATATCCAGAAGCGAACGTTGGCCGGCTACACGCCGTTCCGCGCCGCGATGGAGGGGGCAGACGCGATCGGTCTCGCCGTTCTCGCAACGACGGCGTCGATTGTCGTGGTCTTCCTGCCGACCTCGTTTATGGGCGGCATGCCGGGTCAGTTCTTCATCGAGTTCGGCATCACCGTCGCCGTGGCCGTCGTGTTCTCGCTGCTGGTCGCGCGCTTTGTTTCGCCGCTGATGGCGGCCTACTTCCTGAAGCCGACCAAGCATCACATGGATGTGCGGAAGTTGCCGCGTATCTATGAAGCGACGCTGGCCTGGTCGCTCAAGCACAGGCTGGGCGCCTCGATCATCGGCTTCCTCGCTTTTGTCGGTGCGGTCTTCTGTTTCGTCGCTCTACCGAAGGGATTCATCCCCACGGAGGATCCGGGCTACATCATGTTCAACATCTCCGCGCCGCCGGGAACGACGCGCGAACAGATGGAGCAGCATGCGGAGCAGCTGAACGACCTACTTACCCGCCAGCCCGACGTGCAGGACGTGTTCATTTCTGTCGGCTCGGGTGGGGCAGGCGGCCAGGCTGCCGCGGCTGGCGGCGGCGGTGGCGGCTCCGGCCTGACGTCCGGCTCGGCGACGCTTGTGATGACGGAACATCACAAGATGACCACCGAAGAGCTGAAGCAGTACATTCGACCGCAGCTCAAACAGATTCCGGACATCCGCGTCACGGCGCTGATGAGCGGCGGCGGGCCGAGCGGATCGGACGTCAACATCCTGCTCACCAGCGATGATGCGGCGGCGCTCGACAAGGCGCAGCTCGACCTGCTGAACGAGATGAAGGATCTCGGCGCTGTCCAGAACCCGCGCCTCTCCCCCGAGCCGCCAGGACCGGAGCTCATCATCCGGCCGCGCACGGAAGAGGCGGCGCGCCTCAACGTGTCGACCGATGCGATCGCTCAGGTCGCGCGTATTGCCACGTCAGGCGATATTGAAGCCAACACGCCGAAATTCTCGGAAGGCGAACGCCGGCTCTCGATCCGCGTGCGTCTGCCGGACACGGTGCGCAACAATCTCGAGGAGCTGGCGCAGCTTCGCGTGCCCACCCTGAGCGGCGGCTCGACCACGCTGGGCGCGGTTGCCGATCTGTCCTACGAAGCCGGTCCGGGCGTGATCCAGCGCCTTTACCGCAAGCGCATGGCGTCGGTTCAGGCGGACTTCGCGCCCGGCCGCACGTCGGGCGATGCGACCGAGGCCATCGACAACACCAAGACCATGAGCTCCATCCTCGCGGCCGAAAAAGCGGGGACGGCTGTCGTCTCCCGCGCCCGCGTGGGCAACGAGCAGGCGGAAGCCCAAATGTTCGGCGGCATCGTCGTCGCGCTGATGGCGGGCGTGGCGCTGATCTACTCGGTCATGGTGCTGTTGTTCAAATCGGTCTTCAAACCGATGGTCATTCTGGCTTCGCTGCCGCTGTCGTTCTCGGGCGCCTTCCTCGCGCTGCTGGTGACGGGCAAGGAAGTCTCGATGCCGGTGATGATCGGCTGCGTGCTGCTGCTCGGCATCGCCGCCAAGAACGCGATCCTGCTGGTCGAGTTCGCGATCGAAGCGCAGCAGCGTGGCAAGAACACGTATGACGCGCTGTTCGAGGCCTGCCGTGAGCGGGCGCGGCCCATCGTGATGACCACCGTGGCCATGTCCGCCGGCATGCTGCCGACAGCGCTCGGCATCGGCGAAGGCGCAGGCTTCCGCCAGCCGATGGCGATTGCGGTCATCGGCGGTCTGTTCTCGTCCACCGTGCTGTCGCTGGTTCTGGTTCCGGCGGCCTACTCGATCATCGACCAGTTCGAGCGCTTCCTGAATCCGCTGGCTGCAAGGCTGACGACCAAGCCAACGGCGGAAGACAAGGCGCTGATCAAGGGCGGGCATTCCGGCGACTCCGGCGCGCCACACACGCCGGCGGAGTAATTCCGAAGCCGGGCTGGGCGAAGGCTCAGCCCGGTTCGGTTTCGCCCGCGCGTGAGGCCCAGATAAGGGCCATGAACAGCCCCTTCATGCGCGGCAGCAACAGGAGTGTTGCCCCGACCACCGCAGCCCCAACGAGCAGGAAAATCCTGAGGCCTGCATCAGCGTCCGCTGTCGCGAACACGAAGAAGGCGGGCGACACCAGATGGCCGACAAGCAGGATGGTTGCCCAGGCCGGGCCATCGTCCGCCCGGATCTCACCCGTGGCTTCACCACATTCAGAACAGCGTTCGGCAGGCCGCAGATAGCCCGCCAGAAGCTTGCCCTTGCCGCAGGCCGGGCAGCGCAGGCGAAGGCCGCGCCGGATGGCCAGCCACATGTCGCGGCGGGGCAGGTCGGGCTGGTGTGTCATGCTGGCAGAATGGCGACGGAACTGCGCCCGGTCGAGCTGGCGCATGGTCGCGGGGTCAGGTCGCGACGAACTGCAGCCCGGCCGCGCCGCGCGTCTGCCAGATGACGTAGGCCCATGTGCGGATGCGCATGGTCGGTTCGGACAGGAGGACGCGATCGCTGAGCGTGACGTCCCGGACAAACTCGATCCGCGCGCCCGTCTCGCTGATGTTCTTGACCACGACATCGACGCGTTCGCCGCTGATCATGGTCAAGGTCGCGGATTTGAAGGTCGGCTTCCGCTCGGCGCGTTTCTCACCCGTGGCGACGGAGGAATAGTCAGTCTCCTCGACCGGCGCAGCGGAGATTTTCCGCATGCGGTCGGCTAGGGGATCGCGGGCCTTATTGTCGGACTTCTTGAACATCGTGCGCGCGGGAGCGACCCAACCATGGCGCACCATGCGCCCAAAATCATTAGCGGTTCATTGACCATTTGGGCAGCCGCCAAGATAACCTGTGCTAAGCGTCTGCAATATTGGCGGAATCTCGGGTGCTGGCGGCGTCTATCCCACAGTGACGGAGGTCCCGCCGTCGACCGGCAGGACGGCCCCGGTGATGAATCGCGCTTCGTCCGAACAGAGGAACAGGGCGGCAAAGGCCGTGTCCCACGCCGTGCCCATATGGCCCATGGGCACGCGTGCGCTCCGCTCGGCCCGCAACGCCTCTGCCGACTTGCCGGTGGCGGCCGCAATCCCCGTGATGGCCATGGGCGTGTCCATCAGGCCCGGCATAATGACGTTGCAGCGGATGCCATGCTTGGCGTTCCCGGCGGCGACTACCGTCGTCAGCCGGTTCACCGCCATTTTGGAGACCTCGTAGGTCACCATGTGATGGCCGGCGATGGCGGCGAGCGACGAGATGTTGAGGATGGCGCCGGATTTCTGCTGCCGCATGACGGGCAGAACATGACGGATCGTCATGGCCATCGACTTCAGGTTGATGTTCATGATGCGGTCCCACGCCTCTTCCTCGATGGCGTGGGGCGGGGCGTCGCCGCGCCCGGTCCCGACATTGTTGACCAGAATGTCGATCCGCTTCAGCCGGACGATGGCTTCGCGCGCGATGGCCGCGCAGGTCTCTGCCTTTGTCACGTCGGCCTCGAAGGCGAAGGCCTGACCGCCTTCGCCAGCGATCTGCGCTACCGTTTCCTCCGCGCTGGCGAGGTTCCGGTCGACGCACATTACATGTGCGCCTTCGCGCGCGAATAGAACGGCCATGGCGCGGCCATTGCCGATGGTCTCGCCCGGCGTCTGCCCCGCGCCGACAATAACCGCGGTTTTTCCCTCAAGCCGCCTGGACATCAGGGCGCCTTGAGTTCGGGATCGACAGATGCGCCTTCCTCGACCTGGATGCCAAAGGAGTTCAGGATCATTGATACCTGCGTGTACTGGGCGACGGTGAACACCAGATCCATGCGCTGGCGTTCGGAATAATGCTGTTCCAGCTGCGCCCAGACCGGGTTCGAGACGAAGTGATCGCGGCTGAGATCGTCGCACGCTGCCAGCAGCGCCCTTTCCGCCGCGCTCCAGCTATCCGCGCTTGCGCCCAGCTTGATGCGCTCGATTTCATCGGCGCTCAGACCTGACTGCAGGCCGATGCGGTGATGCTGCGTCCATTCATAGCCAGATTTGCAAAGCCAGCCGACGCGCAGGATCGCTATTTCGCGGTCGCGCGGCGACAGCGAGTTGCGGGCCATGATGTATCCGCCCCACCACGAGAAGGCGCGGAAGGCGTCCGGCGCCCGCACCAGCGTGCGGAAGATGTTGAGGATCGATCCGTCCTTGCCGCGCGACTTTGCAAGCCGCTCGGCCTGTTCAGGCGTGAACTCGGAATCCTTCAGAGGCGCGATGCGAGGGGTCTTGAGTCTCATCGTCTTGCTCTTAATTGGATGCCGATGCGGTCGCTTGGCGAAGCGGGAGGAGTTCCAGAACGTACCCGTCGGGATCCTTTGCGAAGCCGACCACCGATCCTTCGACCTGTTCAGACGGCGTTGGTTCGCGTGTGACCTCAAATCCGGCCGCCTTGATCCTGGCTGCCAGAGCGGCTGGGTCCTTGACGCGTGTGACGATTTTTACTGGGAGGTTCGTGTAGCTCGGATTGGAACCATCGATCCAGTGCATCAGCACAATGTAGCTCTCATTGTCTGGATAGCGAAGCAGGACTTCGTTCATGTAGCTGAGTTCGTACGTGCGTACTTTCTCCATGCCCATAACGTTGACGTAGAAGTCCGTCGAGCGTTCGAGATCGGAAACGCCTATCCCCACGGCGGAGAGCAGCGGATCCTTAGTCTCCGCTTTGACTGGAGCCGTCGCGGCCTTGTTCTCCGCGACAGAGGTAGGCTCATTGTTGCAGCCGCCCAGACCCGCGGCGCATACGAGCGCGATCAGTCCATTTGAGAATTTCAAGTTGTCCTCCCCGATACTCTTTTTCTTGGCTATAGCAGGGGAGTTCGGAAGGCCAAAGCGCCTTGGGCGAAGGACTACCCGGTCCGCCAGGGTCGGACATGATCGAGGGCGTCCGCCCGGCCTGTGAGGTAGATGTAGCCGTCCTCATCGACGAGACCGGCATCGCCCGTGGCGACGAAGCCATCTGCGTCGCGCCGATTGTCGTGGCTTTCAGGTGGAAGTTCGCATTCGAGCGAGCGTTGTGTGCGCGCCCAGATCTGGCCGGGAACGCCATTGGGCAAACGCTGGCCATTTGCATCGCGCACCTCGACGCTGACGCCGCGCATCGGACGGCCACAACTGTCCGGCCGGTTGGCGCGCTGTTGCGGCGCCATCCAGGCGATCAGGCCGGTTTCAGGTGAACCGTAGGCCTCGTTGAAGATCGCGCCAAATGTATCGCTCAGCCATTTTTTCAGCGCCATCGGCGCCGGGGCGCCGCCCATCACGAGTTCGCGAAGCGAGGCCATGCTGGCGAGGCGCGCTTCATCGATGCCAAAGTCGCGAAGCAGCGCTAGCGTTTCGGGGAGGGCGGCCCAATGCGTTATCCGCCTGTCAGCGATCGTTTCGAGAGCAGCTGCCGGCTCGAAGTCCCGCATCAGTGCAATTGAGCGGCCCGCAATCAGCGCTGTCCAGAATTGTCCCGGCCCCCACGTGCGATGCAGTGGCACCGTTATCAGCGTCGCGCCAAAGTCCGGTACCGGGGGTGGCGCGAGCGAGGCTGGAGCAGCGCGGCGGCGCGGCAGGCCGACCGGCTGGGCGCCGTTTCCGGCATGCGCTGTCCAGGCCATCAGGAAGGGCTGAGCTGCGCCGAAGCGCGGCGGAGCGACTGGTGGGAAAAGGTCCCAGAAATTGAAGAAGGCCGGATGAGCGCCGTCCATGCTGGCCTTCAGTTTCAGGGGAAGTCCGTCAAGTGCGCCAAAGAGCCGGATCGGCGCCATGTCGCCGACGATCAGGGCGGACGCGCGACCCGCGACGAGGCGATCGCGGACGGTTTGCGGATCGGTGTCCATGTCCAGAGTGAGGAGGCGTGCATCGATCTTGGCGCAGGCCAGCGCGATCACCGCCCATTCGATACGGTTGCGGCAATAGATGGCCACAACATCATCCAGCCCCAGACCTCGGCCGGCGAAAGCGTCGGCGAGCATGTCCGCGTATTCATTCCATTCGCGATAGGTCAGCGACACCTTGCCCTCGAACAGGGCAGGCGTGCCGCCGCGAACCGCGGCCCAGTATTCCAGGCTCCGCGCGACCGGCTCTGTCAGGCCGCGAGAGACCTGCGAATGCTCGCTGTCAGTCGGTCGCGAATACGCAACAGGGGGACGTGATCGGGGATGATCAACCACTGGAAGAGAACTCCACGCAAGGATGCAAGTATGATGGCCGCCTCCGCACGCGGGCGGGCGTCGGCTCGAATCTGTCCCTTGTTCCGGCCTTCGCGGACGATGGCGGCAAGGTCTTCGATGGATTGGCGCGTCATGCGCTCGACGATGGGCCGGACTTCGGAATGGTTCAGCCCGGCGGAAATGATGCTTTGATAGGCGCGCACGCTGGTGGGGTCGCGGATCGCATCATCGATGCAGAAGGCGACCAGGTCGCACAGACGATCCAGAGGCTCTTCCGCCAGCGGGGCGGATCGCACACGTTCGTCGTAGGTCGCCACGATATGATCGGCCAGCGCCTGTAGCAGGGTCGCCTTGGAGCCGTAATAGTGAGCCGGCAGCGCGCGTGAATAGCCCGCCGCTTCGCCTGCCGCGTTAAGCGTCAGCTCCTCGATCCCGCGTTCGGCGACGATCTTCACGGCGGCGTCCAGGATGGCGCGTTCCGCAGTTTCCCGGCGCTCCGCCTGTGTCAGGCGGGGCGGCTCGGCGGTCGCGACGGCCTCGCTTCGCCCGGTTGGTTTGTCACGCACGGTCATGTGGCGATGCAACATATTAGTTTGTGAACAAGCAAGTATTTGACGTAAGGGCAACTGCAGCGCGGTTTGTCGCACTGCCGCTGGGACCCGCCTCCGGCAGGAAATTGCGCTCCGAGTTGACGGCAGGCCGTCGTCGCGGCACGGAAACGCGCGCGATTTTCCAAACCGGACGCGGCCTTGCCCGCGCCAGACAGCTCGAGGAAAGCCCCATGACCGCAAGCCTCACCGCCCCCGCCGGCACGCCCGAGGAAATTTCCGCCTATATCGCGGCCTCGACCAAGGCCGCCTGGGAGGTGAAGGGGCTTCCCGCCGGCACGCCGGTCAAACCGATCGCCAAGGTTGGCGTTCTCGGCGCCGGCACCATGGGCGGCGGCATCTCGATGAACTTCGCCAACGTCGGCATCCCGGTCACGATCGTCGAGGTGAAGCAGGAAGCGCTCGATCGCGGCCTCGGTGTCATCCGCAAGAACTACCAGAACTCGGCCGACAAGGGCCGCTTCCCGCAGGAAGAAGTCGGCATCCGCATGGGCCTGCTGAATGGCTCGCTCAACCGCGCCGATCTCGCCGAGTGCGACCTCATCATCGAGGCCATCTTCGAGGACATGGCGATCAAGAAGGAAATCTTCGCCGACCTCGACAAGATCGCAAAGCCCGGCGCCATCCTTGCCTCGAACACCTCCTATCTCGACATCAACGAAATCGCGTCGGTTACGAAGCGCCCGCAGGACGTGATTGGCCTGCACTTCTTCTCGCCTGCCAACGTCATGAAGCTGCTTGAGATCGTGCGCGCGAAGCACACGTCGGACGCGGTGGTCGCCACCTCGATGGACCTGGCGAAGAAGATCAACAAGGTTGCCGCGCTTGCCGGCGTCTGCCCCGGCTTCATCGGCAACCGCATGCTGGCCAAACGCGGTCAGGCCGCTGGCTATCTGCTCAAGGCCGGCGCGCTGCCATGGGACATCGATGCCGCCTTCAACAAGTTCGGCTTCAAGATGGGCCCTTACCAGATGTCCGACCTCGCCGGTCTCGACATCGGCTGGAAGCCGGGGGCCAAGAACGCCAACCCGCTACGCGACATGATCTGCGAGCGTACGCCGCGCCGCGGGCAGAAGTCGGGAGCGGGCTATTATGACTACGACGAAAATCGTGTTGGCCGTCCGTCGCCGGAAGTCGAGGCCATCGTGAAGGAATTCGCCGCAGCGTCCGGCATCCCGTCGCGTACGGTCACACAAGACGAGATCCTCGAAGAGTGCATCTTCCCGATGATCAACGAAGGCGCCGCCATCCTTGAAGAGGGCATGGCCCAGCGCGCCGGCGACATCGATGTCACGTGGCTGAACGGGTACGGCTTCCCGCAGGACAAGGGCGGACCGATGTTCCTTGGCGACAAGGTCGGCGCCAAGCGTGTGCTGGAAGTGACCGAGCGCGTGGCGAAGAACGTCGACGAGATCAAGGTTTCGAACCTGTTGCGCGAAATGGCGAAGGACGGCCGCAGGTTCGCCGACCTGCCGGCGCAGCCGATCAAGGTCTAGATCACGGGGCAACAGGAGGACGGCAATGTTCGATCATCTCGGCATTGTCGTCCGCGACCTCCAGCGCAGTACAGTTCTGTATCGCAGGATACTTGAGCCGCTGGGCTACACCGCCATTGAGGACCGCTCGCAGCTAAATGGCGAGGGCTGGGTGGTGATTTCCTCAGGCGCGCCGCAGGCCCCGTTCTTCGTCGTCGCTGCGGGGCGGCCGAGCTTCTGGACAGAGACGTCCGAACCCTCCCGCAGCCCCGCGCATCTCTGCTTTCGCGCTCCATCAAAAGACGCGGTCGATCGCTTTCATGCCATCGGACTCCAACTCGGCGCGGCGGACAACGGCGCGCCCGGCGTTCGCCGCCCGCCTTTCCACTGTGCATTCCTGATCGACTATGATGGCAACAACATAGAAGCCGGGGCTTATGTCGGCGGCTAGGCCGGATCCGGCAATGATTGCGACGGCTTGTAGAGAACACCAAGGATCGCTGCAGCGATAATGGCCGGGATGATCGCGATCAGCGGGAGCCCGTAGGCGCCAAGTCCGACCGCGCCGGAAATGCCGAACGCCACAAAGGCCTGGCCGAGCCCGGCGATCACCGACCCCTTCTGCCTGCGCCGAACGAAGTCGCGGCGGGCGCCGGGCACGCGCCGCCACAGACCGATGTGCGCCGACGCTGCGGACGCCGCGCAAATACCGAGCGCCGCCCACAGCCCTGAGGCGGCATCGCGAAGCAGCAGCGCGATGACAGGAATCGTCATGAGCGCGAGGACTGGAAGGATTGCGGCGAACACCTTGGCGCGATCGATCATGCCCATCGCGACGGGCGCGGAGGCGACAAGGTCGGGCGCGTCTTCCGCCGAAACGGTGATCCAGACGAGGCTTCCGGCCAGCGTGCTGGACAGGAGCGAGAGAACCGGAACGAAGGCCTGTTCGGTGATGGCGAAGGAATTGCCCGGGCGCAGCAGGATGAATCCCAGCGGCAGCAGGTAGAGCAACTGCATGCCGATTTGCGACAGCAGCAACGGGTCACGCCGCAACAGCCGGAATTCCTTGCGGATCACCGACGCCATCACGCCGCCGCGTACATTCCCCACGCGCGTATCCTGCGTCCGCTTGCGCTGGCCCATGCCGGATGCGGCGGCTGCGTCGGCCACGAAGCTGCGGCTGAACAGGAAGACGCCGAGAGGGAAGAGCGCGACGACCACAGCAAGCCAGATGAGGAGCGACGGGATATCCGCCGTGAAGGCCCGCGACGGCAGCAGCCACCAGGCCGTGGGCTCGATCTTGAGAGAGGCGAACCAGGCGATCATCGCTTCCTGGTTTTCGGCGCGACTGCGGTTGCCGGCGATGTTGAAATACTGGAAGGCCAGAAACACGCTTGCGCCGGCCAGCGCGCTGAGAATCTGCGCGAGGATGCGCGTGCTCTTGGGTCCGATCAGCCGGAACAGGACCGTCACGATGATCAGGGCGAGCGCTGTCATTGCGAACGCCAGCGTGATCAGGAAGACAATGGACGACAGCCACAATGGCGAGGAGAAAATCGCCAGCCACAGCAGCGGCGGCCCAAGCAGGCCCGCATAGAGCGGCAGCGCCCCGATCGCGATTGCGGCTGAACGGACCGCCAGCACGCGCCAGGGCGATATCGGCGAGGAGAGCAGTAGGTCGAGGTCGTTGCGCGTGTAGATGACATCGACGGCTGCAAGGATTGCGCCCGACAACATCACTGACGCCATGAAGCCGATGATGATCCCCAGTCCCGCCAGCATCATGCCGTCCGCCGGTCCGTTGACGAATGGCGGCGGCGGAATATCCGGTCCCACGCGCTGCAGAACCAGGAAGCTGAACAGCAGCCACAGCGAGATCAGGAGGCCGATCAGGATCAGCCCGCTCTTCGGGCGCATCTTGCCGCGGCGCCAGAACAGGCGCAGCTCGTGCGCCATCAGCCAGGGAATGCTTCCGGGCTTGTTCATTCGGCTGCAATCCGCGACGCAGTCAGCGAGAGGAATACATCCTCCAGCGACTGGCCCTGTGCGCCGGCATGGCTGCGCAGGTCTTCCAGACTGCCTTCGATCAGAAGCTTGCCGTCCTTGATGATGCCGATCCGGTCAGCCATGCGTTCGGCGACTTCGAGGATGTGCGTGGTAAGGATCACCGCGGCGCCGTTTTCAACCCGTGCGCGGATCAGGTCCTTCACCAGACGGCTGGCGGCGGCGTCCAGTCCGGTCAGCGGCTCGTCCAGCATCAACAGTTTCGGTTCATGGATCAGGGCGCCGGCAAGAACGGCTTTCTGCTTCATGCCTCGCGAAAACGTCTCGCAGCGATCGTTGCGGTTCTCCCACAGGCCGAGCAGGCGCAGAAGTTCCTCGGCGCGCTTGCCCGCCGTCTGCGTGTCGACGCCCCACAGGCCGGCGACGAATTCCAGATACTCCCATGCAGTCAGCTTGTCGTAGAGCAGCGGCTCGTCGGGTAGCCAGGCGATGAGCCGTTTGGCTGCCAGCGGGTCGCGCCGCGCATCGACGCCGAAAACGCTGATCTCGCCCGCGTCGGCGGCAAGGAGGCCGGAGATCATGCGTAACGTCGTCGTCTTGCCCGCGCCATTGGGGCCGAGCAGGGCGTAGAGTTCTCCGCCCCTTACCTGAAAATCGATCCCGTCCACGGCGCGCTTGTCGCCGAAGCTCTTGGTCAGGCCGGAAACCTTGAGGCCGCTGGACATTCGCATCCCGCCCTTGTGTGGCGCTGTGGTTCCGATCCGTCATCATCCATGAGGCGTCCAGTCAACAGGGAACCCCTTTGGACAAAAGAAAACAGGCGGACCCGGAGGCCCGCCTGCCTGTTCTTCTGGAACTGGCTTCAGCCTTACTGGCCGACGCTCTGCTGTTCCTGCGCCTGACGGATGCGACGGTTCATGAACTGGTTGATCATGGTCATCTCGTCCGGCGTCAGATAGCCGTCCTTGTTCATGTCGGCGGGTCCCAGTTCGCCAGCAGCATCTGGGCCATGCGGCCCGCACTTCGGTCTTGGCGACCTTGCCGTCGAGGTTCGTGTCCATGATGCCCATGGCGCGCGAGTCTTCGAGACGCTTCTGGTAGTCGTCCTTGCGGTTGGCCACTGTCTCATCGTCCCAGCGATAGCCGAGCGCCGTGTACTGCATCTCTTCCCAGGACTGCTCGCCCCAGGTCACCTTGATGTCCGGGTCGGGGTTGGCCGGGTTGTATTTCGAGTTGTCATAGACGTAGCGCGTGATCACCCGCGTGCCGGCTTCGATCTTCACCGGCTCCTTGAAGTCATAGCCGCGCTGCCAGTTGAAGTCGTATTTCGGAATGGAGAGGATGAGCTCCTCCTTGTCCGAACCCGGCTTCTGCACCGACACAGCCATGCTCTCGCCGCGATAGTGGGCGTGCGGGAAGATCGAGAACAGCGTCGCGTTCTCCGGGAAGGTGATGTAGGCGATCTCCTCGTGACGCGCCGTGTTGGCCGGGATCTCGATGCCGGCGTTGGCGATCACGGCCGAGCGGCGCATGATCTCCGGCGGCGAGCCTTCCGGATAGAAGTAGAGACCGACACGCGTCTTCTCGACCGTTTCGCGGCCATACGGCGTGTAGTGCATCTGGAAGCGGAATTGCTGGCCGGGGGCGACCCACGTGCCAGTTCCTTCCGGATATTTTGAGGTTTCGGCGCCGACGGCGTAACCACCCACGCCATTCGACAGCAGGTGGTGAACCGCCTGACGGTCGCTCGGCTTCACGGTCGACGCGCGCAGCCAGCGGCCTTGCGCCATCGGGTTCTGCACGACCGGGTTCTGGTAGTCCACGACGCCTGACGCGGGCACCTTGTAGGGCGGCAGCTCGATGATCAGATCGGGCTCGCCCAGCTCCCATTCCGGAGCGGGTTTGGCGTTGATCTTCAGCGGGTCCGAACCGTCGCCGCGCGGCGCGCCAGCCTCGATCCAGTGGATCAGGGTCTGCGTGTCTTTCACGGACAGGTTCATGTCGCCGGTGAACGCGCCGACGTGCGGATCGGCATGGAAGGGCGGCATGCGATCGGTACGGACCGCCTCGCGGATCATGCCCGACCACTGCTTGACCTTCTCATAGCTGTCCATCGCGAACGGACCGATGCCGCCTTCCGAGTGGCAGGCGACGCAGTTCTTCGCGAGAATTGGCGATACCTGGTTTTCGTAGGAGATCTTGGCGAAGTCCGCCTTCGCTTCGCGGTTCGGGAAGGCGATGAGCGGCGTTTCGAGTTCGGCCGTGGAGACCTTCACCGCCTTGCCGGTCGCAAGCGCTTTCACCGCGTCAGCGACATAGGCGGTGTTGCCCGCGCCGGCCTTGCCGGAGAGCGCGCCAGAGATCGGGCCCGAGTAGGCGACCTTCCAGGTCTTGGGATCGATCACCAGCGCCTGGGCGACGCGCGTGACGCCGAGGCTTTCACCGACGAGCTGCGCGTCATCCATCAGCACCGGAACGTCGAGGCCAAGTTCAGCCATGTCGGCCTGGATTGCTTCGCGCTTCACGCCGGGCGTGGAGTTGAGGAGGAAGAACTGGGTGCCGCTGTCCTTGAAGGAAGCCTGCAGGGACTTCAGCGTCGTGGCCGCACTCTTGAGCTGGGCCGACCCGTTCACGTGGCTGACGATCACGATGGCCGGGGCGTATTTGTAGTAGGTGAGCAGGTGCGAGTGCGAGTTCTGGTCGACGAGGCGGAAGTCCTCGGCGCGATCCGGGATCTTCACCTGGGTAGCGGCGACATTCGCGCCGACGACCTGACTGTTTGCTACGACGCCAGCGGCAAGCACGGCGGCGACAGCAACTGACGCTGCCAGTTTCCAGGCTTTCATGGGTGTCTCTCCAGCGTTGCGGCTCTCTGACGGAGCCGTAGTCTTGGCCTGTTTTTACTGGAATTGACGTCCGCCAGCAACGAATCCTCCGGCTGCCGCCATCAACAAGCCGTCAGATTGGCGGCCCTTCCGCTGGGGATGAGGACAAGCTCGGGTCAGCCGCAGAGTGGGCTGGAATAGGCCGGGGCGTAGGCGATGCAGGCAATATCGAGTTGCCAGGGGGCGTCCGCCAGATCGAGGTCGCCGGCCCAGGCCCCAAGCGTCTTGCTGGCCCAGAGGCTGATCAGGAGTTGTTGCGGGCGCACCAGATTGCGGACCGCCCGCCCGGTTTCCTCGTGGATCAGCCGGCCGTCGACATACCAGCGGACATATCCGGGCTGCCAGTCGAAGCCATAGGTATGCAGGCCGTCCGAAGCATCGAACGGCAGGTAGGCCTTTTCCGACGTGGCGCGACCATTCTCGTGGAGGGTCAGTTCGACGGTCCTGGTCGCCCGGCCTGCAATCTCGATGTCGATCTCGTTGGGGCGGACGCCCTCCTTGCGGTCGGCATAGGTGAACATGCCCGTGATGATACCGGAGCCACGCGGCGCCTTCAGGCGCAATTCGAAGTAGCCATAGCGATAGAATGCGTGCGTGCGGATTTCGGCGCCTGCCAAGGCGTAATCCGAGTCCGCCGGCCCGGGCCGCAGGTGAAGCGTCAGGCCCTCTGGCATTCTTTCGACTTCGGACGCGCGCCAGTCATTGGCCATCCAGGGCCCGTTGCTCCAGCCATCCGAGAACGCCCAGCGGTCATTGATGTTGTCGCGATCGAAGCGCTCGATGAAGGCTTCGCCCATCTGCTCCGGCGCCGCAGCCGGAGCGGCTGGGGCCGTGGCGGCTTCCGGATCAGCGATCGGGCCGGGTTCGGGCAGGCTTGCGATGGCTTCCGGCGTTTGCTGCGCGGGATGTTCGCGGGCGGCCACGGCCCGCTGTTCATCGACGTGATTGTCGGTGACGGCCCGCACAACCAGCCAGCCGACCAGAATCGTGACCGCGACAAGCGCCGCCAACATGGCGATCCGGGTGAGCGGATTTCGCGCATCACGGGAAGGATGGTCCGGCGTGGGGCGGGGGTCCTGCATGATCCCTGGCGGGCGCAAACCGCGCGCCAATTGCCCCTCACGGGAGATCAGTTCCGGATCGCGCCTTCGAAGGTGACGCTGGCCGCGCCGCCGGCCTTGAAGAAGTCGGCCCAGAAGGTGCGGATTCGCGCGTCCATGTCGGCGGGGAGCGGCGGCCGCCCCGGATCATGCAGCCGGCCAAAGCCGACGATGCGGACCGATGCCCCATCGACCGCGGGAAGTCGGTTCAGCGACTTAATCTTCTCGACAGCGTCTTCGGGCGGCATGGATTTGAACTTCATCCACGGGATCGCCTGGCTGTTCTCCAGCATGTCGGAGAAGATGTAGACCTGACTGAACGGCTTGCCGGCCGGCGGGCTCTGGGTCCATTGCGCGATCGTTCCGGCGATATCGGATGTCTTGGATTCGACGGCCGTGGTCGCAAGCGGGCGGATGCTGGCGGCCAGCTGCGTCTTGAAATTGCGCAGGTCCGCCTGCGCGATCATGGAGCTGCAGCCGCCGGCCATCGCCTCGATGGGCCCCTGTGCGGGACACCCTGGTTTGCATTCGTTCGCGAGACTTTCCGAGCCGGTGTAATGCGCATCGATCGTCGCCAGCACGAGGCGGTCGCCGGTTCCCAGGCTATCGACCACCGAGCCGATGCTCTCGATCATCACGCGCTGGTCGGTTTCGTCATACTGGGTCGTGCGGTCGACCAGAAAGAGCGCAGCGTTGTGACCGTACTCACAATAGGCGGCGCGGCTGTTCGGCCCTCCGCCGGCATGCGCCGCGCTGTCATCACATGCGCCGAGCGCCAGTAACGCCATCGCAGCGGCGATGCCGCACGCGCTATGAGCCATCCGCATTCGGGAGCCGATGTGCGCCACCCTACGACACCGCGCCCAGCCGGCGCATCACGCGGGCGTGGCGATCCTTTTCGCGGGCTTCGATCTTTCCGCGCTGCACCGCCAAGGCGCCGATGGCCTTGGTGAGCCGGCGGCGTTCGCGGTCCACCTTCTCATAGTCGGGATGCGGGTCGTGACAGAAATAGGCGGCGCTGACGCCGACCACGACAATGGCGAGATTGATGGCAAGGAAGATCCAGCCTTCCGGTCCAAGCCCGCCCTGCAGCGCCGTGACGGCGGCTTGGCCGATCTGACGGTTCTCCAGCATCTGGGCGAAGGTGGGATCGGGCTGCTGCACGAAGGTGAGATAGCCCTGACGGAAGACCGAGACGCCGTAGACGAGGGCGGCGATCATCAGGAGGAAGACGCCGAGCCAGACGATGTTGACCCACCGGGAGCCGCGTCGCCAGTTGTAGCCCCAGTGGCGCAGCACTGTGCCGACGCCGTGGGCGAGTCCCATCAGGACCACGCCGATCAGGCCGGCCACCACCATGGCGATGGTGGGGCTCTCGCGGAAGAACAGCTCGAAGCTGAAGCGGTTGACCGGCACTTCGCAGACGGCCAGCGCGGCAAGGAACGGCCAGTAGAAGAAATGGGAGGAATAGCGCGGCTCGCGGTTTTCCTCGTCCTTGATCTCGTTCAGCGTCCGCATGGTTTGCGCCTGCTGGCCAGACAGGTGGTTGCTGCGGGGGTCGAACCGCGCCCGGATGACCTCCATCAGCCGCTTGTGGTTGGCGAGCTCGACCCGCTGATTCTGGGGCGGTTCGGGCGCCCCTTCGGGCTGGACGACCGCCAGGGGAGGGCGGGCGCCTGAATCATTGGCCATTCGGTTCCCCCCGAGCAGGGAAAAGTCGTTCGTAACCAGTTTATTGCCCGGAAAATGGCCATTTCAAGAAATTGAAGCAGTTGGAATGAGGCGGCTGCGCCAAGCACGCTCTTGCGCATTCCATGCGCAATGGTAGTGCGCCGCTCATGACTCCCCGCGACAAGATCAGAAACTTCTCCATCATCGCCCATATCGACCATGGAAAGTCGACGCTGGCGGACCGCATCATCCAGATGACGGGCGGCCTTACTGCGCGTGAGATGACCGAGCAGGTCCTCGACACGATGGATATCGAGAAGGAACGCGGCATCACCATCAAGGCCCAGACGGTCCGGCTCCACTACAAGGCCGCCGACGGCGAAACCTACATCCTCAACCTGATGGACACGCCCGGCCACGTCGACTTCGCCTACGAGGTCTCGCGCTGTCTTGCCGCCTGCGAAGGCTCGCTGCTGGTGGTGGATTCGTCCCAGGGCGTCGAGGCGCAGACGCTGGCCAACGTCTACAAGGCCATCGACGCCAACCACGAGATCGTGCCGGTCCTCAACAAGGTCGATTTGCCCGCCGCCGACGTGCCGCGCGTGAAGCAGCAGATCGAGGACGTGATCGGCCTTGATGCGTCCGACGCGCTGGAGATTTCGGCCAAGACCGGCGTTGGCGTCGATACGGTTCTCGAAGCCATCGTGACGCGCCTGCCGCCGCCGAAGTCGGGCGACCGCGAAGCGCCGCTGAAGGCGCTGCTGGTCGATGCGTACTACGATCTCTATCTCGGCGTCGTGGTTATCGTGCGGATCGTCGATGGCACGCTGAAGAAGCGGCAGCAGATCCAGATGATGAAGACAGGAGCGCACTACACGCTCGACCGCGTGGGCGTGTTCCTGCCCGGCAAACTAGTGGACGCTGATGAACTCGGACCGGGCGAAGTCGGCTTCTTCACCGCCTCGATCAAGACCGTGGCTGACTGTTCGGTCGGCGACACCGTGACCGACGAGCGCAAGCCGACAGCCGAGGCGCTGCCGGGCTTCCGCGAAGTTCAGCCGGTCGTGTTCTGCGGCCTGTTCCCGGTCGACGCGGCCAAGTTCGAGGACCTGCGCGCGGCGGTCGGCAAGCTGCGTCTCAACGACGCCAGCTTCACGTTTGAAATGGAAACCTCGGCCGCCCTCGGCTTCGGCTTCCGCTGTGGCTTCCTCGGCCTCCTGCACCTCGAAATCATTCAGGAGCGTCTGAGCCGCGAGTTCGATCTCGACCTCATCGCGACCGCGCCGTCGGTCGTCTACGGCCTGCACATGCGCAATGGCGACCTGATCGAGTTGCACAACCCGGCGGATATGCCGGACGTGATGTCGATCCTCCACATCGAGGAGCCGTGGATCGAGGCGACGATCTTCACGCCCGACGAATATCTCGGCGGCATTCTGAAGCTGTGTCAGGACCGGCGCGGCATCCAGAAGGAGCTCAGCTATGTCGGCGCGCGCGCGATGCTGCGCTACGAGCTGCCGCTCAACGAGGTCGTGTTCGACTTCTACGACCGTCTGAAATCGATCTCGAAGGGATACGCCTCCTTCGACTACAACCAGATCGACCGCCGCGAGGGCGATCTCGTGAAGCTGCAGATCCTCGTAAACGACGAGCCGGTCGATGCGCTTTCCATGCTGACGCACCGTGCGCGCGCCGAACAACGCGGCCGTGCGATGTGCGAGAAGCTGAAGGACCTCATTCCGCGCCAGATGTTCAAGATTCCGATCCAGGCTGCGATCGGCGGCAAGGTCATCGCGCGCGAGACCATCTCCGCCCTGCGCAAGGACGTGACGGCCAAGTGCTATGGCGGCGACGCCAGCCGCAAGCGCAAGCTCCTCGACAAGCAGAAAGAGGGCAAGAAGCGCATGCGCCAGTTCGGCAAGGTCGAGATCCCGCAGGAAGCCTTCGTTGCAGCTCTGAAGATGGACGAGGACTAGGGCAGGGGTTAGCCTTTTGCTCTGGCGCGGAACCGAAGGCGGGGACAGAGCTGCATGCTGCTGATTTCGGCGCTGGCAATGACGGCCGCGTTCTGCTTTCAGGCCGCGTTCAATGTTGCGATGAGCAACAACCTCATCGATCTCGACGCGCTCGGCGTGCCCTTTGCCGCTGTCGAGATGACGCAGAGCGGACTCATCATTTTCGGCCGGCTGATGGGCGGCGTGTTCCTCATTCTCGCGGCGCGACCGCTGGCGCCGCGATCAGAAGGCGTACGCACCATCCTGTTTGGCGGCGGGGCCGTGTTTCTGGTGGCGGCCGGCGTGAATGCAGTGTTGTTCCTGTCGTCCCTGATCGACGCCGATCCGATGCGGATGCTGATGACGTCAGGCGATGCTGACGCCTGGACGATCCGTCTGGCCATGAGTGCGGTCTTCCTGCTTTGCGATGTGACGGTGGGCGTCTTTGCGATCCTTGCCGGCATTCGCTTTCGCGGGTCGCTGCTGGCGATTGGAATCCTCGTCGCCATCCTGTGCGGCATGCAGGCAGTGCACGACACGATGGACATCTGGTTCGGCACGGTGATGGAGTTTGACATTGAAGCGCCGTCGCGGCTGGAGCGGGAGCTGACCGAACTATGGTTCGATCATGCCGAGTTGCGCTGGCGCGTGATGCAGCATGTCGATCTGGTGACCAAGGCGCTGTTTGGCTTGCTGGCCTGCCTGACGGCGAGCCGCCTACAACATCGACACGCCTGAATCGGGCTCCTTGCGCCCGACAAACGCGCTGCATGTCACCGGGCGCCGGACTTCGCCGCCGAACTGCTCGCGCGCGATACGCTCGCATTCCACATGCAGACGCTGGCGGACGTCCGGCGGCGCCATGCGTACCCGCGAGAAGGTGGCATAGAGCGCAGCAACCCTTTCGGGTGTGAACACGATCTCTTGCCGGAAGAGCCGATGCTCGATCTCGACAAAGCCGGCCGCGCGCAATTCGCCGAGGCGGGAGGCGGCATCAAGCGCAAACGCGCCGTGACTGCTGGTCGCGTTGGGGTCCTGTTCGACGCCAGCGAACAGATGCGCCGTCGCGCGGCCAAACGCATCGGGCTCGGCTGCGTTGTGATAGACATTCCACCACATCGCAAACCAGCCGCCCGGCTTCAGCGCGTCGCGCACGCGGGCGAGCGCCTTCATGCGCGCCAGCCAGTGGAGCGACATGGCGGCGAAGCCGAAGTCGAACAGACCCGCAGGCAGACTTGCCGATTCAAAGCGTGCGATCTCGATTGTGAGACGCGGATCGGCGGCAGCCTTGTCGCGCAAGCGGTCAGCAAGTCGCTGGTCCGGCTCAATGGCGAGAAGCGTGCGGACCGGCGTGGCGAGCACTGGCAGCGTGGCGAGGCCCGTGCCCGCGCCGATCTCGAAGCAATCGCTTTCGGGGCCCAGGCTGCAGCGCGCCTTCAGCCAGTCGAACAGGTCCGCCGGGTAGGGCGGGCGCGCAAAGTCATACTGTGCGGCGTCCTCGCCGAACCTTGTTGCTCCCGGTGATGCGTGGATCGAGGCCATATGACTCAGGGCGCGAAGCTGGATCGCGCCGTCAGGGACCAGCGACCATCCCTCTGCTCAACGATGTAGAGCGAGTTGAAGCGCGACAATTCCGATCCGTCAGCGCGATAGCGCACGAAGGTCGTCAGCATATGCGCCTTGGTAGCGTCGCACTGGACCACCTTGCGGCTGGCCCAGGCCGAGTGGTCCCACCCTATCGCCGCAAGACGCGGGAAGGAGTTCTCCAGATCGGCGGGCGACTCGATGATCGTCACCTTACCGGATGCTATGCGCACAGAAGGGAAGTGGAAGGTCGATCCCCACGCCTTGGCGTCTTTCATGTTGAAGGTGCGCATGAAGTCGTCCGTGACATCATAAGCGGGCTGGTAGGCGGGACATGACATGAACGCACTGTCGCCTGCCTCGTAACTCATGGTCGAGCAGGCCGACGCCACGGTGGCCAGAAGCACGGCGAGGGCGGCAAGCGGATCGCGTTTCTTCATCTTCGGTTCCAATGCTTGCCGCGAACGGGGCCGCTTCGTATAGCCGCGCCGGAACCGGACCGTCATCCTCTCAACGCCGTCAAAGGCTGAATTTGCCGGGTTGCCCCTGAGCCGGCGGACACAATTTGCACTGCTCCCGCGCTTGTGAGGTTGTCGATCCCGCGCTGGCTAATTATCGTGCAGGGAAACCGGAGACATAGCGATGACGCACTTCCTCTTCCCCGCCCTGTTCCTGCTTGCCGGGGGCCAGCCGCCCACGGCGACGACCGAGCCAGCGCCGCAGCCCGTCGTCGAGGCGCCCGCCGCCGAGGTGAAACCCGAACCGAAGATGATCTGCAAGTACGAGCACGTGACCGGCTCACGCCTGTCGAAGCAGAAGATCTGCCGCCCGGAAGGGGAGAGCAGCAGCGATCAGGACTCCAAGCTGCAGCGCGAGCTCAACAAGCTCGGCACCATCCTTCCGCCGCCGAGCGGCATGAGCAACTAAGACATCGGCTTCGTGCAGGCCGCCTAGAGCGGCTTGCACGCCTCGGCCAGCCAGGCGCGGTCTTCCTCGTCCAGCAGCGGGCCGACCTCCGCCAGCACGCGGGCGTGATAGCGATCGATCCAGACCCATTCCTGCTCGGTCAGAAGTCCGGGCAGAATGAGGCGCTTGTCGAGCGGCGCCAGCGTCAGCGTCTCGAAGCCCAGCATGTCGCGTTCGCCGCCGGCGATCGGCTTGGCTTCCGTGACGACCTGCAGGTTCTCGATCCGGATGCCCCACGCGCCGGCCTTGTAGTAGCCCGGCTCGTTCGAGACGATCATGCCCGGTTCCAGCGCGACCGTGTTCGGCACTTTCGAGATCCGGTGCGGACCTTCATGCACGCCGAGATAGGAGCCGACGCCATGACCCGTGCCATGGTCGTAGTCGACGCCGGCTTCCCACAATGACAGGCGCGCCAACACATCAAGCGCGGAGCCGGTCGTGCCTTTCGGGAAGCGCACGCGTGAGAGCGCGATATGGCCCTTGAGCACGCGCGTGTTGCGTTCCTTCATTTCTTCGGAAGGCTCGCCGATGGCCAGCGTGCGCGTCACATCGGTCGTGCCGTCGAGATACTGGCCGCCTGAATCGAGCAGGAAGAGCGAGCCGCGCTCAAGCCTGCGGTTGGTCTGCGTGTCGGGGCGATAGTGGTTGATCGCGGCGTTGGGCCCGGCGCTGGAAATCGAGTTGAAGGACAGATCCTTCAACTCGCCGGTCTTCTCCCGGAACTCCTCGATCTTCATCGCGCAGTCGATCTCGCTGACCTCGCCGGTCTGACCGTTGGCCTCATACCAGCGCAGGAACCGGGCGAGCGCTGCGCCATCGCGGCGATGGGCCTTGCGGGAGCCTTCAACCTCGACCGCGTTCTTCCTGGCGCGCGGCAGCATGACCGGGTCGGTTCCACGAACAACCTCTGCGCCTGTCTTGGTCAACGTGTTGAAGAACCAGGACGACGCCTGCGAAGGATCGAGACTCACGCGCTTGCCTTCCAGCTTGGCGAGGCGGCGTTCCAGCTCGTTCTGGGGCCGCAGCGTGACCTCGTTGCCGAGATGCTGGCCCAGCTCCGGTCCGATCTTGGCGGGGTGGAGGAAGAGTTCGGCCTGTCCGTCGGAGAACAGGAAGGCGCGGCCCAGCGGCAGCGGCGTACGGGAGACGTCGGCGCCGCGGATATTGAACAGCCATGCAATCGAGGCGGGCGATGTGATGACAGCGACGTCGAGCTTCTGTTCGGCCAGCGTGCGGCCGAGGCGCGCGCGTTTGGACGATGAGCTTTCGCCGGCGTGGGCGACATCATGCGGGACGACAGCATGCGTCGGTTCGGACGGGCGGTCCTTCCACGCCAGATCGACCGGGTTGGGATCGGTGGCGACCAGCGTCGCGCCGGACTTCGCCGCCGCGTCCTTCAATCTGTCGAGCGCATCGGGCGAAAGCAGGCGGGGGTCGTAACCGATCTTCTGCCCGGCGAGGCTCTGCTTTGCCAGCCAGCCGAACGGGCCGGGATCAACCAGATCGCCGACCTCGAACAGTTTCGGCGCGAGCTGCTGTTTCACCTGCAGCGTGTAGCGGCCGTCGACGAAGACGATGGCGGTTTTCTGGAAGACGAACGCTGCGCCGGCCGAGCCCGTGAAGCCGGTCGCCCAAGCCAGTCGCTCATAGCAGGCCGGCAGGTATTCATTCTGGTATTCGTCGTCGTGCGGAATGTAGACGCCATCGAGCCCCGCCTCCTTCAGCGCCGCGCGCAGGAGCGGAAGGGATGCGCGCCCGACGTCCGGGCCGCCGATGACTTCGTATGTCTGTCTCATGTGAATCCACGCCTGGGGGATGCGAACCCAAGCAGTCTAATCCCAGCCGGGCGGGTGTGGGATAGTTTTTCGCCGGGAATTTCAGCGATCAGATCAGGCCGGACGCTGGTAAACCAGCGTTGACCATCCGTTCAGGCGGCGGCGGTGTTTCAGGATGAAACCGCGGCCGGCATAGGCGGCCTTTACCTGCGGCTCCTGGTGCGTCAGCAGGCCCGACAGAATCACGCGGCCGCCCGGCGCGACGAGACGAGCGATTTCCGGCGCGAGGCCCACCAGTGGGCGGGCGAGGATATTGGCCAGCACCAGATCATAGGTTCCGCCGGCGCGGATAGCGGCATGGCCCGCTCCCCGCGCATGCAGCAGCTTCAGCCGGCGGCCGACCTGGTTGTTCTTGCGGTTCTCGTGCGCAATGCGGATCGACTCAGCGTCGAGATCCGTTCCAAGCGCGAAAGGAACGCCGCGCTTCAGCGCCGCCAGCGCGAGCACGCCCGATCCGGCACCGATATCCAGCACACGGCGGGGCAGGCGATTGCCGAGTTCCCGCGCCAGCGCTTCGAGGCAGCCCTTGGTGGTGCCATGGTGGCCGGTGCCGAAAGCGGGACCCGCCTCGATCCAGATCGGAATACGTCCACCCTCAAGATGGGCCAGCTCGTGCCAGCCGGCGACGACGAACGGGCCGGCATGAACGGCGGGCAGCCCCGCTAGCGAAACCGCGACCCAGTCCTTGTCCTCGAGCTTCTGCACGGAGACCGAAACGCCCTGAGCTTCGCGCTCGATGATCGCGGCGGCTTCCTTCGCCAGGTCTTCATCGGTGCAGAAAGCGTCGAGGCTCCATGCGACGCGTGAGGCTTCCTCGACCGAGACGGCGGAGGCGGGCGACGGATCCATCTCCGCCAGGATGTCGGACAGGCGCTCGGCGTCGGCGCGGGGGAGAAGGCAGTGCACGCGGTACATGAAGGGCGGTCCCGATCGGAGCGCGCCTTATAGTCCGGCATGGGAAGGGAGCAAGCCCGCGCCCCGGAAGCTGGAGCCCGACGGGGAAAGGCCCGGAAGCCAAGGGCTCCCGGGCCTCCGAGACTACAGCCCTAGCGGGCCGGAAGTCTCATCACCTGACCGTCTGATCAGCGCTGTTGCGGGTTACGCTGGTCGCGCTGATCCTGCGGGCGGTCCTTCGGCTGGTCGCCCTGCTGACCGGGGCGGTTCTGTTCGGCTTGCTGCTGTCTGCGCTGGCCGTCATTGTCCCGCTCGGTGTTCGGGTTGTTGATGTTCGCCTGATCAGGGCGTTGGTTCTGCTTCGGATCGCGGGGATCGTTTGCCATGAGCTTTCCTTCTCCTTGGTCTTCTGTTCGCGCGCGAAACAGTGTTTCCGACCCCCGCGCGCATTGAAGAAATGCCTGCGCTTCGCTTCCGTTCCTGCGGCATAATTCACGTGAAGCGCCGCGGAACTTCCTTGGTCACCGCTGTCGCGACCCGTCCGGCTGGCGATGATGCTGGTCCGTGTCGCCCGTCGTTAGAATGGGCTGGAAGCCTTCCGGCTGAACCGACGTGCCATGCGTGCGCGGGCATTCGGGCGCCGATTGAAGCGGCGGATCCGGCAGGAAACCATGCGGGTCATTGCCGAAAACGGAGTCATGAATCGGGTGGTGGGTGTTGAAGTCGATATCGGCTCTGCGCGCCATGTCGCTTCTCCTTTTCCGCTTACCTGTACGGAAAACAAAACGTCTGGCGGCAGGCGCGGTTGCCTCGTTCGTTTCGCCGCCATACTGATACGGCATGGCCTTCGACAGGGATCGCTTCGTGGAGGATTGCGTCGCTTCGCTTGATGAGAGCGATCCGCGTGGCGCCATCATGGAGCATCTGGCGCGCGCTGTGTCAGACCCCGCAGCCGTGCTGAAAGGCCTGGGCGATCCGGATGAGGCGGGGCTGGATGTTCTGACGCGATCGCCACGGCTGACGATCTTCGCGGCCAAGTGGGCGCCGCACATGACGCTGTCGCCGCACAATCATTTGATGTGGGCGATGATCGGACTCTACACCGGGCGCGAGGACAACATGTTCTGGAAGCGCTCGGCGCATGCCCCGCGCGGACTGGTTGCGGGCGGGGCGAAGGCGCTGTTCGCCGGCGATGTGGTGGAGATGCCCGAGGACGCCATCCATTCGGTGACCAACCCGCTGGGCCGGTTCACGGCCGGGTTGCACATCTATGGCGGCGACTTCTTCGACACCGCGCGCAGCATGTGGGACGCCGAGACGCTGGCCGAGGAGCCGGCCGATGGCGATACCGTGCGCGCAATCTTCGCGGCGGAGAATGCGAAACTGAAAGGCCGCAGCTAGCGGTTACTCGCCGCGATCCTGGCCGCCTGTGTGGGCGACGCCTGCGCGATCATTGCTGCGGCCGCCTTCGAGGATGTTGACCAGGCCGTAATTGCCTTCGTGGCAGGCGTATTCGTAGAGCTGGTCGCGCAGGCGGGTCAGCGGCATCTGCCCGCGCCAGACGGAGGCGTAGACCGTGGGATCGTCGACCTCGAACTCGTAGAGGATCTGGTCGTCGGAGATGCGCGTGAAGCGCTCCGTGATGCGGCCATTCGCCGTGATGAAGGCGCCGCCCGAGCGCGGATCGACATGGCGGGTTTCGACCACCAGCGTGTCGGCGTCCCAGTGCGCGATGGAATCGCCCATCCACGCCTGCACATCGTCGTTCCGGTGTTCGCCGCCGATGCGGGCGATGCGCACATCGTGGATCATCTCGGACATGATCATCACGTGATCGCCCGTCTGCACGATCTGGAAGTTGTTGTTGTAGAGATAGTTGCCGAAGGGCGGGCCGTTGGTGCCGATGATGAGGCAGCGTTCGGAATTGCCGCGCTCTTCCGGATTGTCATAGCCGCTGCCGGGCCGGCGCAGGGCGGCGGCGCGCAGGGCGCGGCCCTGCTCGGTCATGGCGGGGATGCGGCCATCGGCCGGGAAGGTGATGTAGGACGAGCGCTTCTCGCCCTTGATGGTGGCGACGACAGAGCCGGGATCGGTCCAGGCCACGTCGTAATTGCCGACGCCGGGCAACGCCTTGCCCTTTTCGGGCGGCGGCGCCTTGGGATCGACGAAGTCCTTCTCGGTCTTGAGGCGCACATTGAAGAGGGCCCGGCCTTCGAGTTCGGCGGCCTGCTCCTCGGAGAGGACGAGGGGATAGCCCTGCGGCCGCTCCATGCGCGAGACGGAGGCGTTGGACCAGAAGCCCTGCAGGTCCGGCTTGCCGGTGGAGAGGCGCGGCGGCTGATAGTCGCCGGTGAAGTCTACGGCGGTTTTCACCTCGCCGGGGCCGGACTGGGCGGACGCGGCGGCGGGCCACAGGACGCTCGCGAGAAGGGCGGCGGCGAGGGCGGGTCTCAGCTTGCGCTGCATCAGGCGGATCTCCCGGGCGGATGCGGCTCTGCGGCCGCTACAGCGGGGAGATTGCCTCAGGGAGGCGGGCGGGGACAAGCATGCGCAGGGCACGCTTTGGTGAGGGGCGGGCGCGGGACAGGGCCCGGGAAGGCCTCAGAATACGCGCACGCCCGCGACCTCGCAGGGGAAGCCTGCAAGGCGCGGGATCACGAAATCCGGTATGGTCGGGGTGAGGGGCGGGCCGCGCGCGGATGTGACGGAGCACGATCCCGCAACGCCCGCGCGGCCCGATGATGATCGGGAGCCGGGGAGGGTTGCGCTGCGTGAACAGCCCTGAAGCTGCAAGGCGGAACACGCCTCAATGTCAGCCCTGGATCCCGGCGTTTGCCGGGATGAGCGGAGAGAGGCCGGCGCGTAGGGAGAAAGCGGATCGGCGTCGCGTTCGCGGAGGAGCTTCGCGGCGCGGGCTTGCGCAAGGTGTTCGATGCGGAGGCAGTCGCGCGCGAGATCGCTGAGACGGGCAAGAAGTTCGAGGAGAGGTCTGGGGCGTGTGGGGCGATAGAAGGGCCGGGGATGCGCCCGCATGCGCAGCTTCGCGATCTGGCAGGCGCGGCCGCCGACGAGCAGGTGTAGCGACGCCTCATGATCGATCAGCAGGGCTTCGAGATGAAGGCGCGCCTCGGGGTTGTGGCTGAGGATGTCGAGCCCGTGCTGGCTGAACGTCTCCTCCATCATGCGGGC
>JAWKVC010000023.1:0-34443 GCA_041398245.1 Hyphomonadaceae bacterium
TCGAAGACATCATCTTCGACTGCAGATCGTTGCGGACGTTGTCGACCGTCTCGTCCGCCCAGCGATAGTTGATGCGGAAGTACATCATCTCTTCGTGGGACTGTTCACCCCATGTGACGTCGATGTTCGGGTTCGGGTTGGCCCGGTTGTTGATCGAGTTGTCGTAGACCCAGGTCGCCACCAGCTTGGTGCCCTTGGTGACGAGGATCGGCTCGACCGGATCGTAGTCTCGCTGCCAGTTGAAGTCGTATTTGGGCAGGCTGATCAGCATCTCTTCCGAACCATCCGGCAGCACGCGCTTCAGCTCGACGTGATAGCCGCGATAGTGGGCGTGCGGATAAAGCGTGTAGAGATAGGCGTCCGCCGGCATCTTCACATAGGCCGTTTCCATGTGGCGCGCTTCGCCCTTCGGAATCTTGAGACCGAAATCGCCGATCACGGTCGAGCGCTTGATGAACTGCGGCGGCTCTTTCAGCACGTAGAAGCCGATCTGCGTACGGTCGGTCGCCGCCTTGCCCGTGGTCGTATAGTGCATCTGGAAGTTCAGCTTGCCGCCCGCCGGCACCGGGGCGCCCGCGTTCTCGGCGATAACCTGCGCTTCGGCGCCCGGCGTGTAGGAGCCAACCGAGCCGCCTGGAATGGTCGGACGCGGCTGTTTCGGATCGGCCATGTGGTTGGACACGACATGGTGCAGCACCGAGCGGTCGCCCGGCTTGATCGAGATGGCGCGCAGCCAGGTGTTCTCGGTGAACGGGTTGTCGACGCGCATGTTCTGGTATTCGACGAGACCCGAGGCGGGAACGTCGAACGCCGGCAGCTCGACGACGACGTCGGGCTTGCCGAGGAAGGTTGGCCATTCCGGCGCTTCGCCGGCTTCTTCCTTGAGAACGTCACGGCCCGCGCCGCGCGGAGCGCCCGCCTCGATCCAGTGGATCAGGGTCTTGGTCTGCTCGGCGGTCAGCGCCTGGTCGTTCTTGAACGTGCCGATGTGCGGGTCGGCGAAGTAGGGCGGCATGCGTTCGGCCCTGACCGACTCGCGGATCATCGGCGCGAACGACTTGATCACGTCATAGCTGTCCATGGCGAAGGGAGCGATGCCGCCCTTCTGGTGGCAGCTGACGCACTTGTCCTGCAGGATCGGCGCGATGTCGTCCGTGTAGGAAATGTTGGCGTGTTCCGTCGCCTTGCCCCGTTCCGGGAAGGCGATGGCCGCGCCGGACTTCACTTCGACGCGCGCGGCGGCGACCTGCTTGCCGGAGAGGATCGCATCGAGCGCGTCGGAGGTGTAGGTCTTGCCGTTCGCGGCGAGCGGGCCGTGATAGGCGATGCGGAAACCGTCCTGCGGTGTGACGATGAAGATCTCGCCTTCGCGCTGCACGCCGAGCGACTCGCCGACCAGCTGCAGTTCGTCGACCAGGATCGGAATGTCGTAGCCCTGTTTCTTGGCTTCAGCCGCAGCCGCATCGCGCGTGCCCGCCGAGTTCAGCATGTAGAAGAGGACGCCCTTGTCCTTGTAGGACGCCTGCAGCTTTTCAAGCTTGGCGGCCGCGGCGCGGGAGATGTCCGAACCGTTCAGCTGGCTCATGATCACGATCGCCGGGGCGTCGCGGAAATAATGCAGCTCGTGCGCAAGCCGCGTGTGGTCGGTCAGCTGGAAGTTGTCCGCGCGCTCGGGGATCGAGACCGTCGCGGGGGATGGCGCGGCGATGGCGGAGACGCCTGCAAAGGCGGCGATGCCGATCGCGGCGGCTGCCACGGTGGAGGCCAGCAGCTTGGATTTCATGATTGTGCTTCTCCCATAGACCCGCGCTCGCTCCGCGCGATCATGTAACTCCTATTACTATACCTGCTATGCGTCGGAAACTGGCGGGTGCGCGGATGTGGGCGGGGTGCGGGTCACGATTGCGACAAGACCTGAAATTCCCTTGAACGGCGCTCCCTAGATCGCCGCGAGCAGGGGGGAGGCCGACGTGTGGGCGCGCCACGCCGGGGCGCAAGGCGAGATAGCCCAGCCTGACTACGCCATTTGCGACCGGCTTCTTGCGCGTCTGCGAACGTCGACTTCCATCAATGGTGCGCTAAATTTGTCGGGTGGGAAAGCCGGTGCGATATGGCCTGTGTGACAAGACGCTTGGCTCGCACAATGCGACTGGGCGCACCTGGGTCAGCTCTTCCGCCTTGCAGAGACGATTCGCCAAGCTCAATAATCTCGTTTGAGCGGATCAGAGTCTTATCAACGCTGAGCGACCGAAAGGGATGCCATGTTGACCGTGCTTGCGGCGCACCCGCGCGCCTGGACAGGCGTCTTGGCGCTGGCGGTGATCTGCTTTGGACCATCGGCTGTGGCGCAAGTGGCCGGCGGCATGGTCCGCCAGCCCGACGGGAGCATTGTTTCCTCCTATAGCGACTGTGCGGGCTGTCCCGACATGGTTCGTATTCCCGGACAGTCCTTCGCGATGGCTCGCACTTACACGACCGCGGCCCAGTACATCGCGTGCGTCGATGCCGGCGGATGCAAGCGATGGGAAAACGGAATTGAACACTGGGCCTCGTGGGGCTCGGACGGTCCGGTGGTTTACGTTGACTTCAGCGAAGCTCAGGCTTTCGCGAGTTGGTTGAGCCAGTCCACGGGACGCCGCTATCACCTCCCCACCCGCTCCGAACGCGAAGTCGCGGCGCCATTTGTCGAGCCTTTCTTCTTACCTGAGTGGACCGCCAACTGCGGTAGTGCGGCTTGCGAAATTTTTGACAATGGAATCGTCAAACAAATGCGCGATGAATGTATTGCGAAGGGTGACGGATACATCTGCCCCTCAGCCGTCCCCACGACGCCTCGCGACACACGAGTGAATGACATCGGCATTCGAGTCGTCGCCGAAAATTAGCGTTTTGCCGCTGCTTGATCGTGGCCGAGGAATGACAGTTCACTTCCGCCGCCTGAGTGTGGCAAGCGGCTCGTCTTCACACGCTGAGCAAAAAACTCTTCCCACTAAGAGAACGATTGAGTGGCCAATCTCGGTGAGATTGAGCCGGTCGTGATGGCGGGATGTAAGGCGCGATTTGGCCCGCTCCCGTATTTCGGAACGCGCCGATCGACAGCGATCGACAACTAACCAAGCACCACTTCAATGATCCCAGCGTGCCGGTGAGGCGATTGGGCGTTGGAAGCGAACCCTGCGATATCTCGTCATTCTGGCGGCCAAGCGACGCGATGAGCTGATTGCGGTCTCGATTCCCAGCAAGCAATTCCAAGCCCGCTGGGCCAAGTCGAAAATCTGAGATAACTTGGTAAACTAGCACACGATTGCACGCCATGCTCCATGGAGCCGAAGATGCGGACGGTGCGGGTTGAGGAGACAGCGAAATGAGACTGCGACATGCCTTGTGCCGCCTGGCTTTGGCCAGCGCATTGTTCTGCACATTGAACCCGACGGCTCTTGCTCAATCACCTGCTGTGATGGCCCAGCCAAATGTCCGCGCCGGGTATGAACCTTCTCGCACGGTCGGAGGTCATCCTGATTTTTCTGGCGTCTGGACCAACGCCAGCACGACGTCTCTTACACGTCCCAGCGGATATGGCGACAAGCTCTTTTTGTCTGATGCCGAAGTCGCGGCGATCGAGGGGGATACCCTAAAGAGGAATATTCGCCAGAACGCTCCGACTTCCGTCGAGTTACAGCAGAACTGGAAGGAAATCGGCCTCAAGCCCGATACCCTTGATGAGTGCCGCAGTGGTTCAACAGGCGCGGCCTGCGGTTACAATGCCTTCTGGACTGATCCCGGTGATTTGGTGATGCGCGTAAATGGCGAAGGCCGCACATCGCTGATTACCTATCCCACCAACGGACGGATGCCGGCGCGTGTGCCCGGCTCCGATGGCGGACGCGCAGCCATTGTCCAATCCAGCGAGGAAAGTGGCGGCGCCGGCCGGGATGATAATCCCGAAGAACGCGGCCTCGGTGAACGATGCATATATATGAGCTCGCCGTCCGGTCCGGTGATGACAGATACTCTCTACAACAACAACTATCAGTTCGTGCAGACCGAGAGTCACTTGGCGATTTGGGTCGAGATGATCCACGAGGTGCGCATTATTCGGATGAACGAAAAGCATCGCACCGATGGTGTACGTCCCTGGGGCGGCGACTCGATCGGTTGGTGGGATGGGGATACGCTCGTTGTCGAAACAACGGGATACCACCCGCAGCAGAGCGTCCGTGGCGGCGGCCCCAATTTGAAGGCGACCGAACGCTTCACGCGCGTGGCGCCTGATCGCATCCATTATGCGTTCCATGTGGAAGACCCCGAAACCTGGGTCGAGCCTTGGGGGGGCGAATACGAATTCGCGGCAGTCGAGGGCAATGTTTACGAGTACGCGTGCCACGAAGGGAACTATGGCCTCTCCAACATTCTCGCCGGAGGGAGGGCGGCAGACCGCGTAAGCATGATCAAGAAATAGTAGAGCCTCGATTTGGTCGCTCGCTCTTATGGCTTGATCGAGAACGGGGGATGACCATTGCACGAAGTTGACCGATCGTGGCGGCTTGCGCTGGTGCGGCGGGGTGAAAGGTTGGACTCCGCGCGTTGAAACGTGCGGCCACTGTGCGGGGAGGCATGGATGGACTTTAGGTTGGCGGCAATTCTCGGCGGCGTCGCATGGGCAATCGCCCTTGTTGGCGTGGCCAGCGCACAGACGCCTTCGACGGCTGAGACCGCGGAGGCACTGTTTCAAGCGCGGTGCGCGGCGTGTCATGATCCAAGCATCGAACGAGCGCCGTCCCGAGAAGCGATCCGCCAGATGTCGCCCGCCCAGATCGTGGGCGCACTTGAGAGCGGCCTCATGGCTCCGATGGCGGCCGGCTTGTCGGTAACGGACATCAACATGCTGGCCGTGCACCTTGGGTCTTCCAGGCAAGTCGATGCATCCGCCGGGACAATGTCGACCGCGCCCAAGGTCAAACTGTCGGCGCCGGTTGCGCCAGCGCAGCCTGCGGAATGGATTGCATACAACGGCGACTATTCAAGCCAGCGCTATTCGCCGCTCGATCAGATCAACAAGAACACGATCGCAGGTCTGCATATTGCCTGGCGTCAGTCTTTGACGCCTCAAGACTCCAATCGCGATCGGGCGATCCGTATTCCACCGCCGTCGAGCAACAACCAGACAACACCGCTTATGGTTGGTGGCCTGGTTTACTATTCCACGGGGATTGGCGGCGTCTCCGCGCTTGATGCGGCGACCGGCAAGCTAGTTTGGAATTTCGACCCCGCTTCCGCGTCAGAACTGGCTTCCACCGATGAAGGCGCTGCAAGAAGCGGAGGCGGGGCGACGCGCGGGCTGGTCTATCACGCTGACCATCAGGACGGACGCATCCTGGCGCTCGTCGGAGGCCACTTCCTTACGGCGATCAATGCCAAGACTGGTCGACCTATTGCGAGCTTCGGGGTCAATGGGCAGGTGGACCTGAGGAAGGGCCAGTCTCGGGGCGCGACCGAGTTTACGTGGCGCACCGGGCCTACGGTCGTTGTGAGAGGCGTGGTCATTATCGGCTCGGTCGTGAGCGACATCAACGCCGACCGTGGCCGTCCCCAGTCGAAGACCGCGATGGCGGGTGACGTGCGCGGAATTGACGTGATGACGGGCGAACAGTTGTGGATCTGGCATTCGATTCCGCATCCCGAGGAGTCCGGCAACGAAACATGGCAGGATGGCTCCTGGGAATATACCGGGCATACCAACGTCTGGGGTGCGATGAGCGCCGACGAAGAACTTGGACTCGTCTATATGCCGGAGACCACGCCAACCAATGACTGGTATGGCGGCAATCGGCCAGGCGACAATCTTTTCGCTGAGAGTATCGTCGCGCTCGATGCCCGGACCGGAAAACGTGTCTGGCATTTTCAGGGCGTCCATCATGGTTTGTGGGACTACGATTTCCCGTGTGCGCCCATTCTCGTGGACATCACGGTCGACGGAAAGCTGATCAAGGCACTAGCGCAGCCGTCCAAGCAGTCCATGCTTTACGTACTCAATCGCGAGACTGGCGAGCCGGTCTGGCCGATCGAAGAGCGGTCTGTGCCGAATGGAGATGCGCCAGGCGAATGGTATTCGCCGACGCAACCCATCCCGCTCAACGGTAAAGGGGAGCCTTTCGCTTACGATCAGTTGGGCGTCACAGAGGACGATCTGATTGACTTCACGCCGGAGCTGCGCGCCGAGGCTGTCGAACTGCTCAAGCAATACGTCTATGGGCCGGTCTTCCTTCCGATCGTGATGAAAGATCAGGGCATCGGCGCCGGCAAGCGGGGGTCGATTCATATGCCGGGATCCTTTGGGGGCACCAACTGGCCGGGCGCAGCTTTCGATCCGGAGACGAACACGCTCTTCGTGCCTTCGGCTCACACGCCGGTCGAAGCGAGGCTCATCCCAGCGCCTGAAGGCTCGGACACCGGCTATACTCGGGAGAAATACCAGCCGTTGATCGGTCCGCAGGGTCTGCCGATGTTCAAGCCGCCTTATGGTCGGTTGGTCGCCATCGACCTCAACAAAGGGGAGCTCAAGTGGACCGTCGCAAACGGCGATGGCCCCCGCAATCATCCGGCGCTCAAGGATCTTGATCTTCCGCCCTTGGGGCAGCCGGGACGTGTTGGTCCTCTAGTCACCAAAAGCCTGGTGTTCATGGGCGAAGGCATCCCGCAATCGGTGCCGGGTTCTGGCGGCAGAAAGTTCCGCGCCTTCGACAAGTCCACCGGAGAAGTGATCTGGGAAACAACGCTCGACGCCTCAGTGACCGGTGTACCCATGACCTATTCCTGGCAGGGCAGGCAGTATCTCATCGTGCCCATCGGAGCCGCGGGACACCCCGGAGAATTTCTTGCTCTGACGGTAGACTAGGGATGTAGCGTCCTGATTGTCTGCACTCGGCGAGATTGAACCAGTCGTTCAGGGCAGCGTAGTTGGCTGGATCTGGCCCATTCTGGTCGTGCGCGCTGCACTATTCGGGGTGATGAGATCTGTTGCGACTCCGTTCAAGGTATCGGTCCCGTCAATCCTCGTCCCGGCTTGTTGGACCTGGTGGGGCGCCGTTCGGTGGAGAGCGCAGGCCGGAAGCATTTCCTAGAGAGGGTACGGTTTGGAATATGGCCACCATCTGCCCGTTCGCTTCGGTGCGCGCTGGCCACTGGAAGCCGGGGCAGTCGATCGTGCGCTTGAAGGTGGGTTGTTTCGCGAACGCGACCCAGCAGGCATGGATCAAATCGGCGACGGTCTGGTCTTCTGTGGTTACGCCAGCGGTGAGACGTCGGTCGCGTTTCAGCGTGTCGAAGACGAAGGGGAGTTCGGCGGCATGGGGTGCGCCGTTGGGGTTGTCGGCGCGGCGGACCGAGGCGACGTAATCAAAGAAATACTGGAAGACGGGCGCGCCGGACATGGCGTAGGTGGCGATGCGTTGCGTGCCGCTAAGGCGGCCTTCATCGCTGTTGGTGCCGATGATCATCGGGATGTCGAGGGCCGAGCCCGAGGCGAAGCTGTCCATGATCGACTGCGGTTTGGTTGTGCCGTCAATGACTGTGCGCAGCCCGCCGCGCGTCGCGGCGTTCGCCATGATAGCGGCGGCGGGGATGGCCCGGAGTTGGTCTGCTGTGGCGGCCTCGCCGGGGAGGCCGTGAGCCGTGGCGAAAGCGGAACCAAGTTCGTTGGCGCGCGCGAGCGGCGTGCCTGGCGTGGGCAGAGAGCCAGTCGACTCGATGATTGCTTTCTGGATCAAGCCCTTCGTGAGAGGCGAGGTGACGAGGTTTGCTGTCATCGTCGCGCCGGCGGATTCGCCGAAGAGAAGGATGTTCGAGGCGTCGCCGCCGAAGGTCGCAGCGTTGGCCTTCACCCATTTGAGGGCGGCGATGGCATCGAGCAGGTGAAAGTTCGCGTCGGTTGATCCGTTGGCGCGGGCGATGGCAGGGTGTGCGAAGCCGCCGAGCGCGCCGTGGCGATAGTTGATCGTGATCAGCACGACGCCGTCGCGGGCGAAGGCTGTCCCATCATAGGTCGAGACGCTGCCTGCGCCCATCGTGCCGCCACCGCCATAGAGGAAGATCATGACAGGAGCGTTGCTAGCGTTCACGGGCGCCCAGACATTGAGATAGAGGCAGTCCTCGCTGGAGGCGCCGGCGACGCCGCCGCCATTGGCTGTCGTTCCGTCCGGATTGGTTGGCTGCAGGCAGGGCGCACCGAAGGCCGTGGCCTCGCGCGATCCCGACCAGCTGAAAGCCTGGGGCGGGGCCCAGCGCAGGGCGCCGACGGGTGGTTGCGCATAGGGCACGCCCTTGAAGCTGCGCACGCCGGAGGCGACTGCACCGCGGAGGGTGCCGGTGGTTGTGGCCGCCATGGCAGGATCCGCAGGCGGAGCGTCCATGCCGGTGCAGGCGGCGGCAGCAAGTGTGGCGAGTGCGAGGAGCGGGCGTGAAAACATGTCAGCCTTCCTCACGGCGGGCGGTGGCGCGTACGGATTCGTAGCGTTGCATGAAGGCGCGTTCGGTCGGGAAGGGATTGCTGACGACGCGGGGCGGCACTTCGAAATGCATGACGGAACGCGTCTGGAGGTCGTAGGTCGGCCAGTTCGGTAGGCCGGCATGATTTGGGTTACCGGTGCGCGCGAAGGCGAGCCAGGCGTTGGCCATGGCGTCGGTCATCGCACGGGTCTCGTCAGTCTCGGGGCCGGTAAGGTTCTCCGCAACGGCAACGTTGTCGAACATGAAAGGCAGGTCGAGCGTGTGCTGGCTGACGCGGCGGCCGCCTTCAGCGGGGGAACGCCATGTGACGTTGTACATCCAGGTCGGGTTGTTCGCGCCGTTCAGCTGGGCGCGCTTTTCGGCCATCAGCGTGGCGTTCAGGACGTAGGAGCGCCACGATGTGATGAGGAAGAAGATTTCCGAGTTCTTCGCGGCGGGGTTGGCGGCCTTGAACACAGACAGCGCCTCGTCGACGTCCTCGGGCGGCAGGAAGCGATTGATGCGCTCGCGCAGAGCCGCGTCGTCCATCGTGTAGATAGCAGGGTCGCGGCCGAGTTGGTTAGCGAGCTCGGTGCGCGTGGTGCCGACCATCATTGGGACCTTGGCGGTCTGCTGTGGTGCGCTCGGGATGAAGGTGTGCCCTTGGAAACTGATGCCGTCGATGTTGGGCTCGAAGCGGTACCCGGCGGCGGCGATGACCTTGCGCTGAACTTCGGAGAGCTTGTCCTGCGGCACATCCTGCAGGGTGCGGGCGTTGGCGGGCGAGATGCCGAGTTCAGCGAGCAGTGCATTGGTGAGCGCCTGCGACTGGTCCTTCGTCTGAAGCAGCATGTGGGAGCCGGACTGGACGACGCCCTTGGCAAAGAGGCCGCTGGCTTCCTTGCCGGCGTAGCAAACGCTGACCTTCCGGCCGCCGCCGGACTGGCCGTAGATCATGATGTTGTTTGGGTCGCCGCCGAAGCGGGCGATGTTCTGGCGCACCCATTTCATCGACGCGACGAGATCGAGATAGCCAACGTTGCCGGACTGCGCAAAGGACGGGCCGAGCAGGTGCGAGAGGTCGCAGAAGCCGAAGACGTTGAGGCGATGGTTGATGGTGCAGACGACGACATCACCCCGCTTCACCATGTTGGTTCCATCATAGAGTCGGCTGGAGCCGCTGCCGGCCTCGAAGCCACCGCCGTGGAACCAGAGGAGGACAGGGCGGCGCGCAGTGTCCAGCGCGGGCGTCCAGACGTTAATGCGAAGACAGTCCTCGCTCATTGCCGTGTCGGCGGCGAGGCCGCCGGGGGCCTGAGGGGTCTGGTCGCCATACTCGAAGGCGTCGCGCACGCCGGCGAAGGGTTCGGGGGCTCGGGGCGGCATGAAACGGCCGGCGCCGGCCGTGGAGGCGCCGTAGCGCATGCCCTTGAAGACGTAGACGCCGTTCGCGCTGAGGCCGCGGTACTTGCCGGCGGCGGTTTCGACGATCGGGTCGCTCGATGGAGATGGGGTCAACGTCGATACGCAGGCGCCGAGAGCGAGAGCGCCGCCGGCAGCGAGGAGCGCGCGCCGGGAGGGGATGAGTAGCGACATGTCGTACGGTCCTTGCGAATGCGGGATCGGCTAGAGTGTGGGGAGTGTTAGGGCGAGCGCCTGCCAAGCGTCCTCGGCTTCGAGCTGGGCAGCGCCAAAGCCCATGGTGGCGATCACCATGTCATGCTCGGGCAGCACGAAGCAGAACTGTCCGCGCGCGCCGGCGGCGAAATACATCGTGCGCGGGGCGGAGGGCGTGCGGCCTGTGCCGTTGAGCCACCAGAGATAACCGTAGGCGGGGTTTAGCTTCGATGGCGTAGTTGCGTCGCGGATATAGGACGCGTCGACGAACTGTTCTCCGGCCCAGCGGCCCTTGTTGAGGTAGAGCTGGCCGAGGCGGGCCATGTCGCGGCAGGAGAGAAGGATCGAGCCGCCGATGCGGACATTGTCGTTATGGTCGACGCCTTCGGGCTGGTAGCTGAAATGTTCGCAGCCCAGCGCGCCGGCGATGTCGTCGACCATGAACCGATGGCTCGACTTGCCGACGGCGATGGCAACGATGTCGGCGAGATGATCGGCCGGCACGCCGTCATAATAGAAAAGCTCGCCGGGTGGAATGGAAACGCCATAGCCGGGCGGGGAGCGCCCCGTCTCCGGCGTTGTATAGCGCTGGTATTCGGCGGGCGGGCCGGGCGGAGAGGCGTCGCCGAGTTTGCGCGGCGGGACAGATGATGGCTTGCGGACATTGGTGCCGCCCGACGACATGGTCAGCAGGTGCCTGATGATCGTGTCGGGGCGAAAGCCGGTGACATCGGTGGGCTGGTATTTTGTCACGAGGTCGTTGACGTCGAGCCTGCCCAGCGTTGCGGCGCGGCCGACCATGGTGGAACCCCATGACTTGCCCGATGAGAAGGAGACGTTCTGCCAGTCCGGAACGGCGCGGGCCCAGTCGTTGGCCCAATATTTTTCGTAGACCAGTTGCCCGTGGCGGATGACGACAAGGCCCTGGCGTTCGCCGGCGGCCCCGAGCTTGTCGGCAGCGGCGGTGAGCGCGGTGAGGGAGAGGCCGTGGGCATCGGGCGTGGAGAGCGTCCATGGCCCCCGGCCGGGACCGGGTGATGCGGCGGCCATCGGCGGCATGCTGGTGCACGCGGCGAGCGTGGTCGTTGCTGCGGCGGAAGCGAGGAGGCTGCGGCGCGTGAGCATCAGAGCCCCATCGCCTTGAGGACGTCGGCGGAGAACTTGGCGAGCTTGAAGCCTTCGCCGCGATCAAGCCCACGACGGACGATGACGACATTCTTCGAGGGGATGATCATCGCATACTGGCCGAGCGCGCCGCCGGGGCTGTAGGCAACATCGGGCAGACCTTCCATGCCGCCATAGATCCAGAACTGCGCGCCATAACCCGCGCCGCCGCGCGCCCGCGAGGCAGGCTGTGCGGGGGCGAGCGTTGAGACGTAGTTCGCCCAACCTTTCGGCAGGATCTGCTCGCCGTTCCACGCGCCATCGGCCAGGTAAAGCAGGCCGAAGCGGCCGAAGTCGCGCGCGGTGCTCCAGCACTGACCGGAGGTGATGAAGTCACCGGTCCAGTCGGTCTCGATGATCGTACGCGTCATGCCGATTTTCCATAGCAGCTCCTTGTGCGGCCAGGTGATCCACGCGGCATCGTCGTTGACCGCTTCGCGGACGGCGCGGGTGGAAAGGATGGTATCGGAACCGGCGTAGACGTAACGGGAGCCGGGCTTCGCATCGATGACGTTGAGCATCGAGACTTCGGAAGCGGGCGCGCCGGAGCCGTAGATCTCGCCCTGCGGGTTGCGTCCGGATTCGGTGTAGAGGCCGGAGGCCATCTGCAGCATGTTGTTGAGCGTGATCTCGCCGCGCGGATCGCCGGGCTTTTGCCAAGCCTTGAGGGGCGCCTTTCGGTTCACATCGAGAAGACCCTTGCGGACACCGATGCCGACGAGCGAGACGCTGAGGCTCTTGCACATCGAGTTGGTGCGCGACGATGTGTGTATGCCCCAGCCGGGAGCGTAGCGTTCGGCGACGATCTTGCCATCCTTGATGACGACGACGCCCCACGTATTGCCCTTATAGACGCTGTCCTGGTCGCGGAAGGCTTCGTCCAGAACGGTCGAGACCGCCTTCTCTTTGGAACCGTCAAGCTTTGCCGTCGCGTTGGCGTCGCCCATGGGCCAGTTCTGCGCGTCAAGGTCGGGTACGGCTATGTCGGCAGGCATGCGCGGCAAAACCTTGACCATGTCCATCGTGGCGCCGATGGGTAGCTGCGTACAGCCAAGGCCGGGGCGCCAGGCGGCGATGCGCGGCTCCATCCCGTCCGCGAATGCGACTGTGACCGTGCGGTTCTTCTGGTCGATGACGGTTGTGTTGTCGCGGGCGTCTTGTCCGCTGCCCGTGCGGTCAATGATGTCTTTGGGTAGGCCCGATGAGAACGTTGCTGTGCAAAGATGCAGCGCGCGATAGCCTGCGGCCTGTGCCGCGGCGTGGCGTAGTGAGATGTTGTTCGACCCTTCATTCGCCGCTGCCGCTTGAGGGACCGGGCGCGGCCCAGTCGGCGTCTGCTGGGCAAGCGCGGCGCAGGCGAAGACGGCGGCGGCAAGTGCACCGAGGCTCGTGGTGACGCGTTTCATCTGTCTCTCCCGGTCCGGTGGTTGTCTGTCTGCGTGCGGGGGACGCCGTCGTCGTCCTTGCACGTTCTTGCTGCACGTTCTTTTGGCGCCGTCTGTGGTCATGTCGTCGCCTCGCTGGTGGTGCGCCCCAACTTGTCATTCGTGCACCGCTAGGCGGTCCAGCTAGTTGTTCTGATCAGCAGAACATCATTCTGGACGGCTTGAAGGTCCGCGACGATGCGGGCTAAGTCAATCAGTTAGCAGGCCGCGCGGATTGCAAAGACACTGCGCATGGAACACAGAAGCGTGTGTCGATGAAGCGCGCGCAACGAGGGAGAGGTGCATGGCTGACGATCGCACAAGGACTCCGAGCCGGCGGGATGCGCTGGGCGTCGGTGTACTTGGCGCCGGCGCGATGCTCGGCGCGTGCGTGACCGGGCCGCAGACGACGGCTGCCGCACGAGAAACGCCCATTACACTTCCGGCGGGGTCGGCGAAGCGAGGTGACGGGCGTCCGCTTACTCCGACAATCAGCGCTTATATCGCGAACATCCGCACAGCACAGGTGGATCCCGAATTTCTAGAGTTGGGCAAGCGGCACATCCTGGACACGCTTGCGGCGGCGGTGTCCTGCAAGGACCTTGAGCCAGCGATGTTGGGACGGAAATACGCACTGTCGAAGTCTGCAGACGCGAAGAATGGCGCGACCATGCTGGCCACCAAGGAGCGCGTGGGGCTGGTGGACGCGGCATACGGCAGCGCGATGATCGTCCATGGATCGGAGATCAATGATTTCATTCCCTCGGCTTTCGTTCAGCCGGGGCCGGCCGTCGTGGGTACAGCGTTCGCGATCGCGGAGGCGCGCGGAGGATCGGGCAGCGATCTGTTGCGCGCGTGCGTGGCAGGTTACGAGTTGTGTGGGCGGATACCCAAGGCGCTTGGCGTGCGAACGCTGGTGGCCTCGGGGCTCGCGAACCACAGCGTAGGACCATGCTTTGGCGCGGCGGCTACGGCGGCATCGATGCTTCGGCTGCCCGCGGAGAAAATCCCGGCGGTGATGTCCTACGCGGCGCAGCAGGCGTCGGGCTCATGGCAGTGGCTGCTGGACAACGACCATGTCGAAAAAACGTTCGTGTTCGCAGGCGTCGGCGCGCGCAACGGGATCGAGGCGGCGCTGCTGGTGGAGTCGGGATACACGGGCGTAATGGATTGTTTCGACAATCCGCAAGCCTTCATGAACCAGAAGCTCTTCAGAGATGGACCGGACCACGATCCGTTTTACCTGATCGAAGATCTGGACACTCGCTCTGAGTTACATGACACGGCCTACAAGCGTTATCCGGTGGGCGGTCCAACGCAGCCGGCGGTGCAGGCGGTCCTCGAGTTACTGCCCAAGACGTCACCAGAAACCGTCGAGAGCATAGTGATGGAGATGCCCGGCCGTTGGGACGCTTTCCGCAATGCGGAGATGCCGGCGCTCAACCTGCGTTACCTTGCTTCCATCATCCTGATTGATGGCCGCCTTGACCTGGTATCCGCGCAGGATCGTGAGCGGTTCAACACGGACGCGCGAGTGAAAGCCCTGATGGAGCGAATGGATGTGAAGCATGCGCCCGATCTGGAGGTTGCGGAGGGTGAGGAGCGGACGGAGCCGGCGCGGGTAAGGCTGGTGGACCGGAAGTCAGGAACGCATGAGTTGTTCGTGCCGTTCGTGCGTGGGTTCCCTTCCCATCCAATGACGCGGCAGGACGTAACCGACAAGGCAATGGAGCTGATGTGGCCGGTGCTGGGACGGTCGCGGGCGAGCGAAGTCGTCGATGCGGTCATGAATATCGAGCAAGTGAGCCGAGCTGCGGATATCGTTCCGATGATCGCCAGCTGACAAATCCTGGAGCCGGGAAAGCGGTTGACACAATCGGTGCAGTGGACGCCTCGAAAGGGAAGCCGACGATGAACCGTCGACAGGTCATGACACTGGCGGCAGCTGGTGGGGGGATGGCGATTATGACGCCTGAACCAGCGAGGGCGGAGGAGCCGAAATTGGTTGAAGGGCGTCGGTCGGTCGACACGTCTACTCCGCAACGCAAATGGACCGCCAGTTCGCTGGTCGGCCTGTCTCATCTGATTTTCCCTTCCTTCAAGCCTGACTTCAAGACGCTTGATGAAGAGGGAATCCGAAACGATGTGAGGAATGGAATCGCCCAAGGATTCTCGGGCGTCCTTCCGATGATCAACTGGACGGTCCCGGACGATCCTCGGTGGGAGCAGTATCATCGCATTGTCGCCGACGAAGCAAAGGGCAGGCAGTCGCTCCATGGCATCGTGGCCAGCAATGCCGAGAACGACATTGCTCTGATCACGCGATTGGAGAAGCTCGGCGCCGAGCTGATCCTGATGGCTTCGCTCCATCCCAACGACATTTCTGCGAAGGATCTCGGCGACCAGATGGAGCGCCGGATCCGCTCTACTGAGCTGCCGGTGATGCTCTATGCGGCGCTGTCAAGCGGTCGGCAGTTCAAGCATCTGGGGCCATCTGGTCAGCCGCTGGACGTGTTCGATCGACTTGCCGATCTTCCTAACGTGACCGCGATGAAGATCTCGCATCCCATCAGCCTCACATCGACCCTCCAGCTGTGCGACAGGCTGGGGGACCGGTTGTTCATGGGCCCTGTCAACCTGGACTTCGTCCCCTTGCTGGCGCGGCATTACCACATTCAATGGAGCGGGCAGTGGAACGCAGAGGGCGTCCAGACTGCTGAAGACCAGGTCGGCAATGCACTGCTTGCCGCATGCGCGAGCGGTGACTATCGAAAGGCCGACGCGGTCTCGATGCGGATGCAGCCGCTTGTCGAGCAATTCTATCAGGTTCAGGCCGGAGCGATAGCAAGTGGCGTGCACCCGTATCAGCACAATCGCTATTACGCCTGGTTGACAGGGGGCAATGGCGGCCTCGTGCCAGCGCCGGCGGGAGCGGGTCATGCCTCGGTTCCGACTCTTACAGCGAAGGATCGGGCTGCAATGCGCGCTGCTTTCGCGGCAGCAGGTCTCAGGACGACAGAGGCGCCTGAAGAACAGTTCGTGGTCGGCCGGGCCGCGTGGGAGCGTGGTGTGCGCCCGTCGGACCTGCCGGCAACGCCGTTTTACGAAGCCTGAAAGACGTCGGACTGGTTGGACCAGCTACGTCGCACAAAACACGAGGGAGATGTTGATGAGGGGACTTAAAGTGTTGGCTGTAGCCGGCTTGCTGGCAATGACGCCCTCATGCGCGTTGGCACAGCCATCGGGGATGCAGGAGACGCGAACCACGATCGATTCCGGTACCTTGGTTGGAGTCGTGAAAAATGGCGTCGAGCGGTATCTCGGTGTCCCGTTCGCCAAGCCGCCAGTAGGACCGCTTCGCTGGGAGCCGCCGCAGAAGCCCGAACCCTGGGCGGGCGAGCTAAGAGCGACTGACTACAAGTTGCCGTGCTATCAGGAAACCAATCCGGACGGGGTTACGCCGAACGGCGGTGGCGTATCGGGGCCCTCGAGCGAGGACTGCCTTTATCTCAACGTGTATGCGCCAGCGAACGCGAAGGGCGATGCGCCCGTCATGCTTTGGTTCTTTGGCGGCGGGAATGTCGTGGGTGGAGCACACCTTCCAACCTACGACGGGCAGGCGTTCGCGGAGAAGGGTGTCATCATTGTCACCACCAACTACCGTTTGGGTGCAGCCGGCTGGTTCGCTCACCCGACGCTGACAGCGGCCGCCGCGCAGGACGCACCTCTCGTGAGCTATGGCAGCATGGACCAGACTGAGGTGCTCCGCTGGATCCAGCGCAACATTGGCGCGTTTGGCGGCGATCCGAAGAACGTGACAATTTTTGGCCAGTCGGCTGGCGGCTATGGCGTCTACGCGCAGTTGGTGTCGCCGCAGGCGCAGGGGCTGTTCCAGAAGGCGATGGTGCATTCGGCGACCTACATTCGCCCGAACCCGTCGCTGGAAGAAGCTGAGGCGCGTGGGGCGCGCAAGGCGACTGAGTGGGGCCTGAACGGCGCATCAGCGACGCTTGAGCAGATGCGCGCTGTGCCGATTGAGAAGCTGGGTAATGGCGTTGGCGGTGCGGTTGATGGCCGTTACTTCGTCGAACCGTGGATCACCAGCCTGTCCTACAAGCGCCACGCGCTGGTGCCCTTCGTGGTTGGTGGAAATTCGGGCGAAGGCGCACTGTGGGCGCGCGACCGCTGGATCGCCGAGCAGTTCGAAGAAGCGGGTGTTCCCTCGTTCCAGTATCATTTCTCGCATGTACGCGCCGGTCTGGACAAGGCGAAGGGCGCGGCGCATTCGGCCGAGCTACGCTTTGCATGGGGCACGGTGGGCGACTGGGCCAGCCCGGAGAATAACGCAGTCGAATCCGCCATGCATCCGTGCTGGGTCGCATTCGCGTTCTATAAGGGGCAGGGCGACTTGAACTGCGGCAATGGCATTGTCTGGCCGGCGTTCACAGACACGCGGCATCCGGTGCTGGAGTTCAGCTCTGATGGGGCGGACGTGAAGGAACAGTTCCGCAGTGACGAGGAGTGGATCACGACACTGCGCGAGAGCAGGTAGCCGGTTACCGCCCCTTGAATTGAGCCTTGCGTTTTTCCATGAACGCGCGGCGACCTTCGATATAGTCGTCGCTGGCGAAGCAGGCTTCCACAGCCAAATCCACGGCGGCGATGTCGCGGCGCGCCGGATCGGTCGTAAAGGCGTCGACGGCTAACTTGGCGGCGCGGACGGTGAGCGGTGCGTTTGCGCCGATCATGCCGGCGTAGTCGCGGACGGTGGCTTCGAGATCATCGCGCGGCACGGCCCGATTGATGACGCCCATGCGTAGCGCGTCGTCTGCATCGAAAACCCGTGCCGTGAAAAGGATCTCCTTCGCATGGGACGGACCGACAATGTGCGCGAGGTTCTCCACGCCGCCATAGGCGTAGCCGAGACCGAGTCGCGCGGCGGGAATTCCGAAACGCGAATCCAAGGTTGCAATGCGCAGGTCGCAAGAGAGCGCCACGGCAAGGCCGCCGCCGATGCAGAAGCCGGAGATCATCGCGATCGACGGTTTCGGGAAGGTCTTGATCGCCTGCGCCCCGGCGCCGCTTGTGCGCTTGTAGTTCTCGTTGGCTTCGGCGGAGCCGCGTTCGGTTTCGAACTGCGAGATGTCGGCGCCGGAGGCGAAGGCCTGGCCGCCCTCGCCGCGCAGCACCGTAACGGCGACGCGCGGGTCGTTTGCGAAGGCATGCATCACGGCAGGGATAGCGGCCCACATCTCTAGACCGATGGCGTTGCGGCGCTCCGGATTGTTGAAGACGAGCCAGCCAATGGGCGGTTCGATCCAGGCGAGTAGGTTCGGCGTGCCACTGTCGAGCGATTCAGGGAGCGGGCTGGTCATCAGCGAAGGTCTCATTCATAAAATGCTGTTCCGGCTATTGGAACATGTCCACCGCCGGATGGCAGTGGATGACGTCACATGGATATCGCGCTTTCCAAAGGTCTCAACGTTCTTGAATACCTCGCGCGGCAGGGTGGGCCAGTGCGCCTGTCGGCCATCGCGGAGGAACTGGGGCTGGTAAAGAGCAGGGTGCACCGCATCCTGACGACGCTATGCGAGATGGGTTTTGTGGCGCACGAGCCGGAGACACGGCGATACCAGGCTACGCTGAAGACGTGGATGCTGGGGGCGTCGATCCTACTGGCGCATCCGGTGAAGCGGGCGGCGGCGCCGCATATGGAGGAGTTGCACCGCACGACGCAAGAGACGGTAAACCTGCTGGTGCTGGACGGCGATGACGTCCTCTTTCTCGATAAGCTGCTCTCGCCGCGGCCGATGCGGTTCACCACGCAGGCAGGGAGCAGGTCGCCTGCTCCGTTGGCCGCGTCGGGGCAGGTAATTCTGGCACATGAGCCGGGCGCGAAGGCAATGGTCGACCGCGTTCTGCGCCGGATGAAGGTAAAGGATCTCAGTGCGGCGAAGATCATGAAGGAGATCGCGCTGGCAAAGGAGCAGGGCTACGCCATCACCGAGAGCCGTGCGACGCCTGGCATCATGGGCATTGCTGCGCCAGTAATGCAGCGCGATGGACGCGCGGCGGCGGCAATTGCCATATCCGGACCCGTGGATCGCATCGGTGGCAAGCGGCGGCAGGAGATCATCGACGCGGTGCTGCTCGCCAGCACGCGGATCGCGCAGACCGCGGGCTGGTGAGCGAGGCGCTCACCCTATGATGTTGCGGGCGGCCAGAGCGCCGATCTCGCCGTCCGAATAGCCAAGCCATGCCAGGATTTGGCGGGTATGCTCGGCCGTGAGGGGGGCGGTGGTGCGGATGGTCTTGTCCGCGCCATCGAAGTTGAGAGGCGAGGCGAGCATGCGGCGCGTGCCGCCGCCGGGATGTGCTACCGCTCCGGCGATGCCGAGATGTTGGACCTGCGGATCGGAGAACATCTCACCGATGTTGTAGATCGGACCGCAGGGAAGGCCGACCTCGCCGAGCTGCTCGACCCAGTGGGCGGTAGGTTTCGTCGCGGTGACCTCGGCGATGGCGGCATGGACCGCGATGCGGTTGCGCGCGCGATCCTTGCCTGTCGCCCAGTCGGGGCGTGTGAGCCAGTCGGGACGGTTGAGGACCTCGGCGAGTTTCCTCCAGTGGCCGGGCGAGGTCGCAGCGATGTTCACCTCACCGTCGGAGGTAGGGAAGACCCCCGTGGGAATCACGGTGGGGTGTTCGTTGCCGGCCTGACCCGGGATCTCACCTGTGGCGAGGAAGCGCGCGGCTTGGAAATCGAGGACGTGGACTTGGCTTTCGAGCAAGGACGTCGAGACCCAGCGGCCGTTGCCGGTGCGTGTGCGATCGAACAGCGCCATCATCACGCCGAGGGCGATCAGGCCGCCGGCTGCCATGTCGGATATGGCGGCGCCGGCGCGCATGGGGCCACGGCCAGGCTCGCCGGTCACGGACATGAGGCCACCCATGCCCTGCGTGATCTGGTCGACACCGGCGCGCTCGGCGTAGGGCCCGGTCTGGCCGAAGCCGGAGATGGAGCCATAGACGAGGCGAGGGTTTAACTCCCGCAGGTCTTCGTAGGCGATCTTCAGGCGATGTTTCACCTGCGTACGCATATTCTCGATGAGGACGTCGGCGCGGGCCGCAAGGCGAAGGAAGGCGGCGTGACCTTCCGGCGTCTTCAGGTCGAGGCCGATGACGCGCTTGTTGCGATGGAGATTCTGGTAATCGGCGCCGTCGCGGCGGCCTATGACGTCTTCAGTGCCTGTGTCGGGCGGCTGGATGCGGATGACATCTGCGCCCCAGTCAGCGAGATGACGGATGGCGGTTGGGCCGGCGCGGGCAAGCGTAAGGTCGAGAACGACGAGACCATGCAGTGGTAGGTTGTCATCCGTCAAAGAGTCTGAAGACATGGCGGCATCTCCGTTATTCCGGCTGCCGGAAAGCCATTCTGTTTAGCTCGTTTCGACATCAGCTGTGGGCGTGCGAGAAGTCAACTCGCGCGCGCGGCGACGATTGCGCTTTCCGAATAGACAAGGCTGATCTGGTATGCGGCGGCGCGCATGACCCACGACGTGCGTCGGATGGGGGGGGAACAAATGGGTTGGAGCCTTCTGAGGCACGACCTCCTGCACCTTGCGGCGACGGATCCGAAGCTGGCGCCCATAGCGCGCTGACGTCGATGTTCTATGCCGGCGCGGGCTGCTTCTTGAGGCCAGCGGTGCTTTATCTTGCCATCCGCGCTTTGGCGTGAGCGACCGTTTCCGGCGAGGTTGAGCCAGTCGCTAGGGCAGGGCGACGGACGCGATGTGGCCCTGAGCAGACCTTCGTGCGCGAGCTGTGGCTATCGACGATAATCGCTATGATTTACTGTGGCCAACATGGAACGGTTGACTGCATTCGCGAAGAAATATTCTGGAACTGTGCGCGGGCTATTGGGCTGCTGGTTGGGTGACATAGGCGACGTGCGCGTATCGAAGCGGCCTATTGAGATCGCTCGTAGCGCTGGGTTCGATCCGCCGAATGACCTCAAACTCCCGCAGGTTAGTGATGTCATTGCGGCGCGCGTTATCTCGTACGGCATGCACTGTTCTCTCGCCTATGATCAGCGCAAGTACCGTACCGGTGAGGCGCAAGAGTTTTTGGAGATGCTCCGCGAACTTGGACCGCGTGCGCAGTTCTGGTCAGACCAGCTGCACGAAGACTTCGCAGATGCTTCAGTGACGTCAGGGATGCCGAGCGTTGGGCTGGGGCGAATGACCCATGCCGTGTTCGAAGTGGGCGTGATCGCCGCAAATGAAATCACCGGATTTATCTGGTGGCGTGGCGAAGACGACTGAATCCAAGCGTCCGCGAACGGCGAGATTGTGCCTTCAATAGGGGCGGGCACAAGGGACTGGTCTGGCCCATAGAAGTCACAGAGTTGAGTTGGTAGAGACACAAAAAACCGAACGGCGCTGCATACCATGAGCACCCTTGACCCGGCCCATCCTCGTCGCCGCGAGCCGTGGTTGCTTCGGTCGACATTACTCGTCGGCATGCTTCTGGTCGCGGTCGGGACTATCGTGGTTCTCAACCATGTTCTTCATGGTCCGTTGCCATTTGATCGCGAACGTTGGGACGCAGAAGTCAATGACACGGACGATGAGACACGTCATCGAATGGCAGATGGGCTCATCAATTCGAACGCGCTCCTTGGCAAGCGTCGTGCTGACATCGTCGCGCTCCTAGGCGAACCGCCAGCCACCAATTATTTTCGTGAGTTCGACTTAGTCTATTGGCTTGGCTTAGAACGTGGCTGGATACGATTGGATTCCGAATGGCTCGTTATGCGTTTGGACGCGAACGGGCGTGTAACGGAGGCGGGGATCGTCACGGACTAGCGGTCTTTTTTCTGACGATGGTTGGCCGTGGCGTGGGGGACCGCTCCCGGCGATTTCCTGCCAGTGGATTTCAAACAACAAATGTCTGCTTAGTGCCCTTAAGCAGTCCGTTCCCGCGTCAATTGAATTGGGCTCCGCCGCTGATCTGACAGACTGCACGTTGCTGGATGATCGTGTTGGTGGGCCTGGCAGGACTCGAACCTGCAACCAGACCGTTATGAGCGGCCGGCTCTAACCATTGAGCTACAGGCCCGACCTGGCTCAGCGGCGCGCAACATACGCAATTTCACCGGGATGGGAACTGGCTGGATCGCCAGGATTTTTAAGGAATAAGCCCCGCCCCGCCTGCAAGGCGGCGCGGGGCTTTCAGGTGTTTGCGCGTCCGGTCCGGCTAAAGCACGGATCGTCCCTGAACCGCCCGCACCACAAAGGCTAGGACTGTGAGAACGAGGAAGACCACGAACAGGATCTGCGCGATCGAGGCGGATGCGCCGGCGATCCCGCCGAAGCCGAAGGCGGCCGCAACAAGGGCAAGGACAAAGAAGACAAGCGCCCAACCGAGCATGGGGTACTCCTGAACAAGAACTGTGTCGTCCGCATCATCAACGCCGCCTGCATCTGCCGGTTCCGGAGTGTGCCAGGCTGGAACCTCGTTTCGGCACCGGCGTTGTGAAAGCGGTCGGCGCGTCCGCCGACATGGTTTGGAGACGTGACATGAAAACCGCTTTTGCAGTGCTCGCTTTCCTGCTCGCGACGACGGCTGCTGCCTGCAACACGGTCGAAGGCGTCGGGCAGGATCTGAGCGCCGCCGGTCAGGCGATCGACGACGCGGCGGATGACGCCAAGAACTAGCCAGACATCACGCGCCGCTGCGCCCGCTAACCATGCGGGCGCGGACAGCGGCTTCGGCGCCCCTCATGCATGAGGGGCAAGGACCCTTCCTCGAAAGTCCGGTAACCATGAGACGGATCTGGACCGCTGCATCACTCGCAATCGCCTGCGCCGCCGCGTCCGCGGCCGCCGCCCAGACTGTGGCGCCGGCTGCCGAAGCGGTCTGCCCGGGCGAGCCCATGTCAGTCTACTTCGCGTCAGGCGAAGCGACGCTGACTGCCGAGGGGCGCTCGCTTGTCGAGCGACTCGTCGATCAGGCGATCGCCTGCCGCGCCGAGGGCATCGACATCATCACCCGCATCAACACGGGCGTTGATGGCGAGCACGCCATCTCCCTGGCGCTCGCGCGTCTCAATGGCATCTCGCATGATTTCGTCTCGCGCGGCGTGTCGCCGGAGTCGATCCGCATCGCCGCCCAGCCGGGGGATGACATCTTCCCGCCGGGCATGAGCGAAGTCGAAGTGATCTTCCGCAAGACGTCCCTTGAGGCGGATGACGCGTCCACACGCAAACCTCCTGCGCCGCGCCTGCCGTCGCCCGGTTCGATCTGACGCCTTCTGACGCCTGGCCTGACGGACGTCTCCGTCCCCAAAATCTGCAGGAATGCATTCAACCCGCGAGCCGCTGCGCGCGCCATGCGTCGGCCTTGCACGGCGTCTGATGCAGATCCTCGATCTCGCGCGGCGTAACACGTTCTGAAGCGACCACCTCGCCATCGACGCGGTAGACGACCACCCACGCCATCGGCCGTCCGGCCGTATCGAACGACACCGGCGCGATTTCGATGAGCCCGGTTGCGCAGGTCGCCGCCGAAGCTGCGACAGGCTTCACGCTGGCAAGGCTCCGTGATGGCGCCGTCTGGGCGGAAGCCGCGCCCGCAAGAGCCGCAGCGGTGATGATTGCAGGAAGAATTGTCTTCATTTCGCACCCCATTTTGAAGAGGAGTACGCCGGGCGCGGCCAGCTGGTTCCCGCTTGCGCATGAATCCGGGAATCAGAAGGGCGGCGCGCCCAAGGCTCCGCCGCCCTCTGCTTGTTGTTGATGCAGCCGTGGCGGCCCGTCAGGCGGCGACGGGCCGCTCGACATGGAAGAACAGCGCCTGTCCGATCGCCGCCTTCACCGTTTCCGGCTGGAAGGGCTTGGTGATCAGGAAGGCCGGCTCGGGCTTCTCGCCGGTCAGCAGCCTTTCCGGGAAGGCCGTGATGAAGATCACCGGCACGTCCTGGCCGCGCAGGATATCGTTGACCGCATCGATCCCCGATGATCCGTCCGCCAGCTGGATGTCGGCCAGCACGAGGCCGGGCTTGCGGGTCTTCACGGCGGCGACAGCTTCGGTGCGCGTGGTCGCGACCGTTGTCACCTTGTGGCCAAGGTCCAGAACCAGCGCCTCGATGTCGGCGGCGATCACGGGTTCATCCTCAATGATCAGCACTTCGGTCGCGAGGTCGGCTTCAATGTCGGATTGCGCGCGCGAGATCAGGTCGCGAACCCCGTCGGTCGTCTCGCCGAGGATCTGGGCGCACTCGTCTATGGTGAAGCCTTCCAGCGCAGTTAGCAGGAAAGCCTGCCTGTGCCGCGGCGGAATGCGCAGGACGCGATCGGAAACCGTGTCGCCGCTTTCGGGGCTCGTTTCCAGCCGTGCGCCTGTCGCGCCCCAGATCGCCTGGAACAGCCGGTAGAGCGCCACCCGCGGGGGCAGGTCGTCCAGCTCATGCGTGCCGGAAGCAAGCGCCTGCAGCGCCGCCTTTACATATGAGTCCCCGCTTTTCTGGCTTCCCGTCAGCGCCCGCGAATAGCGGCGCAGATAGGGAAGGTGGGGTCCAAGCTTCTGCACTAGGCTCATGAAATCTCCCGCACGTCACGATTATCCGGCGTCCCGGATTTCATTAACGCGGACTTGGAACCCGGGTTCCCGCTTTTTCAATATCATTGCGGAACCTACATGCTGCGTCAGCGTTATGGGCCTGAAATGCGTGTTTCTGCGCGGTAAGAAGAAGTTGTACGAGCTCATGGGAAAAGATCAAAACGGGGGGGAGTCTGGCGCTCGGCCGGTCGACGCTCGCGTCGCCCGAAGGCGCCAGGATCCCATCGGACGCCGCCTCCGCAAGCTTTACGAAGATGTCGTCGAGGAAAATGTCCCCGACGACTTCCTCTCTATTCTGGAAGACGTCGATGGCCGGCAGGCGGAGACCGCCGGCGAGACGGACGGGGGCGAGCCGGCTGAAGCGGAGCCCCGGGGGCTTGCTTCACAACGCAAGCGGTGAGCCGCCCATGGCTGATACATCCTCATCCCGCGACATTTCTCGCTCGGCCAGCAAGGCTGCAGCTGCTCCGCCATCCGGCGCGACAGCCGAGACCTTCAAGGACGAGCTGATCGCCACCATCCCCCACCTCAGGGCGTTCGCGCGCAGCCTGTGCCATGATGCTGCGCAAGCAGACGATCTCGCGCAGGAAGCGCTCGCCAAGGCCTGGAAGGCGCGTGAGTCCTTCGAGCCGGGCACGAGCATCAAGGCGTGGACCTTCATGATCCTGCGCAACCAGTTCTACTCCGAGAAGCGGCGTAGCTGGCGCAGCGCTCCGCTGGATGCCGAGATGGCGGAGAATACGCTGGTCGCGACCGACAACCCGACGGCGCCCATGGAGCTGCTGGAGTTGCGCGCCGCGCTCAACAAGCTGCCGGACGATCAGCGCGAGGCGCTGATTCTCGTCGGCGCCGGCGGCATGGCCTATGAAGAAGCGGCCAGGGTCTGCGGCGTCGCCGTCGGCACGATCAAGAGCCGCGTGAGCCGCGCCCGCAAGGCCCTCGAGACAATCCTTGACGCCGGTTCGACAAAGCGGTCGGAAGAACAGAACATAAAGGCGGAGGAGGCCTTCAACGATATCCTTGGCCAGGCAGACGCGCTGGCTGAGGGAGGGGTGCAATCTCGGGGTGACGACTGAGGAACGCCTTCCGCGACGGCTGTCGCTGCGCGTCCTGCTGCTACTGATCTTTGCTGCCGCGTTGTCGCCGGTCCTCGTGATCGGCGGCATCCGCTGGTCAAGCGATATCGAGCGGGAAGCGCGTTACCGCCGTGAAGCCATGACGCTCGTCGCCCAGGAGGCGGCGAGCCGCGCCGAGTATATGCTCGATACAGCCCCGGCGCTGCTGACGCTAATCGACTCGATCTCGCTCGGCGATCCCTGCGCGGAGCCGATCCGCGGCCTTATCGACGCCCTGCCGGCCTTCGCCAATCTTGGCGTCGTCGATGCGCAGGGCACGGTGCTCTGTTCGACGCAGGATGGCGGGCAGGGCTCGCAATACGCCTCCAGCCCCTGGTTCACGACGCTCCGCGATACTGAAGTGCGGCTCGTCAACTCGATGGCCTACCGCAGCGCATCGACGGGCGAGTGGACCATCGCTACGGCCCTGCGCCGCAACGGCCCGGGCGGCGCTTTCGACGGCGCCTTCCTCATCGGTGTGCCCATCGGGTCGCTGGTGGCGCAGCTCACGCGCACCGGCCTCGATCCCCAGGCCGATCTCGCGCTTGTCGACACATCCGGGCAGGTCTTCGCCAGCGAGCACTGGACGCAGCTCGACTCTGAAACCGTGGCGAAGCTGGATCCCGAAAAGCCGGTCTTCCTGGAACTCAATGGCGTCGATGACGCGGTCCGGCAGGTGGCGATCGTGCCGCTCGCCCAGAACGATCTCTACGCCATGCTGTCCGCGCCCAAACCGACGCCGATCGCCGTCGAGAACGTCAGCGCCTTCGGCAATTTCGGCCTCCCGCTGATGGCCTGGCTGCTGGCGCTGGTCACGGCATGGCTGGCGATGGACCGGCTCGTCCTGCGCTGGCTCGACTATCTGCGCCGCATCGCAGGCCTCTACGCCAGCGGCAAGCTGTCGGTGCAGCCGCTGCGCGCCAAGCGCCAGGCGCCGGGCGAGATCAACGTACTGGCGGACACGCTCGAGGAAATGGCGGTCCGCATTCGTGATCGCACCAGCCGGATGGAAACCGCGCTTGCCGCGCGTGACGCGGCGATGAAGGAAATCCACCACCGCGTGAAGAACAATCTTCAGATCATCAACAGCCTGCTCAGCCTGCAGAGCCGCAAGCTGAAGGATCGCGCCGCCATTGCGGTGCTGGACGATGCGCGCGCCCGCATCAACGCGCTCTCGCTGGTGCACCGTTCGCTCTATGAACACAACGAGGTTCGCTCTGTCGAAACGCGCAGCTTCTTCACCGAGCTGGCCTCGCAACTGGATCAGGCGCTGGGTGCGGAAGATCAGGGCATTACTGTCGCGGCGAAGATCGACGATGACACGATCGATGCCGACATCGCCGTGCCTCTTGCCTTGTTCACGGCGGAAGCAATCACGAACTCCGTCAAACACGCCTTCCCGGATGATCACCCGCCGCTCAACGGGGAAGTTCACGTCACTTACCACATCAATGAATCCAGCGCCGTCCTCTCCATCGAAGACAATGGCGTTGGCCAGGAAAATGGAGGGGGCGGCAATGGCGTCGGTTCGACGCTGATGTCGGCCTTCGCCAAGCAGGTCTACGGGAAACTGGAAGAAGGTCCGTCGTCGATCGGCGGGCGCATGGTTCGGATCATCATTCCCCGTGTCGATGGCGTCACCGGCGCGCCGCCGCCGCCCACAGTTCACGAGCCGTCGTCCTCATCGTAAGTTGAAAACGGAAACAGCCCGGCGTTGAGGCCGGGCTGTTTCAATCATCTTCTGTGGTTCGCTAGAGGCCGCCGCCACGTCGGGTCATACCCATGACGGCGGAGACCATGAACAGCACGAGGAAGATGAAGAACAGGATCTGTGCGATGCCTGCGGCCGAAGCGGCGATACCGCCAAAGCCGAAGATCGCTGCGATCACTGCCACGACCAGAAAAACAAGTGTCCAGCTAAGCATGTTCATTCCTCCACTGCCGATCAACGGCCCGGACGAACGTGGGTTCCTTCAGCTGCGCTGGCCGCGTGCGAGTCATAGTTCCGGCTGACTTCCAGGCCCTCGTCTTCGACCGACACGACATCCTGCGTCAGCCTGTCGCCTTCAATCTGGATCACGCAGAAGCTCGGCCGCGTGGCCCTGAGCCGCGTCGACAGCGTTCCCGATCCCATCTGCACCATGGGGCGTCGCGCGGTTGCGATAGGATGGGCAAAGGCATCATGTGTATGGCCCGAGAATATCATGTCGACATGCGCATCGGCGCAAAGGTCGAGAGCACGCGCGCCGCGCTTGGTCTCCACGGATACCCGCGAATTGCCCGGCTCGTGCAGCGGATGGTGGCAGACCAGAAGCCGCCACGCGTCCGGCGGACCGAGCGACAGCAGATCCAGCGCGTCCTTGAGATCGTCGAGATCGATAACGCCATCGGCCCAGTTCAGCCGGGCCTGTACGCCGCGCGCCGTGTTGAGCGCGCAGATACGCACCATGCCATCGCGCAACTCCACCAGACGTCCAACCGCATCCAGGCCGCGCATGTATTTCTCATACCGACCGAACGGATCCACCACACGCGCGGGGATGTGGACAATCGGCGTGTCGTGATTGCCCGGCGCCAGCACGACCGGAAATCCAAGTCCCTCCAGCCATTGCCGCGCCGCGACGAACTCCCTGCGGCGTCCCTTCTGCGTCACGTCTCCCGCAACGATCACTGCATCAGGCTTCACATGCCGGGCGAAGTCGCGCGCCGCCTCGAGCGCGTTCGTATCTTCCCGCCCGAAATGGATGTCGGACAGATGGATCAGGCGGACAGGCCCCTCCGTCATGCCGCTACCAGACATTGGGCGGCGATCTCGCGATAGGCGACGCGCACATGGTCGCCGGCGTCCGCCGTTTCGCCGTCGGCAATCACCGGTATCTGTCCGCCATTCTCGCCAGCGATGTAGAGCGACGTTGCGGGCGCGGCCGTCACGCCGGGCGCATTCCGCCAGTCCGAAAAGAATGAAGTCCAGACCATGTTCAGCGCGCCTGTTGTCGTCGGATTGGCCAGAGCGGCGACTTCCATGCCTTTACCCGCGCGTGTCAGCGGTCCGATCAGGGCGCCGATAACGCTTGTCGCGGGCAGGCGCGCATCGGTGAACGCGTAGCCGTCGGCATACCGTGCATCGAGGTGAAGCGTATTCAGCGTTTCGATGGCCACCCGCGCTTCGCCCGCAGCCTTGCCCAGCTCGCCGCGTCTCAGGCTTTCGCGCGCTTCGGCAAACCGCGCCGGCGCTCCGGCCAGCATGGCGCAGAAGAAGGTCTGTCCGTTGACGTCCCCGGCTGGCAGCGCGCGCCGCTTGGGGCTGCGGATCACGTCGCGCACCACATGCTCCCAGGTCCGTTCGCCATGCAGCATGCGCGGCAGCAGGTTCATCGTGCCGCCCGGCAACAACAGCAGGTTGGGCGTTTTCTGCCCCACCGTGCTCAACGCCGCGCGGAGCGTGCCGTCGCCGCCCCAGACGATGAACAGATCCGGCGACGTCCTGGCGAGGTCGCGAAGCTGCTGTTCGGGATCGGCGCTGTCCGCTTCCACCAGATCGGCGCCGCTATGGCCAAGATCCGAGAGCACGGAGCCAAGCCGCTCGCGGGCGTCAGCCGGAACAGAGCCAGCGTTGGAATTATAGAGAGCTATGGCTTTCATGCAAAATCTTCCCGCGCCGAAAACGCCGGCGCGGGCAGGCGGGTTCCCTGCTACGCAAACTGGCGCAGCAGGATGACGGCGCCGGCGATCAGGATGCCGGCGACCACGCCAAGACAGATCGTGAGCGCGATAAGGCTCGCACGGCCGGATACGTCGCGATCGATCTGGCGAGAGATTTCGTTCTCATTCATCTCGTCCATGGCGAGCACCCCTTTTCAGGTTGGCCCCAGCGGGGTCTCAGCCACGATACTCGCCATTCGCCCAGTATGTCCGGCCGCTGCGGCGATCGACATAGTAGTAGCGATCGGCATAGCGATCATAGATCAGCGGCTCGCCGCCCGGGCCGGCATTGGTGCGGCGGTTGTTGTCCGACTGTGCGCCGGCGACGCCGCCCGCGATTGCGCCTGTGGCTGCGCCGATAGCCGCGCCCTGGCCGGCGTCGCCAGACCCGGTGTTGTTCCCGATCACTGCGCCTGCGGCCGCGCCCAGAAGCGCTCCGGTCACGGCGCCGCGTTCCGTGTTGCCGGACGAGGTGCAGGCCGTGGCGGCGAGGCCGGCGGCGGCGATGGAACCTGCGATCAGAAGGGTCTTCATGGCCTGGTCTCCATTGTTCTTATGTGGCGTCTGTTTCGGGAAACGTTCTTTCCCGAGAACAGGTTCCTGCCGCGCAGCAGTCAGGCTGCGGCGTCGCGCACGGCGGCAACAATGCCGCCGACGATGAGCCCGGCCAGCGTCAGCTGCGCCAGCAGCGACAGGGATGGACCGGTTACGGTGATGGCGACGAGACCGGCCCCCGCGCCAAGCAGCGCGCCGATGGTCAGACCGGCTGGCAAGCTGGGCTTCTGCGGTACGGCAATCACGGGAACCTCGGTCGTCTTCAGTTCCAGCAGGACTTTGGAAACCTCCCGGAGATCGCCTTCTTCTCCGCCGGTCATGTTCTCGGCGGTGGAATCGACAAGACGCCCGGCGTCCAGCTTCCAGCTTTCCAGGATCTTGCACTTCTCTTCTGTCGTGAGTCGCGAATCCAGGAGGACTTCGCGCGGCTGTTCGAAGTATCGCTTCGGTTGGGCGATCAGCTCTTCAACATGGGGAGACATTACCTGCACCTCTCTCGCTCGTGTGCGTCCTCAGAAACGGCGATGTTGGCGACGAGGTTCCTGATGCGTCAGGTGCAAAAAAGAACGCGCCCGGCGGAACCAGGCGCGTTCTGTAATAATGGGCTTCAAAGCGGCCTAGCTCGGCCCGTCCTTCGGCAGGCTGGCGTAGGCGATGCCGCCATCGACCGCGATGGAATCGCCAACCACATAGTCGCCCGCCTTGGAGGCAAGGAAGATCGCCGTCCCCGCCATATCCTCGTCGCGACCGATGCGGCGCAGCGGCGTCCGCTCCGCCACGGCGTCAGCGTGATCGCGCGCGGCCTTGTTCATTTCCGACGCGAACGGTCCCGGCGCGATCGCCGTCACCACGATGTTGTCCTGCACCAGCCGCGCAGCCATCCGCTTCGTCAGGTAGAGCAGCGACGATTTCGATGCGTGATAGGAGTACGTTTCCCACGGGTTGAGCCGGATGCCATCGATCGAGCAGATGTTGATCACCTTCGCTGGCTGGTCCGGCGTGGCGGCCTTCTTCAGCGCCGCATGCAACGCCTGTGTCAGGAAGAAGGGCGACTTGACGTTCAGGTTCATCACCTTGTCCCAGCCGCTTTCAGGAAATTCCTCGAAGGGCGCGCCCCACGCGGCGCCGGCGTTGTTCACCAGAATATCGAGCTTGCCTTCGCGCTTGTAGATTTCTTCCGCCAGCGCCTTGGCCCCCGCGACGGTCGAAATGTCCTGCGGCAGCGAGATGCATTCCGCCTTGCCCAGCGCGGTCAGCTCCGCCGCCGTTGCATCGCACGCATCGGCCTTGCGCGCGGAGATATAGGTCTTGGCGCCGCTTTCCACGAACCCCTGCGCGATCATCTTGCCGATGCCGCGCGAGCCGCCTGTCACAAGGGCGACGCGGCCCTTCAGCGAAAACAGGTTCTCGATCATTGTCCCTTGCTCCCGAACTTTGCCGTTCTTCTTCTTGATGGCGCGCACCCTAGCGCCGCCGTGCGGAAAGGCTAGAGCGCGGCCTCGCTCAGTCCCGCATCATGTACGCCGCCACGGCCGCGTAGGCGGGGAGGGATACCTTGTCGAGGATCGAGTTGCCGTTCGCTGCGACCGGGTGCGAGGCGAAGCGCGCAATAACCATCTCCGCCGCCGGCGCAATCCAGCAGACCTGTCCATGGATGCCGCGCGCCGTGTAGGCGCCGAGATTGCTGTGGCTGACCCACCACTGGCTGCGATAGCTCCAGCCCGGCATGGTGTGATAGCCGGCCTTGGCGAAGTCTTCCTTCCGCGCTCCGCCGGCGATGTCGTCCACCACAGCGCCTGGTGCGATCTCCCGCCCGTTGAACACGCCGCGATTGCGCATCATTTCGCCAAACCGCGCCAGATCGCGCAGCGCCAGGCTCATGCCGCCGCCGCACGCCGCCATGCCGGCCGGATCGACGATGATATTGGCGTCTTCCTCCGCGCCGATCTTCTGCCAGATGCGTTCGGAAATCAGCTGCGCCATCGGCTTGCCGGTAACCCGTTGCACGATCCAGGCAAGCACTTCGGTATTGCAGGTCTTGTAGGCGAACGCTGCGCCGTGTTCGCCCTGCTTCTTCAGCGTGCGCAGGAAATCCACGATGGAGCGCGGCCCGGCATAGCCTTCCGGCGGCTTTCCATAACCGGCCGCAATTCCATAGGTGCGCACTTCGGCTTCGGGGTCGGTATAGACCTCGGAGTATTTGACGCCCACCGTCATATCCATCACATGCCGCACGGTCGCGTCGGCGAAGGCCGATCCTTCCAGCTCCGGCACATAGCGGGAAACCGGCGCAGACGGATCCAGCGCGCCTTCGTGGGCCAGCGTCGCGGCGATCAGACCCACAAACGACTTGGTCATCGAAAACGCGATGTGCGGCAGCTCGGGCGACAGCGCGCCGCGATAGGTTTCGTAGATGACGGCGCCGCGATGCAGGATCACGATCCCGTCGGTGAACATCGCATCGAGCGACTGGCCCCACGTCATCTGCTCGCCTTCCATGGTCGTGAAGGCGATGCTGTCGATGTCGTCGCGCAGTTTGCGGGGCAGATCGCTCGCCGGCGCCTGGCCGCGGCGAACGTTCACGGTCGCCTTCAGTTCACGTTGATGGCTGAACGCCCATCGCGTCTGCGGGAAGGAGCTGCCGGAAAGGTCGCCCTCGCTCGCCACGCGCTTGTCCGGAGCCGGCGGAAAGCCCAGCATCAGGCCGCGTGCCACCGGATCGCTGTTCTGCGCATTCCACTTGGCTGTCACGATTGTCCTCCCCACGCGCGCTTGCTGGCATTCTTGCGTCCGCAGCCTATACTCGACCGTCGAAAACGCCAGCGCGGCGAGGGGGGGATGGATGAACACCTATTTCCGAAAGTTGGGCGCCGGCTTCTCCGGCCTCCTGCAATTCAATGGCCGCACGGCGCTGCACGACTTCTGGCCTTATGCGATCACCATCTTCTGCGTGTTCTACGGATTGACGTCGCTGGGCGGGATGTGGATCGGGTTCAACGTCGCCGGCGATGTCTATGAATTCGCCAGGGAGAATCCGGACGCCGTTATCGAGCGCCGTTGGCCTGGCGGATTCGGGTATCGCGTCGAAGGCATGCCTGCGGATTTCTACCCGTATTTCCGGACGCTCCTGTTCGCCAGCCTCATCGGTGAGGCGATCGTAGCCGGGCTTCTGCTGGCGGCCATCGTCCGCCGTCTGCACGACACGGGGAAGAGCGGGTTCTGGTCGCTGATCCCTGTGCCCTTGGCCGCTTATGGTACTTTCACTATGGATCAGTTGTTCGCGCGGTTTCTGACGGTAGAAACCTTCACGTCCGATACATTTCCGATCCAGCCCTTCATCACGGATTTCATGCTCGGCATGATCAGCAACCTGCTATGGCTGGCTGCGATGATCGTGCTGATCATCATGCTCTGCGGGCGTGGAACGCCGGGGCCGAACCGCTTCGGTCCTCAGCCAGTCCGGATTCAGGGGTAGGGCCTAGTATCCACCCAGACGTGCATACCGGTCGCGGTGGAAGCTCTCGCTGCCGTAAAGCGCCTCAAGCACGCGCGCGCGCTTCATGTAGAGCCCGCTGTCGTGCGCATCGGTCATGCCGATGCCGCCATGCATCTGCACCGTCTCGTTGGAGACGAGATGCATCGTTTCTCCCGCGCGCGCCTTGGCCAGCGACGCCAGCTCGGAAATGTTGTTGGCGTTGCGGTCCAGCGCATCCAGCGCCGCCGCCACGCATGAGCGCGTCAGCTCCAGTTCGGTGAACATGATCGCCGCGCGGTGCTGCAGCGACTGGAACGAACCAATCAGCTGGCCGAACTGCTTGCGCACTTTCAGATAGTCGTTGGTCATCTCGAACGCCGCGTCCGACGCGCCGAGCATTTCAGCGGCAAGGCCGATCCGCGCGCGGTCCAGCATGGCTTCGAGAACCGGATATCCCGCATCGGCCGTGCCCAGCACAGCGTCCGCGCCGACCTCGACAGTGTCGAAATTGATGTTGGCGGCGCCGTGCGCGTCCAGCGTCTTGAGAGCCGTCCGCGTCACACCTTTGGCGCCGGCCGGCACAAGGAACAACGTGATCCCCGTTGCATCGCCCGCGTCGCCACTGGTGCGCGCCGCGACGATCAGCAGGTCGGCATCGCCGCCATCGACGACATAGCGCTTGTCGCCCGACAGCGAATAGCCGCTCGCGGTCTTCTTCGCCTGCAGGCGGGTCTGCGCCGGATCGTGGTGCGCAGTTTCGTCAACCGCCAGCGCAGTGATCAGCTCGCCTGCCGCGATCTTCGGAAGATATGCTTCCTTCTGTTGCTGCGTGCCCGCCGCCAGTAGGGCGGATGCGCCGATCAGGGCGGTCGACAGAAGCGGCGAGGCGGCGATCGTGCGGCCCTGCGCTTCCAGCACCTGGCCCAGCCCGACATAACCAAAGCCCGAGCCGCCGAATTCCTCGGGGATGAGAACGCCGGCGAAACCCAGCTCGGCCATTTCCTTCCACGCCGCCTTGTCGAAACCCTCGCCCTTGGCGCGCAGGTTGCGCAGCTGGCTGATGGGCAGCTTCTCGGCTGCGAAGGATACAGCGCTGTCGCGCAGCATCTGCTGCTCTTCGGTCAGCACGAAGGCCATGGCGTCACTCCCGGCATACCGTCTTTTCAGTTCTGGGTGTTGGGTCTTAGCGTCCCACGCACGGCCCAATCAAGGGCATCTTCAAGCCGATCATTGCCCCAGAACAATTCGCCGTCCTCGGTCACGAAGCTCGGCGCGCCGAATATCC
>JAWKVC010000024.1:0-34320 GCA_041398245.1 Hyphomonadaceae bacterium
CTAGGCCCGCGCCATCGGATTGATGGAAGGGTCCCCGAACATGGCGAAGATGGTGAAGGCCAGACATCTGGCTGGCGTGGCTGGCGCCGCAATTTCCCTGGCGGCGCTTGCGCCTGCCTACGCGCAGACGGGACCGGACCAACAACCGCAAACGGTGACGACGAGCGACGCCGACGACTACGTGGTTGTCGTCGGTCAGCGCGCGATGATGAACAGCGCCGTCGAGCGCCAGCGCGATTCCGACACGATCGAGAGCGTCGTGACGCGCGACGGTATCGGCCAGTTTCCGGATCAGAACGTCGCCGAGGCTTCCCGCCGCCTGCCGGGCATCAACATTCTCGACGACCAGGGCGAAGGCCGCTTCATCTCCGTTCGCGGTCTTGACCCGACACTTAACGCCGCTTCGGTGAACGGCGTGCGCCTGCCTTCGCCGGAAGCCGATACGCGCGCGGTTGCTCTTGACGTTGTCGCTTCCGAACTCGTCGAGTCGATCGAGATCAAGAAGACGCTGACCCCCGACATGGACGCCGACACGATCGGCGCGTCGATCGAGATCAACACCACCAAGGCGTTTGATCGCCCGGATTTCTTCCTCACCGGTACGCTGGAGGGCTCGTACAACGACCTGAATGGCAAGACCTCGCCGAAGGGCTCGATCGACTTCTCGATCCCGATCTCCGACAATTTCGGTATCGCCGGCGGCCTCTCCTACTATGACCGCAAGACCTCGACCGATAACACCGAGATGGACGACTGGGCCGTTTCCGAGCGCGTCGGTTCGGAGGGCGTGGTTTACGCCGGCACGGTCGAATATCGCGACTACGATGTGGAGCGCGAGCGCATGGGCGGCTCGCTGTCGTTCGACTGGGCGCCGACCGAGGACACGACGCTCTATGCGCGTCTGCTCTACAGCCAGTTCGACGACACCGAGAAGCGTCAACGCCTGAGCCTCGGCTTCGAGTCCGATCCGGTCAGCGGTACGGATGATACGGCGACTTTCGTGTCGGCTCCTGCCGGGGGCGGATTCGACCGTCAGCGCGTGACGCTGCGCCGCGACCTCAAGGATCGCTTCGAAAGCCAGAAGATCCAGTCCTATCAGGTCGGCGGCGAGACCAAGACCGGCCCGTGGGAGTTCAAGTACAGCCTCGCTTTCTCGGAAGCCGAAGAGCACGAATTCCAGACGCAGGATCCGACGCGCTTCCAGTGGCGCACCTCCACCGCGGGCGCCTTCGGCGCGACGTTCGACTACTCCAACCTCGAAACGACGACGTTCAACATTGATCTCGGCGCGGCTGCGTTCAACGACCCGACCAACTACGAGTTCACTGAACTCGCCGTTGTTGACGGCCTGTCGAAGGACGAGGAGTGGGCGGCCAAGTTTGACGCCGCCAACACGTTCAACTTCGCCGATGGCGAGATGGAGCTGAAGGGCGGTCTGAAAGCTCGCCTGCGCGAGAAGAGCTACACCAACAACTCGACGATCTATGACGGTTTCGACGGAGATTACACACTCGCCGATGTGCCGGGATCGCAAACCTACGGTCTCGCCGACCTCGGCATCCTGCCGGACCTGGGCCTCGTGCGCGCATTCAACATGGCCAACGCGGCCCTGTTCGAAATCAACGACGATGATACCTTCCTTGAGCGTATGTCGGGCTTCTACGATGTCCAGGAAGACATCTACGCCGGCTATGTGCAGGCCAAGTACAAGACCAACGCGCTGACCGTGGTTGGCGGTGTTCGTATCGAACAGACGCAGGATGATCTGGCGGGCTTCCTCGTCGACGAGGATGCCGTGACGGCGACGCCGCTCAGCTTCTCGAACGACTACACCGACGTTCTTCCGAGCGTTTCGGTCAAGTACGACCTGACCGATGATGTGGTCCTGCGCGGCGGCCTGTTCGCCAGCGTTGTGCGTCCCGGCATCGGCCAGATGGCGCCGCACTCGGCTATCAACGAAGACCTGGAAGCCGAATTCGGCAACCCGGACCTCGATCCTTACCACGCCTGGAACCTCGACCTCAGCGCCGAATACTACCCGGCCGCTGGGCGCGGTGCTGCAGATCGGCGCGTTCTACAAGGACATCGAGGACTTCATCGTCGACCAGACGTTCGACGACACGGATGCGCCCTATAACGGCGTGTTCCAGGGCATCTCTTTCTCCGAAGCGACGATCCCGATCAACGGCGACAAGGCGAAGGTCCGTGGTGTCGAGTTCAACTATCAGCAGGCGCTCGACTTCCTGCCGGGCCCGCTCGATGGCCTGCTGGTCGGCTTCAACTACACCTACACCGACGCGAAGGGCGATGTGCAGGATGGATCGGGCTTCCGTTCCATCACGCTGCCGGCGGCCGCCAAGAACACCTACAACGCGATGCTCGGCTACGAGAAGGACGGCCTCTCGCTGCGCCTGACCGCCGCCTATCGCGACGAGTACCCGGACGAGCTCGGTTCCGATGCGGAATCGGATCGCTTCGTGAAGGATCACCTGCAGATCGATGCGTCGGCCAAATATCGCATCAACGACCAGATGCTGATCTTCGCCGAATGGGTGAACCTCAACGACGAGCCGTATCTGGCCTTCCGGAAAGGTCCGGGCCGTGACCGGCTGCTGCAGTTCGAGAGCTATTCGTGGACGGTCAAGGCGGGCATCCGCCTGACCTACTAGTCGCTTTGACCGCACGCGGACCCGTCCTGAGCCATCACTGGCAAGGTTCGCGTTGAATGCCAGCGCTCCGCCCCTGCTGACCCGGGGGCGGAGCAGGTATTTTCAATCGGCAGTTCTGATTCGAGGATCGACGGATGAAATCGCTTCCCATGTTGGCTCTGGTTCTGGCGGCGGGCGCCTGCACGACGGCGCCACGCTGGGCCGGTGGCGAGCCGCCTGTGCTGGTGAAGGCTGCGCTGGAAACCGTCGTGACGACGGATGAGACGGTGGACGCTGACGACCCGGCGTTCTGGGCGGATCGTTCCAATCCGTCGCGCGCCGTGATGTTCGGTACGGACAAGACAGACGGGCTTTACGTTCACAACATGGACGGCACGGTGAAGCAGTTCTTCCCGTCGGGCGCGCTCAACAATGTCGACTTGCGCGAAGGTTTCATGCTGGGCGGCAAGGAATACGTGCTGGTTGGCGCCTCCGCTGACGAGAAGCTCGGCCTCTATACCTATCTGATGGACCCGGCGACGCTTGAGACGAAAGAGTGGGGCTTTGCCTCGACAGGGGATTTCGAGCCCTACGGCTTCTGCATGGCGAGGAAGGGCGGCCAGTTCTTCCTGATCGCCAACGCCAAGTCCGGCGAGATCCGCATCTGGACGGTAGCGCCGGACGCCGCTGGAATGCCGGTGACAAACCTGGTGCGCACGCTGCGCGTTGGCAGTCAGCCGGAAGGCTGTGTCGTCGATGAAGAGACGGACACGCTCTATATCGGCGAAGAAGATGTCGGCATCTGGAAATTCAGCTTCAGCGTCGGGACCAGCGACACGCCCGTAAGCGTCGCTAAGGTGGACGGCAAGCGCCTGACGGATGACGTTGAGGGAATGTCCATCATGCGGGATGGCGCCCACAAATATCTGATCGTGTCATCGCAGGGCGACGACACCTACAACGTGTTCCGCATTGCGGGCGGCTCCGAGACATATGTCGGGCGGTTTGCCATCGTGGATGGCGAGACGATCGACGGCGTAACCGCGACGGATGGCGTTGATGCGTGGTCCGGCCCGATCGGTCAGTTCCCCGAAGGCGTGCTCGGTTTCCACGACGATCAGGACGCGCCGCTGGCGGGACAACAGAACTACAAGATGGTCGACTGGCGCGATGTACGCGCGGCGCTGGGGTTACCGAAGTAGGAGCGCCGGTGAGCGTAGTCTCGCTCCGCTCGTCCCGATGAAAATCGGGACCCAGGACTGACGCTGAGGCTTGTTCTGGCCCGCGGCTTCAAGACTGTTCACGCTGCACTAGCGTTCCTGGATCCCGACTTTCGTCGGGATGAGCGGTGGCTGGTTGCGCAGGCGAAGCGCTACTGCTTGTAGACCTTGCCCTTGGCCATCACGAAGTCGACGGATTCCAGCTCACGCACATTGGTCAGCGGATCGCCATTGACGGCGATGATGTCCGCGATCTTGCCGGGCGCGATCGAGCCGATCTCGTCCGACAGGCTGAAGTGGTCCGCGGCGCCGACCGTCGCGGCCTGGATGGTTTCGAGCGGCGTCATGCCGGCGCCGACCATGAGCGCGAACTCCTGGGCATTGTCGCCGTGGGCGGAGACGCCGGTGTCGGTGCCGAAGGCGATCTTCACGCCAGCCGCGTGCATGCGGCGGAGCATGTCCTGCATCTTCGGTCCGGCTTCGAGCGCCTTCTGCTTCTGGGCGGGCTGCAGGAAGGTGTCGGGCTTGGCCGCTTCGCGCGCCACGAAGTCGCCGGCCAGCAGGGTAGGGATGAGGTAGGCGCCATTGGCCTTGAAGAGCGCCGCCGATTCCTCGTTGGCGTAGGTGCCGTGTTCGATGGAGTCGCCGCCGGCTTTCAGGAAGGAGTTGATACCGTCTGCGCCGTGCGCGTGGGCCGTCACCTTGCGGCCCATGGCGTGCGCCGCCTGAACGATCGCGGCGAGTTCGGCGTCGGTGAATTGCTGGCCAAGGCCGGCCGCGGTGTTGGAAAGAACGCCGCCGGTCGCCGTGATCTTGATGATGTCGGCGCCGTCACGAACGCGCTCGCGCGTTGCGCGCGCGCAGTCGTCAGCGCCAGAGCAGACGCCGGGGCCGCGCAGCAGCATCGCCATGTCGTGCGGCATGCCGTTGGCGTCGCCGTGGCCGCCATGCACGCTGATGGCGCCGGCGGAGGCAATGATGCGCGGGCCGGGTATGATGCCTTTGGCGACGCCGTTGCGCAGGGCGAGAATGGCTTCGGCGTCCGCGCCGAGATCGGCGACAGTCGTGAAGCCGGCCTGCAGCGTCTTCATCGCAAAGCCGGCGCCGGCGATGGCGTCGTCGGCGCTGGTCATCAGGAACTGGTCGAGCCGCCCTGAGGGACTTTGTTCGCCGGTGATGTGGACGTGGCTGTCGATCAGGCCGGGCAGGACAAAGGCGGATTTGAGATCGACGACTTTCGCGCCGCGCGTTGGCGTCGTGTAGCCGGCTGTGATCGAGACGATCTTGCCATCGCGCACCAGGACGGTCTGCTGGGTGAGGACGCGGCCGGAGGCGGGATCGGCAAGCAGGCGTCCCGCGTAGATCAGCGTATCGGGCGACGTTGTCTGTTGCGCCGTGGCGATGAGCGCCGGCACGCCCGCGCAGGCCGCCAGAAGCGCAAATGCGCCGACAAGGCCGAAGCGTTTCCTGATGCCGTGAGTCTGTCTTGCCATGCCGCCCTCCACCGTGTGCGGCGTCAGCTAGCCTGCGGGCGATGCGGGCGGCAAGGCGGCGGCGTTATCGGAGAGGAAAGCGCGGCGGACCCGGTCCACCCACATTCCTGTGGAGGCTGTTATCCAGAAGGAGCGGGGGGAGGCCGAGTCGACCAGCCCGTGGCGTATGCGCCGTCAATGGTTAACGAGGTCTAAATCCCCTAATTTCTCTCCGGTGGATAAGAGAAAAGATTCCCGGGCGCGGGGCGTTGACGGTCCAGAAAGGTTATGGCGACACTATATCTAGCGTCGGGGCTGGCGCGAGATACCAACCAGTTGGGTTTCGCCGGTTCTGGCCGGAATTAGCGAATTTTGGCCTCCTACGAGAGATTTCGATGTCCGCAGAAGCCGTAATCACCGAAGAAAAAACCGTCGCTCGCCGTGGCAAGCCCAAGGCGGGGACGAATCTTCGCGTGATTTCAGGGGTCGAGATTGACCCCTCCCGAGACGCCCTGCTGACCGACTTCGGCAAGAAGACGCTCGATGACCGCTATGTGCTCCCGGGCGAGACCTACCAGCAGATGTTCGCCCGAGTCGCTACGGCCTATGCGGATGATGCCGATCATGCGCAACGGATTTATGACTACATTTCAAAGCTCTGGTTCATGCCGGCGACGCCCGTCCTGTCGAATGGCGGCGCGGACCGCGGCCTGCCGATCTCCTGCTTCCTGAATGGCGTCTCCGACCTCGCTGGATGGCATCGTCGAGACCTGGAACGAGAATGTGTGGCTCGCCTCGAACGGCGGCGGCATCGGCACCTATTGGGGCGATGTCCGCTCGATCGGCGAGAAAGTCGGTCAGAACGGACAGACGTCCGGCATCATCCCCTTCATCCGGGTGATGGACTCCTGACGCTTGCCATCAGCCAGGGCTCGCTGCGCCGCGGTTCGGCTGCCTGCTATCTCGACATCCACCACCCGGAGATCGAGGAGTTCCTGGAGATCCGGAAGGCGGCCGGCGACTTCAACCGCAAGTCGCTGAACCTGCACCACGGCATCAACATCACGGACGAGTTCATGGAAGCCGTCCGCCAGGATGCGCCGTTCCAGCTCAAGTCGCCGAAGACCGGCGAAGTGATGAAGGAAATCTCTGCCCGCAAGCTGTGGCAGAAGATTCTCGAACTGCGCATGGCGACCGGCGAGCCCTACCTCCTGTTCACCGACACCGTGAATAACGCCATGCCAGCCCACCAGAAGCAGCTCGGCTTCAAGGTGCGCCAGTCGAACCTGTGCTCCGAGATCATGCTGCACACGGGTCTCGACCACCTTGGCAATGACCGCACGGCGGTGTGCTGCCTCTCCTCGGTCAACGCCGAGAAGTTCCTGGAGTGGAAGGGGAACGAGATGTTCCTCGAGGACGTGTTCCGCTTCCTCGACAACGTGCTGGAAGACTTCATCAAGCGCGCGCCGCCGAAATGCACCGCGCCGTCTATTCGGCCAAGCGCGAGCGTTCGGTCGGCCTCGGCCTGATGGGCTTCCACTCCTTCCTGCAGAGCCAGGGCGTGGCGATGGAATCGGCCACGGCGAAGGCGTGGAACAACGTCATGTTCAAGCACCTGCGCCGCGGCGCGGATGCGGCGTCGGTCAAGCTGGCCAAGGAACGCGGCGCGTGCCCGGACGCCGAGGACATGGGCGTGATGGCCCGCTTCTCCCACAAGCTCGCGATCGCGCCGACGGCGTCGATCTCGATCATCTGCGGCGGCACGTCGGCCGGCATCGAGCCGATCCCGGCCAACATCTACACCCACAAGACCCTGTCGGGCTCGTTCTCGGTCAAGAACCCCTTCCTTGAGCAGGTTCTCGAAAAGACCGGCAACAACACGCCGGGCGTCTGGGCCTCGATCCTCGAGAATGAAGGCTCGGTGCAGCACCTCGACTGCCTGACCGAGCAGGAGAAGCTGGTGTTCCGCACCGCCTTCGAGATCGACCAGCGCTGGATCGTCGAACTGGCGGCTGATCGCACGCCCTATATCTGCCAGGGCCAGTCGCTGAACCTGTTCCTGCCGGCCGACATCGATAAGTGGGACCTGCACATGCTGCACTGGACGGCGTGGGAGAAGGGCCTGAAGTCGCTTTACTACTGCCGCTCCAAGTCCATCCAGCGCGCCGGTTTCGCCGGGTCGGAACGGGAATCGGCCGGAATGGAAATGGCGAAGGGCAGGACCGATTACGAGGAATGCCTCGCCTGCCAATAGAAATCCAAGAAGATTCAGGGACAAGATCCGAAAGGCGGCCTCCGGGCCGCCTTTTTGCTTGGTTGTTCCCGCGTGGGGCCCGGCAGTTGTTCGCCGGGGCCTTTTCGACTAGGATTTTGGCTGGGTTAGACGGGCTGAGGGCCCGGAGTTGGAACACAATTAAGCCGAAACCGTTATGGTTTTGGTAAGATGGTGGGTTCAGCCTCTGGGTCATCATTGTCTGGGACGAGCAGTTAAAATGATTGCCAGTCTTGCAGGTAGTTTCGTCTTCGCGTCCTGCCTGGGGTGCTCCACGCCTCCGGCCGATCCCGAATCCGTTGTCCTGACCGTTGGCCCCGTGGAAGGTCCTCAGTCCTTCCAGTCGGGTGAGACCGCCAGGGACGTCATTCTCGACAACACGCTGGAGCAGCAGTTCGGCATTCCGCTGAATGTCGGCAGCACGTTCGGCCCGACCCGGATGTCGAGCCCGCTCGTAGCCGCCCAGTTCGAGGCTCTGGACCTCGCCACGCCGATGCCGGTGCGCTCGCTTCAGGGCGACCAGTGGGGCGGCGAGATCTCCTTTGCCTATTCCGGCGAGTCGACCGGCCTCGGCCTCGACATGTCGATCACGCCACGCGCGCAGATCCAGCGCAACCGGGCCGGCAACAATGTCGCCCGCACCGGTGCTGAATTCCGCGTCGGTACGAACCTTGTGGACAGGGATTTGCGCGGCACGCGGGCCCCGGCCCCGTCCTGGTATTTCTTTGTCGGCGCTGACAACGAAGCGCTGGTCTGGAACGTGGCCGATACCGGGGCCATGGATGGCGCGTCGCTGCGTGACCAAGCGACAGTGGGCGACCTTCAGGTCGGCATCGCCTTCACGACCGGCGAGGGCGCCCAGATGTCGTTCGGACTCGTGGAGCGCCAGCTGCGCTACAACGATCTGGCCGGCAACAAGGATATCGAGATGCGCGAGCAGTTCGCCGCATTCTCGTACACGCTGCGCCACTAGGCCCAGGCGGCAGAACCAGCAGATTTCACGGGCCGCCTTCGGGCGGCCCGTTTTCGTTTGCCAGCTGCGGCCAATTCGTTGTGGAATTTTCGGTGGCGCCCACTGGCGTGCGGCCACGTTTGTGGAAGACTCGCGCGGCGGGTGGCGGTAAGGAAATGTCAACCTTACATCCACCATATATAGTTCTTGTGACAGCGAGCAGCCCCTAGATATGGTGCCTGCCCTGTTGCTGGGATGGCTGGAGATTCTGATGACTGACGTCGGCAAAACCGCAGAAAAATCAGGTTCTGAGCAAGGCAAGCTCACGACGACTGCGGGCCTTCTGACCTCGTCGCATTCCTACAAGCCCTTCCGCTATCCGTGGGCCTACGACTTCTGGAAGCGCCAGCAGCAGATTCACTGGATGCCGGAAGAGGTTCCGCTCGGCGAGGACTGCAAGGACTGGGCGGCCAAGCTCTCCGAGCCGGAGCGCAACCTGCTGACGCAGATCTTCCGCTTCTTCACCCAGTCGGACGTGGAAGTGAACGACAACTACATGGAGCGGTATAGCCGCGTCTTCCGCCCGACCGAGATCAAGATGATGCTGGCGGCGTTCTCCAACATGGAGACGATCCACATCGCCGCCTACGCGTTGCTGCTCGAGACGATCGGCATGCCCGATTCGGAGTTCTCGGCCTTCACCCAGTACAAGGAGATGAAGGACAAGCACGACTTCATGCAGAAGTTCGGCGTCGAGACGGACGCTGACATCCTGCGCACCGTGGCCATGTTCGGCGCGTTCACCGAAGGCCTGCAGTTGTTCGCCTCATTCGCGATGCTGATGAACTTCCCACGCTTCAACAAGATGAAGGGCATGGGCCAGATCGTGTCGTGGTCAGTGCGCGATGAGTCGCTGCACTGCGAGGGCATGATCCGCATCTTCCATACGCTGGCGGCGGAAACCGGCGCGCTCACCGACGAGGTGAAGAACGACATCATCGATTGCTGCCGTCAGGTGGTGAAGATGGAGGACGCCTTCATTGATCTGGCGTTCTCGATGGGCCCGGTGCAAGGCATGACGGCGGACGACATCAAGCAGTACATCCGCTACATCGCCGACTGGCGCCTGGGGCAGCTGAAGCTGCCGGCGATCTATGGCGTCAAGGAACACCCGATCCCGTGGCTGTCCGAAATTCTTAACGGGGTCGAGCACGCCAACTTCTTCGAACAGCGCGCAACGGAATACTCCAAGGGCGCAACGGGCGGAGAATGGCACGGCGCCGAGGGCGTCTGGGCGACTTTCGACAAGCAGCAAAAGCGCGTTGCGGCCGAGTAGGGCGCTACGGATCGCCTGATGCGAGAAGGGGCTTCGCGGCCTCGTTTCTGCATGGTTTTCAGGGATTAACGGCATCCGCCATATTCGTGTGCGGATGAAACCCTATATGAAGCCGGCACGTTTAGTCTGTTTCATAGACTGTCCCGGGAGAATTCCATGTCGTCACCCACCAGCGCGTCCGGCGGAACGCCAGGTTCCAAGGCCGATATCGATACCCTGAAATCCGACATGAAAGCGCTGCGCGAAGACATCGCCACGCTTCTGAAGGACACAGGATCGCTCGCCTCGCAGCAAGCCAAGGCCGCCAGCGTGCGCGCCCAGCAGATGGCAGGCGACGCCGGCGACAAGGCGATCGAGTTCCGCGACGCCGTCGGCGACAAGGTGCGTGAGCATCCGTTCGCCGCGCTCGGGATCGCGCTCGCCGCCGGATTCGTCATCGCTTCGCTGTCGCGCCGCTAAGACGCGCAGTCTGCCGACCGGGGGCCTGGCTTGATCGGGAAGCTCGTCGACCGCGCCAAGGACGTCGCCATCGCGGCGATCATCGCCACGTTTCTGGCGATGGCCGGCGTGCTCGCCTTGACGGCGGGCGCGGCCTGGACGCTGGCGATGTGGATGCCTTGGCCGGCGGCCCTGACAGTGGTTGGCGTTGGCCTGCTGGCGATTGCCGCCATTGCGCTGTGGGTCGGCACGGCCAAGAAGAAGCCCGATCCGGAACCTGAAGAACTGATCGGCGACATCGACCCAGTGCAGATCGTTCTGGGCCTGATGGAAATGCCGGTCGAGGTGACCAAGAAGATCGTGGCGGAAAAGCCGATCGCGTCGGTTGTCGTGCTGTCGGGTCTGGGCCTGCTGATCGCGCGCAATCCGCAGATGGCGCTCAAGCTGTTTGACCGGGTGATCGGCACGTTCGGAAAATCCGACGACTAGGCCGCTCGCCTTTTTGCCGGCCGGCCTGACGCTTTCCCGGCACACCCCCCGCATTCTCCATACGATGGCTGCCAGCCGCACCTTGCGTGCGCCCCCGCCAGTGACGACAGTCCGCTACCGGGTGACGTCAGGGGAATTGCGACATGGACGAGCGTGACCGCCGCGCGCCGCGAACAAGCCTGAACGATCGGGCCAAATATCTCTTCGACAAAAGCATGTCGGCCGGCACGGTTGCGCTGATCGGCTGGCTGGCCGTGCTGTCGTTGCTGATCATCCTTGCGGCGGGCGCTGTGCTTGTCATTGCGGGCATCGCGCCGGACGGCGGCGAGCCGCGCAACTTCCTCGAAGCGGCGTGGGAATCGCTGATGCGCACGCTCGATCCGGGCACGATGGGGGGCGACGAGGGCTGGGGCTATCGCATCGTCATGCTGGTGGTGACGATCGCCGGCATCTTCATCGTGTCTGCGCTGATCGGCGTGATGACGGCGGGCCTTGAGTCCAAGATCGCGGAATTGCGCAAGGGCCGCTCGCGCGTGCTGGAGCACAGCCACACCATCATTCTCAACTGGTCGCCCTCCATCGTCGATATCGTGAAGGAGCTGGCGAGCGCGCATACGGGCGGCAAGGCCTCGCGCATCGTGATCCTGGCGGATCGCGACAAGGTGGAGATGGAGGACGAGATCGCGGCCAAGGCGCCGAAGTTGCGCGGCGTAAAGGTGACGTGCCGCAGCGGTGATCCGTGCGATCTCAACGATCTCGCCATCGTCAATCCGATGTCGGCCAAGTCGACCATCGTGATGGCGCCGGAAGGCGACGATCCGGATGCGCAGGTGATCAAGACGATCCTTGCGATCACCAATGGCAGCGCCGCCGGCGCGCGGCCACATCATGTCGTCGCCGAGATCCGTGATGCGCACAATGCAGAGCTGGCGCGGGCCGTGGGCGGGGCAGACGTCCAGATCGTGCTCGCGGATGAGCTGATCTCCCGCATTCTGGTTCAGTCGACGCGGCAGGCGGGACTCAGCGCCGTGTTTGCCGAACTGCTCGGCTTTGACGGCAGCGAGATCTATACGGCGCGCGTCAACAATCTGACGGGCCTGACATTCGGCGAGGCGCTGGGCGCTTTCGAGAGCGGGTCGCTGATCGGCCTGTGCGACGACAAGACCGTGCGGATCAATCCGCTGATGGAGACGGTGATTGAATCACATGACCAGATGGTGGTGATCGCCGAAGACCGTGGGGCCATTCGCGCCCGGCCGAACAAGCGCGGGGCTGTCGATGTCGAAGCGATCCGGGAGCGGCAACCGGCGCCGGCGACGCCCGAGCGGATCCTGATGCTGGGCTGGAACCGCCGCGGCGCTGCGATCGTGCAGGAGCTGTCGCGCTTCGTGCAGGCAGGGTCGGTGCTGAGCCTTGTCGCGGATTGTCCCCAGTTCGAGGCGGATGCGGTCCGGCTGGCCGGCGCTTTCGCCAATCTGCACATCGTCCATCAGGTGGCCGATTCAACGCGCGATGCGACGCTGCGCTCGCTCGATGTGCAGTCCTACGACCACATCATCGTGCTGGGCTATACGGATACGATGTCGGAGCAGTCGGCGGACACGCGCACGCTGGTGACGCTGTTGCAGCTGCGCAAGCTGGCCGAGGCGACGGGCCGCCACATCAATGTCGTCAGCGAGATGGCGGATTCGCGCAATCGGGCGCTGGCGGAAGTGACGCGCGCCGACGACTTCGTGGTCAGCAACCAGCTGGTCAGCCTGATGCTGGCGCAGGCGTCGGAGAACCAGTTCCTGTCGGCGATCTTCGCCGAACTGCTCGATGAGCGTGGGTCGGAGGTCTATATCCGGCCGATCACCGATTACGTCTCGATCGATCGCCCCATCACCTTCTTCACGATTGTGGAGGCGGCGCGCAGGCGGGGGGAAGTGGCGTTCGGCTACAAGGAGACAGTGAGCGATCGCGGCGTGCGCAATATGGGCGGGGTTATCATCAATCCGCGCCGGCATCAGGCCCGCACGTATGAAGCGACCGACTCGGTTGTCGTGCTGGCGCGGGGGTAGGCCATCGCGGCGTGGTGCGCGCCATCGCAACGTCATCCATGCGGCCAGTTTGCCATGGAGGGTGTCTTGCTTATTGCGCGAGCGCCGCCAGCGCGTGGTCAAGCTCCCGCAAGCGTGCAAGTTCGTCGCTTGTCATGCCCTCAAGACGGAAACCTGCGCGACGGCATGTCTGATCGAAACTGCGCCCGGCCTCGAGTCGATAGACGAGGCAGGAGGCCCAGGCATTCAAAGTTGCGGCGTCGGCGGCATAATCGCTGGCGCGATCCATGTTCGCTTCGAATTCTGGAAGGAGCGCGGATTTGTCGGGCAAATAGAAGACCGACGGATCGCGCTTGAGGTTCGGTAGAATGTGAGATTCGACGAACGTGACATAGCGAGTGTATTTCTGACCGACGCCTTCCAACTCCGAGTAGTAGAAGGCAAGGTCGAATATCGTCGTCGGGTCGAGCATGTCGGGCAGCTGCATCCGTTGAAGCGCGTCCCACGTCTGGGGCGCGGTGTCGGAGCCGGGAAACCGCAGGTAATAGGGCGGCGGCAGATCGCCAGCTTCGAAGTCGCTCTGCCATTGAGCGCGTCCTGCCTCGACGGCCTCGACAATAGTCGTTTGCACCCGCGTCGCGTCGCGAAGGTCTGTGACAAGCGCGGCGATAATCTGGTCGCGTCTCTGATTGAGTTCGCGCTCCTCGTTCCAGTTGTTCAGCTGGAAGCCGATGAACACCCCAGCGACGACGACGACGAATTCGAGGAAGACAGCTGTCCAGTGCTGGTTGCGCAGATGGTCAATGATGCGGGCAAGCAGGGAGGCCGCCCGCTGGGGCGCGGGCTCCGGTTCAGGCGCGGCTTCCGGCAGGTCGGTCTGGGTGTCAGTCATCGGGGTCCCCGGAAAACTGATCCCATGCGATGGCCGCCGGGACAACCTGCAACGGGGGCAAATGGAGCTCGCAGGAGGCCCGAGCACTCCGTTGACGGAAGCCCGGCGGGGCTTTAGTTACCCGCAATGACGGGCAATCTCACTCCCAAACAAGCCATCGACAGGGCCACCGAGCTTTACAACGCTGCGGCAGACAGACTGCGCGCGGCGCTTGAGGCCTTTGTCACGAAGGGCGAGACGCCCGACCCGCAGGCGCGGTTGCGGGGAGATTTCTGCTATCCCGAACTGAGGCTCGCCTACGCGCCGGACGGGCCGGTGCCGCCGCTGCCACGCGCCTTCGCCAAGCTGTCCGAACCGGGTCTCTACGTCTCGACGGTGACGCAGCCGGCGTTTTTCCGGGCGTACTTCCTTGAGCAGCTGGAGCAGATCTGCGCCGACTTCGACGTGACGCTCGACGCGGTCGTTTCGAAGTCCGAGATTCCCTATCCCTACGTGCTGGAGCACGCGGCCAACATTGATGCGGAGGCGCTGCCGCCGGCGGAGTTCGCGCGCTGGTTTCCGACGCCGCGGCTGGACCAGATCGGCGACGAGGTCATTGACGCCGAGGTGCAGGATGGCGGCTTCTTCAATGCCGACGGGATGCGACCGCTGGCGCTGTTCGATGCGCCGCGCATCGACTTCTCGCTGCAGCGCCTGAAGCACTACACGGGCACGCCATACGAGCATGTGCAGCGCTACATCCTGTTCACCAACTATCATCGCTATGTCGACCATTTCGTCGAATGGTCGATCGAGCGACTGAAGCAGCCCGGGCCCTACAAGAAGTTGTCTGCGCCCGGCGGCATCGTGGTGGACGCCAAGACGAAAGACGCTGCGCAGAAGGTCAATGACGGCCCATGGCGCCGCCATCAGATGCCTGCTTACCACCTGATGGCGGACAACCGGTCGGGGATCACGCTGGTAAACATCGGCGTCGGGCCGTCGAACGCCAAGACGATCACGGACCACCTGGCCGTGTTGCGGCCGGAATGCTGGATCATGGTCGGCCATTGCGGCGGCCTGCGCCATTCGCAGCGCATTGGCGACTATGTGCTGGCGCACGCGTATCTGCGGGACGATCATGTGCTGGACGCCGTGCTGCCGCGCGACATCCCGGTGCCGCCGATCGCGGAGGTCCAAGTGGCGCTGCAGGAAGCAGCCGAGAAGGTGACCGGCGAATCGCGGGAGTCGCTGAAGCAACGCCTGCGGACCGGCACGGTCGTGACAACGGACGACCGGAACTGGGAATTGCGCTTCACGGACTCCTCCAAGCGCTTCAACAAGTCCCGGGCGATCGCCATCGACATGGAAAGCGCGACGGTGGCCGCAAACGGCTACCGGATGCGCGTGCCTTATGGGGTGCTGCTCTGTGTGTCGGACAAGCCACTTCACGGCGAGATCAAGCTGGCGGGGGCCGCGAACCGGTTCTACGAGCGCGCGATTGGCGAACACATCCGCATTGGCATTGAAACGCTGGAAAGTCTTGCCCGGGCGGGGGGCGACGCCCTGCATTCGCGTAAGCTTCGTTCCTTCTACGAGCCGCCTTTCCGGTAGGGCAGCTCGCTCAACAGTGTCCGGACGGTAGGCTCCGGTTAAGTTTCGGGGCTTTCCCTAGCGTCCGAATCTGATTCACGTCTCGGCTGCAATCGACACATCCATCAGGGCCAACCATTAGGCGACTCTTCGTCCGGTCACTGATGGCTGGGGATCCGCGATGAGCGACGCCGGCAGGGCTGAACAGGGCGGGGATGGCGTGGCCGACCGCCGTGTCGGCGGTCTGATGCAGCCCGCCGGTCTTTCCTGGGCGCTGTTCGAGTTCGCCCGCAATCCGTACTTCATGCTGATCGTGACGTACGTTTTCCCGCCGTACTTCGCGCAATTCCTTGTCGGCGATCCCGTCCAGGGGCAGGCGACCGTCGCAGATGCAACCTTCTGGGCGGGCCTGATCGGAGCCATCACCGCGCCGATCCTGGGCGCGATGATGGACCGGGGCGGCGCCCGCAAGCCGCTGATGGCCGTATTCATCGGCATGCTGGCGGTGAGCGGATTCTCGCTCTGGTGGGCGACAGGCGGCACCTATTCAGGGCCGGAAGGCGCGCAGGTGTTCGTCCCCCCGACCGGTGGGCTGGGCGTGGCCGGCGCGATGGTTTTCCTGGTGCTCGGCTTCGTCGGCTACACCTATTCGGAAATGATGCACAACGCGATGTTGCGCACGTCCGGCAAGCCGGAAGCGTTGTCTGCGATATCGGGGGCGGGGATTGGGCTGGGCCAGCTGTCGTCCGCGCTGTGCCTGGCCGGGCTTGCCGTGATCTTCCTGATGGCGCCTGCGCTGGGGTCTGTGGAGACCGACTATCTGCTGCCGCGCGCGACCGGCCCGTTCGTGACGGTGTGGCTGCTGATCTTTGTGATCCCGTTCTTTATCTACGTGCCCGACGGCGCGCCGCCCGGAGGCACCTGGGTGAAGGCCGCGCGCGAGGTGTTTTCCGTCAACGGCAAGGTCAATCCGCTGGCCGCGGCTGGCGGGCTAGTCGACTACGTTCGCGGGCTGGTGAAATCCTTCCCGGAGACGATGAAGTATCTCGCCGCATGCCTGATCTACAAGGACGGCATCACGGCGCTTCTGGCGCTTGGCGGCGTGTTTTCAGCGGGCCTGCTGGGATGGGATTTCGCCGAGCAGGTGCTCTACGGCATCTGGGCGTCGATCTTCGGCGTGATTGGCGGGCTGTGGCTGGCGAACGCCATGGACAAGGCGTTGGGACCACGCGTTGCGATCATGATCCAGCTGGTGCTGTTGATCGCCGTGATGGCCATTGCGCTCGGCACGACACGCGAGACGATCCTCTACGGACTGATCCCCTCGAACTTCAAGGTGCACGGCCTCGGCATTTTCGAGACGCTCTCCGATGTTTTCTATCTCGGCGTGATCGCGGTTGTGGCCGCGCTCGCGGCCGCAAACATCAGCGCCAGCCGCTACATGATCGTGACGCTGGCGCCGAAGGACAGGATGTCGGAGTTCTATGGTCTGTTCGCGATGTCGAGCACGGCGACGGTGTGGCTTGGGCCGCTGCTGACCGGCTGGGCGACGCGGACATTCAACGACCAGCGCATGGGATTCTCGCCGGTATTGCTGCTGCTGGCGATCGGCCTGGTGCTGATGTTCACGCTGAAGCCGACGACCGGCGCGAAGGGCAAGCTTGAGTTTGAAGGCTCCGGCGCAAGCTAGGCGCGCTGCGAAGCGATTGCCGCCGCTTGATCCAGCGCTGACTGCTCGAGTGAGTGGGGTAGGCTATTCGCCCTTGGCGGTCGCGGCCTTGCCGGTGACGGTGCCCATCACATCGGAGAAGTGCGACGGCGCATCGCCAACCATCGGCGTCGCGCGGCACTTGTCGACGCACGAGTACGAGTAGGTGCCCGAGCCGCGGACGATGGTGAGGCCGGTCGAGTCTTCGCCACCGACGACGAGCTGGTTCGAGTAGATCGTGTTGCCGGCGCGGTCGAGGACGGTGAGGTTGGTCGAACCAAACGCCTTGCCGGTGACCAACAGCGTCTTTGCATCGTGCACCGAGACATCAGCGACGGTCGCGTTGCCGATGACCACGGAATTGGCCGGAGCGGTGAGCTTTAGCGTGACGGTCTGATCGACCTTCACGGTGAAAGGATCGGCCAGGGCGGCGGGCGCGAGGGCGAAACTCATCGCAAGCGCGGCCAGAAATTTCTTCTGCATGGCTGTCTCCCCAGCGGGCATTCCAGCCGCACGATAGGGAGCAACACTGAATCAAAGGCTAAGGGCGAACCTGCATTACGCATGTGGGGCGCGTGTCCACACGCGCGTACGAGTCATTAGACTCCTGTGCGCTTTTTTTACGAGGGCAGGGAACGCGAGTCTTTCCGATCCGTTCAAAGTATTGAATCGAAGAATAACAAACGTAGTTAAGCGCGTGTGAACGCGTATACAGCCAAATTTCTTGGTTGCTTTACGTCATATCAATCCAGCTCATGTAGAACCGACGATACCTACTGCGGGTGATGGTACTTCGCTGTGGGAAACTGAAGCCATGCATAGCGGAGAAGCGAAAATGAAAAACCTCTTCAAGTTCCTGAAAAACAAGTCCGGCGCCACCGCGATCGAGTACGGCCTGATCGCCGCTCTGATCGCCGTTGCCGTCATCGGCGGCGTCAGCCAGCTCGGCTCGTCGGCGAACTCGACCTTCACGACGATCTCGGACTCCATGTAATCTGAAGCCAGCTAACCAGCTGGCCTGAAGATTGGAAGCCGCGGACCCTCGGTCCGCGGCTTCTTTCTTTTTGCGAATACTTGCGTGGTCAAGAATTCCTTCAGCGAATTACTGTAGTTTGGTCGTTCAACATCTTGGGTGGATGATGATCACGTCGCTGCTGTGCCTCGCCTTTCCGTTGCTGCTGATCTACGCCGCCTGGCACGACGTCTCGACCATGACGATTCCGAACTGGGTTTCGATCGTACTGGCGGCGATGTTCATTCCCGCCGCGATGGTCGCTGGCCTGCCGCTGGATCAGATCGGCATGCATCTCGTGTTTGGCGCCATCGTGCTCGTGGTCTGCGCCGGGCTTTTCTATCTCAACGTCTTCGGCGGCGGCGATGCGAAGGTGATTGCGGCGGCCTCGCTCTGGATGGGTCTTGGCGCGAGCGCGCCTTTCGTCATGGGCATGGCGATTGCGGGCGGGGCGCTTGCCGCCGTGCTGATCGTGTTGCGTCGCATGACGTTCGAGACGAAGCAGCCCTGGCTTGCGCGTCTCAAGTCGCCGGAAGAGGGCGCGCCCTATGCCGTCGCCATCGCCATCGGCGCGCTGCTGGCGGCGCCCGGATCGCCCGTGATCGCCGCCGGACTCTCGGCGATCAGCGCCTGAGACGGCGTAATGGTTAAGTTCTAAGTGAATTCGTTAACGCCCTTCGACGCAGCGTCTTAACTCTCCCTTAGAGCGCACATGGAACTCTGCCGCCCAGGATAAGGCCCCTTTCAGGCCTTTTGGGGACTCGGCGGAGGGCCTTCATGTCGCCCGTGCGACTGATCATTCTACTTGTAGCGGCTGTTGCGGCGATCGGCGCCGTCTTCCTTGTGCGCTCTGTCCAGCAACCGTCGACGGCCACCGCCGCCGAAACACCGATGTTGGCGGAAGCGCCTCCGCCGGTGGAAATCCCGGTCAAGCAGGTTCTGGTCGCCAACAATCCGATTCCGATCGGACGCTTTGTCAGCGCTGATGATCTGCGTTGGCAAGAATGGCCGGCTGAAGCGCCGATGGACGCTTTCATGGTCCAGGAGAACGATCCTGAAGCGCTCGACAAGATGATCGGCGCCGTGGCGCGCGCCGACCTCGTGAAGGGCGAGCCGGTGACGACCGCCAAACTGGTTCACCCGGGCACGACGGGTTTCATGTCGGTGATGTTGACGCCGGGCATGCGCGCCGTCGCCATCGAAATCGAACCGGAAAGCGCAGCCGGCGGTTTCATCCAGCCGAACGACCGCGTCGATGTCATCGTCACGCGCGAAGTCGACAGCAACAACCGCAGCTCGTCGAACGGAATGCAGGGCGTGCGCTCTGATCTGATCCTTGCGAATATCCGCGTGCTCGCCATCGACACCATCTATGGTCCGCCGCCGGCCGTTGAAGCCGACAGCGCTCCGCGGACGGGGCAGGCCAGCGTCATCATCGGCTCGCGCGCGACGCTTGAGCTGACCGAGCGCGACTCCGCACTGATCAATACGGCGCGCAAGGCCGGCGATCTCTCGCTGGTGCTTCGTTCGGTTGCTGACCTGTCGCAACCGCAGGGCGCAACAGGCGCCGGCCGCGTCTATCGCGACGGCGTCTCCCAGGATGCGGAGGGCGTGCGTGTCTATCGCTATGGGACCGAGACGGTCTCTACGGCGCCGGCTGGTTGAGGTACTCCATGTCGTTCAATCGCAACTTCATCCTGTTGAGTGTCGCCAGCGCCGTCGCGTTGGCCGCGCCCACGCTCGCCCAGCCGCCCGCCAACGATCTGGCCGGCGCGCCCGCACAGCAAATGACCCTGCCGGATGCGACGGCGCCTGAGTCGACGGAAGTGCTGACGCTGACCGTCAACAAGTCCTACATGATCGAGTTCGACGCCGACATCGGCGACGTGATCATCGCTAACGACAAGATCGCCAACGTCGTGGCGCGCGACCGCCGTCGCGTCGCCGTGATGGGCGTGGCGCCGGGCGAGAGCAACATCGTGTTCCTCGACCAGTCGGGCCGCAAGGTGAAGACGCTGGAGATTTCGGTGACGGATGGCGTCGCCGGCATGGACCAGCTGCGTGGTCTCATCAAGCGCCACGTGCCGGGTTCGAAAGTCCAGGTCGAGGCGATCAACGGCAAGATCATCCTCGCGGGATCTGTTCCAAATCTTTCCGGCGCCGATCGCGTTGTTCAGCTCGCGCGCACCTACGCCAAGGATGAGGGCAGCGTCCTCAACATGATGGCGATCGAGGGCAAGGACCAGGTCACGCTGAAGGTCCGCTTCGTCGAGATGCAGCGCTCCGTGATCAAGCAGATGGGCATCAACCTGTCTGGCTCGATGAGCTTCGGCGAGCTGATGCCGCGCATGCTGGAAACGGCGATCAACCCGCTCACCGGTCTGCCGGAGCTGACGGGCACCGTGATGAAGCCTTCGTGGGACAACACGGTTTCGGTCGGCACCTCCAACGCTTTCCCGATCGCCGGCACGCCGCTTGGCGGTCTTGCCGCCAACCTCGGTTATCAGAACACGGTCGATGGCGCGACACAGAGCGCCGTGGGCGCCAAGATCAACGCGCTTGAGCGCGTTGGCATTGTGCGCACGCTGGCTGAGCCGAACCTCGCAGCGATCTCCGGCGAGGCCGGCAAGTTCCTGGTCGGCGGCGAATTCCCCGTTCCGGTCGCGCAGGACGACGGCAAGGTCTCGATCGAGTTCAAGCCGTTCGGTGTGGGCCTCGGCTACACGCCGGTCGTTCTCTCCGAAGGCCGCATCTCGCTGCAGCTGTCCGTCGAGGTGTCCGAACTGTCGACGCAGGGCGGCTTCCAGTCGAGCAGCGGCGTCACGGTGGACCCGACAACGGGACAAGCCGTGTCGGCCCAGACCATGACCATTCCCGCGCTCAAGGTGCGCCGCGCCGAAACGACCGTGGAAATCCCGTCCGGCGGCAGCCTCGTGATTGCCGGCCTGATCCAGGAGCAAACCAAACAGAACCTCGATGGTGTGCCCGGCGCCAAGGACATTCCGGTTCTGGGCGCGCTGTTCCGCAGCCGCGACTTCCAGAACGATGAAACCGAACTGGTTGTGATCGTGACGCCGTACCTGGTTGATCCGACCGACCCGCAAGGCTTCCGCGATCCGGACCGTGGCTACGTCACGGCGCGTGACTCGCGCACGATGCTGTTTGGCAAACTCAACGACGTCTACGCCGTGCCGGGATCATCCGCAGGCAACAGCCCCGCGCCGAAGGGCGCGAGCGGCTTCATCATCGACTAAGGGGGCAGGGCAAGATGGCATCTCGTCACTATTTCGGACTTGCTGGCGCCTCCCTGCTGGTTCTTGGCGGCTGCATGCAGACCGACGAGCAGATCGGCTGGTCGAACCGCGTGCACACGCAGATCATCGCCGAGGAAACCACGGCCGAGCTGAAGATCGGCGCGATCGTTCCCGGCGAGAAGCTGGGCCTTCAGGAGCGCGAAGCGGTGCGCCAGTTCGCACTGGCCTATCAGGATGAAGGCCATGGCGCCGTGATCATTTCGCGCCCCAGCAACGGACCGGACGATATTTCGGCGATGCGGGCTTCGGCCGACGCACGCGCTGTCATGCTGGCGGAAGGCGTCTCGCAGGTGCAGATCGCCGAGGGAACATATGACGGCACGGGCGCGCGGTCAGCGCCGCTGATCCTGACCTACCGCACCTACAATGCCGTGGTGCCGGGATGCCGGGATCTGTCGTCGCTCGACCTCGCGGATACCTCCTCGAACTCTTCCATGCCATCGCTTGGCTGCGCCGTTTCGGTGAACCTTGCTGCGATGATCGCCAATCCGTCGGATCTGGTGGGTCAGCAGCCGATGGATCCGGTGGATATCGACCGGCGCTCCATCGTTCTCTCCAAATACCGCACCGGCGAGAAGACCTCTTCTGAACGCAATGGCGATGCAAGCGGCGCCATCAGCTCGGCTGTGAAATAGGAAACAGACGACATGAGCGGACCCCGGGACAAGTTTGACGTCGATGGCGATCTGGACCAGCTCGCGCAGGATCTTGATCTCGACATGGATGCGCCGATCGGCTCGACCTTCGCCGCTGCGCTACGTGGCGCTGACGAGCCGGAATTCCAGGAAGCCGATTTCGCGCTCGACGATGATGGCTTCATGACGCCGCCGCCGCGGCCGGAACAGCCGAGCGCCGAGAAGGCGCCGCTCGTGTTCCAGGATGCGGAAGAGAGCGATACGACGCTCGACTTCGACATGGCGTCGTTCGACGATGAATTTGGCGATGAATACGGCGATGCGCCGCCGCCTCCGCCGGCCAAGGATGTTGTCGCGCAGACAGACGCGGTTGTGCAGGCGGAAGAGGAAGCGCCTGACCAGGACGTAGCCCCGGCGCCAGTGGCTGCTGAAGCCGAAGACCAGTCCGAGCCTGCGTGGCTGCAGCCCAAGCCGGCGCAGCCTCCGGTTGAAGACCTGCCGCCGATGACGGCCTACGAGGCCGAGCCGGTTGCGGATGATGCGGCCGGTCAGGGCCTCGGATTCGACTATTCCTTTGGGTCGTCGCATGCGGGTGGGGATCGCGCGATCCCGCGCATCACCATTCACGCCTTCTGCACGCGCACCAGCACGCTGAGCCTGATGCGGACGATCGACAAGGATCGCCGCATGAAGAACGTGACGATGGACGTGTTCGAGGGCGGCGTCGCCGCCGCGACGCAGTACTATGTCAACGAAACCACGCCGAACCTGCTGATCATCGAAGGCGCTGGCGATCCGCGCCAGCTGCTCGGCGATCTCGATTCCCTGGCCGAGTATTGCGACGAAAACATCCGCGTCGTCGTGGTTGGTCAGACCAACGATATCCGGCTCTATCGCGAGCTGATGCGGCGCGGCGTTTCGGAATATCTCGTTGCGCCGATCGACCCGGTCCAGATGATCCGTGCGATCTCGGGCCTGTTCGCCGATCCGGAAGCGCCATTCACCGGCAAGACGCTGGCCGTAACCGGCGTCAAGGGCGGCGTGGGCGCATCTGCGATCGCCCACAACCTTGCCTGGGCGCTGACCGAGCGTTGCCGGGTCAACGCGACGCTCGTCGATCTTGATCTCAACTTCGGCACCACGGGTCTGGACTTCAACCAGGACACCGCATCGACCATCGCGGACGCCCTGATGTCGCCGGACCGCTTTGACGACGCCGTCATGGGCCGCCTGATTACCCAGGCGACGGACCGCCTGTCGCTGTTCACGGCGCCGGCGACACTGGACCGGACCTACAATCTCGACCCGGAAACCTATACGCGCGTGCTGGATCAGGTTCGCGGATCGGTGCCGTTCATGGTGCTCGACCTGCCGCACATCTGGTCGGACTGGTTCAAGTCCACGGTCATCTCGGCTGATGAACTCGTGGTTGTCGCGGCGCCGGACCTTGCCTCGCTGCGCAACGGCAAGAACCTGATCGACTTCCTCAAGGCTGCGCGGCCCAACGACAATCCGCCCAAGCTGGTGCTCAACATGGTGGGCTTGCCCAAGCGGCCGGAGATTCCGCCGAAGGATTTCGGGCAGGCGATCGGCCTTGATCCGACGATGGTCCTGCCGTTCGACGCCCAGCTGTTCGGAACAGCCGCCAACAATGGCCAGATGATCTTCGACGTCGCGCCGGATTCGAAAGTCGCGCAGGCGCTGGACCAGCTCGCCGCATCGGTTGCGGGCAAGGAAGTCCAGGTCGCCAAGCCGTCGATCCTGAAGAAGCTGCTGGGCAAGTAGAATGAGCGGAATGTTCGGCAAGCGTTCGACGATGGGTGCGCCCACAGCCCCGCCGCCGCCAGCGGCGACGGGCACGGCGACCCCGCCGCCTCCGCCGCCGAAACCCGCCGCATCGCCCAGCGCTGGCGATCCGCCGCCTCCGCCGCCGCGCGCGGCCGCCCCGCGACCGCCTGCTGCTTCAGGCGGAAAGCCCAGCGCGTCCGGGAAGTCGCCGGGCAAACTCAACATGCCGCCGCCGCCGAAAGAGCGGATCGCGACGATCGACAACCGGTCGGACGAATACTACCGGACCAAGACCGAGGTCTTCAACGCGCTGATCGATACGATCGACCTGTCTCAGCTGGCGCAGCTCGACCAGGAATCTGCGCGCGAGGAAATCCGCGACATCGTGATCGAGATCGTCTCGATCAAGAATGTCGTCATGAGCGTCGCCGAGCAGGAAACGCTGCTTGAGGACATCTGCAACGACGTTCTCGGCTATGGCCCGCTTGAGCCGCTGCTGGCGCGTGACGACATCGCCGACATCATGGTCAACGGCGCGGGCACGACCTATATCGAGGTCGGCGGCAAGATCCAGCGCACGAACATCCGCTTTCGCGACAACGCGCAGCTGATGAATATCTGCCAGAGGATCGTGAGCCAGGTCGGCCGCCGGGTCGACGAATCCTCGCCGATCTGCGACGCGCGTCTGGCGGACGGATCGCGCGTCAACGTCATCGCGCCGCCGCTGGCCATCGATGGCCCGGCCCTCACGATCCGGAAGTTCAAGAAGGACAAGCTGAAGATCACGGACCTCGTGAGCTTCGGCTCGATCTCCGAACCGGCCGCTGAAATCCTGCGCATCATCGGCGCGTCGCGCTGCAACACGCTGATCTCGGGCGGTACGGGTTCGGGCAAGACGACGCTGCTCAACACGCTGACGGCGTTCATTGCGCCGGGCGAGCGCGTGATCACCTGCGAAGACGCCGCCGAACTGCAGCTGCAGCAGCCGCACGTTGTGCGTCTCGAAACGCGCCCGCCCAACCTTGAGGGGCAGGGGCGGGTGACGATGACCGACCTGGTCAAGAACTGTCTGCGTATGCGTCCTGACCGGATCATCGTGGGCGAGGTGCGCGGACCCGAAGCGTTCGACCTTCTGCAGGCGATGAACACCGGCCACGATGGCTCGATGGGCACGCTGCACGCCAACACACCGCGCGAAGCCCTTTCGCGTCTTGAATCGATGATCACGATGGGCGGCTTCACGCTGCCGCAGCGCACGATCCGCGAGATGATCGTGGGATCGATCGATGTGGTCATCCAGGCGTCGCGCCTTCGCGATGGCTCAAGGAAGGTCGTTTCGATCACCGAGGTCATGGGCCTTGAAGGCGACGTGATCGTGACGCAGGACGTGATGCGCTTCGAGATCGACGGCGAAGACAAGGACGGCAAGCTGAGTGGCGCGCACAAGGGCACAGGCATTGGCCGGCCGCGCTTCTGGGAGCGCGCCAAGTACTTCAACATGGAGGCCGACCTCGGCCGGGCGCTTGATGCGCTCGAGGAGAACAGCCGATGACGCCGGAGATGATGACCTACGCGATCGCCGGTCTGGCGTTCATCGCGATTACAGCCGTCGGTTTCGTGCTCGCCGGCGGCGGCAGCGGCAAGCAGACGAAACGCGTCAAGGCGATCAGCGATGGCGCCAAGGCCCGCGCCAACGATCCCATCGCCGCGGCGCGCCGCAAGCAGATGGAGACGACGACCAAGGCCCTGCGTGACCGCGAGGAAGCGGCGCGGCGCAACCGCATGGTCGGCCGGACGGTCGAGGACAAGATCAAGCAGTCCGGGCTCAACATAACCGTATCGGCCTTCTGGATCGGGTCGGCCGTGACAGGTGTTGTCGCCGCCGGCGCGACCTTCTTCGTCGGCGGGTTCAATGAAGGTCTGAAATTGCTGGTTCCTGTCGGGATCGGCTTTGCCGCCGCCTTCGGTCTGCCGCGCTGGCTGCTCGGGATGGCCATCGGCGGACGCCAGAAGAAATTCGTGGGCCAGTTCGCCGACGCCATCGACGTCATCGTGCGCGGCGTCAAATCCGGTCTGCCGCTGAACGAATGCCTGAAGATGATCGCGCGTGAGAGCCCGCAGCCGCTGGCCGGCGAGTTCAAGGTCGTGTGCGACGCCATCGCGATGGGCGTTCCGATGGATCAGGCGCTCGACAAGATGTACCAGCGCACGCCGATCCAGGAAGTGAACTTCTTCAACATCGTGCTGGCGATCCAGCAACGCGCGGGCGGCAACCTGTCGGAAGCGCTCGGCAACCTGTCCAACGTTCTGCGCTCGCGGAAGCTGCTGCGCGAGAAGATCAAGGCGCTGTCATCGGAAGCCAAGGCGTCGGCGATGATCATCGGCTCGTTGCCGGTGATCGTGATGATCCTCGTCTACATGACGACGCCGGCCTACATCATGTCGCTGTTCATCACCGATCTGGGTCATCTGATCCTGCTGATCGCCGCGGGCCTGATGGGCGCGGGGATCTACATCATGCGGTCGATGATCAACTTCAACTTCTAGCGGCGGGAGCGGCGCGATGGACATCGATTGGGTCCAGTTTCTCACCGACCCGGTGACCCTTGCCTCGGCTCTGGCATGTGTCGCGACCTTCGCGACCGTGATGACGCTGGCTGCGCCCGCCTTCAACAACGACAAGCTGACCAGCCGCCTGAAGTCCGTCGCCAACCGGCGCGAAGAACTGCGCCGCAAGAACCGTGCGGCGCTTGAAGGCGACAGCGCGAAGAAGTCCCTGCGCGTGCAGGACACCAGCACGATGAAGAAATTCGTCGACAGGCTGGATCTTGCGAAGATGCTGGAAGACCCTGGCGTCACCAAGAAGCTGATCCAGGCCGGCCTGCGCGGCCCGCGGCCGGTGTCGATCTTCTACTTCTGCCGTTTCGCGTTGCCGCTTGTGTTTGGCATCGGCGCATTCGTCTATATCTGGTTCATCAACGACCACGGCCTGCAGATGCAGATGAAGATCGGCGCGGTGGTCGTCGGCTTCGCGGCGGGCTTCTATGGCCCCAACGTCTATCTTGAGAATCTCGTCACCAAGCGCCGCACATCGATCATGCGCGCCTTCCCGGACTCGCTGGACATGATGCTTATCTGCGTCGAGTCCGGCATGTCGATCGAGCAGGCATTCGCGCGCGTGGGCGAGGAGATCGGATCGGCTTCGCCGGAACTGGCCGAGGAACTGACGCTGACCACGGCCGAACTGTCCTATCTGCAGGACCGGCGGCAGGCCTATTACAATCTCGCCGAGCGGACCAACCATCCCGGCGTCAAGGGCGTGGCGATGGCGCTGGTGCAGGCCGAGAAGTACGGCACGCCCATGGGCGCGGCGCTGCGCGTCATGGCCAAGGAAAACCGCGAGATGCGGATCACCGAGGCGGAGAAGAAGGCGGCGGCCCTGCCGGCCAAGCTCACCGTTCCGATGATCGTGTTCTTCCTGCCCGTGCTGTTCCTCGTGATCCTTGGGCCGGCCTTCATCAAGATCGACCAGATGGGCCTTGGCAAACCCGCCAAGACGGAAGCGACCCAGCAGGATAGCCAGCAGCAACAGTAGGGCTGGCGGAAAACGACAAAGCCCGCGGGATGACCGCGGACCTTTCGCGTTCTGGTCGTCCCGGTCCTACTGCTTCGGCTTGTAGGCGATGAGGACGTTGCCGGCGGTCTGGCCGAAGAGGCCGTAGCCGGAGTTGATGAAGATCTTGCCCGCGCCGGCGGAGATCGAGTGAGAGTCGATCGAGCCGCCCTTGCCCTCGATGTCCTTGTTGAGGGTCTGCGTCGGGCCGACAGTGTCGAGGCGGTTGATCATGTGGCCATCGGCGCCGTCGAAGATGATGACTTCTCCGCCGAGCGTCGCGCCAACCACAGCGCCGTCGATGACCACCGGAGCGGCCGAGAAGCCGTAGCGGGACTCACAGCCCGACACCAGCGTGGCCCGATCGCCCGCGCAATTGGGTTGGGCGGCGTAAGACCAGCCGGGCCGGCCGGTCGCGATGTCGAAGGTGTAGACGCCAGGCTTTGCCTTGGGGTTCGTTCCCGCAAGGGCGGGGTCGTTGATCGGGATGACGACCTTCGATCCATCGACCGCGATGCCCCAATGGACACCGCCGAGCGCCGTGCCTTCGCCAACGCGCTGGCTCCACAGCACCTTGCCCGTGTCGGCGTCGAGCCCCCAGGCGTGACCGGACTTCTGGCCGGCGAGGACGACATCCTTGCCGTTGACCGAAGCCAGCACGGCGCCCGCGCCGAAATCATAGTCGCGTCCGTCGCCGCCGAAGAGGACAGGACAGTTCGGCCCGTTCTTCCCGCTCTCGACGTCGCAGGACATGTTCCACACGTCGGCAGACATCGCCTGGAACTGCCACGCGACCTTGCCGGTATCGGCGTTGATGGCGATGACGGCGTCGGACGTGTCCGTGCCGGGGTGCGATGTGTTCTCGCCGGACGTGACGATGACGAGATTGCGCTTGGCGTCGTAGACCGGCACCGACCAGATCGGCGCGCCCGACGGGCCCTTCTGCTTCACGCCAAGCGAGTTGACCTGACCGTTGTAGGTCGCTTCCGGCATGGTGTGGTATTCCCACGCGTGCAGGCCGTCGGCCGCATTGAGGGCCACGACCGAGCCATGGCCGGTGCAGCATTCGAAGCGCGGGTTCATGCCGGCGGCGACGCCCGAGGCCGAGATCGGCACGATCACCTTGTCTTTCGCGAAGATGACGCCGCCGCGGATCTGCCCGCCGGAGCCGTCGACCGGCTGGCCGCTGGCTTTCCACACGAGCGCGCCGGTGGCGGCGTCAACGACATGGATGTCACGCAACACCGAGACCGCGACAACCCGGCGGCCGTTGATCTCGCCAATCGCAGGCGTGTTGCGCGAGTTGGCCGAGTAGGCCCACTTCACGCAGCCGCTGTCGGCGTCGATGGCGAGCAGCTTCTGACCGCCGGTCGTGAAGATCGTTCCGTCGCTGAGGACGGATGCGCCCGTGCCGGAGCCCTGACCGGGGAAGGCGATGGCCCACGCCTGCTCGAGATTGCCGAGCTGCGCCTTGGTGATGCCGGCCTGCTGGGCCGAGAGGCTACGCGTCTGGTTGGCGTCGACGCCGAAGCCCTGGGAGACGACCGAGGCGGACGCGCTGACGCCGCGTTTGTCCGGCGCACACATCAGAGCGTCCGTCCACTGGGCCGGAGCGGTCGCCTGTCCGGCGGTGAGCCATTCGATGAGATCCGCCTTTTCCTTTGCGCTCAGGTTGGCGGCCATCGGGCCCATGATGCCGGTCGGCGCCATCACTTCCTGCAGCCGCGCGGCCGGCATGGTGCGGATGGACGCAGCGCGGCGGCGCGCGTGCCGGCCGGATTGTCGTGACAGGCAGCGCAGGCTTTCTGGTGCTGACGCCCGCGCCCGGATGATCGAGGCACCTGTCCCATTGCCGCCGGCGCGATCATGGGAGTCGCAATTGCGGCAATCGCCAGCGCGAGGCCGCCAGCGCAAGTCCGCATGCGCCCGCCAGAAGGGATTTGCGCAGTTTCATCGTCTTCTTCCTCCCAGAGGGCCGCACAGGCCCACATCACGCTGGCGCAACGTTGCGCCAGTCGGCCGGGATTTCAACTGCCGAATGCCGCGCTATCCGTCGCGGTAGTGCGCTATTGAAGTGTCACATTTCGTCCCGCTGCGCGTCGTGCGCAGCCGGGACGACGATGTGGTCTACCAGCCGCATTCCTGGCCGTCGTTCTGCTGCTTCAGCCATGTCTGAAGCGGCGCGAAGTAGGAGACGAGGGCGGAGCCATCCATCTCGCGCGTGCCGGTGAAGGCTTCCAGCGCATCCGGCCAGGGCTTGCTCGCGCCCATTTCCAGCATCTTGATGAACTTCTCGCCCACCGCCTTGTTGTTGTAGATCGAGCAACGGTGCAGCGGTCCCGTCCAGCCGGCCTGTTCGCAGGCGGCCTTGTGGAACTGGAACTGCAGGATGAAGGACAGAAAGTAGCGCAGATAGGGCGTGTTGCCCGGGATGTGGTACTTCGCGCCTGGATCGAACGCATCCGCCGGACGCGGACCCGGAGGCACGATGCCCTGATATTCCTTCGAGAGGTCCCACCAGGCCTGGTTGTACTGCTCGGGCGTCACGGAGCCGCGGAAGACATCCCAGCGCCATTTGTCGAGCTTGAGGGCGAAGGGCAGGAAGGCGACCTTCTCAAGCGCGCGGTCCATCAGGAGGCCGGTATCGGCCGAAGCCGGCGGATCAACGCTGATGAGACCAAGCTGCTTCAGATATTCCGGCGTGATCGACAGGGCGATGAAATCGCCGATGGCTTCATGGAAGCCGTCGTGCGCACCGTTCTTGAACAGGAAGTTCTGATCCTTGTAGGCGCGCTGGTAGAAGTTGTGGCCAAGCTCGTGGTGGACGGTGGAGAAGTCCTCCGCATTCACCTGCGTGCACATCTTGATGCGCACATCCTCGAGATTGTCGACGTCCCAGGCAGAGGCATGGCAGACCACTTCGCGATCGCGCGGACGCGTGATCAGCGAACGTTCCCAGAAAGTTTCAGGAAGCGGCGGCAGGCCGAGCGAGGTGAAGAAGGCTTCGCCCGTCTTCACCATCTTGATGGGATCATAGCCCTTGGCGACGAGAACCTTGCTGAGATCATAGCCCGGATTGGACGCCGGCGGGGCGACGATATCGTAGATGTTCGTCCAGTCCTGCGCCCACATATTGCCGAGCAGGTCGGCGCGGATCGGGCCGGTCTTGGGCTGAATGGCGTCGCCATACTTCGCGTTCAGCCTGCCGCGGACATAGCAGTGCAGGTCGTTGTAGAGCGGCTGGACCTGGGTCCACAGTTTCTCGACCGTGGCTTCCATCTCCGCTGACGGCATGTCGTAGTTGGCCAGCCACATGTCGGCGATGTCGGAGAAGCCGAGTTCCTTGGCGCCGGCCGTGCCGATCTCCACCATGCGCGCATAATCATCCTTCATCGGGACCGAGATGGTGTGCCAGCCCTCCCAGGCCTGCTGCAGCTTCTTCGGGTCGCGCGAGGAGGCGATGATGGCCGAGAGCTCTTCGAGATTCAGCTCCTTGCCGTCGATCGTGAACTTGCCTTTGCCATAGGTGGAGTTGAGGTCGGTGAGGATCCTGTTCAGTTCATCAGCGATCTGCTTCTGCTCTTCCGCCGTGCCCGCGCCCGGCGCGGGCATCGGGATGCCAGAGCGCAGGATGTTCATCTTGCGCTGCTGGTCCGGCGTGAGCGCCTGGCCTTCATACTGCTTGGTGGCGTTGGCGAGGCGCACCGAGAGCAGCGTGCCTTCCGAGCCGGCGCGGGCGTTGAGCCAGTCGGTGTCGTCAGTGATGAAGTTGGCGTTCACCCAGGCGACGCGGGAGGCGTAGTCGGAATAGTCCGAGAGCTCCTTCTCGGCGTTTGCCAGGAAGGTCGCGGCGTCGGCTGTCGGCTCATCGGCAGACTGCCCGCAGCCCGCGAGCGCTATCGCAAATGCGGCCGCGCCGCCGAGCAAGAATTTTCTCATCACGTTCATCCTGTCGGAATTTCGATCCACGTTCGGAACGGGGCGGAGACTAGTGTTCGCCCCGGTAGGGTCAACCGGCTGGAAGTGCGCGCAAGAACAACGCCCGGAAGCGTGGGCTTCCGGGCGTTGCTTGGAACAGAATTGTCGTTGAAAGCGGAAAGCCTACTCGGACGTTCCACCATCCGCCGTGCTGGCCGGCGTGGCCAGCGGCGTCGCGCGGGTCGGATTTCCGCCAAGCGCCGTGTGCAGCACGATCCATTGATCCAGTCGCGCGCGGCGGTTGGAGATCAGGTTCGACTCTGCCGTCTCGGCGCTGTCGCGCACGGTGAACAGGTTGAGGAGGCTTTCGGAACCTTCCTGGTATTTCAGTTCGCCGAGGCGCAGCACTTCCTGCGCAGCGTCCGACGCTTTCTGCAGGGCGGCGTTGCGCGAGGCGAGCGTATCGAACGTGTCGATCGCGCCTACGATTTCGGCATAGGCGTTGATGATCGTCTGGCCGTAGCGCTCAAGCGCGGCGCGCTCACGCGACTCTGCCGACTTGACGCGCGCATCGATCGCGCCGCCATCGAAGATCGATTGCGCCAGAGACGCGCCGATCGACAGGGCGAGATTGTCGAAGCTGAACAGATCGGACGTCGTGTTGATCGTCGTGTTCGAGAGGCCAAGCGAGAGGTTGGCGTCCAGCTGCGGCCACGGACCCATCTGCGCGATGCGGGTGTCCGCAAAGGTCTGGATCATGTTGAGTTCGGCCGAAACGACGTCCGGACGCGACCTGATGGTCAGTTCAGGCAGGCCGAGTGGCGGCGTGGCCGGCGGTTCGGGCAGCGTGCCCTGGATCGCCAGCTTGTTCTGCGGGAAGCGGCCGAGGGCCGTTTCCAGCGCACGCACGGCTGCACGCAGCGAGGCTTCTGTCGCGATGATCGAGTCTTCGGCAAGGGCGAGGCGCGACTCGCCGAGCACCAGTTCGTCGCGGGCGATGGAGCCGGCGTCGAAGCGGGTCTGCGTGATGCGGAAGGTCTGGCGCTGGCGATCGAGCGAGCGGCGATCCAGCTCAAGCTGCATCTGCTGTTCGATGATCGCGAAGTAGGCGCGCGCGACCTGCGCGGCGATCTGCCGGCGGGCCTGCTCGTAGACGGCCTCGCTGGAGCGAAGGCCGGCGGCCGACGCCTGGATCGAGGCGTTGAGGTCGCCCATGATATCGAAGTCGTAGGTGGCGCTGAGGCCGAAGGTGTAGCGGTCCGTCGTGTTGCTGAGGTCATCCGTCAGCGCTGACGTCGACGCGCCGACCGATGCGCCGACTTGCGGCAGCAGGCGGGACCGAACCTGTTGCAGGGCCATTTCCGACTGGCGGACATTCTCGATCGCGCAGCGCGCAGGCTGCGGTTGTTCTCGAGCGCTTCCTGCACGAATGCATCAGCTGCGCGTCCTGGAAGACGCTGTAGTCGGCGATGATGGCGGCGGGATCGCCGGTCATCTTCGCAACCGTCCAGTCCGTCGGAAGGCCGGCCCGTTTGTCGGACATGGCTTCGAAGGCGGGTTCGGCAATCGGAAGGTGGCCGCATGCGGTGAGGAGGGCCGCAAGGGCGCCCGCGGAGACGCCGCGGGTCATTTTCTTGTCAATCATATCTGAGCGCCTGGATTGGATCGAGTTGAGCTGCTCGGCGGGCAGGGAAGAAGCCGAAAATCAGACCGACGGAGGCCGCCGCCCCCAGTGCAGTGGCGACGATGATCGGGGAGACGAGCATCGGCGCGTTCGAGATCTGCGCATACGCGTATACGCCGATCCATCCTATCGCCATGCCGATGAGTCCACCCAGGGTGCAGAGGACAACGGCTTCGACGAGGAATTGGAGAAGGATATCGCCGCCGCGCGCGCCAATAGCCATGCGCAGGCCGATTTCACGGGTCCGTTCCGTAACCGAAACAAGCATGATGTTCATCACACCAACCCCGCCGACGATCAGCGATACCGCAGCCGTAAATGCAAGGAGCATGCTCATATTCTCAGCCACGGCGGCTCGCTGCTTTATCATGTCGGCAAAGTTAATAACGACGAAATTATCCGGCTGACCGGGCTCAACCCGGCGTCTTTCCCGCATCACGTTAGCAAGCTCATCCTGCGCTTCGATGACGTCGTAGCCGTCCTGCACGAGGACCTGGATGCTGGAGACGTGGCGTGAAACCCAGCGATTTCCGCCGGTTATCCGGTTACGGACGAGACTGAGCGGCGCGATGATGACGTCATCACGGTCGCGACCCATGCCGCCGCCGCTCTGGCCCTTCGATTCCAGGATGCCGATAATTTCAATCGGCACGCCGTTAACCCGCATGCGCTGGCCGACCGCATCACCGCGCGGGAAGAGATTGTCGGCCGCCGTTTTCCCCAACAGGGCGACTGCGGCGCCTCCCTGCACTTCCTGTTCGGTAAATTCGCGTCCCTCGTCAGCATGCCAGTTGTTCACGGCGAAGTAGGACGAGCTCGCGCCCTGGATCGATGTGGACCAGTTCGACTCTTCGGAGACGGCGTTCGCCTGTCCCGACAGTGTACCGGCGACAGCCTCGACGAAGGGCAGGTTGGCGATGGCGGAGATATCGGTTTCCGTGAATGGCCGGCCGGAGCTGCCGCCCAGGCTACGTCCGCCACGGTTCAGGCTGCCTGGCTGAAGCGTCAGCACATTGGTGCCGACGCTGGAGATCTGGGCCTCGATCTGCGCCTTGGCGCCTTCGCCGATCGACATCATCACCATCACGGACGCAACGCCGATGATGATGCCCAGCATGGTCAGCAGGCTACGCAGGGGATTGGAGAACAGGGCTTCTGCGGCAGAGGAGGCGGCGACTCCGAATTTCATGTCACGCGCCTCCCGCCGCCCGCTTCAGTTCGGGATGGGCCGTGTCGGTTTCAATCCTGCCGTCCCGGAAATGAATCTGGCGTTTCGCGTAATCGGCGACTTCCGTCTCGTGCGTGATCACCACGACCG
>JAWKVC010000025.1:0-24935 GCA_041398245.1 Hyphomonadaceae bacterium
GGTGAAGGGACCCAAGGCGGAGTGAGAGGCTTGTCCTGGTTTGAAGCTTCAACCCAGCGCCCCACGTGCCCTTGTCCCCGGATCCCGACTTTCGTCGGGATGAGCGGAACAGGCCGCGCACTCCCCACGCGGGACATATCAGCGCCCGCCTAGCGGTTAGCGCACCCAATCCCACACCCAACCCCGGCTAGCCGCCGCAGGGATCGCCAGCCCGCGCCTGCGGTCACGATCAGTTCCGCGGCGCCCATTGGCTCGACGGCAGGAACATCGGCCGCGCCGGATCGTTGGCGACATCCTCGACCAGCCGGTAGAAGAACAGGTTCATGTCGCGCGCGGCGCCCCAGTCCAGCGGCTGGCTCATGTCATCCTGCGGCCGGTGATACCGCGTCGTGTACCACTCGCGATATTTGACTTCCGCGTCGGTCCCCGGATCGAACCCGAACACGAAGTTCGTCGCCGGCACGCCCATCCGCAGGAACGGCCAGTGGTCGGTCCGCTGGTTGAGGTTCCGCTCCGGCTCGCGATCCGGCCGCACCTCGATCCCCATCGCCGCCGCCACCCGGCCGACATTCGCCGCCAGCGTCGTGTCGCCCACCGCATGCATGGTCAGGACCTTCAGCGGGAAGAGGGGCCGCAACTGGTCAAGATTGACCACCGCCGCGATCTTCTCCTTCGGGACCGTCAGGTGCGAAGCAAACCAGTTGGAGCCAAGCAGCCCCTTCTCCTCGCCGGTATAGACAGCAAACAGCACGCTCCGCTTGAAGCCCTCGCCCGCCTGCCGCTCCGCCAGCCGGATCAGCGTCGCCACATAAGCCGCATCATCGAACGCGCCATTGTAGAGCGCGTCTCCGTTCACCGGCTCGCCATAGCCATAGCCATCAAGATGCGCCGACACGATGACGATCTGGTCCTTCAGGTCCGGGTCCGTGCCTGGCAACAGCGCCAGTATGTTGTCGGACTGAAGCTCCCGCTGCGAGATCGCGAAATGAGCGATGAGCCACGAACCAACATCAAAAGACGGAAGCGGCTGCGATGCTGCGCCCGCCTTGAGAATCGCTTCGGCGTCCTGATCCGTCCACGTCAGAAAAGCGCTGAACGCGTCAGTCGACGCTCGCATGACCGCAAGCTTCGGATAGGCCGGCGGTCCTGCATCGCGGAAGGTGATCGAGCGCGCGTACGCATCCGGCCAACGCGCCGGCTCGATCGTGAAGCCCGGGTCATCGACATTGATGATCCCCACGGCCCCGGCCTTCGCAGCCGCCTCCAGCCGCTGCCCCGCCGTCGTCATTCCCGCACGGCGCGTGCCGAAACAGATAACAACTCTGCCTTTGACATCCCCCATCGCTTCCGGAGAGCAGTATCCGCGAAACGCCATCGGCGCCTGTATCAGCCCGGGCAACTCCGTCGTCGGCCGAACCGAGATGTCGTGCAGGAAGTCCAGATTCACCCGAGCCTCGGCCAACCTGACGCGACCATCCGGCAATGTACCGCCGAGGTTGGTGAAAATCTCAAAGCTCGTCCCCGCCTTCTCGACCCGCACCTCCTTCAGCGGCAACGTCTGCCGATACCCGTCATTCTCGCCCGCCGGCTTGAGGCCCGCCGCACGAAACCGCGCCTCGACGTAATCAGCAGCCCGGTCATATCCCGCCGAGCCCGTTTCCCGGCCCTCCATGGCATCGCTGGAAAGATCGCCCGTCATGTTCCACCACGCGACGGTATCGGCATCGGTTCCGGGCGGAGGCGATGGCGCATTCGCACAGGACGCCGCCATGAGGGCGAACGCGACAAGCCATGCACGCATCGATCTCTCCTAGAACAGGTCGCCCTGATCGTTTTCTGTCTTGCGCCGGCGGATGCGCGGCCGCTGGGGATCCGTGGGCGCCGCCGCCGGCGGTCCCGAGCTTCCGGCCCGCGCCTCCACCTCGCCATCAGCAAAGCGCAGACGCAAGCCATCGCCTTCGCTGACCGACTTGATGCCGCGCACCAACGCGCCATCCAGCTTGGTCACCAGCGCAAAGCCCCGCGCCAGCACGCGCTCGTAAGACACCGACTCCAGCACGCGGGCCTGGCCTGTCAGTTCCTCGCGCAACCGCCTCAACCGCCGATCCATCGCCGGCGGCAACCGCACCACCAGCCGCTGGACCTCCGCCTGCCGCGTCGCGATCTCCCTGCGCAGGGCCGCAGGTCTCAACCCGCCGCCTGTCTGGTCGAACCGGGCCCGCTTGCGCGCCACCATCCGCGACAGTGATCCGCCGAAACGCTGCGAAGCCATATCCAGTCTCTGCCGCGCCCGCGCCAGCAGATCGTCCGGCCGCGGCAACCGTCCAGAGGCCGAGCGCAACTCCAGCCTGCGTTTTTCAACCGTCCCGCACAGCCGCCGGCTGAGCCGTCCACCCAGCGTCTCGACCTGCGCCATCAGTTCGGCCCGCACCGGCAACGCCATCTCCGCCGCGCCGGTCGGCGTCGGCGCCCGGCGGTCGGAGGCGTAGTCGATCAGCGTCGTGTCGGTCTCGTGGCCCACGGCCGAGATCAGCGGGATCACCGAGTCCGCCGCCGCCCGCACAACACGCTCCTCGTTGAACGGCCACAGATCCTCGATCGAGCCGCCACCCCGCGCCACGATGATCACGTCCGGCCGCGGGATGGCCCCGCCCGCTGGCAGCGCGTTGAAACCGCGTATGCCGGCCTCCACTTCCGCCGCCGCCTTCTCGCCCTGCACCAGCGCCGGCCAGATGATCACATGAACCGGATAGCGATCCCGCACGCGATGAAGGATGTCGCGGATCACGGCGCCCGTCGGGCTGGTCACCACGCCGATCACCGCAGGCAGGAAGGGCAGCGGCTTCTTGCGCTCCATGGCAAAGAGGCCCTCGGCCGAGAGCTTCTTCTTCCGCTCTTCCAGCAGCTGCATCAGGGCGCCGAGCCCGGCCGGCCTCATCCGCTCGGCAATCAGCTGATAGTTGGAACGGCCGGGGTAGGTCGACAGCCGCCCCTCAGCCACCACCTCCAGCCCTTCCTCAGGCTTGAACGGCAGCCGTCCGGCATTGCCTTTCCACATCACGGTGTTGAGCGTCGCGCTCTCGTCCTTGATGTCGAAATAGAGATGGCCGGACTTGGCCAGCACCACGCGGCCCAGCTCCCCGCGCACGCGCACGAAGGCATAGGTCTCCTCCACCGTGCGCTTAAGCGCATTGGCCAGTTCGGAGACCGTCATTTCCGGCGAGTTGGAGCCCGGCTGGCCCTGCGATTCGATAAGATCGTCCATCAGCCAACTATAGCGGCCCGTCCGCCCGCGTCAGGGAGTGGACGCGCTGGGCGCAGATTTCCGGCCTGTTCACCATATCGTCATGCCGACCGGGTTTGGCTTTCAGACAAAGCACATTACAGCGTCGTAACTTCGCCTTTTCCGCGCCAGATTTCCGGGACTTCGTGCAGCATGATCAGACGAGCCGCCCGCCAGACCAGGCCGTCCCTGTCCCTGCGGGTGGGCGCGTTAGCCTTGCTGGCCGGCCTCGCCGCGACTCCGGCTGCCTCCGCCGCCCCCGAGGAGGACTCGTCCGAGGCCCCGGCGCTGCAGACCTTCGAACCCGGATATTATGAGAAATTCGCGCCCCGCTCGGCCCTCGACATGGTCGATCAGACGCCGGGCTTCTCGATCAAGGAAAACGGCGGCAAGCGCGGCATGGGCGCTGGCGACGCCAATGTCCTGATCGACAACCGCCGCATCCCCGTAAAATCCATGTCCGTCCGCGAAGCGCTGAGCCGCATTTCGGCCGACCGCGTTGTGAGGATCGAGCTCACCGATGGCGCCCGGCTCGACATACCCGGCCTTAGCGGCCAGGTGGTCAATGTGATCACGCGCCCGGCCGACACGACGGGCCGCTGGGAATGGAATCCCGAATTCAACAAAGGTTCCCATGCGCGCCTCGAACGTGGGCGGATCCTCGTCGGTGGCAATTTCGAGGACTGGGAATATACGTTCGGCCTATCCTCCTATTCCTGGAATGATCGGTCGACCGGGCCTGAGACCCTGTTCGATGCCGCCGGCGTCCCCGTTCAATTCCGCGACGAGGACGAGCGCTGGAAAGGCCGGCGGCACGAACTCTCGACTGCGTTTTCGAACGAAAGCCTGTCGGGCTCGATCTCGAACATTGGCCTTGTCTACGCGACGAGCACAGACGGCCGTGTCGAAACGTCCTTCCGCACCGGCCCTATCGCGGACGACTATCTCCGCACTTATGACTTCGGAACGGATGGCGAGAGCCTCAAGATCAACGCCGATCATGAGTTTGCCCTTGGCAATGGCCGGTTGAAGCTGATCGGCCTCAGCGCGTCATCGTCCGGCACGCCGACGACCACGACAATGATCGAACAGCTTGCGGGCGCCATCACGCCGGTCGGCGAGCGCGTGCTGGTCGACAGGTCAGTAGAAGAATCGATCCTGCGCGGCGAATATTCGTGGAACGATGGCGACGCCGACTGGCAGATGGCGGTCGAAGGCGCCGTCAACACGCTCGACACGGCGACCGCCTACGCTGTCCTGTCGAACGGCGTCTACACGGACGTCCCCGTCAGCGGCGGCACCTCGCATGTCGAGGAGCGCCGCACGGAAGCGGCGCTCGTGCATGACCGTGATATCGGCGGCGGGGTTTTCCTGCAGGCCGTGGTCGCGGCGGAGCATTCCGAAATCGCCCAGACCGGGCCAAACGGAAAGGTGCGTGACTTCATCCGCCCCAAGGGGTCGATCGCCCTGTCCTGGTCGCCGTCCGATGAATGGACGGCCAATCTCCGCCTCGAACGCTCGGTTGGTCAGCTCGATTTCGGAGACTTTGTTTCCTCGGTCAATCTTGCGGACGAGACCGGCCAGCAGCAAAGCGGCAACCCCGAGATCGTCCCCGAGCAGAGCTGGGATCTGGCGCTGGAAGCCAATGGCGAAGTGGGGGGCCTTGGGCCGGTTCGCGTGAAGGTCTATGGCCGCCAGATCGAGGACGTGAACTCCTCACTGGTCTTCTCGCGCACGGTCAACGGCGATGGCTCGATCACCGTGGTCGAAGGCCCCGGCAATATCGACAGCGCGGTCAGCTACGGCATCGATGTTTCCGGAACCATGCCCACGGGCAGTCTCGGCATTCCGGGCGGCAAGATCGACTGGAGCGCGTCGCTGCGCGACAGCAATGTGGAGGACAGCGTCACCGGCGAGAACCGCAACCTGTCTGGCACGCGCCACTCGAACTACAGCGTGAACTTCCGTCAGGACCTGCCCGGAACGCCATGGGCCTGGGGCGTCGGCTATCAGGACAATAGCAACGCCCCCGGCTTTGGCGTCACGCAGACCACTTATCGCTGGGACTCCGCCGGCCGCGTCGGCGCCTTCATCCAGCACAAGGACATCATCGGGATGAGCGCCCGGCTCAGCGTGTCCAACCTGCTCGATAACGAAGAGCGCTTCATGCGCGTCGGCTACTCAGGCACGACCGCTGACCCGGTCGCTTTCGTCGAGGATCGCACGCGTACCAGCGGCCTACAGGTCGGTCTCAACCTGTCGGGCTCGTTCTAGCGCTTCATCTCCAGCTCAACGGCTCGCTTTTCCGCCTCGGCCTTTGCGCCCCGCGAGGCGCGGACAAGAACGAACCGGCCCGAGAAGCCATCGGGAAAGCGCCAGTCGCCATCGATCAGGGTCAGCTTCTCGTCGACCGTACCCGAATAATAGATCGGGAGACGGTGAACGCCCGGCGCGGGGTGATAGATTTTCGTGAACCGCACGGTGAGGTCGCCGCGTGACCCGCTGATATCCGCCGACAGCTCGATCAGATGCGGCGAACCGAAGGTCGCCGGCTCCAGCGTCGTGCCTGAAATTGTGCCGCCCGAATCGATGATGTGCGCCGAGAATGGCGTCGGCCGCGCAGTATGGCCGTACCAGTACTCGCCCGACCACAGGCCGGTGAGGTCGCTTTCGCGCGAAAACGTGCTCTTTTCGGGCGCCATCCCGGCCTTGCCAAAATTCTCGAACACGCGGGCCAGCCTTGTTTTGTGGTCGCTGCCCGTACTAATCCGGCTCCCTGTATAACCCAGGATCAAGCGGCCCGGACGAATTCGATGAAAATTCTCATTGTCGGCGGCGGCGGACGCGAGCATGCGCTGGCCTGGCGCCTGAAACAAAGCCCGCGGGTCACCGATATCGTCGTCGCGCCCGGCAATCCCGGCATTGCCGCGATCGCGCGCTGTGAGCCGATCGCCGCAGACAATATCGAAGGCCAGCTGGCGCTGGCGAAACTGGAGCGGCCGCACCTCGTCATTGTTGGCCCCGAAGTCCCACTGGTCATGGGCCTCGCCGACCGGCTGCGCGCCATGGACATTCCCGTGTTCGGCCCGTCTCAGCGCGCCGCCATCCTCGAAGGCTCCAAAGCCTTCTCCAAGGATTTTATGGAACGGCACGGAATCCCGACCGCCCGCTACCGGCGTTTCAACGCTGACGAGATCGCCGAAGCCAAGGCCTACCTCGACGCGTTCGATGGCCCGCCCTACGTGCTGAAGGCCGACGGGCTGGCGGCGGGCAAGGGCGTCGTGATCGCGCAATCGAAGGCCGAGGCCGAAGCCGAGATCGAGGCGATGCTCGGCGGCAAGTTCGGCGCCGCCTCGGCGACTCTGGTGATCGAGGAGTTCATGCAGGGCGAGGAGGCGTCCTTCTTCGCGCTCTGCGACGGCGAGACCGCTGTGCCGCTTGCCGGCGCGCAGGATCACAAGCGTGTCGGCGAGGGCGATACGGGGCCCAACACTGGCGGTATGGGCGCCTATTCCCCAGCGCCCATCCTCGATCCCGAGATGCAGCAACGGGTGATGGACACAATCGTCACGCCGACCATTCTCGGCATGAAGCGCGAGGGTCGCGCCTATCGCGGCGTCCTCTTCGTCGGGCTGATGATCGATGCCAAACACGGCCCGCGCGTCGTCGAATACAATTGTCGCTTCGGCGACCCCGAATGCCAGGTAATCATGGCCCGCCTGAAGGACGATCCGCTGGCCCAACTGCTTGCCTGTGCCGCCGGCGGGCTGGGCGACTGCAAGCGGCTGGAGCGCTTTTCCGATCACGCCGTCACAGTCGTGATGGCAGCTTCCGGCTATCCGGGTAAACCGAAGAAGGGCGGCGTGATTGGCGGTCTGGCAGAAGCCGGCAAGGTTCCCGGCGTCACAGTCTTCCACGCCGGCACCGCCCAAAAAGGCCCGGACGTCGTAGCCAGTGGCGGCCGCGTTCTCAACGTCACAGCTACGGCGCCGACGCTCAGGGAAGCCGTCCAGCGCGCCTACGAGGCGGTCGACCGGATCGACTGGCCGGAGGGTTTCTGCAGGCGCGATATCGCCTGGCGTGCGCTCACCCGCAACTGACGTCTCGGAGCGTCACAATACCCCTCGACCTGCGGCCCTGAACCGTGTTTAGCAGGTTCGAACGACTGGTATGCAGCTGGCGAAGACCAGCCAAAGCGGACAGGGCAGGATATGACCGACGCAGCAACCCCCGCCGACATGTTCTCGGGCACGAAGGACGTCGCCGAGACCCACAAGTTCGATGAGTCGAAACTTGCGGCGTGGATGGAGCAGCATGTCGAGGGCTACAAAGGCCCTCTAACGGTGCGCCAGTTCAAGGGCGGCCAGTCCAACCCGACCTACCAGCTCATCACGCCGGCGAAGAAATACGTCATGCGGCGCAAACCGCCGGGCAAGCTGCTACCCTCCGCCCATGCAGTCGACCGCGAATATCGCGTCATCAGCGCGCTTTATCCGCTCGGCTTCCCCGTCGCGCGGCCATACGGACTTTGCGAAGACGACAGTGTCATCGGCACCATGTTCTACATCATGGACATGGTTGAGGGCCGTATCATCTGGGACGCAACCCTGCCCGACTACACGCCGGAACAACGCGCCGCCATCTACGAAGCCAAGGTCTCGACCTTCGCAGCGCTTCACAATGTCGACTGGAAAAAGGCCGGCCTTGAAGGCTTTGGCAAGGAAGGCGACTATGTCGCCCGCCAGATTCACCGCTGGACGAAGCAGTATCAGCTCTCCGAAACGACCAAGATTCCGGAGATGGACCGCCTGATCGACTGGCTGCCGAAGAACATTCCGCCGGGCGAGCAGACCACGATCGTGCATGGCGACTATCGCATCGATAATATGATCCTTCACCCGACCGAGCCGAAGGTCATTGCAGTGCTCGACTGGGAGCTTTCGACGCTGGGCGATCCGCTGGCCGATTTCACCTATCACCTGATGTCGTGGGAAACGCCCTCGTCCGATCCGCAGCGCCCGTCGATCGCCGGAGTCGTGCACAAGCCCGGCTATGGCATCCCGACGAAAGAGCAGTACGTCGCGCGCTATTGCGAGCTGACGGGCCGCAAGGGCCTGCCCGAGCTGGACTACTACTTCGCGTACAACGCCTTCCGTCTTGCCGGCATCCTGCAGGGTATTGTCGGCCGCGTCCGTGATGGCACGGCCTCCAACGCCGCCGCCGCGCAAAACGAAGGCCGCGTGGCGCCGCTGGCGCAGTTCGCCTACGCCTGCGCCCTGCGCGCGGGCATGACCCCCTAGAAGACGCGGGACGTATTCGTCGTCAGGCCAACGCGCGCGCTCAACCGCGGCTCGCCCGTGGCGTAGTGCAGGTCCGACAGTTTGCCGTCGTCGGCCAGCCACATGTCCAGCCTGTCGGCAAAGCCATCATACTGCACCTCAAGCACGCGGCGTGAGCCGCCGACATACCAGACCCGGCCTGGCCGGCATCCGGTAGCGCCGGCACGCGAGGCAAAGGCGGGTGGGTGGCCAGCCCGGACAGCAGTCTCGATTGCGGATTTGATATCGGCGCCAAACAGATCGGCGACCCGGCTAACATCACCGGATGCCGTCGTCTCACAGAAGTTCGTGACCATCTCGCGCAAACGATCGGCTTGTGCTCCGTCGCGGATTTCCATCATTGGCGCGCAAGCTGCGGCGGCCAGCGAAAGCGGGATTGCGGCCGAGATCCTCATTGCGCCTTCAACGCATCATCGGCCGTCGCGAACGAGCCGGAACCGATCGCCTTGAACGATTTGGGATCAAGGCGCCGCCACGAGCCATCTGATCCCAGACCAGCGAGGCGATCGTGCCCCACCGTATCGCACAAATTCCGCCCCTCCTCGGCGGCGGACAAACGGACGATCTTCGACCAAGTGCTGTTAGGCAGGTTCTCCGCCCCTATGGCCGCCAGTACGGCCGCCTCCCGGCAACCAAGCCCACGCGTGTAGTCCACGCGGCGCATATCCGCATCGATCGAATCTGAGAGCGTTCCATCAGGCCGCAACAAGAAGACCGTCGTCGGCTGCCCAGCATTGCGGGGCAGGGTCCAGACAACCGCCTTGAAGGGCAGTCCCTCGGCGTCGCGGTATTGCTCGATATCTCCCGGCCCCAGCTCGGTTGTTTCTCCTGAGGGTAGCCGGACAATCGACACCTGACGCTGAGCAAGAAAGGTAACGGCGCCTGGTCCCGCAAAGGCCCATTCCAGATCGCGCGGAAGATAGCCCTGCACCGGATAGACCACCTCGCCTGTCGCCGCATCGTGCAACCGCCAGCCAAGGCCCGGTGTGCACCGCAGATGTGCGTCGGGCGCGCTCCCTGACGACTCGATCCGGCACTCCTCGGTAAGCCGCAATTGCAGACCGTCAGGGATATAGGGGGCACCAATCTCGGCAGTCACCTTTGGTTGAGCAAGCGCCACGGGCGCTGCCACGACCGCGGCAACCGCAACAATCCACGCTCTCATTCGCAAGCCCCGCGCCTGTTCGTCAGCAAGCATTAGAACCGGTTGAGCGGAACGTCATCAGGCTTTGGCAGCTTCGGTCGGCCCGGGATCGCCGAGCGCTGCAAGCCAGGCATCGAGGGCTCGCGCCTCAAGACGTTGGTTCTCGACACGGCGGGCTGCCTCGCTGTCCTCGCCCCATTGCTCGTTCTGGAAGACCTCATCGACCCGCGACAGCTCGAGCGCCTCTTCCGCCGTCAGCCGCCCGCGCTCCACCGCCAGGCCCAGAACGGCGGATCCCAACTGCGAGATCACTGCCGCCAGACCATCGAGCCGGAAATCATCAAGCGCCTCCGCGTGGCGCTTCAAGGCGGCCAGCGAGTCAGCAGGCTGATCGGCGGGAACGATCCCGGAGACTGGCGCAAGGCGCACGCCATGCTGCTCTCCCGCCCATATCCGCAACGGGTCCCACGCTTGCTCCTGTCGCGCACGAAGTTCGACCGGACGGTCAACGATATAGCAGACGAGATCGGTGCCCGCATATCGCACAGCCTGATCGACCAGATGAGCGCGGACCTCAGCGGGACGATCTACCACTCCGTATGCACGTCGCGTATTGAACATCGTCGCAAGATCGATGCGCTCGCCTTGTTCACGCCATTCGTCGGCAAGCAGATTTGCGAGCGCCTCGACCGGCAGATGAAGCCGCTTGCCTGCAGGCGTCCGCAGCGCCCGTCCATCCAGCGTGACGACCCAGCCGTCATCATCCCGTGCGACATCAACCTGCGTGTAGAACCGCTTTGGCCGCTGGTCGATTTCGCCTTTGACGCCCCTGGCGTATTCCATGTCGCGCTCCCGCAACGGCGACCTATCGCTTGCGCCTTGGCTTGCGCAGATCGAAGAAATCATCTGCCGCGCTCGCATCAAAGCCCAGCACATCAAACGTCTTTTGCATGTGAGGCGGCAGATCAGCGACGATCTCGATCGGTCTGCCGCCCGGATTGGGCAGCCGCAGCGCGCGCGCATGCAGATGCAGGCCCTCGGCCAGCCCCTGTGGCATCTCCCGGTCGCAGGTATACTTGCGGTCGCCCACGATGGCGCAGCCGATCTCCGCCATATGGAAGCGCAGCTGGTGCGTACGGCCGGTCTCCGGCTTCAGCGCCACCCAGGCTGCCTTGCGCCCCGCATTCTGCACGACCGAATAAAGCGTCACGGCATGTACCGCGCCCTTTTCGGTCTGTTCGGCCTGGCGCATCTTCTCCTTGTCGCCGCCCGGACCTGCTGACTTGATCATCCAGCCGCGGATGTCGCCACTGGTCGGATGTGGCACGCCAAGCGTCACGGCCCAGTAGATCTTGTCCAGTTCGCGCGAGCGGAACAGTTTGCCAAGCCGGTTTGCCGCACCAACCGTCTTGGCCAGCACGAGCACGCCGGACGTGTCGCGATCCAGCCGGTGAACGAGGCGCGGCTTCTGCGCAGTATCAGGAACAAGCGCGCGCGACAGCCCATCGATATGCCGGCTTGTTCCCGTGCCCCCCTGTACAGCGATGCCGGATGGTTTGTTGAGGGCGATGACGTCGTCATCCTCATAGATGACGAGCGCGCGCATCATGTCTGCATCGGACGACTTCACGCGCGCGCGGGGACGCGCTTCGCCTTCTTCTTCGGCGCCAGGCAGCGGCGTCATCGGCGGCACACGCACGGTCTGGCCGGCCTTGACACGCGTGTTGGACTTGGCGCGTGCGCCATCGACTCGGATCTCGCCTTTGCGCAGCGCCTTTTCAATCTGGGTCTGACTGAGACCATGGAACTTGCGCTTCAGCCAGCGATCGAGGCGCGTGTCATCCTCGTCGGCATCGACGCTGAGATTCACCACCTGCCCGGCGTTCCAGCTCATCCGAACACCCGCCGGGACAACCAGAGGCCCACGAAGAGCCCACCGACACAGAGCGCCACAGAGCCCAGCGAGTAGAGCGCCGCCGGCACGAATTCGCGCCGCTCCAGCATCAGGGCTGTTTCAAGCGAGAACGCTGAGAAAGTCGTAAAGCCGCCCAGCACGCCGGTTCCAAGAAAAAGCCGCCAGTTCTCGCCGCCATCCACCCGAAAGGCGAGCCAGCCCGCCAGCACGCCCATCAGCACGCTGCCGGCGATGTTTACGGTCAGCGTGCCGTAGGGCCACCCAAAGCCCATGGCTTTCGTCACCGCGCTGGAAGCGAGGTGTCTTGAGGTTGCGCCGATCGCACCTCCGAGCGCCACGAGAAGCAGGTTGAACATTGGCACCGTGAATACGGCCAGTCGCCCGATTAGGCCAGATCGAGGCCTGCCGCCGTAGTGACGCGGGCAAAGTCCTCGGGCGGGAGAGCTTCCACGGAGAGTTCGCCCCCTGAGGGATGCGGCAGACTGAGCCGGGCGGCGTGAAGCATCAGGCGGGGAACAGCCTGTCCGCCGAGGCTGGTCTGCCCGCCATAATAGGGATCGCCGAGAATTGGCAGGCCGGTAAGCGACAGGTGTACGCGCAGCTGGTGCATCCGACCGGTTTCGGGCTCCAGCTGCATCAGGTGCACGCTGCCGGCCGAGGCAAGCCGCCGCCACAGGGTGCGGGCCTCCTGCGCCTTCTGATCGCCAGGGCGGGCCGCGCGCATCAGCTCCAGCTCCGGCCTGGCGCGGTAGCGCGACAGCGAAATCTCGATGCGTCCTTCATCTTTGTCTAAGGTCGCCCCCGAAACGACGGCGAGATAGGTCTTGTGAACGTCGCGGCCCGCAAAGGCGGCGCTGAGAGCGGCTGCGGCTGGCTGGGTCTTGGCGGCGACGATCACGCCCGATGTCTGTGCATCAAGCCGGTGGACCAGCCGCGGACGCTTCCCGTTGGACCGCGCAAACGCCGCCATCAGGCTGTCGAGCGTGCGATCATCCGGGTTGCGCGTCTGCACGGGAAGGCCTGAGGGCTTGTTGAAAGCCAGCACGGCCGCATCCTCATGGATCACCAGCGACCGCGCAAAGGCGCGATCCTCTTCGCTGATCGCCTGGCTCTCGTAGTTTCGCCTGGGCATCAGTCGCCGCTTTGCCGCCCGGCGCGCTTCTTCGCCCATTGCTCGAGCCGTTCCCGGATCGGCCCTTCCCGGCCGGCTCCCTTTGGCTGATAAAAGCTTTGCCGCTCCATGCCATCCGGGAAGTAGTCCTGGCCGGAGAACTGCCCTTCGGCATCATGGTCGTATTCATAGCCCGCGCCATAGCCGAGCTGCTTCATCATCTTTGTTGGCGCGTTCAGGATGTGCGCCGGCGGCGCCAGCGAACCGGTCTCGCGCGCCGCCGCACGGGCCGCGCCATAAGCCTTGTAAGCCGCGTTGGATTTCGGCGCCGTCGCCAGGTGAATGCAGGCTTGCGCCAGCGCGAGTTCGCCCTCGGGCGACCCCAGCCGCTCATAGGTCGCGGCCGCCTCGTTGCAGATCATCAGCGCGGTCGGATCGGCAAGGCCGATATCCTCGCTCGCCGCCCGGATCATCCGGCGCGCGATGAACAACGGATCCTCACCGCCCTCCAGCATGCGACAGAACCAGTAGAGCGCTGCATCCGGGTCGGACCCGCGCGTCGCCTTGTGCCACGCGGAGATGAGATTGTAGTGCTCCTCGCGGTCCTTGTCGTAGGCCGGCGCCCGCTTCTGCAGGGCGGCCATCAGGCCGTTAGCGTCGATGGGCTGCGCCCTCCCCCAGGCGAACACCTCTTCCACCAGATTAAGGAAGTAGCGCCCGTCGCCGTCGGCCATCGCCATCAGCGCGGCTCGCCCGTCTTCAGTCAGCGGCGCGGGCTTGCCGAGATTGGCCTCGGCCCGCGCGAGCAGCTTGCCCAGCGCCGCATCATCCAGCCGCTTGAGCACCATCACCTGCGTGCGTGAGAGCAACGCGCCGTTGAGCTCGAACGAAGGATTCTCCGTTGTCGCCCCGACTAGCGTGACGACGCCGCGCTCGACGAAGGGCAGGAACCCGTCCTGCTGCGCGCGATTGAAGCGATGAATCTCGTCGACGAACAGGAGCGTGCCCTTGCCTGACGCGCGCCTTCCTTCCGCCTTCTCGAAAACCGCGCGCAGATCCTTCACGCCGGAGAAGATCGCGGAAAGCTGTTCGAACTCCAGCCCCGCGCGCTTCGCCAGCAGGCGCGCAATCGTCGTCTTGCCAACGCCCGGCGGCCCCCACAGGATCAGGCTCGCGAGCCGCCCCTGCGCCAGCATCCGTCCGATTGGTCCATCCGGCCCCAGCAGGTGATCCTGCCCGACGACACCCTCAAGCGTTTCGGGGCGCAGCCGATCGGCCAGCGGGCGGGGCGCCTCGTCGGTAAGTCCTGCGGCTGAAAACAGATCGCTCACGCGCTTGGTCTAGCGCGGCAGGCGCCGCGCCGCCAGACGCCGCTCAGCGTCCGCGCAGTTCGCTCTCGATACGCTGGCCATTGCGCTCCGTCGCCAGACGCCAGGTCGCCGGAGGGCTGGCTTCGGCCTTCTGCAGCGCCGACTCGAAGTCCTTCTTGGTGCGGATCGTGACGCCGTTGATCTCGCGGATGATATCCCCGGGCTGGAACCCGACATTGCGCGCAATCGTGCGGGGCGGAACGCTGTAGACCAGCATGCCGCCATTGTAGGCGTCGAGCCCGACCTCCTCGGCCAGCGCCGGCGAAAGCTCAGCCACAACAGCGCCGGTGAACGGGCTCTGGCCGCTGACCTGCACCATTTCCCCCTTCGCCGTGCCCGGAGGCGGCGCAAGGCGGACGGCCACCTGACGCGGCTGACCATTGCGAATGACGGACAGCGTGGCGGTTTCGCCCTCCGCCTTCGTCGCCGCGATGAACTTCATGCCGCGATCGTCGAACACCTCGCGGCCATCGACGGACAGAACGACATCGCCTTCCTTGAGACCCGCCTTGTCAGCGGGGCCGCCGCCATAGACCGCGGAGATCAGCACGCCGCGCGGACGATCAAGCCCAAGCGCGGCTGCCTTGGTGCTGTCGATGGTGACGCCCTTGGCGCCGAGCCACGGGCGAACCAGCGACCCGCCGTGAACCGCCGCATCGACGATCTGCTTCACCATCTCGGACGGGATCGCAAAGCCGATGCCATTCGAACCGCCGCCACGCGAGAAGATCATCGAGTTCACGCCGACCAGCCGCCCCTGCATGTCGACCAGCGCGCCGCCGGAGTTGCCGGGGTTGATCGAGGCGTCGGTCTGGATGAACGAGGAATAGTCCGACACGCCGACATCCGTGCGCGCCAGCGCAGATACGATTCCGCTCGTCACGGTCTGGCCAACGCCAAACGGATTGCCGATGGCCAGCACAAGATCGCCAACCTGCAGGTTGCGCGTATCCGAGAATTGCAGCGTCGGAAGGTTCTCGCCCTTGGTGTCGATGCGAAGGACGGCGAGATCGGTCTTGGAATCCTTCATGACCAACTCGGCCGGAAACTCCCGCCTGTCGGCCAGCGCGACGCGGAATTCCTGGCCTTGCTCGACAACGTGCAGATTCGTCACGATGACGCCGTCCGAACCGACGATCACGCCGGAGCCCAGCGAGTTATCGACCTTCTCATTCCGGAACTGGGTGTTGCCGCCGCAATAGAGGTACGCCCACATCGGATCGTTGGCGTACGGGCAGTTCGAGCGCGTGATGTTCACGCTGGAATAGACGTTCACAACGGCCGGGGCCGTGCGCTTCACGATCGGCGCGAAGGACTGCTGCATGCCGTCCGCGGTCTGGGGAATCACCTGATCCTGCGGAACCGGATCAGGCGCGGGGCTCGAAGCGACCGCCGCTGGCGGATCCGCCTGGCCCACCAGCTGGCCGACTGCGGGCACTGCCAGCATGGTCAGCGCAGTCGCAAGGCCCGCAGAGGCGGCAAGAATGATGTTCTGGCGATTCATGCCCAAACTCCACGCTTCGGATCATGCCCGGCCACGACAGCCCCGCGTGTGAGGCTGCATGGCGCTGGAAGGAAATAAGGCGCAGAATCCGGCGCAAACAAGGCTTGCAGCGCAGTCGAGCCAAATCCCTGAAACAAAAAGGCCGCCCGGTGGGGCGGCCTTTCATAAACCTGTCGGATCAGTCCGCTTATTCTTCGCCAGCTTCGGCAGCGGCCTCGGCGCGGGCGCGGTCGTCAGCACCCTTGGCGTCGACGTCGCGATCGACCAGCTCGATGATCGCCATCGGGGCGTTGTCGCCATGGCGGAAGCCGGCCTTCAGAACGCGGGTGTAGCCGCCATTGCGGGTCTTGTAGCGCTCGGCCAGCGGGCCAAACAGCTTCACGACCACATCGTCTTCCTTCAGCTGCGCAGCAGCGAGGCGACGGTTCGAGAGGCCGCCTTTCTTGCCGAGCGTGATCAGCTTGTCGACGACGGCCTTGAGTTCCTTCGCTTTCGGCAGCGTCGTCGTGATCTGCTCGTGGCGGATCAGGGAGCCGGACATGTTCGCGAACATCGCCTTGCGATGGGCGTGCGTGCGATTGAGTTTACGGAGCGCGAAACCGTGGCGCATATTACTATCCGGCCCTTAGGGACCGGCTCCTGATCAGGTGTGGTCTTCGTATTTCTTGGCGAGCTCTTCGATGTTCTCCGGCGGCCAGGACGGAACGTCCATGCCGAGGTGAAGGCCCATCGAGGCGAGCACTTCCTTGATCTCGTTGAGCGACTTGCGGCCGAAGTTCGGGGTGCGGAGCATTTCCGCCTCGGACTTCTGGATGAGGTCGCCGATGTAGACGATGTTGTCGTTGCGCAGGCAGTTGGCCGAACGCACCGAAAGCTCGAGTTCGTCGACTTTCTTGAGCAGAACCGGGTTGAAGCCCAGATCCGGCTCGTCATCCGACGCGGTCGCGGCGACCGGCTCATCGAAGGTGATGAGCAGCTGCAGCTGGTCCTGAAGAATACGCGCAGCGTAGGCCACGGCGTTTTCCGGAGAGACCGAACCGTCGGTCTGCACTTCGAGAGTCAGCTTGTCATAGTCCAGCACCTGACCGGCGCGGTGTCTTCGACGAACACGCCCACGCGCTCAACCGGCGAGAAGATCGAGTCGATCGGAATGTAGCCGAGCGGAGCATCATCCGGACGGTTGCGGTCAGCCGGGACGTAGCCCTTGCCGGTGGCGACCGTGAATTCCATGCGGACGTCCGCGCCCTCATCGAGGTGGCAGATCACGTGGTCCGGGTTCAGGATCTCGACATCGCCCGAAACCTCGATCTGGCCGGCGCGAACCGGGCCGGCGCCCGAGGCTTTCAGCGTCATGCGCTTCGGCGTGTCGGAGACCATGCGGATCGCGACGCGCTTCAGGTTCAGCACGATGTCAGTGACGTCTTCGCGCACGCCCGGGATGGACGAGAACTCGTGGACGACGCCATCGATCTGCACGCCCGTGATGGCCGCGCCCTGCAGCGAAGACAGCAGCACGCGACGCAGCGCGTTGCCGAGCGTCGTGCCAAAGCCGCGCTCCAGCGGCTCGATCACGAGCTTGGCTCTGCGTTGCGGATCCCGGTCATGCTCCACAACCGGACGGTTGGGGCGGATCAGGTCTTTCCAGTTCTTGTCGTTCACCGAACCGGCGGACATCGCCATGGTTAGAACCTCTTCAGTATTGCCAGACCGATACGAAAGCTGCGCGGGTTAGACGCGGCGACGCTTCGGCGGGCGGCAGCCGTTGTGCGGAACGGCGGTGGTGTCGTGGATGGTCGTGACGGTAAAACCGACAGCCTGGAGCGCACGCAGCGCCGACTCGCGGCCCGAACCCGGACCGTGCACGAGGACTTCCAGCGTTTTCATGCCGTGTTCCATCGCCTTCTTGCCGGCGTCTTCGGCGGCGACCTGCGCGGCGTACGGCGTGGACTTGCGCGAGCCTTTGAAGCCCATTGAACCAGCCGACGACCAGGAAATCGCATTGCCCTGCGCGTCCGTGATCGTGATGATCGTGTTGTTGAACGACGCATTCACGTGGGCCACGCCCGACGCGATGTTTTTGCGTTCCCGCTTCTTGACGCGGCCTTTGTCTGCTTCGCGAGCCATGACCTATCCTATTTTTTCTTGCCGGCGATGGCCTTCGCGGGGCCTTTGCGTGTACGGGCGTTCGTGTGAGTGCGCTGGCCACGGACCGGCAGGCCTTTGCGGTGACGCAGACCGCGATAGCAGCCGAGGTCCATCAGGCGCTTGATGTTCATTGCGACTTCGCGGCGCAGGTCGCCCTCGACCAGATAGTCCGCATCGATCGTCTCGCGGATGCGGAGCACTTCGGCATCCGTCAGCTGGTTCACGCGGCGAGCGGCCTCGATGCCGAGCTTGCCGGTGATCTCCTTGGCTTTGGCCGGGCCAATGCCGTGGATGTAGGTCAGCGCGACTTCAACACGCTTCCCGGTCGGAAGGTTTACGCCTGCAATACGGGCCAACTGCCTCTCCTAACGTCCGCCACTCTCCCTGCCGGGAAAAGGCTCGAAAAACTCTCTCGAAATGCCTTGCGCAACGCGAATGCTCGCCCAACGCCGTTCCGGCGCGGCGAAACACTGGCCCGTCGCGAAGGCCGCTACTTATAGGGGGCGAAGTTCGCCCGTCAACCGCTTATTTCCTTTTGTATTCGCCCTGCCCGGCCGCTTGAACTCCCGGCAGCGCCAGTCTGATTTATAACGCTTTTTCTCTATGCCCGGTCCAGGATGTCGGCGATGGACCCCGCCACTGTCGCCACGTCCGCCATTCCGTCGATTTCGGTCAGCTTTCCCTGCGCCCGATAGACTTCGACCAACGGGGCGGTCTGGGTGTTGTAGGCCACGAGCCGCTTCGTGAACGCCTCCGGATTGTCGTCCGCCCGGCCTTCTTCCTCGAACCGCTTGGTTACGCGCGCGATCAGGGCGTTCTCGTCGACAAGCAGGCGGATCACGGCGTCCACCTTCTGGCCGCGACCGGCCAGCGAATCGTCGAGCGCCGTTGCCTGCGGGACCGTCCGGGGAAATCCGTCAAAGATGAAGCCGGCAGCCTTCGGGTTCTTGTCGAGCTGCTCTTCGATCAGGGCGATCACGATCTCGTCCGAGACCAGTGATCCGGAGTCCATGATCGCGGCGACCTTCTTGCCCAGTTCCGACCCCGAGGACCGCGCCGCGCGCAGCATGTCACCGGTCGACAGCTGGATGAACCCGCGTTCGGCCACCAGCTTCTTGGCCTGGGTCCCTTTGCCCGCCGCGGGCGGGCCGAACAGGATCAGGTTCACTTCTTCTTACCCCCCAGTCTCGCGCGTTTGATCATGCCTTCGTACTGGTGGCCGATCAGGTGGGACTGGATCTGCGCCACCGTATCCATGGTGACCGAGACCACAATCAGGAGAGACGTGCCCCCGATATAGAAGCGACCGCTGAACTGGTTGCGCATCAACTCCGGCAACACGCAGATGATCGCCATGTAGAGAGCGCCGATCACCGTGAGACGCGTCAGAACATAGTCGAGATGCTCCGCCGTGCGTTTGCCGGGGCGATAGCCCGGGATGAAGCCGCCATACTTCCGCAGGTTCTCGGCCGTCTCTTCCGGGTTGAACACGATCGACGTGTAGAAGAAGCAGAAGAAGATGATCAGGGCGGCAAAGACAGCGATATAGAGCGGCTGGCCTGGCCCCAGATAAGCCTGGATGAAGCTCAGCACATCGCCCCACAGGCCCGTCTGCGCGGGAGCGCTCGGGTCGATTGCGCCATTCGCGGCAACGGCCGGGTTGTTGAAGCCCGCCAGCGTGTTCGGCAGCATCAGGAGCGAGGACGCGAAGATCGCCGGAATGACGCCGGCCGAGTTGACCTTCAGCGGCAGGAAGGACGATTCCCCGCCGACCATGCGATTGCCCTGCTGGCGCTTGGGGTACTGGATCAGCAGGCGGCGCTGCGAACGCTCGATGAACACGACGAACAGCACCATCGCCGAGACAAGACCAACGATCGCGATGACCGAGACGAAATCGATCTGACCCCGGTAGAGCTGACCCCAGGTCTGGACGATGTAGTTCGGAAGCTCGGCCACGATGCCGGCGAAGATGATCAGCGAGATGCCGTTGCCGACGCCGCGCGCGGTGATCTGCTCGCCCAGCCACATCAGGAAGATTGTGCCGCCGACCAACGTGATGACGGTGGAGGCCATGAAGTACGGGCCCGGCTCGTACGCCATCGTGTCGTTGTTGAGCGCGACGGCGACGCCCCACGCCTGCGCCAGCGCCAGGAGAACCGTGAGATAGCGCGTGTACTGGTTGATCTGCTTGCGGCCCGCCTCGCCTTCCTTCTTCAAACGCTCAAGCGCTGGAACGGCGGTGGACAGGATCTGGACGATGATCGACGCCGAAATGTACGGCATCACGTTGAGCGCGAAGATCGCCATCCGCTCGACGGCGCCGCCCGAGAATGTGTTCCACATTCCCAGGATGCCCCCCTTCATACCCTGGAAGGCCAGAGCGTATTGGGCAGTGTCGAGGCCCGGGATCGGGATCTGCGCGCCGACGCGATAGACGATCAGCGCGATCAGCGTGAACCAGATGCGCGCCTGAAGCTCCTTCGCCTTTCCAAAGGTCGAGAAGGAGATATTGCGAGCCAGCTGCTCGGCTGCGGAGACCATACGCCCGCCCTCCAGATCGCGTCGCCGCCGCCCGCGAGGCTACTACCGGGCGGCAGGTGTTCTGACGCCTGCCCGACGGACAGGCCTACTGGGCGGCCTCAGCGGCTGCCGGCTCCGTAATCGTAACCTTGCCTCCGGCTTTTTCCACCGCTTCGACAGCGGCTTTGGAGGCGCCGGACACAACCAGCTCAACTTTGGACTTCAGCTCACCCTTTGCAAGAAGGCGTACACCGTCCTTGCTGCGGCGCAGCACGCCGGCCGCAATGAGTGCGGCCGCGTCGATCGGCTTCTTGGCGTCGAGTTTACCGGCTTTCACCGCATCCTCGATCCGGCCGACGTTCACCTCGGCGTACTCCTTCGAGCTGAACGGCGTGAAGCCGCGCTTCGGAAGGCGCATATAGATCGGCATCTGACCGCCTTCGAAGCCGTTGATGGCGACGCCACGGCGGGACTTCTGGCCTTTAACACCGCGGCCAGCCGTCTTGCCCTTGCCCGAGCCGACGCCCAGGCCGACGCGCATCCGCTTCTTGCGGGCGCCGGGTTTGTCGGAGATCTGGTTCAGTTTCATCTTACGCTCCAGACCGGATCAGCCCAATTGGGCCGCCCCGGTTCAAGTCCCTAGCCGACGATCTCGACCAGGTGCCTTACCTTGTCGATCATGCCGCGAACGGCGGGAGTGTCTTCAAGTTCGCGCTCGCGCGCGATCTTGTTCAGGCCGAGACCGACCAGCGTCGCACGCTGCGAGGCTTCGCGGCGCTGCGGGCTCTTCACCTGCTTCACGCGGATGGTTTTCTTGGCAGCCATCTCGACCGTCTCCTAAACCTTACGCCACTTCGGCGTTGCCCGAGCCGTCGGTACGGCGGGCGATGATGTCCTGCACCTTCAGGCCGCGCTTGGACGCGATCTGACGGGGCGAAGCCTGACGCTTCAGCGCGTCGATGGTGGCGCGGACCATGTTGTACGGGTTCGACGAACCGGTCGACTTGGCGACAACGTCACGGATGCCGAGCACGTCGAACACCGCGCGCATCGGACCACCGGCGATCACGCCCGTACCGGCCGGAGCCGAACGCATGATCACCTTGCCGGCGCCCCAGCGGCCGTGCGTGTCGTGGTGCAGCGTGCGGCCTTCGCGCAGCGGCACGCGGACCATGGAACGCTTGGCTTCCTCGGTCGCCTTGCGGATCGCTTCAGGAACCTCGCGAGCCTTGCCGTGACCATAGCCGATGCGGCCTTTCTGGTCGCCGACGACGACGAGCGCTGCGAAGGCGAAATTCTTACCGCCCTTCACAACCTTCGCGACGCGGTTGATGGCAACCAGCTTGTCGACGATTTCGGACTGTTCACGCTCTTCAGCGCCGCCATCGCGACGACGGCCACGGCCACGTTCACCGCCGCGCTCGCCACGCTCTCCACGTTCGCCTTCACGCGCCATTCGCGTCTCCTCAGAATTTCAGACCGCCCTCACGGGCGGCGTCGGCGAGCGCTTTCACGCGGCCGTGGAAAATGAAACCGCCGCGATCGAACACGACGTCGGTGAAGCCGGCCTTCGAGGCGCGCTCGGCGATCAGCTTGCCGACCGTGGCGGCGTCTTCGGACTTGGTGCCGCCCTTGAAGCCCTTCTCCATCGAGGAAGCAGCCGCCACCGTGACGCCGTTGGCGTCGTCGATGAGCTGCGCCGAGATGTGCTTGCTCGAACGGTTGACCGAGAGGCGCGCCTTGCCGGCGGCGACCTTGCGGAGTTTCGTGCGGACGCGTTGGGCGCGGCGGGCGAATTGTCTGTGCTGAAGCGAGGCCATGGCTTACTTCTTCTTGCCTTCCTTGCGGCGGACGTATTCGCCCACCTTGCGGACGCCTTTGCCCTTGTAGGGCTCGGGCGGACGGAACGAGCGCAGTTCGGCGGCGACCTGGCCGACCGTCTGCTTGTCGGCGCCCGAGATCTTGATCTCCGTGGGCTTGGCCGACGCGAAGGTGATGCCGGCCGGAGCCTTGTAGACGACCGGGTGCGAGTAACCGAGCGACAGCTCGAGATCCTTACCCTTCAGCGCGGCGCGGTAACCGACGCCGACCAGTTCAAGGTCCTTCTCGAAGCCCTTCGTGACGCCAACAACCATGTTGTTGATGTTGGCGCGCGTGGTGCCCCACATGGCGCGTGAGCGGCGCTCGTCCGCATTGCGCGGCTCGACGTTCACTTCGCCATTCTCGATCTTGACCGAGACTTCGTCCGACAGCGGCATCTTCAGCTCGCCCTTCGGACCCTTCACGATGATCTGGCCGCCGCCGACTTTGATGTCGACGCCCTTCACCGCAGCGATTGGTTTCTTTCCTACGCGAGACATCTTAGCTCACCCGGCAGAGGATTTCGCCGCCGACGTTCTGCTGGCGCGCCTCGGCGTCCGACATCACGCCCTTCGGCGTGGACAGGACCGAGATGCCCAGCCCGTTGCGGACCAGCGGCAGGTCGCGGACAGCCGAATAGACGCGGCGGCCCGGCTTGGAGACGCGGCGGATCTCGGAGATCACCGGCGCGCCGTCATAGTATTTCAGCTCGATGTCGAGCTCCTTGCGGCCATCCTTCTCGACTTCGGTGAAGCCGCGGATGTAGCCCTCGCGCTGGAGCACTTCCAGCACGTGGGCGCGGAGCTTGGACGCGGGCGATGTGACCGTGGAGCGGCCGCGACGCTGGGCGTTGCGGATACGCGTCAACAGATCGCCAAGGGGATCGTTCATCTGCATGGTTCTATGCCTCCCCTACCAGCTCGACTTGACCAACCCAGGGATCATGCCCTGGGAGCCGTACTCGCGCAGGGCGATGCGGGACATCTTCAGTTTGCGATAATAGGCGCGCGGGCGACCCGAGATCTCGCAACGGTTGCGGATCCGGTTCGGCGCGGAGTTGCGCGGAAGCTTCGCGAGCTTCATGCGCGCAGCAAAGCGGTCTTCCAGCGGCAGGCTCTCATCGAGAGCCGTGGCCTTCAGTTCAGCACGCTTCTTGGCGTACTGTTCCACAAGCCGCTTGCGCCGGTTGTTCTTTTCGATCGAGCTCTTCTTAGCCATCTCGTTCTCTCCAGCGCGCCTAGTTGCGGAAGGGGAAGCCGAACTCCGCAAGGAGCGCCTTCGCCTCTTCGTTGGTCCGCGCCGTGGTGCAGACAATGATGTCCATGCCCCAGACCGTGTCGATATTGTCGTAGTTGATCTCCGGGAACACGATGTGTTCCTTGAGGCCCATCGCGTAGTTGCCACGACCGTCGAACGAGCGGCCGTTGAGACCGCGGAAGTCCTTCACGCGCGGCAGCGCGATCGTCGTCAGACGATCGATAAACTCGTACATACGCTCGCGGCGCAGCGTGACCTTGCAGCCGATGGTCATGCCGTCACGCAGCTTGAACGTGGCGATCGACTTGCGCGACTTGGTTTCGATCGGCTTCTGGCCGGTGATCGCAGCCAGGTCGGCGATAGCCGAGCGGATCTTCTTCGAGTCGGCGACTGCTTCGCCAACGCCCATGTTGATGACGACCTTGTCGAGGGACGGCACCTGCATGGCGTTCGTGTAGCCGAACTGCGACGTCATCTTGTCGCGGATCTTCTGGTCGTAGAGCGACCGGAGGCGCGGTGTGTATTTGGCGTCAGCCATCGATGGACTCCCCGGAACGCTTGGCGAAGCGCACCTTGCGACCCTTGTCATCGGTCTTGAAACCGACGCGCGTGGGTTTGCCCGACGTCGGATCGACGTGAGCGACGTTGGAAACATGGATCGGCGCTTCGTTGCGCTTGATCCCGCCCTGCGGATCAGCCTGACTCGGCTTGGTGTGGCGCGCCTTGATGTTGACGCCCGACACGACAACACGGTCTTCAGTCGGCAGCGCCCGGAGGACCTGGCCGGTGCGGCCCTTGTCCTTGCCGGTGAGCACGATCACCGTGTCGCCTTTTTTGATTTTGGCGGCCATTACAGGACCTCCGGAGCGAGCGAGATGATCTTCATGTGGTTCTTGGCGCGGAGTTCGCGCGGAACCGGTCCGAAGATGCGTGTGCCGATCGGCTCGTTCTGGTTGTTGACCAGAACGGCGGCGTTGGTGTCGAAGCGGATCACCGATCCGTCACGGCGCTGAAGGTCCTTGGAGACGCGCACGACGACGGCGCGTTTCACTTCGCCCTTCTTCACGCGGCCCTTGGGCGCTGCTTCCTTGATCGACACGACGATCACGTCGCCGATCGAGGCGTAGCGGCGCTTCGAGCCACCCAGCACTTTGATGCACTGGACACGACGGGCGCCGGAGTTATCGGCGACGTCGAGGTTTGTCTGCATCTGGATCATGCGGCATCCCCTTTAGCGGGTACGATTTCCCAGCGCTTCAGCTTGGAGCGCGGCGGGCACTCCTGGATCTCGACGATCTGGCCGACCTGGGCCGAGTTGTTCTCGTCGTGGGCGTGATAGCGCTTCGACTTCCGCACCGTCTTCTTGAAGAGGGGGTGCAGGAAGGTCCGCTCGACTTTCACCACGGCAGTCTTCGTCATCTTGTTGGAGACGACCGTGCCCGTCATAACTCGTTTTGGCATCGTGCTCTCCTTACGCCGACTGC
>JAWKVC010000026.1:0-14682 GCA_041398245.1 Hyphomonadaceae bacterium
GGTAGTCGCCACCAAAGCTGTCACGCAGGTGATGGCGCACGCGGTGAAGATCGCGTTCTGGGGCTGGCCGCTGCTTGGCATCCTGTCGGCGCCGGGCGGCGCGGAAGCCAGCGGCCTGCCGCCATTATGGGTGTTCGCTGTGATTGTTCCGCTGTCGATCGCCGGCACGTGGACAGGCGGGCTGATCCTCGCGCGCATGACGGACGTCAGCTTCCGCGTCTGGACAAAATGGATCGTGACGGCGACTGGCGCCGTCTATCTTGTGCAGGGCCTGCAGCTCTTGTGGGGGTAGCTGTCAGCCGTTGATCGAAGCGCGGGCGACGCCACCGGAATCGGCCTTCTTGCGTTCTGGCCCCACATACTCAGCGGTTTCAATGAAATGCCGCGTCGATGAGCACGCAGCCTGAATGCGCTTGATCAGGACATCGCCAGAGGCCGGGAACAGGACGTACTCGTGCGCACCAGCGTTCATGACGGCGTTGATCGTCGGAAGGTCGCGGCGCTGCGAAACGGCAACGACCGGAATCTTCGGCATCGGGCTATCCGGCGAGCGCCTGACATAGTGCAGCGTCGCCAACCCGTGATCGTTCGCGGACTCGCTCTCGACGTACACGATGAGCACGCGGGGATCAGCCACAGCGAAGCCTTCGGCGAGTTGTTCGCCATTGGTCGCCAGGAAGATGCGGCGCACACCCATGCCGCGCAGCGCCATGCGAAGCGTGCGCGCAATGCCCGGCACGGAACAACTGATCAGGACGCCGAGGTCCTCGGGTTTCATCATCTACTGGGCCCCTGCAGCGCCGGACCCTAGAAGCCTAACGTTAACGTCAAGCTAGTAGCTGGTAGCATGCATTTCTCAGGTCAGCTGAAGCGCCGCGAGTCCCGCATAGACGCCGCCTTCAGCGACAAGTTCGTCGTGCGTGCCGGCTTCCACGCAGCGCCCCTCAGCCATGACGAAGATGCGGTCGGCCTTGCGGACTGTCGCAAGGCGATGGGCGATGACGATCATCGTGCGCTTGCCGGCGAGACCTGCGAGCGCTTGCTGGATACGCGCTTCGCTTTCGGAATCGAGCGCGCTGGTGGCTTCGTCAAGAAGGAGCACAGGCGCGTCCGAGAGAAGCGCGCGGGCAAGCGCAATACGCTGGCGCTGGCCGCCGGACAGGTTGCGGCCGCCTTCACCGGCTGGCGTGTCCCATCCGCGTGGCAGGCCTTCGATGAAGTCGCAGGCGGCGGCGCGCGCGGCAGTCTCGATTTCCGCTGTCGTTGCTCCGGCTTTCCCGAGCACGATGTTCTCGCGGATGCTGACGTCGAACAGAAAGGCGTCCTGCGAGACCAGCGAGAGGTTGCGACGCAGCGACTCCATGGTGACGGCGCGGATGTCGTGACCATCCATGCTGATCGCGCCGCCGGAAATGTCGTAGAGCCGGAGCAGCAGACTGAAGACGGTCGACTTGCCGGCGCCCGACGCGCCGACAATGGCGATGGTTTCGCCTGCCTTGGCTGAAAAATTCAGGCCGTTGAGCGCCGGTCCCGCGCCGGGATAGGCGAAGGTCACGCCATCGAACGTGACGTCGCCGCGGACCTTGCCGAGATCGGCAGCGTCCGGACGATCTGCGACACGAATGGGCTCATCGATAACGGCATAGACCCGCGCGGCGGCGGCGAGCCCTTCATTGACGACAGAGTTCAGCGTCCCCAGCGCCCGGATCTCGGGCGAGGCGATTCCGATGGCGACGATGATGCCCAGCAGCTCGCCAACGGTGATGTCGCCCGACATGGCGCGCCAGCCAGCGAAGGCAAACAGGCCCGCCAGCGCGATGCCGCCAACGATTTCGAGGAACGGGTCAACCATCGCCTTGGCGCGAAGCACTTTCATGTAGAGCCGCGCCCGCTCGACAAAGCCGAGCTTCGCCCGCTGCTTCTGATAGCCTTCGAGACGGAACGCCTTCACCGAGCGCGCGCCCTGGAAGGCTTCGTTGAGCACGGAGGTGAGTTCGCCCGCCTGCTCCTGCGCGCGGCGTGATGACTTGCGCACACGCTCACCCAGCCGGATCACCGGATAGAAGGCGATCGGATAGACGATGAGTAGCAGAAGCGTCAGCAGCCAGTCCGTCATCAGCATGTAGATCACGGCGGCAAGGATGGTCAGCGTCGACTTGGCGAGATTGGTGGCGACGCGCAGCGCGGCTTCACGCACCAGCACCATGTCGTTGGCGAACTGCGAAACATACTCGCCGGAGTTCTTCGCCTGCAGACGCGCGAAATCGCCATCGATCAGGCGAGTGAACAACGCTTCCTGCAGACTCACAACGGCGTTCTGCACGCCATGATTATTGGCCTGGGTCTGACCGTACATCATCGGCGCACGCAGCACGACGAGCGCCACGATGACGAAGGGCGCGAAAGTGAGGACGCGCTGGTCGTTGTCCTTCAGCCAGTCGGTCGCCTGGGCGATGATGGCGGAATAGCCGAAAGCGCAGACCGCTGTGCCGGCGGCGAACAACGCACCCAGGGCGAACCATGGCCATTGCGGCAGGAGCCAGTCGCGCACGAAGCGGCCGGAATGCTTGCCCTCGGCGTCGGTGTCCTGCCTTCCGGCCATCCGCCCTCAGGTCTCGTGGTGCTTGCCGGTTTCAGGATCCAGCAGGCGGTGGGCGTGAAGAATGAAATAGCGCATCTGGGCGTTGTCGACCGTGCGCTGGGCCGCCGCCTTCCAGGCGTCATAGGCGGCCGAGTAGTTCGGAAAGGCGCCGACGAAGTCGATCTGCTTCAGATCAGCGAATTCGAGCCTGCCGAGGTCCTTCAGCTCGCCGCCGATCACGAGATGGAGCAGCTGCTTCTCGGTCTTGTGCTTGTCGGTCTTCGGGCTGGTCATTTCGGGCTCCTGCCGTCCTGCGGCGGGGAAGGATTGATCTGTCGGGGGTCAGATACCAGCGGCAGCGGCGGCGCGCCAGCGGCCTTCCCGGCTATCTTCCCGCCAGCTGGAGCGCGTCGATCAGGAGGCTCGGCGCGTTGGTCGAGGACCGGATTTCGAGATCAGCGCCCGGCACGGCCCGCAGCAGCATGGAGGGAATGTCACCCGCGACGGTGACTTCGGAAACCGGATAGGCCCGCTCGCCGTTCTCGAACCAGAAACCGGAGACGCCGACGGAATAATCGCCCGTATTGGGGTTGAGCGACGGCCCGAACATGTCGGTGATCAGAAGCCCCTTCCCGGCATCCGCCATCAGGCCGGCGAGATCGCGCGTTCCCGGCTGGAGATCGAGGTTGGAGGTCGTTACGCCCGGCGGGTCGCCAAAGCCCATGCTGGCGAAACCGTTGGGCTGGAGGCCAAGCTGGCGGGCGGCCGGACCGTTGAGCAGCCACTGCGTCAGCATGCCGTCATCGACCAGCGCGGTCCGTTTGACCGGCCGGCCCTCGCCGTCGAAGGAGCGTGAGCCGAAACCACCCTTGCGCAGCGGATCGTCGATCAGGTTCACGCCCTTGGCGAAGACCTGCTTGCCCATCCTGTCTTTCAGGAAGGAGACGCCGCGCGCGATGGCGGGACCGGAAATCGCGCCGATGAAAGCGCCGACAAGCCGGCTGGCGAGCCGGCTCTCGAAGATCACGGGTGCGGTCTGGCTCTCGATCTTGCGTGCGCCGAGACGCGCGGTGGCGCGCAGGGCCGCTTCGCGACCAACCCATTCAGGCGATTTGAGTTGCGCGCGCCGCCGCTCGGACGAGGATTCATAGTCGCGCTCCATCGCGCCATCGCGCTCGGCAATGGCGACAGCGGCCATCGAGGAAATGCCGGATGATTTCTGCGCGGCGAAGCCGTTGGAGGCCGCAAGCCAGCTCGACGCCGTGGTCCACGATGCGCCGCAGTGCGAGACCTGCTTCACCCCTGGCACGGCCAGGGCGGCCTGCTCCATCTCGATTGAGCGGCGCTCAAGCTCGGGCGCTTCGGGCGTATCATCCGTGCCGAGGTTGAGATCGATCTTTTCGCGCGTGATTTCGTCGGCGCTGGCGAGGCCGCAATACTTGTCTTCCGGCGCCTGCTTGGCCATGGCGACGACGCGCTCGCTGAGCGCCTTGAGGCCATCCGGCGAAAGGTCCGATCCTGAGACGCTGGCCTGACGGCGACCGACCAGCGCGCGCAGCGCGATCCCGCGTGACTCCTCGCGCTCGACCGCCTCGAGTTCACCCTTGCGCACCTCGACCGACAGGCTGGCGTTTTCCGAGAGACGTGCATCGGCGGCGTCCGCGCCGGCTTTCAGCGTGTCAGCGATGAGAGACTGAAGCAGGTCGGCGTGGGACATTGTCATGGACTGTATGTGACCCCGGGCCGGGGAAACGCCAATAGCCGAAAGCAAAAGCAGGCGCGGCGGCGCGTCACGCCGCAGCGCCTGCCCTGTCGGTCGCCGCGCCTACTTGGCTTGCGGCAGGCGGTCGTTGATGTCGTCGCGGATGTCGAGCAGCGTGACCAGCACGCCGCAGATCAGCGTCGCCGCGATCCAGCCGATGATCAGGCCGGCCACGATAGCGACGGCCGTGAGCGTCGGCTGCGTCAGGACAACGCCCGGATCCAGCACCGGCTTGATGGCGATCTGCCCCGTGGATGGATCAATCGCGCCGGCCGCGACCAGCACTTTGCCGCTGGAGGTGAACTCGGACAGGATTTCCTGGATGCGCTGGCGCTCGAGGAACACGCCAAATGTGTAGAGGGCAATGATTCCGAAGTAAGCGTTGTAAACGAGTAAGCGGAAACTGTTGATAATGAAGAACTTCATGGATACCCCTCCACGCGACGTCAGCACTTTCTAGCCGCCCGCAAGACAACAGGCGAACGCTTTTTTCTGACATCTGCAGGCTGTCACGAAGTTGCCGCTATTCGCGGCGCAGCAACTGGTCGACGTTGAGCTTCCACTTGCGCGACTTCAGGAAGTGCGCCTTCAGGGCGGCCCGGTCATAGCCTTGGGTCACCCATTCGGTGAAGCTGAGGCCCTTCGGTTCGCCTTCCGCGAGATAGGTCGCGAAGTAGAAGTCAAGCACTCCCGTCTTGCCGTGCCGGATATGGAGGTACTTGAACGACAGCTGTTCGATGGCCTCGCGGATCGGCAGGCCCTTGCGGAAGTGTATGTACAGCACCGCCATGATGCCGGCCCGGTCCGCCCCCGACTTGCAGTGCATCAGCGCCGGATAGGCGATCGAGTCGAACAGCCGTTTCGCCTCCAGAACGGCCTCCGGCGACGGAATTTCACGGGAGAACATCTGGAAATCGACCAGGGAGATGCCATGCCGCGCGCAGGCCTCCTTCTCGAGCAGGTAGTAGCCCTTGGCGCTGGTCCCGCGGAGGTTGATGATCGTCTTGAGGCCCAGTTCCTTCGCGTAGCGGGCGATATGTTCCGGGGACGGCTGATTGGCCCGGTACATCTCGTCCGAGATGCGATGCAGGTTGCGGAACCGGTAGCGCAGGAAGCCGTGGTCGCCCCAGACCAGCTCCCGCCGGGCGCGACGGCGCCCATCCGCCGTTGTCAGGTCTATGTGCTGGGCCAAAGCCGTTCCGCCGCTCATCCGTCGCTAGATGCCGTTTTCGACCGGGAATGCAAGCGCCTGCGCCATTCGGTCCGCATGCCGCAGGGGCGCGACGCAGCCGTTTCGGATGGCGATGCGGCTCGCAGGGGTTATATAGCCCCTCATGTCCAAACGCCGGCGACAGTCACCTGTGATTCCCTGGATCGGGGGCACCCTGATCTGGACGTACATGTCGCTGCTCGCCCACACGATGCGCTGGCGCGTGGAAGGCATGGAGCATGTGCGCAAGCTGTGGGACAGCCCGCAGGGCTGGGTCGCGGCCACATGGCACTCGCGCATCCTGCTGATGCCCTACATCCAGATCCGGGAGCGGCCGAAATGGCCGAAGCCGCCGCATCCCGCGACGCTGATGGTGTCGCCCTCCAAGGACGGCGAGTTCACCAAGCGCGCCGGCACCTGGCTAGGCCTGCACATCATCCGCGGCTCGTCCTCCGGCCGCTCGGACAAGAGCAAGCGCGGCGTCTCGGCGGCGCGCGAGTCCATGGAGGTGATGAAGAAGGGCGGCTGCATCGTGATGACCATCGACGGACCGAAAGGTCCCCGCGAAGTGGTTGGCATCGGCACGATCAAGCTGGCCCAGCAGATGGGCGTTCCGATCGTGATCTACGGACTTTCCGCCCACGCCAAACGGCTCGACACGTGGGATCGGCTGTTGTGGCCGAAGCCGTTCGCGCGTGGCGCCGTGGTGATCCCCGAGCCGATACCGACATCCAAGAGCATGGATTCCGAAGAGCTGCGCCTGCGCGTCGAGAAGGCGCTGAAGGAAGCGACGGCGCGCGCTGACGAGCTTGCCGGCCTGCCGCCAGACGCCGCCCCGCCGCTTGAGACAAAACCCGAAGCCGGGGCCGCCCCCGAAACGGAGGCGGACCAGTCTCCCACGCCGGGTCCGGCCCAAGCGGCGAGCACGCCCGCCCTGGAGCCGCGCACAACGTGACCGTCTCTCTGGCGCTCTATCGCCTTGGCACGCGCCTGCTTGAACCCCTCGCGCCCTGGCTGGTGTCGCAGCGGCTGAAGAAGGGCAAGGAGAATCCGGACCGCATCGGCGAACGCTTTGCTGCGACGACGGCCGCGCGGCCGGATGGCGCTGTCATCTGGATGCACGCCGCCAGCGTCGGGGAATCGCGCCTGCTGGTTGATATCTTCGCAGCGCTGCGCAAGCGAAGACCCGATGTGCATGCCGTGGTCACCACGCAGACCATGACGTCGGCGGAGATGATCGCGGCGTGGGCGCCGCAGAATGTGATCCACCAGATGGCGCCAATCGATGGCCCTAAGGCGGTGAAGACATTTCTTTCCCACTGGCGGCCGGACGCGGCCGTGTTCGCCGAGGGCGAGATCTGGCCCAACATGCTGGAAGCGCTGAAGCGTCAGCATATCCCCGCAGCGCTTGTGAACGCACGCATGACCGCCAAGACGCTGAAAGGCTGGAATACCCGCAGCGGCGCGGCGAAGGCTTTGTTCGCTGTGTTCGGCTTCATTGGCGCGGCCGATCAGGCGACGGCGGACGGATTGTCCAGCGCCACAGGAAGAAAGATCGCGACGGTTGGCAACCTCAAGCTCTCGGCGATTGTCGAGGCGCCTGCAGCTGCGAAGGTTGCGGCGTTTCGCGACGCGACGGGCGGACGGCCCATCGTGCTCGCCGCCTCGACGCATCCAGGCGAGGATGAATTCGCGACGGACGCCTTCGCCGAGCTGCGCATGCGCAAGCCCGGCGCGCTGATGATCCTCGTGCCTCGCCACCCTGAACGCGGCGACAGCATTGTCAGCCTGCTCCGTGAGCGCGGCCTCACCACAGCGCAATGGTCGAAGGGCAAGACACCGCCGGGGACGGATGTCGATGTGCTGGTGGCCGATACGATCGGCGAGCTTCTCTTCTGGTACGCCTGCGCCGACGCGGTATTTCTCGGCGGCGCCACCGTTGAGGGCGTCGGCGGGCATAATCCCATCGAGCCGAACCAGCTGGGCAAGCGCGTCTTCACCGGCCCGCATGGCTTCAACTTCCGCGAGATGTTCGATGCGCTGGCACCGACAGGCGCGCTGGTGATCGGCCGGACCTACCAGGAGCTGGCGGACTACTGGCTGGCTGCGCTCGACGAGGCGCAGCCGACGCCCATGCGTGCCTCGACATCTGCGAATTCACAGGCGCCATTCGAGAAGACGCTGGACGCCATCGCGGCCATGCTGCCACAAGCATAGCGCCATGCGTGAGCCACACTTCTGGACCGTATCCGACAAGCACACGCGTGCATCCGCGCCGATGACCAAGCTGCTGCTGTCGCCGGTCGCCATGCTGTACCGCCTCGCCGGCGAACGCCGCATCGCGAAGGCACAGCCATTCGACTGCGGCCTGCCGGTGGTCTGTATCGGCAATCTGACGCTGGGCGGAGCCGGCAAGACGCCGGTGACCGAAGCGGTGCGCGCCCATTTCGGCGCCCAGGGCATACGCGCCGCCAGCCTCTCACGCGGCTATCGCGGATCTCTCGATGGCGCACATCGCGTCGACTCCACGCGGCACACAGCGGCGGAGGTTGGCGATGAGCCCCTGATGCTGTCGATGAGCGGCGAAAGCTGGATATCGAAGGACCGGCCCGAAGGGGCACGGGCAATGAAGGCGGACGGCGTCGAACTGATCGTGATGGACGACGGCCACCAGAACCCAACGCTGAAGAAGACGCTGTCGATCGTCGTGATCGATGCGACGAACCCCTTCGGCAATGGCCACATTTTCCCCAAGGGACCGCTGCGTGAGCGCGTCGCCGATGGTCTGGCGCGGGCGCAGGCAGTGATCCTGATGGGCGACGGGCCCGTGCCGGCGCAGCTTTCCGGATTTCCGGGAGAAATCCTGCGTGCGCGCCTTGAGCCGCTGGCGAACCTGCCCGCCGGTCGCTACATCGCCTTTGCCGGCATCGGCAGGCCGACCCGTTTCTTCGACGGCCTTCAGAAGCAGCCCGGCGTCGAGCTTTCCGACGGCGTGCCCTATCCGGACCATCACGTGTTCCAGCCTTCCGACCTGTCCTTCCTGACCAAGCTGGCGAGCGAACGCCGCGCCCAGCTGGTGACGACGGACAAGGATCATGTGCGCCTGCCGCCGGACATGAAGGACAAGGTGATGCGCGCATCCGTGCGCGCCCGGTTCGAGGATGAAGCAGCGCTCGCACGCCTGCTGTCGCGGGTGACGGCATGAGCGACAGCGAGAAAACGCCGGAAGCCGGACGCTTCATCCGGCCCAAGGATCTCGACAATGCGCAGCGCACGACGTTCGGCGCGCGGCTGGCCTGGCGCATCGAGGCTTTGGCGTGGGACCTGGTCTACTGGTATCCGATGAAGGCGTTGCCGCTGACCTGGGCTTCAGGCTTTGTTGCGGGCGTTCTGAAGACGCTGGGCCCGCTCACGTCGCAACATCGCACCATGGTACGCAATCTGCGCATGTGCTTTCCCGACTGGAACGAGAAGCAGATCGAGGACGTAGCGAGAGGAACGTGGGAAACGCTGGGTCACACGGTTGGCGAGATGCCGCATCTCAAGCAGATTCAACCCTATGTCGCCGGCTCGCGTATCGAAGTGGTTGGCCTCGAGCATGTAGAGGCCGTCCGCGCTTCCGGGAAGCCCGTCGTCTTCATCGGCACTCACATGGCGAACTGGGAACTGATGAGCGCCGCAATCTGCCGGCAGTTTCCCGACGCCCACATTACATATCGCGCAGCCAACAATCCCCATATCGACCGGCGCATTGCAAAGGCGCGGACCGAAGCAGGCGTCGCATCGCTGACGCCAAAGGGCGCGGGCACGCGCGACCTGATGCGAGCGCTCTCGCGCAAGCAGTCGGTTGGCCTGATGAACGATCAGAAGTTCAATCAGGGCCTCCCTGTCCCGTTCTTCGGTCACGAGGCCATGACGGCGCCAGGTCCCACGCGCCTTGCGATGCGCTACGGTGTTCCTTTGTTTCCAATCTCCGTCAGGCGTACCGGCGTCGCGCGCTATCGCGTGACGTTCTACGAACCCTTCGCACCCGACAGTGATCCGGACGAGAACAAGGCCGTGTACAATACCGTGCTACGCATCAACCAGTGGGTCGAGGCCTGCATTCGCGAGGCGCCGGACCAGTGGTTCTGGATGCATAACCGCTGGCCCAAGGAAGCGTGGGTCAAGGCCGGGGTGGTCTAGCCGGATTGATCCTGGCGCCAAGTTGCGCATCATGCGCGGGCACACGTTGGGGGAAGCCGGATGAGACTGTATTCGCTGGCGATGATTACCGTCCTGTGGACCATGTGGGCCGCAGCGCCTGCTTTTTCCCAGTCAAAGCTGAGTGAGATCGAGTTCCGCGATCATGTGATCGCCGTCGCGAAGGCTCAGGATAGCTCGCTCGACATAGAGATTGCCGGTCCGCTCTCTTTCAAAATCCACGATGCAATCGCAAATCTTGACAGCGGATATCGCGAATACCTTGGCAACCCAGCGCAACTGAACAATGTCGTGGATCGGTGGGTTCAGATGTTCCGAATAGCCGCAGCAGGCGACGGCTTCGCGGCCAGCGACCTGTCCGGTCGACTCGTCATGCTTGTTCGCAACCGGATCTATCTGGACGGCGCTCCGCCGGATCTTCCGCCGGAAAACCAGCTTGTCTGGCATCCGTTGGCCGGAGACGTCATTGCATTGCTCATGGTCGACTATCCGACAACACGCGCATCAGTGACGTATGGCCAACTCGCGGAGGCGAACATATCGACGGACGATGCCTGGCGCATCGCCAAGGAGAATTCGACCGCTGCGATGGGAGCGCTGCAGATCGGCTCCATCGGTCAGAATGGTCCGGTCGCCATCAGCGCCGAAAGCGGTCTCGCAACCGCGCTTCTGGCCGATCCGGATGCCTGCAGCGCCAACGGACCTCTGACGGACGCATTCGTTATGGTTGTTGATCGGGACACATTCATTGTGGGGCGCACCAGCGATGCCTGGTCACTTCGCGCCTTCTGGGCTTTTGCCCGCACGATGACACTGTCCGCCAACGCATTCTCGAATACGCCGCTGACGTGTGAAGCCGGCGAGCTGGTTGAGGCAACCGCGCCGAACTAGCCCATGATGCCGATGCTGTCGTCGATCGTGCGGCGCACGGCGCCGACATAGTCGACCAGCTTGTGGCCTTCGATCATGGCTTCGTAGAGCATCTTCAGCGCGTCACGCACGACATAGGGCCGCTCCATCGGCACGAAGTGGGTGGTGCCGGGGACCTTCGTGACAGCAGCGTCGGGACGGATCGCGTGAATGCGCTGGTCGACATCCGGACCGGCGGTCGACTCCTTCTCGGCCTGCAGCACGACAATCGGGATGCGTTTCTTGCGCAGCTTGCGCAGCGCATTCCACGGGCGATAGCGATGGGCGTTGAAAGTCGCCGCTTCGTATTCGGGCGTGCAGGACAGCTGGAACGAGCCGTCATCCTGCCGCAGGACGCCATCCACTACATAATCGTCGAGGAAAGGCGCGCGCCACGTCTTGAACGCGCCGCGGCCGCGCAGAAGCTCCGCCGCCTCGCCCGGTGAAGCGAACGTCCGCCGGCGTTTGAGCGCGCCCTTGGCCATGGTGTTGTTCGGGATCGTCATGTTGACGAGCGGGAAGTTATAGAGCCGCAGCAGGCTCCGCCGCAGCAGCACGGGATCGACAAGCACCAGCCCCTTCACAAGATCCGGCCGCTTGCCCGCGACCAGCAGCGACACGGTGGCGCCCATCGAGTGACCGCCCAGCACGGCGCCTTCGGGCGAGACTTTCTCGAGCACCTGGATGACGTCGTCGCGGAACCGGTTCCACGATTTCAGCTTCCTCGGATTGGCCGGCAGGCGCGAACGGCCATGGCCGCGCATGTCGAGCGCCGCCGCATGCATCTGGCTGCCCAGCGGCTCGAGGATCGATTGGTAGGTGATGGCGTTGAAGCCCGTCGCGTGCAGGAACATCACATCAACAGGCCGCACCGGGTCCCCGAATGCGATGCCGGATGTTTCTCCATCCTTCAGATCAATCCGAACACGACGCATCCCGCGCGGCTAGCCTCCGAACACTTTACGCAGGATGTCGCTGGTCCGCTTCTGGATCGATCAGGTCGCCTAACTTCCCGCGCGACGTAATAGAACAATCCGTTGAGCGCGCCAGTCATGGCTGCATCTGTCAGCATGGTCTTGGGATCTGTGCGTACAAGTCCGGCCCCGTAACGCTTCGGCGCCGTCCACGGCGTTGAGCGCGCCAGACCCGCCAGCGCCTCGCTGAAATAAGTGGAAAGATGATTGCGCGGTCCAGCACCTACTGGCGCTGCAGCTGGCGCAGCGTGTATCTTTGCACGGAGATAATCTGTCGCAGCCGTGTCGCCACGCAGGATCGCCAGCGCATCCTCGAAGGTGATCGACGTCACGGCATCGCCCACCAGCTTGCCGGCCTGGGGCATGGCCGCTTCGGCGGCGCGGTTGACCCGGAGCTGGAGATCGTCGAGCGAACCGGAGAGGCCCAGCGGCTTGAGGCGCTTCTGGGCCTCGCCCAGCAGGCCCGGCAGGGGGATGCGCACCGCACTGTCGCCCCAGAATCCGTCCTTGAGCGAAAGCTTGCCGGTGGCGTAGCTGCCGGCGTTGGCCAGCGCCTCTTTCAGCCCCGTCGCGACGTCAGCGTTCGACAGCGCACTTCCCTTGCCAGACGCACCCGGCTTGCCGAAGACGTCCGACAGGATCTTGCCGAGATCCTGCGCATAGGCGGCGTTCGCCGCGCCAAGGCCGACGACAAGGACCACAAGAGCTGCGCCGCGAGCGCGCATAAGGCCTCCCGAACCTTGATCCCCCAATCAGGCGAAGCGGGATAGGACAACCAAAGCGCCGCCGCGTCAAACAGCCGTGCCAAACGGCTGTGTCAAACCTGTCGCGCAGCCGGGCTGTGTTCGCTAGGCTGCGGTCACACAAGAGACGGATACACGGAACCGAAACATGACAATCGCGGCAACCTGCTTTGACGTTTCGATCACCGGCAAGGTGGCCCATATCCGCTTCAACCGCCCGGCTGAACTCAACACGTTCACGCCGAAGGTCTGGGAGGAGCTTCCCGCCATCGTCGCTGAAATCGACCGCAAGGCGCTGGCGCGCGTGATCGTTGTATCGTCCACGGGCAAGCATTTCACCGCAGGCATGGATCTCGCGGTCTTCACGCAGGCCGACGGCATCACGAGTCCGGGCGCAAAGGATCCGCACCTGCGCGCGGAAAAGTTCCGGCATGATCTCGACCGCCTGCAGGATGCGTTCACCTGCCTCGACCAGGCGCGTATCCCGGTCATCATCTGTGTGCACGGCGGCTGCATCGGCGCGGGCGTCGACATGATCTCCGCGTGCGATATCCGGTTCGCGACGCAGGATGCGTTCTTCTGCATCGCCGAGATCAATATCGGCATGACCGCTGATGTCGGCACCTTCCCGCGCCTCTGCCGCCTGATGCCCGAGGGCTGGGTGCGCCAGATTGCCTACACCGGCGAACGCCTGCCCGCGACGCGTGCACGGGAGCTGGGCCTCGTCAACGAGGTGTTCCTCTCACAGGACGCGATGCTGGATCACGCCATGAACATCGCCCGCGAGATCGCATCGAAGAACCCGTTGGCCGTGTCCGGCTCGAAGGCGATGATCAACTACGCACGGGACCACACCATCGCCGAAGGGCTCGACTATATCGGTGTGTGGAATGCGGCGATGCTGTCTGGCGCGCACATGGCCGAGGCGTTCGCGGCGAAGGCGGAAAAGCGCGACGGGAACTTCCCCGACCTCCTGCCGCTGAAGGACAAGGCGCTGTAGCGCGACGATCCTAGCCCGCGCTGAACAGGCCCTGCGCCGAGAAGACCAGGCGATCGCCGGAACGCGCTTCGGCCGAGACGAAGACGATCGATCGCGCCCGCTTGTCGGTGCGCGTGGTCAGCATCACCCCCTCGGCGCCCAGCGGATGCGAGGCGACATCCAGCGCCAGCGAGGTCATGCGAAAGCCCTCACCCGCTTCGGCCTTCAGCGCCGCAATGGCTTGCGCGGAACACCGCTCGGCGTCGGGCGCGCCCGGCCCGCCCAGGTCGGTGGATGTGATCTCGATGGCGCGCTGGGCGATGGAAGCTTCGGTCATGGACCTCCCTAACCCGGAAGCGTCAGCCTGTTAAGCAATGCTAACCGCGCATTAACGCCTCTCGCCCTTAGCTCGCGTCATGACCCGCCTGCGATTCCCCCTGATGCTGGGTATCGCGCTCGCATCCGGCGCGATGGCCGCCCATGCACAATCGGCCCCGGCGGCCGAGACGACGCCGGCTCCGGCGAAGGTTGAGGACATCGAGGTCGCGCACGACGGCGACAGCGTTTCCATTCTCGTGAAGTTTTCCGGCCAGCCGACGGCGGCCTCGGCCATGATACGCGGCAAGGACCTGACGCTGGACGTCGACGGGTTCCCGCTGGCGCCGCTGCGCCTGACGCCGCCGGCCGGATCGCTGATCGCCAGCGTGACGGCCGCCAACGGCCAAATCGTTCTGAGCGGGGCGGCCTTCAGCGATCCGGATGTGGTTGTGTATCGCCGCGCGGTTCTGTTGAAGGTGAAGCTGGCCGAACCGGCGACGATTGGCGGAGCGTCGCTGATGGACGACGCGGCCACGACACTCGCTTCGCCGCCACTTCCGGTGATCACAGCTCTCCCGAAACCTGCACCAACGCCCCCGGCACCGCCGAAACCTGAAGTCATCGCCGCGCCCGCGCCGGTCGGCCTGCCAACGGCCTCGCTTGCCGGCATCGATGCTGCGCGTTGCGAAACGGCGGCGGAGGAACTTGCGAAGGACAACTGGGCGCTGGCGGCGATGGGCGATCATGCGCTCTGCCTGATCGATCAGGACAAGCTGGACGAGGCCCGTGCAAAGCTCGACCAGCTCGGCGCCATCACGCCGCAGGACTGGCGCGTCTCGCTTGGGCGCGCGGTGCTGGCCGATAAGACGGATGATACTGCTGAGGCCAACGCGAACTTCCTCGCAGCCTCGCTCGGCGCACCGAATGATGCGCTCCGCGCCGCCATCACCGCACGGATCAAGCCGGAAGCGCTGACGCCAGCGCCAATACAATCGCCAGATGA
>JAWKVC010000027.1:0-3378 GCA_041398245.1 Hyphomonadaceae bacterium
CGGCCTGCTGCACGGGCTGGGTTTCGGCTCGCTGATGGCGCCCGCGCTCCAGACGGCCGACCTCTCCGCCGGGCTGGCCGGCATCACGATCGGCGTCGAACTCGGCCATCTCAGCGTGCTGGTCGCCACGGGCGCGATCTCGGTGCTGGTCCAGCTGGCGCTCAAGGCCACGAACACGTCGCGGCTCTATCGCCCGGCATTCGTCCTGCCGGTGGCGGGATTGATTGCACTGGTTGGCGCCTATTGGACGCTGCAGCGGGTCGGCCTGCTGCCAGGATAATGGTTGGAAGGATGATGGTGCCCAGGGCCGGAATCGAACCAGCGACACGCGGATTTTCAATCCGCTGCTCTACCAACTGAGCTACCTGGGCTTACCGCCGGACGGCGATGAGGCGGGATGTATAGGGAAAGCGCTATTCCCTGTCCATGCCTTTGTCCGCCTACCCAATCCCCTTGTTTTCAGACTGATTTGACGGCCCCGGAGCCGGCGGCGCTCCGCCCTCATCCCCATCGCCCGGAGCGCCCGGAATGGCATAGCCGCCCTTCAGCCACCGCGAGAGATCGATATCTGCGCACCGGCGGCTGCAGAAGGGACGGAAGGCATCTTCCGTGGGCTTTTCGCAGATGGGGCAGTTCATGTGGCGCTCCACACTTCGGGCCGGCTCAAGGGATTGTCGGATACCTCGATCAACCAGCGCTGACCAATCCGGTCGCCAAGCGCCGCCTGCCACCCGATGGTATCAGCGTCGAGCCAGTGCTTGGCGGCAGCTGAAATCCGCGCCTTGATCCGGACGCCGCGATCCGTGAGCCCCGCCGTCTCGATCTCTCGCAGTGCGTTGAGCGCTTCCCGTTCGGCAGGCGCCGCCGCAATCGCTTCGGCCAGCGGCCAGGCGCGCCGGGCGATTGCCGCCTCGCAGACGCCGAGCGGCGACAGCTCCAGCACTTCGCTGGCGCGTCCAAGATGCTCCGCCAAGGTCTGACGGAACCTTTCGGCGACCGTGCGCTGGTCCCGCCGGGACTCCATGCGGACGAAGTCGATTGCCAACAAGCCAGCCAGGTTGCGCAGTCCAATCTGCCGGGCTGCTTCAAGCGCCGCCGCCAAATTGAGATCGAGGGCGAACGCTGCGGCATCCTGCGACCCAAGCCTTGCGCCGGCGTCCACATCGATAACAGCAAGACCGCGCGTCATCTCGATCGAGATATCGCCAGCGCCCGGAAGCGGCGCGATCGGCGTTGTCGCCTCGGCGATTGCTGCGTCAATCTCGCGACGCGCCGGCAGGCCGGTGCGGGTTTCGATGACCTCCGCACCTTTGAGAAAGGCGTCTTCCGCAGCCTCCTTGTGAAGTTGCGGTTTGTCCGGGGCGGCAATCGTTGGGGAGATATCCGCAAGGCTCAGCGCCGGACCCTTGTCGCTCCATGCCTCGGACTTGACGCGAAACGCCAGCATCGCGCCCTCGGTTACGATGGCGGCGCGCGTGGGCTCGACGATGCCGTAGCGCTCCAGCCCCAGATCCACGAACCAGCCGCGATTACCAGGCATGCGGGCTTTCACGCGGCCCCACCACACATCGTCGAGCCGCGCACGGCGCCCGCGTTCGCTCCAGCGGTCAATCGCAAGCCGGAATGGCCGGCCATCTGCATCCAGAAGCGTGCGACGGCGTTCGCCCACCGCCTCATCGATGCAGAGGACCGCCTTCATGGCGAGGCGCTCCAGCGGGAGGTGATCGGATAGCCCAGCCCCTCCAGCACGGCCGCTGTCTCGTGCAGCGGCAGACCGACGATGGCGGAGTATGAGCCGGTGATATGGCAGATGAGGGCGCTGGCGCGGCCCTGGATAGCATAGCCGCCGGCCTTGCCCTCCCATTCGCCGTTGGAGATGTAGGCTTCCGCCTCTACATGCGACAGACGCTTGAATGTGACGCGGCTCTCGACAAGACGCTGCGCTGTCCGGCCATCCGGCGCGCGGACGGCGATGGCGGTCAGCACATCGTGACTGCGACCCGACAAGCGCGCCAGGCAGGCCCGCGCTTCTGCTTCGGTCTCCGCCTTCGGCAGCATGCGCCGCCCGACAGCGACGACCGTGTCGGCGGACAAGATGTAAGCATCGGGAAACCGGCCGGAGACTGCCCTGCCCTTATCCACAGCCAGCCGGACGGCCAGCTGACGCGGGCGCTCGTCCCGCAGGGGGGTCTCGTCCATCTCAGCGGGGACGATCTGGTCGGGCTGGACGCCGATCTGCTCCAGAAGAGCGAGGCGGCGCGGGCTGGCGCTGGCCAGCACCAGCCTGGGCGGCGCGTTCTGATCGCTCACTTGAACCGGTAGGTGATACGCCCTTTGGTCAGGTCGTAGGGGGTCATCTCGACCAGGACCTTGTCGCCGGTGAGAACGCGGATGCGGTTCTTGCGCATCTTCCCGGCGGTATGGGCAATGATCTCGTGATCGTTCGCAAGCTTCACCCGGAACGTCGCGTTGGGCAGAAGCTCCACGATAGTGCCTTCAAACTCGATAAGTTCTTCCTTCGCCATGAAACTCCCTTTTCGGCGGCGGCCGGACCTGGCGGCGCCCATATACACGGTTTCCGTAGGATTCGTCGATTCCCTTGGGACTCAGCTTCTTGCATGCAGGGCGCAGACAAGGGTGAACAGCCGCCGGGCGGTGTCGAAATCGACCTCGGCCTTGTCGGCCAGCCGGTCGGTCAGCACCTGCGAGCCTTCGTTGTGCAACCCCCGGCGGCCCATATCGATGGCCTCGATCTGGGAAGGCGTCGAGGTGCGGATCGCGTCATAATAGCTGTCGCAGATCATGAAATAGTCCTTGATCACCCGCCGCAACGCGGTCAGCGAGAGCAGCAGCTTCCGGACCGGGGTTCCGTCAGCCTCCGTGATGTCGAAGACCAGCCGGTTGTCCGCCAGCGATAACACGACGTGATACGGGCCGCCGTCATGGCCGACGACTTTGAAGCGGTTGTCCTCCAATAGATCGAAGATCGCGACCTTGCGTTCGTGGTCCGCGTCAGGCCCGGCTGGCGCAAGGCTTTTCTCGTCGATTTCGATCGACGCGATACGCGCGTGGCTGGCGTCGCCGCCGCTCATGCCTCGCCGCCCCGGCGCATGCGGACAGATAGACCGTGCGCTGGCAGACCCTCGCACGCGGCGAGAGTCTCGGCAGCTTCAGCGAGATGCCTGAACCCGGCCTCTGAAATGCGTTGGACTGACGTGCGCTTCATGAAGTCGAGTACTGACAGACCGGACGCAAAACGCGCCGCGCCGGACGTAGGCAACACGTGGTTGGACCCGGTGACATAGTCGCCAAGCGCTTCGGGCGCCCAGCGGCCCAGAAAGATCGCTCCGGAATGGCGTATGTTCGCCGCCAACGCAT
>JAWKVC010000028.1:0-1850 GCA_041398245.1 Hyphomonadaceae bacterium
GAAGCCCGAAGGGCGAAGCGCCGGAACCCAGGGGCTCCCGTCTCCGGCGCCTGAAGCCCCTGGGTTTCGGCTCGCACGCTTGCGCGCGCGTCCGGAATGACACCACAGGTTGGTCTGTCTGCCTTCGCTACGCCGGTTCCGGCGGGAAGATACGGCCGATCGTCCCGTCCTGCGGGAATACCTGCAGAATGGCGCGGCGGGCGGTGCGCCAGCCGCCGCCCAGCAGCACGATCGCGCCGCCGATGATCAGCGCCGTCAGCATCAGCGTATTGACGCCGCCGCCGCCCAGCTCGTTCACCAGCACCCACAGCGAGGTCGCGAAGGTGACAAGGCCCGAGACAATCAGCGCCCGGCGATTGAGCGCCAGCGACAGGAAGGCGAACGCCACCAGCACCGCAAGCATCACGGTCGCATCGGCCATGCTGGCCGGGGCGAAGCCCGAACCCAGCACAAGGCCGCGCACGCCGAGGATGATCTGCGGCGCCGCCGCCAGATGCAGCCAGAAGGCGTGATCCGAATTGCGCGTCGAGCGCGTCGGGTCCCTCATGTCGAACATGATGGCTGTCGCCAGCGTGCCAAGACCGACCGCGAGCATCGCTGCGCCGCTGCCGACCTGTCCGATTCCGCCGATCTGCGCGACGGCCGTGTAGAACAGGCCCGCCACGGCGCCCGCCAGCAGGAACAGCGAGAACGGCAGGCGGAAGCGCCAGAAGATCGCGCCCGCAGCAACTGTCGCCGCAGCAAAGCCGGCATAGCTGATGCCCGACAGGATTTCCCACGGCGACACGTCTCTGTCGAAACGGTCCGCGGTGACGACGGGATCGATGAAGAAGCTCGCCGCGCCGGCCGCCAATACGCCGGACGCCCAGACGATCGCGACAGAGAGCGCCATTGAAGGAAGCAACAACCGCCGCCGTCCGCAGAAGTATTCCGCGAGCAGCCATGCTCCGGCGATGACCGGGATCGGCGAGACGATAATCGCCAGACGGATCTTGTCGGCGAAGGCCTGAACCTCCGCGAGGGTTGAGGGATTCTGTGGGCCCGGCAGGCCCAGCAGGTTGGTGACCGAGATGGCCGAGAGGAAGCCGAGCCCCGTCATCAGCACGACAATGCCGATGGTCAGGAACACGTCATTGAAGTTGGACAGGAAGCGCAAGTTTTCCGGATCGAGCATGCGCTCGGGATCATTGCGGGCCTTGAGGAAGGCTTCGAAGCGCTTGGCGGCCTCGTCGCTGATCGCGCCCGCCTCAATGGCGGCGCGAATGTCTGTGCGGTCAAACATCCAGGGTTTCCATCACGAAGTTGCTGTTTGTGTAGACGCAGACGTCCGCCGCGATCTCCATCGCCTTGCGGGCGATGGTCTCGGCATTGTCTTCGTACGCGTACAGCGCTCGTGCGGCGGACAGCGCGTAGTTGCCCCCTGAACCAATGGCCGCGATAGGATGCTCCGGCTCCAGCACGTCCCCCCTGCCCGTAATGACGAGCAGCGAAGTCGCATCGCCCACAATGATGAGGGCTTCGAGGTTCCGGAGGTATTTGTCAGTGCGCCAGTCCTTGGCCAGTTCCACGGCGGCGCGCTGAAGATTGCCGGGGAACCGTTCGAGCTTCTGCTCCAGTCGTTCGAAGAGCGTGAAGGCGTCGGCCGTAGCGCCAGCGAAGCCTGCGAGAATCTCACCCTTCTCGCCAATCCGCCGGACCTTGCGGGCGTTGCCCTTCATGACCGTCTGCCCCATCGACACTTGGCCATCCCCCATGACGACGAGCTTTGCGCCCTTCTTCACGGCGAGAATGGTGGTCGAGTGCCAAGTGGGTTCGTCGGACATTCACGTACTTTCCTGACCGTTGCGCAG
>JAWKVC010000029.1:0-2439 GCA_041398245.1 Hyphomonadaceae bacterium
CGTTGTTCTCATCTCGGTCCATGAAGATGGCCGCTGGCCCTATTCCGGCAGGCTGAACCAGCCGCAAGCGCCCAACGTGCGCAATTTCCCGGTTCCGCGCGGTTTCTGCGATTCGGAACTGCGTTTTCTGATGCACGAACCAATTCTGGCGATCGCCAGCCGCGTGCGCCCGGAGGCGATTGTCATCACCGCTGGCGCAGATTGTCTGCAGGGCGATCCGCTGTCGTCGATGGCGTTATCGAACCAGGCCTTCTGGGAGGCCGTCATGCAGGCGTGCACGTTCGCGCCCCTACAGGTCGTGCTCGGCGGAGGCGGCTACAATCCCTGGACCACGGCGCGGGCGTGGGCGGGCCTGTGGGCGCGACTTGCGGGATTTGAAATCCCGGCGGGGTTGCCGCAGTCAGCGATAGACATTTTGATGCCCATGACATGTGACCTTGTCGATGACGACGAGCGGCAACCCTTTTGGACCAGCACGCTGGCGGACCCGGCAAACCCCGGCCACGTGCGCGATGAAGTGAAGAAGCTCGCCGCCGCCGCTTCGATTGCGGCTTAGGCGAAGCAGGATGATTTCTCCACGGAGCGACTATGGCTTGGATTGATGAGCTCCAAACGATCGAAGCGCTGCAAGATGCGGCGTTCGACGCCAGCCTGGTGGCCGCGCTTGAGCAGCGCGCGCGCCTGCAACCGCCGCGCCCGATCCGCTTTTCCAGCCCGACCTTTCGCGAATACCAGTCCGACGAATTGTCCGGTTGTTCGAAGAATAGCTTTCCGGCGTTTTCGATCACCGCCGGCGCGTGCGGACTCAATTGCGACCACTGCCAAAAGAAAATCCTCGAGCCGATGATCCCGGCCACAGACCCCGAGATGCTCGACCGCAAGGTTCGCGATCTCATCTTGCTGCAGGATTTGAAGGGCTTTCTGCTCTCGGGCGGGTCAAGCAAACGCAACGAAATCCGCTATGAGCGCTACCTGCCGACCATCGAGAAACTCAAGCGCGACCATCCGGCCCTGAGGATCGCAATCCATACCGCGCTTCTGGACGAACCGGCCGCAAGGCGTATGGAAGCGGCCGGCATCGACACCGCCATGATGGATGTCATCGGGGCGGAGGAGACCATCCGCGAAGTTTACCACCTTGACCGGCCTGTCGCCGATTTCGAGGCGACGCTGGCGGCGCTGACGGCGACCAAGATGGAGATCGTGCCCCACATCGTCCTTGGCCTGCACTACGGGCGCATGCTCGGCGAAGCGAACGCCTTCGATATCGTCTCGCGCCATGACGTGCATTCGCTGGTGCTCGTCGTGATCATGCCCTTCTACGCAAAGCCGGGCACGTTCCAGACGCCGGACGCACACGAGATCGGCGCCATGTTCATGGAAGCGCGCCAGCGCCTGCCCCAAAAACCCGTATTGTTGGGCTGCGCACGGCCCCCAGGCATGCACAAACGCATCACCGACGCCTATGCAGTCATGGCCGGGCTGGATGGGGTCGCCTTTCCAGCGGATGGCGCCGTCGCAGTCGCCACCATGGCCGGACGCGCCCACGAGCAGGCGCATTCCTGCTGTTCGATCAAGCTCGGGGATGCGCCGCAGCGGACGCGCGCGCCATGCGCAGCGTGAATTGCGACATCGCCATTGTCGGTCTCGGCCCAGCCGGGGCGGCGGCGGCGAAGGCCGCCGCTCAAAGCGGATTGAGTGTGGTCGCGATCGATCGCAAACAGCGGGCGGGAGAACCAGTGCAGTGCGCGGAACTTGTGCCCGCGCTGTTTGCACACCACGCGCCGCTAGGGCCAGCCATCGCGCAGCCAATCGCGGCGATGCACACCTACGTCGAGGCGCGCCCGAAGCATGTGCAGCCATGCTTTCCCGGGCACATCATTTCGCGCACACGGTTCGATTCAGACCTTGTGGCGCAAGCGCAGGATGCGGGCGCCGGCGTCATTCTCGGCCAGCGCGTAACGTGCATCCGCCGGGACGGCATGATTGGCCTGAGCGACGGGCGCGAGATTTTCGCAGCCGTGATCATCGCTGCGGACGGCCCGCGATCCCTCATTGGCGCGGCAGCAGGCCGAACCAATGCGGCGTTGATAGAAACCCGCCAGATCACCGTTCCGCTACGAGCGCCGCACGACGCCACCGACATCTTCCTGAGCGCAGACATTCCTGGGGGCTATGGCTGGCTGTTCCCCAAGCGGGACACGGCCCATGTCGGCGTCGGCGTCGACGCCGCCTTTCGCACGCGGTTGAAGCCCCTGCTTGAGCGGCTTCGCAGCAAGCTTTTGGACGAAGCTCGAATTGGCGCGGAGGTTCTCGCGATCACGGGAGGCGCTATCCCTGCAGGCGGCATACTGGACCCGGTCGCCGCAATTGGCGGGCGCCCCGTTCTACTCGCCGGCGACGCCGCGGGGCTGGCCAATCCAGTCACCGGGGCCGGCA